>NZ_JBEWZG010000001.1:0-2695 GCF_045310505.1 Aquirufa novilacunae
GTGTAAATTAATAAAAGGTAAGCTTTCGGGTAATTAGTACTACTCGACTTTGACATTACTGTCTTTACATCTGTAGCCTATCGACCGTGTCGTCTACACGGACCCTTCATGGAATACTCATCTTCAGGTCAGTTTCGCACTTAGATGCTTTCAGCGCTTATCTGGTCCCGACGTGGCTACTCAGCTATGCCCTTGGCAGAACAACTGATATACCAGCGGTCAGTCCAACTCGGTCCTCTCGTACTAAAGTCAGAACCTGTCAATATTCCTACGCCCACAACAGATAGGGACCGAACTGTCTCACGACGTTCTGAACCCAGCTCGCGTGCCACTTTAATCGGCGAACAGCCGAACCCTTGGGACCTTCTCCAGCCCCAGGATGTGACGAGCCGACATCGAGGTGCCAAACCTCCCCGTCGATGTGAGCTCTTGGGGGAGATCAGCCTGTTATCCCCAGAGTACCTTTTATCCTTTGAGCGATGGCTGTTCCATACTAAACCACCGGATCACTATATCCTACTTTCGTACCTGATCGACTTGTCGGTCTCACAGTCAAGCTCCCTTTTGCTATTGCACTCTACGCACGGTTACCAAGCGTGCTGAGGGAACCTTTGAAAGCCTCCGTTACTCTTTTGGAGGCGACCACCCCAGTCAAACTACCCACCAAGCAATGTCTCCCCTTTGGGGATTAGAATTCCAGTACAAGAAGGGTGGTATTTCAACGTTGGCTCCCCGATGCCTAGCGACACCGGCTCACAGCCTCCCACCTATCCTACACATCCAGTACCAAAACTCAATGCTAAGCTATAGTAAAGGTTCATGGGGTCTTTCCGTCCCGTTGCGGGTAAACGGCATCTTCACCGTTACTACAATTTCACCGAGCTCACGGCTGAGACAGTGCCCAGATCGTTACACCATTCGTGCAGGTCGGAACTTACCCGACAAGGAATTTCGCTACCTTAGGACCGTTATAGTTACGGCCGCCGTTTACTGGGGCTTCAGTTCAATGCTTCGCCTTGCGGCTAACATCCCCCCTTAACCTTCCAGCACCGGGCAGGTGTCAGGCCTTATACGTCATCTTTCGATTTAGCAAAGCCATGTGTTTTTGTTAAACAGTCGCCTGGGCCATTTCTCTGCGGCCACGATTGCTCGTGGCTCCCTTTATCCCGAAGTTACAGGGTTAATTTGCCGAGTTCCTTAGCCGTGATTCACTCGAGCGCCTTAGAATATTCTTCTCGACCACCTGTGTCGGTTTACGGTACGGGTTACTTATCAGTTATACACGCCTAGACTTTTCTTGGAAGTTTACTCACTACACTCGTTTTGGCATTGCTGCCGCCTCTCAAAGACACTATTCCGTCAGTATCTGGTAACCTGTAATCTCCGTCATCTATTTGCCCAATAAGTAAGTACAGGAATATTAACCTGTTGTGCATTAGGTTGTCGCCTTCGCTAGACCCTTAGCCCCCGACTAACCCTCAGTTGATTAGCATAGCTGAGGAAACCTTAGTCTTTCGGCGTGAGGGTTTCTCGCCCTCATTATCGTTACTCATGCCTACATTTGCTTTTCTGAACGCTCCAGCAAAGCTCGTCGCTTCACCTTCTCCGCAGATCAGAATGCTCCCCTACCAGTATATAAATATAATCCAAAGCTTCGGTACTTTACTTGATGCCCGTTTATTATCGATGCCCGCCTCGCTCGACCAGTGAGCTGTTACGCACTCTTTAAATGAATAGCTGCTTCCAAGCTAACATCCTGGCTGTCACTGCAATCAGACTTCCTTAGTTCAACTTAGTAAAGATTTTGGGACCTTAGCTGTTGGTCTGGGTTCTTTCCCTCTCGGACTGGGACCTTAGCACCCCAGCCCTCACTCCCGGGTATATTTTAAGCCATTCAGAGTTCGTCAGGATTTGGTAGGATTTGACTCCCCCTAGTCCTATCGGTAGCTTTACCTGCTTAAAACTTAACCCCGAGGCTGTTCCTAAAAACATTTCGGGGAGTACGAGCTATTTCTCAGTTTGATTGGCCTTTCACCCCTACCCACAAGTCATCCAAATACTTTTCAACGTAAACTGGTTCGGTCCTCCACTCCGTGTTATCGGAGCTTCAACCTGCTCATGGGTAGATCACAAAGTTTCGCGTCTACTCCCACTGACTAAGCGCCCTATTCAGACTCGCTTTCGCTCCGGCTGCTCACGTCAACGTGATTAACCTCGCCAGTGAAAGTAACTCGTAGGCTCATTATGCAAAAGGCACGCCGTCACCCCACGAAAGGGCTCCGACCGCTTGTAAGCGTATGGTTTCAGGGTCTTTTCACCCCCTTACTCAGGGTACTTTTCACCTTTCCTTCACAGTACTCGTTCACTATCGGTCTCTTGGTAGTATTTAGCCTTACCGGATGGTGCCGGCAGATTCAAAGGGGATTTCTCCAGTCCCCCCCTACTCAGGATACCACTACAATTACATAAACTTACCAATACAGGGCTCTCACCTTCTATGGCCTGCCTTCCCAGACAGTTCTCGTTGATTTATATAATCGATATCGTGGTCCTACAACCCCAGTCTTGCCGCAACAACACTGGTTTGGGCTAATCCGCGTTCGCTCGCCACTACTTACGGAATCACTTTTGTTTTCTCTTCCTCTGCTTACTTAGATGTTTCAGTTCAGCAGGTTCGCCTCCTATCTTAAATAGG
>NZ_JBEWZG010000001.1:5291-1157986 GCF_045310505.1 Aquirufa novilacunae
TCTGATAATAAAGCAGACGAAACTTCGTACACTGGTAATTGTGCAATTAAAGCATCAGAGGCGTTAGTTAATAGTTCTACCGCATCTTTAGAAAAGAGTAGGGCAGACGCTTCAATCACCAAGGCACAAATTTCTGCTCCATGAACGCGGGTGGTTACTTCTTCGGCAATGGCCTTTTGTAAGATACGTAAGTGTGGAGCTTCCGCATGTGCGCGTTCCATCTCTTCGATTTGGTCCTTCGTATATAAAGTAAATACGCGGATTAAACGAGGAACGTCAGCATCAGCCGCATTTAGCCAAAACTGATAAAAGGCGAAAGGAGAGGTTCTGCTTGGATCTAACCAAACGTTGCCTGATTCTGATTTACCAAATTTTGTCCCATCTGCCTTTGTTACTAAAGGAGTGGTTAAAGCGAAAGCGGCGCGTTCCGTTGCATCCTCATCGTGCCCCTCTTTACGGCGAATGATTTCTGTACCCGTGGTGATATTTCCCCACTGATCAGAACCACCCATTTGAAGACGCACTTTTTTGGTCTTATATAAATGATAGAAATCGTATCCTTGTAATAATTGATAGGAGAATTCAGTGAAGGAAATGCCGGTTTCTAGGCGTTTCTTAACTGAATCTTTGGACATCATATAATTAACGGTTAAAAACTTACCCGCTTCACGTAGAAAACCTAGGAAGCTGAATTCTTTAAACCAATCGTAGTTATTGACTAATTCAGCCGAATTTGCACCGCCGTGGAACTCTAAGAATTTCTCTAATTGTGCTTGAATCCCAACTTGATTCGCGCGAAGGGTATCTTCTGAAAGAAAATCACGTTCAGCGGATTTTCCAGATGGGTCACCGATCATTCCGGTAGCACCACCTACTAAGGCAATCGGCTTATGGCCAGCTAATTGAAAATGCTTTAATAGCATGATCGCAGCTAAATTTCCAATATGAAGACTCGGTGCAGTAGGATCAAAACCGATATAGGCCACCGTCATTTCTTTGGCCAACTGATCCTCTAAACCCGGAATCATATCGTGTAACATCCCTCTCCAACGTAATTCTTCAATGAAATTTGTCATAAATGATTGTTTTTTGCAAAAGTACTAAATATCCTTCTTTTTAAATAATAGAGATGAATCTCCGTAGCTTAGGAAGCGGTAATCGTTCGATAAAGCCGAGTCATAGACCTTCTTCCAATCCTCCCCAATCAGGGCGGTAATTAAAACCAATAAGGTCGATTTAGGTTGGTGAAAATTCGTCACAAGGGCATCGCAAAAGCGAGGCTTGTATCCCGGCATAATTAATAATTCGGTTTCAGCGACCCAATAATGACGATTATGCTCTTGTAGATACCCTAAAACCGCAGTGAGCGAATCTTGAATCGATACCGTATTTTCACGTCTTTCGTAGGCAAATTCTTTGGGTAAAATAAGTAATCCGTTCTCTAGAGGTCTATTTTCAACAAGCCAAACTCCACTCCAGTACAAACTTTCTAGCGCACGCAAAGCCGTCGTTCCCACCGGAATAAAGGGCCCTCTGTGATTTAAAAGCGTTTCTATCAGGGAAGGAGTAAAGACGATTTGTTCCCGGTGCATCGGATGTTTACTGACATCCTCTTCTTTTACCGGTAAAAAAGTACCAGCACCTACGTGTAATGTGAGGTAAGCTTTTTTAATACCTAATCGATCGATATCTGCTAAAACATCCTCCGAGAAATGCAAGCTAGCGGTAGGAGCTGCCACGGCACCTTGCTTTTCGGAAAACAAGGTTTGGTATCTTTCTGAATCAGAAACTTGGGCTTCTCTTTCCATATAGGGAGGAAGCGGAATTTTGCCTATTTCTTCTAAAACTTGCGCAAAACTCTTATCTGTCTCCCAGCTGATTCGTATGTGATTTAGTTCTCTATTGATCCAAGAGAAAGATAAATCACCTTTAGATAGCACATCGCCTTCCTTCCAGCGCTTTTTATTACCCACTAGGCATTCCCAGCTAGATTCCCCTGTTGCCTCCATCATTTGCTCGGTGGGAGCAGCGTCCGAAAGCGGATGAAGTAGAAAGAGCTCAATCGCCACGCCATTTTCCTTAAATAGTGGAATGCGGGCAGGAATTACTTTGGTATTATTGAAAATTAATAAGGAATTCTCCGGGAGTTGACCTGCTAAGTTGCGAAAGGCGGCGTGGGTAATTTGGCCATCTTGATAAACTAATAGTTTCGAATCATGTCTATTCGCCAGTGGAAATTGTGCGATTTTGGATTCAGGTAGGGGGTAATCAAAAGCCTGAATGGGAATATTCGGCAGTTGAATACTCATAGTTCCTCCTGGAATTTAGGACTTGCAAATAAGCGAAGAGGCAAATAAATCAGCCAAATCAATAGTAATACAATGCCTAACGAGGGTATGTAGTTATAATCGCTTTGATACGTTCTTTCATCATTCAACATCAATAGGGCTCTTAAAGCCAAGATTAAATAGGTGTTGATGATGGCTGGGAAGAAATGTAACCAGTTGATAAAGGTAGTTTTGATAGTCTCGTCTCCTTTTTCAGCGAAAACAGGAAGTATTTTCCCCCAGTTTTCCCTAGGGATTTTGTCGATTGCTTTAATCAGTAAAAGGCTTAAAACGTTTAGTAAAGTGGTGATTCCGGCAACTAAATAGAAGACTTCTTCCTTAGGTAAAAAACCATCGCCTCTGCCTGTTTCCCCAAAATGTACCGCCGTAGGATCAGGAAGTCCTCTGTAGATAAATAATAAAGAGATTCCGAATGCCACGATGGACAAAATTCGCCAAACTCGGGATGCAAAATGGTCTATCGACATAGTTGATTAAAATGTCTGCAAAATTAGTTTTGAAAATCATACCGACCTAATCTTTATTTCTATTATTTTTGTAAATAACCCCAATAGCATGGCAATTTACACGAAGAATGGAGATGGTGGATTTACCCGCTTGGCGGATGGAAAAGGATTGTCAAAGTCTGACGTTCGGATGGACGCGATTGGTGATATTGATGAATTGAATTGTCACCTAGGTGCTTTGATTTGTGTTATCGAACCTCATTTAGCAGAATACTTGCAAGCGATTCAATCAAGCCTATTTGTTTTGGGTGCTCACGTTGCGAGCGATTCGAAGGAATATTTGGGTAATATGAAGTTGATTTCTTTGCACGATATTGTGCAAATAGAAAAGATGATTGACGAAATTGACAGTAAAATAGAGCCTATGCGCTTCTTTATATTGCCAGGAGGTCATCCCGTTATTGCGGCGGCTCAAATTGCGCGGACGGTTTGCCGCAGAGCGGAACGTAGCTTGATTCGCTGGGTTCAAATAGAAGAAAAAGAAGATTATGCGACTGCGATCGCGTATTTGAATAGATTATCAGATTACTTATTTATGATGTGCCGTTATTTGCACCATTCATTAGGCATCCCTGAGATACCTTGGAATTCCGGCAAGTAGAAACAAAAACTTATGCAAGTTACCATTCAAAAAACGCCTAAATCTCGCTTAAGCGAGGTAGATTTTGACAATTTGGCTTTTGGCCGCAGTTTCGCTGATCACATGCTCGTCGCTGAATATGCAGATGGAGCTTGGAAGTCCGTCCAAATTCAACCTTACGGCCCTTTGTCTTATCAACCCGCGATGATGTCTATTCATTATGGTCAGGCAATTTTTGAAGGAATGAAGGCGTATCGCTCGAAGCAAGGCGAGGTATTAGTTTTCCGTCCAGAGGAAAATATGAAGCGCTTTAATAAATCGGCAGTTCGTATGTGTATGCCGGAGGTTCCAGAAGAAATTTTCTTAGGTGGATTGAAGCAATTGATTCAATTGGATAATGCTTGGGTGCCGGAAAAAGACGGTTGTTCTTTGTACATCCGTCCGTTTATGTTTGCAACAGATGAGTATGTGGGCGTTTCTCCATCCACTACCTATAAATTTATCATCTTCAATTGTCCTGTAGGATCGTATTATTCAAAGCCTTTGCGTGTACGTGTAGAGACTGAATACATTCGCGCAGCAAAAGGGGGAGTAGGTTTTGCTAAGAATGCCGGTAATTACGGCGGTTCATTATTCCCTACGATAGAGGCGAACAAGGCGGGATATGATCAAATTATCTGGACTGATGCGGCGACACATCAATATGTAGAGGAAGCGGGGACGATGAACCTGATGTTTATCATCAATGGAGCTTTGGTGACTGCGCCTACAGGTGATACCATATTAGATGGAGTGACACGGAAGTCAGTGATTCAGATTGCCAAAGACTGGGGCGTCGAAGTCCAAGAGCGTCTCTTATCTGTGAAAGAATTAGTGGAAGGAATTAGCTCAGGAGCGGTAACCGAAGCATTCGGGGCTGGAACTGCTGCAGTGATTGCGCCTATTCAGACGATCGGTTTTGAAGGTAAAGATTACGAATTACCAGCTCGTAAGGAGAGCGATTTCTCTGCCAAAGTGTTCAACGAGATCAGCCAAATTCGATTAGGCGAAATCGCTGACACCCGCGGTTGGATTTATAAAATTTAATTAGCTGCTTTAAAGCTGATTTTAATACCCGGATCTTTGGGAGTACTAACGTTCTCTAATTGGATTCGGGTATTTTTATTTTTAGTCCAAAGAACTTGCGTACCTTTTGTCTCAGATGGGCCAAATTTTACCTCTAAATAGCCTTTCCATTGATCAATTAAAGGCTGCACATCTTCTGCCGAATCAACGAAAATATCAAAGGTGATTTCTTGGAGTTTATTTTGATCGTTTGGGATGTAAGTGATATCGCTAAAATTCAAATCGGTATCATCGAAATAAAGCGTGTAGGATTTCCCTTTTTCGGGTTGAGATTCGGCTACTTCTAACGAGTCGTTAATGGTGGAGAAATCTTGACCCCAGGTCGTGTTTCGAACGATATTTGTTGGGCTTACCGTCAGCTTTTGAACCCATTCGCCACTGGCTGACCAAGCTGTCGCGACAGCTTCAGTTTGTTCGCTATCCTTGTTTTCAGCTTGTTTTTCCTGACTGCAGGAATGTAAGATGATTACTACAGTTCCGGAAATAAAAAGGCTCAAGAATGGAACGATTAGTTTATTTAACGGTTTCTTCATACAAATGCAAAAGGGAGTGAGAATTTTTATTTACCAAAAATAGATGAATTTCGCCATTGATGATAAAAAATGTTATTTTTGGGGAAATATAATCGGATTATAGGCTTTGGCCTTCAAGATATATAAGAATATTAGTGGTTAGGTATTTTTAAAATGAGCTGGTTTTTAACCGGCTTTTTTTTGCCTAAAACTCCCGACCGATACTAACTACGAGGCCAGATTTACCACTATTAATGACAGGGACGCCTAATTTACATACGAAGTTATAATAGGTAACGATGTCGAATCCAAGGCCCATGCCGTAAATCCATCGATTTGAAAAGCGACTATTAGTTAGCTCAGGGCTCGCTTGATAAACATAAGCGAAATCGAAGAATACGGTCGGATAAACAGCAATAGGCACTTGGTTGAATTGCTTGTACGGAATAAAGCGAATGGGAATTACCTTATTATAAAGCTGGTATTTAAAGGTGTTTTTAGATAACAAGTAATTCGTTCCATCGATGACGTTCAGTTCGTAGCCACGCACATTGTCATTCCCGTATCCCAGGGCTTGTAGGTTAGCATAGGGGATATTTCTATTCTCTTGCGTCAATTTGCCTTTCCAGGATGTAGTGATGAAAAAATTCGACCCTAAATCGAAGAAATAGGAAATGGATGCTCGTAAATCCCAATAATTCAAGGCGTCTTGCGCCAGAATACCAAAATAATTATACGCAAAATCAAGCTTTTTTCCTCTTAAAGGATAGGGCGCATAATCCCGAAAATCATACGAATACGCGTAGGTTAGCTGTAGGAAATTTTGCTCATTCGATCCCTTGTAATAGTAATTTGGGTTTAGTAGGCGAATGGTATCTGATACCACAGAGTGACTGTAGCGCATCTCTGCAAAGTGGAAATCATAGAATTTAATTCTTTTTCGAAAGCTTAAGGCTCCGCTCCAGCGTTCACGTAAAATTTTATCTGAACTTAAAATTTGTAGCGTGTCGTTTCTAGTTCTGACGGCTAAATTTTTATTCGTGGTATAACTAAGAGCTGCCCCTATACCTAGGGTCTTTTTAGGATCAATATAGGGGTTAGAATAGCCCAATTCCAGGCGCTGCGTAAATCCAGTTTCTGCTTTAAAGCTGAGCCTTTCGTTTCTACCCCTAAAATTATTGTGAATTAAGTGGGCTCCATAAATCGTTCTACTAAAAGAATGACCTTTAGACCACCATTCGTTTAAGTTCCGATCAGCTAACTGAAATATGGGGTAGCCTAGTAAATACCACTGCTCGAGAAACTCATAGGTAATTTCTATATGTTCGGGTTTGTTTTGGTGGTAATCACCTTTCACCCAAATGAAAAGATTCGTATTGTTTAATTTTCGGCGATTAAACTCAAGTCGAGCATCTAATTCTGACACTTGCAAGGTGTCACCCGAGTGCAAATCCAATTCTCTTCGCAGGATATTGTCACGTGTTTTTTCGTTCCCTTTGAAAATGACGCTGTCCACGATGACGAATTGCGCTTTTGCACTATTAGAAATCGTGGTAAATAATAATAATAAGAAAAGGAGGCGGAGCATTTTCACCTCGCAATTTAGTCATTTAGAGCGATTTATTCATAAATAATCGTTTCAGGGCTATCATACCAACGTTCGAAATTCGCCTGGTATTTTTTCTCGATGGATGGCCGTTTAATCTTCATTGTAGGCGTCAAACATTCATTTTCAATGTTCCAATCTTCTTTTACGATGACCACCTTTTTTAAATGTTCATAATTTTTTAACATGGGATTAACCTCGTCCTTCAAGCCTAGTAAGGTTTGTTGGATCTCTTCTTTTGGCTTGATTTTTGCCGCTGCACTAAGCACAACAAGAACAATCGGTTGTGGTAAGTTGACGCCCACCACACAGACTTGTTCCACCAATTCATGTGTACCAATTTTGTTTTCTATTGGAGCGGGTGCCACGTAATGCCCTTTGGCCGTTTTGAAATTATCTTTAACTCGCCCAGTAATAGAGAGGAATCCTGCCGAATCCAAGGTGCCTTGATCGCCGGTTTTTAGCCAGCCATCTGAGGTGAATAAATCATTCGTTAATGCCAGTTCCTTGAAATAGCCTGTTGAATTATAAGGTGCCCGCATCTGAATCTCGTTGGTTTCAGGATCAATTCGCGTTTCGCAGTCCGGATGCACTCGGCCTACAGAACCTAGTTTGATTTGATCTCTAGGCATGACGGCATTCAAGCCCATATTTTCGGTCATACCGTAGGCCTCCTGAATAAAGATGCCTAATTTTTGAAACCAGATCATCAGTTCCTCAGAAATGGGTGCGGCCCCAGTAACAGCTAGTTTTGTGCAGTCTAAGCCGAGTCCTTTTTGGATCTTTTTTTGAATGATATTTTTCAAAATGGGAATCCGCAAGAAGAGATCTAATTTCTTTTGTCCTCCAATTTTCTGTAGAATACCTTCCTGGAATTTAGCCCAGATTCGTGGTACAGCTAGGAAATGGGTAGGTCTAGCGCTTGCTAAATTTTTCGCAAAAGTATCGAGGTTCTCGACAAAATAGATGGTGCCTCCTGCCGCTGTTCCAGCAAATTCGACAAAGTTTCTCTCTGCGATATGGCATAGGGGTAAATAGGAAATAAATCGTGCCGAAGGTTGATCTAATAACGCAATTTCTCTGGCCATATTGATGCCTGCTTCGATACCGCCATAGGTAATCATAACTCCCTTAGGCATTCCGGTCGTGCCAGAGGTGTAAACAATGGTGGCGATGTCCTCGGGTTTCGGCTGAGGTAAAGACGCGATTTCATTTTCTGTTTTCAGAATCTCCGCCCATTGATGACCCGATTTTTCCGAACTTTCTGGCGTATGTATCACAAGGACGTGCTCCGGAATGGCCTCTTTGATTTTGTCCCAATGATCTAATTTACCTACAATCAGGATGGAACACTCCGAATGCACTAAAACCTGATGCAATTGGTCTTTCGTTAACGTGGCATAGAAAGGGACTGATATGCCACCCGCAGCTGCAATTGCCAAATCTGCCATCATCCAATGGGCCGAATTTTTGGCTACTATTCCAACATTTTTCGATTCCTCTGTTAGATGTCTCTGTAAAAAATGAGCGATCTTTTTAACCTCCACTGCGGCTGCCGCATAGCTATAGTCAATGTATTGATCGCCATGTGGTTGTCTTAAATAAAGGTTGTTTGGAGTGGTATTTGCCCAATGAAGGAAATTCTCCAAGTTGCTTTGGTAATGAGAAATCATGTAAGGTATTTAGAGGAATTTAAGAGGGAAAAATAAAACTTATTTCCTTTAAATCATAGGATTCTACCGTGAATTCTTTTTCAATTTCCAATAATCCCTGTTCATTAACCCCTAGAATTTTGCCCTCAAAACGTTCATTGCCAGCTTCGTAGCTAGCCCATTCTAATCGTCTGAATAAGCGTTCATGGTAGTGCTCATCGATTTTCTCAAATTGCCCTTCCTTAAAAAGGGTATAGGTATTTTCGATCCCTTGGGAAATATAATTGTAAACCTCTGGAAGTGAAATGGGATCTTTCAGTTCTAAATAGGAGCGGAGTGAGGTGCCTCTAATTCCTTCGAAATTGAGTTGATTGATATTAAGTCCGATGCCTACGATGGAAAAGCTCCACTTTCCTGCTTGGAAATTATTCTCAATTAAAATCCCTCCTAATTTGACTCCATCCAGGTAAATGTCATTGGGCCATTTGATTTCAAAATTGAAATTTTCTCCCTGCGTAGCACGAGACCAAGCCTCTAGTCCATCCAAGATGCCATTCGCTGCGGCTTTGCTTAGAAAGAATTGTTTTTCGAGCAGTGCATGAGATGGTCTGAGTAAAATGGAAAGGGTAAGATTTTGATGGGGCTCGGCTTGCCAGGTGTTTCCTCTTTGTCCTCTACCGGCAGTTTGATGACCTGCAATCCAGGCAAAACCTTCTGGAATTTCCCCGTTTAAGGCCTCCTCAAAGGCGATAGAATTCGTCGATGGACAAATGTCTAGATATTTGCTGTTTTTGCCAATGAAGCGGGTGGGAGCTTGGTAATTGTTCAATTATTATTTGTAATTTTAGGGTTACAAGAACAAATTTAGATTTTTATTCGTTATTGGTTTCTTGTTACACAAATTAATACAGAAAAACATTTATGAGTAAAACTCTTAAGAAAGTCGCTAAGCAAGTCGATGCGTCAGAGGAAATAGTGAGCTGGGTGGTAAAAGGCATGCAGGATAAAAAAGCGCAAGAAATCACGGTGTTGGATTTACGTAAAGTAGATAATGCTTTTACGGATTTCTTTGTGATTTGTTCAGGTACATCTGACACACAAATTGATGCGATCGCTGATTCAGTGGATAAAGAAGTCTGGGAATCAGGTAAAATTCACGTACATGCGGTAGAGGGAAGAGCAAATCGGGAATGGATTTTAATGGATTATTATGACGTGATTGTTCACGTATTTTTGAAAGATAAACGGGCTTTTTTCAAGCTTGAGGAATTGTGGGGTGATGCAAAATTCACTGTTATTCCAGATTAATTTTATTTTAGATTTATAGAACCTTATCACCCATCAGGGTGTTTAATGCCCAACAATAAAAATCAAAATGGCCAAACAAGGGAATAATTTTAAAAACGCGAAACGTTCAGGCTTACAGCCTCGTATGCCTAAAAAACCAGTCGGAGGATTCCAAAGTTGGATGGTCGTAGGTTTAGTGTTAGCGGTTGTTAGTATGTTTTTCTTTTCGAAGGAAACAACATTGCAGCCTATCACAATCAAGCAATTTGAATCGATGTTGATTCAAAAAGAGGTGGAGAAAGTGGTGATTGTAAATGATAAAATTGTGGAAGTAAGTCTTAAGCCGACTTTTATCCCGAAGTATTTCAAGAAAAACACGACGCAGAAATTAGTTCCTGCTGCGCAAGTTCCTCACTTTGAATTTGAGATTAATTCGAAAGAAAGCTTCGAGCGTTTCTTAGAAGATCGCCAAAAAACCTTCCCTCGTAATGAGCAAATTATGGCCTCTCCGGAGACTAGAACGGGTCCTTTGGACTGGTTAGGGACTTGGGGATTCTTTATCTTAATGGGTCTGAGCTTCTATTTCTTGTTCTTTAGAATGGGTGGTGGAGCCGGTGGCGGAGGTCAAATCTTTAACATTGGTCGGTCCCGTGCTACGCTGATTGAAGGCGAATCGAAAGTGAAGATTACCTTTAACGATGTTGCTGGTCTAGACGAGGCGAAAGAGGAGATTCAGGAGATCGTAGAGTTCTTGAAATTCCCGAAGAAATTCACTGATTTAGGGGGTAAAATCCCGAAAGGAGCCTTATTAGTAGGCCCTCCAGGTACAGGTAAAACTTTGTTAGCGAAAGCTGTTGCAGGTGAAGCTGGTGTTCCTTTCTTCTCACTTTCAGGTTCTGATTTCGTGGAGATGTTTGTCGGGGTAGGCGCTGCGCGTGTGCGTGATTTATTCAAGCAAGCGAAAGAAAAAGCACCTTGTATTATTTTCATCGATGAGATTGATGCGGTCGGTCGTTCCCGTGGTCGTGGTTCTATGCCAGGAGGAAACGATGAGCGCGAAAATACACTTAACTCCCTTTTAGTGGAGATGGACGGTTTTGCAACTGATTCAGGTATTATCATCATGGCGGCAACAAACCGTCCAGATGTATTGGATCCTGCTTTATTGCGTCCAGGTCGTTTTGATCGTCAAATCTCGATTGACAAACCCGATATTATTGGTCGTGAAGCGATTTTCAAAGTGCACTTGAAGCCATTGAAATTAGCCGCAGATACAGATCCGAAAGAATTAGCTGCTCAAACACCAGGTTTCGCTGGTGCTGAGATTGCGAACGTATGTAATGAGGCGGCTTTAATCGCGGCGCGTCGTTCTAAGACAGCAGTTGACATGAACGATTTTCAAGAAGCGATGGATCGCGTAATTGGAGGTTTGGAAAAGAAAAACAAATTGATTTCTCCAGAAGAGAAGAAAATTGTTGCCTTCCACGAAGCAGGACACGCCATTGCGGGTTGGTTCTTAGAGCATGCGAATCCTTTAGTAAAAGTTTCCATCGTACCTCGTGGGGTGGCGGCTTTAGGCTATGCGCAGTATTTGCCTAAGGAGCAATTCTTGTACCGCACGGAGCAGTTAATGGATGAAATGTGTGTTACTTTGGGTGGTCGTGCGGCAGAGGAAATTGTGTTTGGCAAGATCTCTACAGGTGCTCAAAATGACTTAGAACGTATCACGAAATTAGCCTACTCGATGGTGACCATTTATGGTATGAATGAGAAGTTAGGTAATATTTCTTATTACGATTCCAAAGGCTCAGAATACCAATTTAACAAGCCATATTCAGAAACGACAGCCCGCGAAATTGATGAGGAAGTTCGCAAAATCATCAAAGAAGCGTATGATCGAACGAAGAAGTTGTTGAAATCGAAACAAGATAAATTGACGATTTTAGCCGAGCAATTATTGCAGAAAGAGGTCTTATTCCAAAGCGATTTAGAGGCTTTAGTGGGTCCTCGTCCATTCGAGCAATTGACGTCCTACCAAGAGTTTATCAAGGGGGAGACGGAGAAAAAACGCAAGGATGCAAAAGATGAGCGTGATTTAGCAGAGGAGAAAAAGAAGGCTCCGGCGAAAGTGGTAACAGCGAAGAAAGCGCCAGCAGCGAAAGCTACGGTAGCAAAAGCTCCGGCTAAAAAAGCGCCAGCTAAAAAGCCAACAGCGACGAAAGAAGTGGCTGCAAAGCCAAGAGCTAGAAAACCAAAATCGACAGATAGTTAATCAATTGGGTGCCCAAAAGGGTGCCCATTTTTTATATGATTCACCTTCATCTGACATCTGGGAAAAAAGTGTATTTCGCATCGGATTTTCATTTGGGGTTTCCGGATGAGATTACGTCAAGAGAGCGAGAGAAAGCGTTGGTTTCTTGGTTAGATCAGGTTCAGAAAGATGCCCAAGATCTATTCTTGATGGGTGATTTATTTGACTTTTGGTTCGAATACAAGACAGCTGTTCCGCGCGGCTTTGTCCGCTTTCTAGGTAAGCTTTCTGCACTCGCAGATCAAGGAATTCAGATTCATGTTTTTGTGGGTAATCATGATCTTTGGATGTGGGAATACTTAGAAAAAGAGCTAGGTGCGAAAATCTACAGAGAGCCTAGTGATTTGAAAATCTCCACCCCTAACAAATCATTTCAATTACATATTGGTCACGGTGATGGTTTAGGCCCTGGTGATACGGGATATAAAATCTTGAAGAAAGTATTTACGAATCGACTGGCACAATGGCTTTTCGGGTTCCTGCATCCGAATGTAGGAATCAGTTTGGCGAACTTTTGGTCCTCCACACGAAAAGAAAGTACTCTGGCGAAAGGGGAAGATGCTTTTCAAGCAGAAACTGATTTTATTTTAGCCTATATACGTGAAACAGCTGCTAAAAAGCCGGAGATTGAAAGCTTTGTTTTTGGCCATCGTCATCATCCAATGGCTTTCCCTGTAGGAACTACGGCTACTTATTATAACCTAGGGGATTGGTTTAATCCACAATTTAAAAATGCGTATTACCTCCAAATTGATGAAAATAAAATCGACTTTATTCATTTTAACGCTCCTTCTGGCGTTTAACTTGTTTGCTCAACAAAGTACGGAACAATGGCGTCCTGCCATTCATTTTACCCCTAAGATTAACTGGACAAATGATCCCAATGGATTAATCTATATTAACGGAAATTATCATCTTTTTTACCAGCATAATCCGAAAGGCAATGAGTGGGGAAATATGAGCTGGGGCCATGCAAAAAGCAAGGACTTGTTGCATTGGGAAGAGTTACCTGTGGCTATTCCACATGGCAAAGAATATATATTTTCTGGATGTGTGGTCTTTGATAAGGACCACGTTTCGGGCTTAGGGGATCCCACAAAGCCTTTATTGATTGCCATTTATACAGCTGATTACCCCAATACCTTACAGGAGCAGCATTTGGCTTATTCCAATGATGAGGGATTGACTTGGACGAAATACGATAAGAATCCGGTTTTAAGCATCAATTTGAAGGATTTCAGAGACCCTAATATTATTTGGCATGCCCCATCAAATCAATATGTCATGACGGTGGTGAAGCCGTGGGAATATACAGCTCAGTTTTATGGGTCAAAGGACTTGATCCATTGGTCTCTATTGAGTGAATTTGTTCAGCAGGGTGATATCGATATGATTTGGGAATGCCCTTCTTTATTGGAATTGCCGGTGGAGAATTCCAAGGAAAAGAAATGGGTATTAGCCCTTTCGAGCCAAGGACCCTACAAGAAAACAGTGGGTATGCAGTATTTTGTAGGAGATTTTGATGGCAAAACTTTCAAGAATGATGCCCCGAAGGAGCAAGTTAATTATGTGGATTTTGGGCGTGACTTCTATGCAGCCATCCCTTTTTACAATACGGTGGACAAAGAGACTTTTTGGTTAGGTTGGATGTTAAGCTGGTCCTATGGAAAAGAGCAACCGACCTTCCCTTGGAAAGGCCAAATGTCATTAGCTAGAACCTTGTCATTGGTACACACTTCTCAGGGTTTAAAATTAAAGCAGGTATTCAAGCCTAATTTTGCCAGTCAGAAGCCTAGTTTTGAGGCTAAAAACTTGGTTATTGACGGGTCCAAAACGCTTTCAGGAATCAAGTTTCTTCAAAATAAGACCTATATGGTTGAGTTGCGAGTAGATGTGTCACGTGCAAAGCAATGGGGACTTGAAATAGGGGATGAGGCGAAAGAAAACCCTGAATTAACTCGGATAGGATTTGATGAAAAGAGCCAAGATTGGTTCATTGATCGCCGCATGAGTGGCGTTATTCCTGCACCTGGATTTGATATGATTCAATCCGCGCCTTTTGTTCCTGGTGGAGATAAAGTTTTTCAATTAGTGGTGGATCATTCTACTTTAGAGTTGTTAGCGCAAGATGGAACAGTGGCTATCAGTTCATTGCGTTTTCCGAAGAACAAAGAATCCTTAAAATTAGTCTCACAAGGAGGTGAAATCAGGGTAAAGGAATTGCGTATTTGGGAGATTAAATAGCGATTTTTCGTTATCTTCACAGAATTGTATTTTAACCAAGAAACGAATGTCGCAATTTCATACACGCTTAGAGGTCATGTCAGAATTGGCCAAAAACATGGATACCTACGTAAAGGACTACTTAGTCCCGATCGAGACCAATTGGCAGCCAGCAGACATGTTACCTGATGCTACGAAAGATTCGTTCTTTTCAGATGTGAAAGCCTTACAAGAAGCTGCGAATGAATTGCCTTACGATTATTGGGCTGTTCTAGTGGGTGATACCATCACGGAAGAGGCTTTGCCTACGTATGAGTCGTGGTTATTAGGTATGGATACCGTGAATCATGTAGACCAAAATGATGGCTGGGCGCGTTGGATTCGTACCTGGACGGCTGAAGAAAATCGCCACGGAAACCTGTTAGGCACCTATTTGTATTTATCTGGAAAGGTAGATATGAAAGCAGTGGCAGTATCCACACAATACCTAATCGCTGATGGTTTTGACATCGGAACTTCCGCAGATCCTTACCGTAATTTCGTTTACACATCGTTTCAAGAATTAGCAACGAATATCTCGCACCGTCGTACCGCTTCTTTAGCGAAACAAAACGGCAATTCACTTTTATCTCGTATGTGTGCTCAGATTGCTGCAGATGAGCTTCGTCACCACAAAGCCTACCGCGCTTTCGTTTCTGAGATTTTCAATTTAGATCCGAACGAAATGATGCTCGCTTTTGCGGACATGATGAAGAAGAAGATTGTGATGCCGGCGCATTTCTTACGCGAAATTAATGGGGCGAAAAGTTCTTTATTCGAGCATTTCTCTGACGCTGCTCAACGTTTAGGCGTGTATACGACACAAGATTATGTGACGATCATGCGCGGATTGATTAGTGATTGGAATATTGAAAATATGACGGGATTAAATGAAACGGCAGAAAAGGCACGTGATTACGTAGCTAATTTGCCAGCCCGTTTAGAGAAATTAGCAGATCGAGTTAAGGTGCCTGAATTAGCGTATCCTTTCTCTTGGATTGCCTAAATATGTCGAAGAAGTTATCCATGGATGAGCTGAATAGGCTCGACGTTTCTACTTATAAAACCACGGAAAAATTCCCTTATGTGATCGTTTTAGATGACATCAGGAGTATGAATAACATTGGCTCCGCTTTTCGAACAGGGGATGCCTTTAAATGTGCTGCCATACACATGTGTGGGATTACTGCGCAACCGCCTCACAGAGAGATTTCTAAGACCGCTTTGGGGGCAGATGAATCAGTAGACTGGCTTTATTTTGCCGATGCGGCAGACAGTCGCAAGGCCTTGCGTGAAGCAGGTTATCAAATCGTCTGTGTGGAACAAGTGCAAGGTTCTGTATCGTTAGAAAAATTCACTCCAGTACAAGATCAAAAATATGCTTTCGTATTCGGAAATGAAGTTTTTGGCGTAAACGATGCCTGGATTCAGGAGGCGGATTTTAGTTTGGAGATCCCCCAGTTTGGGACAAAACATTCGCTCAATGTTTCCGTGAGTATGGGTGTAGTGATTTGGGATTTTGTCTCTAAAATTATCGCCTAAATTCATTCATCCTTTGTACGTTGCGTTCATCCTTTTACCAGGATCTGAACGCAATTTTTGTTTAAATTCGTTTTATTAAATTCAGTTTATGATACTATCTATTCAAAACGTGGTAAAGCGATATGCTGAACACACGGCGCTGGCTGGGGTAAGTTTAGAGATACCGAAGGGGCAGATTTTTGGCCTATTAGGTCCGAACGGTGCTGGTAAAACATCGCTTATTCGAATTATCAATCAAATAACGGCACCAGATGAAGGTCAGGTGATTTTTGATGGTGAATTATTGCAGCCTAAACACGTCGAACAGATCGGTTATTTGCCTGAGGAGCGCGGTTTATACAAAAAGATGAAGGTAGGGGAACAGTTGATGTATTTAGCGCAATTAAAGGGCCTTTCTAGGACTGAGGCGCAGAATCGATTAAAGGATTGGTTTATTCGCTTGGATATTAAAGATTGGTGGAATAAACCGGTAGATGATCTTTCCAAAGGAATGCAACAAAAGACCCAGTTCATCGCCACTGTTGTGCATGAACCTAAATTATTGATTTTAGATGAGCCATTTTCTGGCTTTGATCCGATTAATGCGAACATGCTAAAAGAGGAGATTTTAGGGCTAAAAGAGCGCGGAACGACCATTTTATTCTCCACTCACCGAATGGAATCGGTCGAGGAATTATGTGATAGTATCGCACTAATTAATCATTCTCAGGTCGTTTTAACAGGGGAGAAAGAGGAAGTTCGCAATCGATATAAGAAGGACGAATATGCGATTAAGTTTTCAGGTGCTCTATCAGACACGGCTGCCTTTCAGGTGGTCTCGGTGGATGATGATGGGCAGTCGGCTATTATCAAATTAACGCAAGCAGATGGTACCAATAAAGCTATTGCAGCCCTGATTAAGCAGGTGGATTTGCAGGAGTTTAAAGAGGTAGTACCGTCCTTTAACGACATTTTTATTCAAGTAGTAGAAGAAACGAAATAAGCGATGAACAAGATATTATTAGTCATTCAGCGGGAGTATTTGACCCGAATTCAAAAGAAATCGTTCTGGATTGCGTCCCTTTTAGGTCCTATTTTAATTACGGCTATTTATGCGGTCCCTATTTGGTTAGCTATGCAGGATAAAGAGGTGAAGCGAATCGAGGTAGTCGATGAGAGTGGATTGTTTCAGATTACGGATTTAGTGGATAAGGAGGTGGAATTTAAGTTAGTCAATAAGCCTGTTGCTGATTTGAAAGCTAATTTTGCCAAAGAAGGATATACAGCCCTCGTGCATCTTCCGAAGGATATTTTGACCAACGGGAAGGATTTGAAAATATATTCAGAAAAGAATCTTAGCCTCTCTTTGAAGTCCTCTATTGAGCGTGTTATTGAGAAAAAGGTGCGTGCGGTGTTGATGAAAGAGGCTGGAATTGCCTCTGAAGTGTATGAAAAAACACAGGTAGATGTGGGGAGTGAGACGGTTACAGTCTCTGAAACTGGGAATGAAACTAGCTCGTCATCTGGAGGGGCTATGATATTAGCTGGAGTTATGGGCTTGCTTCTCTATATAACGCTTTTATTATACGGTTCTCAGGTGATGAATGGGGTGATTGAGGAGAAAAGCAGCCGCATTATTGAGGTGATTATTTCGTCGATTAAGCCTTATCAGCTAATGCTAGGTAAGATTTTAGGCGTGGGAATGGTAGGTTTAACGCAGTTTTTATTGTGGATTGTCTTAACAATTGGTCTATCACAGGTTGCTTCTAAATTCTACCAAACTAGTCCGATTCAACAGAAGGTAGAACAGGTAAAGAAGGCGGATCCTAAAGTAGCGAAAGAGATCAATGATGCCTCCCCAATGGAAGAAGTAACGAAGGTGATTGAGAGCACTAATATCCCACTTGTGGTAGGAGGCTTTTTATTCTATTTCTTGTTTGGTTATTTGCTTTATAGCTCTCTTTTTGCGGCCATTGGCAGTGCGGTGGAGAGTGCCACAGAAGCCCAGCAATTCACTTTTATTGTGATGCTGCCCATTATTGCAGCCTTCATGATGGCTCAGTTTACGATGCAGGATCCCGATAGTACGATGGCGTTTTGGGCTTCTATGATTCCGTTTACATCTCCTATTAATATGATGGTTCGTTTGCCTTACGGTGTTCCAGCGTGGGAATTAGCCACATCGATGACCTTATTGGTCTTAGGATTTCTTGCCTGCAGCTGGATTTCGGCCCGTATTTACCGTATCGGAATTTTGATGTATGGTAAGAAAGTAACCGTAAAAGAGATGGCTAAATGGCTGTTTTACAAAGGGTAATTAAGTATTTAGCCAATTATCTAATTCTTCTGGTTTGAATCCAGCGAAACATCTGTCATTTTGCACCAAAATAGGTCGCTTGATGGCAGATGTTTTTTCTTGTAGGTAGGTAAATACATCTAGATTAGCTTTTTCCGTATCGCTTAGCTGTCGATAGGTGCTCCCTTGTTTGTTTAATACTGTTTCCTCTCCTAATTGATCCAAGAAATAGCGTAATTGATCTGCTGAAATGCCTTTTTTCTTGTAATCGTGGAACTCATAGGGGATGCCTTTTTCGTTTAAATAGTCAAACGATTTTTTCATCGTATTGCAGGCAGGAATTCCGTAAATTTTAAGCATCTTAATGTTTTTGGTGGTATTTTTGTGGACTAAGACAAATTTAATACAAAACATCGTATGGAGTATAGAATTGAAAAAGATACTATGGGTAAGGTGCAAGTGCCTGCTCACGTCTATTGGGGAGCTCAGACTCAACGTTCCATTGAGAATTTCCCAATTGCTCAGGATATTAATAAGATGCCCAAAGAGATCATTCGGGCCTTTGCTTACCTAAAAAAGGCGGCGGCGATCACGAATTTTGAGTCAGGAGTATTAGAAGAAGCGAAGAAAAATTTAATTGCTCAGGTTTGTGACGAGATTTTAGAAGGCCAATGGGCAGATCAATTCCCTTTAGTGGTTTGGCAAACGGGTTCTGGTACGCAATCTAATATGAATTGCAATGAGGTAATTGCTTACCGTGCACACGTTTTGCAAGGGGGGAATTTACTAGATGAGCAAAAATTTGTACATCCAAACGATGATGTTAATAAGTCTCAATCTTCCAATGATACGTTCCCTACAGCGATGCACATTGCGGCATATCAAACGTTAGTAGAGGTAACCATCCCTGGAATTACAAAATTGCGTGATACATTGGCTGCGAAGGCAAAAGCCTTTAAAAACGTGGTTAAAATCGGTCGTACACACTTTATGGATGCGACTCCGTTGACTTTAGGTCAAGAATTCTCTGGTTATGTTTCGCAATTAGATCACGGTTTACGTGCCATCAATAACTCCTTAGCGCACTTATCCGAGTTAGCTTTAGGAGGAACGGCCGTAGGAACGGGTATTAATACCCCTAAAGGCTATTCAGAAAACGTAGCGAAACACATTGCAGCTTTAACTGGTTTACCTTTTGTAACGGCAGAAAACAAGTTCGAGGCACTAGCTGCCCACGATGCGATTGTAGAGGCACATGGAGCCTTAAAAACGGTTGCAGTTAGCTTAATGAAGATTGGAAACGATGTGCGTATGCTTTCTTCTGGACCACGTTCAGGTATTGGCGAGATCTATATTCCAGATAATGAGCCAGGCTCTTCTATCATGCCAGGAAAGGTTAATCCAACACAATGTGAGGCTATGACGATGGTAGCTGCGCAAGTGATGGGTAATGACGTAGCTATCGGAATCGGTGGTTCAAACGGCCATTTTGAGTTAAATGTGTTCAAGCCGGTGATGATCTATAACTTCTTACACTCTGCGCGTTTAATCGGGGATGTGTGTGTGGCATTCAATGACAAGTGTGCAGTAGGTATCGAACCATTGCATGATAACATTAAGAAGCACGTAAATAACTCGTTAATGTTAGTTACGGCCTTAAATACGAAGATCGGATACTACAAAGCGGCAGAGATTGCTCAAACTGCCCACAAAAATGGCTCTACGCTTAAGGAAACGGCGATTTCTCTTGGTTATTTAACTGCCGAAGAGTTTGATGCGTGGGTAAAGCCTGAGAATATGGTAGGCGAGATCAATCTATAAGGAGAAGAAAAATACGCGATTCTCGTCGCGAATAAATAAAAAAGGCCCATACGTTATGTATGGGCCTTTTTTTATATGTTAACTAGGAATTTAAGCCATTTCTCTCAACTCTAGGCTATAAAACTCGTTAGGGAAGGGGAAGCTTTTGGCAATTTCTTCGGCAACATCTAAACCTGGTAAAATCAGCGTAACGATCTGAGAAATTTCTCCGCCGTCAATTTGTGAGATCAGTAGGTGGTCCAAATTTCCACTTTGATTTAAAGCCTTTTTTTCTCCTGAAAATTTCTGAAAAAGCATGTCTGCGTATGTCGATTTTAAGCCTTTTAACCAGGTCCGAATTTGGTCTAATTCAGCCTCCGATGCGAGGCTTGATTCGCTGGAAATTCCACTCACAGGACCTCGAATAATGAACACAAATCGCTTCATAAAAAATTGTATTATTCTACTATTTTAAAATTCAGACTGGAATTTATCAAAAGGATTTTCCTTTGGTATTTTCGGAGTCGGAGTGGATTTTTCTTTCGGAGCTGCCTTCACTTTGGGTAGGAAAGGGGAGAGCCATTCATCTAATTGACGAAGCGCATCCTTCTCTAATGAATAGTAAATGAAGACTCCATTTCTACGCGTGCTCACTAAGCCTGCATCTTTCAAAACAGATAAATGCCTGGAAATAGTAGGAGCGGCGTAGTCAAATTGATCAAATATAGCCGTAGCAGGAAGCTCTCCGTCCTTTAATAGTTCGATGATTTTCCGTCTAGACTCATCCCCTAAAGCTTTTGCTATGTTCTCTACAGCCATGCTATTATTTGATATTTAGCTAAGTTAATATATTGATTGGAAATCTCCAAATCAGGTTATTGATATGCTTCTTAGCAGTAATACTAATTAATTAGCAATATGGATAAATAATAATTAGCAATAGTGTTAAATATGTAATCTTGTATATAGCTTTATTGCTAAATATAAGATTTGAGAGTATAGAGTAGAGAGTAAAGCACAAAGAATAAAGAACAAAGAATAAAGGGTGATCCCCTTTGGCTATCGACTATCGACTATCGACTAGTGACTAGTAACTAGCGACTAAGTCGTAGTCGACTAAGTCACGAAGTGACGACTAAGCTGCATAGTAGCGACTTGCGCCTACTGCGTCACATACACCCTCTTCACCCGTTCACTGATGTTAGTCATCAATTCGTAAGGGATGGTTTCGGCTTGTTTAGCTAAATCGTATAATTGTATTTTTCCGCCAAAGGCTATGGCGGTGTCGCTGACAGATATGTCAGGAAATTGGCTGATATCTACCATGCACATGTCCATGCAAATAGAGCCTACTGTAGGGCATAAATGTCCCTTAATTTCGAAGTGTCCTTTTCCCATTCCGAGGGCTCTGGAATAGCCATCTGCATACCCGATGGCTAGGGTGGCAATTCGCCCTGGACCAGTCAAATTTCCACGTCTACCATAACCGATCGACTCCTCTGGAGCGATGTTTTTGATCTGAGAAATGGACGTTTTTAAGGTTAATACGTTTTCGATCTTGTTTTTTACGTTCGGATTACCGGTAATTCCGTATAAACTGATCCCTAAACGGACCATGTCTTGGCGTGCTGAAGGGTAATTTTGAATGGCTGCCGAGTTAGCGATGTGTTTAATCGTTTGATAACCTAAACTTTTCTCAATTTCTGTGGCTGCTTGGCTAAATTGGTCTATTTGTTTTTCTGTAAATTCGCCATGTTGTGGGCTGTCTGCAGCCGCTAAATGACTTAATATACTAGCCACCCAAAGTTGAGGCATTTGGGCTAAATTTTCGCCTAATTCTTCGATTTCTGATGATTCAAAACCCAAACGTTTCATGCCCGTATCTAATTTGATATGGATCTTAATGTTTTTGTTTTGCTGCGTGCTGTATTCGTCAATCGCTTTTAATAGATCGAAACTGTAAATTTCTGGTTCTAATCCATTTTCAGTTAGCTTATCGAACTCTTCTACTGTTGGATTCATTACCATAATAGGTACGTAGATTCCGTGTTTACGCAAATAAACACCTTCATCTGTATAAGCTACAGTTAGATAGTCTACTCCGCTATTTTGTAATAGGGCGGCTATTTCGATGGCGCCTGTGCCGTAGGCAAAGGCTTTGACCATTACCATCAGTTTGGTATCGGGACCAATGCTCTTTTTGAAATAGGTCAAATTGTGCTTAATCGCATCTAAGTTAACCTCTAGTTGTGTTCTGTGCGTCTTATTTTCAAGGGCATGCACAAGTTTTTCGAAGTTGAATTTGCGGGCCCCTTTTAATAAGAGTTGGCTATTATTGATAGTATTTAATACGCCGGAGGAAATAAGGTCTTCTGTCGTGTGATATACATCAATAGAGTCAAAATTGACTTTATTTCGAATGATATGTTCGCCTACTCCGATGACGCGGTCGATTTTTTGGTGGCGCACTAAAGATGCCACTTCAGCATATAAATCCTTTTCAGGTATGCCTGTTTCGATGAAATCACTGAGGATTAGAACACTTTTCTTCTGTTTATTTTTCTGCAATAAAGGGAGCGCTAAGCGAAGTCCATCCACATCGTTATTATACGAATCATCGATGAGTGTATTTCCGCGCAGTCCTTCCTTCATTTCAAGTCGCATTGAAATCGGCTTGAGTGCTCTTGATTTAATTCCTAAAATGTCGCGACTGATTCCTAAAATAGAGGCTAGGACGAGGCAATTAGTTGCATTTTCTAGGGATGCTTCATCCGACATATCGATGTGACTATCGATAAATGCTTCGCTTTGAGCTGCTTTAATGACTTTTATGTGGGCAGATTTTCCTTTTGTTTGCCAAAAAGTGAACAAACCTTTATCTGGACTTATCGTATTCCACCCGATTAACTCACAGGAAGGATTGATTTCCTGCATGATGGTTTTAATGGCATCATTTTGGAGGTCTTTGATTCGGTAAACGAGTTTTTTGGCGTTTTTAAAGAGAATTAGTTTCTCTCTAAGTTTCTCTTCATCAGAACTAAAATTAGAGCCGTGAGCCTCGCCAAAATGCGTAAAAATACCATAATCAGGCTTTAGCATCGTTTCGATGCGCTCCATTTCACCTTTTTGGGATATACCTGCCTCGAAAATACCCAAGGTATGCTTCTCTTGCATAGCCCAGAGGGAAAGAGGCACGCCTATTTGGGAATTATAACTTTTAGGGCTTTTTGTAATAGTAAATGAGCTATTGCACAAAATGGCAAGCCATTCTTTGCAAATCGTCTTACCATTAGATCCCGTGATGGCGATGAGCGGATACTGAAATTGTTCCCGGTGATGCTTCGCAATTTCTTGAAGGGTGGCGATACTATTCTCCACCACATAGATGTTTGTTTGCTCCCAGGAAACGGCTTTTTCGGCTATTGCGCCATGCCAAGCTGATTCCTCGACGATGAATTCGCGAACGCCTTTGGCATACAAAGATTCAAGATACTGGTGCCCATCGTGATTCAATCCATGGACGGCAAAAAACGCGGTTTTTGCAGGCTCATAAATGGTGCGGCTATCTAAACTTAAATAAGCAGCGCGAAGATGGGCAGGAGCTTTATGTTGAATCATGAATCTAAAATACAAAAAGGCGAGGAAAACATCCCTCGCCTTTCGTTAATTTATGTGAAATAGGCTAATTAAGCCTCTAAAGCTGCAACTCCTGGTAAAGTTTTGCCTTCCATATATTCTAATAAAGCGCCACCGCCTGTTGAAACGTAGCTAACGCGATCGCCATAACCTGCATTGTTAACAGCAGAAGCAGAATCACCACCTCCAATGAGAGAGAAGGCGCCATTTTCTTCAGTTGCTTTCACAACCGCATCAGCGATAGCATTTGTTCCAATAGCGAAGTTAGAGAATTCAAATACGCCCATTGGACCATTCCAAAGGATTGTTTTAGACTTTGCAATCGTCTCTTGGAATAAAGCCACTGACTTAGGACCGATGTCTAAACCTTCCCAACCATCAGGTATACATCCGCGTTCTACGGTTTGACGGTTTGCGTTGTTGTTGAAATCATCTGCGCAAACATTGTCTAAAGGCATAATTAAGTTCACACCTTTGGCCTTCGCCTTCTCGATTAATTCCTTTGCTAATTCTACTTTATCTGGCTCAGAGATCGATTTACCAATCTTTCCACCCTCTGCAAGAGAGAAAGTATAGGTCATTCCACCACCGATGATTAAATTATCTACTTTGTCCAAAAGACGCTCGATAATCAAAATTTTATCTGAAATCTTAGAACCACCCATGATCGCCGTAAATGGACGCTCAGCGTATTCAAGGATCTTTTGTGCGTTATCTAATTCCGCTTGCATCACGTAACCACTCACTTTATCTGTGAAGAATTGACCAATTACCGCAGTAGAAGCGTGTGCACGGTGAGCCGTACCAAACGCATCATTCACCCACACGTTACCTAAGCGAGCTAATTTCTGAGCGAAATCAACATCTCCTTTTTCTTCTTCCTTGTAGAAACGAAGGTTCTCAATTAACAAGATTTCACCTGCTTGTAAACCATTCGCTAATTCAACCGCTTCGTCAGAGATGCAATCTGAAGTAAACTTTACTTTAACTCCAAAAACCAACGATAAAGGAGTCACTAAGTGTTTTAAAGAGTACTTTTCTACGGGACCGTCTTTCGGACGACCTAAGTGAGACATTAAAACGACCGATCCGCCATCCTTCAAAATCTTTTGAATCGTTGGAATCGTAGCCTTAATTCGGGTATCATCTGTAATTTCGAAACGATCATTCAAAGGAACGTTGAAATCAACACGTACTAGCGCTTTTTTACCGGCAAAATTGAAATTAGCAACAGTTTGCATATTTTTGTTTTGATTTATGAATAAAAGGATAATCCCTTTAAAAGGTAGACAAAGATAAACAATAATGCGGAATGAGCGAAAAATTGAGGTAGAATTGTCTGCAACCTATTATTGGGAGCATTTTAGCTATATTCTGCGCTACATTGACCGGCATTATTTGCCCCTGTTACAGGAAAAAGAAATAGTATTTTTAAAAGATTTTTCTGAACTGCCTTTTGCCTCACAATGCCTTTATTTACGCTTAGCCTCCCGTCGTTCGGCGTATTTTCGGATCGAGAAATTAAACTACCCTGAAATTGGGGATTTGGCTAATTCCTTGCGGATTTTACGCTCGTCGGGTTTCTTACTGGAGGTGACGGAAGGAGTGGAATCGATTTTTACGAAGCAGGAATGTGTTATTTTGGCCAAAAAACAAGGCATCAAAGTCCCCTCTTCTGCCTCCAAAGAAGAAGCAGCCGCACTCGTTTCTTCCCTTGATTTAATCGCATCATTTTCTGCCGGAGTCGTGGCTCCGATTCGGATGGAGGTTTTTGCCTTCCTTCAGTTCTTGTTTTTTGGCACCCGTTCACGAGATTTAACGGATTTTGTGGTGAAGGACTTAGGCCACAGGGCCTTCGTAGAAGTGCAAGAGGAAGACCTAAAGCCCTATTTCCAAAGCCGAGAGGAAGCAGAACAGAAATGGGCCATTTCGCTTTGGCGGGAGTCGTTTTATACTTCATCGGTCAGCGCAGACGAGATGTTAGCTTCTTGGCGGGTACATCTGTTGCCATTGGCTGAATCTTTGTTAGAACCATCGATTCGAGCATTTGAAAAAACGTGCTATGCTTTAGGGCGTCTTTTAGAGCGCGAAAAGGCCTATGTTGAGGCTTTGGAGGTATATGAGGTTTCATTAAGCGGTGCTTCAATGGAGCGACGAGTTCGAGTGTTGCAGAAAATGGGGGAGATGGAGGAAGCCATAAACTGGGCTCGTGTCGGATTGGAATTATGTGATTCCCCTACAGAGATTCATTTTTTCGAAGATTTTCTGGCCAAACAGGCCTACAAGAAATCCATCAAACAAGTTACCTCTTCCCTAAAGCAAGCCGAATTAATCGAAATATCACCCGAATACATTGGCCAAGTAGAAGCTGGCGTAGCGGCCTATTTTGAAGCACAGGGCTATTATGCGGCCTTTACGGAGAATCAAATTTGGCGTAATTTCCTAGGTTTATTCGCTTGGGATTTGATCTTTGCGGAGCGCAAAGAAGGCTTTCATCATCCTTTTCAATGGGCTCCCAGTCACTATGGGAAGGAATCTTTTGCGGGAGAATTGCCAATTCATTTACTCTCTGACCGTGTCGAGCTTCTCGCTGTTTTGCGCGCTCGTGCCGCCGAGAATCAGGGGGCGATGAATCCATTGGTGGATTGGTATTCCCTCGATTTTGATTTGATGGAACGTTTCTTGAATGCCATGCCTACGGATGGTCTGGCGGCTATTGCGCACTATATGTGGACCCATTTAGGTACCCACGTGAAAGGTTTTCCCGATTTATTTATCCAAAAGGGCGATGAGTATGCCTTCGTGGAAGTGAAATCTCCGAATGACCATTTATCAGCTATTCAGCATTTCTGGCACGATTTTATGCGGAGGAATGGGGTTTCTATACGATTGATTAGGTTGAGGTATAAAGGAGATTAGAGATGTTAGTTTAAAGCATAAAGCACAAAGAATAAAGAATAGAGATTGAATCGCCGGTGGCGATGGTATAGCGGGTTTAGGGTAGGGATGTTAGTTTAAAAGTATAGAGCATAAAGCACAAAGAATAAAGAATAAAGTTGGAATCGCCGGTGGCGATTGTATGGTGAGTTTTAGAGTAGAGATTTTCTCATAAAGCCTTTTTTCGACTACCGACTACCGACTACCGACTACCGACTACCGACTACCGACATAGTCGCGACTACGCAGCGAAGCTGCGACTTGTTGTGACTTGTTTAACAGATTTTATTTGGCGTAGCCAAATAAAATCTGTTAAACACTTGACATCACCTGAAAAATACAATACGTTTATATCGAATCTAAAACGTTCTTTTTTCTGTCAGCTTTGCTAAGATTCCCAAAGCGTGTTTCACCATTAAATTTTAAGCTTATGAAAGTGCAAGTTCACGCGATCCACTTTACTGCGGACCGCAAATTGGTAGAAAGCATTCAAGAAAAGTTAAACAAGTTAGATACCTTTTACGACCGAATAACCGCGGGTGAGGTTTTTCTGAAAGTGGCGACAAGCCTAGGAAAGGTAAAAGAGAAAATGTTAGAAATTAAAATTACCGTCCCGGGAGCGGTGTTATTTGTGAAAGAAACGGCAAAATCATTTGAAGAAGCATTAGACTTAGCTTTAAATGCGATTGCAGAACAGATTAAACGATATAAATCAAAGACTACCGCCGTGAAGGCGCTTCGGGCCGAAGATCTGGCTAGCGAGGAATTTTAGAAAAAAATAAAACAAAAGAGGCGACCGAAGGTCGCCTCTTTTCATATTAGGGTAAACGGAAATTAAATTCCGAAAGCAGATTTCACTGCATCTACGTAGTCTAATTTCTCCCAAGTGAATAATTCCACTTCTTTGCTTACTTTTTGGCCGTTAGGACCAGTGAATTCTTTCTTGACGATTTCGTTCTTACGTCCCATGTGTCCGTAAGCTGCTGTCTCAGAATAGATCGGGTTACGTAATTTCAAACGTTGCTCGATGAAGTAAGGACGCATATCGAAGATCGCTTCAACTTTGCGAGCGATTTCGCCGTCTGTCATATCTACTTTCGCAGTTCCGTAGGTATCGATGAATAAACCACATGGCTTAGCTACACCGATCGCATAAGAAACTTGAACTAATACTTGGTCACATAAACCAGCAGCTACTAAGTTTTTCGCGATATGACGTGTTGCATAGGCAGCTGAACGGTCTACTTTGGAAGGATCCTTACCAGAGAAAGCACCACCACCGTGAGCACCTTTTCCACCATACGTATCTACGATGATCTTACGGCCAGTTAAACCGGTATCTCCGTGTGGACCACCGATTACGAATTTACCTGTTGGGTTGATGTGGTAGGTGATCGCATCGTTGAATAAAGCTTGCAATTCAGGCTTTAATTTCGCCTTAACGCGAGGAATAACGATTTCTACGATGTCCTTGTTGATTTTTGCTAGCATCTCTGCTTCTGAGGCGAAATCATCGTGTTGTGTTGAAACAACGATCGTATCGATGCGTTGTGGCACATGATTGTCACTATATTCGATCGTTACCTGAGATTTTGCATCAGGACGTAGGTATCCGATTAACGAAGGCTCGTTATTGCGGATATAAGAAAGTTCTTGTAAGATTTTGTGGGCTAAGTCTAAGGCCAAGGGCATATAGTTGTCCGTCTCTTTCGTAGCGAAACCGAACATCATACCTTGGTCACCTGCACCTTGCTCTTCTGGGTTCTTGCGATCAACTCCTTGGTTGATATCAGCTGATTGCTCGTGAATCGCTGATAAAATACCGCAAGAGTTTGCCTCAAACATATATTCCGACTTCGTATAACCGATCTTGCGAATCACTTCACGTGTAATCGCTTGAACGTCTAAATACGTCGTTGTATTCACCTCACCGGCTAAAACTACTTGACCTGTTGTTACAAGCGTTTCGCAAGCCACTTTGGAAGTGGGGTCAAAAGCCATAAAATGGTCAATTAACGCATCAGAAATTTGATCAGCTACTTTATCTGGGTGTCCTTCAGAAACCGACTCAGAGGTGAATAGATATGCCATGGGCGAATATTATTTGTTTTTGAGATTAAAATCTGGGCAAAAATACGATTATTCCTAGGAACCCACAAGCCTCTAGCTTTTAATTTTTGACCGGTAAATAGTTTTTAGGGCTGCTCTAACGAAGGGCAAAGTGGGTACCGACCACATCAAGCGAAGGTCTTCTTTCCAGCTCGTTTCTTCCTGTAAAAACTTTAGCAGGAGAGCGGGCTTATTGTTGTAAAATAGGCTCTCAAAGACTTTGGAGCCGGCAATCTTTTGATCAATTAATACTTGAAGGAAGACTTCGTCTAACCAGATTTTCCAGGGTTTGAAAGGAATCACCAGCTGAGCGGAGGGTCCTTTTTCCAAGGAAGCGACAAGGTCACGACAGAATTTTTGAGTGCGGTAAAAACTATAGCCGGTTGTGGATTTTACGAAGCCACCACTTGTTCCAATTTTCAGATGTTTTTGGTATAAATTCTCCGGAAGATTAGGATTATTTCGCATCGGAATAATACCGCTTTCCTCTTCTTTTAACAGGTAATCGTCCTCCGTTAGACCATAATAGGCGAACAGGTAGGATTTTATTTTATCTCGGTAAAATTCAGGCTCCCGGAGTGTTCCAGAGAAAAAGGTGTATTCAAATAAGGCCTTTCTAGGAGTCGTAGGTAATACATACATGAATTCGCACTCATTCCCGAAGGCTACCCTGAAGTCGAATAAATGGGCTGAGTCTGTTTGGAAATTATTGAAATTACATTCCACTTCCCAGCCTAAAAAATGTTGTTTGAGGTGTTTGGGATTCTCAAGCTCACAAGGGAAAGGGTTGAAACTATCAATGATTTTTTTAGTGGCGTAAAAGCTGCCTTCAGAAGTCAGGAGGGTACTTCCTTCTCCTTGAAAACCGATGGATTGAATATCGGCTTGTAGGTAATGTATCGACGGGTGTTTGCTTAATTCCGATTCAATGTGTGAAAACCAATCTGCCGCGTTTATTTTCCGATAGGAATAAGGGGCTATTGAAAGTTCTATGGAAGACGGTCTCGCACTGTGGAAATAGAGTGAATCCCAGGATTTTTCAGCTAAAAAGTCGAATTCGGAGGGTCCATCCGACCAGTAGCAAAAGGTCTGTTCGCGTCGAATTCCTCGATCGATGATTAAGATGCGCTGGTTGGATAAGCTACTTTGGCTTAAATAATACGCAAAAGACAAACCGGCCATTCCCCCACCCGCCAGGATGAAATCGTATTCTCGATAGGCTGGGCCGGGTAATTGCATAAACTAGATGTGCTTTTCCGCGTGGTAACTCGAACGAACTAGGGCTCCTGACTCCACATAGGCAAGTCCGCGTTTCAGACCTTCTTCTTTGTACATCGCAAACGTGTCTGGATGTATCCATTCGATCACTTCGTGGTGCATTTTAGTGGGTTGTAAGTATTGTCCCAAAGTCAACACATCTAAGCCGTGCTCCACTAGGTCATCCATGGCTTTGAAAACTTCTTCTTGTGTCTCGCCTAATCCAAGCATGATACCCGATTTATTGCGTTTCCCAAATTCTTTCGTACGCTTAATTTGCTCTAAACTGCGGGCATATTTCGCTTGTGGACGTACATAGCGGTATAAGCGCTCCACCGTTTCCATATTGTGGGATACCACTTCTTGGCCTCCCTCGATCATGCGAATCAAGGCATCCCAGTTTGCTTTCACGTCAGGGATCAAGGTTTCAATGGTCGTTAAAGGGGTTGTTTCTTTCACAGCGCGAACCGTTTGGTACCAAATCTCTGCGCCTTTATCTTTCAATTCATCGCGGTTCACGGAAGTGATCACGGCGTGTTTTATGTTCATTAATTTGATGGCATCTGCCACCCGGCGTGGTTCATCTTCGTCGTACTCGTTTGGACGGCCTGTTGCTACCGCACAAAAAGTGCAAGAACGGGTGCAGACATTGCCTAAAATCATGAATGTCGCTGTTCCCTCGCCCCAGCATTCCCCCATGTTTGGGCAATTTCCTGACTGGCAAATCGTATGTAATTTGTATTCATCTACGATTTTGCGAACGTTGGTATATTTTTCCCCGATGGGTAATTTAACGCGTAACCAATCGGGTTTGCGGGAATTTGCAGCGGGATTTACTTGAGGTAATTCAATCATAATTTTTCTATTTACTTTTTCCAAAGAAAAAGGTCACATAACCTGTCGTATAAACAGACCTAGGCGTGGTTTGGTTTAAAATCTCTACTGGTTGACTAAAATAGTCGATGATAAATCCCGTTTCAAGGGATAAGTAATTCTGTTTTAAGGTCTCAAATTTAAACTCCAAAGCCGTTTTAAGGTGCCAGCCTGGAACCATTTTTGCCTCTGAAAAGCCTGAAAAAAAGCTGCCCTCGCCACTAATAACGGATTTAGAATAGGTATTATCTAGGGCATTCGCCATTGGTACACTGGTCTGAATCGATTTTCCTGCCGCATCCGTGTAAATGATATCTACGAAATAAGGTTTTTGTATTCCTAGCGTCGGCCCTGTTGCTAAACGACCATTTAGGCTCGTTCCACCATCACTCGATTGTTTTAATAGCGCCCATTGGCGACCATATTCAGGTCGTAAATTGAGTAGGTAATTTAATTTCCCTTCCACATAGGTCTTGCCATTATAGGAGAAAGGGGAGTCAAATTCACGGTAATCTTTCGTGTTTGTGAAATCGAGATTGATGAAAGATCTATTTTTGAAGGTCTTAATGAAACTAAATCCACCCAAAAGTCCTGAATTGGTGTTCGTATTCACTCCGATTCCCCAAGAGGAAGCGCTAGCGTTGATTTCTTTTTTCTGGGGTGCTGCTGATTTTCTTTGGCCCATCATACAAAATGGCACCACCAAAATCACCCACAAGAAAAAAAATCTAGGCATGCAAATAAGGTTTAATTTCTTCAACGGAAATATCCCAATGGGTAGCGGAGTAGGGGCAAGCACCTTTATCAATAACCAGTACTTGAGGGGACTGATGCTCCACGTTAAATTGTTCCGCAATCTGTCCTGAAATAGGTCTGTATGCGATTAAATCCAAATAATAGGCTGGTGTATTCTCCGCATCCCAAGCTCTCTCGAAGCGATTTAGGGCGGTAGAAGAGATGGAGCAACGCGTGCTATGTTTAAATATAACGACGGGTTTCTGTTGTGAAATTTCCACAATTTCAGCTAGTTGATTTTCGTCTGTTAAGGGTATCCAATTCATATTCCTCTGCCTTTTTCGTAATTTTAACAATTCAACATCAAATTTAGTAAAAAATGAGGGTTTGCCTCTATTCTTTTGTCTTGTTTTTATATCGAGGACTTATTCGATTCGCGGCGCTGTTTCAGAGCAAAGCGAAGTTGATGAATGAGGGCCAAATAAAGGTGTGGGATGGACTAGAGAAGCAATTCAACTCGAATGCTAGACCGGTAGCTTGGTTTCATACAGCTTCGATGGGTGAGTTTGAACAGGGAAGACCTATCATAGAAGCTTATAAAAAGGAAAATCCAACACATTTTATCTTAGTTACCTTTTTCTCCCCATCTGGCTACGAGGTTAGAAAAAACTATGCCGGAGCCGATTTTGTGAGTTATTTGCCTTTGGATGGCTATTTTAATAGCTCGCGATTTTTAGACTTGGTGAAACCCTCTTTGGCGTTTTTTGTGAAATATGAATTTTGGCATTATTACCTGACAGGTTTACAAAAGCGATCGATTCCTACTGTTTTGGTTTCCGCGATTTTTAGACCGAATCAAGTCTTTTTCATGTGGTATGGAGGCTTCTATCGCCGATTATTAGATTGTTTTACGCATTTATTTGTACAAGATCAAGCTTCTGCAGACCTACTTCAGCGTTCAAATGTGACGGTGGCTGGAGATACGCGTTTTGATCGTGTTTTAGACAATTTGAAAAATCCGATTTCGTGGGATTTGTTAACGGATTTTGTCAATAATTCCGAGTTTATGGTAGTCGGTTCTGCTTGGCAGGCAGATATGGATGTGTTGATTCCGATTATTAATTCGAAGAAATATCCCTTCAAATGGGTGATTGCACCACATGAAATCCATGCGGAGGAATTGAAATCCTGGGAAGATAAAATTGATTTGACGGTTTCTTATTCCAAAGGTCCTCTGCGAGAAAATGCGGACGTTCTTTTTGTGAATGAGGTAGGTCGTTTAGCTAATTTATATAGAGGAGCCTCGTTTGCATACATTGGAGGGGCTTTTGGAGATGGTTTACATAATACGTTGGAGGCGGCGGTGTTCGGTCCGACGGTGTTTTTTGGCCATAAAAACTATCAAAAATTTAAAGAGGCAAGAGATCTAATCGAACTAGGGCTTGCCTTTCCAATAGGCAACTCAGCGGAATTAGATCAAGCCATGCGCGTTATTTATGACGATGATCAAAACTTTGTGAATAAGCAGGTGCAATCGCGCACTTTTGTGCAATTGCAAGCGGGTGCGACGGAAAGAATCATGGAATTTGTGCGTAATTTAGGGGTCGATGGAAGGAAATAAGGGTTTAATCATGCGTTCAACTGGTTCTTGGTACGAAATTCGTTCCGAATCAGGTAAGGTATTCAAAGGACGTTTGAAGGGGAAATTCAAATTGAAAGGTCCCAAAACCTCCAATCCACTGACCGTAGGAGATCGCGTGATCTATGCCATGGAGGATGAAGCGAACGAAACCGTGGTCATCGAGGAGATCATCCCTCGCACGAATTACATCATCCGAAAGTCAGTACATAAGACTGGACAAGGTCAATTAATGGCCGCAAACGTCGATCAAGCCATTTTCGTGATGACTTTGAAGTCCCCTAAAACTTCGCTTGGTTTCTTAGATCGCTTTTTAGTGACAGCCGAGGCTTTTCGAATTCCCGTCACTATCGTGTTTAACAAAATGGATTTGTTGAATGAGGAGGAAGAGGATCAAATCTTTGAATATGCCGCTCTCTATCAAGAATTAGGCTATGGAATCTTGTTTACTTCCATTCCAAGAAGCCAAGGGGTAGATGAATTTAGGGCTATGTTTGCCGGTAAAGTCTCCCTTTTAGCAGGACATTCGGGCGTTGGGAAATCTAGTTTGTTGAATTTGGTTTCTCCGCATTTGAATATTAGAGTCAAAGAGATTTCTGATTTTGCCCAAAAAGGCGTGCACACCACGACCTATTCTACCATGTGGGAGCTGGGTCCTGAGACCTATTTGATCGATAGCCCGGGCATCAACGAACTAGGGGTAATGGAAATCGAGAAAGATGAATTATCCCATTATTTTCCTGAAATGCGCGCACTAATAGGTGAGTGTAAATTCAATAATTGCCTGCACATTTCAGAGCCCTCTTGTGCGGTTCTGAAGGCTTTTGAGGCTGGAGATATTGCGCACAGTCGCTATTTGAGTTATTTGAGTATCTTTGAAAACAACGACAACCGTCGCTAAACCTATGAAACAAGATTATCTGTGGGGCATCGATTTAGGTGGAACTAAGATCGAATGCGCCGTAATTCAAGCCCACGATTTAACGCAAGTTATTGCAAGAGAACGTATTGATACGGAGGCCTCAAAAGGTTACGAACACATCATTTCTCAAGTGGCTCGTCTCGTTTCACGTGTTTCAGATCAATTAGCTGTTACTCCCACTCGTATTGGCTTTGCCACGCCAGGGGTCTTGAATCCAGCCACCCAAACTATGAAAAACTGCAACACGACTTCCATGAATGGTCGTCCGATGGCAGCAGATTTGGCCAAAGCCCTAGGCGTCGAAGTTCGGTTAGCGAACGATGCGAATTGCTTTGCTTTAGCGGAAACTTTGATGGGTGCGGTTCAGGAGGTTAATCCGAATGCGGAAGTTGTTTTTGGTATTATCATGGGTACCGGCGTGGGTGGCGGTTTAGTCGTGCACGGTCAGGTGATTAATGGATTGCACGGTATTGGCGGTGAGTGGGGCCATAATATCTTGGAAGAAGGCGGAAAACCCTGCTATTGCGGCAAATCAGGCTGTTTGGAACATGTTATTTCGGGTCCCGCTTTAGAGGAATATTATGAAGCTGAATCAGGCCAAAAACTGCGCATGCAACAAATCCTTCAAGGTCATTTAGCAGGAACAGATGCAGCCGCAACGGCCACCATCGAGCGAATGTTAGAGAATTTCGGTCGTGCCGTTTCTACACTAATTAATGTCTTAGATCCCCAAGTCATCGTCATTGGTGGCGGCGTAGGAAATATCGATTTACTCTATAAGGAGGGAATCGAACGAATCAAGAAATACATTTTCAATTCTGGTGAGGTACTGACTCCGATCGTGAAGCCTAAGTTAGGGGATTCAGCAGGGGTTTTTGGTGCTGCGCTGCTATTCGCTGCTTCGCAGCGATAGTCGTCCTGCGGACTTAGTCGTGGCATCTAAAGGACGACTAAGATGCGAAGCATCGACTAAACGACGAAGTCGTGACTAAGCCGTAGTCGACTTTTTTAAAAGTATAAGTTTTGCGGAGCAAAACTTATACTTTTAAAAACCACTTCTTCTTCCAGAATACCCAACACACACTCCAGCACACTAACACAAAGGTGATCGCATACGCCAAAGAACCATTGTATTTTCCGAAAATAGGTTCGAAAATGTGCCAATACAGCCATTGATTGGCGGATTGATCTTGAATTTGGTAATTGCCTAATTGGATGGCAATGATTTCTGAAATACCATAAGCTAGGATGGAATTAGTACCTAAAACCAAGAAGAAGGTATTGCCGAAGTGGCGTTCTTTGGTCTGTATCCACCAGTTTAAAAGGCCAATTAAAATAAAGTCGATGCCTGCACAAAGTAGGACGAATGAGCTGGTCCACAGCTTTTTATTCACCGGAAAAGCTTGATCCCAAATCAAAGCAATACTGATTAAAGCTGCTCCCCAACCAAGAAGGCCGAGTAGGGCGGATTTGTTTTCTTTGGCCTGATTCTCTAAATACAAGCTAACCTGGTAGCCGAATAAACAGGTTGATATGGCAGGCAGGGTGCTCAGGAGGCCCTCTGGATCAAACGCAATATGCACTCCATTCACCACATTTCCATGGTATAAATGCGACTCCCCGAAGAGCAAAAGATCTAATTTGCGAACGGCATTGGTACTGATATCCATCCAGGATCCGGCATCACCGAAGGCATAGAGAATTCCCCAAAACGACAATAAAATGCCCGCATTAATCCATGTAAGCCATTTTTTAGGGGCCTGCAAGGTAATGAAAGCGACGGCACAATAGGATAGAGCAATGCGAGGTAACACGTTCAGAAAACGTAATTTTTCGAAGGAGAAATCCGTAAATGGAAAGTAAAAAACGAAGTAATTGATCAGAAATAAATACAGGGTACGCTTCAAGATCTTATCGCGCACGGCTGGGGTTAATTCGTAATTAAAGGCTTTGAAAGAGAAGCGCATCGCGACTCCTACCATGAATAAAAAACTAGGGAAAACAAGGTCCGTAGGGGTGAAACCATTCCAATCTGCGTGTAATAAGGGGGCGTATGTAAAGTCACCATTTCCATTATTATTCACTAATATCATACCGGCTAGGGTTATTCCACGTAGAATGTCCAGTGATAAAAAGCGTGTTTTCATAGTACGAGTACAGGTATGGTTTGAACAGTTGATTCTGCGGTAAATCTAAAATAATATTTCCCAGAAACGAAGGGTCCGAGGTAAATACACGATTCTGATTGATCTAGTTGAAAGGAATGCACGATTTCTCCGGCACTAGTTATCATGTTAACCGCTGCTTTTTCAAAGGGCATTTTTATGTGAAGTGGACTTCCTGGGCTTACCGGGTTGGGAAAAACGCTTATGCTGGATGCAGAAGGTTCATTCCCTAAAATTAGTTCCATAAGCTCGCTCGCTTTGTCATAATTGGGTATGCCAAAGCCTCGGAGCATGTCGGCCGCTTTGAATTGATTTCCTGATTTTAGGATTGCCTGTCTAATTTGTTGTGCCTTATGTCTCGGAAAGGATTGGACAAGTCCTGCAGCCAAGCCAGCAATTAAGGGGGCAGAAAAGGAGGTTCCATTGGATGTGCCTATTGTTCCATCGATGAAACCGACGGAAGTGGATGATCCCATAGCGACCACATCAGGTTTCACCCGTCCATCAAAACTGGGTCCAGTAGAGCTGAAGGCGGATAAAGTTCCTAGCGCATTCACGGAACCCACGGTTAAAATGGAATCTGCATCAGCCGGCGCTGTGATTAATTTCCAGCTATTGGCTCCTTCATTTCCTGCGCTGATGGTACAAATAATTCCTTTGCTGGCTGCCCATGCAGCGGCTTTGGAAACAAGTGTGGATTTTCCATTCAAGTCGGAAAAGCTGTGGTTATATTGTGGATTATCAAACGTCGAATAGCCTAAAGAGGAGGAAAGTATGTCTGTTCCCAAACTATCTGCCCATTCTGCCCCACGCAACCAATTCGCTTCTTCAACGATTAATTCATGGTAGCTTTCCTCGGTTTGGGCAAGGGCAAAAGAGGCCTTGAAAGCAGTCCCAATGAGTTTGCCTGATTCGTAACCGGCGATCGTGGAGAGTACATTTGTGCCATGCCCTCCTGCATTATATACAGAGGATATCGTGGGATCGGTGCTCAGGGTGGCGATGACGCGTTTGTCAGTAAACAGGTTTTGTAGGTAGGGGACGGTATTCGCATTTTTATACCCATCATCTAACAAAGTGATAAGCGTGCCTGCGCCTGTTACACCCTTAGCGTGCATCTGATCGATACCTAATTGGGTGATTTGGGTGATTGAATTTCCGTAATCAGGACTCGCGTTTGTCGATAAGGTGCCTGATTGAATCTGATTTGCTTGACTGGAATCTGCTGGGAAATTCCAGTAAAGTCCTTTGACTGAGTTTAAGGCCAAAGTCTTCTTGATTTCACTTGGTTTTTGGGCAATTAGTGCTCCATTGATCCATTTGAGCGGAAATAGGATGCGTGCCCCGGTAGCTCTCACTTGGTTTAAATAAGTTTCGCTGACAGGAAGGTCTTGTTGTGTGATGGCAACGAGGTTTTTCGTTCGTCTTTCTAGACTTTTGGAACTTAAAAAAGCCTCTGGTTTGTTTAGACTATACGTATTTGAGGCCTTGTCTTTAAACAAGATTAGGTAGCGGTAGGTTTGAGCATGTAGGCTAGAGCATAGGCTAAATATCAAGAAAATGGTAAACCGCTGAAACATAAAGCAAATTAAGAATTTTAAACTAAATTTGGTTGATGAAAAAGATGGCCCAGTCCTTCATGTCCTTTTTTCTTGCTGCCTGGATATTATTCGGTAGCCTAGGTATCTCTTGGACGGAGGCAACTTGTGTTTACACAGGGGCTAAGAAATTCACAGTTTCAAAGGCAGAATCTTGTTGTAATCCTACTTCTCAGGCGCAGCTTTCAAGAGCAAAATGTTGTTTTTTAGGCAAATACCAAGTCAAGTTCAACTTCGATTTAACAAAGGGAAATACGGCTCTTCAGTGGGTATTCACACCTGCCTTAACTGCCGTTTCTTATCAATCGGTCAAAATAGTTTATCAGGAACTTGATAATTTTAATTTATTCCAAGCAAATGCTCCTCCGCTTACACGGCAAGCTAGGTTAGCACAATTACAGACGTATTTGATTTGATGATGTAGCAAAGCTATTTCCATCATTTAAATCATTCATACGATGTATAAATTACTTATTCTACTTAGTTTTCCGACACTTTTGCAGGCTCAACAGGTCATGCGAAAAGACAGTATTGAGCGAGATACTGAATTAAAAGAATTTCGGGTTATTGCGAATCCAGGTCAGAAAGACGATAATGCCATTCTAGCCACCGAGGTTATGACCATCAAAACCTTAGGTAAAGCGGCTTGCTGCAATTTGTCTGAGAGTTTCGAAACCAACGCTTCCGTTTCTGTGAGTTATGCCGATGCGGTGACGGGGTCTAAGCAAATTCAATTATTGGGTTTAGCCGGTACATATGTCCAAACGAACGTCGAAAATGTTCCTTCAATTCGGGGATTGAAATCCACATTTGGCCTTAATTATTTACCAGGTACGTGGATTAAATCGATTGATCTAGCGAAAGGGACCATCTCTGTCGTCAATGGCTACGAATCCATGACGGGTGCCATTAATGTGGAGCTTGCGAAACCTGATACTTCGGAAGTCTATTATTTAAATACCTATACGAACTCTCAGGGGCGATTTGAGATGAATCAACAAGGTGCTCATCGATTTAATTCCCGTTTATCTACGGGTGTTTTTGCGCATTATTCCCAGCAGGCCGGGCGTTTAGATGGGAATAAAGATGGTTTCCTTGATCTGCCTTTATTTCAGTTAGCAAACGTGTTAAATCGCTGGAAGTATGCCACCGATCGCTGGATGATTCAGTGGGGGGCAAATTACCTCTTAGAGGATCGTTTAGGAGGCCAAAATGCGATTCAAAAAAACTCGGATCCTTTTCAAATCTATGGTTTTGGGAGCAAAACAGAACGGCTAGAAACATTTGCCAAAATCGCCCGTTTGTATCCAGAAAAGCCATACCAAGGTCTTGCCCTAATTTTAAGTACGGCAAATCACGCGAACGACTCCTATTTTTCAATCAAAAAATACCAAGGTCGAGAGCAGAGCATTTATGGAAATTTGATTTTTCAATCGATCATCGACAACACGAATCATACCGTTAAGACGGGGGCGAGTTTTCTGCTCGATTCCTATCAAGAATCGTATATTGATTCTGCCTATGCTCGTACGGAGATCGTGCCGGGAATTTATGGAGAATATACGTGGATAATTCCGAATAAGTTGACTTTAGTGTTAGGCCAAAGAGTCGACTTTCACAACCAACTAGGCACCCAATGGGTTCCCCGTCTACACGTGAAATGGGATGTGGCGACCGATTGGATTCTTCGTTTATCCGCTGGGAAGGGGTGGAGACGGGTGAATCCTTTGGCAGAAAATATGGGCTTTTTAGTGAACAATCGTTCGTTACGTGTGCTGGGTAGCCTAAATCCATTGGAGTCCTCTTGGAATTATGGGATGACTTTGACGAAAAACATGACGATTGGATCGCGCAAGGCGAATCTAGTTTTGGATTTCTTCCAAACCGATTTTATTCATCAATGGATGGTGGATATGGAGGCTGGATCTACAATACGAATGTACTCTTCTCCTGGCAAATCTTTTTCTACAAGTATCCAAGGGGAGTTTAATTACAGCCCATTCAAACGATTTGAGATGAAGGTGGCCTATCGTTACCAAGATGTTCAAGCAGATTACATGCGAATGGATGGCGGTTTAATTCGTCTGACAAAGCCTTACCTAAACAAGGATCGTGTTTTAGTTAATTTAGCCTATGCAACTCCTTATGAGATTTGGAAGTACGATGTCACTTGGCAATGGAATGGATCCAGAAGAATTCCAGATCATAAATTAGCTCATTTACACACTGGTGCCATTCAAGAAGTGACTGCGCCTCCGTTTTCTACCGTTTACGGCCAAGTAACTCGTCAATTTAAAAAGTGGGAATTGTACGTGGGAGTGGAAAATCTTTTTAATTTTACCCAAGAGAATCCCATTTTTGTAGCCAAAGATCCGTTTGCAGCGGGTTTTGATGCTTCAATGGTTTGGGGGCCGATAACCGGCACCATGGTTTATACAGGAATCCGTTTTAAAATCAATTAATATGAAAAAGTACATCTTAGTTTCGACCCTAGTTTTGGGAATGTTCGGGGCCTTTGCGTCCACTCAGGCAGATCAAAAGGCTGCTAAAGTAAGTAAGAAAGAAGAATATGCATGTCCAATGAAATGCGAGGGCAAAAAGACCTATTCGAAGAAAGGTAAGTGCCCAGCTTGTACGATGGATCTCAAAGTAGTTAAAAAATAAAGCCATGAAAAAGCTCTTATTTTTATTAATGATGCCTCTTCTAGCGCTTGCAGGCCCTAAAGAGACCGTGAAAATCAAAACCTCTGCCATTTGTGAAATGTGCAAGGAGCGTATTGAAAAGAACTTAGCCTTAACGAAAGGCGTGGCTAAATCCGATTTGAACCTAGATGACAAGGTCATTACGGTAGAATACGATGCAGCGAAGATCGATGTAGCAGGAATTCGCAAAGCCATCTCAGAGACGGGATACGACGCGGATGATGTGAAGGCAATTGCAAAAGACTATGCGAAGTTGCCGAATTGCTGTAAGAAGAAAGATTAGATAAGAGAGAGGAGAGTAGAGAGAGGAGATGTTTTTTATCTATACTCTCTACTCTATAATCTCTAATCTACTTCTTCATACTCAACGCAATCCTTTTCCTTACCTCATCCACCTCCGTCACTCGAACTTGCACTTTCTGTGCCACCTTTACTACTTCGTTCGGGTCTCTCACAAACTTATCGGCTAATTGACTGACGTGCACTAAGCCATCTTGGTGAACACCGATGTCTACGAAAGCGCCAAAATTCGTAATATTCGTCACAATTCCTGGAAGAATCATTCCCACGCGTAAGTCCTTTATTTCGTTAACTCCTTCCGTGAATTCAAAAGCTTCGAATTGCTCGCGAGGATCACGTCCTGGTTTCGCTAATTCTTCCATGATATCGGTTAAAGTCGGCATTCCCACTTCTGCATTTACGTATTGACTTAAGCGGATTTGCTTGCGCAAGGATTCGTTAGATAGGAGGTCCGCCACTTTGCAGTTCAGGTCTTTTGCCATCTTTTCCACGATTTCGTAGCGTTCGGGGTGAACTGCGCTGGCATCTAAAGGGTTTTTCGCATTGCGAATACGCAAGAAGGCTGCCGCTTGTTCGAAGGCCTTTTCGCCTAATCGAGTGACTTTTTTCAAATCAGAACGCTTGACGAAGGGGCCATTCTTGGTGCGGTAGTCGATGATGTTTTGGGCAAGTTGTGGACCTAGGCCAGAAACATAAGAAAGAATCTGTTTGGAGGCGGTGTTCAATTCAACCCCTACTGAGTTTACGCAAGAGATGACGGTGTCATCGAGGGAGGCTTGCAGTTTCTTTTGGTCTACATCATGCTGGTATTGTCCCACACCGATGGATTTCGGGTCGATCTTCACGAGTTCTGCCAAAGGATCCATCAAGCGGCGCCCAATCGAAACTGCCCCGCGAACGGTCACATCTTTATCCGGAAACTCCTCGCGTGCTGCCTCTGAGGCAGAATAGATGGAGGCTCCGCTTTCGTTGACCATGATAATCGTGATACCTTCGAGTTTCAAGGTGCGTACAAAAGATTCCGTTTCACGTCCCGCTGTGCCGTTTCCGATGGCGATAGCTTGCACTTTGTATTTCTTCACCCAATCTTGGATGGTATGACCTGCCTCAGCGGCTTGACCCGGTCCGGTGTGCGGATAAACCGCTGTATTGGCTAAAAGGGTACCTTGTTCATCTAAGCAAACGACTTTGCAGCCGGTTCTGAATCCAGGGTCGAGGGCTAAGACGCGTTTTTGGCCTAAAGGGGCCGCTAATAACAGTTGTCTGATATTCTCTGCGAATACGCGAATGGCTTCTTCGTCTGCGCGTTTCTTTGCTTCTGCCCGCATCTCCGTTTCCATAGCTGGCATCAGTAAGCGCTTGTAGCCATCTTGGATGGCCATTCCCACTTGTCTAGCACAGGCATTGTTTCCGGTGATGAAACGACGTTCTAATTTGTTCAGTACCTCCTCGTCTGGACCCGTTAGATTCAGATTCAAAATTCCCTCGTTTTCACCTCTAAATAGGGCTAAAATACGGTGGGAGGGTGCCTGAGCTAACGATTCAGACCAGTCAAAGTAATCTTTGTATTTAATGCCTGCCTCTTGTTTTCCTTTCGCAACGCTCGATTTTACCGTCGTTTTGCGCGTGAACAAGTTTCTCGCTTCCTCTCTCGCCTCTGCCGTCTCCATCATTTCTTCCGCGAGGATATCTCTAGCACCCGCTAAGGCCTCTTCTACGTCTGCTAGGTATTCCGCCGCTAAGACCTCTGGGTCTGCTAAGCGCTGTAGTCTTAGTTGGTTTGCGAGCTCTTGTAGGCCTTTCTCGCGGGCCGCCATCGCGCGTGTTTTGCGTTTAGGTTTGTAGGGAAGGTAGATGTCTTCTAATTTGGCCAAAGTCTCCGCCCCTCTAACCGCCTTCTCTAATTCAGGCGTTAGTTTCTCCAGCTCCTTAAGTGACTTCAAAATTGCTTCCCGACGCTTCTCTAATTCCACATACTGATCCCGCAAATCCCGAATCGCAGCCACCTGCACTTCATCTAAACTGCCCGTCGCCTCCTTGCGGTAACGGGAAATAAAGGGAATCGTGGCGCCTTCGTCTAATAGGGCGATGGTTTTCCGAACTTGATTTTCGGAAATTTGTAGAGTGGTGGCAATTTTTTGGAACATACTTGTATAGTAGAGAGAATAGAGTAGAGAGTATAGATAGGAGAGTGGAGATCGGGATTTTTTTATCTCTTCTCTATACTCTCTTATCTCTACTCTTTTTTTAATTTTCCGGAAACGCCTCGTGGAAATACCCCGCGAACTTCCAGATTTCCTGGATTTCAGAGCCCAAAATCGGATAGGGATCGTAGGTCTTGTTCGTCGAGTTCAAGATTAAAACTTTGCGTTCTGCGAGGTGATTGATGACTTGCTTTAACACGACGCCATCCTCGCGAGTGACCACGATGCAAATTGTCCCGTCTTTGATTTGGGTCCAGTCTTCCACGTATTCGGCGAACACGAGAGAGCCGGGTTGTAGGGGTAACATGGATTCGCCTTTGATGGGGAAAACCCGGTATTTCTTGTCCTTCGGCAGGAATGGAACCTGGAAGGTGGGTAATTCTTGGATGAAACCGATGTCGTCGTAGGAGGCGGTGTATCCTGCCAAAGCCTTCACGGGTACCATCTCGATATTCTCTTCGTTGTTCTGATCGACGGTCGTGGCTAAGATTCGTAGCTTAGGTTTGTTGGATAGTCCGGGGATTCTTGTAGATAAATCCTCCTTCAATAATTCATCTACCTCGACATTAAAAAACTCCGCTAGGGAGATCAAATCCGCATATTTAGGCTCCGCTCTGCCGGACTCATAAGAGCCCAAGGTCGGCTTCTTAATATTCAGTAATTCGGCCAGTTTTTCCTGCGATGTTTTCTCGGACATCTTGCTGCGTAAAAAACGTAAATTCTGACTAAAAAAAGTGCTCATCGGATTTGCTTATTAATATAAAATGAATAAAATTCGTATCTAAAATTTCTTCGTATACTTTTCGAAGTTACGAAAGGTATTCAAAATACCCAAATATCTACCAATTTTATGCAGGAGCGCGCGATTGTGCACATGGATTTAGACAGTTTCTTTGTCTCGGTGGAGCGACTCCGAGATACAAGACTCGTGGGTAAACCCGTCATCGTGGGTGGAGGGTCGGATCGTGGTGTGGTGGCGGCGTGCAGTTATGAGACGCGGGCTTTTGGGGTGCGTTCCGCGATGCCGATGAAGATGGCGCTGAAACTGTGTCCGGATGCGATTGTATTGAGGGGAGATTATGAGGCCTATGTGCAGCATTCGGAGATGGTGACTTCGCTGATTATGGAGCGGGCACCTCTGGTGGAGAAGGCCTCGATTGATGAGTTTTATTTAGATATGACGGGGATGGAGCGTTTCTTTGGCTCTTATGCCTTTGCCCAAGATCTGCGGAATCGGATTCAGAAGGATATTGGATTGACGGTTTCTTTTGGGCTTTCAGTGAATAAGACGGTGTCCAAAGTCGCGACGAATCACGTCAAGCCCGCCGGCGAATACCAGGTGCCAGCCGGTCAGGAGAAAGCCTTTTTAGCACCGATGACGGTGAATAAAATACCGATGATCGGTGCCGTAACGGCCCAAACCCTACGTAACATGGGCATCGTCCACGTAGGAACGCTCAGTCAAATGCCACAAAAGGTGTTAGAGCGAACCTTCGGAAAGTCGGGGACGATGCTTTGGGAAAGAGCCAACGGCATCGACTTACGCCCCGTAGTTCCTTATTCAGAACAGAAATCGCTCTCGAAGGAGATTACCTTCGAGCAGGATAGTACGGATGTGGTTTTATTGCGACGGATTCTAGGTTCGTTGACCGAACAGCTGAGCTACGATCTGCGCAAACTGGGGCAATGTACGTCCTGTATTACGGTGAAGGTACGTTACTCGAATTTTGACACCCATACCCGTCAAATTAGTATTCCCGCTTCCGCCAGTGATCACCGCCTGATTCCGGCGGTTTATGAATTGTTCGAGAAGCTCTATGACCGCAGGCTCTTGATTCGCCTGATAGGAGTTCGCTTCTCTAAACTGTTGCAAGGGCAGGAACAGCTGAACCTGTTTGACGACGGGGCGAAGCTGGTTCCGCTCTACCAGGCGATGGATTCCCTGAAGAACCGCTACGGCGAGTTTTCCATCCTGCGTGCGAGTGGATTGATGGGGAGTGCCGAACGAAGGAATCGACTGCCTGGTGGTACGCAGCAGGCTGTTGTGACCCCTGCTGTTGCGTCGCACGCCGCGTTATCATCCAAAAACGAAGAATAGATGTATTTAAATTGCCATTCCTACTACAGCCTGCGCTATGGTACGCTTTCGCCTGAGCAATTAGTTCAGGAGGCGAAGGCGCGTGGGATTACGTGTTTGGCGTTAACGGACATCCACCGGAGTTCGGGGGTATTCGATTTTGTGCAGGCTTGTGAGGCCGCGGGGATTAAGCCGGTGGTGGGGATGGAGTTCGAGGCGGGGTATGTGTGTTTAGCGAGGAATGAGGCCGGTTTTTTACAGATAAATGATTTTGCGACGAAGTATTTAGTGTCCAAAGAACCCTGGCCAGAGCGTCCTCCCATTTCAGACGATGTGTGGACGATTTATCCTTTAGCGCTGCGGAAGAAGATTAAGACGCTAGCCGGGCCTCGGGAACGTTGGGGGGTGCGGGCGAGTGACCGAAACCTGATTTGGAAAGAAAAAGACCTGCGTGATTTCGTCTGGTGTCAGCCCTTTACGTTTCTCGATCAGCGTGGTTTCTCGATGCATCGCTTATTGCGGGCGATTGATTTGAATACCTTGTTGAGTAAGCTGTCGAAGAAGGAACAGGCGCAGGAGGACGAGCGGCTCTATTCGCCAGCCGAATTGCAGGCTTGTTGTGCGGATCATCCGGAGCTGTTAGCGGAGGCGGATAAGATTTTAGCCGATTGTACCTTTTCTTTTGATTTTAAGCGCCCTAAGAATCGTTCCTTGTTTAGTTCTTCCAAAGAGGACGATTTAGCGCTCCTCACCAAGCTAGCCTACGAGGGCTTGCGTTACCGCTATCCGCGGAGGGATCGGGAGGCGAAGGCGCGGGTGGAAAAGGAGTTGCGGATTATCAATGAGCTGAATTTTAATGCCTATTTCCTGATTACCTGGGACATCATTCGTTATGCGAGATCTAGAGGCTATTTTCATGTGGGGCGTGGCTCTGGCGCGAATTCCATTGTGGCCTATTGCATCGGGATTACGGATGTGGATCCGGTGGAATTAGACCTGTATTTTGAGCGCTTTATCAATGAGCACCGGACGAGTCCGCCGGATTTTGACATTGATTTTTCCTGGGATGAGCGCGACGATATCATCGATTATATCTTTAAGCGCTATGGTTCGAAGCATGTTTGCCTGTTAGCGACCTATGTCACGTTTCGGGATAAATCGATTTACCGGGAGTTAGCGAAGGTTTTTGGCCTTCCCAAAGCCGAGATAGACGCCTGGCTCGATCCCGCTACCGCGATACGCGAAGTGACTTCGGAGATTCAGGCGCTGATCGTGAAATACGGGCAGCTATTGCTCGACTTCCCTAATTACCTGAGCATCCACGCCGGAGGAATCTTGATTTCAGATGCGCCATTAAGTGCGTATACAGCCCTGGAGGGTATGCCTAAAGGCTTTCCCATCTGCCAGTTCGACATGTACGTGGCGGAGGAGATTGGGTTTGCGAAGTTTGATATTTTATCCCAAAGAGGCCTCGGACACATCAAGGAAGCCGTCGACATCATCCGCGCGAACCGCGGTCAAGATGTGGACATTCACCGCGTGCAAGATTTTATGAAGGACGAGGGTGTGCGCAAACAGTTGATGCGCCACGAGACGATGGGCTGTTTCTACATCGAGTCCCCCGCGATGCGTTCGCTTTTAAAGAAGCTCCGCTGCCAGGATTACATCACCCTAGTCGCCGCTTCGTCTATCATTCGCCCCGGTGTATCCTCCTCTGGGATGATGAAGGCCTATATCGAGCGTTTCCATGCCCCAGATTCCTACGAACCCGTGCATCCGCTGATGGGGGAGCTGATGAAGGAAACCTATGGCGTGATGGTCTACCAAGAAGATGTGATCAAAGTGGCGCATTATTTCGCCGGCTTAACCTTAGCGGAGGCCGACGTGCTTCGCCGCGGGATGTCAGGCAAATACCGCTCTAGAGCTGAATTTGATCGAATCAGAGAGGCTTTCTTTGCGAATTGTGCCGAGAAAGGCTATCCTGAAGCCGTTTCGCGAGAGGTGTGGAGGCAGATGGAAAGCTTTTCGGGCTACTCCTTTTCGAAGGCACACTCCGCTTCTTTCGCCGTAGAGAGCTACCAAAGCCTCTATTTGAAAACCTATTACCCGCTCGAATTTATGGTGGCGGTGATCAATAATTTTGGGGGATTCTACCGAACCGAGTTTTATGTCCATGAGGCTCGGCGCTGTGGCGCACAAATAGAGGCGCCGGAGATTAATGAAAGCGAATACCTAACTCGGATTGAAGGCAAGCGTATTTACCTAGGCTGGGTGCATATCAAAGGCCTAGACAAGCGTGTGATTCAAGAAATGTTAGAGGCGCGGAGGCAGTCCGGCCCTTTCCGTTCTTGGGAGGATTTTGCGCACCGCGTGTCCATCGGTCTAGAACAGGCAGTTTTATTAATCCGGATCGGTGCTTTTCGTAATTTAGGGCATGAGAAGAAACCGCTGTTGTGGGAAGCACATGCTCGTTTTCAAGGCAAGGTATCCACGGTGGTAGCGATGGAAATGTTTGAGGACTTATCTCCTGAGATAGGGGTATTGCCCGCTTTAATTCACGACTCGGCGGAGGATGCCTTCGATGAGTGGGAAATACTAGGCTTTCCGCTCTGCTCGCCCTTTTTATTGCTGGAGGAATTACCAGAGACCTTATTGAATGCGGATTTAGTATTGCCCCAAGGTGATATCATCGGCTACCTCGTCACCCTCAAATCTACGCGAACGAAGCAGGGCGAACGTATGTATTTCGGCTATTTCGTGGACCTCCAAGGGGAGTTCTTCGATACGGTCCATTTCCCATCCGACTTAAAAAACTATTCCTTCCGCGGCAGTGGAATTTACTGGATGCAAGGGGTGTCGATGGATGACTTTGGCCATCGTACGCTACGGGTACAACAATTACGTAAATTAGCTTGGAGGGTGGATCCACGGTATGTTTAAAGCATAAAGAAAAAAGCACAAAGAATAATGGTCGTCAAAAAGTCGCCGCAAGCGGCTTAGTCGTCACTTCGTGACTTAGTCCGCAGGAAGACTAAACGACATAGTCGTGACTAAATCGCGAAGCGATGACTAAGACGAAGTCGACTGAGTCCGCAGGACGACTGCCGACTAGTGACTAGCGACTAGTGACTGCGCCGAAGGCGCTTAAACCTTTTTCCCTTAACTTGCGTTATGCTATAAATGAAAATCACATGAAAAAGATGCTAGGATTAGTACTGATGTTTATGAGCCTGCAGGCTTGTGGACAGCAACCCAAACAAACGCCCAACCAAACGATAGCAACTACAGAAACGAAGACGATGGATAATTTGCCTAAAACAGAAGCCGAATGGAAGGCTAAGTTAACAGAAGACGAGTATTATATTTTACGCCAAAAAGGCACAGAAAGACCCTACACAGGTAAATTCTTGATGCATAACGAGAAGGGGATGTATACCTGCAGAGGTTGTGGAGCCCCACTTTTCAGCTCAGATTCGAAGTTCGATTCACATTGCGGCTGGCCTAGTTTTGACAAGGAAGTCAAAGCCGGTGTCATCAAGGAAACTGTCGACAATACCCTTGGCATGCGTCGCGTAGAAATTACGTGTGCAAAATGCGGAGGCCACTTAGGTCACGTCTTCGACGATGGTCCTACAGATACAGGTTTGCGTTATTGCGTGAATTCGGTTTCAATAGGATTTGAAGCCGCGAAAAAGTAGAGCAGAGATAAGAGAGTATAGAGAGGAGATGGTGAAGGTAAGTGGTGAATGGAAAACTCCCTACTCTATAATCTCTACTCTTAATTTCCACAGTCGTCAAAAGGTCGCCGCAAGCGGCTTAGTCGTCACTTCGTGACTTAGTCAAAAACGAATCGAATGACTAGGTCCGTAGGACGACTAAACGACACAGTCGTGACTAAATCGCGAAGCGATGACTAAGACGAAGTCGACTAAGTTGCGAAGCAACGACTTATTGACTAAGTTGCGAAGCAACGACTTATTGACTAAGTTGCGAAGCAACGACTTATTGACTAAGTTGCGTAGCAACGACTATCCCCCATGCACCCACTGATTAACTACTTCTTGACCCTTTCTCCCTTAAGCACTAGCTCAGCAAAGGCCCTAGAAGCTATTTGCCATCCTATAAGTATTGCACGTAATCAACCTCTTCAGGCGATAGGCCAAACTTGTAAAACGCTTTACTTCCTAAAAAAGGGAATGGCGAGAATTTATTATGAAAAAGATGGTTCGGATGTGACGGAGGGCTTTTATGGAGAATTAAGTCTGATTGCACGTGCGGAGAGCTTATTTGCTGGAAAACCTAGTCAGAAGGGAATTCAAGTATTGGAGGATTCGGAGCTTTGGGCCATTGATACGACAAAATTAGCTTCACTCTATGAGGAGCATCGGGATATTGAGCGACTATTCTCAAGATTATTTGAAAAGGCCTATGTAGAAACGATTCAGCGGATAGAAAACTTGCAGTTTCATACGGCAGAGGAGCGTTACCATTTACTAGAAAAAGAGCAACCAGAGGTGTTAAAGCGCGCTCCCTTAAAATACATTGCCTCCTATCTGGGGATCACCCAGGTGAGTTTAAGTCGCATTCGCGCGAAGAAATCCTAATTTAACATTTGTTAAGTAGTCCTAGTGGTCTAATTCTCAACTTTGTTGCGTAACAGCAATAATATGGAGGTCAAATTAGGATTGAAAGAAAACTGGCAACAGTTTAGTTTATTAGTTTTAGTCAACGCATTCGTGGGAGGCATGATCGGTTTAGAAAGATCGATACTGCCTCGTTTGGCTTCAGAGGAATTTCAAATGGCCTCACACACGGCGATTTTCTCGTTTATTGTTGTTTTTGGAATTGTCAAAGCCGTGACCAATTATTTTGCTGGTCATTTTGCGAATGCAGTAGGACGACGTCGATTATTGATTTATGGCTGGTTGTTTGCTATCCCTATTCCCTTTTTGTTGATGTGGGCACCTTCTTGGAATTGGATTATTCTGGCGAATGTCTTACTCGGCATTAACCAAGGGCTCGCTTGGTCCAGCACGGTGACGATGAAAATTGATTTAGTGGGGGATAAGCAGCGTGGTCTCGCGATGGGGATCAACGAATTTGCAGGTTACTTATCGGTGGGTTTAGTGGCTTTATTGACCGCTTGGATAGCGAATGCCTATGGCATTAGACCTTATCCTTTTTATGTCGGTATCGTTTTTGTCGTATTAGGACTCGCTTTGAGTAGTATTTGGGTCAAAGACACTCAGCTTTTTGTGCACAAAGCCGCGGCCGAGAGTTCGGTGCCATTGTTGAAAAATCGATTTTGGGATACCAGTGTTTTACATCGAAACTTGGGAGCTATCACACAAGCTGGATTAGTGAATAATTTGAATGATGGAATGATTTGGGGATTGTTCCCCATACTGCTAGCCGCGAAAGGATTTAGTTTAGCGGATATTGGTCTGATAACTGCTATTTATCCTTTGGTTTGGGGATTAGCTCAGCTAGGAACGGGGCGTTTGTCTGATTTTATATGCCAAAAAGATCTTCTCGTTATTGGCATGCTTCTGCAAGGTGTAGCTATTTTAGGCTTGCTTTGGGCTGAAGCCTTTTTCGTTTATGCGGCCTTATCTTTTGTGTTAGGATTGGGTACGGCTGTCGTTTATCCCACCTTTTTAGCCTCCATTGCTCAAAATACGCATCCCACTGACCGGGCGGCTAGTTTAGGTATTTTTCGTCTTTGGCGGGATTTAGGCTATGCTTTTGGAGCTATTTTGACAGGGATTCTAGCAGACTATTTTGAACTGAATGTCAGTATTATCGTAATTGGGTGCTTGACGGTAGCGTCGGCTGGGGTGTTGAAGGTGAGGATGACTTGTTAAAGAAGGGGCTTTTCTAAATTGTGCTGTGCAATAATTCATTGACCAAGCCACGAAGTGGCGACCTATTGACTAAGACGAAGTCGACTAGGTCCGAAGGACGACTAGCGACTAGCGCAGCGACTTATCTAATTCCTCCTTACCAATCAACCCCACACTCGACCAAGTCTTCACCCCATTTTTGTACATTTCAAGGTAAGGAATGGCCTCGATTTTCTTAGATTTCGCTAATTCTTGGTTTTCATCTACATCGATTTCGATGAGTTCTACTTTCCCATTCTGAGCCTTTACCCAATCCTTTAAAATAGGACTCAATTGCTTGCAGGGGCCACACCAAGTTGCATTATAGTCAATGATGACCATCGGTTTGCCTTTGATTTTTTCAGCGAAACTTGCCTCAGTTAAACCAGCTGAGGCAGGTGTTTTTGATTCGCCAGTTGCGATAGGTAAATTAGCAGACTGCCACGCGAGCATGCCACCTGTTAAATTGACGATGGATTTGAAGCCCATTTCCTTTAGCATTCCGGCAGCAGAGGAGGATCTAGCTCCTGATAAGCAGTAAACATACACTGTTTTGTCTTTTGCTAATTCACCAGCGATTTGTGCGAAAGCAGGTGAACTAACATCTGCATTGATGGCACCTTCAATATGACCATTTTGGAATTCATCGATGGTTCTGACGTCCAAAACCTGCGCTCCCGACTCTCCAGCCATCGCTGTTTGGAATTCTGATGCACTTAGATCTTGTTGTCCTTCTTTTGGCCCACAAGAAAATAAAAGACCTGCGATTAATATAGAATAAAGTACTTTTTTCATTTCGAATGTTGTTTAATAATTCCTTCCAATACGTTCGCTTGAATCACCCCTGACTGGCGCCAAACCGATTTTCCATCCTTAAATAGGATCATCGTGGGCACAGAACGGATTTGAAATTTATCCGCTAAGGTACGATTCTTATCGACATCGATCTTAATGATTTTTGCGGAGTTCCCTATTTTAGCCTTCAATTGCTCTAAAATAGGCTTTAATTGCTTGCATGGGCCACACCATTCAGCTGAGAAATCAACTAAAATTGGTTCTGGCGATTTTAATAATTCTGCGAATTTGCTCATGGTAATACAGTTTTCAGTCGGCAGTTGTCAGTGGAAAGTAGTCGTCCTTTGGACTTAGTCGACTTCGTCTTAGTCGTTGCTTTGCAACTTAGTCGACTTCGTCTTTGTCGTTGCTTTGCAACTTAGTCACTAGAGTCATCGCCGTAGGCGATTCCAACTCTATACTCTATACTCTATACTCTATACTCTATACTCTATACTCTATACTCTATACTCTCTTATCTTTAATCTATTCTTTGTGCTTTATGCTTTAAGAGACGTCCAAGCCCCACCATTGTGCACCTGTTCGAATCCGTTTGCTTTTAGCATTCGTTTAGCCATACCACTACGGCTTCCAGAACGGCAGCATGTGATGATAACCTGATCTTTCTTTAATTTGTTCAAATTGTTACCTAATGTTTGTAATGGTAAGTTGATGGCACCTTTTACGTGTCCGTCCTTGTACTCTGCAGGGGTACGAACATCTATTACCAATGCACCAGAAGCCATTAACTCCTTCATATTTATTTTAGGGCCAAAACCCAATAAATTCTTGATTAATTCGATCATAGTATTTTTGTTTTACTATGCAAAGCTACGTTTGTGTAGTTGTACATCTCGTGATAATAGTCACTTTTCTAAATTTTCCTAGAAAAGAGACTATTGTCACGAATGGTGTTTAAAATGAGTACTAGTTTTGTATCACATTGAATTACTATTATTTTGGTTTAGAGGTAATAAGCGAATAGAGGAGATTTTTTGTTTCCTCTATTTTTAAATTTAAAGTTTCCTAAAAGCAAAAATCATGAATACGGAAATACTCGCTCGAGTTCAATTTGCCTTCACAGTCGCTTTCCATTATATCTATCCTCCACTTAGTATCGGTCTTGGCTTTATTTTAGTCATTATGGAGGGAATGTATTTACGTACAGGACAGGAGGCCTATAAATTAATGACAAAATTTTGGATTAAGATATTTGCCCTCATTTTTGGAATAGGCGTTGCAACGGGTATTGTGATGGAGTTTGAATTTGGGACAAATTGGGCGACCTATTCAAAATATGTAGGAGATATTTTTGGAAGCGCTTTAGCTGCGGAAGGGATTTTTGCCTTTGCACTCGAAAGTGGTTTTTTAGGTGTTTTATTATTTGGTTGGAATCGGGTTAGTCCTGGTGTTCATTATTTCTCCACTATCATGGTTTTTATCGGTTCTATGTTTAGTGCTGTTTGGATTGTCGTGGCTAATAGCTGGCAGCAAACTCCCGCAGGTTATCATATTGTGGGAGAAGGGGTTCATGCTAGAGCTGAAATTACGGATTTTTGGGCCATGGTCTTTAATCCTTCCAGTGTTGAGCGCTTAAGTCACGTGTGGATAGGAGCTTTGTTAGCTGGAGCATTTTTCGTTTTAAGTGTAAACGCGTATTATATTATAAAAAAGAAGCACATTGAAATCGCCCAAAAAGGATTTAAAATCGCGCTAATTGTTGCAATCGCCGCATCTTATCTACAGTTATTTACAGGTCATAAAAGTGCTGACGGGGTAGCTAAAAACCAGCCGGCTAAATTAGCAGCGCTTGAAGGTCATTTCAAGGCGAGTGGACCTGCGGATATGTATTTGCTGGGTTATGTAGATAAGAAAAATCAAGAAACGTATGGGCTTAAAATTCCGGGTGGATTGAGTTTTTTATTGTACCAAAATACAAGTCAGCATGTGACAGGTTTACAAAGTTTTCCTGAAAAAGATCGCCCAAGTCAATTGAATGCCATCTTTCAGTTTTACCACATCATGGTGGCCATTGGAATGCTTTTAATTGCGTTGAGTACATGGGCAGCCTTTCAATGGTATAGAGGACGGCTTTTTGATTCAAAATGGCTCATGTTGAGTTTTATCTGGGCAGGAATTTTACCTCAAATTGCGAATCAAGTGGGTTGGTTTGCTGCAGAAATGGGACGTCAACCTTGGGTAGTTTATGGTTTGTTGAGAACTTCGGACGCTTTTTCTAAGTCAGTACATGCAAATCAGGTACTATTTTCGATCATTTTATTTGGTCTAGTTTATTTAACTCTTTTTGTTTTGTTTATCTATTTATTAAATAAAAAGATTGTTCATGGACCAAGTTTAGACAAAGAATAATATGGAGACTTTTGCAGGAATTGATTATCAAGTTTGGTGGTTTCTCGTTTTTGGAGCTGTTATTTCTGGCTATGCCATACTGGATGGATTCGATTTAGGAGCGGGTGCCTTGCACTTGTTTTTAGAGAAAGAAGAAAGTAGACGAATTGCCTTGAATGCAATTGGGCCTGTTTGGGATGGGAACGAAGTGTGGTTAGTAATCGGTGGGGGTGCTTTATTTGCTGGATTTCCCGTGGCGTATGCAGCTATATTCTCAGCTTTTTACGTTCCCTTTATGATTTTTATCGTGGGTTTGATTTGGCGAGGGGTAGCGATTGAGTTTCGAAGCAAAGAACCGGGTATTTGGTGGCGCAAAATTTGGGATATTATCTATTCTTTTGCTAGCATTACGATTGCCTTATCTTTAGGCCTAATGCTTGGGAATGTGGCTTTAGGCATTCCATTAAATGAATTGCATGAGTATGCCGGGGACGGTTTTGAATTTATTAACCCTTTTAGTCTTTTAGTAGCAGTTTCTACCGTAGCTATTTTCATGATGCATGGGGCCATATTTTTAGCCATGAAAACAGAAAATCGTTTATATGCTAAATTGAGTTTGTTAGCCAGAAGATTTACAATCTTTTTTGTGGTCAGTTTTGGGATTACCTCCATGTATACTCTATTGTATATTCCGCACTTAAGTGATCAATTAAAGCAGAATCCCCTTTTGTTCTTACTACCTCTAGGAATGTTTATAGCTATCGCTAATATCCCTAGACAGATAAAAAGACAACAATTTGGCTACGCGTTTATTAGTTCATCCATTACGATTTCGCTTTTATTAGCTTTGGTTTCATTTGAGGTATTTCCTACTTTATTACGGGCATCCAATGACCCACAATTAAGCTTAACGATTTACAACAGCGCTAGTTCCCTCAAGACGATGAAGACTTTATTATTGATTGCTGCTATTGGTACCCCATTGATTGGAATTTACTCTAGCTTTGTATTCTGGACTTTCAAAGGGAAGGTTGAAATGGATGAAATGAGTTATTAGTGATGAATAAGGATTTAATATTACGAGAAAATCTAGCGATTCAACGGACGATCATGGCGAATCAAACAACTTTGCTGTCCTTTATTCGTACCTCTATGTATTTTTTAGTAGCAGGAATCAGTGTTCAGAATGTTGTTCGATTAGCCCATTTGTCTTGGGTATTTTACTTGTTTTACGCCATTTCTGGTTTTTTATTGGTAGGTGGTCTCTTAAATTATTTTCGTCAAATACGCCTTATTGAAGAGGCCAGAAAAATGGTCGGTCATGCGCAAAAAGCTTATATTTTATAAGGGTTTTTGAGCTTTAAATTGAACTACTTCTGCTTTTCCTTGGTGAAGAGGTCCTTCGTCTAGATCTCGTTGCTTTTCCTCATTTAAAAGGATATTTAATCCAGGGAATTCTTTTTCTAGTTCTTTGGCAGAAAATAACCATTCGCTATTTTTAGGCCCACCAGAGCTTAGTCCTAATTGCTGTTTTGTAAAACCTTCTAAGAGAATGATACCACCAGGTTTTAACCACGATACGCAGCGCGCGTAGAAGGGAATTCTTATCTCTATCGGTAAATGGAAATAAGTTAATGCAATCACATCAAAGGAGTCCAATGGGAATTTAACTAAGGAGGCATCCGCAACATTAAAGTGTAAGCGCGTTTTTTGTACAGTGGCTAAACGTATCGCTTTTGCTTGGCCTTGTTCACTTAAGTCAAAAGCGTGTGTCTCCCAACCTAATTTTGCGGCATATACGGCATCTCTTCCTTCACCTGCTCCTGGAAATAGTATTCTTCCTGGTTTCAAGTGAGCTAATTCTGATGCCATATAGTCATTCGGATTTGTGCCGTATTGGAACTCTTTTTGTTGATATCGTTCATTCCACATTGCTTTCATAAGGATAATTTGTAGTTTAGTAAAAAAAATAAAATGAAAAAAAATCTTCTATTAACCCTGTTTTTGGCTTGCTTCTCTATGGCAGCCTTTGCTCAATCAACTAATCATAAAGTAGTTCTTCAGTTAAATACATCAGACACTCTAGTTTGGCACGGAGCATTAAAAAATATTTCCAATCTTCAAACAGCCTTAGGCGCAACGACTCAAATTGAATTAGTAGCGCATGGTTCAGGTATCGGTTTGTTGCTAGATGGTAAGACAACCCAAAAAGCAAAAATAGCAGAATTAGCTGCTAAGGGCGTACTCTTTAATGCTTGTGAAAATACTATTCGTGAGCGGAAAATAGATCGTTCTACCATTTTGCCACAAGTAGGAACAGTTCCATCGGGAGTCGCCGAAGTCGTTATTAAACAAGAGGCCGGTTGGGCCTACTTAAAGTACTAATTTTGGAAGGCCGCTACGTTTAGCGGCCTTTTTTACATCCTGCCGGGCAGAATTTGGTTCCAATACAAATACGGCAAAAGGTATTTTTTCATTTGAAACATTGACCAACGTTCTTTCGATTGATCGAATGGAAAGGTTTCAACAGGTTGATTAGTATAATCGAATTCAGCTAATACTAATTTGTCATATCCCGTTATAATAGGACACGAGGAGTATCCTGAATAGGACTCTGTTAGTGTTTTGCCTCGCATAGCAGCCAATAAATTACCCACTACAACAGGCGCTTGCTTTCTGACTGCTGCCCCTGTTCGAGAAGTAGGGAGGCTAGAGGCATCACCAGCACCAAAGATATTTTTATACCTCGTATGTTGTAGCGTGTGTTTATCAACGTCTACCCAACCAGCCGCATTGGCTAATGGACTGTTTTTGATAAAATCAGGCGCAGATTGAGGCGGAGTCACATGTAGCATATCAAACTCTATCCAGTAGGATTGATCCTTATTAGCCTCTCCGATACCTATGAATTTGGCTTTTTTATTCGGGCCATCTACTTCGTCTAGTTTGACAAAAAACTGCGTGTGTATGTCATATTTTTGGATGACCTGTTTTAGTGTATTTTCATATTTTTCTACGCCAAAAACTCGAGTTCCTCCACTCCAAAGCTCTACTTGACTTTTTATCTGGTGCTTACGAAAATAATCTGCGGCTAGATACATGATTTTTTGTGGAGCACCACCACACTTAATGGGTGTATGTGGATTCGTAAATAGCGCCTTGCCTCCTTTTGTGTTTTGAATACATTCCCAGGTATAGGGGGCTGTTTCAAAACTATAATTAGAGCAAACACCATTTTTCCCTAATGTCTCTTTTAAGCCCTTAATATCTCCCCAGTTTAATTGAATTCCAGGTGCAACAATTAAGTAATCATACCCTAGTTCGGTTCCATCTGCTAAGGTTAATGTATTTGTTTCAGGTTGAAATTCTTTCACCATTTGTTGTATCCAAGTGGCTCCTTCAGGAATAACAGTTGATTCATCGCGTTCTGTATCTTCGATATTGAATTCTCCTCCACCTACCAGTGTCCAAGCTGGTTGGTAATAGTGTTTCTTTGCTCCATCTATAATGGCAATGTCTAAGGATGAATTCTTGCGTAATAATTGGGCTGCAATCGAAATGCCTGCATTACCTCCGCCTACTATGGTAATCGTGTGATGAGTTTTCATGGTCTTATCTGTTTTCTGATTTGTAATATTAATTGAATTCAAAGGGGTAATTCGTGATTATAGTCACTATAGTCTATCCGTGTTATATGTCACGAAAAGGCTGAAACAGATAGTTAATCTTTGCTAAACATTTAAACAATACTCAAATGAAAAATCAGGTAAAAATTCTCTTGGTCGGTTTAGTACTAGGTTTAGTTAGTTGCGAAAAATCCGGACCTTTAGATTCGGATCAAGCAAACTTGTCAGCAAGTCTTGCGGCTATTCAACAAAAGGTTTCCTCCTTACCTTTGGAGAACTTAGAAGAGGCAGAGAAAGAGCGAATATTATTTATTCGAGAAGAGGAAAAGTTAGCCTATGATGTTTATAATACGATGTTTGACAAATATGGGGTAAACATTTTCCAAAACATTCCCACTAGTGAATTAAGTCACATGGAGGCCATGTTAACGATTATTAAAAAATACAATCTAGTGGATCCGATGGATACAAGTCCTCGTGGGGTATTCAATGATGCGTCTTTGCAGACTCTATACACGAGTTTAGTTACTCAAGGTAATACGAGTGTTTTAGCTGCCTACCAAGTAGGAGCATTGATTGAAGAATTAGATATTCATGATTTAAATAGTTCTCTTGCTTTGACGAATAATCAAGATGTACGTTTTGTATACGACTTTTTGAATAAAGGAAGCCGAAATCATTTACGTTCATTTTATAAAAACATCACGAAAGCGGGAGGTAGTTATACACCCATTCATATTACACAAGCGGAATTCGATGCGATTGTAAATTCGCCTACTGAAAAAATGTAATTTTTAATGATAATAGTGATAAATGTCACGAATTATATAGGTGTATTAGTCTAATTTAGTTTGACCAAAAAACTATATCGAATGAAAACACCCTATCAAATTGTCATTATTGGCGGAGGAAATGCAGGTATTTCCGTTGCAGCCAAATTATTATTTAAAGATAAATCGCTACAAATTGCGTTAGTAGATCCCGCTGATAAACATTATTATCAGCCTGCTTGGACACTCGTAGGTGGTGGGGCTTTTAATATTCAAGACACGGAGCGCGATGAGGCGTCTGTTATACCTAAAGGAGTTCAGTGGATAAAGGAGCGTGTGGCTTCCTTTAGTCCTGAAAGTAACGAGATTAATTTAGCGAATGGAGATTCCATCGGGTATGAATATTTAGTGGTAGCTGCCGGAATTCAATTGAATTGGGGCGAAGTCAAAGGTTTACAAGAAACATTAGGACAGAATGGAGTATGTTCGAACTACAGCTTCGCTCATGCACCTTATACTTTCGAATGTATTTCTAATCTCAAGGGTGGCAAAGCCATTTTCCACAATCCACATACACCAGTCAAGTGTGGGGGTGCACCACATAAAATCATGTATTTAGCTGCAGATTATTTCCGCAAACACGGAGTATTATCTAAGGTCGGAATCGAATACTGGAGTGGAGCGGCTAAGCTATTTGCCGTGCCTAAATATGAAAAAACACTATTAGAGGTTTGCAAAAGAGGGAACATCCAGTTGAATTTCATGCAAAAATTAGTAGAGGTGGACGGACCAGGTAAGAAAGCTAAGTTTGTGGGGATAGGTGAGGGGAATAAGGAGGTGGAAACGTGGGTAAATTTTGATATGATCCATGTGACACCTCCACAAGGGCCACCTACTTTTATTAAAGAAAGTTCGCTAGCGAATGCCGGTGGTTGGGTCGATGTGGACAAACATACCTTGCAGCACGTACGATTTGCGAACATATTCTCCTTAGGGGATTCTTCAGGTCTACCTACGAGTAAAACAGGTGCAGCCATTCGTAAGCAAGCTCCTGTTGTGGTAGAAAATATCTTATCCATGATACAAGGTCAATCCTTGTCGGGACATTATACTGGATATACGAGTTGTCCATTGGTAACAGGGTATGGGAAATTAGTATTAGCTGAGTTTGATTATAATAATGAACCAATGGAAACATTTCCTTTTGATCAAAGCAAGGAGCGTTGGTCTATGTATGCATTAAAAAGATATGTATTACCTTGGTTATATTGGGCAAAAATATTAACAGGTAAAGCGTAAAAATAAATGGATTAGGTGATGAAAGTCACGCTAATCCATTTTTTAATTTCAGTAATTCGAGACTTAAATTTTTACTATGTCTACAAATACGAACGAGAGTAGTTTATTGAAAAGCTTTTTATATAGTCTGCTGATTGTTTTGCTGGGTATATTTGCTTATTTGAGCTATAATTTAGCTGCTGGAGATAAATCATCCTCCACTGACTCGACTCAAGTATATACAGAGCCAGATTCTAATTTTACCCATGTATGGACCGCACCATCTGACTGGCGGATGATGTATTTAGCTCCTGAGCAAAAAGAGTTAGTATTATATGGGAAAGAATTAATCGCTCATACGTCCAATTATTTAGGTCCAAAAGGTTCCGTGAAGTCGATTTCAAATGGAATGAATTGCCAAAACTGCCATCTAAATGCCGGCACGCAGCCTTGGGGAAATAATTACTTCGCTGTTCAGAGTACTTATCCGAAGTTTAGAGCTCGTTCAGGCGCGGTGGAAGATCAAGTAAAACGGGTAAATGATTGTTTTGAACGTAGCTTAAATGGTCAAGCGTTAGCCGCTGAAAGTAAAGAAATGCGCGCCATTTTAGCTTATATTAACTGGCTAGGAACGGATGTGGCCAAAGGTAAATCTCCTAAAGGTTCTGGAATTTTTAAATTGAAAGGGTTGAAAAGAGCTATTGATCCCGCGAAAGGAGCAGAAGTATACGCCGCTAAGTGTCAATCTTGTCATCAAGCAGATGGTGGTGGCGTATTAGCAGAAGGTGGGAAGTCTTATACCTATCCACCGCTTTGGGGAGCTCATAGCTATAATCATGGGGCGGGACTTTACCGGATGTCGAACTTTGCAGGCTATGTAAAATACAATATGCCTTTAGGAGCGACCTATGAAAAGCCACAATTAAGTGACGAAGAGGCATGGGATCTAGCAGCTTATGTGAATTCGATGCCTAGACCGGCAAAAGATTTATCTAAAGATTGGCCAGATATTTCTGGTAAGCCATTTGACCATCCATTTGGTCCATATGTGGATCCTTTTCCTGAAGCCCAACATAAATATGGTCCATATAAACCCATCAAAGAATGGATCAAGAAACACAAGAAATCAAAAAGCTAAACGATGAATTCGAGAAGAAAATTTTTACAAGGTGGTTTATTGACAAGTGTAGCTGCTTTAGCACCCATTGCGGGTTCTGAGGCAAAGTCTATTCCTATAGTTTCGAGCCCAGGAAAACCAGGAACCGGTCAAATTACCATTTTGCAAACAACGGATGTGCATTGTCAATTGCATGCGCATGATGAGCTGTTTTGGGAAAAGGATGAACTTGTTTTCCGCAAAGCGGGTGGCTATGCACACATGGCTACAGCTTTAGATCGCATGAAGCAGGCAAATCCGGAGAATACGATTACTCTTGATACAGGAGATATGTTCCAGGGTTCTATGCTTTCTGTGAAGACGACAGGACAAGCATTCGTCCCTTTACTAAACGCTATGAATTATGATTTATACCTGCCAGGAAACTGGGAGGTTGTTTATTATAAAAAGAATATGCAGAAATTAATGGGAGGTCTATTAGCGCCCAAAATTTGTGCAAACATGTACCACGATTTAGGGGATGGGAAAAAGGGCGAGTTAATCTTTCAACCCTATCAAATCATGCACCGATTAGGCGTTAAGATTGGTTTCTTAGGTTATACGGATCCATTGGTGCCTTTAAGACAATCTCCTTTGTACAGTAAGGGGATTATTTATACCAAACCAGAGGAAAACCTGAGAGAATATGTCACGCTTTTGCGCGAACAAGAGCAATGCGACTTTGTGATTATTTTATCTCACTTAGGTTTATCTCAGCAAATTGCTTTAGGAAATAACCCGGATTGCCAAGGTGTGGATTATATTTTTGGGGCTGATACCCATGAGCGCGTTCGCAAGCCCATTCAAGCAGAATATACGAAGATTGTTGAACCAGGTGCTTTCGGTTCATTTATTGGTAAATTAGATATTCAGGTTAAAGACGGCAAGGTAAAGGGATCAACCTACGAATTAGTAGAGGTGGATCCTGTTAAATATCCTGCCAAAAAGGAGATTTTAAGTTTAGTTCAGGAATTGGAAGGGCCTTTTAAGTCAGAAATTGATAAAGTATTAGGATATAGTACACTTCCTTTGTACCGTAATTTTGTAGTAGAGAATACGATTGATACACTCATTGTAGATGCCTTGAAATGGAAGGTGAACGCCGATGTGGTTCTATCTAACGGATTCCGTTTCTGCCCACCACGCGTGCCTGGGAAGGATGGTAAAGTGGCCATTACGGAAGGTTACCTATATGATATGTTACCGGTAGATTCAACCATACGTACAGCAAAGGCAACAGGTCAACAAATCATGAATTGGTTGGAGAAGGAATTACAGAACGTTTTTGCACAAGATGCATCCTTGCGGTTTGGTGGTTGGTTTATTCGTTTCAAAGGCATGCAAGTAGAGTTTAAAGCATTTGAGCGAGTAGGTCATCGGGTTCAAAAAGTGATTATCGGAGGTGCTCCTTTGGAATTAGAGAAATCTTATGTACTATGTGCCTGTGAGCGCGATGGAGACCCAGAAGATATGCTTTGCCGTATGAAAGGGGTAAAAGAGGCAAAGAATACGGCCTACACACTTCATAGTATGATGAAAGAGTATTTAGCTAAATTCTCCCCAGTGGCGCCTGTATTACGTCATGATGCGAAGATTTTAGATGGCCCGCAGACCTTATTAAGTCAGGTAACTGGGGTGGATTATACATTTAGATAGGAGAGTAGAGAGTAGAGATTGGGTGTCGATGGGTTCGGCATCCTTTTTTTATGCGGTTAGGTTTAGGCCAAAAAAAAGCTAGCATTCAGATTGCGCTGATGCTAGCTTTAATTTACTATAAACTCTATAATCTCCTAATGCGGCAATTGATCTCTAAACTTGCCATACACCCAAGTTCCTGCTGTCGCACTTAAGATAACCACAAGGATTACGAGCGCACCTGAACCCACTTGTGCAAATAATGGACCTGGACAAGCTCCAGTCATAGCCCAGCCTAATCCAAAGATTAATCCTCCGATTATTTGTCCTTTATTGAACTTTTTATCAGTAAAGGTGATCTCTTCTCCATGAATTGTTTTGACTTTGAATTTTTTGATAATGAAAACGGAGATAGCTCCAACGACTACTGCTGTTCCGATGACACCATACATGTGAAAGCTTTGCAAGCGGAACATTTCTTGAATTCTAAACCAAGAAATAATCTCAGCCTTAATAAATACAATACCAAAAATCACGCCTACAACGGCATATTTGAAATTATACCACCAAGGATGAACAATTTCAGACTCGTTCACACACATGGTGTCTAAGGAACGTACTTCGAAATCAGCTGGATTTGAGTGTTCTGTTTTTTTATTTTCCATGGCTATTATAAGTTTAAAATGAAGGGTAATAGGTAATTGGCCATAATAAATCCACCAATCATAAAGCAGATTGTGGCAATTAGGGATGGCAATTGAAGGTCTGAAAGTCCCATGATAGCATGTCCTGAAGTACATCCGCCTGCGTAACGGGCACCGAAACCTACTAAGAAACCTCCACCGATCATCATGACAAGTCCTCGCACAGTCAATAAGTTTTCGAATGAAAATAATTCAGCAGGAACCATGCCTGAGAAATCAGAAATACCATAAGTAGCTAATTCTTTTGCTAAATCTGGATGAACAATTACCGCTTCATCAGATCCTAAGTAAAGTGTAGAAATGACACCCCCCACTAAAATTCCACCTACGAAAAAGAAGTTCCATAGTTCTTTTTTCCAATCATAGGTAAAGAAGGGAATATTACTTGGCATACAAGCCGCGCAAGCATGGCGCAAATTCGCAGATATACCAAAATGTTTGTTGCCTAATATTAGTAAGGCTGGGACGATGAGTCCGATAATAATTCCTGCCGTATACCAAGGCCAGGGTTGGGTGATTGTTTCCATCATGGTGTTAAGTGTATTTAATTGTTAGTAAATAGTCGACTTCGTCTTAGTCGTTGCTTCGCAGCTTAGTCGACTTCGTCTTAGTCGTTGCTTCGCAACTTAGTCGCTGGAGTCATCGCCGTAGGCGATTCCAACTTTGTACTTTGTTCTTTGTTCTTTGTTCTTTGTACTTTGTACTTTGTTCTTTGTTCTTTGTACTTTGAAATCTTTTATCGTTCCACTTACAAAGTAACCTAAAACCCCAAAATAAACCACGCTATTTAGTGGTTTACTTGTGATAGGGCAGGTTCCTGTGCTACAACCTATTTCTTTCCAGTAGATATATCCGGCTAAAGCGCCGATAACTCCGCCTAAGATTTGCCAAAATTTACTTTGAATGAATTTCTTCATATTCAATTTCGTCTGAATTAGTTGATTTAGATTCATTGCGAGGAACGCCACATCCTTGTGGGCCACAACCCATGTTGAACAAGGCCATTCCTATGAGAACAGTTCCCATTATTCCAATTAAAACGTCGGAAGAGCGAATGGCTTCAAAAAGCGCATATCCACCTACAAGTAGGCGAATAATGCGCATGAAACCCCAATTTTGAGTTAAGTTAGCTAGCATATTAGTTTTGGTAAATTAACATGTCATGTAAGCCACCCCCGTTGTAAACTTCAGATAATCCGGCTTGCTTCAATAGGTTCATCGCCATTCCTGAGCGGTTACCACTTCTGCAATACACCACGATAGGTCCTCGCATTGCTTTGAATTCATCTAATTTAACAGGTACGATACCTAATGGAATATTGATAGCTCCTTCATAATGTCCGCTGGCAAATTCACCTGTTTCGCGAACATCGACTACGGTTGTAGCCGGATTGTTTAATAATTCTTCCATTTTACAATAAAGTTGATGGACAAACGTAGTCCGTGATTTTAAATTTCTCTGATTCTTTGATCGCTTTGAAACCACCATTCACGTCGATTAAATTATCATATCCACGTGCACGAAGTGTTGAATTAAAGATCATTGAACGGTAACCGCCTGCACAGTGTACAAAGTAAGTCTTGTCCTTGTTGATTTTTAACATGCTTTCGTTGATGAAGTCCAATGGTGCATTTTCAGCCTCTACAATGTGCTCGCTTAAATATTCTGAATTTTTACGCACGTCGATGATTTCACCTTCACCTGCTTCGAAACGAGCAAACATTTCTTCCGGGCTGATCGAAGTGATCGTGTCCAATTCCATGTTAGCCGCTTTCCAAGCAGCAATGCCACCTTTTAAGTAACCAATGGTGAAGTCATAACCTACACGCGCTAAACGAGTAATTACTTCTTCTTCACGACCTTCATCTGTTACTAACAAGATTTCTTGCTTGATATCTGGAATCATTGCGCCTACCCATGGAGCGAATGAACCATCAATTCCGATGTTGATGGAATTTGGAATAAATCCAGCTGCAAAAGTTTGTGGATCACGAGTATCTAAAACTAAGGCACCTGTCTCGTTTGCTGCTACTTCAAATGCTGCTGGAGTTAAGGCATGCTGTCCGCGCTCCATCACCTTATCGATCGAATCATATCCTTGGATATTCATCAATACGTTTAAAGGGAAGTAGGCTGGAGGAGCAACTAAACCTGTTAATACCTCCTTCTTAAATGCTTCTCTTGTTAGAGCTGGGTTTAACGCGTAGTTTGTTTTCTTCTGATTACCTAAAGTGTCAGTCGTTTCCTTACTCATGTTTTTGCCACAGGCAGATCCTGCACCGTGTGCTGGATATACGATGATATCGTCAGCTAAAGGCATAATCTTGTTACGTAAAGAATCGAACAAATGACCTGCTAAAATATCCTCAGTTAAATCTGCTTTTACTTTTTGTGCTAAATCAGGACGGCCTACATCACCGATGAATAAGGTGTCACCTGAGAATAAACTCGTTTCTTTTCCAGTTTCATCGATCAATAAAAAACAAGTTGATTCCATTGTGTGACCTGGTGTGTGGATAACACGGATCGTTGCGTTACCTAATTTAAATTCTTGACCGTCTGTAGCTGAAATACAATCGAATGCACAAGCAGCATTAGGACCGTAAACGATAGGAGCACCTGTTTTTGAAGATAAATCAATGTGTCCTGAAACGAAATCCGCATGGAAGTGTGTTTCGAATACATATTTGATTTTTGCACCATTACGTTCTGCTTTCTCGATGTAAGGCTGAACCTCGCGAAGTGGATCGATGATTGCGGCTTCTCCATTGTTTTCGATGTAATAAGCACCTTGTGCTAAACATCCTGTGTAAATTTGTTCTACTTTCATTTGGATAATTATTATGTTGTGAATGTTTTATTAATTTTTATTTCATTGGGAAAGCTAATTGCTGTACTAAGATGTAAACTCCCATCACTAATACGAACCAGCCAAAACCTACTTTTAATTTATTTCCGTCTACTTTTTTACTAATAATATCACCAAAGAATATACCTACAATCGCTAGACCTGTTACGGTTAATAATAAGTTCCAATCGATAATATGATGACCTAAATCGCCCGTAAATCCAATTAACGACTTAGCAGCGATGATTAACAAGGAAGTTCCTACCGCTTGCTTCATAGATAATTTTGAAAGCATCACTAAAGCGGGTATGATTAAGAATCCACCTCCAGCGCCTACTAAGCCTGTTAATGTACCCACCACAGCTCCTTCTAAAAGGATCATTGGGTAGTTGAACACTTGTTCTTCCTCTACATATGTGCCTAATTTCTCTTTTTCACATTGTTCACATTTTCCACGAATCATAGAAATGGAGGCTGCTACCATTAAGATGGCGAATAAAACCATCATTAAAATCGATTTGGTTACCACGAAGTCACCTAAAGTAAATACTTCGGAAGGAATTAATGGAACAATGAATTTTCGTGTGGCGTACACCGCTGCGATGGATGGGATTCCAAAAATGATCGCCGTTTTTATATTAATTAACCCTTGTTTGTATTTAGGAAAGGCTCCCACTAAGGAGGATGCTCCTACAATAAATAAAGAGTACGCTGTTGCTAAGATTGGATTAACTCCGAAAAGGTATACAAGAACGGGTACTGTTAAAATGGATCCACCCCCTCCTATAAGTCCTAGTGAAATTCCGATTAGTAAAGAAGCAAAATAGCCAATGATTTCCATGTGTGTTTTTTGTTGTTTTGATAGTACAAATGTCAGGGAATAATTAGAGCTTATTCGTGATTTTTATCACAAGGCTCTTTTTTTATTTGGGCTAAAAATGAAAGTTTAAAACCACGTTATAATTGCTCATATCCACCTTATTCATGATATATTTCTCATTTCCGTAGGTCTCACCTTGATTGTATTTGTGGACGTATAAACCTTGAATCTCTAATCCTTCTAAAAATCCTTCGAATTCATAATTGAGTTCCAGGTTCAATTGGTTATAACTAGGTAGACCATATTTATTTAATGCGACCTGCTTCACATCGGGTAATTGGAATACGCCATACGCTACAGATGCTTTTAATGGTCCATTGTGGGGATGGTAATTTACCTTTCCTACGAATGCATGAAGATCTCCAAAACCCTCATTTCGCTCTCTGGGCATAAAAGTGTAAAAAGGATCTCTTCCCCATTCTCTTGGCATTAAATACCGGCCTTCACCCGTAATTCGCGTGTAATTTAGTGACGTTTTCCACTGGTTGTTTTCCCATCCTAGCTTTGTGCTAAATACACGGGACATTTGAGAGGGGTCAAAATAAGTCTTGGATGGGTCTTCATTTCCTCCATGATTGATGGCATGTTGTTCAGTATACTGAAGGCCTGCCACCCAATTTCCTTGTTTAGTGTCCCATTGACATTGGGAGGTATTGAAAACATTTTCAACCAATACATTCCATAATTTCAGGGAATGGCCTTTGGGTAAAGAATGTGTGTACCCTAGTAAATATAAGCCTTTTGATTCGATGTTCTGCGCATAATTTCCTTTAGATCCATCTACATTAGTCCCATTCGGATAGATACCGATTGATTCGCCGATTCCATACCAATCTACCGTACCTCGTGGGGATAATTCATATAAATATCCGCCCTCTAGTTTATTCTTTTTACCTGGGAAGATTTCACCATACAATCCACCTACTTCTGTGGGCCGCATACGTCCATCTTGTAAGTTGATGAAAGGAGTATTGATTAATTGTTTGCCAGCTGTTAAATGAGATTTACCAAAATTGTATTTTAAGTATAATTCCTCTAGTCGATCTAAATCATGTTTGTTTTCGGGATTTTCGATGTCAAACAAAGAAGCTTCATAACGATTGATAGCATTCGTATAAGGATCTACTTTGGACATATCAGAAGAGGCAGTATTATAAATAAAATAACCGCCTACACCCATTTGGAAACCTTTGTATGATCCCGTTTCGTAAAATAATCCTCCACCAGCTGCATGAGCATAAGAATCAGTTAAATGTCCCTGATTTTCTGTCGCCATGAAAAAGTAACGTAGGTTTCCGTGCACTTTTCCATGTTTAAAGGCAAATAAAAGGGAAGTGGAGTCCTCTGCTACACTTTTCTTCCCTTTCCAAAGATGAGGGGCTACATGCACCTCTTGGTGCTGAGCAAGTAGGAGGCTAGGGATAAATAAACTGATTAAGAGTAGTAAACGAATTTGCATAAGGCTGTTTTTATTGATTAACAGCTGCAAAATTCTGCTTAATTTACCGTCCTTGTCGTGATTTATATCACAAGCCTCTTAAATCCACAATCTCAATCTGATTCTTATTGATGTTGATATAACCTTTCTCCGCTAATTTCTTCATTAAACGCGAAATAACCTCTCTGGAGGAGTTCAGTTCTTGTGCGATATCTGTAAAGGAGGCCTTCAAGATGTTCGTTTTAAGGCTCTTTTGGTGTTGTTTTAAGTACCAAAGCAAGCGCTCATCTAGATTTCTAAAAGCGATTTGATCTAAGGTGTCTAGTAATTCTTCGAAACGGGAACGGTAAGTTTCTAGCACAAATTGGTACCAAGACTTGTATTTCGCCGCCCATTCGTCCATCAATTCGATGGGAATAGCGATGACCTCGGTGTCGACAAGGGCTTTGGCCATAATCTGAGATGATAATTGTCTCGCGGCACAGGTCATGGAAATGGCACAAGCCTCTCCCGGGTGTAAATTATACATAAATACCTCGTTGCCTTCATCGTCTTCGCGGAAAACCTTAACGATTCCCTTCGTGACCAAGACTGCAGATCGAATGGATTGACCTGTTTTCATCAGATATTCGTCCGTTTTGAATTTGCGTACGACACCTGCTTGTTGAATTTTCTTAGTTAATTCAGGTTCAAATTGTTTAAATAATTCCATCTTAAAAGTTGATAATTGCTTGTTTTTCTAGGCTTTCATAGGCGGCATCGATGACGCGCATACTCGCAATTCCATCCTCGCCTGGCACAGCGGGTGTCGCACCGGAGCGCAAAGATTGAAAAACATTTTCGTAAAATGCCATGTAATTTCCTTTTTCAGAGGGAACGCGTTCTGGGCTGCCTCCGTCTACATGCAGAAGGCCATATTCGCTAACGGCATCTACTCCCCAGTTTTCGCCCATGGGCACATGGCCTTTATCTAAATCAACCTCTTGGCGATCCGAACGGGTTTTGATGAAGCTTCCCTTCGTTCCATGTAATTGGAATGCAGGGATAGGTTCTTTGAAATAATAACCACTTTTCAAGCGAACGCGCAGGGAAGGGTAGTATAATAAAATCTCGAATAGGTCGATTACCTCTGTTCCGGGACGCGTTTTGCGTAAATCTGCAAACACGTGCGTAGGCTTGCCAAATAAATGCAAAGCCTGATCAATCAAATGCGGACCTAAATCGGTCACGATTCCAGCGCCTGGACCAGCATCCTCTTTGTGTCGCTTAGGCGACATGAGTGGATTATAGCGGTCAAAATGAAATTCTGCTTCGACGATATCGCCTAAAACGCCATCTGAAAGCACCTTTTTAAGTGTTAAGAAATCGGAATCCCAGCGGCGGTTTTGGTAGACAAAAATCTGTTTGTTCACCTCCTTAGCTAATGCCACTAATTGCTCCGCCTCAGAAGCGTTACAGGTAAATGCTTTCTCTACTACAATATGTTTTCCAGCCTTTAAAGCAGCAGATGCGTATTCAAAGTGCGAATAAATGGGCGTATTAACAATGATTAACTCGATCGAAGGATCTGCTAGAACGGCTTCCATCGAATCGTAGGAGGAAGTTCCAGGATAGGCATTCTCGATGTTTTTCTTGGAGCGTTCCCAGGATCCTACTAAATTGAAGCCGGGATGTAATTGAATGAAGGGGGCGTGAAAAACACGTCCTGACATTCCATAAGATAATAAGGCAGTTTCGATCGGTTTCATAAAAGTAAAAATAAACAATTCAGACCTTTAAACATAAACGATTATCTATGAAAAAAATACTTGCATTCAGTCTCCTAAGTTTAACAGCCCTGGGGCAGTCGAAGCCTTTGGTCTCGCACATGTTCACGGCGGACCCATCTGCCCACGTTTTTCAGGGCCAAATTTATATTTATCCTTCTCATGATATCGATGCAGGGGTAAAGGAAGATGATTTAGGGAGTCACTTTGCGATGAATGATTACCACGTTTTATCACAAAAAACACCAGCAAGTCCGGTGGTTGACCACGGGGTTGCGTTAAAATTAGAAGATGTGGCCTGGGCTTCGAAGATGCTTTGGGCTCCAGATGCAGCTGAAGCTAATGGTACTTATTATTTGTATTTCCCAGCAAAAGACAAGGAAGGTGTTTTCAGAATTGGAGTGGCCTCATCAGCTAAACCAGAGGGACCTTTCAAAGCAGAGAAAGAATACATGAAAGGCTCTTTCAGTATCGACCCTTGCGTTTTTAAAGACAAGGATGGCTCGTATTATTTGTATTTCGGAGGAATTTGGGGTGGTCAATTACAGCGCTGGAAGTCAGGTACTTATGGCGCTACGGATGAGTCTCAACCTGCCAATGGTCAACCTGCTTTGATGGCTAAAGTGGCTCGATTGGATGCAAATATGAAAGAGATGTCAGAGGCTCCACGCAATGTCCAGATTTTGGATGCGAATGGAAAGATCTTGTTGTCAGAGGATCACGATCGCCGTTTCTTCGAAGCTGCTTTTGTGCATCAATACCAAGGGAAATACTATTTCTCCTATTCGACTGGGGATACACACAACATTGCTTATGCCACAGGAACGAGCCCATATGGCCCTTTTATCTACCAAGGTGTGATTCTTAAGCCAGTGAAAGGATGGACGAACCACCATTCGATTATTGAGCAAAATGGGAAGTGGTATCTATATTACCATGATGTGGAGATTTCAGGTAAGACGCACCTAAGAAACATCAAAGTGACGGAGTTGAAATACCGTCCAGATGGAAGTATCGAGACGATTGATGCGTACAAATAAAAAGAAAGGCCGCTCATTTTCGTGAGCGGCCCTCATTTTTTAGGCTAATATTTATTAGGCCAATATTTTCTTAGCAAAAGCCACACATTTCTTCACTTCCTCTACCGGAGTGGAGCCAGCAGGAACTTCGTATTCCAATTCAATGGTAGCTGGGAATTTGTATTTATTCTTCTTCATTAAGGTTAATACTTCCTTTAAAGGTGTATCACCTGATCCCCAAACAAGGTTGCCGGCACCGTGTTCTTTCGACGTACGGTCTTTGATGTGCATACTCGAAATGCGATCGTGTTTCGCTTCGATGAAGGCTAATAAGCTAGCACTTGTGTGAGGAGCTCCCACCGCGATATAGTGACCGCAATCAAGGTTGATGGAATTGTAGGGGTTTTGGGCCAAAGCCTCATCATATACCGTATCCTTCACCTGCGTATGCGTGTGGTAACCGAAATAGATCTTGTGTTTCTCTCCTAGAGCGCCTAAACGTTGCGTTTGAGCTGAAGAAGTAGGTAATTCCAACGTAACCGACTTTGCACCTAACACTTTTGCTGCACGTAAGGCTGATTCCACCTCCGCATCCGAGTTTTTCTCGCCAAACGCATTGGGTTTGTAGGCATAAACTGAGATTCCTGCGTCGTCTAACATTTTACGAACTTCTTTGAATTTGTCCATCGAAACAGACTCTCTCCAAGCAGATACATCTTTCTGATATTGCGCTAAAGCTGCCTTTTGCTCATCAGTGAGGGTAGGGCGTGGTTGACCTGGAGTCCAACGCATCGGAACCGGATTAGCGGGACGACCTGCGTAATCTTCTACAGCGTCTCCCATTAATTCAATGGCAGAAACACCTGAATCTACACAGTATTGGATGATTTGCTTGATATCTCCCGGCATTCCGCGGAAAGAATAGGTAATGGTTCCTACTTGAACGCCACCAAAAACAGAGCTTGGTTTGGCAAAACTGAAGGACGAATTCGATGCCCACAATAGGCCTAAAGAGGCTAAGGAGCCCGCCGCTAAAAACTGGCGACGTGAGGTTTGGTTGTTATTTTTCATAGATTAATAGGTTTCGAAACTCATTTTACGATTATATTCTGAAATACATATCCTGTCGCCACATTTTTGCGACGAAATCCTCCTTATTTTCTTTCAGGAATCTTTATTTCATTTTGGGGTTCAAAAGAATTGACCACGCTCACTTGATTTCCTTTTAAAGTAAAGGTCCAATGATGTGGACTTTCAAAATACAATAAGGTTATTTCTAGCGTCTCGGCATCGACCCAGCGATAAGAACCTGCATAATCAAAGGGTGCTTTCTTCGCTAAATCAACTCGGGCCGCTCTCAGCATGTAAGGGCCAATTAAATTGGTTTTACCTGTTGCCCAAGCTCCTTGCGCCAGTTGAAACTCGTGTTTTGTAGAATCTTTAGTCGTGATGGTCATTATGCCTTTCGCATCCACCGCTAGTTGTCTGAAATCCAATGGATTAGTGCCTAAATGATAGCTTTTTGTAGGTAAGGCTGCTTTAAGACTTGAAACAGGCGCGTTAATTTGTCTGCTCGCATTAAAGGTAGCTAGTGCTTTTAAACCGCTTGGATTAGCTGGCAGGGCTTTCGTTTTAAATGCCGGTAATAAGTTCTTCCAAACCTGGTTTAAATCATCCGGTAAATCTTGCGATTCCGAAGTAATAATCAATACCGCATCTTGTTCTGGCATCATCAAAATGTATTGACCATACGCTCCATCTCCTCTAAATGCCCCATTTCTTGATCTCCAAAACTGGTACCCATATCCTTGCAACCAATCAGCATATTGTCCATTGGCTTTTTTATCCGCACTGGCATCAGGTTCTTGATCGATGTGTTTGCTCGTTGCTTCCTCTACCCAAGCCGCTGGTAAGATTTGCTTTCCTTCAAATTTTCCCTTGTTCAGATACAATAAACCTAGTTTAGCCATGTCCTCCGTTTTCACGCGGATGCCCCAGCCACCCACGTTGATGCCTTTTTGGTCGGATTCCCAGTCGATGCCTGAAATGTGCAAAGGGTCTAATAAACGTGGCTTTAAGTAGTCCAAAGTCGTCATGCCTGTCACTTTTTGGACGATGGCTGATAGCATATAGGTGGCCAGCGTGTTGTAAAGGAACTTTGTTCCGGGTTGATGAGCAATCGGGTAGTTCAAAAATCCCCTAACCCAATCAGGAGAAAAGACGATGACGCTGCGTAAAGGTTCTTTTTCGTGACCTAAGGACATGGTTAATAAATCCTGAACTTTCAGATCTTTCAAGAAAGGTTTGTCCTGCAAGTCAGCATGCTCAGGGAAAAAGGCAATTACTTTATCTTGCACAGTGAGGCGCTTCTCCGCTACGGCAAAACCGATGGCGGTGGAGGTCCAGCTTTTGGAAACACTATACATACTGTGTTTCTTATCTGCGGCATAAGGCTTCCACCAGGCTTCTGAAATAACCTTTCCGTGGCGAATTAACATATAGGAATGCAGTTGATGCTTATCTGCGGAATAGCCTTCGATGAATTTGATAATGGCCTCAGATGAAACCCCCTCGGCCTCAGGCGTACTGTGAGGAAGGGATTGAGCGAATATTTGGAAACTAACTAGGAACAATAGTCCCGTCAGGAATGCGTTATTTTTCATGTAATAGGTTTAATTTTGATAAAAATAAGAAAATATTCTTGGAAAAACCTGTTGCCAAAATTGCTGCCGTGTCTGTGTCCTTAGGGGCTCAATCCGTTGTTTCTGATATCTCATTTCAGATTTTGCCGGGGCAATTAACAGCCATTGTAGGGCCCATGGGTTCCGGGAAGACCTCTTTAGCTAAAGCTTTAGCTGGGAGATTGTTCAGAACGGGTGAGGTTTGGTTTGAATCCAGAAATCCGGATAAAAGGGCTTATGTGATGCTCGTAGAACAACAGCATCAATTTAAGAACCGGAGTAATCTTTCTGAGTTTTACTTGCAGCAGCGATTTAATTCGTCGGATTGCGAGGATGCCTATACGGTCGAAGAGGAATTGAAGGACTTAGAAATCGAAGAATGGGTTTCCCTTTTTGAATTAGATGACCTCTTAAAAAGACCGATGATTCAGCTTTCGAATGGAGAGAATAAGCGTTTGCAGATCGTTAAATCACTTGCATACCAGCCGGATTGGTTGATTTTAGATAATCCCTATGTGGGTTTAGACGTAAAAGGACGCGAAATCCTGACCAAAGGATTGCTGTCTTTACTAGCAAAAGGAATCCATTTTATCCTCATTTCTTCGCCAGGGGATGTGCCGGATTATATCCACCAAATCATTGAATTGCCTGCTTCTCACGCTGAGGAGAGCAAACCTGAGCCATTATTGCGCACCTTAGATTATTTCGATGTGGCTGTTAGAATGGAAAAGGTGCAGATTAATTATGGCGTAAAAACGATCTTGCAGGATTTCTCTTGGGAAGTCAACAGGGGAGAACGCTGGGCGATAAAGGGTCCGAATGGGGCAGGAAAGTCGACTTTGATTAGTTTGATTACGGCTGATAATCCGCAGGCCTATTCTCAGAACATTACCTTATTTGATCGAAAAAGAGGTTCGGGGGAAAGTATTTGGGACATCAAAAAGAAAATAGGCTATGTGAGCCCAGAATTACATTTGTATTTTAAAGAAGGGGGAACTTGTTTTTCCGTGGTGGCTTCCGGATTATTCGATACCCAAGGCTTGTATAAGCGACTTTCTGAGGAGCAAAAAGCACAGGTAACTCATTGGATGCAGGTGATGGGAATTGCCCATTTAGCCGAAAGGTCCTTTATGCAAATTTCTGGAGGGGAGCAGCGGATGGTGTTGATAACACGCGCTTTGGTGAAGAATCCTGAATTATTGATTCTAGATGAAACTTGCCAAGGATTGGATCGCATTCAGACGGAGCGACTTAAAACGGTACTCGATTATTTAGCCGCGAATTCGGAAATGACGCTACTTTACGTGAGTCATTATGATCGCGATATTCCTTCTTGCGTGAATCAGACCTTGGAATTAAAACGGCTCTGAGATGGATGGGCTAGGTTTCGAGAACCATTTAGGGCCATCTGCCGTCATATAAGCACAATCTTCTAAACGTACACCGAACTCACCAGGAATCGCAATCGTAGGTTCAATGCTGAAACACATCCCTATTTCAAGAGGTGCCTTATTTCCGCGCACCATATTGCCCCACTCGTGTCCACTCATTCCGATGCCGTGACCGGTACGGTGCGGTAAACCAGGCATTTTATAATCGGGTCCAAAACCCGCATCCACTAATACTTTACGTGCAGCATGGTCGACATTTTCTGCCGGTGCCCCTAGTTTAGCAGCCTCGAAACCAGCTTGCTGTGCCTTCTTCTCTAAGTCCCAGATTTGTTTTTGCTTCTCGCTTGGCTCCCCAAAAACAATCGTTCTCGTAATATCAGACTCATATCCTCCCACACTGCAACCACAATCTAACATTACCACATCACTATTTTTAAGAATTTGTTTGCGAGAACTTCCGTGTGGGAATGAAGTCGCCACCCCAAAAGTCACCGACGCAAATCCATGCACCGCCCCTTGTTCTGTATGCGCTTGGGCTATTTTTTGAGAAATTTGACGTGGAGTGCAACCAAGTGAAAGTGCCGCTATTCCGGCCTGAATCGCCTTAACTGTGATGTCATTCGCTTTTTGCATCAAGGCAATTTCGGCTGGAGATTTGATGATTCTACACGGAATCGTGATGGCATCTGCGTTGACAAATTGGAAATTCGAGGTTTTGCGTAATCCATCGAAGATGAAGAAACGACAGAATTCGTCGATACCAATTTGGCCTTGCTGAATACCTAAATTCGTTAAAACGCTGGTAGTCAATGCAAAAGGATTTTCATCTTCTTCCCAAGTTCTCACTTTCGTCCCTGCCGCAGCCATTTCTAGAAAGCGATCCTCTTCGAAAGCCGGGCAAATAAAATGGATTTCACCTTTTGCTGGAATAACGGCTAACATCGATCGTTCAGACGGATGCCAGCTGATGCCCGTATAATAATTCATATTGATTCCCGCGTCCAGAATGATAGCCTGAATGTTCTTTTCTGCCATCAATTTTTGTGCTTTAGCGACACGCGACATTCGTTCTTCCGCACTAATGGGAGTGAACTCGATAGGGGCTAAGGCAGCTGAGGATGATTTTAGAGAAAGGGTAGAGGCTAACAGGCCTCCTTTAATGAAGTTTCTACGTTGCATAGCGAAATTTAAAATAAAACATTTACAATAGAAATTCTCCCGGGATGAATTAACTTTAAATTCAGAATTATCCTATGCGGCTACTTTTTATTCGTTTCTCGGCAATCGGCGACATCGTTTTAGCTTCTCCGGCTTTGCGTTGTGCGAAGCAGCAGATTCCTGGTGTAGAGATCCATTTTTTGACGAAGAAGTCGATGAAGGCCGTTTCGGAGGCGAACCCTTATGTGGATCAATTCCATTATTTTGACAAAGATCTCTCCGCTACGATTCAAGAATTAAAAGCCTGTAAATTCGATTATATCATCGATTTGCATAAGAATCTGCGCACTTTGCGGATTCGCTTAGCATTAGGCGTGCCTTATTTATCTTATAATAAGTTAAGTGTAGAGAAGTTTTTGCTGACAAAATTCCAAGTGAATCGAATGGCAGATCGCCACATTTCGATGCGTTCTGTGGATACATTAGCTCCTCTGGGTGTTAGCTACGATGGGAAAGGTTTGGATTATTTTGTACCTTCTGAGGTCATTCAGCCGGTCTTTTTCCCGGAAGGCTACGTCGCCTTAGTGATAGGTGCCTCTTACGCCACAAAGAAATTGCCTTTGGAGTCCTTGAAGGTTTTATGTTTCCAAATTCCACATCCCATCGTCTTAGTGGGTGGTAAAGAAGAAGTGGCGGATGGCGAGGCTTTGGCCTTACAGGACCCTAAGCGAATCGTGAATACCTGTGGCGCTTATTCATTGCATGAATCGGCGTTAATCGTTTCTAAAGCGCGTTTAGTGATTTCACATGACACCGGTATGTTGTACATCGCTTGTGCCTTTGAAAAGAATGTCATTGCCATCTGGGGGGCGACTTCACCCGCTTTACAGGTGGAACCATTTATGCCTGTTGATTCTAAAGCGCAGGTTTTTCAATCCATCGTTCCCGATTTAACTTGCCAGCCTTGTTCGAATTTCGGTACAAAGACCTGTCCTAAAGGCCATTTTGCTTGTATGAAACAGCAGGATTTGCCGGAGATTGCTAGGCAAGTGGAGCAGATGTGGTAAAACAAAAAAGCCCGACATTTCTGTCGAGCTTTCTGAGCCTCCTATCGGGATCGAACCAATGACCTACTGATTACAAATCAGTTGCTCTACCAGCTGAGCTAAGGAGGCGCATTTGAGTTCACAAAAGTAAGCCAAATGGATTAAAACGCAAAATATTGTTTGAAAAAAATTAATCTTTTTTCAATTTTTCGAGTTCTTTTTCCGCTTCAGCGATTCTCTTTTCGACCTCTGCACGTAGTTTATCCGAGTTTTTAGACTTCGCGAAGAATTCTAAGTTATTGGTTAACACGGCGATATCATTTTCTAATGCCTGAATTTTCTTGCGAGCATCTGGTGAAGCAGATTTTTTCTCTTCGCCACCTGAATTAGATTCTGATGATAAAGATTTTAATTCAAAACCCCAGGCTGCTAATTGTTCTTTCGGTTGTGTACGAGCTAAATCAATTAAGGCATTCCAAGTTGTGCGGAAGCTTTCTTGAATGGCTTTCACGTTATTACGTGGTACGAAACCAATCGCATCCCAAGTTGCTTTCTTCTCACCTAATGAGGCTAATAGGCTAGGGTCTTTTAGCATCGCTTCCATTTCTTTTAAAATAGCTTGCTTTGCTTCTAAGTTTGCTTCGAATTCAACATCCTTAGCGTTCTTACCTTTTTCACGTGTTAAGTTGAAATAGGCGTCACACGCTGCTTTGAATTTCGCGTAAATAGATTCTTTTTGTTTTTCTGGAACGTGACCGATCTCTTTCCACTTTTTCTGCGTCTCGATGACCATTTGAGTCACTTCTGGTGTGATGGTTCCCGTTTCCACGATTCCATTCACTTGGTCGATCAATAATTGCTTCGCGGCTAAGTTAGCTTTGCGCTCGGCATCGATCTTCGAGAAGAATTCACTCTTGTGTTTGAAGAAGGTTTTTAAGTCAGACCAAAAATTATGGCTAACCTCTTTACCGCCCTCGCGTGGTAATCCACCTTTTAAATTATTCCATTGTTCCTGAAGCGCTAATACCGCTTTAGATGCTTGGTTCCATTCGCTGATGTTCGCCGCTGTGAAGTTTGCGTAATGCTTCATCAAGTCACCGATCTCGCGTTTAACTTTCAGATTCTCTTCGAAAACTTGCTTTTGGGCATCATTGATAGCTCTTTTTTGTTCGAAAAGTACATCTAATGATTTCTTCACCCGCGTCCAGAGTGACTCATTATCATCTCTATTCGCTGGTCCGATGTGCTTGTATTCTTCGAATAGCTCTTCGGCCTCTTTTAATAATTTCTGCAAAGCACCGCCTTTCGATATCTCAGCGGCTAATGCTTCTAGTTTAGTGGCTATGGCTTCTTTGGCCTGTAAATTCTTCTTACGATCTAACTCTAATAGTTCGAAGAAGATGCTTCTATTACTGTAGAAACGATCCACTAAGGCATGATAACTTTGCCAAAGCGTCTGATTCATAGGTCCCTGCACACTGCCTAAACCTTTCCACTCTTCTTGTATCTTTTTAAATGCCTTAAAGCTCGCATTCACGTGTGCCGGATCAGAATTGTCATCCGAATCCACCAAGGTTCTTAACTCGTTAATCAAACGCGTCTTTCCCTCTAATGCCTTCTCTCTCAATTTCTCCATGTTAGAGAAAAATGCGCTTCTTTCTGTACGAATAAACGCTGAAATCGCTTCAATTTGTTGAGAAGTTTCATCTCCTTTGAAAGAAAAACCTTCCTCAGAATCTTCGTTCCCCGCCTTAAATGCTGCTAAAGCTTCAGCGCGTTCGCCTTGCTTAATGGCTTCCCAAACTGTTCTAACTTCTTTCGTCAATTCATCGACTTTTTTGAAATTCGCCGATGAGGCGCTCGCTTGAAGAATGGCTTTCAATTGCTCATAGAAGGCAAGAATGCTCTCTTTGGTTGCTTTTGAAAGGTCTAAAACAGGGAATTCCACTGCCTTTTCTTCCACTACAGGAAAAACTACTTCCGCTGGAGCTGCCACCTCAGCGGGAGCTGCTGTTTCAACAATAGCTTCTGTCGGTGTTTCTTCTGGAGTAGGAGTGGTTTCCAATTCTTCTGCTGGATTCGTCTCTTCGGTGATCATAATCGTCGTTGTTTGCGTTTTAACTTAAAAGTTTTTCAAAAATACGCTCCATCGATACAGCATAACCAATTTTCTCTTTTAGGTCTGCTATAGAAATGCGCTCTTGGGTCATCGTGTTGCGATCGCGAACGGTCACGGTGTTGTCTTCCATGGTTTGGTAATCCACCACCACACAATACGGTGTTCCAATTAAATCTTGACGTGTATAACGCTTGCCTATGGCGCCACCATCGTCGTAAGTTGTATTAAAGGCAAATTTAATGCTGTTTGTGATCTCTTGTGCTTTCTCTGCAAGACCATCTTTCTTCACTAATGGAAGAACGGCTACTTTCACGGGAGCTAACGCCGGGTGGAAGTTTAAGAAAACACGTTGTTTTTCTTGATCTCCTTCGCCCACGGTCTCCTCTGTATAGGCATTGCAGAGTATCGCTAAGAATAAACGATCGGCCCCTACGGACGTTTCAACTACATAAGGTATGTAATTTTCGTTTATCTCTGGGTCAAAATACTGTTGTTTCTTTCTCGATAAATCTTGGTGTGCTTTCAAGTCGAAATCCGTTCTCGAGTGGATTCCTTCCATTTCTTTAAAGCCAAAAGGGAACTTGTATTCGATATCCACCGCCGCATTTGCGTAGTGGGCTAATTTATCGTGATCGTGGAATTTCAAAGAAGTAGCCGGAATACCTAAAGCCAAGTGGAATTTCATACGAGTTTCTTTCCACTTCGCATACCATTCCATTTCCGTGCCAGGGCGAACGAAGAATTGCATCTCCATTTGTTCGAATTCACGCATACGGAAGATGAAATTACGAGCTACGATCTCGTTACGGAAGGCTTTCCCTATTTGGGCAATGCCAAAAGGAACCTTCATACGGCCCGTCTTTTGGACATTCAAGAAATTCACAAAAATCCCTTGAGCAGTCTCCGGACGTAAATAAATTAAACTCGCATCCTCAGAAACCGCACCTACTTGGGTAGAGAACATCAAATTGAATTGACGCACCTCAGTCCAGTTAGCTGTGTTTGAAACAGGACACTTGATATTTTCATCAATAATAATCTGGCGAACTCCCTCTAAATCCCCTGCATCTAAGCATTTAGCCATCTTTTGTAATAAAGCCTTCGCTTCCGCCTCTTTTCCTTCCTCCTCTAATGCTGCAGCTCTTTCTTCTAATAAAGTATCCGCACGGTAACGTTTTTTGGAATCCTTATTATCAATCATCGGATCATTAAATGAATCCACGTGACCAGAGGCCTTCCATGTCAATGGGTGCATAAAAATAGCCGCATCAAGACCCACCACGTTGTCATTCAACATCGTCATCGCCTTGTACCAAACTGTTTTTAAGTTATTCTTTAATTCAACACCGTTTTGACCGTAATCATATACCGCTTGCAAACCATCATAAATTTCCGAAGACGGAAATACGAAACCATATTCTTTCGCGTGTGAAATAATATCCTTTAATGCTGAGGCGGTATCTTGTTTTTTATTTTCCATTAAATCAATCTTATTAGATTGCAATTTACCGAAAAGAATGAAAGAATGAGGCTAGCAACGTGTTTTTTCTTAATTTTGGCCAGATTTACAAGGTAAAAACCAAGATATTGATGAAAAACGTTTCCTTCGCCTTAATTCAGCTATCCTGTAGCTCAAATGTTTCAGAAAACTGGCAAAAAACGCTTTCCTCTATTCGCGACGCTGCGAGTAAAGGTGCTCAGGTGATTTGCTTGCAGGAATTGTTCAAATCAGTCTATTTCTGTTATGAAGAAAAGCAGGATTTCTTCGCTTTGGCAGAAGCTATTCCGGGTCCATCGACAGACGAATTAGGTGCTTTGGCAGCGGAATTAAACGTCGTAATTGTCGCCTCTCTTTTCGAAAAGCGCGCTGCCGGTCTTTACCACAACACCACCGCGGTCATCGATGCAGACGGAAAATACCTTGGTAAATACCGTAAAATGCACATTCCAGACGATCCTGGCTATTACGAGAAATATTATTTCACTCCGGGAGATTTAGGATATCAAGTTTTTAATACGAAGTTTGCCAAAATCGGTGTGCTCATCTGCTGGGATCAATGGTATCCAGAAGCGGCTCGCTTAACGGCTCTTCAAGGAGCAGAAGTGCTAGTTTATCCTACAGCCATCGGCTGGGATTTAGAGGAAAAAGACGGAGAAATCAACCGAGAACAATACCAAGCTTGGCAAACCATCCAGCGTTCACATTCGGTCGCAAATGGCGTTCCTGTTGTTTCGGTAAACCGTGTGGGAACAGAAAATGGCCAACAGTTTTGGGGAGGAAGTTTTGTCTCTAACGCCTTCGGTCGCGTCATCTTCCAAGCCTCCCACGATCAAGAAGAAATCGCTTTAGTCGATGTAAACGTCGATTCTAGTGAATACTACCGCAGAACCTGGCCTTTCTTTAGAGATCGCAGGATTGATTCTTATGGGGGAATTACGGAGAGGTTTATTGATTAAAATCAAAGCATAAAGAATAAAGCACAAAGAATAAAGTGGGAATCAAAAAGCGGCATTTGCCGCTTTTTGATGAGTATAGATTATAAAGCATAGAGCATAAAGAATAAAGTTGGCACAAAAAGAGCTCGAATTTCGAGCTCTTTTTGATTTTATGAAAAATTTTACCTGAATTCATCGCCGTAGGCGATTCCAACTCTATGCTTTATTCTTTGTGCTTTATGCTTTAAGCATTAAAAATCAGCGGAGCTGATTTTTAATGCGCTTCCAGCCAATTTTCCCCCACGCCAATTCCCGTTTCCATCGCCACACCTAAATCCATGGCCTCGCACATGATTTTGTTGATTTGTACTTTTAGGTAGTCAACTTCGTCCTTGTGTGCATCGAATACGAGTTCATCATGAACCGTTAGAATCATCTTCGATTTTAAATTCTCTTTCTCTAAGAAATCCTGAATTTGAATCATCGCAACTTTGATCATATCCGCGGCTGAGCCCTGAATAGGGGCATTAATAGCGTTGCGTTCTGCTAAACCACGTTCGTTCATGTTCGCGGATAGAATATCACGTAAATAGCGGCGGCGACCTAAAACCGTTTCGACGTAACCGTTGTCGCGGGCGTCGGTGATGCTTTGGTCCATAAAGGTCTTCACTTTAGGGAATTCAACGAAATATTGATCGATGATTTCCTTTGCTTCTGTGCGGGAAATGCCTAATTGAGCAGCAAGACCGAAGGCAGAAACGCCGTAAATAATCCCAAAGTTTACCGTCTTCGCCTTGCGTCGCATATCAGAAGTAACTTCTTCTAAAGGGACGTGGAATACTTTCGCGGCAGTCGCTTTGTGTACGTCCAAACCGTTATTGAAGGCATCTAGCATCGATTCGTCTTTCGAGAAGGCGGCCATGATGCGGAGTTCGATTTGGGAATAATCCGCAGATAAAATCAAGTGGTTTTCATCGCGGGGGATGAAGGCCTTGCGGATTTCTCTACCACGAACGGTACGGATGGGGATGTTTTGTAAGTTCGGATCCTTCGATGAAAGACGCCCCGTAGCGGTAACGGCTTGCATGAAAGAAGTATGAATGCGACCGGTAGCAGGGGAAATAAGTGCCGGAAGGGCATCTACATAGGTCGATTTTAATTTCTGTAATTCGCGGAAGTCTAAAATTAGAGAGGCGATTTCGTGCTCGGCTTCAAGTTTGGATAGCACCTCTTCTCCCGTCATATATTGACCGGTTTTGGTCTTTTTCGCTTTCGGATCTAGTTTTAGTTTTTCAAATAGAATCTCACCTAATTGCTTTGGAGAGGCGATGTTGAATTCTTGGCCAGCCGTTGCAAAGATTTTCTCCTGAACGGCTTTGGAATCCGCTTCCAAGGTTTTCGACATCTCTTGTAAGAAGGGAACATCTAAGTTCACCCCTTCGCATTCGATGGCAGATAAAACACGTGCCAGAGGCATTTCGACCTCGTTTAGTAGTTGAACAGCCTTTGGATTTGTTGTTAATTGTTTGTCTAAGAAAGGCTTTAATTGCAGGGTGATGTCGGCATCTTCCGCGGCATATTCCTTGATCAAGTTCAACTCCACTTCCCGCATGTTACCTTGTTTAGCCCCTTTTTTACCGATCAAGTTTTCGATCGACATTGGTTCGTAGCTTAGGTAGGCGAGGGCCAAAGCATCCATCCCGTGGCGTTTTTCTGGCTCAATTAAATAGTGAGCAAGCATTGTGTCGTAGGTTGCTCCTTTGATTTCGATGCCATAATTGCGCAATACGCTCATATCGTACTTGATGTTTTGGGCGATTTTAGTGGTGGATTCTTTGGCAAAAATCCCCTTAAATAAATCTGCCTGCGCCTGACATGCCGACTGATCCTCTGGGAAAGGCACATAAAAGGCCTCACCTTTGCGATAAGAGAAGGACATGCCTACTAATTGCGCCTCGATGGCCACTAAACTCGTTGTTTCCGTGTCAAAACAGAAGGCATCTTGGCGATCCAAGAAACTAATCAAGGACTTGATCGCGTTCTCACCCTGCACTAAATGGTATTGGTGCGCGGTATTACTTAAGTTGGAATAGCTCGTTGTACTGACTTCTTCTTCCTCCATTTCTGGGGCGGAAGCGGTTGCAGGAGCCTGTGAACCAAACATATCCATCTGATTGGCATCCACTTTAGGAGACGCTTTCACTTTTGCGACTACCGGTTCGTCTTCGCCTAAAATACGCTTGCGCAGTGTTCTGAATTCTAATTCTTCTAATAGAGGCTCTAATAAGGCTCGGTTAGGCGGAGTCGCTTTTAATTTTTCTTCTTCGTATTCAATAGGTACTTCGAGCATAATACGGGCCAAATGCTTCGATAAAATGCCCTGTTCGCGGAAATTGACTAGGTTTTCCTGCAATTTGCCTTTTAACTGGTCGGTATTGTTTAGTAGGTTTTCTAGTGAGCCAAACTGCTCGATGAGCTTTTGGGCAGTCTTTTCACCCACGCCAGGAATGCCCGGAATGTTGTCCACTGCATCACCCATCAAACCTAGCATATCGATGACTTGGTCCACGTTTGAAATGTTCCAGCGCTCGCACACTTCTTTTGGTCCTAAAACTTCAACTCCCTTACCCATAAAGGCCGGTTTGTACATCTTAATGCGCTCCTCCACTAATTGCCCGTAATCCTTATCTGGGGTCATCATATAGACCTCGATATCCGGATTCGCCCGAACGGCCTTTTTTGCAATGGTTCCGATTACGTCATCCGCCTCATATCCATCCAAAATCAATAGCGGAATATCCATCGCCTCAACCAATCGCTTCACATAGGGAATCGCAATCGTAATATCTTCCGGTTGTTCCTGACGCTGAGCCTTGTAAGGCGTATATTCTACGTGTCTGAAAGTCGGTTTTGGTGTGTCAAAAGCTACCCCTAAATAATCTGGTTTCTCCTTATTAATGACCTCAAGGATCGTATTTGCAAAGCCAAAAACGGCGGAAGTATTAATTCCCTTCGATGAAATTCGAGGTGTTTTAGCAAAAGCAAAATGCGCGCGATAAATCAAGGCCATCGCGTCAAAAAGGAATAATTTTTTCATGTAATTCAGCTATATTTGGGGATAGAGAGTGCCTTTGTAAAGATAATAAATTTATCCTCGAAATTATGAACTTAGCTGACCTACGCTTAAACTACCAAAAAGGAGAATTACATGAGCAACATGTACACCCAGACCCTTTTGCTCAATTTGCCACCTGGTTTAAAGAAGCGCAAGCTTCTCAGCTAAATGAGCCTAATGCCATGTTTTTGAGCACAATAAGCTCTTCTGGTCGTCCATCTGGTCGCATCGTTTTATTAAAAACAGTCGACCATGGTTTTAGTTTCTTCACCAATTACGAATCTCGCAAGGGCCAGGATTTAGCCTTTTCTTCTCAAGCTTCCATCACCTTTTTCTGGGGCGAATTAGAGCGCCAAATCCGCATCGAAGGTCATGTCGAAAAGCTATCCGTCGAATTATCCACCGCCTATTTTCATTCTCGCCCACGCGAATCGCAACTAGGAGCCTGGGTTTCCGAACAAAGTGCTAAAGTAGATTCTCGCGAAGTCTTAGAAAAACGCTATGCTGAATTAGCTGCGCAATACGAAGGCAAAACGATTCCTAAGCCAGATCATTGGGGTGGCTATCGCTTAGTGCCGGATTATTTTGAGTTTTGGCAGGGTAGACCCTCTCGCTTACATGACCGCGTAGTGTATGATGCGCGGGAAAATGGGGAATGGGAGTGTTATCGGGTAGCGCCTTAAAAGCTCCGCTTATTAAATAATAAAGCATAAAGCACAAAGAATAAAGATAGAATCGCCTTTGGCGATGTGTTTAGAAAAATATTTCATAAATGTAAAAAGGGCTCGAATTTCGAGCCCTTTTTATTCCACCTTTATTCTTTGTGCTTTATTCTCTACAATAACTTTTTCTCCAACGTCTTCTGACTTTGGAACCCTTCTCCATACCTCACCCCAATCTTGTGGCCCATTTCCATCGCGCGCGCTTGGATAAAGTTCAAGAAGTCTGGGCTGGAAATATAAGAAGCCGGTTCGGCAGAATTCGGGTCAAAGAATTGACTTTTGAATGCGCGAATGGCGGCTTCTTTTTGGTCCCATTGCGAAGAAATATCCACCACAAAATCAGGTTCTAAGTAGCGATCTTGGATGTAATGATAGACTTGTGCGGGTCTCCAGGCAGGAAGATTTCCGGTTTTGATTTGGCGTAATCCTGATAAAAAACATGCATCTATGGCTAATTGAGCGCCTTTTCCATGATCTGGATGGCGATCTTCTAGGGCATTAGCTAAAACGATATCTGGTTGGTATTTGCGAATGACTTCGATTAACTTCAATTGAGTTTCTTCGTCGTTTCTAAAAAAGCCATCGCGGATGCCAAGGTTTTCACGAGCCTGTAGACCAAGGATTTTAGTCGCGTCAGCTGATTCTTGTAAGCGAATTTCTGGAGTACCACGTGTGCCTAATTCTCCGCGAGTGAAATCCACGATTCCCACTTTTTTGCCAGCGGCAATGTGCTTCAAAATAGTTCCAGCGCAGCTTAATTCAGCGTCGTCTGGATGAGCGGCCATCACGAGAATGTCTAGTTTCATAGCGGTTAATGAATACGGATTCGGCGCCCCGCTCGGATGACCGAAGAGCTCTTCATTCCATTTAACTTTTTCAATTTAGCGATCGAAACTCCCGTTCTGCGAGCGATAGCACCTAAGGTGTCACCTTGGCGAACTTTGGTCCAAGCCTTCGTTCTCGAACGAACTTTATCTCCTACAGAACCGTATTCGTTCTTTAAAGAAAGGGAACGGATATCAAATGATCTCGCCGTGATAATGATATGATCTGAAACCGGTCCGAACGGGTTGAAATTATACACATTCTTCGGATTCATCGGATTCCCCTCGTAACGTGTTTCAAAGTGCAAATGGGAGCCAGTACTACGCCCGGTACTACCACCTACTCCAACTTGATCACCTGCTTTTACAAGGGTCCCTGGTTCTAAACCCGGAGAGGCTAAGTGTGCGTATAGTGTTTCAAAACCGTTATAATGCCTTACAAGTACATAGTTGCCGTAACCTGAACGATCATAATGACTTACCCGCACAATGCCATCAAAGACAGAGAAAACGGGATAGCCTGTTTCTAAATCTAGATCAACACCGGCGTGCAATCTGCCCCAACGCGGTCCGAATGGACTTGTTTGCTTGACGATTTCAAGTGGTGAGGCCCAATTACGACCTGCAGCCGTATTGTATAATTCGATATCGACGGGTTCGTCGAATTCTTTGGCATCAATATCGTAAGGATCAATAATTTTTGTATCCCAAATCGCAAAATAGGAAGCAACTGAAACGAAATCCTCGGTTCCCTCTGGTGCGGCTTCTTCTTCAATCTCTACGATCAGATTCTCGCCTTCATCGATGGAGGTGGTGTCAAAATTACTGATACTCGCATTCAATACCTTGATGGGTTCGAATTTGCGTTCTTGCATCTCAGATCCAGCCGTAACCCCTATGGATTCTGTCTCGTTTCTGAATTGCAAAGGTGGGAGTTCATCGAGTTCCTCCTTCTTCTTGTTCTTTTCTTGGAAAAGTTGGGAATTGGATTTGACTTCGATCTCTGTTTTTTTCTTGAATAAATTCCGCTCTTGTGCTTTCAAGCTAAAGCCTGATAACAGCAGAAAACATCCAAAAATATAGGTAATTAACCTCATAAGACTTGTTTAGTGTAAATTGTTCGCGGCTAACCAACGTTCCGCGTCCAATGCTGCCATACATCCGCTACCTGCTGCGGTAACTGCTTGGCGATAAATGGTGTCCTGCACATCACCGCAAGCGAAAACGCCTTCGATGCTCGTACGAGAACTTCCTTTCTCTGTAATCAAATACTCTTGTGCGTCCATCTCTAAAGTCCCTTTAAAGATCGATGTATTCGGTTGATGACCGATAGCTACGAAGAAACCAGTTAAGGCAATTTCTTCTTTCTCTTTAGTCACATTATTCACGATGCGGATACCGGTTACCCCGTTCGCATCCCCTAAAATTTCCTCCGTCTCTGAGTTCCAATGAATCTCTATCTTAGGATTATTCTTTACGCGCTCTTGCATGATAAGAGAGGCACGCATTTCGCCACGACGAACGATTAAGTGTACTTTGGTACATAAATTCGCTAAATAACTCGCTTCTTCTGCTGCGGTATCACCAGCACCCACGACAGCAACGGTTTGATTGCGGTAGAAGAAACCATCGCAAACAGCGCAAGCCGAAACGCCTAAGCCATTGAACTTTGTTTCTCCCTCTAATCCTAACCATTTCGCGCTAGCACCTGTGGCGATAATCACCGCATCTGCTTCGATTTCTGTGGTATCATCGATCCAAACCTTTTTAGGAGAAACCGAGAAATCCACTTTCGTCGCCATACCATAGCGTACATCTGTCCCAAAACGCTTCGCCTGATTTTCTAAGTCCACCATCATGGCTGGGCCATCAATTCCGTTCGGATAACCTGGGAAATTGTCCACCTCTGTTGTCGTTGTTAATTGACCACCTGGTTGACCACCTTGGTACATCACGGGATGTAAACCTGCGCGTGAAGCGTAAATAGCAGCGGTATAGCCGGCTGGGCCAGACCCGATAATTAGGCATTTGATTTTTTCTGACATCTGTATTTTTATCGAATGGTAATGAGCCTACAAAATTCGGGAAATATAGGCAGAATCACAAGCGATGTTTTTCTTATTAATTCTTACATTTGTTTGACGAAATACCTAAACGAATGAAGCTCACAAATATTTTCCAGAACCTAACTTTTTGGGTGTTATTATCCATTTTAGTGGGGGTGTTAGTGGGTCATTGGGCGCCGGAAATAGCCTTGTACAAGGTGTTGGAAACGAAGTTTAGCTACAATTTGTTAGGGGCTGAATTGAGTTTTGGACCTAGCTTGAGTGAGGTTTTTAGTGGCGTTTTTATCAGTTTAGTGAAGATTTTTATCAACCCAATCATCTTTTTGACGATCAGTTTAGGGATCGTGAATATGGGGAATCTAAAGAAAGTAGGTCGAGTAGGAGGAAAGGCCTTACTCTATTTCGAGGTGGTCACCACGATTGCCTTATTAATCGGGTTAGCGGTTTCGACTCTTGTGGAACCGGGTGTAGGTGTTATTCGCGATGATATTGCGGGAGGAGATATCTCCAAATTCACCCAAAAAGCCGCCGGATTCTCCTGGATGGGCTTCTTGAAAGAAAACTTTACGGTCCAGGTCTTAGGCTTCTCTATTTTCTTCGGCATCTTTTTGAATTACGTGAAAGGCAAAGCGAAGATGATTGCGGGGATGCAACAGGGATCGCACTGGGTGTTTAAAGGCTTGAAGCTGGTCATGTATTTAGCCCCATTGGGTGCTTTAGGCGGGATGGCTTTTACCATTGGTAAGTTCGGGATTCATTCCTTGTTGCCGTTAGGTAAGCTGATGCTGACGGTGTATTTGACCATGGGTATCTTTGTTTTTGTGGTGTTAGGCTTCATTATGCGCTCTTGTGGGGAGCGAATTTGGTCCTTTTTGGGCTATATCAAACAGGAACTGCTGATCGTTTTAGGAACCTCTTCCTCGGAGGCGGCGCTACCTTCTTTAATGCATAAATTAGAGGATATGGGCTGCTCAAAGTCTGTGGTGGGTTTAGTTGTGCCAGCGGGCTACTCCTTTAATCTGGACGGGACGAGTATTTATTTATCGATGGCTACGCTGTTTTTAGCCCAAGTTTATGGCGTACATTTGTCCTGGGAACAGATGCTGACCATCGTAGGGATCCTGATGGTGACCTCGAAGGGAGCGGCGGGTGTGACAGGAAGTGGCTTCGTGGTTTTAGCCTCTACTTTAAGTGCTTTGCAAGTGATTCCAGTGGAAGGTTTAGCCCTGTTATTAGGTGTGGATCGCTTTATGTCCGAGGCGAGAGCGATTACGAATTTTATTGGAAACGGAGTAGCTACGGTTTGGTTAGCGAAGCATGAGGGAGAATTTAAAAGAGAACAATCAACAAATTAATCATATATGTCAATTTCATCCATTTTAAGAGAAGATGCGCTCGAGTATCATGCAGGAGGGAAACCTGGAAAAATTGAAGTAAAACCGACGAAATCGACCGCTACTCAGCGCGATTTATCTTTGGCGTATTCGCCGGGTGTGGCTGAGCCTTGCTTAGAGATTGCGGAGAATGTGGAGAAGGTCTATGATTATACGGCCAAAGGAAATCTAGTAGGCGTCATCTCAAACGGTACAGCCGTTTTAGGTTTAGGAAATATAGGCCCAGAAGCATCTAAGCCGGTTATGGAGGGTAAGGGTGTATTATTTAAAGTATTCTCGGATATTGATGTATTTGATATCGAATTAGCGGTGACAGACCCGGATGATTTTGTGGATACGGTCGCTCGGTTAGAACCGACTTTTGGCGGAATTAATCTAGAGGATATCAAATCCCCCGAGTGCTTCGAGATAGAAGAGAAGTTAAAAGCCCGTTTGAAGATTCCTATCATGCACGATGATCAGCATGGGACGGCAATTATCTCGTCTGCGGCTTTATTGAATGCGCTTGAAATTGTAGACAAGAAGATCGAAGAAGCAAGATTCGTTATTTCTGGTGCAGGAGCAGCGGCTATTTCCTGTGTGAAACTGTATTTAAAGCTCGGTGCGCGCATAGAGAACTTTTATATTTTCGATAAGGATGGTTTAGTTTCTGAAGATCGTCCGGATTTGAATCGCTATTTAGCTCCATTAGCTGGAAAGGCGGGGAGAACTACCACCCTAGCACAGGCAATGAAAGGAGCGGATGTTTTCTTAGGCTTATCCGTAGGAGGAATATTGAAACCAGAGATGGTGGCAACGATGGCCGCGAATCCGATCGTATTTGCGATGGCGAATCCAACTCCTGAAATTGGGTATGAAGAGGCCAAAGCGGTGAGAGAGGATTTAATTATGGCGACGGGACGTTCGGATTTCCCTAATCAGGTCAACAACGTATTAGGATTTCCTTTCATCTTCCGTGGGGCATTAGACGTTCGTGCATCAGAGATTAATGATGAGATGAAGTTAGCGGCGGCGAAGGCTTTGGCCTGCTTAGCCAAAAAACCGGTACCCGATATCGTCAATCTAGCGTATAACGAGAAGTCTTTAAGCTTCGGACCTGAATACATCATCCCTAAACCGGTAGACCCTCGTTTAATCACGACGATTTCCATGGCTGTCGCCAAAGCGGCGATGGAATCAGGCGTGGCGACGAAACCGATCAAAAACTGGGATGCCTACGAGACTCAGTTAGCGAAACGCTTAGGATTAGACAACCAGGTAATGAAGTTTATCCTGAAGCGCGCTAAATCAAAGCCAAAACGCATCGTATTCGCAGAGGCCGAAAACTTAAAAGTATTAAAAGCCGTACGTGAAGTATTAGACGAAGGAATCGCGAAACCGATTCTATTAGGACGAAAGGCAAATATCGATGCCATCTGTGAAGAGCACCACATTGATCTAGGAGATATTGAGATCTTCGATTTCAAGCATCCAGACAACGCAGGCTTATTAGCCGAATTCGCGGAGTTATTCTACGAGAAACGTAAGCGTCGCGGATTCACGAAATGGGAGGCAGAAAAGCAGGTACGTAAGAGTAATTACTTTGCGGCGATGATGTTAGAGACCAATCGGGCAGATGGAGTTATCTCCGGTTTAACGAAGAACTATCCAGATGCAATCCGTCCAGCTTTGCAGATCATTGGCAAAAAGCCGGGTGTAACGAAGGTGGCCGGTATGTACTTGTTATTGAGTAAGCAGGGGCCACTCTTCTTCTCGGATACCACGATCAATTTCTCCCCATCGGTGGCAGATATCGTAGAGATCACGGAATTGACATCAGAAGCGGTAGAACGCTTTAATTTAAAGCCGAAAATTGCGATGCTATCGTATTCAAACTTCGGTTCAGCCGATGGAGAGGATGCCTTGAAGATGCGGGCGGCTACGCATATCTTGCAAGATAAACACCCGACTTGGGTGATTGAGGGAGAGATGCAGGCACACTTAGCTTTTGACAAGGAATTAAGACAGCAGAATTATCCTTTTGCGACCTTAGGAAATGATACGGCGAATACGCTAATCTTCCCAAATCTTTCTTCAGCGAATATTGCCTATAACTTATTGAAAGAAGCCGCTGATATCGAGTACATCGGACCTATCTTATTAGGCTTACGCAAGCCAGTTCACGTATTACAGTTAGGTGCTTCGGTTCGCGAGATTGTGAATATGGTGGCGATTGCGGTTGTAGAAGCGCAAAGCGTCTAGTTAGTCATCCAAGCCTTTCTCAGGTTTAATTGGGAGGGGCTTGGATTTTTTATTTCTTTCATGTCCTGTTTGATGGCCTCTAAAAGCGCAACCTTGTCCTTTTTGCCAGCTGGGCTGCTTAGTTCACATCCAATTTTTTCTAGCATTTCATTCAGCGGTAAATCTTTGTTTCCGCTGACATACTTAGAAAAGAAAGAATCGACTCCTTTGATTTTAGAGGTTTCCGCAATCAGTTTAAATAAATCTTCATCCTGAAAGGATTTATTGGGGCCAAAACGCGCCGATAAATCACGGATCAATTGTTGCGTACCATAGCGACCATCTGTTTCGCTGCGAAAGAAAATGTCTAAACAGAGGCCTATTAAGGCACCCTTTTGGTAGACATTCCCATATTCCTCTTTGTATTTACCCAAGACACCCTTACTCATTTTCGTGAAAGGAATCGTGTTATCGTAACTAAAATTCATGGTGCGGTACTTTTCCGTCATTCGCTCGAGAAATGCGGGTAAACTAATCAGGCCGCCCTGAAGCTGCATATGCTGAGCGGCATACTCCGTTAGGCCTTCGTATAACCAAAGGTGCTGAGACATGCTCGGGTTTTGGAAATCAAAAGAGCCAATCTCCTCAGAATGCAAGTTCAAAGGCGTTTGAATGTGGAAAAACTCGTGAGCACTCACATCCCTAATCACGGGACCCATCACCTCGATGGAATCTTCAGGTAAATAGTAAAAAGAGGACTTCGCGTGCTCTAATGCACCATAAGATCCATTCTTCAGATGGGCGGACATCACGATCAGGAAGGCATAATTATTTACCGGGAAACGGCCACCAAGATAATGCAACTGCGCCTGTAACAAGGGTTTTAACTCCTTTGCGACCTCGGACGCTTTAATTTTCTGGTTAGGGGAATAAACCGAAATCAAGATGTCAGCATTAGCCTTCCGGATGTGAACAGTGTCTGCTGGCGCCACGAGGATCGGGGCATCGGTTAGTTGTTGGAATGAGGAGGCGGTGTAGGTATCTTTCTGAGCGCTCAAAGAGGTAGAAGCAACGAGACCTTTCGGCGTTGTTAATTGCAAAGAAACCGGGATTTGCTCTTTGCCTTTTACATAGCCAAGCAAGGCATGTGTGTTTAAAGCAAATAGCGAGTCTTGTTGGAAATTAGTTCCTGCTGGCTCGAAAATATAAGGGCCTTTGATCTCTGGACTATCCCAAGAGTCATCTACCTCATAGCAGAGTGTGGAGGCATTTGGGAGAAAAAACGTATTCGTATCCTTTCTGACCACAGATAGGGCATTTCCCGTGGCATCGAAAGCCTGCATATTGCTCACAAATCGCCCAAAATTATAGATCGCATAGGTTCCCGGTACCATTTTAGGGAAACAAAACTCCTTCACTCCAGCGGGTAATTTGACGTTTACCGTTAATCGATCGTGCTGAAGTCGATTCAAGTCAATGGAATAGTGGAGACTGTCCTGTGCATTTACATGATACATAAAGCACAACAGAAGCAGGAGTTTTTTGAGCATTAATTCTTGAAGTTCAGCGCCTCGTTAGGCTCTATTTTGGTGATTAATAGGGTAGGGATACTCATCATGAAACTGACTAAAAGAATGCTTAGCGCATTAACGATGCCCCAGGTGGCAGCATCCCATTCAATAGGGACACTACTCATGTAATAACTTTCCGGATCGAGCGGAATCAGGTGGTAGGTCGATTGTAGGTAACAGAACAAGAAGGCAATGCCATTCCCAATCAATAAGCCTCTGACTAAAATGAACAAGCCATTCCACCAGAAAATACGTCTAATCTGGGACGCGGAGGCCCCCATCGACTTTAATAAGCCCACCATAGGAACGCGTTCCATGATTAATACCCAAAGCGTTGCGATTAGATTAAAGCAGGCCACTACGAAGAGGAGGCTAATGAAGATAACAATGTTTCTGTCGAGCATGGTCATCCAATCGAATAAGGCAGGATATATCTCCGTCACTGGCTGAATACGCCATTCAGGCGGCATGGTTTTACCTAAGGCGTCTGTTTTTATTTCTAGCTGCTCTTTGTTTTTGAAGTATACCTCATAGGTTCCCAGTGAATCAGCCGTCCAGCCGTTCATTTTTTGTACCCAGTCTCGATCAGCTAGGACGAATATTTTATCTAATTCCTCCAGCCCCGTTTCGTAAATGCCGGCAATTTTCACTTTACGTGGTCTCTCTGGAGCGCTTAGGAAATATAAAATCAAGGAGCCGTTTAAATTCACCTTTAGTTGTTTGGCTAATACCTCACTTAGGATGATTTCCTGAGGGCTTTTTAGTGCGCCAGATCCTTGAATCATGTTTTTCTCCAGCTGTTTCGCAGGAAGGTCTTTCCCAATTCCTTTGACCACTATACCCGCTAAACCCTCTTTCCCGACAATAATTCCGGGACGCTGCACATGGGCTTGAATATGATCAATCTCTGGGCGTTTTGCCGTAGCGGCTTCCCATTCCCGATTGCGAGTCAGGGGGCTTTCCGCTAATGAGCGATTCCCTGAGATTTGGGAGATACGCGCATCACCGGAAAAGCTGGTTAATTTATCTTGGATGGTCGTTTTAAATCCAAAGAGAATCGCAAAGGCCACTAAAATAATCGCCGTTCCTACCGCCACCGTACCGATACCCACGTAAGTCACCGTCTTCGAGAAGGAGGTGTCATGAGTTTTCCGAATACGCCTAGCGACAAAAAGAGGGAAATTCATTAGATTTGATTTTCAATTCTGAACCGCAAAGAAAACACGAATGGGGCGTAAATCAAATAGTATCAGTGTATTGTTCTGCCTTTTGGCCTTTACTGTATGTAGTCAAAAAACGCTTATACCAGGAGCTGCTCAATTCTCAGCCTATTTGCCTTCTTTGAAGGGAAAGAACATCGCTTTAGTCGTGAATCACACCTCAGTCGTGGGGAAGACGCATTTAGCAGATACTTTATTGTCTCTAGGCGTTTCCGTTAAGAAGATTTTTGCACCGGAGCACGGTTTCAGAGGTACGGCGGATGCCGGTGCCCATATTGATAATGAGGTGGACAAGAAGACGGGTCTTGCGCTTGTTTCTTTGTATGGCAAACACAAGAAGCCTACGCCGGAGGATTTGCAGGGAATTGATGTGGTGCTTTTTGATATCCAAGACGTAGGAGCTCGTTTTTATACCTATTCTTCGACTTTGCATTATGTGTTAGAGGCCTGTGCGGAAAATAAAGTTCCGATTACCGTCTTAGATCGCCCGAATCCAAATGGACATTATGTGGATGGGCCTGTTCTTGAAAAGGCGCAAGCTTCTTTCGTTGGATTGAATCCTATTCCAGTTGTGCATGGTTGCACGCTGGGGGAATTAGCTCGGATGATGAATGGAGAGGGTTGGCTAGCGAATGGAGCCAAAGCCTCTATTACCGTCATTCCTGTCGCAAATTATACCCACGCTTCCCCGGTTCATGTAGCCATTGCACCTTCGCCTAATTTGCCGAATGATCAATCCATCGCTCTATATCCTTCGCTATGCTTATTCGAAGGGACGAACGTGAGTATTGGTCGTGGAACGGATTTACAGTTTCAGGTGGCAGGTACCAATATCGCTGGATTAGGGGATTATACGTTTATACCGGTTCCTAAACCAGGAGCGATGGATCCTCCTTTAAAAGGCCAAACCTGCTATGGATACAATCTCTCCAAGCTACCTTCACGTAATTTGGGTTTTAGCCTGAAATACCTCCTGTATTTTTATGAGAAGTCTGGATTAGGGGAGAAGTTCTTTACTTCGCCATCCTTCTTTGATAAATTAGCTGGAACAGATTCGCTGCGTTTAGCCATTATCGCCGGTAAATCAGAAAAGGAAATCAGGGATTCTTGGGAGCCAGGTTTAGTGCAATACCGAAAAATGCGCCAAAATTACCTCCTCTATCGTTAGATTTAGCTAAAAAATTCCGACATTTGCCGTTTATTTTTAAGCAAAAAAAAACATGGCGGAAAAGATCCTTATTCTTGATTTCGGTTCTCAAGTGACTCAATTAATTGCACGTCGCATCAGAGAAGCGCAAGTCTACTGCGAAATACACCCTTTTAATCACATTCCTGTAATCGACGAATCGGTGAAAGGGATTATCCTTTCGGGAAGTCCTTGTTCTGTACGCGACGAAGATTCCCCTCGAGTGGATTTAAGTTTGTTCGGCTCTTTACCCATCTTAGGTATTTGCTACGGTGCGCAATTATTAGCGCATCAGGGCGGAGGCTCCGTTCAGGCGTCTGGTCACCGCGAATACGGTCGTGCACACATGACGAGCGTAAAGGAAAGCCCACTCTTAAAGGGATTGTCAGCGACGGGTCAAGTTTGGATGTCTCATGGTGATACCATTATGGAATTGCCATCGGAATTCGAATTAATTGGTTCGACCGAAACCGTTCGAGTAGCGGCATTTGCGCATACATCGAAGCCGATTTTCGGTATTCAATTCCACCCAGAGGTAACACACTCAACGGAAGGAAGTCAATTAATCAAGAACTTTATTGTAGATATCTGCGGCTGCGCGCAAACGTGGACATCGGATTCTTTTGTCGATAGAACGGTTTCAGAGTTGCAGGCCAAATTAGGGAATGACAAAGTCGTTCTAGGTCTTTCAGGCGGCGTAGACAGCTCAGTAGCCGCGGTTTTATTACACCGCGCGATTGGCAAAAACCTGTATTGCATCTTCGTAGACAACGGTTTATTGAGAAAAGATGAGTTTGAACAAGTATTAGAATCTTACAACACCTTAGGCCTAAACGTGAAAGGAGTTAATTCCAAACAACGTTTCTATGATGCCCTGAAAGGTTTAACAGATCCAGAAGATAAGCGCAAAGCAATCGGCAAGACCTTCATTGAGGTATTTGACGAGGAGGCCCACTTAATTGAAGGTGTTTCTTGGTTAGGTCAAGGTACGATATACCCAGACAAAATTGAGTCAGTTTCTTTGAAAGGACCGAGTGCAACCATTAAATCTCACCATAACGTGGGCGGTTTGCCGGACTTTATGAAATTAAAAGTGGTAGAGCCATTAGATGCTTTGTTTAAAGATGAAGTTCGTTTAGTTGGTAAGACCTTAGGTGTACCAAAAGACATTTTAGGCCGTCACCCATTCCCAGGACCAGGTTTAGGTATCCGTATTTTGGGCGATATCACGCCTGAGAAAGTCGATATTTTACAAAAAGTGGATGCGATCTTTATCAATGGATTGAAAGAGGATGGATTATATGACCAAGTTTGGCAAGCAGGAGCGATCCTTCTACCTATCCAATCTGTAGGTGTGATGGGAGATGAGCGTACATACGAGCAAGTGGTTGCCTTACGTGCCGTTTCCAGTGTTGACGGTATGACGGCTGACTGGTGTCACTTGCCTTACGAATTCTTAGGTCGAATTTCGAACGAGATTATTAATAAGGTCAAAGGTGTGAATCGAGTGGTGTATGATATTTCGAGTAAACCACCGGCGACTATTGAGTGGGAATAAATTTCTATTTCATTTCTAAAATCGTGCTTCGCAATGATTATAGAGTAGAGATTATAGATAAAGCATAGAGCATAAAGAATAAAGAATAAATTAGGAATCAAAAAAACGGCTTACGCCGCTTTTTTGATGAGTACAGTGAAGTAATTCATTGCTGAATTCATCCCCAAAGGGGATTCGAACTTTATTCTTTGTGCTTTATTCTTTATTCTTTTTATCTGTTCTCTCTACTCTATAATCTTTACTCTCATTTATTCTTTGTGCTTTATTCTTTATGCTTTAATGTTTCTAAACCGCTGCGCGGTTTTGAAACAAATCAGCTAGATAAATCACCGTTTCCGTCGCCTTCTGCATATCCTGCACCGAAACCCATTCTTGTTTGCTATGGAAGGCATGCTCGCCGGCAAAGATGTTCGGGCAAGGTAGGCCCATAAAAGTTAAGCGGGAACCATCGGTTCCGCCGCGGATACTGGTGGTTTCGGCTTTAAGTCCGGCTAAACGCATGGCCTCCATGGCTAAATCGATGCATTCGGGATAGTTCACTAATACCTCATTCATGTTGCGGTATTGCTCGGTTTGGGTGTAGGTGGCCGAGGAATTCGGGTATTTGCGCAAGACCATCTCGGAGATTTGTTGGATGATGAATCCATATTCGCGAAGTTTTTCAGTCTCAAAATCACGGATAATGAACTCGATGGTCGCTTCTTCGACGCTACCGTAAATGTCAGTAGGGTGGATGAAACCTTCTTTTCCCTCGGTGGTTTCGGGGCTAAGGCGGTCTTTTGGGAGAGTATTGACGATTTCTGCGGCTATTTTCAGGGCACTTTCCATACGGCCTTTGGCAAAACCCGGATGCTGAGAAACGCCTTGAATTTTTACGATGAAGCCGTCGGCAGAGAAGGTTTCGTTCTCTAAATGTCCGCGTTTTTCGCCGTCTAAGGTATAACCATATTTGGCCTTAATTTTTTGCATGTCCACGTAATCTGTGCCGCGCCCCACTTCCTCATCTGGGGTAAAAAGAATGGTGATAGGGCCATGTGGAACCTCTGGATGTGTCATCCAAAAATGGACTGCATCCATTATTTCTGCCACACCTGCCTTGTTGTCTGCTCCTAATAAAGTGGTTCCGCTTGCCGTAATGATATCATTCCCGATTTGCTCTCCTAAATCGGGATGGTCGGTTAAACGAATAATGACCGATGGGTCGTCGGGTAAAATCAGATCTTGTCCGTGGTAAAAGGGATGAACAATCGGCTTTACTTCGGTTCCCGAACAATCCGGGGAGGTATCCATGTGTGCACAGAAACAGAGACCTGGAACTTCATGCGACACATTGGAATCTAATTGGGCATAAACGTATCCATGTTCATCTAAATGCGCATTTTTAATTCCTAGAGCCTGAAGCTCCGAAACTAAAACCTTTCCTAAATTTTTTTGTTTCTCTGTCGTGGGACTGCTGGTTGAATGCGGGTCGGATTGAGTATCAATTTGGACATAATTAAGAAAGCGCTCCTTCGACGTAAAGTCGTATTTTGTGATCAATTCCGATAGCTGGGGCATAAAATGCGAATTATATTGAAATATTATTAGAAAAAATTGTCTTTATTAAATTTATTTCTCTAGGATTTATAAAGGTAATACACCTTTCAGAATTACGTATTATCTTAGTGCCTTGAATTTTATAAGCTTACAACTATGTCTCAAAATGCTGTGATTAACCTCGATGGCCAAACGTTCGAATTACCTACTTTCGTAGGAACCGAAAATGAAAAGGCAATCGACATCGCGAAACTTCGCGATCTATCTGGATACGTAACCTACGATCCAGGTTACAAGAACACGGGTGCAACTAAAAGTGCGATTACTTTTTTAGATGGCGAGGAAGGAATTCTAAGACATTGTGGTTATAGCATCGAAGATCTAGCTGACAAGGCTAGTTTCTTAGAAGTGGCTTATCTTTTATTAAACGGCGAATTGCCTACTCAAGCGCAATTAGATGCTTTCGAAGCAGCGGTGAAAAAATACACGGTTTCTAATGAGGCTTTATTAAAGATTGCTCAGGTGATCCCTACTTCTACTCACCCGATGAGCGAATTATCTGCTCTAGTAGGATTGATGGAAGGTCAATACGACACAAAAGAGTCGAACGAAAATATTCTGCGCTTAATTGCTGCTTTGCCTATTTTCGCGGCTTGGAACTATAAAAAATCGATCGGAGAAGCTATTGTGGCTCCGGATCCGTCTTTAGACTATTGCTCTAACTTCTTAAAAATGATGTTCGCTAAACCAGGCGAGGATTACAAGGTAGACCCCATCGTTTCTAAAGCATTAAACAAATTATTGATCCTTCACGCTGATCACGAGCAAAACTGCTCTACTTCAACGGTTCGTTTGATCGGTTCTTCTCACGCGAGTATCTTCTCGAGTATTTCAGGTGGTATCCAAGCTTTATTTGGTCCATTACATGGTGGTGCGAATCAGGCGGTTATCGAAATGTTAGAGGAAATCAAGCAAGCGGGTGGAGATACGGCTAAGTTTGTGGCGATGGCGAAAGATAAGAACTCAGGCTTCCGCTTGATGGGCTTTGGTCACCGCGTTTACAAGAATTTTGATCCTCGTGCTCGTATTATCAAGAAAGCGGCGGACGATGTGTTAACTGCCTTAGGTGTAGTTGATCCAGTTTTAACAATTGCGCAAGAATTAGAAGCTGCGGCTTTAAGTGATGAGTACTTCGTGGCTCGTAAGTTATACCCGAACGTGGATTTCTATTCAGGTATCATCTACCGCGCTTTAGGTATTCCGACGGATATGTTTACGATTCTTTTCGCGATTGGTCGCCTTCCAGGTTGGATTTCTCAACATAAAGAAATGATGACAAATAAGGAGCCTATCGGTCGTCCTCGTCAAATTTACGTAGGTTCGCCTTCACGTGAATTTGTGGAAATGTCAAAGCGATAAGCGTTTAAATACGATCAGAAAGGCCTCCGGATTCGGGGGCTTTTTTGTTTTATGGGGATATTGGGCCTAGCTTTGTACCCTTATGCGAATTCTATTTTTTCTTTTATTCTGTTTTTCTGTCAGCGCTCAGGTCCAAAAAGGGCTGGCCTCTTTTTATTCGAATCGCTTGAAAGGGCATCGGACTAGCAGCGGCGAAAGATATAATCCGGCCAAATTTACAGCCGCACATCGTCATTTACCGTTTAATACCTGGGTGGAGGTGTATATGCCCAAAACGAAGAAAACAACCTTCGTTCGGATCATCGATAGGGGACCCCATAGTCGCAAACGAATTATTGATGTCTCGAGAGCTGCGGCAAAAGATTTGGGATTAATACCTTATGGATTTGCCACGGTTCGCCTTAAAAAGGTGACCGAGAAGTCCCGTATTGATTCCTTGAATGCTATGGAATCTGCAGAAATTTATGAGTTTGAACCGAAATCTGCCACGAAGGATTCGCTTTTACAAAATCCACAATAAGCGGATTCATCTGATCTTGCTTCGACCATTCTGGCTGTAAATAAAGGGACGCATGAGAGGGCAATTTGGTCGCCCATTCCTGTGCCCAAGGGATATCCGATGGGTGATTTACGACCACTTTTAGCTCGTTGGTAAGTGCTAAAATTCCCTCATTAGGTGCTTTGAACTTCTTTGGAGAGAAACAAACCCAATCCCATATTCCTGTAATTGCAGTGGCTACACCAGAAGTTTCGATGTGTGTTCTGAATCCTGCATCTTTCAAAGCTACGGTTAATGGCCCTAAATCGTGCATCAAGGGTTCGCCGCCTGTAATTACGACTAATCGACCTGGATGGGCTAAAGCCTCTTCTAGTAAGGTAGCCACGGATTTAACCGGATGCGTATCCACTGGCCAAGACTCCTTTACATCACACCAATGACAACCTACATCACAACCGCCCAAGCGAATGAAGTAGGCGGCGTGTCCTTGGTATTTACCTTCCCCTTGGATGGTATAAAAAGATTCCATCACTGGATAGGTAAATTCGGCTCTTTTTACGTCGGTTTTTATATCTTTGGGGTTGGATTGCATTTGGACTTCAATTGAATCACAAAATTAAGTCTAGAATTGTAATTTAACTAATGCATGAACCCAACAAACACAAAAAATCGCCTATTCCTCGCTTTCGGGCTTATAAGCACTTTGTGTTTACTATCTGCTTGTTGGTCAGCACGTTGTCCCTATCAAACCTGCCGCGTTAAAGTAGAGCATCGCCATGGAGTCGGTTATTATCGACCTAACGTGGCCTTTTCTTGGATGTGGACCCCTCGTTACAAGCATATTAGAGCTGACCAAACAAAAAAGAAAGCAAGATGAAACAGAAAATCGTTTTATCGGCAGCCTCGCTGAATCAATTGCCTTTGGATTGGGAAGGAAATCGTGCGCGCATTTTACAAGCGATCTCTCAGGCCTCTTCAGCTGGCGCGGCTCTCGTGTGTTTGCCGGAGTTGTGTATTTCAGGATATGGCTGTGAGGATCAGTTTTTAGCGCCTTTTACAGCGGCTAATTCCTGGGAATCACTTGAAATAATTGCTTCAGCTGTGCCAGATATGGTCGCAGTTATAGGTTTAGCCCTACCTTTTGAGGGGGAGCTTTATAATGTATCCGCTATCCTGGCGAAAGGGAAAATACAGGCTTTAATTCCTAAACAATTTTTAGCCGATGATGGTGTTCATTACGAACCACGCTGGTTTAAAGCCTGGCCTAAAGGGAAAAGAACGACTTACAAGGGAATTCCATTAGGGGATTACCGACTACATTTTGCTGGAATTACGGTAGGAATTGAAATATGTCAAGATGCCTGGGAAGGTAATAGAAGACCTGCACATGATTTAGCGCGTCGTGGCGTTTCGGTGATTTGTAATCCGACGGCGTCTCACTTTGCTTTCGGCAAAGCAGAAATTAGGAAATCTTTGGCCTTGGAAGGGGCTAAAATTATCGATGGAGCCTATGTTTTTGCTAATTTATTAGGAAACGAAGCGGGTCGAATTATTTTTGATGGAGATGCCTACATTGCTCAAGGTGGTCAAATTTTAGCGCAAACGCCTCGGTTCTCTTACCAAGATTTCACCTTGGTTTCTCAGCAATTATCTTTAGACGTTCGCGAAGATGCAGGTGAGGATGTGGTCTCTTTTGACTTTACCATTCCTGTACCTGGAGCCTATAAAAATACGGAAATTCCTGCTTGGGAAGCGTCTGCTTTGAAAAAAGAAGAAGAATTCTCCCGCGCGGTAGCCTTGGGACTATTTGATTATTTACGCAAATCCTGCTCGCAGGGTTGGGTTTTATCCCTTTCTGGTGGTGCAGATTCGTCTGCCATTGCCTCGCTTTGTGCCTTGAGTATTCAATATGCAACTCAGGAATTAGGCTGGGAAGGATTGAAACAGAAATTAAACTACATCCCCTTGACTCAGCAGGACCAGGTCATGGCGGATTTATTGACGACTATCTATCAGGGAACGGTTAATTCCTCCCAAAATACCCGGGATTCGGCTCAGCAATTAGCGGAATGGATCGGTTCGACGCATTATGTGATCGAGATCGATGGAATCGTCGAAGGTTACCGTGATTTAGTTGAAAAAGCGATTAATAGGCCTTTAACCTGGGCGCAAGATGATGTTACGCTCCAAAACGTGCAAGCCCGTGTCCGTGCCCCAAGTGCTTGGATGCTGGCCAATATTAAAAATGCCCTTTTATTAGCCACTTCGAATCGTTCTGAAGCCAGTGTAGGCTATGCAACGATGGATGGAGATACTTCTGGTTCGATTTCGCCTATTTCTGGAATTGATAAAAGTTTCATCAGGACTTGGTTGCTTTGGTTAGAAAAGCAGGGCTTTAAGGGTCTTCATTTAGTCAACAGCCTGGAGCCAAGTGCGGAATTACGGCCATTAACGGAGAAGCAGGTGGATGAGGAGGATTTAATGCCTTATCCGATTTTAAATACGATCGAGCGCTTAGTTTTTTATGATTTGTGTTCACCACACGAATGCTTAGAGAAGGTAATTGAGCAATATGGTTCGCATTTTGCTAAAGAAAAGCTCGAGGAATTCGTTCGTCGATTCTTCCGTCTATGGGCTCGAAATCAATGGAAAAGAGAGCGTTATGCGCCAGGTTTCCATGTAGATGATTATAGTTTAGATCCTAAAAGCTGGCTACGATTCCCAATCCTATCCGCAGGTCTAGAAAAAGATATATAATTAAAACACGGTATACATGTTATTAGTGGTAGACATAGGGAACACGGATATTGTGTTTGGTTTTTATGAGAATCAGACCTGGAAAGCGGTATTACGAACGCCCACCCACCAGCCTTGGAGTGCAAATGGGGTAGTGAATTGGATGAAGAAAGAGTGGGCCTTTAAAGACTTAGGAGACAACTTACCTTCTTTGGCCTTATTATCTTCTGTCGTACCTTCCATTTCACCCCAAATTCTAAAGGGTTTAAGCATCTGGTTAGGATTTATGCCGGAAGTCATGAACCCCGCCTTGTATGAATCGCTCGCCATTCAAGTGATCAGTCCTGACGAAATCGGTTCCGATTTAGTGGCGAATTCGGTTTATGCACATGAAAATTATGCTACTAACGTGCTTATCGTTGATTTTGGTACCGCCCTTACCTTTACACTGGTAAATAAATCAGGTAAAATGGAAGGCGTTTCCATTGCCCCTGGTTTAAAGACGGCGGTTAAATCACTTTTCTCTCAAACAGCTCAATTACCTGAAGTGCCACTAGAAATGCCCGAATTTAACTTGGGTACTGACACGGTTTCTGCCATTCAAGCAGGTATTTTATGGGGCTATGTGGGTATGGTAAAAGAGATGATTAGCCGGGTGAAAGAGGATAAAAAGGGGGACTTGAAAGTGGTGGCTACTGGTGGATTATCCTCTATTTTAACGCCATTAGCCTCTTATTTCGATGAGGTGAATAAATTGATTACATTAGAAGGTCTGCGTCTAATTGCAGAACGTTTAAAAGCCTAAGACGATGTTTCCAAAAGAACAAGGATACTTTTTCCCTGCCGAGTGGCACCCTCATATCGCTACTTGGATAACATTCCCGCACAATGATCATTCTTGGCAAGAAGAGAAACTAGGTCAAATGTATCCAGAATATTTTGCCCTGATCAAAGCTATCTCACAAGGTGAGCAGGTGCGAATTAATGTAAATTCGGAAGAATTGAAGGCTTTCGTGGAGAGCCAATTACCTGTATATGGAATTGATTCAGCAAAAATTGAATTTAATATCCAACCGACGAATGACGCTTGGTGCCGTGATCATGGTCCTGCTTTTCTCGTGAAAGAAGGATGCTCTGATCGCCTTTTAGTGGATTGGGAATACAATGCTTGGGGTGGGAAGTATCCGCCATTTTCGGATGATAATGCCTTGCCTCAAACGATTGCCTCCCGTTTGCAATTAGACTTTGTCTCTCCAGGAATTATCATGGAAGGCGGATCTGTGGACTTTAATGGTGCTGGTACGGTATTGACTAGTCGTTCGTGTTTGTTGAATCCGAATCGCAACCCGCACTTGACGCAGGACCAGATTGAAGCCTATTTATGTCATTATTATGGCGTTTCGCAGGTGCTTTGGGTTTCTGATGGGATAGTAGGTGACGATACGGATGGGCACATTGACGATACAGTACGATTCGTTAATGCGAATACCGTTATCGCTATGGTGGAACCAAACGAGCAGGATGAAAACCATGCCGTTTTAGCCGCTAACTTAGCTGAATTGAAGCAAATGACTTTATTGGATGGTTCCCCCTTGCAAATTGTGGAGATTCCGATGCCAGACGCTGTCGTGATTGATGGATTTAGAGCGCCAGGTTCCTATGCAAACTTTTATATCTGTAATGCCGCCGTTTTAGTGCCTATTTTCGATTGCCCTCAAGACTCGGTTGCATTAGCTATTTTACGTAAATTATTCACTGATCGACCAGTTATTGGATTGTCGGCACGCGAGATTATTTGGGGACAAGGAAGTTTCCATTGTTTGACTCAGCAAGAACCAGCTCCATGCGTTTAATTCTCTGTTTGGTCTTTTTGGGCTTATTTTCCTGTGTTCGACTTTCAGTTCCTACGGCTAATGTAGCACCTAATGCTTCAGTAGATAAAGTTGTACAGGTATTGCCAAAGAGCTTGCAGGTGCTCAATACTCAAGAAATTTTGGGGGATGAGGTTTTATTAGTCGGAGCGATCGGGATTGTAGAGGGAGATAAAATTACGCCAGTTCAAGTATTTTCCTCCTATTTAGGCAAGGTGAAGAAGGGTCAGGTGATTCGAATTGATACAATAAACCCCGTTTCTGTCCGTTTAAAGCCAGGCCAAAAAGCCAGTTTTCAACTCTCTTTCTTCGAACTGGAAGATTACCAGCCCACGAAGAAATGGTTGAACCGTTTTAATGCGGTTAGTGGAGTATTTGCATTACCCTTAGCCATTACTTCTGCAGAAAATCCGGTGGCTTGGTTTTTATGGGGTATGAAAGCCGGTTCGTTGGGATTAGATTGGATTAGCGAACTGGATTTGAAGGACTTGTTAGGTGTTTCAGAGACGCAATGGGATTATGAATCAGCCCGCTCTTCTACTCGAACTGGGAAATGGGTGGGCGGTCGGTCTCGCATCGATGACTTTGAATATGTGTACTCGATTCAAATAAAAGTAGATTAAACGTTTTGTCAGGGATTATTCGTAATTTTGTTGGCTTATTGAATAAGAATGAAGGATTTTAAATTTGTTATAGGTTTTATCTTGTGTCTGCCTTTTGCCAGTTTGGCACAAAGCGCATTTCCTATTCAGATAGGCCCTAAAAAGATATCAGCTGAGAGTTTCTTACAAGTGTACAAGCCGCTGGTAGAGTCGGATAGTATTACCAAAGAAAATCAAGCCGCTTTTTTATCGGATTACATCGATTATCAATTGAAAATTGTCGCTGCGGAGCAGGATAAATTAGCGGAACAGCCTGATTTTAAGGAGGAATATGCCAGTTTTCGGAAGGAACTTGCGACTCCGTATTTAGTTGATCTGCCTACCTTAGATATGCTGGTAAAACAGGCTTATCAGCGAATGAAGGAGGAAAAGAAGGTTAGTCAAATCTTGGTAAAATTAGGAGATAATCCTACGCCAGCGGATACACTTATCGCCTTCCAAAAAATAGATAATCTGTATCAAAAACTGAAAGCTGGTGAAGACTTCGCCACGTTAGCGACTAAATTCTCAGAAGATGAATTGTCAGCCCCTAAAGGTGGTGCATTAGGTTTTATTACCTCTTTGCAAACAGACTATGACTTTGAAAATGCGGTGTATTCGGTAGGAATAGGAGAGTACTCTAAGCCTTTTAGGACTCCGAGTGGTTACCACCTCATTAAGATTAACAACCAACGTCCTAATTCAGGAAAAATTCGCTTAGCCCATATTATTGTTTCAGCTGCAGTAGATGCTCCAGCTAGTTTGCAAGTAGAGGCTAAGAAGAAAATTGAACAAGTGGAAGCCTATTTAAAGGCCGGGGAGAGTTTCGAGTTAGTCTGCAAGAATTATTCAGAAGATCCTTATTCTAGAGGGCGTGGGGGTGAAATCAGACGCTGGTATTTTTCATCTGATCTAAGTGAGGAATTGCAAGATGCTCTATTTGGCCTAGAAAAGATAGGCGATTTGTCTAAACCTATTCGGACGAATTTAGGCTGGCAATTGTTTAAACTGGTCGATAAAAAGCCTCTTTTGACTTATGAAGATATGTCCGAGTTTATCAAACAAAAAGTGCTAACAGACGCGGATCGCCAAGGTTTAATCAGACAAGCCTTCATGAAGCGGGTGCGCATTGAGAATAAGGTGAAAGTTCAAGAGGCCGTTAAAAAGGCCGCGTTTGAAAGAATGTCGGTAGAACGCACCGGTTCAGAACCTTTCTTACAAGAAGTAATTTTTAGCGTTTTAGATAAGAACTATACGGTAGGCGATTTTTATGCACATGTGCAAGCGCAGCAAAAACGTCGAATTAAATCTTTAGGTTATCTGCCTAGCGTTTCGGAGCAATCTTATTTAGAGGAATTAATCGAGAAAGAGACTTTACAGGCCGAAGAAGCGAATTTAGAAAGTAAATATCCTGCTTTCAAGGAGCAGATGGCCGAATTCTTAGAGGGGAGTTTGTTTAGTAAAATGACGGATCGTGAGATTTTTGAAAAGTCTTTAGATTCACTAAGCCAAGCTAAATTTTACCAAGAGAACAAGGCACAATTCATGATGCCGGCACGTGTTGAAGCTAAATTAGTGGTGGCCGATACACAGAAAACGCTGAAAGAGGCTTTGGACTTATTGAAACAAAGTCCTTATCCGATGAATAAGAAATTCTCGGATATTAGCTTTGCTTTGAAAGAATCGAAATTAGAAGAGCCAGCGATGAAATTAGCGGCGGAATTGTTCTTAACGATGGCTAAGAATGTGGATTATGTCGTTGAGATTTCTGGTCATAGAGATGCCTCAGAGGCAGATTCTCTTTCAGAAGCAAGGGTAAACAAGGTGGTGGCTTATTTGAATTCCAAAGGTATTTCTTCACAGCGTATCATTCAAAAGGATGAGGCGAATCTAAAAGCGGCTTCAAAGACAGTGAAGACTAAGAATGCGCGTGTTTCTTTCCGTTTCTTCTCATCTAGTATGGAAGATGTAGTTAAGCGCTTTAATGCCTTAAAGCCGGGAAGTTTAGAGGCAAAAGAAGGCTATTTTAAAAAGGGGGTATCTTCAGTTGTGGATAGTGTTGATTGGTCTTTAGGGGTTAAATCTTATGAAGCTGCTGGTAAGTTTGCTCAGGTGGAAATAAAGAAAGTAGAACCAGAGCGAATCAGATCATTTGAAGAGGCTAGGGGATTAGTGATTAGAGCCTTGCAAGAACGTCTTGAAAAAGAGTGGGTTGCTAAATTAAAGCAACAATATCCGGTTGTCATCCATACGGCAGAATTAGAAAAAATACTGAAAAATTAATTATATGAAATTGACTCGTTGGGTTTTAGGTGTGTGCTTTGTGTTGAGTAGTTTAGCTACTCATGCACAAGAAGTAGAGAATAAAAATGTACTAGATCGCATCATTGTGAAGGTAGATAATTACTTCATTCTGAAGTCAGAGGTGGAGGGTCAATACCAGCAATACATTACAAGTGGGCAAGCAAATACGCCTAATCGTTGCCAAATTTTAGAAGGATTAGTTGTCAATAAATTGATGTTAGCGAAGGCAGAGATTGACTCCGTTATCGTTGACGACAAGCGTATCGATGCGGAACTAACTAGCCGTATGGAGCAAATGGAAGGCCAATATGGTTCTGCCAAAAACATTGTAGAGGCTTATGGGAAATCGATTGCTACCTTAAAAGAGGATTTACGTTCTTCTTTAAAAGAGCAATTGACAGGCCGTAAAATGCAAGACAAAATTACTGATGATGTCAAAATTACTCCCAAAGAAGTAGCCGCTTTTTTCAACGAAATTCCGCGCGATTCTTTACCTTATTTGCCTGCTGAAGTAGAAATTAGTCACATCATTCGCCTCGCGAAGCCGAACAAGAATCAAAAAGAAGAGTTGTACGCAAAGCTTTTGGATTTCCGAAGAAGAGTAGAAAAGGGTGAAAGTTTTGAAGATTTAGCCAAAGTACACTCAGAAGATTTAGGCTCAGGAAAACGCGGTGGAGACTTAGGATTTGCAAAGCGTGGTGCTATGGTGGCACCTTTCGAGGCCGCGGCCCTACGTTTGAAACCGAATCAACTATCTGACGTAGTTGAATCTGAATTCGGATTTCACTTAATCCAGTTATTAGAAATCAGAGGTCAAGAATACCATGCGCGCCATATTCTTTTGCGTCCTGATTACCAGAAATTAGATTTAACAGAGCCAACTAAATTCTTGGATAGCATTCGAGTATTAGTTCAACGTGATTCAACTACCTTCGAAAAAGCCGCTAAAGAATTTTCAGAGGACAAAGCCACGCAAGATGCCGGTGGAGTTCTAATGGACGCATCAAATGGAGGAAATCGTTTAGCCTATGATGGCACGATGGATCCGGCACTTTTCTTTGCCTTGGATTCGATGAAGGTGGGAACTATTTCAGCTCCCATTCCTTTCCGTACGGATGATGGACGTTCTGCAGTTCGTATTCTGTTTTTTAAAGCGAAGCATCCTCCACACTTTGCGAATTTGAAGGATGATTACCAAAAACTAGCCCAAATCACCCTATCTCGCAAAAAGAACAACGCCATCGAAAAATGGTTCATGAAGGCGAAGGATGATGTCTTTATCTTTATTGATGATGAGTATAAGGATTGTAGGATTTTGAGCTCGGAGGGGCAGGAGTAAACAATTTAAAGCATAGAGCATAAAGCACAAAGAATAAATTTGGAATAAAAAAAGGGGGCGAAATTCGATCCCTTTTTTTATAAATATGTTTCTGAAATAATCGCTGAAGGCGATTCCAACTCTATGCTTTATTCTTTGTGCTTTATTCTTTAAAATAATGAAAAATTTAAACCGCTACCGGCGCTTTAATCCCCGGATAAGGATCATATCCCTCCAGTGTGAAGTCTTCGTATTTGAAGTCTAAGATATCTTTCACGTTAGGATTGATTTTCATTGTAGGCAAAGTACGAGGAGTTCTAGTTAATTGCAGATCTACCTGTTCCATGTGATTGCTATAGAGGTGCGTGTCTCCCCCAGTCCAAATGAAATCTCCAAGTCCTAAATCGCAAACTTGTGCCATCATCATGGTTAACAAGGCATAAGAAGCGATGTTGAATGGAACTCCTAAGAATACATCGGCTGAGCGTTGGTATAATTGACAAGATAGTTTGCCGTTCGCTACGTAAAATTGAAAGAAGGCGTGGCAGGGCATTAAAGCCATTTTAGGCAAGTCAGCAACGTTCCAAGCACTTACAATGATTCGACGAGAATCTGGATTAGTTTTTAGGGTGTGAACGGCTTCTTTGATTTGGTCAATAACGACACCATTTGCACCTTCCCAGCTTCTCCACTGTTTTCCATACACGGGACCAAGGTCACCATTTGCGTCTGCCCATTCATCCCAAATGCGTACCCCATTTTCTGTTAGGTACCCAATGTTTGTTTCGCCATGTAGGAACCATAAAAGTTCGTGAATGATGGATTTTAGGTGTGTTTTTTTGGTGGTGACTAATGGAAAGCCCTCTTCTAGATTGAAGCGCATTTGGTAGCCAAAAACACTCGTTGTACCTGTTCCCGTACGGTCAGATTTAAACGTTCCGTTTTCCTTAATGTGGGTTAATAAATCTAAGTAAGCTTGCATATTAGGCTTCGAATTTTTCTCCGTTTAAAACTAAAGTATGAGTAATGGTGGCGCTAGGCTCTAATTGAGCGGTGGCGGAGCAATATTTGTCCATAGACATTTGGATGGCTTTCAAAGCTTTGTTGCCATCGATTGTACCCTTTAATTCAAATTGAATGTTGATGCTACGGAATGGAGTTTTCTCTGTTCCTTCAATCTTCTCCCGATCTCCTTGCACGCGAATTTGAAAGTCCTCCACGATTTGTCGTTGTTTCTTTAAGATTAAGATAACATCGATGGCAGTACATCCACCTAAACCCATTAATAAGAGCTCCATAGGTCTGGCGCCCGCATTGTGTCCTCCAATTCCTTCCGCCGCGTCGATGTGAACTGGAATGGGAGAGGAGCCTTTGGCCTCAAAATGAAAATCCTGATCTAGGCGATTTAATACTACTTCCATGCTATTTTAATTGATTCGATTTAATTTCTTTGGTCCATAAAACTTCGCCTTTTACATTGAATAATGTAATGGTCAATGTTCTATCTTTTAACGGGCCGGTAACGTCTATTTTAGAGAAGGCTCTTTCTTGTACCAAAGTCCCTTCCACAAGCGTCGCATTATAATCTTGCTTTACAGCATCCGCTTTACCAGCAGTCATCGGCGAAACGGTCAAATCATATAAGGGATAAGTGCCTTCCCGCTCTAATTTATTCAGGTTAGAGATGTGGCGATCACCGGTTAAAAAGAGCACGCCCGGGATTTTACGGTTCTTTAGTTCTTTTAACAAATATGTTCTCTCTGCTTCATAATTCGCCATGTTTTCGAATACTTTGGCAGGACTAATCACCTGTCCACCATTGACGATAACTTTGAAACTTGCTCTAGAGGTAGACAATTGATCTAACAACCAAGTCATTTGTTTCGCACCCCAATAATCCTTGTTTGGATCATTTAACTCGTTCGGAGCTTTATTCCAGCGGTCATCCATTAGGAAAAATTCGACGTCCGCCCACTGAAATTTACCCGTGATGCCCTCATTTGGGAATACAAAATTAGGATTACCCCAGTAGAGTTTAAACATCTCAAGCGACGTATACTTTAATGGAAATGAGCGGTCTGCGTCATTTGGGCCATAATCGTGATCATCCCAAATCGCATATTGGTGTACATTCGCTAACAAGGGCTGCATCGATTTTACTGCTCTCGCGTGGTCATTGCGATGAATCATGCCAGTTCGTGTGTAATCAGGTTCACGGTAATAGAAATTATCGCCACCCCACAGCATAAAATCAGGTTTCTTCGCATGCATGGCTGCATAAACTTCATCAGCACCGCCATATCCTCTACCTGGACGGTCAGTAGCCTCTTCATTTACATAATTGCATGTCCCGAAAATAAAGGAGAAAGCAGGTGGATCTTTTCGATATTGCCAAAGTTCCTGAGTTTGGAATTCCAAGGCATAATCAAACGCCATTTTTTTGCCATTCACGAGCACTTCGTATTCGTATTTCTTTCCCATTGAAACCTCATCTGCGATGATGCGAGCGATATAGGCCGTCGATTTCTCCGTGTGAATGGGTTCGGTTTTATGGACAGTTTTATTGCCTTTTTCCCAGTATTGAATACTCACGTCAGCGGCTTTCTCCGTTTGGACCCAAACTAAAACCTCCTTCATTTCTGAATAGCCTAACATGGGACCACTCTTGATCTGGGCCTGTAAAAACAAGGGCACAAAGAGGAATAAGGCGATAAATATTCTTTTCATGTTTGTTAGATTAGTATCTTTGTGGCTTACAATTTTCCCTATGGCATATTATTCAATTCAGAACATTCCTTTAACAGATTTGGCCAAAGATTTTGGTACTCCACTCTATGTATACGATGCCGACAAAATTAGGGAAAAAATCTCGGTTTTAAGAGCCGCTTTTGAGGGAATTGATTTGACTATTAAATACGCCGTTAAGGCGAATACAAATTTGTCCATATTGCGCCTCATGCGTGAGAATGGAGTGGATATGGATGTGGTTTCACCTCAGGAATTAGAGTTAGGGTTAATCGCCGGCTATGAAAGATCAAATATCACCTTTACACCTTCTGGAGTCCATTTTTCGGAGATTGAATATGCGGTTTCCAAAGGTGCCATCGTCAATCTAGACAACCTTTCTGTTCTAGAAAAGTTCGGTGCTACCTACGGATCTTCTCAGCCTTGTTTGATTCGCATCAAGCCCCACGTTTTTGGTGGTGGAAATGAGAAAATCATGACCGCTCATCCGGAGTCTAAATTTGGCATCTCTATTCATCAAAAAGCGGAGATTCTCGCCATCGTTGAGAAATATAAAATCAACGTCATCGGACTTCACCAACACACGGGATCCGATATCAAGGACGGTCAGACCTTCGAACAAGCTGCTTCAGCCTTGTTTGACTTTGCCTATGACTTCAAAGACTTGCAAATCATCGACCTAGGTGGTGGTTTCAAGGTGCCATATTCTCCCGAAGATCCGGGTGTAAATATGAAAGAAGTAGGCCAAATCATGAGCAACGCCTTCCGCACTTTTTGTACAAAATACGGCCGCGAATTACGACTTTGGGTAGAACCAGGTAAGTTTTTAGTGAGTGAATCAGGTACTTTTTTAGCCGAAACAAATGTCGTTAAGCGGGATCCAGTGAAGACTTTCGTAGGCATAAATTCCGGTTTAAATCACCTGATTCGCCCCATGATGTATGGCTCTTATCACTACATGTTCAACGCATCGAACCAAGATACTTCTAATCAAGAAGAATATCGAGTAACAGGTTATATCTGCGAGACAGATACATTCTCCTTTGATTACAACGGAAAGCAAAACGAAAGAATGCTCAACGAGGTCAAAGAAGGTGATATCATCGCTTTAGCTAACGCTGGTGCCTATGGCTTCACTATGGCTTCACATTATAATTCCCGTTTTCTACCTGCAGAGGTATTAGTGGATGGCGGAGTGGCGCGGGTGATTCGTAGGAGAGAGACGATGGAGGATATCTTGCGTGGGCAAGAGTAGCTTTTATAGAGTAGAGATTATAGAGTAGAGATATAAAGCATAGAGCACAAAGCATAAAGAATAAAGACGGAATCAAAAAAGGGGCCTTCGCCCCTTTTTTGATGATTTTGGGTGGGTTACTTATTTTCAAGTGACTTTATGTACTTCGAGGGAGTTACTCCCACTTGCTCTTTAAAAGCATCAATGAATTTTGATCTAGAAGCAAAACCAGCGCTGGAAGAAACGGCTTCGAGCGTAAATTTTTGACTTACACCTAAGTTTAGTTGCTCAATAGCATAGTTTATTCGATGCTTCTTCCGCCATTGACTAAAAGTCGTCTGCTGTTTTACATTAAAGTAATAAGATAAATCTCTTTCTGTGATTTTGAGGTCAAAAGCCATTTGAGCTAATGAAAAATCCTTTCTCAGGTAAGGGTTCGATTCTAGGTAGTACGTAATTTCAATATCAATCTCGGGATCATTTTCTATTTGATTTCTTTTCTTAGGTATTATTGATTTGAAATCATTTAGCAGATTTTGTTTCGCTGGATTATAGGAGATATTCCCAAAAAGAATTTTGGGAAAAAGAAAAAGGAAGATATTCTGTAGGAAAAATCCACCACCAGCTATGCCAAAATAATGATTTTTTGATGTAAATATTTGCGCATAACTTTCACTTTCAAAATCAAAACGGATGCCCACCACCGTTAACATATGTAAGAAACTATTGCTCGAAATGATTACCTGAATGGCACAAAGCAAATATATCCATCTTTTCAACATGGTATGGTTTGTGCTCAAAATCCCTATCTGATCTTTTGTTCTCTTGGAATAAATAACAAAATAACCGATAGACAAAATACAGTAAAAAAGTAGGTGAAGTGTTCTGGAGATGAGGATACTGCCAAAGGAAATAAATAGAAAATCAAGGTCGTATTTTTCTGTGACATTGATAATCTCATGAGCGATTTTGGCCTTATCATTAAAAGGAAGTAGCGTGAACGGCAGACAATTAATACCTACTAATATAGCCGGTAGGAGGTGTAGGAAATCTACTTTATCCAGCTTATGATTACCCGAAATGGTTGTTTTGACATAATAAAATAAGCAGGGCCCTACTAGGTAGGAGAGGGGTAACCAATGTACAAAACAGATGCCTTCCCAAAATGGATCTTTTGTATAATGCAGACCGAAATAAATCAAAACGATCCAATTGCAAATCAAAAAGAACAGGGCTAGATAACCATTTGATTTGTTCAATGAGCTAAAATAGTAAATCAGAAGAAAGGAAGTGAAAATCCCAAACAAAGGGAAAATAATGCCCATACACGAAATTATATTGTTTTCAGTCCAAGATAAATAAAATCTACCTATTTCAACTTGTTCCAACTTAGCAAAATGGAACATTCCTAACAACAGGTCGCTTGGGGAAAGTGGGCTGTTTTCCCAATTTTAGGTTTTACAACTTAAACAATTTCTATATGAAAAAATTAGTTCTACTATTGCTATGCGTTTCAAGTATCGCAACTGCTCAATCAACTCTTAAATTAAAATCTGCTACCCCCATTGAAGGAGAGGATGCTGGTTACAGCTTGGAAAATTCACCTAACACGAACTGGATTTTAAAATCCGTCAAAGCTTTAGAATCCCTGGATACGACAGCTTATAAATCTTTTTATGCACCTGAGGTTAAGTTTCACGATAACCAGGAAACTAAAAATTTAACTCAGAATATTGGTTTTTTGATTGCCTTAAAGTCTAATGGTATTTCCGTTAAATTCGAAAGGGTAGCACCTATTTGGGAATACGTTCATAAAACTAAAAATATGTCTTCTACCGATCATTATGTAATCTCTTATCAAAATGCGGTATTAACAAAGGGCGATAAAACAGTGAAGGTTGTAATCAATGCTGTTGATTTAATGAAAGAGGGTAAAATCAAAGAGGAGTGGTTAGTCTATGATACGGCCGGGATATTAAGTCTATTTAACTAGGTTGGATAAAAAGGGGCGAAGGCCCCTTTTTTGATGGATAAGTGGCAGTTGGCAGTAATCAGTGGTCAGTCGTCAGTGGGCGGTGGACAGCCGTCAGTCGCTAGTCACTAGTCGCTAGTCCGGAGGAAATTAGTCCGGAGGTCGCAATTTTTCCTGATATGTATTGATGTAGATGCTTCAAAATCATTTGGCCTGTCAACGATACAGACCACGAAATATTAATACATAACCCACGTATCCTTCGACCCACCCCCCTGCGAAGAATTCACCACAAGCGAATCTTTTCTCAAAGCCACACGAGTCAATCCGCCCGGCATTACGTTTACGCCATCTCCATAGAGAATATATGGACGTAGATCGACGTGGCGTCCTTCTGCGTGGTCGTCGATGAGACAAGGAACACGAGAAAGAGAAATGGTCGGTTGTGCAATGTAGTTTCGTGGATTGCTTAGAATGAGGGCTTTGAACTTTTCTTGCTCTTCTTTCGTGGATTTTGGCCCAATTAACATACCATATCCGCCGGCCTCATTCGCTTCTTTTACGACTAATTTTTCGATGTTTTCTAGAACATACTTGCGGTCCTCCTCTTCTGAACAGATGTAGGTTTTTACGTTTTGGATAATTGGATCCTCGTTTAAATAGTATTTGATAATGCGTGGGACGTAGGCATATATCACTTTGTCGTCTGCAACGCCGGTTCCTGGGGCGTTTGCAATCGCTACTTTGCCGTTTTTGTAGACTTCGAAAATGCCTGGAATACCAATCATAGAATCAGGATTGAACACGGTTGGATCTAAGAAAGTATCGTCAATACGGCGGTAAATGACGTCTACGATTTGGAAACCTTTGGTTGTACGCATTTTTACATAGCCCTCATGAACGACTAAATCTCGGGCGTCCACTAGTTCAACTCCCATTTGTTGGGCTAAATAGGAATGCTCAAAATAGGCGGAATTATAAATACCTGGAGTTAATACTACTACCGTTGGTTCAGGGCGGTCGCTGATGAAACGTAACATCTCTAATAACTTATTTGGGTAGTCAGAGATGGGTCTGATTCTGGTTTTAGCCACCACTTCAGGGAAAGTTTGCTTTAAAAGTTCCCGGTTTTCCATCATGTAGGAGACTCCGGAAGGGCAACGCAAATTGTCTTCAAGAATCATGTATTCACCATCTGCGCCTCGAATTAGGTCGGTTCCGGTGATGTGGATATAGATGTTTTTTGCGGGTTTAATACCAATGCAGGGTTTTAAAAAGTCTTTGGAGGAATTGATAACCTCTGCTGGAATGATACCATCTTTGATGATTTTTTGGTCGGAATAGATATCATTTAAGAAAAGATTAAGGGCAGTAATGCGTTGGATTAAGCCTTTTTCAATCTTTTCCCATTCTGTCGCATCAACGATTCGAGGAATGATATCTACTGGCATGATTCGCTCTGTGCCTTCGTTTTCAGAATAGACGTTGAATGTAATCCCCATGGCCATTAAGGCTCTTTCAGCGGATTGTTGTCTGCGTAGAAATTCTTCTTGAGAAAGTTGTTCTACGCGTTCTTTGAAGTGGTCATATCCGGGACGTACCTTCCCGTCCGCGTCGAACATTTCATCGAAAAAGCCGCCTGTGTCGTAGTTGTTGAAGGAAAAATTCATGGTATAGGTAGTTAAATGCTTGATATAGATTTAATTTAGAATTTTATTTTTGTTTTGATTTTCCAAACCAGAACAATTTTTAATTATTTCCTGAAATACCCTTTTAATTATTGGAAATTTACCATTTTTTGTCTGAAATTGAAGTCTATGTCGATATCCTCCTTTTATTTTTCTAGTCCTATCGGTTTGCTCCATCTCGAGCTTTCGGATCAAGGATTGAGATCCTGTCGTTTTGTGGAGGAAGTCCTCTCAGATGAAATTCACCATGCTGCCGAGGTTCAATCTATTAAATCGATGTTAGCGGAGTATTTCGAATCGGGTCTTTGGCAAGATTATCCAACTGATCCCTCTGTAGGGACTCTTTTTCAACAAAAGGTATGGAGTGAATTGCGCAAGATTCCTACCGGTTCTTCGGTGACTTACGCAGAAATTGCGCAGCGCTTAAAAATGCCGAAGGCGGCGCAGGCAGTGGGTAATGCAAATGGCCAAAATCCCATCTTACTTTTTAATCCCTGTCATCGGGTAATTGGCGCATCAGGTAAACTGGTCGGGTATAGTGGGGGTCTTTGGCGGAAAGAATGGTTGTTAGCTAAAGAAGGCGCGACTTTATTTTAGCGTATATTTGTGGCTATGGAAAATGATCAAATTGTCGATGTGCTTGAGCTTCTCGTGAAGCTTTGGGATTTACATAACAGCAATGAATTCAAAAGTAAAAATCTAGCTTTTGCTGCGCGTGGATTAGATAAATTTCCCGGTTTGATTCATTCCTTGAGTGAACAAGAATTACTAATGATTCCTGGTGTGGGTAAGGTCGTTGTTAAAATAGTACAAGAAGTTGCTTCCACGGGCACTTGCACTGATTTAGAGCAAATTATCGAACAAACACCTGCTGGACTTTTACAACTACTAAAGATTAAAGGTTTAGGTCCTAAAAAAGTAAGGACGATTTGGCAGGAGTTGCAAATAACAGAAATTGATGATCTATTAGTCGCTTGTGAAGATGGGAGATTAGCGAATTTGAAGGGATTTGGTGGGTCTATTGTCGAAAGTGTCAAACTCAATATTCAATTCATTAAATCGAATTCGAGCAAATTACGTATTAACAAGGCAGCGGATTTAGCTGCTGAAATCAAGACACAACTCTCCCAACATTTTAAGCGGGTAGAAATAGCTGGCGAGTTAAGACGTAATGCGGAAATTATTTCAAGCCTGGTGTTTTTGGTTGAAACGGAGGATTTGTTCGGTGCTTCTGGATTGTTGCAATCGGTGGATGGCTTAGAGGAGGATAGGAAGGAGTCTTCTCCTTTCACTTGGAGAGGTGTAATTGTTGGTCATTTGATCCCGGTCGAAATACATTTTGCGAGTCAATCGGAGTTTAATTCCAAATATTTTGGCTTGTCTGCCTCCCAGGAGCATTTAAGTCAAGTGCATTTTATGGAGCGATTTGAGGGAAAATCAATCGATTCAGAACAAGAAATCTATACTAGTCAATCCTTGCCTTATATTGAGCCGGAGATGCGAGAAGGCCTTCAGGAGTTTGAATGGGCGAAAAACCATGGCCATCTTTCATTGATTCAATATGCTGATTTGCAGGGATGTTTGCACAACCACTCGACCTATTCGGATGGTAAAAATACGCTAGTGGAAATGGCTGAAGCGTGTCGAGCGCATGGATTATCCTATTTCGGGATTGCAGATCACTCAAAATATGCGGCCTATGCGGGAGGATTGAAAGAAGAGGATGTCCTTAGGCAACATGCTGAAATCGATCAATTGAACTCACAATGGACTGATTTTCAAATTTTAAAGGGAATTGAGGCTGATATTTTACCAGATGGCAGTTTAGACTATGATGCTGCCGTTTTGTCTTCCTTTGATTATGTGGTGGCTTCTGTTCATGCAGGATTAGTGATGGACTTGGATAAAGCGATGTCTCGCGTGATAAAAGCCATAGAAAATCCCTACACCTCTATTCTAGGGCATCCCACTGGAAGATTATTGTTAGCTAGACCTGGATTTCCTTTGCAGATGTCGAAGATTCTAGATGCCTGCAAGGCGAATGGGGTATCTGTCGAATTGAATGCGAGTCCGTATCGTTTGGATTTAGACTGGCGTTATATCTACGAGGCGATGGACAAAGGCCTATTTGTTTCTGTGAATCCGGATGCCCATGCCATTGCCGGCATTATGGATATGGAATGGGGCGTGAAAGTGGGAAGAAAAGGAGGCCTTTTGAAGGAATTGACGTTGAACGCCTTGTCATTGGCAGATATTAAAAAATTCTTTTCTAAAAGTTAGGCTTGAGTAAATATTTCGCATAGAAGTCATCGATTACTCGAACGGCTTCGGTAGGAGTATCTACTAATGAAAATAATTCTAAGTCTTCTTCGTGAATATTACCGTGTCCCACCATGGTCTTTTTAATCCATTCAAGTAAACCTCCCCAATAGTCTTTCCCCACTAATACAACTGGGAAACGACCTATTTTATGGGTTTGGATTAACGTAAGTGATTCAAACATTTCGTCCAAGGTGCCAAAACCGCCCGGCATAATAATAAAGCCCTGTGAATATTTGACGAACATCACTTTGCGTACAAAAAAGAAATCAAAGTTGATGTTTTTATCAGAATCGATGTAAGGATTGGGCTTTTGTTCAAACGGCAATTCGATGTTTAATCCTACACTTCTTCCTTTTTCACTCGCCGCTCCTTTATTCCCCGCCTCCATAATGCCAGGGCCACCGCCTGTTATAACGCCATAACCATGTCGCACTAATTTCGCGGCGATTTCTTCCGCTATCTTGTAATATGGATTATCAGGACTTGTTCTTGCTGATCCAAATATTGACACGCAAGGGCCAATTTTGGATAATTTATCAATTCCCTCGACGAATTCGCTCATGATTTTGAAGATACGCCACGATTCCTCTGATTTAATCTGAGCCCAAGTTTTATCACCAAAGGCCTGCTTGATTTTCTCTTCTTCCTCTTTCCGGTTATTCTCCGTCATAATTTTCAAAATTGTTTCCTAAATGTAGGACTAATCCTTTTACCTTTGCAAATAAATAAATCATAAATTAATGAATGCTCCTTTAAGTTTTGCAGTAGGCGGTGACCACGCTGGTTTTGATTACAAGAATGATTTGATCTCTTTTTTGGAGGCCAAAGGTATCACGGTGAAAGACTGTGGCACCTATTCAGCTGATTCCGTAGACTATCCAGATTTTGCACACCCAGTCGCAGATGCAGTGGAAAAAGGAGAGGTAAGTTTTGGTTTATTATTATGTGGTAGTGCAAATGGGGTAGCTATCACGGCGAATAAGCACCAAGGAATCCGCGCAGGTTTGGCTTGGAATACGGAGGTAGCTGCCTTAGTTCGTCAACATAACGATGCCAATGTATTGTGTTTACCCGTACGTTTCATCTCTTTAGAGGAAGCTAAAGCTTGTTTACAGGTATTTTTAGATACCTCTTTTGAGGGAGGTCGTCACCAAGGTCGCGTGAACAAGATTTCTTGTTGCTAAGCTATTTTTTACGGTAAAGTTTAGGACTTACTAGCACGTATTGTTGCGTGATAGAAGGAAGGTACTGCCCAATTTTGGGTAAATAACCTTCCGAATCATAGATATAGGTGGGTTGATCCTTGGCGAAATATTCCTGAACCGTGATGACGTTTTTATAGGAATTCAATTGACTTAATAAAGGTTTAGCCAATTCCCAATTCACAAATGGTCCAGCCATTTCATTGTGCAAGTATTCGTCTATCTCAGGACCTAATACAAGCAATTTTTGCCCACTAATGAATAATAAAGGCTTCTGTTTAATCGTCATTTTGGCCTCTTTGTAGTCTTGTTTTGCCAGAATAAAAACCGACGCAAAAAGTAATACGAAAACGAGTTCCTTCTGCCAATTCTTCTTGATCACATAGAAGATATTTAATCCAAAATAGGCCAAAGGAGGCAATAAGATCACGAAGTTGATGCGGTGAAAGGCAGGGAAATTAGCCATGGAAAGAAAGCTAAAGAAAAACCAGATAATGGTCGTCTGCTGTGCTTTCTGGGCATGTGCTCTAATTTTGGGATTCCCCACTACTTTGTATAAACCCCAAATCCCTAACAGGAAGGCCGGGGCAAAGGTCAGTAATACTCGCTTGCTTTCTTCCCAAGAAATCAGCTGAAAGGTGAAGAGCGATTGACGGTAAACCTGCCATAAATAGGGGAGGTTTCCGCGGAAAGAAAAGACTAAACTTGTTATGGTGATGACAAATAGATAGCCGATCAGTACGAGAATAATTTGTCGAATGCTGATACCTGAATAAAATAACAAACTCAAAATAGCCCAAGGTAAAACCCAGAAATAGGCAGGGAATAACAAGGTGGCTGTGGCTAGGTAGACCCCAACTAAAAATACGCGGTCATTAACTAATAAAGTTTTTTGCTGCTGAATGATTTCCCTCCAGGTTAATAACAGAAAGGTTAATCCCAGTAAGGCAGGATCTGGTACGTAAAATTCTCTTGTCAGATGAAATAAAAGCAGATAGATTCCAAAAGCCAATCCGCCCAATTTAGGCATCAAATCAAACTGTAAAATACAACGCTGAAAAAGATAGGCCTGAAGGCAGATGATGGAAAAAGCAATGTAGGGGTTAGCGGAAATGGAGATCGAAAAAAAATCAAGTAATTGATAGAATCCCGTTGCAAAGGGTCCCGTATTATCTCGAATGTCTTTGTAAAGCCTGAACCCTTGGTTTAACTTTTGGCCAATTAAATAGTTTTTAATTTCCCAAGGAAAATAAGTAAATCCCTGCTGAGTCTGCACAAATGCTAGAAATCCCCCTACAAGACAAAAAAGTAGGATGGAAATCAGGCTATTGGATTTAATAAATTGCAACATATTTAGCTAAACGAAGCCCTAAATTACGGTGATTCCAATTATTATTATGAAATTTGCAGGTGTTTTTTGTGATAAAAACACCTTTTAAAATTAGAGCAAGCATGGATACGAAGCGTCAGCAAAAATTTGGCCGTCAAATACAGAAGGATTTAAGTGATATTTTTCAAAAAGAATTCAAAGAGATTTTTGGAAAAGGAATGGTTACGGTGACTGAAGTGAAAATCAGTCCGGATTTATCTGTGGCGCGTTGCTATTTAAGTTTTTTGTTGATTGATGATCGGGAGGCTGTGATGGATGAATTAGAAATCCGAAATAAGGCCATTCGCAATGCCCTAGCGAATCGCATTCGTAAGCAGGTGCGTATTATTCCTAATTTAGTTTTCTTCTTAGACGATACCGCGGAATATGCTGCTAAAATTGAAGCGCTATTTGAAGGATTAGTTATTCCTCCGGCAGATGGAGAGGAGCCTAATCGGGTGGCTGACGAAATTGATTAAAAGATGAGTATTTCCTTATTTGTTGCGAAAAGGTATTTTTTTTCCCCATTTAAGGCGAGTTTTATCACCTTAATTTCCCGCATCTCGATGATCGGGGTGGGAGTGGAGGTGATGGCATTAGTGCTCATATTATCCGTATTTAATGGTTTAGAGGATTTCCAAAAAGGCTTATTCAAAACCTTTGATCCCGATTTAACCATTGTTTCCAAAACAGAATCGCGCTTTTCATTTCAAGCCACTCAGCTAAACTCCATAGCTAAAATTCCTGGTGTCCGTTCTATTCAACCCATTTTAGAGGATCAAGCCTTAATTCGGTACAATGGCAAGCAATTAGTCGTGACATTAAAGGGAATCGATTCCTCTTTTATTGCCTCGAAACGATTGAAAAATCAGGTGGTAGATGGAGAATATTTAGTGGATTATGAAGGTCACCCTTTCGGAATGGTCGGTGCGGGCGTGTTTATGGCGATGGGAATGAATTTTGAGGATAGTTTTCATCCGATAGAAGCCTGGTATCCGAATCAAAAAGCCCTAGCTAATTTTCAAATAACACAAGATGCCGCTAATCAGAAGGCTTTTTTCCCTTCTGCAGTATTGCAAGTAGAACAAACGTTTGATAATCAACAAATTCTAGTCCCCTTGCAATGGATGCGTGAATTGACTTTGTCTGATTCGACTGCGGTTTCTCGTTTTGATATTATGTTAGAGGAGGGAGTAAATGAGGTTCAAGTTCAACAAAGTATTCAGCAGATCTTAGGTTCGAATTTTGGGGTCCAAACAAGGGATCAACAGCACGCCATATTATTACGAGCCATCAAGATTGAAAAACTGTTTGTCTTTATTCTAATGGCCTTTATTATGGGCATTGCCTCCTTTACGCTTTTTTATGCCTTATCGCTTCTTGTGATTGAGAAAAAAAAGGACTTGAGAACCTTGTTGGCTATGGGAATTACGCAACGTCAGTTGTTACTTATTTTCTTATTGGTGGGCCTATTCATCAGTTTCTCAGGGGCAGTGGTTGGGATGGGACTCGGTTTTACTTTGGGCTGGATACAACAAACGTTCGGAATTATCCCTTTGGGAATCCCGAACGCTTTAATTGATGCCTATCCTATTCAAATGGAATGGCTTGATTTTCTGATGACCGCGCTAGTGGTGATTGTCATTACCTTTTTGGCCTCCATCATACCGGCCAGAAAAGCGGTTCAAATGACTTTTAATCAGCCAAAGGCGGATTAAATTCTCCTTCCCACTTCGATACCACACAAGTAGCAACTCCGTTTCCTGCAACAGAAGTTACCGTTCTACCCATATCTAAGAATGGATCCACACCTAATAAAAGGGCGATTCCTTCTACCGGTAGATTGAACATGGTTAGTGTGCCGGCAATGATCACTAAAGAGGCGCGAGGTACACCTGCGATACCTTTGGACGTAATCATCAAGGTTAATAACATCGTGATTTGTTGGTCTAAACTTAAATGAACGCCATACGCTTGTGCAATAAATCCAGTGGCGAAGGTCATGTATAACATGGAACCATCTAAATTAAAGCTATAGCCTAGTGGTAACACAAAGCCTACAATTCGTCTGCTACATCCAAATTTCTCTAAGGCAGCAATAGTTTGTGGGAAAGATGCCTCAGAACTAGCCGTCGAAAAGGAGATCAATAGAGCCTCTTTTAATTCTTTTAATAGTTTCCAATAAGGGATGCCATTCACGATACAAATGATCCACAAGATCACAACGGTAAAGAATAACAGGCCACCCATAAAGCACAGCATCAAGTAGCCATAACTGATCAAAATACTTAGACCTTTATTAGCCACAACAGTTGTCATAGCAGCGAATACGGCGTAGGGTGCAACCTCCATTACATAATTCACCATTTTAAAGATGACCTCTGCAAGGTTTTCAATTACATGTATCAAACGTTTTCCTACCTCGCCAATAGAACCCAAAGCAACCCCAAAAAAAAGGGAGAAGATCACGATTTGAAGAATTTCATTTTCTGCTAAAGCCTTGAAAAAGCTATCCGGAAAAATATGCAAGATGAAGTCTTCCATAGTTTTGGCTTTCGAGGAATCGATGCCCGTTTCTGTGCCTGCAGCGGGTTTAGGCCAGCTTTGAAGACTTCCAGGTTGTGTGATGTTCACCACCACAAGTCCTGTTACTAAGGAAAGAATGGTCGCAAAATAGAAATAACCAATCGTTTTAATACCAATCCGGCCTACAGCCTTGAAATCACCCAATTTCGCAATTCCCACTACTAGTGTACAGAACACCAAGGGGCCTACGATCATTTTGATGAGGCGTAAGAATATCTTAGAAACGATTTGAACCTTAGCCCCTAAATCGTGGCTAACTTCTGGAGCAAAATAAAGGAAGAAGAATTCTCCTAGCACTAGGCCAAGGATAAATCCAATGATAATTTTATTCGTTAAGGTTAATTTCATTTTTAGCTGATGAGGGATAAGTATTTTTTATAAAGAGGTTTACGGTAAAAAATCATTCCCCAAAGAAAAGGGAAAAGTAGGTAATTCAAAAACGTCATTCCCGTATCAAAGGAAATTTCATCGATAATCAGGCTATGAAGAGGGTTTACCTCAATTACCCGGTGCTTGTGTCTCCAAAAACGCAGACCAAACGGCATTTCAACTCCTTCATCGACAAAATACCATTCCTCAGTCGTGTCATTTTCTGCTGTAATCAGTGAGCTCCAGGTGAGCTTCGTGAGGAGTAGATTGATTTTCAGAATTACCTGATCGTCTTTTTTACATCCATCAAATCTTTCCAATGAAACTTGAGGAAAAGGGGGCGATAACTTCAGTAATAAGTCTGAAGTAAAATGTTCCTTTATGTGAGAGAGGGGAGCCTTTACAGGGCTGGAGAGGGTGAAGGATAGCATATTAGGCTACCAAAAGTTTAAGCAGCGTCGCAAACAATAATTTAATGCCCGTGGCTATGTATTTTGCTACGCTCATTTGCTCTTCCGTTGTATCAGAAACATCTTGATCTGATTTACCTTCTTCCTGAGAAACTATCCTCTGAGGATTGTTTGCTATTGTTTTTGCAGACGAATCTGTTTGTATGGTTTTCGCCTTCGGGTTCAGCGCAGAATATTCTACACGACCAAAATTGCAGAAAAATAGAATTGTTAAAATTCCGATGAATCCTTTTTTCATTTAATTTTTTGTTTTGCTGCTTCTACCGCCAATTTTTGTGCTGCGATTTCGCCGTCTTTCGTCTTTTGGTCTAATTTATTCTGCACTTGATTCGTAAGAATCTTCTCTTTCTCGATTTTAGCTTCTTTTAAACGCTCCTCTAAATTGTTTATTTGACGCGCGTTAGAGTCTAATTCACGAATCAATCGCTCGGCTTGCTTACTGTTTTTAGCTTGTGTGGCGATAAGTTCGGCTAATTTGTTCTCCTCCACTCTGACCCCTTCTTCTAAATCAACAATTTTGATGAAATCCTCAATCCAAGTGCTTGCTTCGCTTAACTTAGCATGCCCAGTTTGAATGTATTCATCCGCACCAGTCGCGATGGAAATGAATAATTTTACTTTTTTATTCTCTTCCGAAACTTTCGAGACCACCGTTAAAGGCTTGTCCGAGATACTCGCAATCTGAATATCAGAACTCGCATACGTGCCATTTTTCCCCTCTACTACTTTACCAAATTTAGATAAATACGCTTTCCAGCTGGCTCTCGCATACTTTTCTTGTGTATTGACAAAGGTGTAGACTCCTTCTTTTTTAGATTTGTCTACTTCAGACATGCCTGTGAAAACTTGTGCCTTAGCAGAGAAGCTACCGATTGAAAGTAGAAGTAGAACAAGGATCTTTTTCATAGAGACGAATTTTTTATTAAAGTTAGGAGATTTTTTTAGCTAGGACAACCCTGTTTTTGTTAGAAAAATCACGGAAAGCAAAAAGTGTAAATTCTCCACCGTCTTTTAGTTGGAATTTCTTTCGAATTTCGTCCGCATTGATGGGAAAATTACGCGTAGAGATATTCGCTTTTTTCCCTGGCAGCACTTCTTGTAACCATTTTTTTTCCAAAGAACCTTCTGCTATCACCTGAAACGCTCTACCAGGGAATTTAGTATCTGCCTCTTTCGATGTATAGAGATGTGTATTAGGAGCAATCTTCGTGACACTAGCACTTACAGTCTTGAAGAATCCACCTTTTAGAATACCAGCATGTGGTTCATATAGGTAGTTCTTGCAATCACTGAATTTGATATCCGATTGCGTTTCACTTGATTTTTTTGCCTTGAAAAGAAGCGAATTTTCTTGATTCAATTCAATAATGCTGATTTCTGGATCCTCTGAAGAATTATTCGTTTTGAGAAAAAGCAACTCTTTTACCTCATTCTTGATACAAATGACATAGACTTTTTCTATCCCCTCCAATTCCTTTATGGCTCTATCTATATCGAGGAGAGGGCTTGTTTTTATTAACAAACTGGTCTTTTCAGAGATATGAGGGATTAATTCGATGGCATTTGGTTCACAATCTTGTAACAAAACCACTTTATTTCCTACTTTATCTCTTCTGGCTGGGTCTACATAAATGAAGTCAAAGACGTTTTTCTGTTCTTTTAGCCAAGTAAGACTATCTGTAGCGTGATGTCTAATACTACCTGCATTCAGTTGTTGGTGATTATAGGCCGTGATTTTTGCCAAATCCGCTTGCCTTTCTAGGTAATCGACCTCGCAACCTGCTTGAGCAAAGGCATAGGAATCTAATCCCATTCCACCTGTTAAATCGACAATTTTACCTTTTATAAGGCTAGCTTTATAGTGCGCCGTTTCTTCCGAGGAGGATTGTTCTAATGCCAAAGAAGGAGGGAAAAACACCTGGGTATTGGCTATCCATTGAGGCATTTTGTCCTTGAGTTTTTGTCTGGCTTTTATTTGGCCTACTAATTTAGGGACATCTAAATCAGGGTATTTCGATGCTTCTAAGGCAATCGCGACAGGATCCCGATGGAGGTTCTCTTGTATAAATTGAATTTCAGTTTCTAGAAGCATCCCCTAAAATTAGCACCTCTGCTTTGATTATTTTTATTTAAATTAGTGAAATTGAATAAATATCAGATGACTGGATTAATATTAGCGGCAGGCGCATCGTCTCGTTTAGGGGAAGCAAAACAATTATTAGTTTATCAGGGCCAAAGCCTCTTAGAACGGTCCATCCGTCTCGCATTCAGTGTTTGCCAGGAAGTAGTGGTGTGTTTAGGAGCCGAGGTAAAACAAACTGTGTCCATCATCGAAAAATTACAAAAAGAATTCCCCGCTCTTTCTTATGTGGAGATTGAAAATTGGGAAAAAGGAATGGGGGAATCCTTGTCAGTAGGATTAAAAACCATAGATTCAGCAAATGATGTGCTCGTATTATTGTGCGATTTGCCTTTTTTAACGAATGCGCACATGAAAAATATCATCTCCTTGGCTAATCCCGAAAGAGCCATTGTTGCGTCCTTTCAAGGAGTTAATTCGCCTCCCGTTTTAATCCCAAGTGCTTTACGTCCTTTATTCAAAAACTGGAGTGGAGATCAGGGTTTGGGTAAATTCTGGCGTTTAAATCCCATGCTGTGTGAAATCATTCACTTTTCTGATAAATTCCGGGATGTTGATGTACCGGAAGATCGGGAGTATTGGGGGATTTAAAAAGTAAACGGTGGTTAAACCACCATTTACTTTTTAAATCTAAAGAACAAAGCAAAAAGCACAAAGAACAAAGTTTGTATTCGCTGTGCGAATGACTTTATGAAATGCTTTAGTTTTCCACCGAATTTATAAAAAATGAGCTTCAGCCATTTTTTATTCGATATTTATGCTTTTTGCTCTATGCTTTATGCTTTACAAATGGTAAATGGTGAATGGTAAAAGGTAAATGGGATGTGTTTCAATAAAAATTCATTTTTCATTTACCATTTACCACTTACCATTTAGCAAGATTTCCTATCTTTGCATTTCAATTTTAAACTCAATTAAGTGGAATCAATCGGAACCCTTCCCACCGTCGAAACAGCCAAAAAATTAGGATTATTGCCCGAAGAGTATGATCGCATTCAAGAGATTTTAGGTCGCAAGCCTAATTTCACCGAATTGTCGATTTTCTCAGTTATGTGGTCTGAGCACTGTTCATATAAGAATTCAATCGTTTGGTTGAAGACTTTGCCTAAAGACTCACCACGTATGTTAGCTAAGGCTGGCGAGGAAAATGCGGGTTTAGTGGATTTAGGAGATGGTTTGGGTTGTGCATTTAAGATTGAATCGCATAATCACCCGTCTGCGCTTGAGCCATATCAAGGTGCGGCGACTGGTGTGGGTGGTATCAACCGTGATATTTTCACGATGGGTGCACGTCCGATAGCGCAATTGAATTCTTTGCGTTTTGGAAATATTGATTTAGCCAAAACAAAGTGGTTAGTGAAAGGCGTCGTGAAGGGGATTGGTGATTATGGTAATGCCTTTGGAATTCCTACCGTAGGTGGTGAGGTACAATTTGATGATTGTTATAATGTGAATCCGCTCGTTAATGCGTTTTCAGCGGGTATTTTAAAAGTAGGAACACAAGCTTCAGCCATCTCTTATGGCGTGGGTAACCCGGTATTTATTGTGGGTTCCGCGACGGGTAAAGATGGAATCGGGGGAGCGAGTTTTGCATCAGAGGATATCACGGCGAAATCGTCGGAGAAATTGCCTGCGGTTCAAGTAGGCGATCCATTTCAGGAGAAATTGTTGTTAGAGGCTTCTTTGGAAATCATCGAAGCAGGATGTGTGATTGGTATTCAAGATATGGGTGCGGCGGGTATTATCTGCTCGACGTCTGAAATGTCTGCGAAAGGGGAGCATGGTATGATTATTGATCTTTCCAAAGTGCCTACGCGTCAACCGAACATGCAACCATTCGAGATTCTATTATCTGAGTCTCAAGAGCGGATGTTGATCGTAGTAGAGAAGGGTCGTGAGCACGAGGCGAAACGTATCTTTGATAAATGGGATCTAAACTGTGAGCAAATCGGTACGGTTACTGACACGAGACGTCTTCAATTCTATCAAGATGGTGTTTTAGTGGCGGATGTTCCAGCGGACGATTTAGTTTTAGGTGGTGGAGCTCCGGTTTATCACCGCGAATACAAAGAGCCTGCTTACTACCAAGAATTCAAGAAATTTAAAATCGATTCAGTAGCTGATTTGCCGAAGGAAGAATTACCTAAGGCTTTAAACTACATGATGAATCACCCAAATATCGCTTCGAAGAAGTGGGTTGCTCAACAATACGATTCATCGATTGGTCGTGCGAACCGTAATACAAATGCGCCGTCGGATGCGGCTGTGGTGAAAGTGCATGGTTCTCAAAAATCAATTGTGATTACTGTAGATTGTAATTCACGCTATGTAAATGCAGATCCAGAAGAAGGATGTGCGATGGCAGTGGCGGAAGCGGCTCGTAATATTGTCTGCTCAGGCGGAGTTCCGGTGGCGATTACGAACTGTTTGAACTTTGGAAATCCTTATGTTCCAGAAGTATACTGGCAATTCGTGGGTGCGATTAAGGGTATGAAGAAATCTTGTGAAGCGTTTGAGACTCCGGTAACGGGTGGTAACGTTTCCTTCTACAATCAATCATCTGATGAAGGTCCAGTATTCCCAACGCCGACGATTGGTATGTTAGGAATTTTAGAGAAGCCAGAGAATAAGATGACGTTGGACTTCAAAAAAGAGGGTGATGCTATCTATTTAGTAGGGGAGTCGGTGAATGATATCGCTTCATCTGAATATGTGTATTCGTACAAAGGTATCAAAGCTACTCCAGCACCGCATTTTGATCTAGCGACAGAACAGAAATTACAAAAGGCGATTACGTCTTTAATTGAAAATAAATTAATCGAATCTGCTCACGATGTGTCGGATGGCGGTTTATTGGTGACTTTGGCTGAGTCTGCTTTCCCTCGTGGATTAGGATTTAGTGTCAATTCAGATGCTTCGATTCGCCAGGATGCGTTCTGGTTCGGTGAAGCGCAATCTCGTGTGGTTGTTTCAGTGGATGCTTCTAAGAAGGCAGCTTTTGAGGCAGCTTTGCAAGCACAAGGAGTTAAGTTCTCTGCATTGGGTTCTGTTCAAGGAACTGATATCATAGCAGATGGAGCTAAATTAAGTTCAGTGGCTGCAGCTTATCAATCTTTTGATACGGCTTTAGAAACTGCATTAATGAAATAAATAAAATGAGCCGCTATCTAATCGCTTTTTCGTACGATGGCGGCTCTTTTCATGGCTACCAAATTCAGCCAAATGCAACGACTGTTCAGTCGGTTTTGCAGGATAAATTAAGTCTTTTATTGGGTTCACCTTTGGAAATCGTGGGCAGTTCCCGTACAGACACGGGAGTGCATGCGCACGAACAATTTGCGCATTTTGATCTTCCAGCAGGGAAATCGGTGAAAGAAAATTGGGTTTTTCGACTTAATCGGATGTTGCCAGATTCTTTAGCGGTGCAAGGAATTTACCACGTAGCTGATGATTTCCATGCTCGCTTCGCAGCTCTTTCGCGTACTTACGAATACCGTATTAGCCCGCTAAAAACTCCATTCAACAGCCAATACGCCTATCGTTTCAGCGTGGACCTAGATGTCGATGCAATGAATAAAGCTGCCGCTTTGTTCTTTCAGCATAGCGATTACCAATGCTTTTCGAAGGTAAAGACGGATGTGACGACCTTTAATTGCACGATTTTGCAGGCTGAATGGTCCTGGAGGGGAGAAGAATTGATTTTTACGATTCAAGGCAATCGATTCCTGCGCGGCATGGTTCGGGCAGTAGTGGGTACCTTGTTAGAAGTAGGGCAGGGGCGCTTATCGAATATGCAATTACAAGAAATACTTGATTCAAAAGATCGTTGCAAAGCGGGTCGTGCGGTTCCAGCCCACGGACTACATCTGTTGAAAGTAGAATACCCTTCGTCTACTTTTGACGCCAAATGTGCAGGATAACATCTAACAGGGTGGCAGCAGACTGCACCTTGATCTTATTCGCTTTGTAATTCAATCCTTTCAAATTGTACTTACTGATCCAAATCTCCTTAAATCCGAGTTTCTCTGCTTCAGCGATACGTTGATCAATGCGCGTAACGGATCTCAATTCTCCTCCTAATCCTACTTCAGCTGCGAAACAGATGGAGGAATCGATGATTTTGTCTTCATAAGAAGATACAAGTGACATGCAGGTAGCTAAATCCAAGGCCGGGTCATCCACCCGAATACCGCCAGTAATATTTAAGAAAACGTCTTGCGTTGCTAATTTATAGCCACCTCTTTTTTCTAATACCGCGATCAACATGCTCAAGCGCTTTCCATCATAACCGTTAGCCGTTCTTTGGGCATTTCCATAAGAGGACGCACTTACTAAGGATTGTATTTCCACTAATAGCGGACGATTTCCTTCCATTAAGGTACCGATAGCGATACCCGACGAAGGCTCGTCGCGTTGGGATAGCAGAATTTCAGAAGGATTAGTCACCGGTCTTAAGCCACTCCCAAGCATTTCATATATGCCTAATTCTGAGGTAGATCCGAATCTGTTCTTCGTCGTACGTAAAATGCGGTAGATCATGTGGCGATCCCCTTCAAATTGAAGTACGGTATCGACTAGGTGTTCTAAAACCTTAGGTCCGGCGATGGAACCTTCTTTGGTAATATGTCCTACTAAGAAGATGGGAGTGCCACTTTCTTTCGCAAAACGCATTAGCTCCAAGGCACATTCTCTAATCTGAGAAACGGAACCTGGCCCTGATTCGATTTGATCCGAAAATAAGGTTTGTATAGAATCCACTATGATTAATTCCGGCTCTAGGTCGACTAGATGGCGGAAAATGGATTGCGTATTCGTCTCAGTTAAGATGTATAAGGAGTCCGATTTTGCAGCTAAGCGATCAGCTCTGAGTTTGATTTGTTGCTCAGATTCTTCGCCAGTTACATATAAAACACGTGTTTGGGTTAAAGAAAGGGCAACTTGTAATAATAATGTTGATTTTCCGATGCCGGGTTCTCCACCGATTAATACGAGGGAGCCAGGAACGATTCCACCACCTAAAACACGGTTGAATTCAGGATCTGAACAGGTAAGTTTAGGTAGGTTTTCGAAGCTAACCTCGGTTAATAATTTCGGTTTTGCAGCTGATTTAGGACTGCCTTTTGTCTTCCAAACTTCCGCCGGATGCACCGTAGCTTCCACTAATTCCTCCACAAAGGTATTCCATTCTCCACAAGAGGGGCACTTGCCCAGCCACTTAGGGGCTGAATGTCCACAGGATTGACAAAAAAAGGAGGTTTTAGCTTTGGCCACGATTATACGATTTGTGCTCAAAAATACGTTTTGATTTCGGTTTTTTCTTTTTTTTCGGATGAAAAAGGATAATTTTACAAGTTAATTAATGACAACTAAAATGAAAGCAACAAAACTAGCACTGATGTTTGCCCTAGTGATGGGTTTTATGTCTACCGCTTCTGCTCAGAAGCATGCACCTGCAGATTATTTTCGAATTGGATTAAAGGGTGGGGTGAATTTATCTTCGGTTAAAGTAGCCAGCTTGAGTGCTAATTTAGAAAATAAAACGGGCTACCAATTAGGTGCGTTTGCGCGTATAGGCCGTACTATTTTTATTCAACCTGAGGTGTATTTTGCTGCGAAGGAAGTAAATGTAGATGTATTAAATTCCTTGACTACGAATCAAGGTGTTGTTGGTTTTTCTCAAAAATCATTAGATGTTCCGGTATTGCTAGGAGTTAAATTAGGTCCTCTTCGTGTATTAGCGGGTCCTGTGGCTACATATGCCATCAGCGCGTCGACTAATCCTGATGCTGCAGTTAAATCGTATTTTTCAGGAACCACTCAAGATGTGATTAATCGTTCTAGCTTTTCTTATCAAGCGGGTGTAGGTGTAGATATCTTGAATTTATCATTGGATCTTCGTTATGAAGGAGCCATGTCTGAATTGCAGAATACCATTGCCGTGCCTAGCGGATTTAATTATTCCCAAAAACCAAGTTATTTCCAGGCAACCCTAGGTTTCCGCATTTTATAATTTCCCTCATGAATGAACAAATAAAAGCTCTTCAGGCTGAAATTGACGCTTTTGTCATTTCGAATGAAGGTGAATTAGAATCTTTTCGTCATCAATTTGTAGGTCGCAAAAGTCGTTTGGCGTCGCTTTTTGATGAGTTAAAAAATGTACCTGCAGAGAATCGCCGCGAAGTGGGTCAAGCCTTAAATGGATTAAAGAATTCAGCGGAAACGAAGTTTGCTGAAGCGCAAGAAGTTTTTGCGGGTAATGCGGCTGATTTTGAAGTGCCTTCTGATTTAACTTTATATAATCCGATTTCTCAGGGTAGTCTACACCCATTGACGAAAGTGAGAGCGCGTATTTTAGAGATATTTAATCGCATGGGTTTCTCTGTTTCAGATGGCCCAGAGATCGAAACGGATTTCTACAATTTTACGGCCCTAAATTTCCCAGCAAATCACCCGGCAAGGGAGATGCAGGATACTTTTTTCATTGAAAAAGGAGCTGGAGAGATTCAGGATGACGTTTTATTACGTACGCACACGTCTAACGTTCAGATTCGGTTGATGCAACACCAAAAGCCACCGATTCGCTCGGTGATGCCAGGTCGTGTATACCGTAATGAAGCGATTTCTGCGCGTGCACATTGCCTTTTCCATCAAGTGGAGGGACTTTATGTGGATGAGCAAGTGAGTTTTAAAGATTTGAAGGATACCTTGTATCATTTTGCCAAAGAGATGTTTGGTAAGGATACGAAAGTACGTTTCCGTCCCTCTTATTTCCCCTTCACAGAGCCTAGCGCTGAAATGGACATCACTTGTCTTTTATGCAAAGGCGATGGTTGTAATGTCTGCAAAGGAGCCGGTTGGGTGGAGATTGCGGGAGCAGGGATGGTAGATCCGAATGTCTTAGAAAATGTGGGAATCGATTCGAAGAAGTACAATGGCTTTGCTTTTGGAATGGGAATCGAACGTATTACCATGTTAAAATACCAAATCAAGGACTTACGTCTATTCACAGAGAATGACGTTCGTTTCTTAAAACAGTTTAATTAATCTGACCTATGTGGAGTTTTCAAAAACTAAATAATTGGACGGGTTGGGGAGTTTTCTTCATCGCGTTGTTGACTTATACCTTGACGGTAGAGCCTACGGCCTCTTTTTGGGACTGTGGCGAGTTCATCGCATGTGCCTATAAATTGCAAGTGCCTCATCCTCCAGGAGCGCCCTTATTTCTTTTATTAGGTCGAATGTTTTCCCTTTTAGCTTTAGGCGATGTAACCAAAGTGGCTTATTGGGTAAATATGATGTCAGTGGTAAGTAGTGCGCTGACTATTTTGTTTTTGCATTGGACGATCGTGATGATCGGACGTAAGATGATCAATAAGTCCTTTGAAGACTTGAATTCGAACGAACGTTTTGGATTATTAGCCTCTGGAGTGGTTGGGTCGTTGATATATACGTTCTCGGATACGTTCTGGTTCTCAGCAGTAGAAGCAGAGGTGTATGCGATGTCGTCTTTTTTTACGGCGATTGTTGTTTGGGCTGCTTTTAAATGGGAGCTTGTGGAAGATAGAGCCGCATCGAATCGTTGGATCTTGTTCATCGCTTATTTAGTTGGATTATCTATTGGTGTCCATTTATTGAACTTAGTGACACTTCCTGCTTTAGGCTTATTGTATTATTTCAAACGCTATGACAAGCCTACGCTTACCGGAGGTGTCATTTCGATTTTTGTAGCGCTATTTATTTTAGGTATCATCAATGCTGGGATTATCCCCGGTTTACCTAGTGTCGCATTTGCTTTTGAATTAACTTTCGTGAATACCTTAGGCTTTTCTTACGGTACAGGAGCGATAGTTTTCTTGATCCTTTTAATTGCTGCGGTGGTTTTTGGCATTCGTTATTCGTATGCGAAAGGTAAAGAGGTGCTGAATGTGGCGCTATTCTCTTTTGTCTTCTTATTAATTGGTTATTCCACTTATACGGTTGCTTTAGTGCGTTCTGGCTATAATACGCCTATTAATGAGAATGACCCGAGCAATATCTTGAACTTCTTAAAGTACTTGAAAAGAGAGCAATATGGCGAGCGTTCCTTGATTTACGGTCCAGTTTATACAGCTGAAGTGACAGGTTATAAAGAAGGAGCTGAGACGCCTATTTATAAGATGAAAGACGGGAAATATGTGGAATACACGAAGAAACCGGTGTATGAATACGATAAGTCCCAAATGATGCTATTACCTCGTGTGTATTCGAATCAGGCCAATCACGTGAAGTTGTATCAAGAAATGCTGGGCATTCCTGCGGGTGAAAAACCAAGTTTTGGGAAGAACCTGGAGTTCTTGTTTACGCATCAATTAGGCCACATGTACATGCGTTACTTGTTGTGGAATTTTGTGGGTCGCGAAAGCGATTTCCAAGATGCTTGGGCCATCAATACCTTCGAGGATTCATCGAAATTGCCTGATATTCTTCGCAACAATAAGGCGAGAAATAATTACTATTTCTTACCGATTATTTTCGTGCTATTAGGCTTCTTCTACATGCTTCGCAAGAATGACAAGGATCTATTAGTGACAATTTTAATGTTTGTCTTAACGGGAGTAGCTTTGACGGTTTACCTGAATTCCCCGCCTACAGAACCTCGGGAACGTGATTATATCTTCGTAGGATCGTTCTATTTTATGTCGATATGGGCAGGTTTCGCCGTGATGCAGATTTTGGAATTTATTCAGAAGTTTGTGAAAGCTGATAAGGCCAAATGGGTGATTGTCGCTGTATTAGGCTTAACGGCTCCTGCGATTTTAGCACAACAAAACTGGGATGATCATGATCGTAGTGGTCGTGTGCACCAGATTGATTTTGCCAAAAACCTCCTAAACTCCTGCGCTCCTAATGCGATTCTATTTACGGGAGGGGATAACGATACGTTCCCGCTTTGGTACGTACAAGAAGTAGAAGGTTTCAGAACGGACGTTCGTGTATGTAATTTGTCCCTTTTAGGTACAGACTGGTACATCGATCAAATGAAGCGCAAGACCTACGAATCTCAACCATTGCCAATTCTTTTATCGAAAGATCAATTAATGGAAGGGGTAAATGACCAGATTTTATTTAATCCTAAAGAAGGTTTAAACGCGATGTCTTTACCGGATTATTTGGACTTATTACATAAAGACAGCCCATCTATCCAGGAGCAAACGCAATTAGGGGAGACAATCAATACCTTACCTACAGACTCTGTGGTGATTCCCGTCGACATTGCAGCAGTAGCTAAATCAAACTGGTTCCCTAAGCAGTTTGTTCCGTATATGTCCCCAGTCTTGGGTTGGAAATTGCCTTCACACAACATCTACAAAGGGGAATTGATTCAGTTAGAGATCATCTCTAATAACGCGATGTCTGGTTGGAAACGTCCGATCTATTTCGCGTCGACTTTACCGAATGACCAATATTTAGGTTTAAAGGAATCGATGCAATTAGAAGGATATGCGTATCGTTTAATGCCTTTCAAAATTCCAGGTGCAAATGATGGCTATGTAAACACCCAAATCATGTCTGATAATATCTTGAAAAAGATGTATTGGACAGGTTTAGATAACGATAAAATCTACTACCATGGCGATTTCTATTTAGGAATTCCATCGGTAACCGCTCGTTTAAGTGTGTATCGCCTCGCTGATCAATTAGTGCGTGAAGGAAGTCTAGCACAAGCGAAAAAGGTCTTAGACTATTTAGACCAAAAAATGCCAGACAAAGTAATTCCTTACGATCAATTCTCAGCTTCTATGGTAGAATTGTATATCGCAGTGGGTGACTCGAAAGCAGCACTTAAAATGGCTTCAAGAATTGTAAATCGCGATGATCAATTATTGGATTATTACCTAGATGGTCGCTACGGTGCTCACGAGCGTGATGTACAAATCGCGATCTATGAAATGAATTTAGCCATTTCTGCACTAAAGGCTTCGAAGGTGAATCCGGCGAAATACCAGGAGTTAGAGGCGAAGTTTAATAAGCAGATGGCGAGGTTGCAATAGAAAGCATAAAGCACAAAGAATAAAGCATAAAGTTGGATTCGCCTTCGGCGATGATTTCTGAAATGTTTTTTCATAGAACATAAAAAGAGCGGCAATTGCCGCTCTTTTTATTCCTAAACTATTCTTTATTCTTTATTCTTTATTCTTTGTTTTCATAAAAAGCATCGCTTTTTATGAAAACATATCCCTCACCTTATGAAAGAATCCTTTCTCCGATTTCCCAGGTTGTGGGGCGAAGTTAGGGGAGGAGCGAAGCTTTTCTAATAGTTCCGATTCTTCTTTGGTGACTTGTTTAGGCGTCCAGATATTCACGTGTACTAATTGATCTCCGATGGAATAGCCATTCAATTCTTTGATCCCTTTTCCTTTTAAGCGTAGGATCTTTCCGCTTTGAGTTCCAGCCTCTAAGGTAATCTTTGCTTTACCACCGATGGTAGGCACTTCTACAGATGTTCCTAAGGCTGCATCCACGAAGTTAACATACAAGTCAAAAATGACGTTGTTTCCATCGCGGTGTAATAGATCATGTGCTTCTTCCTCAATCACGATTAAAAGATCACCAGCCACACCACCACGAGGAGGTACGTTACCTTTTCCCGTCATGGATAGTTGCATGTCATTTGAAACGCCTGCTGGAATTTTGATTGGGATGATTTCTTCTTCTAGAACGCGGCCTTCTCCGAAGCAATCGCCACATTTAGCACCCACCGTTTTTCCTTCTCCATTACAGTGAGGGCAAGTAGAAGAGGTGACCATTTGGCCTAGCATGGTTTGTTGTACTTGACGTACTTGACCTGAACCTTGGCAAGTACCACATGATTTTAGGTCTGTGCCGTTCTTAGAGCCATTACCCGAGCATGATTTACAAGCTACGTGGCGTTTTACTTTGATTTTCTTTTCTACCCCGTTCGCGATCTCCTCTAAGTTTAATTTCAACTTGATGCGTAGATCGGTTCCTTTGCGTTGGCGTCTACCACCTCCACGACCTTGATTGAAGAAACTGCCGAAGGGACTATCGTCTCCACCACCGAAGATATCTCCAAATTGCGAGAAGATGTCTTCCATGTTCATTCCGCCACCGCCAAAACCACCGCCAGCAGCTCCACCCATTCCAGCGTGACCGAAACGGTCATATTGTGCCTTCTTTTGGGAGTTACTTAAAACCTCATAGGCCTCAGCAGCTTCTTTGAATTTCTCTTCAGCCTCTTTGTTATCGGGGTTTTTATCTGGATGGTATTTGACCGCCATTTTGCGGTATGCCTTCTTGATTTCATCCTCCGACGCGGATTTAGAAACACCTAATATCTCGTAATAATCTCTTTTTGACGCCATTATCTATTAATTTCCGACCACCACTTTCGCGAAGCGGATGACTTTTTCATGTAATTTATATCCTTTTTCAACTACCTCTACTACTTTACCTTTCTCTTCCTCGCTAGGTGCAGGGAATTGCGTGATGCAGTCGTGGATTTCGGCATCGAATACTTCTCCTTTTGCGGGTAGTTCTTTCAAGCCTTGGGATTGAAGAATGTTCCCAATTTTAGTGAAGATTAATTGAGTGCCTTCTGATATTTCTCCTTCTGGAGCATTCGCTAATGCCCGCTCATAGTCATCGATGACAGGTAATAAGTCAACGATTAAACGTTCTGATGCGGTTTGGATAAGCTCTATTTTCTCTTTTGCCGTACGTTTACGGAAGTTTTCGAAGTCTGAATACAAGCGAAGGTATTTCTCCTTCATTTCCGCTAATTCGTCCACAGGAGCTGTCTCCTCTGTCTCAGGGCTTGTTTCTTCTTGGTTTTGAATGATTTCTTCCTCAGGCGTTTGTTCGTTTTCTTTCTTTTTCATACTACAAAATTACGATTGCGAAATCCTTGATACAAATTCAATACCAAAAACAATTTTCTGACACTTTGGCATAAATGAAACGCCCTTTGTAATTTTAGGCAAATGTCAAAAAGTCCCGCTCAAATTTCACAGCACATTAAGGAAAAAGCCCAGCAATTCGGTTTTGCTTTTTGTGGTATTTCGGAGGCGGGATTTCTAGAAGAAGAAGCTCCTCGACTAGAGGCTTGGTTGAATTCGAATCAACACGGCGAAATGGCCTATATGGCCAATCATTTTGATAAAAGATTAGATCCAAGAAAGCTGGTAGATGGTTGTCAAACCGTTGTTTCACTGGTCTACAATTACTTCCCTTCAGAAGAAATTCAGGCAAATCCCTTTAAGATTTCGAAGTACGCCTATGGCGAAGATTACCACCGGGTAATCAAAGTCAAGATGCAGATGCTGTGGGATTCACTACAAGAAGACTTGGGTGAATTTGCTGGTCGGATGTTTGTGGATTCTGCGCCGGTCTTAGAGAAAGCCTGGGCAAAGAAATCGGGGTTAGGTTGGATCGGAAAGAATGCGAATTTGATTATACCTAAAAAGGGAAGCTTCTATTTCTTAGCGGAGCTATTAATTGATTTGAAAGCGACGCCGGATGGACCTATCAAGGATTTTTGTGGAACCTGTACTCGCTGTATTGATGCCTGTCCGACGGAGGCGATTACACCCTATGTAGTGGATGGGAGTAAGTGCATTTCTTATTTTACGATTGAGTTAAAAGACCAAATGCCGGCAAATCTAACTGGTGATTTCGAAAACTGGATTTTCGGCTGTGATATTTGCCAAGATGTGTGTCCTTGGAATCGTTTTTCGAAGCCGCATAATGAACCGAGATTTGATACGAATTTACAGGAAGTGGATTGGGAAGGACTTTCAGAGGAAGTTTTTCAAACGCTTTTCCATTATTCTGCTATAAAACGCACGAAGCTGAAGGGCATTCAGCGAAACATCGATTATGTGAAAAAAAAGTGGCCGTGAATCCACGGCCCTTTTCAAGCAAAATAAAACCCTAAAGTGATAATCGTATAAGTAAGCTGGGTTCGATGACCTCAGCTGTCTTTTTATTGTTGAGGATCATTTCGGCTGCTTTTTGGCCTAACTTCTCCGGGTGAGTACTCACGACTGTGATTCCGCCGGCAATGATCTCTTTAAATGGATGGTCATTCAGGGATATGATTCCCACGTCTTTTCCTAAAGTCCACTTCTTTTTCTCCGCGTATTTGATAGCCTGGAAAAGATCGGTGTCTGACAAGGTGAAGTAAACCTCATTTTGTCTGTAATCGTCCTCTTCTAGGCCATCTAATACTTGGAAATTCAATGAATTTGCTTCGCAGAATTCACTGCACGCATTGATTAATTCAGGATCGAAGTATTCGTCTTCGCTCAAAACTAAATTAAGACTGCGGTACTTATTAAACAGGTTTAGTTGGGTATTAAAAATCTTTTTTAGCGAGGGATTCGGTGGGCAAATCAGACTAGAATGACGGATGGTACCGAAGTTCTGGTCCAATAAAATCAAACGATCCCCAGCTATTTTTTGTAAAATCTTCACTGTTTCTTCATCCTCGTCAATTAAATGAGGCTGAATCAAGTAATAATGGTAATTACCAAGTTGCTGCCCGATGATTTCTTTGAATTCACGCGGCTTGTACTGGTAGGTATAAATATCAACCATCACGTTTTTGCCGAAATGATCTAAAAAGGCATTGTACAAGGTTTGGTTCGTTTCTGTCATTCGACCGATCAGAAAAAGAACTTTGGTCTTTACTTTCAGACTAGATTCTGAAATGAAATAACCTTTGCGGAAAATGGACGTGATCGCACCCATTTTATGCAATTCGGTGTAGGCTCTCTCCACAGTATCCCGAGAAAGGTAGCATTCTTCCGACGCCTCATTAATGGACGGCAATCGCTCGCCAGGTTTTAATTCCCCCATCTCAATATCCTGCAAAAGTGAATTCACTAATTGCTGGTATTTAGGAAGTTTGTTTCCTGAATTCTTTACGTTAAATGAAACAAATGTTTTATTCATATCGAAGAAAAATTCTTGGTTCAAAATTACCCACATAGCCCAGTGTAGCATAGGACGAATCTTACAAATACGAGGACAATTCTTGCAAATGTTTATTTCAGGATAAATCCGTCCAATTTCCTGGTATTATTCCCTAATTTTATTGTTCGTATGAAAAAGGCCCTAATCGGTTTCTTGTTATTGCTTTCTTTGGGTGCAACTGCCCAAAAGCAGACACGTTATGAACGTCTCAGTACTGCCTCTGGGCTTTCTCAAAGCTCAGTTTATAAAATCATTCAAGATAAAAAAGGCTTCTTGTGGTTCGCAACGGGTGATGGTTTGAATCGCTACGATGGCCATAATTTTAAGATCTATCGAAATGATCCGAGTGATCCTAAAACCCTAAGTGGGAGTGAGATTTTTACCGTGGCGGAGGATGATTTGGGGAATCTATGGGTAGGAACGCGTAATTCTGGTTTAAACAAAATTGAACTTTCCACTGGGAAAATCACCCGGTTTTCGAAAGGACCTGGCGGGCAAGATTTGTCCAATGCGAATATTCCGAGTATCCTTAATCTAGGAAAGGGGAAGATGGGGGTGGCCGTTTTAGGTCTGGGATATCTAGTGTATGATATTCGAACGAATCAGGTTAGCCCTACGGAATCAGAGTGGAAGAATCCTTTTGTAAAAGAAGTGGTTCGTCTATTTAAACACTCCTCGGGTACGGTATGGATGGGAACGCGAACCGGTTATTTATTATCACAGTTAAACGCGCATAGCTTTATCCCTTATCAGTTTGGAGCAGCGAATTATCGGGTGAGAGCCTTATTTGAAACAAATAATGGGGATATTTTAGTCGGTACGGATGGTAGAGGGATTTACCGCTTTACGCCTAAAACGCAGCAATTTAAAGTTGTTTTCTACCAGTCTTCCGATCCCTTATCTCGTCAAAACATTGTGACTTCTTTAGCCAAAGATGCGCTACAAAACTTGTGGATAGGTACGGATAATGGGGTATATAAGTTAAATGGCGAGGATTTTAAGAACTATACCAATATCCCTTCGAACCCGGATCCGGAATTAGGCTTGTCTTCTAATTCCATCATGAGTTTGTTCACAGATGCGAATCAAAATACTTGGGTAGGAACTTGGGAGGCTGGATTGAATATTTCTTTCTTCCAAAAGCCTCGTTTCTCTGTTCTACGCTATAAACCGAATACGCTTCAAGGGCTTTTGAGTAATAAAGTCAGCACTTTATTAGCCGATGGGGACAAGGGTGTTTGGGTAGGAAGCAATGTGGGCTTGTCTTATTTTAATCATAAATCGGGTCAGGTAACCCATTATTTGAAGAGTGCCACCACAAATAAATTAAACTCAACGGAAACGTATGATGTTAATTTTATTCAGCCTTCAGGTGATGGGGGGGTGTGGGTCGGACTTTGGGGGAAAGGAATTAATCTGTTTACAAAAGAGCATCAATTAAAAGATTTCCCATTCAAACCGGGTGTGCGAGAAGCGAATTTTACTACGATGGCTTTATTTCAATCTGAGTTTTTGCTTGGAACAGCTGGAATGGGTATCGTATCTTTTAATCCTGTCACCAAGCAATACCGGATCCCTATTAAAGAGTTAGGTAAGTCTACCTTTTTGAATAAGTCAATTGCTGCCATCAACGTGTTAAATGGGACGGAGATATGGGTAGGAACTGTTGGTTTCGGTTTATATGTTTTTGATATCTCAACGCACAAGATTCGCCACTATGTGAAATCTGCTGAAAAAGGAGCCTTGAGTTATGATCACGTGAATAAAATTTACCAAGATCGTAAAAATCGCATCTGGGTCATGACGCAAGGTGGAGGTTTGAATCAATACCTAGGACCGGATAAGGGGTTTAAGGTGTATACGGTGAATGATGGATTAGGCAGTAATTCATTACGTGGTTTAGTGGAGGACGCGAAAGGGGATTTGTGGTTTTCGACGAATGGAGGTATTTCTAAGATGGATGCCAAAACCTTGAAATTTGTCAACTTCGAAGAAGCAGATGGTCTTCAGGGAAAGGAATTTATGACGAGTGCCGCGGCTAAAAATAGCCAAAATTGGCTGTTTTTTGGAGGAGTGAATGGCTTGAATTACCTGAAGTCAGATAGTCTTCGCATGCGACTAGATGTTCCGCCTGTTTTCTTTACGAAATTAAAGATTTTTAATAAAGAGGTGGAAGCGGGTCAGGAGAACTCTCCATTGACAGAGGATATTTCCTCCACTAAACACTTGATCTTGCAACCAGACCAAACGGTCTTCAGTTTGGATTTTGTTGCACTGGAATACCAAAGGCCTAAAAACAACCGCTATGCCTACTATTTAGAGGGCTTTGAAAAGGAATGGAATTTAGTAGGGACTCAGCGCACGGTTACTTACACGAATCTAAGTCCGGGGGATTATGTGTTTAAGGTAAAGGCAAGTAATTCGGATGGTGTTTGGGCGGAGAAGCCCTATGAACTTCTTATAACCGTTTTGCCACCTTGGTATAAAACCTGGTGGGCCTATTTGTTGTATTTAGTGGCGGTAGGAGCTCTAATTTATGGCTTCATTCGCGAAGTTCGGGTACGAGAGGCTTTCCGAACCGATCTACGTTTGAAAGAAATTGAGAAGGAACGCATTCAAGAATTAGAGCAGGTAAAGACGCATTTCTTTACAAATATTTCACACGAATTGCGTACGCCTTTAACGCTTATTACCAGCCCTTTAGAGAAGTATTTTATATCGAATGCGAGCTTGAATAAAGATCAGAAGACGAAGATTAATTCGATTTACCAAAATGCTCAGAAACTCCTGCGTTTAATTAATCAACTACTTGATCTATCGAAAATCGAATCCGGTCATGTGGAGCCTGTGGTGGAGAAGCATGATCTAGTAAAACAATTGAATTCCATCAAACAGAGTTTTGATGCGTATGCACAACAAAAGCAAATCAAATTAAAGTGGGAGTCGCCGCTTGATTCGCTTTTTGTCTATTACGATGCGGATATTATTGAAAAGTGTGTAACGAATTTACTGTCCAATGCCTTCAAATTTACACCGGAGGATGGCATCATTGGTATCCGTTTGGAACTGCATAAAACCTATCAGGACGCGCAAGAGACGATTTCAAAAGTATCCATTCAGGTAATGGACACGGGGAAAGGAATTAGTGAGGAGCATATTCAGCATATTTTTGACCGATTCTATCAAATCCCTGAAAAGGTGGATCGGATGGGAACGGGAGTAGGGCTATCCTTGTGTAAGGAACTGATCGAAGTACATCGCGGATCGATTGATGTGCAAAGTGATTTAGGAGCAGGCTCCGTTTTTAAACTCCATTTCCCGGTGACTCGGGAGGCATTTGAACCTAGCTGGGTGAGGACAAAGTCGGAAGAGGTCAATAAGTCAACAAGTCAACAAGTCGAGACGATATATCAAGAGAAACAGATTCTACTTATTGTGGAGGACCACGAAGAAATGCGCGCGTTTATTCGGGAAATTTTCGAAAAATCATTCCAGGTAATTGAGGCAGATAGAGGAGAAAAAGGGATGGAGATGGCTCTCACGTATTTACCTGATATGGTAATTACGGATTGGATGATGCCTGGAATGTCGGGTGTAAGTCTGTGTAAGGAGATTCGTAAGAATTCAAAAACGAGTCACATACCTGTAGTGATTTTGACTTCTAAAAGTTCTCAAGATAGCCAAATCGAAGGAATGCAATCTGGAGCTGATGATTTTATCTCCAAACCTTTTCATGCAGACATCTTAGAATTACGCGTTGCTAAATTATTAGAGGCGAAAGAGCGCCTGCGAAAGAATTGGCAGGATTCTGTGATGAACCAAGATCTGCAACAATCCCCTATGTTCGAAGATGAATTCTTATCTAAGGCCACCCAGGTGGTGATAGAGCATCTAGACGAGGCTGATTTTGATGTAGAGCATTTAGAGAATGCCTTAGATATGAGCAAGATGCAGCTCTACCGTAAATTGAAAATGTTAACTTCGTTAGCTGGAAATGAGTTTATTCGTTCGATTCGCTTACAACAGGCTAGAATATTATTAGAAAAAGGTTCATTAAATGTATCAGAAGTAGCCTATCAAGTAGGATTTAATGATCCGGCCTATTTTACTCGTGCCTTTAAAAAACAATACGGATTCGCCCCTAAAACATTCATTTCAAAAAAATAATATGCGCAAATTATCTCTCGTTCTGGTCTGTGGTTTCTTAGTTTCTTGGGGCTTTTTAGCTCACAAAACCTTACAGCAAATTGCCATCTATCCTTTGCCTGCTGACCTAGGTTTGTTTTTTTATGCAAATCAGGACTACATCGTGCAACAGTCGATTCGTCCCGATGTACGTCGAAAAGATGACAAGACGGAGGATTCGAAGCATTACTTGGATATGGACGCGGCTATTTTTGGTCCTAATTACCGGACAGATATTCCCCATGATTTTAAACAAGCCGTGGCGAAATATAGCTTTGATAGTCTTCGCAAGGAAGGTTTGGTGCCTTGGGAAGTGAATCGAGTGTATGGTCGTTTAGTGCATGCCTTCAAAAATGAACTACGCGATTCAGTCTTATTCTACGCAGCAGATTTAGGTCATTACGTTTCTGATGCGCACGTTCCTTTGCACACGACAAAAAATCACGATGGTCAGTTAACGAACCAAAAAGGGATGCACGTCCTGTGGGAGAGCTTAGTTCCGGAAGCACAATTGAGAAATTATGCCTTATATCAACCTCAGGCGGCCACGTATATTGCGAAACCTCAGGATTTTATATTCCAGGTTTTGTTAGAATCTCACTCGATGCTTCCAGCCATGTTTCAGGCGGAAACAGAGGTTCGAAAAGCTTTAGGGGAGGATAAGTCCTTTAAAATGGTGGAGCGCTATGGTAAGGTGCAGCGCTACTATACGGATGAGTTTATTCAAGCCTTTGGTGATAAAATGGGAGCTTCCATTCCGAATCGCATGATTCAATCCTCTCAGCGAGTGGCTTCTTTTTGGTATTCAGCCTGGAAGGACGCGGGTTCCCCAGCCTGGGTGACGAAAGATATTCCGGCGGAAAAGAAGGCGTCTTTCGAAGCAGAAAAAGCTCAATGGAAGTCAAATACGTTAATCTCTACCGGTAAATTGATTTCCCTACACAAGTAGATGCAACAGATTTTAGTCCTTTCTGATACCCATAGTTATCTAGATCCGCGCTTGATTCCGCATGTGGAAGCTTGTGACCAGATTTGGCATGGGGGAGATTGGGGTTCTGTCGCAGTGGCGGATACCTTGATGGGTTTTGGAAAGCCGGTGTATGGCGTCTATGGGAATATTGATGACCGGACGATTCGAAATATGTTTCCCAAAATCGCTCGATTCACCTGTGAGCAAGTAAGCGTTGCCATGACGCATATTGCGGGTGCGCCCTCTTCTTATAAGCCAGATGCATTAGAAACGTTTGCAATGGGGCTGCCGGATATTTTTGTCTGCGGACACTCCCATATTTTGCAGGTGAAAAGGGATCAGAATCGAAATCAGATGTTGTTTCTAAACCCAGGGGCAGCAGGTCAACATGGTTTTCATCAAGAGCAAACCGCCCTGCAATTCAAGATTGATGGGAAACGTATTTATGACATGGAGCTGATTCAAATGCCCCGAATCCACACGAAGATTAAGTAGTCTGAAAAGATTGAATATTTTCGAAGACACTGCCCTTCTGGTAAGACTTTAAAATCCAGCCACCACCTACGACATCATCACCCTCATAGAATACGGCTGCTTGACCAGGTGCGATTCCTGACACATCAAATGCGAAATCGACTTTGATTCGGTCGCCCACTTGTTCGATATGACCCGCCGTTCCGGCATCTTTATAACGCACTTTTGTGATGGTTTCAATGCCCTCTGCAGGAATGGAAGCGTATTTCTGTAGATTTAATTGACCCACCCACATGCCAGTGCGGTTCAAATCCTCCACTTTACCAATCACCACTTCATTGCTTTCTTTGCGAATCTCAATAACGAAGGCTGGATAGCCAAAAGCTTTTCCTAAGCCCTTTCTTTGGCCGACTGTATAAAAGGGGTATCCCTCGTGTTTTCCAATAATTTTACCCTCTGTATCAATGAAATTACCGCCTTTTACTTGCTCCTCTAACTCAGGAACACGTCTTTTCAAGAATCCGCGGTAATCATTATCCGGTACGAAACAGATCTCATAACTCTCCGATTTATTGACTAAATCGACGAATCCTCGCTCTGTCGCCATTTCTCTGATACGCGCTTTTGTTAAATGTCCTAAGGGCAAAATCGTCCGCGCTAAACTTTCTTGCGAAACGCCCCAAAGCACATAGGACTGATCTTTTAAAACGTCAACACCTTTGGAAATAATATGACGGCCATTCTCCTCGCGGATCTGCGCATAGTGGCCAGTCGCGATAAATTCACAGCCTAATTGATCCGCACGGCGCAATAAGGCATCCCATTTAATGTGCGTGTTACACATGACACAGGGATTAGGCGTGCGGCCTTCGATGTATTCATTCGTGAAGTAATCGATGACTGAATCACCAAATTCTTCTCTGATATCTAAAATATAATGGGGGAAACCCAGGGAAACAGCGATATGGCGCGCATCATTGATAGAATCCAACGAACAACATCCGGTTTCTTTTTTATCGCCACCAGAGCTCGCGTAATCCCATGTTTTCATGGTCATACCGATTACTTCATATCCTTGTTCGTGTAATAAAACAGCTGCGACCGAGCTGTCGATTCCGCCGCTCATAGCGACTAAGACGCGTCCTTTTTTTTCCATATTTGCTGCTCAGGTTCAATGCCTGACGAAATTATGCCGCAAGTTACGGCTTATCTTTGTAAATACGTGCACAAAGCGTATTTTTGCTCTAGTATACAAAACCCTCTATGTTAAAAACAAAAGTCAAAGTTAGTTCGATTGAAAATCTATCCGATGCGCGGTATTGTGCAGGAATGGGAGTGGAATGGTTAGGTTTTCCGTTAGCGATGCCTTTGGAGAAATTTGCTGAGATCAGAAACTGGTTAGCGGGAGTTCAAATCGTAGGCGAGGCTTCTGGATTGAAGCCTGAGGAAATCAAGGAATTAGTGGCGTCACATCAACCAGATGCGATTGAGATTGATTCTAAAGTGAATTTAGTGTTGATTCAAGATATCGATTTGCCCAAAATTCTGCGCGTAAACATTGATACGGATAATTTACCGGCATTATTTGCGTCTGCAGCACCCTATGTTTCTCATTTTTTGTTAACGGGGGATAGCCCTGAATCGTTGCAGGGGATGGAATCATCCATTGAAATTTGGGCGGCACAATATCCGATTATACTAGGTTTAGAGGTTCCAGAGGAAGATTTAGAAGAGTGGGTTGACCAAACTTCCATTCAAGGAATTGGTTTAATGGCAGGAAAAGAAGACCGTCCCGGTTTTCGAGATTTTTCTGATTTAATGAGTATCTTGGAAAAATTAGAAATTGACTAATATGCTAGCAAACATAAAAGCTAAATATACGCTGGCGAAAGCCATGGTTCGATCGAAGCTTCAGGCTTTTGGCTTGTTGCTGCTTGGCTTGCTGAAAAAGGTACTAGGGGAGCGTTTGTATAGCATGGTTATCGGCTATTCGGTCATGGGACAGGTATTTGTTCAAACCCAAGGTCGCAAAATTCAAGCCTATTACGATTCTAAGGTCGATAAGACCACGCCTTATTATAAGCCCATCGTAAAGGGCTATAAAATCTTCGCTAAATCAGCTCTTTTTGTGTTGGTCTACCTCTTAGTCATTGAGACGAATTTCTTCTTTTTAACAGGAGAAATGCCTAGCGTAGATGATCTTCAGAATCCTAAATTGTCTCAGGCATCTGAGATTTATTCTGCGGATGGAGTGCTTTTGGGCAAGTTTTTTGCTGAAAACAGAACGCCGATTCGCGATTATAATCAAATTTCACCCTATTTAGTGAAGGCTTTAGTGGCGACGGAAGATGCTCGTTTCTACGAGCATACTGGGATTGACTTTCAAGCCTGGGCTGGGGTTTTAGTGGGGATTGTAAAAGGGGGTGATCGTGGAGGTGGAAGTACGATTTCACAGCAATTAGCGAAGAATTTATTTAAGACGAGAACGAAGAAAGGATTCGTTAAAACGGGTCTCTTGGGTTATATCCCAGGATTGAATAAGTTGATTTATAAGTCCAAAGAGTGGGTTACCGCGATCAAATTAGAGCGTTTTTATACAAAAGACGAGATCATCTTATGGTACTTAAACACCGTAGATTACGGTAATAATGCGTACGGAATTAAAGTAGCCTCTAAGACCTATTTCAATACGTCGCCAGATAGCTTGAATATCCAAGAAGCAGCGATTTTAGTTGGGTTGCAAAAAGCAACGACGACCTATAATCCGAAGCGTTATGTGGGGAAGCCTTTGGCAGAAAATAAAGCCTGGAAGCGTAGAAACGTGGTTTTAGCCCAAATGGTGAAGGCAGGTTATTTACGTAAAGTGGATTATGATTCATTAGCTGTTTTACCGATTGAACTGCATGAAAATGAGGAATCGCCTTACGATGGCACCGGTAATTATTTCAAAGTGGCGGTGGCTAAATACCTGAATGAATGGGCGGAGAAGAATGATATTGAATTAGATCTGTACCGGGATGGTTTGAAAATTGTGACGACCATTGATTCTAAGATGCAGATTTATGCGGAGGAAGCGGTGGAAGAGGGGATGCGTGCGACCCAAAAGAACTTTGATAATCACTGGGCGAATCAAAACCCCTGGGTGGGTGAAAATGGTCAGGAAATCCCTGGATTCATCGATACCGTTGCTAAAAGGACGGAATATTATAAATACCTAGTGGCTCGTTTTCCTACAAATCCGGATTCGGTGAAACATTACATGAAGGATGTGAAACGTGATATGTGGGTCTATTCCCGTAATTCGATGGGGGAGGAAAAACGGACGATGAGTGCATACGATTCGATTCAATATTATAAGAAGTTTTTACAGGCGGGGATGATGACGATGGATCCATTTACGGGTCATATTAAGGCTTGGGTAGGTGGATTAGACTTCAAATATTTCAAATACGATCACGTAAAACAAGGTCGTCGTCAACCAGGTTCGACCTTTAAGCCTTTTGTGTACACCTCTGCTATCGATGGTCCCAAAGATTTATCACCTTGCTATATGATGCGCGATGAGCCATTTGAGATTGAGGTGGAGAATGCCAAAGGCGAAAAAGAAATGTGGCGTCCAGGCAATGCGAACGGTAGTTTCTCCATGAGAGAGATGCCGATTAAGCGTGCTTTGGCACAAAGTATCAACTCTGTAACCGCTCGATTAACGAATGAGGTAGGGGCTGATACCGTGATGTATTATGCGAAAAAGATGGGTATTAAGAGTCCATTGAAGGCTGTGGCATCAATCGGTTTAGGTTCTTTTGATGTGAATTTATTCGAGATGATCGGTGCTTATTCGGCTTTTGTAAATGAGGGAATGCACGTGGAACCTATGTTAGTGCAAGAAATCAAGGATCAAAATGGCAAAGTATTGCAACGTTTTGACCCGACAATGGAGCAGGTGATTCGCAAGGAATCCGCCCAATTAGTACGCTACATGTTAGAGGGAGTCATTCACGAAAGTGGTACGGGTAGTTCTTTATTGTATGGCGAGGGAGATATCTTATTGCCGAAAGAAAATCGCTATGCACGTGTTTTTGCTGGTAAAACAGGAACCACTTCGAATCACTCGGATGGTTGGTTTATCGGGATGTCGCATAATTTGATTTCGGGTGTTTGGGTTGGAGGAGATGATCGATCGATTCACTTTAGGACAGGCGCCTTAGGTGAGGGCTCTAAAACGGCTTTGCCTATCTTCAAGCGTTTCATGATTAAAGTGGTGAAGGATCCATTGCTAGCGCAATACCGTCCGCAACCTTTCGAAAAATTAGATAGACGAGTGGTTAAGAAGGATTTTGATTGTTCGAATGGTTCCTATGCTTTACCCGATTCGCTTCAAGTTTCTGACTCCGAATTAGACTCTATGAATGCCTTATTAGAACAAAATGCACAGCCTGCGGATTCGACGGGTTCCCCTCAGTAAAATGGATAAACATACAATTGCGGCCTATTTTCAAGGCTTACAGGATCGAATTTGTGCTGGTATTTCCGCAACTGACGGTGGAGCTTCCTTTAAGGAAGACCAATGGCAGCGTCCGGAGGGCGGTGGCGGAAGGTCCCGCGTTTTAGCGAAAGGGACCATTTTAGAGAAAGCCGGTGTTAATTTTTCAGCAGTTGAAGGCCCACTTCATCCGAAGATGGTGACTAGTTTGAATGTGACGGCGGAAGTTGAGTTTTTTGCTACGGGTGTTTCAATTGTAATGCATCCAGAGAATCCTTGGGTGCCCATCATTCACATGAATGTGCGGTATTTTGAATTGAGCAATGGGGAGTTTTGGTTCGGTGGAGGAATTGATTTAACGCCACATATCATCATTCCAGAGCAAGCTAAGTGGTTTCATGAGCAATTAAAGGCGGTTTGTGATCGTTTTGATCCAAGCTATTATCCAAAGTACAAGAACTGGGCAGATGATTATTTCTACAGCCCACACCGGGAAGAGACACGAGGAATCGGTGGAATTTTCTTTGATTATATCAAGGGAGATAAAGAAACGGTGTTTGAGTTTGTCAAAGCCGTAGGTGAAGCCTTTGAACCCATTTATAGTCATTTGATGCGTTTGAATGCGGCTAAGGAATATACACAAGCCGAAAAGGAGTTTCAATATATTCGGAGAGGTCGTTACGTGGAGTTTAATTTAGTGCACGACCGGGGAACGAAGTTTGGACTAGAGACGAACGGCAGAACGGAATCTATTTTGATGAGTTTGCCACCTATGGCAGCCTGGGAGTACATGTACGATCCACAGGTCTTTCCAGAGGGTCAGACGACCTTCGATTTACTGAAAAAGGGAATTAATTGGATATAAAAAAAGGGGCTTTTGAAGCCCCTTTACTTTTATTCTGCTTCCCAGACAATATCGATGCCCTTAGGCGTCATTAATAGAACGCGGGTGGGAGCGGGTAGCAACACCAAGCGGGCATTGGCCACAGGATCTTCGATCCATTCTACTTCAACTCCTTCTTTTTTACCAATTTCGATTTCACCATCAGCTGTCTCTACGAATTTTTTAGCTAAATAAGCCGTAGGCAGTAATACATCAGATTCAGGGCAGTGTTTCAAGTGTACCTTTTCCAAGATATCCTCTAATTGATCACCGTATTTCTCGTTGAAATCATCCTCTAAATCGTGTAGCATCTCTTCTACATCATCATACGTATCATCCGAGTAGTTTAATTTGCTCAATTCTAATCGCTTTTCTAAAATGGCGATCATCGCCTCGTCAATCGTATTCATAAGGATTCGTTTAATTTTTACAAAGATAAGTTTTGAAAAGGAGATTCCCTTGGAATTGTCGGGTCAAAACTGATATTTCCTTTCTCAATCGACAGACCAGATCTAAAATTATTCGTGTACAATTGCCCCGTACCTAGACCTTGTGGGATTTTCACTTCATAATCTCCCGTAAATTGGGCGATGGCTTGAAGACCGATGTTCGATTCCAAAGCAGACGTAATCCACCACTCTTTCCCATTTTTTGAAGCCCAATCAATCCAATCCCGGGTGGCTTGAATGCCACCGACGAAACTCGGTTTCAAAATAATAAAGTCGGGATTGATGTAGGAGGCAATTGATTTGTCCTTCATTCCGATTAGCTCCTCATCTAAGGCGATGGGTAATATTTGTTGTGCCACCAGCTTTTTCATTTCCTCCGGTTGGCCCGCTTTGATGGGCTGTTCGATGGAATGCAGGTCGTAGGCAGCCAGTTTTTCTAGTTTAAAAGGGGCTTCCGTTGGGGAAAAGGCTCCATTTGCATCAACGCGTAAGGTCAGCTCGGAAGCAGAAAAACGCGAACGAATACTTTTTATTAGGGATAATTCAGTCTCAAAATCAATGGCTCCTATTTTTAACTTCAAACAGGAATAGCCATGATGCAGTTTTTGCTCGATTTGCTCGCGCATGAAATCGGCGGTTCCCATCCAAATTAGGCCATTGATGGGAATAGCAGCTGAACCTTTGGCAAAATCATTCGTGAAGGGCTTTTGTAAATCAAGTAGGGCAGTCTCTAAAGCAAAGCGAAAGGAGGGTTGTTCGAAAGGTATTTCAGCGATTAGTTCGGAAATATCTGAGGGCGATTCAAGCCCATGAAAAGGGGATAGACTTTCGATGAAGGCAGGTAAGCAATCGTCCTGAAATTCCGGGCTCAGCCCAAACAATGGGCCCGCTTCTCCGATGCCCACCCGATTTCCATCCGAAACTTCCACGAAATAAGATTTCTTCTTCGTCAGAACACCTCGAGAGGTGCCTGCTTCGAAATGAAATTGAAGCTCGTGGGGGAGGAATCGCAGACTGATTTTTGACATGATGCAATTTATTATTTTCTATTCGATTTTGTGCCCTCCCGTATTATTTTTAGCTTTAAGGTTATTATATGAAGCAGACAATTACCTTTCTTCCTTCCTTGCTTTTTGGGTTAATTACCTGGGTACGAAATAAACTTTTCGACTGGGGAATTTTGCCGTCTAGGACTTTTGAAAAACCTCGAATTGTTGTGGTGGGAAACCTGGCGGTGGGTGGAACGGGTAAGAGTCCCTTGGTGGCTTATTTGGTCAAGAATTGGCGCGGAGGAGATTCTTTAGGGATTTTAAGTCGAGGTTATGGTCGAAAGACGAAAGGATATATCGAGGTAAATGGGCAATCGAGTGCTGAGGAGGTGGGTGATGAGCCTTTAGCCTACAAAAGTTTATTCCCAGAAATTCCGGTGGCAGTTTGTGAAAAACGAAAGGTGGGAGTTGAAAAAATGCCTGATGTGGATGTATTATTGTTAGATGATGCCTTCCAACACCGTTCCTTAAAAAGTTCGCTGAATCTAGTTTGTTCTACCTTTGAAAAGCCTTTTTACCAAGATACGTTATTACCTCACGGGCGATTAAGGGAGTCTGCAAAGGGAATTGAACGAGCTGATGCAGTGATTGTAACCCGATGCCCTTCCATTTTAACGAAGGAGCAAAAGTCGAATTTTGCACAAGGGGTATTGCGAAATTCGAAAGTAGAAAAGCCTATTTTTTATACGAGTGTTCGCTATGCTAAGCCGGTAGGACCACGAGAGCATTTGCCTTCAAAATGGGCCTTATTTGCTGGGATTGCTGATCCTAAGCCCTTTTTTACGTATGCGTCTTCTTTAGGGCAAATCCAAGAAGAAGTAATTTATGGAGATCACCACCGTTTTACGGAAGTTGAATTATTGGAATTAGAGCAGCAAGCAAAAACCATGGCAGGTGATGAGGGATTTTTGACGACCCACAAGGATTTTGTGCGCTTGCAATCGCACCTAAGTCAATTACCTAACTTAGGGAATCATTTATATTACCTACCGATGGAAATGTATTTCATCGATCAAGAAGAACAGTTTTGGGACTGGTTGGGAAAAAATTAATTTTGTAGCGTGAAGTGTAGACTGGTTTTATTTCTTGTTTTATTGGGTATCTCACCTGTTTTTGGGCAGACGCTGCAGTCAGCTGGCGGGAATCGGAATGACTTTCCGGATCCTATGGCGCCTAAAGATCCGAACGCGCCTAAGCCAGTATCGAATGGGAAGTCAGGTCGAGCGGCTTTGGACGACTCCACTAAACAGATTTATGGACCCCAAACCATGTCCTATTCGCTAGAGGAAGATGTGTTAAACGGACGCGGTGTAAAGAAATCGGTTGATACGAGTTTACACCTATTTCACCGGTATCTATTCCAAGAAAGATCCGGGTTTTTAACCGCTCATTTAGGAAATGAAGGTACCGCCGTTCGTCCTGTTTTCATTAAGAAACCAGATCAAATAGGCACTCAGATGGGGTATAATGCCTATATGCCCTATGCCTTTGCGACAGATGAGGTTAAATACTACCAAACGAAATCACCTTATTCGGATGTTGAATATTACTTGGGAGCAGGTGGCCAAACCCGGTTAAACTTCACTTTTGCTCGAAATATTGACTCCCTTTGGAATATGGGATTCGAGATTCAGCGACAGGTTTCGGATAAGTTTTTGACAGATCAGAAATATAAATCTGGGAATCAGACGCTCACTGAACAGTGGGGAGTCTTGTTTCAGACAAATTTCAGAACCCGAAATAACCGCTACCGTTTGCTATCTCACCTGAATTATTTCGATATGGGTATTCAGGATCAAGGCGGAGTTCAATTATTAAATGGCTTAGACCCGACGACTGCGTTGAAGTACACGGATAATGGGGCCCTTTTTTCGAGTGCAGGTGCTCAATCAAATGATTCCTTTCTTAAATTCCATTTCTACCACGAGTTTATTGGATTTAAAGGCTTGCAGTTTTTCCAACGGGTGGATGTAGAAAATCGGGCGGCGAAATTCAAGGACATGGATTTTGTGACTAATCTCTCGAATGCCTATTACCCTAAAAATTACGGTACACAGACGGATTCCTTGTACAACGAAAATCAATGGCAGTCCTATTCGCATCAAACAGGTTTCAAAGGAATCTTTAGAGGTTTTACCTACCGTACCTATTTCAAACAGCGTTATTGGGACTTGAATAATCCGATAGCTGGCTCTCGAAGAAACCGCTTAGAAAACTATGTGGGATTGTTTCTGCAGCAGAAGTTTAATGATAAAATTGATTTTACAGCGGATGGAGAATACTTGTTAGGTTCCGACTATCGCTTGCAGGCTAATTTTAGTTCGCCCTTCTTTCAAGTGAAGGCGAGTCGGACTTCCATCAGTCCTTCTGTGGCTCAGAATTGGACAAATAATGCGGCCTTTCGCTGGGATCAATCATTGACTAATGTGTCCTTTGATGAGCTGACAGGAAGTTTGGACTTTCATACGAAGCAAGTCTATTTCCGCCCTACGGCAACGATACAACGGATATCGAATTATGTGTATTTCGATACTTTGGCAACCGCCAAACAAACATCAGAGGGGATTGGGGTATTTAGAACTGGGTTTTCAGCTGGCGGGACGTTTAAACGCTTTGAATGGTCTACCTTGGTCTTAGCGAACACGAAAACGGGACCAGATGTGATGAGGATGCCTAATTTAGTGGCAAGTGCGAATCTGGCTTTGAATGTGCAGTACAAGAAATTATTGTATATGCAGTTTGGGATAGATGTACAACATCAATCGGCTTATTATGCGGATGCGTATATGCCTACCATTCAACAATACCATTTGCAGGATCGCTATGAGATTCCGGCCTTTGTTCAAGCGGATGCTTACGTGACTTTACGCATTAATCGAGTTCGACTTTTCTTTAAGATGCAGAATGTATCGCAAGGATTGTTAAATTCGAATTACTATACAGCTTACTTACATCAGGCGATGCCTCGTTCTTTCGGTTATGGTGTTCGTTGGCTATTATTTGATTAAATTATTAAACCTAGATAAAATTATGACAACTATTTCACGCCGGAGTTGGGTGAAAGGAATGGCGCTGGCTACCTTAGGCAGTGTTGTTTTTACCGACTTAAATGCAGCTGATGCACCTGCAATTCAGTGGAGTGCAGATCAAGAGGCCTTATTGAAAAATTGGATGGGAGTAATTATCCCGGAATCCAGCTTACCTGGAGCAGTCTCTTTGGGAGTTCCTGCCTTCGTGAAAGTTATGCTTCGCGATTGTTATGAGCCTAAAACGTCTGAAATGTTAGCGAATGCGTTGGCTGCTTTGCCTACGATTGAAAAGATGTCTGAGTCAGAGAAGGAAGCGTTATTTTTCCAAATCGAACAAGGGAAAATGGGTTCAGACGCGCAAAAAGCGATGAAAACATTGAAGGGACTTACTATTCAAGGGTATATGTCTACAGAGTATGTAATGGTCAATCACTTGAACTATGTGATGGCACCAGGATTTTTCAATGGCTGTGAACCTCTTAAAAAATAAACCTACGTATGAATATTTTAACTAACGCGGAGAAACGTACGTATGGAGCGATTGTCATCGGTTCAGGTATGGCTGGTGGCTGGGCTGCTAAAGAATTTTGTGATAAAGGAATTAAGACTTTGGTGTTGGAAAGAGGCCGCAAAGTAACGCATAATGAAGATTATCCGACGACGTTAATGAGCCCTTGGGAATTTGAACACCGGGGACAATTAACGAAACAAGAGATAGGCGAGAATCCGACCGTTTCGAAGTGTTATGCCTTCCGCGAGGATGCTAAGCACTTTTTTGTGAAAGATAAGGAGCATCCCTACATTCAGGATAAGCCATTCGATTGGATTAGAGGGTACCAAACAGGGGGTAAATCGCTCTTATGGGCGCGCCAAACACAGCGTTGGTCTCAGTTGGATTTTGATGGTCCTGCACGCGATGGATTTGCGGTGCCTTGGCCCATTACTTATAAGGAAATTGATCCTTGGTATTCCTACGTGGAGCATTTTGCGGGTATATCAGGAAATAAAGATGGGTTAGACTCCTTGCCGGATGGTGATTTCTTGCCACCGATGGAATTAACCTGCGTAGAGAAGCATTTCCAAAAAGAAATGAAGCGTTTATATTCCGATCGTCACGTGATTATCGGTCGTTGTGCGCATTTAACGGAGCCTCGTGATATTCACATCCAACAAGGTCGTGGAACCTGTTTAGGTCGTAATTTATGCCAAAGAGGTTGTCCTTACGGCGGTTATTTCAGCGCTAACTCATCTACTTTACCTTGGGCGGCGAAGACCGGAAATATGACGCTCAGAACTGATTCGGTGGTTCATTCCATTATTTATGATGAGCAGAAACAAAAAGCAGTAGGTGTGCGCGTAGTGGATGCCCATACAAAGGAGATGGTCGAATATTATGCGAAGGTGATTTTCGTGACGGCAGCAGCATTAAATACCAATTTAATCTTGTTGAACTCGAAGTCATCTCGATTCCCGAATGGACTAGGTAATGACAGCGGTCTTTTAGGAATGCACGTCGCTTTCCATAATTACCGTGCCTCGCTTTCAGCAGAATATGAAGGATATTTAGATTACAAGACTTCCGGTGGTCGTCCGAATTCAGGCTACATTCCTCGTTTTAGAAATTTATACAAGCAAGAAACAAATTTCCTACGTGGATACGCTGCAGGTATGAGCGGTGGTAGAGGAACGCATGCGGACCAAAGTGCCATAGGCGAAAGTCTGAAGAATTCTTTGTTGAACCCGAAATGGTCGAATTGGTACGCTGGTTCGCACATGATGGGGGAGACGATTCCGAAGGAGAGTAACAAAGTGACTTTGGACGCCACTAAAAAGGATGACTGGGGCATGCCATTATTGCATATGGATGTCAGCTACGATAATAACGATGATTTGATGGTCAAAGATTTTATCGATCAGTTCACCGAAATGTATGAAAAGGCAGGTTTCAAGAATATCAAAACCCGTGATTCACATGCGCCGGCTGGTTTAGACATCCACGAAATGGGAGGAGTTCGCATGGGTTCAGATCCGAAGACATCTTTATTGAATAAGTGGAATCAAATGCACCACGTGAAGAATGTGTTTGTGACGGACGGAGCTTGTATGACATCGACGTCTACCCAAAACCCATCCCTAACCTACATGGCCTTCACAGCGCGTGCGGTGGATTATGCGGTAAAAGAAATGAAGAAAGGAAACATCTAATGCTAGAAACTTTTTTAGGTAAAACGGCGGATCACCTCTTTCAGGCTCATGGCATGGAAGGTTTGAAGGATATTGCCGTGGTGATGCCCTCGCAAAGGGGTATTCTGTACCTAAAAAAGGAGTTAGCCTTTCGGGGAGATAGACCTTTTCTCTCTCCCTCTTTTTTTACGATTGAAGAGTTTGCGCTGCAGATGTCGGATTCCGTTCTGGAGGATCCGATTGACTTATTATTTGAGGCCTATGCTTGTTTCAAGGAGGTAGATCCTAAAATTGATTTCGATCGATTTGTTACCTGGGGTCAATTGATGTTGAAGGATTTTGACACACTTGATCTCTACTTAGTGGATCCTACGTCCTTGTTTTCCTTTTTATCGGAGGCCAAATCGATTGAACGATGGGGGAAGGAATTTGGGGAGGATCAGGCGGAAGGTTGGATTACACCGAATACGCAGGCCTATTTTAAATTATATGATTCCCTTTTAGAGGTCTATATACGTCTAAAAAGTCGATTAGAAGCGAAAGGAACCACGTATCGAGGATTAGCTTACCGTAAATTGGTGGAGCTGTTAGAGGCGGGTAAATCACTTGGGTTTAAGCAGATTTATTTCGTCGGATTTAATGCCTTGTCTAAATCGGAAGAGACGATTATTCGCTTGCTGTTGCGCGAGAATGTGGCGCAGACGCTTTGGGATGTTGATGAATATTACGTTAAAAATAAGCACCACCGGGCGGGTAATTGGTTGAGAGACTATTCTAATCCAGCAAATCCGGCGTATTTATCGCGAGGGCCCTTTCATTGGATGGGTCGTGATCTTGTAGATAAGCCAAAACAGGTGGAAATACTTGCTTTAGCGAATCCATCTGCTCAGATATTTGTCGCTTTAGAGCAAATTCGTACTTGGCAAGCAGAGCATGGAGAGCTAGAGCAAGTGGCACTCGTTTTAGGGGATGAGAGCCTTCTAGATTCATTGATGCCCTATTTAGGGGAGTTTAAGGATCGTTTGAACATAACGATGGGCTATTCCTTGAAGAAATCACAGGTTTTTTCTTTGATTGACTTGTGGTGGTCATTCGTCCCTATGGAGAAATACCCAGTCTCCTTGCTTAAATCGTTAAAAGAACATCCCTTAATGCAGGGGATTCCACTGCCTACTTGGAAGGAAACTGATTTATATCTTTCAACTGTTCCTGAAAATTCTAATCTATTTATTCCGGCTGATGCTAGTTTTCAGGACTGCCTAAAATCGCTGATTAGCTTATTAAACAGTATTTTATACAAAACAGATAAGGACGATTGGGATGCGGAGTCGCATGCCGTTTTGCAAGCTTTAACGGTCTTAGATAAGTTAGAAGAGTTAGCTTCGACGCATACGTTTATTACAGTCAAAAGTGGTCAAGCGCTTTGTAAGCAGCTTTTACAACAGCAAAAATTGACCTTTGAGGGTGCCGAAAAGCGTTCCTTGCATGTGATGGGTCTGTTGGAAACAAGAACCCTGGATTTTGATCGGGTGATTGTTTTATCCTTGAATGAGGGAAGTTTACCAGGAACGCGCAAAAGAGAAAGTTTAATACCTGTCGACATCGCGAATATGGCGGCTTTTTCACTGCCTACGTTTACCCAAGCAGATGCGGTGACGAGTTACCACTTTTACCGCCTTTTGCAGAGACCGAAGGAAGTAATCCTAGTCTATGTCCAAAACGAATCATCTTCCGCTGAAGTGAGTCGTTTTATTCGCCAAATCAGGTATGACTGGGTAAAGGCGAACCCACATTTGAAATTAGTTGAGCCGGCCATCAAATTTAGTTCTTCCGTCCAAAAGGAAAACGAAGTGACTTTACGTATCGAAAAAACGCCAGAACTTATTGCTCAAATCCGTGGAATTCTCGAAAAAAGGGGACTTTCCCCTTCTTCCGTGGCGATGTTTTCGAGTTGTTCCTTAAAATATTATTTCTCTCAAATCGTCAATTTGCAGCAAGAAAAACAGCGAGATGATGAGATGGGGGCTGATGTTTTTGGTACTTGGGTACATAAAGTCTTGGAATTGCTTGATAAGCAATTGATTAGCATCGGTGGATTTGAGAGTTCTCTTTCTGTTGAAAAGAAAAAAGAATTGATTGCCCCACTTTTAGAGAAAGCGATGGAGGATATTCGCGAGCGAGAGGGGAATTTTGAGATAGAAAAAGGATTTAATTACGTTCTTCAGGAGGTTGCGAAAACTTTATTAGGGAATTACTTCGAAGAATCTGCTTCCTGGTATCCCGAGGAAATTAAACTCCTCGCAGTGGAACAACAAGTGGAAACATTCGTTTCAGTGCCTGTAGGCAATGAATCGTGGTCCATACGCATGAAAGGCCGGATAGATCGCTTGGATTTAAAAGGAGGCTCCGTATTGCGTATTGTGGATTACAAGACGGGTAAAGTAGTGAAACAAGACGTGGATGCAGGGGAGAGTCTAGCAGAAACGCTTCGGGAAGAGGAGTTGAAGACAAAGCTTTTTCAGCTGTGGATGTACAAGTTTTTAGTAGCCAAAGAATTACAAAAATCACCTGCGGATCGAAACGAATTTTTGCGAAGTCTACCCTCCGATAGGATTGAATTAGAGCCTGGAATCATATCTTTCCGAAACTTTGCGGGCAAACTTATCTCTAGCTCTTTGGAATTTTCTGAAGGAGAATCAGTCGAGGCATTTTTACAAGAATCGGAAGAGGTAGTCAGTTTTTGGGTGAATAAACTCGTCTCAACGGATTCCGTTTTTGAGAAAACGGTCAATATGGATCAATGTACCTACTGTGATTTCACCTCAATTTGCCATCGAAACGTGTAGTTTGATGAAAATGACTTATTTTTGACCTTTAATTATATAATCATGACATTTCAAGAAATCAACGAACGTATTATTGCTTTAGCTGCTGAAAAAGGTGGCCAAGGAGTCTCATTTAAATTTGCTTTCCCAGGTGGAATTATTGTTGTAGCAGCTGATGGATCTGTTTCTAATGAGAATTTAGATTCAGATTGCACAATCTCGACGACGGAAGAAACCTTTACTTCTATTTTAAAAGGAGATTTAAACTCCATGATGGCAGTAATGACGGGTAAGGTGAAAATTTCAGGCGACATGTCTGTTGCGATGAAATTGACGAACTTATTGTAATCCATGAATTTTAGCGATACCATTGTTGCCTTAGCTACGCCTGCAGGGGTAGGAGCGATTGGGGTTATACGTCTTTCGGGAGATCGAGCAATCGAGATCGTGAATAAGGTGTTTCAGCCCAAAGACCTCTCTGTCCAAGCCTCTCATACGATTCATTACGGTCGTATCGAGTCAGCAGGCCGTGTTTATGACGAAGTGGTCGCTAGTTTATACATTGCACCTCGCTCTTATACGAAGGAAAATGTGGTCGAAATTTCTTGCCACGGTTCCCCGTTCATCCAAGAGAGTATCCTTCAATTATTTGTGGAACAAGGGGCTCGCTTCGCTCGCCCCGGTGAATTCACGCAGCGTGCCTTCCTAAACGGAGCCTTCGACTTAGCACAAGCTGAAGCCGTTGCTGATGTCATCGCCGCAGACTCCGCTGCCGCCCAAAATGCCGCTCTACACCAATTGCGTGGTGGTTTTTCGAAAGAATTAGCTGCTTTGCGAGAGGAATTAATCCATTTTGCTTCGCTAATCGAACTCGAATTAGACTTCGGCGAGGAGGATGTAGAGTTCGCAGATCGCCAAGATTTAGAAGATCTGGTGAATCAATTATTAGCAAATATTCGCCCTTTGGTGGCTAGTTTCAGAACTGGAAATGCAGTCAAAAATGGGGTGGCTACTGTTATCGTAGGTAAACCCAATGCAGGCAAATCAACCTTATTAAATGCCTTATTGAAAGAGGATCGTGCCATTGTTTCGGATATCGCCGGAACGACGCGCGATTCTTTAGAGGACGAATGGACTTTAGGTGGAATCAAGTTTCGCTTAGTGGATACCGCTGGATTGCGCGAGACTACAGATGTCATCGAAGCACTAGGAGTGGAGAGAACACAGGCTTGGGTGAAGAAGGCGCAGGTGGTGATTTATATGGCGGATGCCACTTCAGAAACTCCGGTTGGTTTTGCTGCTGGAGTGGAAGCACTGGGTCAGCTGGATATTCCGGTGATAAAGTTGTTGAATAAGGTGGATCAGATTTCTTCAACGGAATTAGCCGCTTTTGAAGATGCCATTCCCATCTCCGCTAAAAACCGCTCTGGACTAAACGACCTCGAAACCGCTTTATTAAACGTGGTGGGTTTAGATCAAGTAAGTACCAGCGGCACTTTAGTCACTAATCTTCGCCACTACCAGCAGCTTTTACAAACGCAAGAAACCTTAGAAGGCGTTCTTGCAGCCTTAAAGACAGGTTTAACAGGTGATTTAATCGCACAAGACCTTCGCTATGCCCTCCATCACCTCGGTGAAATTACGGGGCAAATATCGAATGACGATTTGCTGAGGAATATTTTTGGGAAGTTTTGTATAGGCAAATAATTTCTGCGTAGCAGAAATTATTTGCCAAGTATAAAGCATAAAGCACAAAGAATAAAGTGGGAATAAAAAAAGAGAACGAAAATCGTTCTCTTTTTTTATGGTACGTTTTGAATATTTCATGAATTTATCGTCGCAGGCGATACCACCTTTATTCTTTATGCTTTATTCTTTATTCTTTACGCAGTTCAAAACAAATCATTAAACTTAAATCCGTCCGTTAACCTCTCCTTGCCAAGTTTCTGATACTCCGCCAGCGCCCAAAGCACAAATTCCTTCAAGAACAATTTATCAGCTGCCTCAACATTCGGTTGATAACGAGCGATCAAATCCTCTAAGGGCTTAATATCATTCAAAGTCGACGCATAATCCGCCGCATTACATTCATCATACAAAACGACTCCGCCTTCGGCATAAACCGCTTCCATCAACACGGCATAAGGACTCTCTTCGATTTTCTTAGAAAGCTTTTCGATCTTAGGGAATAGGCCTGGGAAGAATGATTTGATGGCAGAGCCAATCAATTGCTCGGCTACGAATGCTGCGCCTTCTTGTTCGCCTTCGTAGACTAATTCAACCTTTCCTGTGATGGCTGGGATGATTCCCATGAAATCTGCTAAACGAACAGTCGTTTTTGACTCCTTATTTAATAGGGCACGTCTTTCTGCCGTACTCACTAAACTTTCTAGCATCGAGATGCTCATACGTGCGCTGACACCACTTTTGGAATCAATATATTCACTTTCTCTTGCTTCGAAAATGATTTGTTCTAGTAAATCGTAAGCTAGGTTAGGTACATAAACTCGATCAGATTGTGCTGCATTAATGCGCGCCTCTTGAGCAGAAATTTTACGCGCAATCGCAATAGTTTCTGGATAATGGGTCAAAATTTGAGAGCCAATACGGTCCTTCAAAGGAGTCACAATGCTACCTCTGTTCGTATAATCTTCCGGGTTCGCAGTGAAAATGAATTGAAGATCAAGTGGTAAACGCAATTTGAAACCACGAATTTGGATATCACCTTCTTGAAGAATGTTGAATAGAGCTACCTGAATACGAGCCTGTAAATCTGGAATTTCATTGATTACGAAGATGCAACGGTTTGCTCTAGGTATCATCCCAAAGTGAATCACGCGGTCATCTGCATAGGATAATTTTAAATTCGCCGCTTTGATCGGATCCACATCACCGATTAAATCTGCCACTGTTACATCTGGAGTGGCTAATTTCTCAGCAAAGCGATCAGAGCGGTGTAACCATGCGATAGGTGTTGCATCTCCTTGAGCTGCAATTAAATCTTGCGCGAAACGAGAAATAGGGGCCAAAGGATCATCGTTAATCTCTGAACCAGCCACGTAAGGAATGTATTCGTCCAATAAGTTGACCATTAAACGCGCCAAACGCGTTTTTGCCTGACCTCTTAAGCCTAATAAGTTGATATTGTGGCGAGATAAGATTGCACGCTCTAATTCAGGAATAACGGAGTTTTCAAACCCATGAACACCCTCGAAAACGGTCGTACCCGCCTCCATATGGGCGATTAGGTTATCTCTTAATTCGTCTTTAATGGATTTACTTGTATAGCCTGAGGCCTTTAATTCACCTAAATTCTTGATCATCTTATTTCAGTCTTTTCTTTCTATTCGTTTCGTAATCTTGAAAAATCATTTCACCTAAACCCTTTAAACCTGTGTAGAAGGCCTTTCCTTGATTTGCCTCTGTGAACTTATCCACAAATTGTTGTAGATAGGAATCGCGTGCGATCATGAAGGTGGTGATGGGAATGTGTAATTTACGTGCCTGCGCCGCCTGTGTGTAACATTTTTCGGTCACATATGGGTCTAGGCCATTACTATTCATATAATAGGATCCGTCTTTTTCCCGAACACAGCTCGGTTTTCCGTCGGTAATCATAAATATCTGTTTGTTGGTATTCCGCTTTCTGCGCAGAATATCCATGGCTAATTGAAGTCCAGCCACCGTATTCGTGTGGTATGGCCCCACTTTCAGATAGGGAATATCTTTGATGGAAATACTCCAGGCATCGTTTCCGAAGACCAGAATGTCAATCGTATCTTTTGGGTAGCGAGTTGTGATGAGTTCTGCCAAAGCCATCGCCACCTTCTTTGCCGGCGTAATCCGATCCTCTCCATACAGAATCATGGAGTGGCTGATGTCGATCATTAACACGGTACTCATTTGGGATTTGAACTGGGTATCTTCAACCACTAAATCCTCCTCCGTTAACTCGAATTCGCCTATTCCGTGATTGATTTGGGCGTTTTTTAAACTCTCCGTAAGAGAGATCTTTTCTAAACTATCGCCAAAATGATACGACCTAAATTCCCCGGTCAATTCATCCCCTTGGCCAGATGTCTTGGTTTTGTGATTGCCAGCGCCACTTTTGTTTAAGTTTCCGAAGATATTTTCCAACGCTGTCTGGCGAATGGCTCGCTCTGTTTTTGCCGTAATACCCATCCCAGAACCTCCATTCTCATCTATCTCCTCGCGGATATAACCTTTGGCTTTTAAATCTTCAATAAAATCCTCAATGGTATAATTCTCATCCGTCAGCTCGTATTCCTTGTCTAATTCGCGTAACCATTCGATCGCCTCATCAAAATCCCCCGACGTATGTGTGATTAATTCCTTGAAAATCCCGAAAAGCTTATCAAAAGGGGAGATGCTTTTCTCCTCAAACTCTTTAAAATAAAATCCCTTTTTATTCATGTCTTTAAAACCCAACTAACGCTTTAATTGTTCAAATAAACGACTAAATTTGACAAAATGAGCGAACAAATTATTTCCATTCGATTTTTATCCTTCCAAGGATTTGCAAATAAGCGTTTTGCCTTTGCAGAAATGGGTCGCTCATTTGTTCAAAGCTGGAAATCCGAAGGACTTTCTTTTGCCAAACATTTAGGCGTAGGAGCAGGCAACGGATTCTCTATTTGGCCAGACTTTTCCTCTTATGCCTTTCTAGGTGTCTTCGATAACCAAGCTGCTTCTGATCTTTTTTTTACCTCAAATGAGCGCTGGTTGACCCTTTCTTCGCATGCATACGCTACTAATGGCTGGGATGCCGTTGCAATCAAAGGCCATGGGACTTGGAATGGATCGAATCCTTTTTCTATTGTGGAAGATCCTGGATATGGACCGCTTTTAGTGATGACCAGAGCCAGTATTGTTTGGTATAAATCACCCATCTTCTGGTTTTACGTGTCTCATGCGAGTAAATATTTAGAAAACAGGGCAGGCTTATTATTTGCCAAAGGTGTAGGCGAATTTCCCCTCATCGAGCAGGCTACTTTGAGTCTTTGGGACTCGTCAGAAAACTTGGATTCTTTTGCCTATAAAAGTAAGGAGCACAAGCCTATGATAAAGAAGACAAGGATGATAGGGTGGTATTCGGAGGAGATGTTTACGAGGTTTCGTGTGGTTTCTACGATTTAAAGCACAAAGAATAAAGCACAAAGAATAATGAAGGAATCAAAAAGGGATCGAATTTCGATCCCTTTTTGATGAGTATAGTAAATATTTCAAAAGTTCATCGCCGCAGGCGAATCCAACTTTATTCTTTATTCTTTTTGCTCTATTCTCTACGATTCGATAAAAATGCCTTGCATTTTTATCGAATCGCTTCAATCCCCCTCGTCTTCGTACGAATCCGGATCGCATCCTGCACGTCATACACGAAGATTTTGCCGTCACCTACGTTGCCCTCTGAGGCGTTGTCGAGGATGACATCTAAGCATTTTTCTAGGTTTTCATCGCTTACGACGCAGATGATCATCACTTTTGGCAATAAAATCATCGACTTTTCTGTACCGCGGTATATTTCTGAATAACCTTGCTGTAAACCGGCTCCACGAACGGGAACAACGGTCATACATGGAATATCTGCATCGATCAAGCCTTTTTGAATAGCTTTTAATTTCGATGGTTTTACAATGGCTTCTACCTTTTTCATATCGTTCTTATTTAGCTATTATTCAAAAGTGGTGTATGCTTCTACTCCAAATTCAACGGCATCAATACCCGCAGATTCTGCTTTGTGACTTAAGCGAATACCCATGGTCTTTTTTAAAGCCATAAATACAGCGTATGTAGTAGCAAATGAGAATACACTAATGACTGATACCCCGATTAATTGTGTGATAAATTGAGCGCTTTCACCTGTGATGAATAATCCATTTTTCTGAGAAAATAATCCTACGGCAATCGTTCCAAAGAAACCATTCACCCCGTGAACCGCTACCGCACCCACTGGATCATCCACTTTCATTTTGTCGACCACTACTACCGCAATATCGACAATCGTACCTGCAATGAATCCAATGATTAATGCTGAATCAGCTGAAACAACATTACATCCGGCTGTAATAGCTACTAAACCGGCTAATACTCCATTAATTACCATGGTGATATCGACTTTTTTGTAACGCAAATACGTATATAACATGGTGGCAATACCACCGGCAGCTGATGCTAAAAAGGTGTTAGTAGCAACAGAACCGATCAAATCCCATTTGCCTACAGCTCCTAATGTAGAACCAGGGTTGAACCCGAACCAACCAAACCATAAGATAAATGCACCTACAGCAGATAAAGTTAAGTTATGTCCTGGAATAGCGTTTGCTGTTCCGTCTTCGTTGTATTTTCCTAAACGGGGGCCTAAAACGATTGCACCAGCTAAGGCAGCAAAGCCACCCATCGCGTGAATTGCAGCGGATCCAGCAAAGTCATTAAATCCTCTCAAGGCTAACCAACCGTTTGGATTCCAAACCCAGTTTGCAGCTAATGGATACAAGAATGCGCTGAAAATGGCTACATAAATAGCATATGACCACATTTTCATACGTTCGGCTACACCGCCTGAGACAATGGAGATGGCTGCAACGGCGAAGCCCATTTGGATGAACCAGAAAAGGGAGTTGGAAATGGTGAGACCTAAGCCTAAATCACCTTCCATGATGCCGGTGTCGAAAGCCCAGTAGCCATTCGATTTGCCATAGGCAATGCCGAATCCGACTAAATAAAAGGCAACACCACCGAACATGATGTCAATCATGACTTTGGCAATAATACTGATGGCATTCTTAGAACGGACGAATCCAGCTTCTAGGAGGGCAAATCCTCCTTCCATTTGGAAAATTAAAGCGGCGCAAAGGGCCACCCATACCGTGTCAATAGCGTGTGTGAGTTCCACTTGCTGAGCAGCAAGCGTGGCAGTTTCATTCATGGTTTTGTGTTTTGTATATAATGCTTCTTGTTTCAAAAATACAAAACGATTTGGAATATTCTGCATTTTGATGGAACTTTAACGCTATACAAAAACCTATTTCAATGAAGAAAATTATTGCTCTCGTATGCTTGAGTTTAAGCTTAAGTTACGCATCATCAGCACAAAAACCGGCTATTATTCCTATTCCCACTGAGGCATCTTATCCAGCTGGGAAGTTTACATTACCTACGTCTATTTCAATTTCTGGTCCATCTGATCCTCAGATGAAAGTGGCCTATGCGACTTTGGTAGGCAAACTAAAAGTGGCTACAGGTCGTCCAGTGAGTCTTAAATCAGCAGGAACCGCCACTATTCAATTGCAATTAGTTAGCAACACTAAGTTAGGTGCTGAAGGATACGAACTACAGGTTAATTCAACTGGCGTAAAAATCAAGGCCAATAAACTGGCTGGTCTTTTTTATGGAATTCAGACCTTATATCAATTATTACCAAAGGAAATTGAATCAAAATTAGTAGCAAAAGGCGTACAATGGACGATTCCATATGCTCAAATCACTGATACCCCTCGCTTCGCTTGGCGTGGTCAAATGTTCGATGTGGCGCGTCACTTCTTCTCTAAGGAAGATGTAAAGAAATTTATCGACGATATGGTGGAATACAAATACAACATCTTGCACTTTCACTTAACGGATGACGAAGGTTGGAGAATTGAGATAAAATCTTATCCTAATTTGACAAAAAAAGGGGCGTTTAATGTGAAGAAAGTGGGGCGTTTTACGACTTTCTCTAAGCCTGAGCCGAATGAGCCGCGTACGTATGGAGGTTTTTATACACAAGAGGATATCAAGGAATTGGTAAAATACGGACAAGAACGTTTTGTGAATATCGTTCCTGAGATTGATGTACCGGGTCATTCGATGGCAGCTGTAGCTTCATATCCAGAACTTTCATGCACGCCAGGTGCGGATAAATATGAAGTGATTTCGGGCGAGCCGTTCATCGATTGGTCGCATGGACATCCAGAGGCTTTACAAGATAATACCTTATGTCCAGCGAATGAAAATGTATATACCTTCCTGGACAAGGTAATGGGTGAGGTGGCTAGTTTATTCCCTTATGACTATATCCACATGGGTGGTGATGAGTGCCCGAAGAACTATTGGGATAAGAATCCGGAGATTTTGGCATTACGAGCTAGAGAAGGATTGAAGAATTCACAAGAGGTGCAGGCTTATTTTGTGCGTCGTTTGGAAAAGATTATTTCGGGTAAAGGAAAGCGCATGTTAGGCTGGGATGAGATTTTAGAAGGAGGAGGATTGCCAAAAGGCACCTCAGTGATGTCATGGCGCGGAATTAAAGGCGGTGTTGAAGCAGCAAAATTAGGCCATGAAGTGGTGATGACACCAAATGATAACGTTTACGTGGACTTGATGCAAGGCGATATAGCTTTAGAACCACCGGTTTACAGAACAGTTCGATTAACAGATTCCTACGCTTTCAATCCAGTGCCAGATGGGGTGGATGCGAAATTAGTGAAGGGAGGACAGGCGAATATGTGGTCAGAGCAATTGTATAATTACCGTCACTTACAATACATGATGTGGCCACGAGCTTTAGCCATTTCCGAATCTTTATGGTCAACTAATGAAAATAAAAACTGGGATAATTTTATTAGCCGCGTGGAAGAACATATGGCGAGATTTGATGTAGCAGATAAGAAATATGCACCATCCATGTACGAAGCTATCGTAAAGGTAACGAAGAACGCAAAAGGAGAACTTTTTGTAGAGTTGAAAAATGAAATCTCGGGATTGAAGATTCATTACAGTTTTGACAATTCCTACCCGGATAACCACTATCCTTCAGCCTCTGGTCTAGTTGCCGTTCCTAAGGATGCTGAATTGATGCGCATCGTTTCGTATCGTGGATCAAAAATGATGGGTCGTATGATGAATATCTCCCGTACAGATTTAGAGAAAAGAGCTAGATAATGCTTTTAAACCTCCTTTTTAGTATTCTATTATCGGTCGGGGTGCCCAATATTTCGGGCGCCTCGACTGCTTCTACGACGAACTATCTTTCCGTCAAAAAAGGATATGTGATGTCCTATAATGGGGTAGAGGGTCGAGCGAATTGGGTGGGCTGGACGTTAAGAGCTAGTGATGTAGGATCTGTAGATAGAACAAATCGATTTATTCAAGATGAGTCATTTCCACGGGGTTTTAGGATCGTGGATGAAAGAGATTATGCACATTCAGGTTTTGATCGAGGTCATCTATGTAATTCGGAAGATCGGACTTCGTCAGAATACTTAAACGAGGAGACATTTTTAATGTCGAATATGATTCCTCAGACGCCGGAATTAAATCGGGGTCCTTTTAAATTTTTAGAAGAATATTGCAGAAAGTTAGCGGTTAAAAGAGGTCAACATCTTTTGATCTATTCCGGTGGAATTGGATCAAAGGGCCGCCTTGCCTCAGGTGTTATCGTTCCAGCCTATTGCTGGAAAGTAGTATATACACCAGAAAAAATCTGGTGTATACTATTTCCAAATGAGAGATTGCTTAATAAAAACTGGCAAACCTATTCGGTGCCTTTAGTTACGCTAGAAAAAATGACGGGCTATAAATTCCCTCGAAAATTACTTTAGCATATAAATCGCTAATTTCTTCGCAGCTAAGAAGTTTTCGTATTCCAGCGGCGTTCTTCGGTTATTCGTATACTCGGTATATAACCAAGGATCACCCATCGCAAACACTTTTCCTTTACCTACTTTTGCCGTAGCCATGACAGGATATCCTAAGTGATTAACTAGTGATTTCGCGTTTCCACTTAATTTCAACGTCGTTATTTCCTTGATGTAAACCTTCTTAATCGGGTCAAAAACCTCATTCCCCGCAGGAATCATGACAGCTCCTTGCTCCCAATTACGTCCTTGAACGAAGTTTAAATTAGGGGCCACGAATTCAATGCCGAAGCGCTTAGCTAAAATATTGAATTGTGGAATTTCGCAGTTTGTTGTGTCATTCGCTAAAAGAATCAAATTGCCACCTGCCTTTACCCAAGCTTCGATTTCATCTGCCGCTTTTACGGTCATGAAATTTGGCTTAGCTGTTTCTTTATAACTATCTGGATCTACGATAATGTAAATAGAGGCTCCTTTTAGGTTCTCGCGGGTTGGAGAGATACCTAAGGTATCTAATGTTGCCCCTAATTGCTCGAATTGAATGCCCCATTGGTTAAAACCAGAGTCTTTCCGATCTTCCCAAGTATAGTGATAACGATTTCCATTTTTCGTCTCGTGGTTAAAGAAATAATCTAAAACGACCTTCTTCCCTGCTCCGATGGATAATTCTTTGGCGATCTCCATCTCTAAAGATGCCAGGATAAATGGACCCACGCCTTTTAAATCATCTGTACGCAAAGGTTCGCTTAAATAATAGTCATAGGAACCATCGCGGTACGGAACGCCACCTAAGCCTCCCACAGAAACAGTTTTCTCTAAATGAATATAGCCTGCTGCGTCTTTGGTGATGAATTCTTTTAAAATTCCAGCATAGCCACGCTCTGCATTATTACGGAAGGAAACAGGCAAATAGCCTTTTCTTACGCCTTTAGCGAAGGCATAGACAAACATATTTGATGCGGAAGCCTCGAAGTAATTTCCTTTTTTGCCGGGATATCCTGGTAATTGGTACCAAACCCCAGAAACAGGATCTTGAATCTTAGCAATAGCGCCTGATAATTGATTTAATTGTTGGATTAAAATGCCTCTAGATGGATGATTCTTTGGCATATAATCTAATACATCCACTAAGGCCATCACGTACCAGCCCATCGAGCGACCCCAAAAATTTGGCGAGTGCCCGTTGGTCTTATCTGCCCAAGGCTGCGCTTTTGCTTGATCGTAGGCGTGGAATAATAAACCTGTTTTTGAATCGATGGCTCCTTTGTACATCAATTGGAATTGCTTAACGATATCAGACCAGTTGTCTTGATTCGTTATTTGTCCATATTCCGCATAGAAAGGCTCTAGCATATATAAACCGTCTAACCACATTTGGTTTGGGTATCTTTTCTTATGCCAAAAGCCGCCATCTGCATCTCTCGGTTGCTGAGAAATCTGCTTTCTTAATAGATCTGCGGCCTTTTTATAGCGTTCATCTCCTAATTCTTGGTACAAATACAATAGCATTCGACCGGTGGTGATATTATCTGAATTGAATTCGTCGAAATGGTAGGTGCGGATGTTTCCGTTCGCATCGACGAAACTGTCGATGTTTTTTTTGATGTAGTTAAAGTAGGTGGCGTCCCCCGTTCTTTGGTAGACATGTTCCAAAGCCTTTAATACCAATCCTTGTTCATAATCCCAGCCCGCCGGCTTACCTACTTTTACAGCAATAGAGTCTTTATGCTTGTGCATAATGGACTTCGCCATTAACTCAGAATAGTTTTGAGCACTCACTGCTGTGCTTAAACTTAAAAAAAGAACGATCAGTTTTTTCATCTTAGCGTAATTCAGAAATTTCTGCAAAATCCATATCAGTATAATCCTTGTTCTCACCTGCCATTCCCCAAATAAAGGAGTAATTCTTCGTTCCTGCTCCACTGTGAATCGACCAAGGTGGCGAAATAATTGCTTGGTGATTATGCACCCAAATGTGCTTGGTCTCCGTCGTTTCCCCCATTAAATGCAATACCGCGTGTCCTGGTGTCACATCGAAGTATAAATAAGCTTCCATACGACGATCATGTACGTGTGCCGGCATCGTATTCCAAACCGAACCCGGCTCTAGAATCGTTAATCCCATCACTAATTGACAGGATTGGATGCCCTCGTTGTGGATGTACTTGTAAATCGTGCGGTGATTAGATGTTTCCAGCGTGCCTAAGACCACAGTCGTAACCTGCTCCCGATCTAATTTTGCATTCGGGTAATTAGCATGTGCTGGAGAAGATAATAAGTAGAATTGAGCTGGATTTTCGGATGATACAGAGCTAAAACTAACTTCTTTTACTCCGCGTCCCACATATACCGCACCTAATTTATCGATGGTGAATTGTTCTCCATCTGCTGTCACGGTTCCTTTTCCTCCCACGTTAATGATCCCTAGTTCACGTCTTTCTAAGAAGAAATTCGCGCGTAATTTTTCGGGATTAGGAAGATGCAAGGTGTTCAATACCGGCATCGCACCACCGATGATCATACGATCATAAATGGTATAGGTTAATTGTATTTGATCTGCATGAAAAATCTTCTCAATTAAGAAATTATCTCTGATCTCTTGATTCGTAAAAGTGGAAACCTCCTTACGGCTCGCCTCAAATCTATAGTCCATTCTAATATGTTTTTTGTTTTTAAAGCGTTTTTGCGCCTAATTCTACTGTATATTTACACGTTTTATGCCAAAAGAGTTTCAGCACAGCCTCGCCCAATTTCTGCTTTCTGTCGGTTTTCAGTCGATAGGAGAAGGCTTGTGGTTACATGAAGCTACGAAGGTACGCGTAAAAGCGATGCCAGGTATTTCTGAGGAAGGAGATATCTGTATTTGGGAAGATCAATGGATCAGTCGTCAGGTGGCCATCGAAAAACACATTGTCGCTCGTATTAAACCTTTGCGATCAGTATTTGCCCGAGATACGCGAATCGTTCCGATCGATGTAGAAACCGCTAGGGATTTTTTAGATCAGGAACACGTGAAGGGTTTTCTAAAAGGGGCTTGCTATTTTGGTTGCATCGTTCCGCCGCATCGGGAATTCCGGGGAATTGAAAGCGCTTATTCTTATAAAGAGAGTCCGCTAGTCGCAGTGGCTGTTTTTGGGAAGTCATTCTTGATGAAAGAGCCAGGTTTAGAAGGCTGTTTGTCCGGTGAACTCATTGAAATAGCCACCTTATCAACGATTCGATTGGTGGGAGGTTTGACGAAATTCTTGCAAGCATATAAAGATATAAATCCTGAAATGCATAATGTAATGACCTATGTGGATAAGGAATGGAATTCGGGAAAAGGGTTTTTATCCGTTGGTTTTGCCAAAATAGGAGAGACGGAACCGATTCAATTGGAGAATCGAAAAACGAAAGGAAATTTGAAATTGCGTTATGTCTACAGATAAGAAGCTCATCGTTTTATTGGGTCCGACGGCAAGTGGGAAAACGGCTTTGGCAGTTGAAATAGCTTGTGCTCTAGATGGCGAAATCATTTCTGCTGATTCTCGTCAAATCTATAGACGTCTAGACATTGGAACGGGCAAGGATCTAAAAGAGTATGGTTTTATTCCCTATCACTTAATTGATAGCCACGAAATAGGAGAAGCCTTCTCGGTAGCTCATTTTCAAAAAGCCGCTTTTGATGCAATAAATGATGTGATTACAAGGGGAAAGCAGCCGATACTTTGCGGTGGAACCGGATTGTATATTGAATCTTTGCTAGCAAATTACCAATTCTCCCACGTACCTCATTTTCTTTCAGAGCCATTAGATATTCAATTCTCTCATGTGGTGTTTGGGTTAAATCCATCGACGGATGAACGTAGAGAAAAAATTACGAAGCGTCTACAAGCTAGGTTGCAAGAGGGAATGCTGGAAGAGGTACAACAACTTCTTGTGGATGGCGTTCATCCGGAAGAATTGCGCTGGCTGGGTCTTGAATACAAATGGATGATCAATTACATAGAAGGACATATTTCCAAGGATGAATTTGAAAAGGGCTTAGAAACGGCTATTCATCAGTTTGCGAAACGCCAAATGACCTATTTTCGGAAAATGGAGCGTGCAGGAATCGAAATTAATTGGATTCCGGATACCCTTGATTTTCAGGCCAAAAGAGATTTTATCCTGAATTTTATCTAAATTTTTAGCCTAAGCTATTGCAAAATGTGGAAAAACGCCTTACTTTTGCAATCTCTTAAGGAGACAGAGAGTTGGCAGAGTGGTCGATTGCGGCAGTCTTGAAAACTGTTGACTGTTACAGGTCCGGGGGTTCGAATCCCTCACTCTCTACCAGAGCGAAAAGCGAAACGAAAGTTTCGCTTTTTTTGTTTCAGGTCATTTAATTAAATTTAGGGATGAAATTATACCTTGTACCCACGCCTATTGGAAATTTAGAGGACATCACCTTGCGTGCGATTCGAATCTTAGGAGAAGTGGATGGTATATTAGCTGAAGACACACGCAATTCAGGTCAATTATTGAAGCACCTGAATATCTCTAAGCCCCTTTATTCCCATCACGCTCACAACGAACACACCGGTGTTCCTGGTGTTATCAAGATGCTGAAAGATGGAAAATCATTAGCCTTAATCTCCGATGCAGGCACTCCGGGAATTTCTGATCCGGGATATCTTTTAGTAAAGGCTTGCGTGGATAATGGCATTGAAGTTGAATCTTTACCAGGTGCAACAGCCTTTGTTCCAGCTTTAGTCAATTCTGGTTTTCCTACGGATCGTTTCGTTTACGAAGGATTCTTGCCTCATAAAAAAGGACGCCAAACGCGCTGGAAGGCATTAGCTGGAGAGGAGCGTACTATCGTTTTATATGAATCTCCTCACCGTTTGGTGAAAGCATTGGAGCAAATCATCGAATTTATTTCACCGGAACGTCAGGTGATGGTAGGTAGAGAGTTGAGTAAAATGCACGAACAAATGGTTCGCGGGACTGCCACCGAAGTTTTAACTTATTTTACGGCCCATCCGGACAAAGTACGAGGAGAAATTGTTATCGTTATCGCAGGAAAATAGATGAGAAAGCTGTTTTTATTTTTATTGATGGCTTTTGCTGCAAAAGCCCAATTAAGCTCCAAAGCGGAGGTTGTTTTAGTAACGGTGGCTCCTGGTAAGGAGTTGCATTCGGCTTTTGGCCATACGATTCTATGGATAAATGATCCCACGAATGGCATCGATAGGGCCTATAGTTATGGAACTTTCGATTTTAAGACGGAGAATTTCTATCTCAAATTCTTAATGGGCACCTTACCTTATACGATCTCCGTTCATTCGATGCAGGATGAATTTAATTATAACGCGCAATATGAGAAACGCGGAATGATTGCCCATAAACTCCAGCTCGATTCCCTTCAAAAAAATGCCATTTTTCAGGCTTTAGAGACGAATTTATTGCCTGAAAATAGAGAGTATGCCTATAAGTTTTTTTATGATAACTGTTCGACTCGAATTCGTGACATGATTGAAAAGAACGCACCAGGTAAATACCAATGGAATCAGAATCCGTCTCTCGAAGGTAAATCCTATCGGGATTGGATGAATAAGTATTTAGAGCCTAATTCTTGGGTGACATTGGGGATGAATCTAGCCTTAGGTGTTCCATCGAATGTGAAGGCGAACGCTTCGCAAGCATGTTATTTGCCAGATAATTTAGCCGCTGCGACGAATTTAGCCCCAAAACTAGCTGCAAATCCAGTTAGTTTGTTCGACGAAGAAATAGCTCCGGAAACTGGTTTTGATTTCACTGGACCTTTTGTGATTTTGGGTTTATTGACTCTGTTGATTGGATTCTTAAGTTTTAAGCAGGCGTTTCCATACGCTGCAGATGTTACTTTGTTTGGTCTGATTGGAATTCTTGCCTGGTTTGTTTTCTTTTTAGGCACAGCCACAAATCATGAAGTGATGGCTTGGAATCCAGCATCTCTCATGTTATTCCCATTGAATTTCCCATTGGTTATCTGGTTTGCCAGAAATCCAATGAAATGGAAGAGGTATTTGCAAGTCATTTCGGTACTATGTTTCGTGGGCCTAGTCTGGTCTGGAATGCAGTTTTTACCTATGTTTTTAGCAGGTTTACCTGTATTTATCCGTTTAGTTAGCTTATCCTTCATCAAAAAATAAATGCGTTACCTGTTCCTTTTCATCTCTTTCTGTAGTTTTTCGCAGGAGGTTTTTAGTCCCCTTGTCCCACGGAAAGAATTTCAGCCCTTGAAAATTGAGCGTGCATTGAAAGCGGATGGGAACTTGGATGAAGTGGAGTGGTCTAACGCTCCTTCTTTAGGGATAGATTTTCAAGTGGAGCCTTTTCAAGGTAATAAAGCATCATTTTTATCTCAGGTCAAGATGCTCTATAATCATCAATACCTATATGTAGCAGCTATTTTAAGAGATACGGTAGGGAAAAATGGGTACCGAGCGCCGAACTTAAAACGCGATTACCAATTCGTTGAGAATGATCTATTTGGAATTGCTATTGATGGGTTTAATGATAAGCGTAATGCCATTGTATTACAGTCGAACGCCTATGGTGCTCAAAGAGACCTATTGGCGTTTGATGATCGACAATTTGACATAGATTGGGATGGTTTGTACCGCGTCAGAACGCAACGTTCTGATTCTTCTTGGGTAGCAGAATTTGCGATTCCTTGGCAAACGCTTCGGTATCCTAAAACAGATGGAACAAAAGCGCAAGATTGGGGTATTAATTTCTTTCGAGTGAGACGAGCTAGCAATGAATTAGCCGTTTGGTCGCCTCATCCGCGTTCGATGAGTCCCTTGCGTATGGATTATGCGGGTAAGTTAACAGGGATTATTCCTCCTCCACCTACTGCCACTAATATTCGCTTTATTCCCTACCTATTGCAGGTTTCGAAGAGTTCAGAAGGTACAGAAATTGGAAATTCATCGACAAGCGATTTTAAATTAGGAGGCGAAATTAAGTGGGCTATCAGTCCTACTTCTATCATGGACTTCACCTTTAATACGGATTTTGCCCAAGCAGATGTAGATAGGCAGGTAAATAATATTTCTCGTTTTTCAGTATTCTTCCCTGAGCGTCGTCAGTTTTTCTTGGAAAATGCTTCGCTTTTTTCTGCTGGTTTGGCACCAGTTAACGAGGTGGTGGGCGGTTCGATGTATATTCAGCCCTTCTTTAGTCGTACGATTGGTTTAGACCAAAATGTGAATCCCATTGCCATTACAGCGGGTACCAGGTTTGTTTATCGCTCGGAGAAAAGAAATTTTGGAGGAATCTATATGCGCCAAGGCGAGGGTGATGGTGATCCATTTACGAATTTTTTGGTGGGCCGTTATTCGGAGAATTTTGGCAAACAAAACAGGATAGGAGCGATTGTTACGACTAAATCATCGCCTTCAAATGTGGCTACAACTGGAGCAGTAGATGCCTTTATTCGCTTCAATGATAAATTGTCCTTCAGTGGAATGGGGACCTTGACGCAGGATTCTAGGAATAGTAAGCAGGGATTTGCCGAGTATGGACAATTTCTTTACAAGGATAATTTGGTCACGCTATATTGGACGAATACCTTGGTTTCTGATGACTACAATCCGGAAATGGGATTTGTTTCAAGGAAAAATGTGCTTTCTAATTCGCAGGGTGTCGATTTTAATGTGCGTGGAAAATGGTTGCCTAAATTTATTCGATTTTGGCAGCCTGGTGTTTATACGGAGGTATACCACAGTCTAAAGACTGGAAATATCGTGGAACAAAAAATGGTTTCAGGCCCCTTATGGTTTAATCTTCAGAATGGGGGTATTATTGGGGGGTATATTGACGCGAGTGTTCAAAACTTGGAAGAAGATTTTAATCCGGTGGGTATTCGCATTAAACCAGGTTCTTATAACTATTTTAGAAAAGGATTTTTGTTAGCGAGTGATCCCAGTGCAAAATACTCCGGTTCAACGGAATATGGCTGGGGTGGATTTTTTGATGGAACCTTACAAATGATTGATTCTAAGTTTCGAGTGGCGCCCATCCCACACGTGAATATGGGTTTATCGTGGAACTGGAGCAAATTTGAAAATGTGGGAGTGGCTCGTGAGACGAAAGAAGTGAACTTATTGATTTTGGAGACTCGAATGGCGATCAATCCGCGTTTGCAATTAATCGGCTTCTATCAGAAAAATACAACTGATAATTTGAATTCAGTGAATATGCGATTGGCCTGGGAATACCAGCCCTTATCTTATGTTTATCTCGTATTTAATACCTTGAATTACCAAGGATCCGATAACACCCAACAGAAGCAACAAAGTTTTTTAGCTAAATTGTCCTTTCTAAAGCAATTCTAATATGAAGATCGAATTACGTAGTGATACGTTTACTTTACCCACTTCTGGTATGCGAGAAGCCATGTTTTCGGCACCGTTAGGGGATGATGTTTTTGGTGAGGATCCTACCGTAAATGCATTAGAGGAGAAAATGGCGAAGCTTTTCAACAAAGAAGCCGCACTTTTTTGTGTGTCTGGGACGCAGACAAATCAAATTGCTATTTCGGTGCATGTCTCTAAAGGTCAAGAAGTTATCTGCGACGAGTTATCGCATATCTATTTGTATGAAGGCGGTGGTATCATGGCAAATGCCGGTGCTTCTGTTAAATTATTGAAAGGGGATTTAGGTCGTTTGAATGTCTCTCAAATTCGTGCTGCTATCTCACCTGATGATATTCACGCCTGCGAAAGTCGTTTAGTTAGTTTAGAAAATACAGTCAATAAAGGGGGTGGAAGTATCTATACTTCAGAGGCCTTGCAGGAGATATCCGATTTTTGTCGTTCCGTTAACATTCCGCTTCATTTAGATGGGGCACGTATCTTTAATGCGATGGTCGAAACGGGGCAGACTCCGGCTCAATTCGGTGCTTGGTTTGATACCCTTTCTGTTTGTCTTTCCAAAGGCTTAGGCGCACCAGTCGGTTCTATTTTACTAGGGTCGAAAGAGTTTATCAAAAAAGCGCGTCGTGTTAGAAAACGTTTAGGAGGTGGATGGCGACAAGCAGGTTTCCTAGCTGCTGCTGGAATTTATGCCCTAGATCATCAAGTGGAACGCTTAAAGGAGGATCATGCCCGTGCCCGTCAAATTGCGCAGGTTTGCGAAAAATTACCTTGGGTGAAAGCGATACTACCTGTTTCAACTAATATCGTTATTCTTGAATTGCAAGACGGTTTATCTTCTGCAACAAAGGTGGCAGAATTAAAGGAAAAGGGTATTTATTGTGCCCCTTTCGGCCCTACTTATGTGCGTTTTGTCACACATTTAGGATTTGATGATGAGGCACTTCAGGCCTTTTCAGAAAGAATCAAAGAGTAAAATTTCAGCTGATTTGCCTTCTATAAGAAATCAATTCTTATGCAGCGAAAGGCGTTTAAAATGTATTTGTTACCCGGTAATTCGGTGGAATACAAAAAGCGACACGACGAGATTTGGCCTGAATTAGCCGAATTACTTCATCAAGTCGGGATCCAAAATTATTCCATTTTCCTAGACGAAAGCACTCGTACGCTTTTTGGTTACTTAGAAGCACCTGATATATCCACCTTGGATTCTTTGCCTGCTCAAGAAGTGATGAAGCGCTGGTGGGCTTATATGGCCGATATTATGGAAACGAATGCGGATCATTCTCCAGTTGCGATTGATTTAACCCCTGTATTTTATTTAGCCTGATGAAGAAGCTCCTATTTATTTTATTGATTCCTTCGATTTTAATCGCTGAAAAGCCTGACCGAAAGCAAGTTCTTCAACATATGCATTTGGCGAAATCCTATTTTCAAGGAGTTTGGCCAGACGTAACTAAGGTGATTGTGAGTCCGGACAAGACGCGCCCTTCGAATATTTGGACTAGAGCTGTTTTTTACGAAGGCTTACTAGAATTATATAAGTTAGACCCTCGCGCCTCAGACTTGAAATACATGGAAGATTGGGGTGAATTTCATCATTGGTCTTTGCGAAATGGCTTGAAAACGAGGAATGCTGACGACCAAGCCTGTGGGCAAGTGTATTTAGATTTGTTTGATTTGAAGGCAGATTCTGCACGAATCAAACCGATTAAAGAGAATATAGACAACATGATTGCGACTGAAAAGTCCAATGACTGGTCTTGGATCGATTGTCTTCAAATGAGTATGCCCGTTTTCACCCGTTTAGGCGTTCGATTTAAAGATGATCGTTATTTTACTAAAATGCATGATTTATACACTGATACTAAAGTAAAACTATACAATCAGCAAGAGCATTTATGGTGGCGTGATAAAGATTTTATTCCTCCCTATAAAGAGCCAAACGGTACAAATTGTTATTGGTCTCGGGGAAATGGATGGGTTTTTGCTGCATTAGCGAGAACCTTAGATTTGATGCCAGCGAAAGCACCTCATCGAGCAGAATATGTGAAAGATTTCCAGGATATGGCTGCCGCTTTATTGCCTTTGCAGCGTAAGGATGGGTTTTATAACGTAAGTTTAACCGATGAGTCAAATTACGGTGGACCTGAACTCACGGGAACTGCTTTATTCGTTTATGGTATGTCCTGGGGAATACGTCAAGGTATTTTACCGGCATCAAAATACCAGAAGTCGGTTGATAAAGGATGGATGGCTATTGATTCCTGTGTTCAACCCAATGGATTCTTAGCTTACGTACAAGGAACGGGTAAAGAGCCTAAAGACGGACAACCCGTTACTAAAACTTCGGTCCCTAATTTTGAAGACTTTGGTGCAGGATGTTATTTGTTAGCGGGTTCAGAAATCCTAAAAGCGAAGTAATGAAAATTTTCTATTTACTGCTGTTTTCGGTTAGTATTTTTGCCCAGAAAATCGATCGAAAACTAGTTGTAGAAAGGCACAAAGTGGTTAATCGCTCTTTAGATACCTTATCTTCCTTATCTGTGGGGAATGGCCATTTTGCTTACACGGTGGATGCCACCGGTTTACAAACTTTTCCATCATATTACGCTAAAGGCATACCACTGGGTACCCAAAGCTCTTGGTCTTGGCATTCATTTCCCAATAAAGAAAATTTTATGCGTTCTGAAACTTATCGTTCAGAGCCTTATGCTGGCCGTCCTATATCCTATGCTTTGCAAGGTCATAAAGATGCGAGAAGAGATGCAGCCACAGACTATTTCAGGGCGAATCCGCACCGTATTCACTTAGGACATTTTGGTTTTCGAATTCTATTGAAAAATGGTGAAATAGCTACTACATCTGATATTAAAGGGATTAATCAAACGTTAAATCCCTATTCTGGTATTATTTTATCGCAATTTTCTGTGGAGGGAATTCCTGTTCGAGTTTGGACCTTCTCTGACCCCCTTGAAGATATTATCTATGCGAAAGTTCAGTCCGATTTACTAAAAATGGGTCGAATGCATTTCCAATTGAATTTTCCTTTTCCATCTCAATCCTTCCTAGATGAAGGGGTGGAAATGGCTAATCCAGATAAACATCACTCGACTCTCTTACGCGATTCCAGTAAACAAATTTTGATTCAGCATAGCTTAGATTCGCTTCATTATCAAGTCTCCATTCAATCGAATCAAGCAATTGAAGAGAGCAAAATACGAGATCATTTCTTTGAGATCATTCCGACGCGTTTAAATGAGATAGAGATTAGTGTTGGATTTGATTCAGACAAAAAACGGAATTGGTCTCAAGCATTGCAGAAAAATCGGGCAGCATTGATAGAGTATTGGCAAAAAGGAGGGATGATTGATTTTGGTAATGTGAAAGATCCACGTGCTATTGAATTAGAACGAAGGATGATTTTAAGTATGTACCTCGCTAAAGTTCAATCAATTAGTGAAGAACCACCTCAAGAGACAGGATTGGTATATAATTCGTGGTTTGGGAGACCTCATTTAGAGATGACTTGGTGGCATCTGATGCATTTTGCTTATTGGGGTAAAGGGGAATATCTGGAAAAGGTCTTGCCTTGGTATGAACGGAATTTCATTAAGGCCAAAGAATTAGCCCAAAGGCAAGGTCTGAGGGGGGCAAGGTGGCAAAAAATGACAGACCCAGCTGGGGGTGAGTCACCGTCTTCCGTGGGTTCATTTTTGCTTTGGCAACAACCACATATAATCGATATGTTGGATGTATTAGCTAAGAAGAAACCGATAAACTTTAAGCGTAAATATGGCTATCTCGTAGAGGAGACGGCAGTAGCGATGGAAGATTTATTGTCTTGGGATTCGCTGAAGCAGGTTTATCGCTTAGGACCAGGATTCATTCCTGCCCAAGAATCATTGCCTTTTGTAACAACCTACAATGCACCTTTAGAGTTAGCTTATTGGTATAAAGGAATTCAAGTAGCTCAGGAATGGAGAAAATCTTCGGGGGTGAGTGTAAATAAAAAATGGGATCATATTTTGACCCATTTCCCGTCACTGCCTGAATTTGGTGGTATTTATCAAGCTGCAGCGGGATATGGAGATACGTATTTAAATCCTAAATTCATCTCCGATCATCCGGCTGTGTTAGGTGCCATGGGAATGGTGGAACCTTTGCCAACTACGGATTCTTTAAAAATGAAGAATACGTTGGCGAAAATTGAAAAGGTTTGGAATTGGGAAAGCACTTGGGGATGGGATTATCCATTACTGGCGATGACTGCGCTCCGTTTGCACGATTCGAAAAAGGCGATTGAATTTCTTTTGAAGCCCCTTCAAAAGAATACCTACCTGAATAATGGTCACAATTACCAAGACAAAAGGCTGCGCCTTTATATGCCCGGAAACGGAGGATTATTAACGACGCTCGCATGGATGGCTAAGGGACAAAATGGTAACAAATCCTTTGCTGGATTCCCCCGAGAATGGAAAGTAAGGGTAGAAGGCTTTTAATAAATAGTATATTTTTTAGCCAGATTAGGATTTTATTATTAGTTTTACCGTTCAATCAATTCAAACACGATGAAAAAACTTATTATCGGTTCTCTGGTAGGCGGCTTACTTATCTTTATTTGGCAGACCTTGTCTCATGTTGCCTTCAATTTGCATGAACCTGTTCAGCAATACACAGCTAAGCAAGATTCAATTCTTACTTATTTGAACAAACAGGAATTAGCTCCTGGTGGCTATATTTTACCTCGTATGAGTCACAATCAATCGATGGAAGAGTTAGAAGGTTTTACTAAATCGATCGCTGGAAAACCTTGGGCTCGTGTGATCTTTTATCCTTCTTACAAAACAGATATGACCATGAATATGATTCGTGGTTTCGTTTTAGATGTGTTTATGGTCTTTTTATTGGTTTGGATTATCTCTAAACTTAAAATTCCGAGACGATCCACGATTGTAGGTGTTTCTGTAGTGATTGGCTTAATCGCCTTTTGCAATACCTCCTATACCGAACACATTTGGTACCCGGTGTACGATTTACGAGCTCAATTAATTGATGCTGTAGTCGCTTGGGGGCTATGTGGTCTCTGGTTGAGTCGGTATTTTGCCCAAAAAAATTAATTCAAAGGCTCCATCTGGAGCCTTTTTTCTTATCTTGCTTCTTCATTATACTATTATTCCATGAAAATTAAACACCTAATCATCGGATTGTTCGCGACTTTGTCCTTACAATCTGCCATTGCACAAGATTACCCAACGGATTATTTAACTCCTGAATTTCATGCAGGTCGTCGTGCAGCCTTTAAAGAGAAAATGTCTGATAAAGGCGTCGGTATCTTTTTTGCTTCTCAAACTCGCCAGCGTAGCAATGATACAGAGTTTCAATATGCACAAAACAAGAACTTCTATTATTTAACAGGTCTAGAGGAGCCTAACGCTGTTTTATTGCTTTTCAAGCAACCAGTTACCTTATTAGGGAAGACGGGAACAGAATTTATTTTTGTCCAAAACCGCGATCCATTCAAGGAGCTTTGGACCGGTAAGATCTTAGGAACGGATGGTTTCAAGGCGAAGAGCAAAATGGAAAACGTGTTCATTAACGATCAATTTAATGCTTCGTCTATTTCTTTAGCGGGAGTTGACTCCGTTTATACCTTGTACCGCACAGAAGGAATCTTTGCAAAGTACCAGGCAAAACCGGATCCATTAACTCGCATGGCCTCTTTGGTGGATAGTTTAGTGATTGCGTCTGCTAAACCTTTGGCCTCCAAAACTACCTTAAATACCCTACGTGCTTTGCGTGGAATTAAGCAACCAGAAGAGATTGCCTTAATTCAAAAAGCAGCTTCTATCAGTGTTTTAGGGCATAATGATGTGATGCGTGCCATTAAGCCGGGGATGAAAGAATTCCAAGCTCAGGCCATTATGGAATACCATTTCAAGAATGCGGGCTCAGAATATCCAGGATATAACAGTATAAATGGGGCGGCAGAAAATGCCTGCGTTCTTCACTACATCACGAATCTGAAAACAGTAAAAGATGGCGATTTATTATTGAGTGATTGTGCAGCAGAATACCATGGCTATTCAGCTGACGTTACGCGCACAGTTCCCGCAAATGGTAAGTTTACAGAAGCCCAAAAAGCCTTGTATGAAATCGTTTTAGCTGCTCAAGATGCAGGTATCGCTGCTTGTAAGGCAGGTGCTCCGTTTGGAGATATTGATGCTGCTTCACGTGCAGTGGTGAATGCAGGTTTAATTAAATTAGGTATTGCTGCGAACGAGAAAGAAGCACGCACGTATTTCCCTCACGGAACATCACATCACTTAGGATTAGATGTACATGACTTAGGACCTCGCGTCTTAGCAGCAGGTGTTGTCGTAACAGTGGAACCAGGTATTTACATTCCTGCAGGAAGCAAATGCGATAAGAAATGGTGGAACATCGGTATCCGTATCGAAGATGATATTTTGATCACAGAGACAGGGAATGTGAATCTTTCCAAAGGTTCTCCAAGATCCGTAGCCGAAATCGAAAAGATGGCCGCTCAGAAATCAATTTTTTAAATTAAACCTTTGTCAATCATGTCAACAGCTAAAAAATTACTTGTTTTCCTTTTTGTAGGATTATTTATTTCATCATTTAGTTCTTTTGCTTCCGATAATCCAGATGCGATTGTTGGTGTTTGGAAAACAGGCGAGGGAACTGCCATGGTAAAGATTTATAAGAATGGAAATAAATACCAGGGTAGGGTAGTTTGGTTAAAAGAACCAATCGATCCAGAGACAGGAAAGCCTAAATTAGATAAGAATAACGAGGATCCTGCGGCTAAATCTAAGCCTGTTTTAGGTTTAATCAATATTTGGGGATTTGTGTACAAAAGCGAAAATCTTTGGGAAGAAGGCAATATATATGATCCTAAAAATGGCAATACCTATTCTTCAACCATGCGTTTGATCAATGGCAATACACTAGAGGTTCGTGGATTTATTGGTGTTTCACTCATCGGAAGAACAGATACCTGGACTAGGCAGGTTGCAAAACAATAAGTAATAAAAAAGGCTCCAGAAGGAGCCTTTTTTATTAAGGAGATACCAAGTTTAAACTGATATTAAAGTAGAGTGGATTCCCCAGTTTACTCGTGAAATACCGTTCGTTATTTTCTTTTCCATCGTAGGTATTCATCACGTCAAATCGGTAATTATAGCGTAGACCGACTTGGGCACTAAACCATAGAAATCCGGTGATTTTTTTGTCCCACATGATTCTTGGTTTTAACTCGCCTCGTTGGATGTAAAATAAATCACGCTGAGTTGACGGAATAGGCATAGAGAATTGGTTTCCTTCTAATTCGAAACCTGCCTGAATCATATTGGAGGTGTTAATATTATATCTGATGTGTCCTTTTGCTGGGAGTAATAATTCCATGCCCCATTTGTCATTGAATGTTTTGTTCCAAAATAATACCGGGAAATACATCATCCTTCCAGCCCTGTAGGATCTAGCAATCCCAGTACCGATCATGTTTTTCTCTGACTTTTTCCATCCATAAATAGCTGTTGCGCTAAAGGTTAGTGCATTCGAAGTGACTTTTGCGTTTTCAGTAAACAGTCCATTCACATCTGCACTAGCTTGAAAAATTAGAAAATTGGTCTCATTCAATGGCTTGAAGATGGATGTGTTAATACCCGCACTGATCAAGGAAGTTTGATTTAATAATTTAGTGAAGGAGTTGCTATTCGCATTTTCCACTTGGAATTGAGATCCCCAATAGTTAGCCCCTAATTGCCATATAATTTTATTGGTGGCCACCACCGGAATGTTCAATTGTGCTCTGAAAACATTCACTTGGTTTACATGTCTATCATCTAATTGTGTAATGTTCTCCGCAATGCGAATATCTGGCATGTGAAATTCGCCGGTATAGTCATAGCCTAAACTAATGATTTTTTGAGGTGTCTGGTTGAGTACTTTCGGTGTGGTATATCTTTTTACTCCCTCAGGCTCGCCGTAGTTGCTGTAATCCTCTAAGATGTCGGTACTATCTGTTTGGGAAAAGGAAAAAAAGGAAAGGCAGGTGAATATAATAGTTAAGTGTATTTTCATAGTTGCTGTTTATTTCGTGTAAATATATTTCAAAATGCTTAATCTATCACGTGTTCATAAAAAAAGCATTCACAACGTCTTTCGATTTTATGAATGCTTTCAACTGAACAAAACGTCCATATGTGGAATCGGAGGGACTCGAACCCTCGTCCAAACCTAGAGAACTGCTGCTTTCTACACGTTTAGATTTGATTAATTTTCGATGTTAGATAGGTTCAGATCAGACCTTACCAAACACTTATCCTCTGGATACTACTGATTCATTAGAGAAATCAAAATCAGCGACTCTGCATGTCGACGCTCAGAATCCCCCGTCGGCAGAGTTTGGACAGGGCTGAACGATGGCAATTGGTTAGTCTATCAGACTAAGCAGCCATGGCATACGAAGTATTGCCAGCTATAATTCGAAGGTTTTTTTAACAGGAAATGCCTACAACTCCCGACGTGCTTACAACCGGACTACATAAGCTGTCAAAACCGGTCGATCCCAAATAGAATAACAAAGATATAAAATTACAGCGGCAATGCCGTTGTTTGTTTTATTTCATCCATCACAAATAGGGTGGAAATATGGGCGACAGAAGGCAATACAGCTAGTTTTTCCTGGTAAAATCGATTATAGCTTTCTACATCCGCACTTACCACATTTAAATAATAATCGAAATTTCCTGAAACCAAGTGGCAAGAGGTTACTTCGGGGAAGTTCAGAATGGCCGCTTCGAATTCACTAAAGTTCTTTCGGTTCTGCTTTTCTAAGGTCACTTGGCAGTGAACAACGAGTCCTAAGTTCAATTTTTTTCGATTCAATAAAGCCACATAACCTTGGATATAGCCATCGGACTCCATTCGTTTGATGCGATCATGGGTAGGGCTTAGAGACAAATTAACTTGCTCTGAAATTTCTTTCAGGGTTTTTTGGCTGTCATTCTGTATGATGTGTAAGATTTTATAATCCAATTCATCGAGATTCGTGTTTTTTGCCATAAAGTTTTCTGATTATTGTTAAAATGAAGAGGTTGTGTCGTATTAATTTCTGCTATTTTCTATATTTTAAGTAAATATTATTTATTATATGGTATTATGCAAGATATTTTATGGCGTATCTTATATTTGCATTGTATTATACTTCATCAAAGGTAAAGGCCAGCGAATTTTTTTCGGTGGCCTTTCTTTTTAAAACTAAACGTTATGATCATAGGTGTTCCAAAAGAAATTAAAATACAGGAGTTTCGAGTAGGCTTAACTCCGGCAGGTGTTCAAGGTTTAACCGCAAATGGACATCAAGTGTATGTACAAGCGAGTGCAGGAGAGGGTTCAGGCCTGACAGATGCACAATATAAAGAAGCGGGTGCGGTTATTCTAGCTACAGCTGCAGAAGTATATGCAATAGCTGATATGATTGTGAAGGTAAAAGAACCTTTAGCAGCTGAGTTTCCGCTGATCAAAAAGAACCAAATACTATTTACCTATTTCCATTTCGCGGCCTCACGTGAATTAACTTCTGCGATGCTTAGTTCTGATGCCGTGTGTATTGCCTACGAAACAGTGGAATTAGCTGATCGTAGCTTACCTCTACTAACACCCATGTCCGAAGTAGCAGGACGCATGGCCATTCAAGTGGGTGCCTTTTACTTAGGGAAACCACAAGGTGGTAAAGGGAAGTTATTAGGTGGAGTTCCTGGTGTTAAACCGGCTAATGTATTAGTCTTAGGTGGTGGTGTAGTCGGTACACAAGCTGCGAAGATGGCTGCTGGCTTAGGAGCCAATGTGACGATCATGGATACGAATTTAGCGCGTCTTCGCTACTTGGACGAGGTAATGCCGGCTAATGTTTCCACCCAGTTTTCTACGTCTTATGCGATTCAAGAAGCTTTACCTTCGGTAGATTTAGTGATTGGAGCTGTTTTATTACATGGTGCTAAAGCGCCTCATTTAATTAAACGTGATGACCTTAAAAAGATGGCTCCGGGTACGGTTTTAGTGGATGTGGCCGTGGATCAAGGTGGGTGCATTGAGACCTGCAAACCTACGACTCACGAGAATCCGATTTATGAAATAGATGGTATTGTTCACTATTGCGTGGCAAATATGCCAGGAGCTGTGCCGCAAACATCTACAATGGCCTTAACTCAAGCGACATTGCCATATGTACATTTGCTAGCAAATTTAGGCTGGACAGAAGCATGTATTCAGAATGAAGCCTTAAATAAGGGCTTGACGATATATGATGGTAAACTTTTCCATCCAGGCGTAGCGGCAACGTTTAATCTTTAAAAGAAACGATCGTGAAAATTGACTAAGAATATCTCGTGGGTTGCTCTGGTGATGGCAGTATACAACCAGCGTAGGTATTCTGGGTCAATTTGATCTTCCTTTAAGTAGCCCTGATCAACGAATACAGCTGACCATTGTCCCCCTTGCGATTTGTGAACCGTTAGTGCGTACGCAAATTTGACTTGCAAAGCATTTAGATATGGATCCTTTCTGATGGCTTCCGTCCGCTCTTTTTTCTTCGGAATATGCGCATAATCCTCGCAAACCGAATCATACAGTTTTTTGTTGGCCTCTCTACCTAAAGCAGATTCTGCGGAATGCAAGGTTTCCAAGAGGATTTTGGCCTCAATAGGCGGATGATCTTCGTAATCGCAAAGTCGTAAGGATACATCTAGGAATCGCTGCCCATGCATTTCTTCTTCCCGTTTGATCTTCATGATTTCTACGAAATCGCCATTAGCTAAAAATCCCGCAGGTGAATCCTCGTCTAGCCAATGGTAATTATTTCTCACGATCATTAGTAAATCGCCACTCGATATTTCATCCTCTTGATAAAGAATCGTTCGCCTCACAAATTCATTCAATTGGACGGCACTCTTATTCGAACGCGTTAATAGGATAGTTTCTTCCTTACCAAATTTTTTAAAAGCATAATGCATCCCATCTTCCATCTTTTCTCCAGTCATCCGGAAGATATCTTTAAAGGATTTTGTGTTGAATTTAATCGCTGTAGAATTCGCTAATAAAAGTTGTCTCAGTGCCGTGGCATTGTATAAAATACCCGAATTTACATCCTGTCGCATGACATCTGTTAATTCATGATCTAGCACTTCCATGTGGAATTCTGAGGAAATATAGTCTTTTGATAGGGCAGGGGATAAACTTTTTCCAACAGGAGGTAACTGAGCAGTATCTCCCACGAATATTAGTTTATTACCCGTGTGTCCATTCTCTGGATTCGTGAATACGTATTCAATTAAATCCGTTAATAAGCTGTTTGTGCCAAAATCCGATTCATCCGTAATCATCGATGCCTCATCCACAATAAACACGGTGTTCGTGGCATAATTACTCATGCGTTGGAAACTAAGTGCGCCAGAATGCGGGTTACTAACTTGTCTGTAGATTTTTTTGTGAATGGTGTTGGCCTTTTTCTTGGCATAATTCGCCATCACTTTTGCCGCTCGACCCGTGGGAGCCATCAACTGGGTTTTATAGCCAAAGGAAGGCAAGATCTTTATTAAGCTCGATATGACGGTCGTTTTACCCGTTCCAGCATAACCTTTGATGATAAAAGTTAGCGCCGCCCATTCATCTTTATTGAGCACAAATCCACTTAACTTTTGAAAGAGCTGCGCCTGTGAAGGCGTAGGTTCAAAAGGGAATTTTTGATGTAGTAAAAAGCTCGGGCTTTTTTCGGTGCTCATGATTTAATTTATAAAATAGATTCCGCTACCGAAAGGGAGTTTTCAACTGATAAAGGTCTGAACACATTGATTAAACAAACGCGCTCATAGCTGGCTAATTCCTCTACGAGTATTTCTGCTTCCTCTACTTCTTCCTCTATAATTAATCTAGCTCTGGTAGTTCCCCAATGCAAGGGTTCCTCCGGAGTATACCAAATACCTTCTTTCAAAAAAGCTAAGTTCGCCATACTGCAATCTTGGATTCTACCGTCTTTTACAAATATCACTTCATCTGCTTCCGGATGTGCATCTAAGAATGTTTGGAAAAAACCTCTCTCAGCCCATTTAAAACCATAATCAATTTCTCCCGTGTCGACTAAGGCGAATCGATTGACTTCTTTTTTCGTGTACGGAAGGATTTCAATGGTCTCTGGATCTTCCTGGTAAGTTATTCTTAATCGATGTGTTCCCTCCGTAGGCAAGACTTGTTCCACCACTAATTCTTCCACATCAAAAGGCTCCCATTCTGGGAAAAATTGCTCAAAGGTCTCATTTACCCTCATTTGATGGTAATCAAGGTGTTGAGCTTGACCGTTTTGAATGCAGATAGTTTCTAAAAAGGAAAACATATTAGAAGGGGAGATAGACTTTTTGAATTAATTCGTTGTACTCTTTTTGAACCTCAGAAAAGACGGTTATTCCGCCACCACTCTTATACATCAGTCCTTTTGTGCTCTTTTCAATGAATCGAATGAGTACTCCAGAATTGAAGTTAGTTCCATCAAATTTACCCATAATTCCGGTATAAAATCCTCGCTCATACTGTTCAGTTTTTTTTATCAATTCCATGGTGGCTTTTTTAGGAGCACCTGTAATTGATCCAGCGGGCAATAATTTTAGTAGAATAGAACCGAATTTACGTTCAAATTCAGGCATTAAAGTACCTGTGATTTTGGATGACATCTGCCAAAGTTCCCCCGTATGCGTCTTCACACGTTCAATATATTGGTATTTCTCCACTCGAATGGGGAATGCCACTTGGCTTAAATCATTTCGAATTAAATCGACGATGGTAGCGTGTTCAGCTTTCTCTTTATAATCGTGGCGTAAATCCTCTTCTTTATTTGTTTCAGAAACGGCTAATGTCCCTTTCATGGGATAAGAAGTGATTTCATTCCCTTGAATTCGAACAAAGGTTTCTGGGGAAAAGGAGGTAAACAAATCATTTACTAAAATCTTATAAGGAGCATCTGCTCGCTCGAAGATCTCTTTTATGCTCAGCTCTGTCTCAATTGGTGTTTCTGCCGTCAGATTCACTAAAAAAGAATCCCCTCTTTGTAAACCAGCTTGTACCTGGTTGAATTTTTCTGAATAGGCAGCGACTGCGAGTGGATTTTTTCGAAAAGTTACAGGTTCCGATGGTAGAAAGGGAGCATCAAAGGCAAAGGTAATTCCTAAACTTAAAGCTACTTCTTCAGGCCCTGCCCAAGCATTTTCGCCGGTATAATCCACCAAAAAGACAAAAGGAATCCCCTTTTCGCCCCATAGGTCCATCTGTTTGGCTACCTGATTAAAGGGAGAAAAGGGGATAGGAATCATTGATTTTAGGCGAAATAAGAAGGCGCTAAACTCAATAATTTAGTGATACCTGCTGGATTTTGACCTCCTGCCGTAGCTAGGAAGGGTTGACCACCGCCACCACCTTGTACCTCTTTCGCTAATTCGCGAATGATTTTCCCAGCATCTAAGCCTTTGCTTTCAACTAACGCTTTTGAAATAGAAATCGCTAAACTTGCTTTTCCTTCTATCTCAGTCGCTAATAGAACGAATAGGTTGTCTTGGTTTTCTTGTAAATCAAAAGCCAAGTTCTTCAATGCATCAGCCGTAGGCGCTGAAACCTGTTTGATGATCGACGAAACAGGGCCAGAAACCACTTCTTTCAAAAGTTCAGTCTTCAAACCAGAAATTTCTTTCTGCTGGTAAGCAGAAACTGTTTTCTGTAAGCTTGAATTATTTTCTAATAAAGTGGCAACCGCTTTAATTAGATCTTTAGGTGCTTTTAAGAGCTCATTGATTTCATTCAATAGGGCTTCTTGTTCACTTAATAATTCGTATGCCTTCTGCGAAGTAATCGCTTCAATACGACGTACACCTGTAGCTACAGAACTTTCTGAAGTAATTTTAAATAAACCGATCTCACCAGTCGATGGTACGTGGGTACCCCCACAAAGTTCTACAGAGAAGTTTTTATCGAAGGTGATAACCCGAACAAAATCACCATATTTTTCGCCAAACAAGGCCATAGCTCCTTTGTTTTTTGCTTCCGCAATCGGAACATTACGTTCTTCTAACAAGGGAATGTTTTCCGCAATCTTCGCGTTGACGATTTTTTCGATTTGCTTGATTTCTTCGTCTGTCACTTTTTGGAAGTGAGAGAAGTCAAAACGTAATAAATCTTCATTTACTAAGCTACCTTTCTGCGCCACGTGTTTGCCTAAGACTTCTTGTAAAGCAGCCTGCATTAAGTGGGTAGAACTATGGTGATGTGTGATAGCACGACGTCGTAAGGTAGCAATACTCGCTTTTACAGGCTCACTTGCTAAACTTTCGATGCGAGCATCGGTTAAGATATGAACGATTAAATCGTTCTCTTTCTTCGTGTCAACAACGGAAAGAGATACACCCGATTTTTGGAATTCTAATGTTCCTGTATCGCCCACTTGTCCACCTGATTCCGCATAGAAAGGCGTAGTTTCTAATACGACTTTGTATTGAACACCTGCTTTATTTTGAATCTTTTGGTATTTTAATACCTGCGTTTCCGTTTCGCTAGAATCGTATCCGATGAAACTAACCTCATCACCTTCATTGACGATTACCCAATCTTCTGCACTTGCCCCCGCATCTTTGCGTGAACGTTCTTTCTGCGCCTTTAAGGCAGCATTAAATCCTGGCTCATCGATATCCAATCCTTTCTCGCGTGCGATTAAGGCTGTTAAATCAACTGGGAATCCGTAGGTATCGTTTAATTCAAATACATCTTCGCCTGACAAAACTTTCCCCGAGCAATCTTCCATCAATTTATCTAAACGAATTAAACCCGTTGAAAGTGTGCGAAGGAAAGATACTTCTTCTTCATAAATTACTTTAGCGACAAAGGCTTCCTGAGAGATTAACTCATCAAAAACTCCCTTGAATTGCTGTGCTAATCCTGGAATTAATAGGTGTAGGAAGGGCTCTTTGAAGTCTAAATAGGTATAACCATAGCGCACCGCACGACGTAAAATACGTCTAATGACGTAACCTGCTTTGTTATTAGATGGAAGTTGACCATCTGCAATCGTAAAGGCAATCGCACGAATGTGATCCGCAATCACGCGCATCGCTATATCAGCCCATTTCTCTTCTCCGTATTTCTTGCCACTTTTTGCAGCGATATATTGAATCGTACCTTGGAATACATCCGTATCGTAATTCGATTGCTTTCCTTGAATCGCCATACAAAGACGCTCAAAGCCCATTCCTGTATCCACGTGTTTGTTAGGAAGTGGAACTAAAGATCCATCTGCCATACGCTCAAACTGCATGAATACGTTATTCCAGATCTCCACCACTTGTGGATGATCCGCGTTTACTAAACTTTTACCCGAAATTTTATCAACCTCGTCTTGGTTTCTTAAGTCAATGTGAATCTCAGAACAAGGACCGCAAGGGCCTGTCTCACCCATTTCCCAGAAATTGTCCTTCTTATTACCGTAGATGATGCGATCTTCACCTACAATCGCCTTCCAAATATCAAAAGCCTCCTGATCGAAGGGTACGCCATCTTTTTTATCTCCTTCAAAGACCGAAACATAAATACGGTTTTTAGGTAATTTAAACACCTCCGTTAATAACTCCCATGACCAAGTAAGGGCCTCTTTTTTGAAATAATCACCAAAAGACCAGTTACCTAACATTTCAAACATCGTGTGGTGGTAGGTATCAAATCCTACATCCTCTAGGTCATTGTGCTTTCCTGAAACACGAAGGCATTTTTGGGTATCCGCAATTCTCTTCGATGGCGGCGTACCGTTTCCTAAGAAAAAATCTTTAAACTGAGCCATCCCTGAATTATTGAATAATAGGGTAGGGTCATTTTTTGCCACCAAAGGAGCAGAAGGAACAATTAAATGGCCTTTTGATTGAAAGAAATCCAAAAATTGTTGACGTATCTCAGAAGAGGTCATGCGTTTTATTGTAAAATGAAAGGAACCTTTGTAGTTTTACTTAGGCACCTGTAAAAAGGAATTACAAAATTAAGTCTATTTTTTGAAGAAGCCCATTTTGGGTTTAAAATTATTGATGGAATTAAGCAAGCAATATTATTCTATTTCAGAGGTAGCAGCCATCTTCAAGGTGAATACCTCCAAGATTCGCTATTGGGAGACTCAATTCCCACACTTATCACCTAAAAGAGCCGGTTCTGGTATTCGTAAATACACCCCCTCTGACATCGAAAAAATCAAGATCTTGGTTAATCTAATCGATGAACGAGGCTTGACCATCGAGGGAGCAAAGCAAGCCTTAAATTTCCAAGGAAAAGAAAAAAATCCCCATCAAAACATCATTAATCAACTAACTGATATTCGTGATTTTTTACAAGGGATGAAGGCAGATTTAGACTTAGAATAAGCGTAGGTTTCGGAAAAATCATCCGATGAAAACCACGTATCCGCCTCAAGTTTATCAAATAGCGCTCACTTATCTTACAGACGTAGGTCCCGTAAAAGGGCGCAAACTAGCCTCATTTTATCCCAATCTATCAGATATATTTCGATTAGCAGCCTTTAGTCAGGCCGCTACGGAGGTTTTAGAAGAAGCCTATAAAACGTATCTAATTTGCGAAGAAGATCAAGTCGAAATTCTGTATTTCCAGAATTCGGGTTACCCACAACGTTTAAAACATCTCTATGATTCGCCTTTGGTTCTTTTTAAAAAGGGTTCAGTTGATTTAAACAGTCATCGCCTGGTTGCTGTCGTGGGTACGCGACATGCGAGTGATGTGGGCAAAAAAGTGACGGTTGATCTCGTTCAGGCCGCCCGAAAAGATGAGGTTGTTCTCGTCAGTGGATTTGCTAGAGGTATTGACATTGCGCTTCACAAGGCTTGCATTGAAAACCAGGTTCCAACCATTGCGGTTTTAGCCGGCGGATTTAGGCATATTTATCCATTGGAAAATGGGTCTTTTGTTCAACCCATTTTGCAAAACGGAGCACTATTATCTGAATATGCACCTCATATTCCACCCACGGCTTATCATTTTCCGGTTCGAAATCGAATTATTGCGGGTATTTCAGATGCAACGGTTATCGTAGAGGCGGCAGAAAAAGGAGGGGCCTTGATTACAGCTGATTATGCATTTAATTATGATCGAAATGTGTTTGCTGTACCGGGAAGTTTAAATCGTCCCTTCTCGATTGGGTGCAATCAACTTATCCGAAGTAATAAAGCGATGATTTACACCTCCTGGGAAGATCTTATGCAAGAGTTAAACTGGCAAAAAGCAGCGGATAGACTCGCTTTGCACCCAGATTTAGGCAATAAATTATTCACCTTAAACGAGTCCGCCGTATTGTCCCTTTTACACCGAGAAGGACAATTGTCATTTAACGACTTAGCTTATCGATCGGAAATCGAGCAAACGGATTTGTCATTAATACTGCTGAACTTAGCCCTGATGGGCATGATTCAGCCTACTAATGGTGATGGATATATGTTGGTTTGATTATTTTCTCCAAGTGCTAGGAGAAATTCGCCAATCTTGAAGTGTTAATAATTGCGTTTCCGTCACGTAATCTAATTTAACAGCTTCCTCAATTAGTGCATTATAATCACTTAACGTGTATAATGGGATGTTTGCATTCTTGAAGTTTTCATTCGCAATTTCGAAACCGTAAGTAAAAATAGCTACCATGCCTAATACCTCGACACCAGCTTCACGTAGTGCCTCTGCTGCTTTTAAGGAGCTACCTCCCGTGGAGATGAGGTCTTCGATTAAGACCACTTTTTGGCCTTTTTCAATTTTACCCTCAATTTGATTTCCCATCCCATGTTTTTTAGGCTCTGGACGAACATAACAGAAAGGAAGATCTAAGAAATCGGCAACTAATGCACCTTGTGCAATACCAGCGGTTGCTACACCTGCGATGATATCAGCTTGAGGGAAATAAGCCTTAACTGCGGCAGAAAGGCAATTTTTAATATAAGTACGAACTTCAGGAAAAGATAAGGATACGCGATTATCGCAATAAATAGGAGAATTCCATCCAGAAGCCCAAGTAAAAGGTTGATCTGGGCGTAATTGAATTGCTTGGATCTTTAAAAGGTGTTGGGCTACTTCTTGTGGAATTGTCATATTTTGCATGAGGGGCGTTTGTTAATTATTATTTACAAAAATAATTTATTCAGTTTATCTTTCACTATTTAATTCTATTTTTGCCTCACAAAATTGAAAAGATGGTAATTTTTATTGATGATCGACCGATCAGAATCGTGAAGAAGAAAGAGTTAGGTGCGATTCCATCTAAAGAGGATTTTGATTTAGTCCTGGATGCTCGTCTTTCTCCCTTGAAAGTGGAGAATTTCAGTGGACATACCTGTATCATTAATGCTAGTATTGAGCAAGTCGAGAAGATGTTAATGAATCTTCATGCTAAATCTGGTGTTCATTTCCATGCGCTATATATTATAGTTGACGATCGTAAGACCTATAAATCACGCATTATCAAGATGTATTCTTTAGTTGAAGCAGCTGGAGGGGTGGTAGTTAATCAACAGCAAGAAGTGTTGTGGATGTTTCGTTTAGGTAAATGGGATTTGCCAAAAGGAAAGTTAGAGAAGAACGAGAAATTCGAAACTGCGGCCGTTAGAGAGGTGGAGGAAGAATGCAATGTGAAAGCTGAGTTAGGTAATAAGATTTGTACTACGTACCATACCTATACACACAAAAACAAGTTAGTCTTGAAGAAAACGCGTTGGTATGCGATGAAGACTAATTTTACAGGGAAATTAATTCCACAAATCGAAGAGGGAATCGAAAAGGTAGAGTGGCTAAATGAGAAGAAGCAAATTCAAGCGCTTACAAATACGTATTCATCTATACGTTATGTCATCGAGAAGTCTAAATTAATCTAAGCTATACGGGAGGTATTGGTCCACAGGACTTCCATAACGGTGTAAATCGCGGATAATCGTCGAGCTGATTGGAGCTAGATGCGGAGAAGTGATTAAGAATACCGTTTCTAGTTCATTGTGAATGTGTCTATTCACTTGTGAAATGGAGTTTTCGTATTCGAAATCTGTCGTATTTCGTAATCCTCTGACAATAAATTTGGCTCCATATTCATGAGCTACATTGGCTGTAAGATTTTGATAGGTCACCACACTTACAGGTTTTCCTTCGAATGTTTTACGAATATATTCCTCCATTTTAGCCAAAGGGAAGTAACGTGATTTAGAGGAGTTTTGGCCTATACCGATAATTACCTCGTCAAAAAGAGCTAATGCTCTCAACACAATATCTTCATGTCCTTTCGTAAATGGATCAAACGAACCAGGGAAAAATGCTTTTTTAGGATGAGACATATGGGATTTGATAAAGGTGAGCATCTGAAATTTCTTCTGATCCTGCTACCAAAAGGGGAGGATACAAATTCCAGTTTAATGAAAAGGCGTCACGGATAGATTGTAAATAAAAGGCTAATTCAATGGCGCTTTCAAAGGGGAATGCATTCGCTAACTGTAATTTTTGAGCCTGATAAAGACTCGCAAAAGCTAAATTCCCGAATACAAACAGCGTTAATTGCTGCTCCTTCTTCATGAAACATTTTGCTAGCAGGTGAGTGTATTCAATTTTCGCAAAAGGGAAATGCGCTGAAATGAGGTCTTTCCAGTCGCTAGGGACTAAAAAAACAAGATTGGCTCCTTCCTGCTCTATAGGTTGAAAGTGAATCTCTTTTCCCACCAAGGCATGTTCTCCCAGCGCTTTCTCTAAAAAACCTAGGCGGTAAGTGACCGAATCATAGCTATGCGGAATAAGCAAGAAAAGTTCATTTGAGATTTCAATTTGAACGGAAACAATACGGGGATCCTTCTTCGGTTGAGCCTGTAATTGCTCCCGAAAATTCTCCGCGCTTAGTCGAAGATGCAAGGTTTCACTCGAAATCGAAGGATCCATAGTCTAATATTCGATTCGAAATTGCAAAAAAAATATGATAATCGCCTTCAAAATTAGTAATTTTGCACCCTATTTAATCCAGCTCCTATGTTGCAAGTATCTAATGTGTCCCTTCGTTTTGGGAAAAGAGTTCTTTTTGAAGAAGTGAATATCAAGTTTACCGAGGGTAACTGTTATGGTTTAATCGGTGCAAATGGGGCCGGAAAATCGACCTTCTTAAAGATTTTATCCGGTGAAATTGAATCGCAAACAGGTTCAGTTTCGATGAATCCAGGAGAACGTATGTCGATTTTGAAGCAAAATCATTTCGAATACGAGGAGGTAGAAGTGTTACAGACGGTCATTATGGGTAATAAACGCCTCTATGACATTATGTTAGAGAAGGATGCGATTTATTTGAAAGAGGATTTTACAGAAGAGGATGGAAATAAAGCGGCAGATTTAGAAGCTGAATTTGCTGAATTAAATGGATGGGAAGCGGAGTCGGAGGCAGGTTCCTTGCTTAGTGGTTTAGGTATCTCTGCGGATTTACATTATACTTTATTAAAAGATTTAAATGGATCTGATAAAGTAAAGGTTTTATTAGCTCAGGCGCTTTTTGGTAATCCAGATATACTTTTACTGGATGAACCTACGAATAACTTGGATATTGATTCCATTTTATGGTTAGAGGGCTATTTGATGAACTTTAAAAATACGGTGATCGTGGTTTCTCACGATCGTCACTTCTTGGATAATGTGTGTACACACATCGCTGACTTAGATTTTGGCAAGATTCAATTATATGGTGGTACCTATACTTTCTGGTATGAATCATCACAATTAGCTGCTCGTCAGCGTGCTGATCAAAACAAAAAGACGGATGAAAAGCGCAAGGAATTAGAAGAATTTATTCGTCGATTCTCAGCTAACGTAGCGAAGTCGAAACAAGCGACTTCTCGTCAAAAAATGTTGGATAAACTTCAAGTGGATGACATCAAGCCATCATCACGTAAGTATCCATTCATTAATTTCAAGCCTGAAAGAGAGGCCGGTGATCAACTATTAAGTGTAGAAAACCTTTCAGCTACTACAGAAGATGGCGCTCCGTTATTTACGAATCTTTCGTTTACCATTAACAAAGGCGATAAAGTGGCTTTATTAGCTAAGGACTCCTTAGCCATCACCGCCTTATTAGACATCCTTGCAGGTGAAAATACGAATTTTACAGGTGAATTTAAGTGGGGAGTAACAACGACTCAGACATATTTGCCTAATGATAATGCCAAATATTTCGAGGATGATTCCTTGAATCTAGTGGATTGGTTACGTCAATATTCGACTGAGAAAGATGAAAGTTTCATCCGTGGTTTCTTAGGTCGTATGTTATTCTCAGGAGATGAGGCCTTGAAAAAGTGTACCGTAATCTCTGGAGGTGAAAAACAACGTTGTATGTTCTCGCGCATGATGTTATCAGGTGCAAACGTATTGTTGTTTGATGAGCCTACGAATCACTTGGATTTAGAATCAATCACTGCCTTAAACAATGGTATGATTGAATTCCCAGGAACGATTTTGTTTACTTGCCATGACCACCAATTAACGAATACGGTAGCTAATCGTGTGATTGAAATTGGATCTAAAGGTCAATTAGATAAGTTGATGACTTATGATGAGTTTATTACTGATCCTGCGGTGAAAGCACAAAGAGCGGCTTTGAAATAAAAACTTTAACAATAAAAAAGGCCAGCACGAAAGCGCTGGCCTTTTTATTTATCGAAATCGTTAGATTACAAGATAAATCTAGTCGATAAGAAGTTTGATTGTTGGTTCTCAACGATTGCATTCACGATGTCCTTATTCGTTTGAGTCGCTTTTGTAGCTACTACTGTACGAATAGAGAAGGAACGTAATGCCGCAGTTACGGATAAAGTACCTTCTGCAGAGTCTTTACGCCCTGTGAAAGGGAAGGAGTCTGGTCCACGTTGACATTGTGCATTGATGTTTACACGAGAAACTTGATTCACGGTGGCATCAATCAATTCAGAGATTTGGTTTACATCCGTTCCAAAAATCGCCACTTGCTGACCATGTGATGATTCGTGGATATAATCAATCGGCTCGTCTAAGTTTTCAAAAGGTACAACAGGAACCACGGGTCCAAATTGCTCCTCATGCCAAACCTTCATCTTGCTATTCACTGGGTATAATAAAGCAGGGAAGAAGATCGATTTGAAATTCTCACCACCATGCTCATTCATCACCTTCGCGCCATGCAACTTCGCATCTTCAATTAATTCAGTTAGGTAAGCTGGTTTATTAGGCTCAGGAAGTGGAGTGATTTGCACACCAGGCTCCCACATCATACCTAATTTCAAAGCTTCAATCTTTTTAGCTAAACCTTCATTGAATTTATCTGCAAGGGATTTGTGAACAAAGATGATTTTAACGGCTGTACAACGTTGTCCATTAAAGGATAGAGATCCTAAAAGACATTCATTGATTGCTGAATCTAAGTCTGCGCTTTCAGTTACAATCGCCGCGTTCTTTGCATCAAGTCCTAAGATAGCACGTAGACGATTCACTTTCGGGTGCATCTTCTTTAACTTATCCGCCACTTTGGAAGAACCGATTAAGGTTAATACATCGATTTTCCCTGATTCCATTAATTGAGGGATAATCGAGTTTCCGCGACCATATAAGGTGTTAATAACACCAGCAGGGAAGGAATCTTTAAAGGCCTCTAGTAAGGGGTAGTGTAATAAGGTACCGTGTTTCGGTGGTTTAAATAAAACAATGTTACCCATAATTAGGGCAGGAATTAGGGTAGTAAAGGTTTCATTCAAAGGATAGTTGAATGGACCCATACAAAGAACAACTCCTAATGGAGAACGTCTTACTTGACCGATGATTCCTTCTTCGATTAAGAAAGTGGAGGAATTGCGGTCGATATCTTTTAATGCACCGATGGTGTCATAAATGTATTGAACAGTGCGATCAAATTCTTTTTGAGAATCGCCTAATGATTTACCGATTTCCCACATTAACAATTTGACTACCTCATCGCGCTTTTGAATCATTTTTTGTGTGAATTTCTCTACACACTCGATTCTTTGCGCAACGGTCATTGAAGGCCATTCGCCACGACCATTTGAATAAGCTTTTACGCCAGCATACAAAACTTCCATGGCATCTGCCGCATCCGTGATAGGATAGGAGCCGATACGTTTTTGCTCAAAACCTTTGTCTGTTTTTACATAGATTGGAGACCAAACGTCTTGCGTTTTTCCTTTCCATTGACGCATTTCTCCATTAACTAAATATTCTTTTTGCTCGATGGGTTGCGTTAAATCGTATTCCTTGGGGATTTGTCCAGCTGATGGGAACAAGTTCTGTAAATTGTTTTCGGGCATTGTCTTGCGTATTAATTTTTACAAATCTCCGGAATTAGCACATTTCAAATAAAAGACAGAATCTATTATTTAAATAGTACCATGTTTTTCCGGTTATTTACAAATATAAAGACAACGAGTACCTGTTATTACTCCTTTTTTAGAGGATATTTTCTTCGGATTTTGTTAATAATGAACTTGTTTTGTTCTGTGAAACTAGCAGGATGCAGAAGATTATATGCGCTTGACCAAGCTTGAAACAAGGAGGGATCTCCAGCTGAAAAGCGAGTGGAACAAATATTTTTCTGCACTAAATAGTCGCTAAATTCCATAGGTCCATGCTTGTTTTTTCTTCCACAAAAGTAGGAATGCGAGTAAAGATAATAATCCCGCGATTAAAAACGGAATGGGAATATGATTTGGAATCCCTTGGTAGATTTCTCCAGATACATAAGCGCCTATTCCGATTCCTGCCTCTAAAGCGATATACATTGTTGCCATCGCACGTCCCATGTGGTTTTTGTCCCCTAAATCATTCGTCCAAGCGGCAAGTGTGGGTGTATTAAAACCCCAGGCGACCCCATAAATAATGGCTGATATGATCATCAGATAGGAATTAGCGGAGAATACTAATAAAAACATGGATAGGCTTAGCATAAAACAGCCAAAAATCAACACGGGAATTCGTCCATATTGATCGGATGCTTTGGAAAAGAAGAAACGAATAACGATGGAGGAGACGGTGTAAATAGTAAAATATAAGCCCTTATTTGTCCACCCTACAATTTTGGAGGTATCAGGGATTAAGGTGATCATCGCCCCAGCAGAAAAGGAAACGAATAACATGATCCAAAATACCGGTATTATTTTAGGCTCAAAAACATCTTTCCACCCGATTCGAAAAAGAGATAATTTTAACCGGGATTTCATCGTAGGGGGTAAAGTTTCCTTCATCCGACTCAAAATAAGGATGGAGGCTAAAGCGAAAACGGAGGAGATATAGAACATTTGGTCTAAACCATAAGTCGAAGCTAAAAAACTCCCAATAGCTGGACCAATAGACATTCCAGTCGCAGTGAATATTCCTAAACTTCCCTGTGCTTCCCCTCTACGATCCTCTGGGATCACATCAGCCACATAAGCTGCTGTAGCGGTTGGTTTAGTTCCGGTAGACATGCCATGAATAAAGCGGAGAAACAAAAATCCTTGAACGGTATGAAGAAGTGGGTAAAGTCCTCCACAAATGAAACAAACTAAGGAACCGAAGGCCATGATGGGAATCCGACCCACGTGATCAGTCAATTTACCAGAAAAGGGTCTAGAAAGGCCAGCGGCTAGTGTAAATAAAGCAATGGTATATCCGATGTATTCTTTGCCACCCAAGCTAGCTAAATAATCAGGAAGCTCCGGGATAATCATGGAGAAACTCGCCGAAAACAAGAAGTTACTCAGGCAAAGTAAGAAGAACGATAAAGTATACAATGACGGTTTAGTCTCCTTCATCTACAAATCCTCTTCTAAAATGGTGGATATCTCCTTTTTATTTAATCCTAACAAGAAGGCCGGAAGTAAGATTAAATTACAAATCATGGCCATTAAAAGTGTCACAGAAACTAATATTCCAAGTGCCTGAGTCCCTTTAAATGTCGACGCTGTGAAGATGAAGAACCCAAAAAACAGAATCATCGCCGTATAGAACATAGAAACGCCTGTCTTTAAAATAGTAGTCTGTACCGCTTTTTGGATGTTTTTATTATTTTTCCCCCATTCTTCTTTGTAGCGAGTTAGGAAATAAATAGTCCCATCACTGGAAATACCAAAGGCAATTGAGAAGATTAAAATTGTGCTTGGTTTTAACGCAATCCCAAAATAACCCATTAAGCCTGCAGTAATGATCAAAGGGATTAAACTAGGTAGGGTAGAGATTAAAACCATTTTCCAAGACCTAAATAGTAGCGCCATCAAAATACAAATTAACACAATGGCTGTAATTGTACTCTCGATGAGGTTGACTTGCAAATATTCTGTTTGGAAGGCATAAATGACCGAATTACCTGTCACATCCGCTTGATATCCTCGCTTATCACCTTTTGGTAATAATTCCCCCGTTTCGATATCTGTTCTGAAAATGCTATCGATTTTGGGTTGAATTTCATCAAATAAAGCCCTAGTCCGTACGGTTCCGGCATCTTGCATTTGAAAACTAACCCGAGTGAAGCGTTGTTCTTTGTCTAAGAATCCTGAGAATAAATTGTTTTTGCCATTCAAGCTGGATTGGAAATCCTTTAATTTAGCTAACTCATCAATTCCAGGCAAAGTGAAATACTTGGGATCTCCACCTCTGTAGACCTGATACAAGTATTTAGTGGCCGTTAAAATGGAAAGTCCTTGAGTGAATTCCGGGTATTTAGCGATTAACTTTTCTGTTCTCTTGATTTTTGCCAAAAGCTCAGGTGTTAATGCCCGTCCTTTTTCAAAAGCATCAATATTGATCTCAAATGGCATCACCCCCTTAAATCGGTCTTCCACAAACTTCAAATCCGTATAGATGGCATTATCACGTGGCAAATCATCCACAATGTAGCCTACAGCTTGGATTTTAGTCAATCCATATAAGGAGATAACGAGTACAATGGAGATGAAACCATAGATGAATTTTCTATGGTGTAAAACCCACACATCTACTCGATTCAAGAATTTATTTACACGAATAGACTCAAAATGGGCTAAATCTTTCTTCTGTGGAGGTGCTAAGAAACTGAAGAATATCGGAATGAGAACCAGCGAGATGAAGAAGGTGATCATTACATTTAAGGCAGCTACCACCCCAAATTCAACTAATAACGCTGACCCAGTAAATGCAAACACCCCAAAACCAATAGAGGTAGTTAAATTCGCTAAAAACAAGGTTCTTCCTACCTTAGAAGCACTTTCGATTAAGGATTCTTCTTTTGATTTTCCTGCTAAATACGTCTCGTGGTATTTATTCAGTAGGAATATGACATTGGGGATACCGATCACCACAATCAGTGGAGGAATTAATCCAGACAATAAGGTAATCTTAAATCCAAAGAATACAATTGTGGCCAAGGAGGCTATAATCCCCACCAAGACCACAATATTCGCAAAGAATACCACTTGTAAGGAACGGAAGAAGAAGAGTAAAATAAGTGAAGTAACTAAGATGGCTAGTCCTAAAAATAGACTTAATTCTTTCGTCACTTGAGAAGTATACTCTGTCCGAATGAAGGGCATACCCGTCATGTGAACCGTATGCTTCATTTTTGCTTGGTATTGCTCTCCTAAGGCCTTTATGTTTTTTACTAAGGTAATTCTCCCTTTATCATTGATTACCTTCTGATCTAGGGTGATAAGAAGCAGATGTGTCTTTAAATCTTCTGTATAAAGGAAGTTCTTATAGATGGGTAGTTTACCTAATTGAGTTTTAAAGCGATTCAGATTCTCCTCATTAAGAACGGCGGTTGAATCGAGTAATAAGCGAGTTTTGAATTTCTTCTCAGTCGAATCAAGGTATAATTCAGGTAAAGTAGCCAGCGAGAGGACGTTCTTAATGCCAGGTTGTTTTTTTACAGCTGAACTTAACTCACGCCATGCTTTGAATTCTTCCGGGCTGAAGATTTGATCGTTTTCTACGGCGATGACCATAACGGCGCCATCTTCCCCATATTTCTTTTTGAATCCCTCGTATAACTGAAAACGCTCGTCCGTTTTTGGAAGTATTTTAGCTAATTCGTAACTCAACTGAATCTGACTTGCCTTGAAACCTAATCCAATAGTAAGTAATAGAATAAATCCTAATAAGGGGAATTTATAGCGAAGGATGCTTTTCCCAATCCAGTCCCAAGTGTTTTTCATATTATGTAAGTAGGACCTCAGCTAAGTCTAAATCCTCAGGCGTGGTGATTTTAATATTTCTGTAGGAGCCTTCCACTAAGTTAATTTTAACACCGATAGACTCCACAACGCGCGCGTCGTCTGTAAAATCTGTTGAATAATCTTGTTTAAAAGCTGTTTTCAAGTCTTTCAAAGTGAAAATTTGTGGCGTTTGTATCAAACGAATGGACTCTCGATTTAAGTGTTCGAATCCAGCTTTTTCCGGTGAATAAAAACGAACAGAATCTTTTGACGCCACGGCTAAAACCGCATTTCCTTTAGTAGCTGCTTCTTGGAAGCTAGCTGAAATTAATTCAGGTTCAATAATAGGACGAACCCCATCATGAATGGCCACGATTCCTTCACCCTCTAATGCCTCTATGGCATTTTTGCTGCTTTGGAACCTAGATTCACCCCCTTCAACTAATCGATGAGCTATTTCAGGTAATTCGCTAATGATGGATTTCCAGTAGTCAAACTGTTCCACGGGCAAGACAACCAGTAGTTCTGTCTTGGGGTCTGCCTTGTGGAATGCTTTAAGGGTGTGATATAGGACGGGTTTGCCTTGTAAAAGCAGAAATTGCTTAGGAATCGTACTATTCATACGTTGGCCGGAGCCTCCTGCAACAATGATGGCAAATTTTTTCAAAGCAAACCCGATTAATTATATTAGATGATTAACATCACATCACCATATGAGAAGAAACGGTATTTCTCCTTGATAGCTTGTTTATACGCCTCTGTGATTAATTCATGTCCACCAAAAGCCGATGCCATCATTAATAGAATCGATTCTGGTAAATGGAAATTAGTCAACAAAGCCGTTGGGATTTTAAACTCGTACGGAGGGAAGATAAACTTATCTGTCCAGCTATTAATTGGTTTTAAGTGACCAGAAGCGGAGACAGATGATTCTAAGGCTTTCATTACGGTTGTTCCTACCGCCAAAACTTGTTTTTTGTTATCGATAGCCTCGTTCACATAATTACAAGTTGCTTCATTGATCATGAAGTGCTCTGAATCCGTTTTGTGTTTGGTCAAATCCTCTACATCTACCTGACGGAAAGTACCTAAACCCACGTGCAATGTGATAGGAGTGAATTGAGCGCCGTTTAATTCCATGCGCTTCATCACAATTTTAGAGAAGTGTAAACCCGCTGTTGGAGCTGCCACTGCACCTACGTGTTCAGCATAAATGGTTTGGAAACGATCACGGTCATCCTCCGTTGCCGCTCTTTTGAAACGAATCTCATCAGGAAGTGGTGTTTCCCCTAATTCGTGAATCGCCTGCATTAATGCCTCATGATCGCCATCGTATAAGAAACGAATCGTACGTCCACGAGAAGTCGTGTTATCAATTACCTCTGCCACAAGGTCAGAATCACCGAAATATAATTTATTACCCACGCGGATCTTACGTGCTGGATCTACTAATACGTCCCAAAGACGGTGTTCTCTATTTAACTCTCTCAACAAAAATACCTCAATCTGAGCCCCTGTTTTCTCTTTATTGCCGTATAAACGTGCTGGAAAAACTTTTGTATTGTTAGTTACTAATACATCACCTTCACCAAAATAATCAATGATATCTGTGAATTTCTTGTGTTCAATTGTTTTGTTCTTACGGTTCACTACCATCATACGCGCATCTTCGCGATTTTCGGTAGGATTAAGGGCAATTAAGTTTTGGGGTAAATCAAATCTGAATTCAGATAATTTCATTCTCAGAGGGGTTGAATTTTTATAATTTACAAATATACCATATTGAGGGGGGGCTTGTCAAGGTAAATTTTTGAAACAATACAGAATCTACGTAGTTTAGCCATTTAAGACAGATAAGGCATGAAAAAAGTTTCGATATTTTGGTTTAGACGTGATTTACGTATAGAAGACAATCATGGATTATTCCAAGCCTTGTCTTCCGACGTACCTGTTCTACCGCTCTTTATTTTTGACACAAACATTCTAGATCGTTTACCTTCGAAAAAAGACGGTCGTGTGGAGTTTATACACCAGGCACTGGAAGCAATTAACACGCAAATTGGTGGACATCTCTGTGTAAAATACGGTGATCCATTGACCCTATTCCGTTCCTTGTTCAGCGAATGGGAAGTGGTGAAAGTATACACAAACCACGATTATGAAAGGTATGGTCTTGAGAGAGATGCTAAAATCAAATCCTTAGCTCAGGAAATGGGCGTGAAATTCGAGACCTTCAAGGATCAGGTGGTGTTTGAAAAAGACGAAGTGCTATCAGGTGCAGGTACTCCTTACACTGTATTTACACCTTATTCAAGGAAATGGAAGGCATTATTACAAGAGACGGTATTACCTAATTTTTCTTCTGCTGCGATTTCAAATTACGTTGATAATACATTCAACATTCCCAGCTTAACTGATATCGGTTTTCAGCCCTCAGGCTTGGTATTTCCTAGCCTTCAAGTTCAGGATGAATTGATTAAGTCCTATGCTCAGGATCGTGATTTTCCTGCGAAACCTGGAACCTCTAGACTCTCGGTTCATTTGCGCTTTGGTACCCTATCAATTCGATCTTTAGTTCGCAGAGCTCTAGGGAAATCTGAGGTCTGGCTGAATGAGCTGATTTGGCGTGATTTCTACTTTAATATTCTGCATCATTTTCCGCATATTTCAGAAGGGCATTCGTTTAGAAAAGAATACGACCGAATGAATTGGCGTAATAACGAAGTGGAGTTCAAAGCTTGGTGCGAAGGGAAAACGGGGTATCCAATCGTGGATGCTGGAATGCGGGAGTTAAATGCCACTGGTTTTATGCACAATCGGGTGCGTATGATTGTCGCTAGTTTTTTAGTGAAGCATTTGTTGATTGATTGGCGTTGGGGTGAAGCCTTTTTTGCAGAGAAATTATTGGACTTCGATTTTGCGGCAAATAATGGTGGGTGGCAGTGGGCGGCTGGATCTGGTTGTGATGCAGCTCCATATTTCCGGGTATTTAATCCGACTTTGCAGACTCAGAAGTTTGACCAGTCTTTGGCCTACATCAAAAAATGGGTTCCTGAATTGCAAGAGTTCACTTATCCGGCACCGATAGTGAATCACGAATTTGCCAGAGGACGCGTGTTAGAGGCTTATAAAGTTGCCTTAGGGAAATAAATCTTTTTCCCTTGGATACTATAGTCAATGAGGTCGATGGTGAGGAAACCTATCTTTAGATTCACCTGAACCTTTAGTGGTACCTGATATTCATCGTCACTAATCCACAAGCGAATGGCATCCTCTTCCTTAAATAGGTTGTTTTTCGGTAACAAAATATTGGTTTTGATACTCGCTTTTTTGCCTGCCTCTGTCTCAATCGTTTCTTTAGATCGAACAACTAGGACTAATTCGTAAATCTTACTATCCACAAGTACTTGGGCTGACCAGCGTGAACCTGGCTTTTTCTCCGATACAGGTTTACTGCGTAAGAAATAATAGGCCGAAATAAGATCCAATAGGTCTTTAGGGCCATTGATGGTGGAGGTTACGGGTTTGTTTTGCGGTGAGGTGATTCGCGCAAAACCTTTGTCCATTTGATATAAAACGGTTTCCTCTTTGCGATAGCGGCCCTCTTTTTTGCGCATTTCTGTTTTTACAGGCAAAAGGCTTTCCGTATCGATTTGTGCTGACCAGTAATCTCTTAAAGGACTAAATAATTCGAGCACCCCCGTGGTTTTGCCTTCTATTTCGACCTTGCGTAAGGTCTGATCCTCCCAGGAACTTGTTCCAGGGCTACTTTTTATGGTGGCTTCGGCGGCATTGATGAATCCTAAATGAATCCGGTATTTTAAATTTTCTCCAGCTAGTAAGGGACTATTTTGTTGGCCAAATAGGCTCAAAATAGAACTGAAGAAAAGTAAAATAACAAGAGTCTGATTTTTCATGCCAAAGCTCAATTAATTATCAATTGTTTGTATAAAAAATTAGTGGCAATTTTCTATTTTTGTATAGGCCAAACGATAACACAAATATACTCGATTGCCCCTTAAATTTTAGATAAAAAACGAAAATGGCGAAACAAGCTAGTGATGCGCAAGGCCTGGCGGCTGAAAAGTTAAAAGCTTTACAAACTACGTTAGAGAAATTAGATAAAGCCTATGGTAAAGGTACCGTAATGCGATTATCTGATAGTAAAGTAATGGATGTGCCTGTGATTTCAACAGGATCATTAGGATTAGATTTAGCCTTGGGAATCGGTGGTGTGCCTAGAGGTCGTGTCGTTGAAATTTATGGACCAGAGTCTTCTGGTAAAACTACACTTACTTTGCACATGATTGCTGAAGCTCAGAAGGCAGGTGGTTTAGCCGCTTTCGTAGATGCTGAGCATGCTTTTGATCGTTCATATGCAGAGAAATTAGGTATCGATTGTGAAAACCTATTGATTTCTCAACCAGATAATGGGGAGCAAGCCTTAGAAATCGCGGAACACCTTATTTCTTCTGGCGCAATTGATATTATTGTGATTGACTCGGTGGCTGCCTTAGTTCCGAAAGCGGAGATCGAAGGGGAGATGGGGGATTCTAAAATGGGCCTTCAAGCTCGTTTAATGTCTCAAGCTTTACGTAAGCTAACGGGAACCATCAATAAAACGGGTTGTTGCTGTATTTTTATTAACCAATTACGTGATAAAATTGGTGTCATGTTCGGATCTCCAGAAACAACAACTGGTGGTAATGCCTTGAAATTCTATGCTTCTGTACGTTTAGATATTCGTCGTGCAGGTCAAATTAAGGAAAGTGCAGACTCGATCACAGGTAACAGAACGCGTGTTAAGGTTGTGAAGAATAAATTAGCTCCTCCTTTCAAGGTGGTTGAATTTGATATCATGTACGGAGAAGGTATTTCTAAAGCAGGCGAAATCCTTGATTTAGGGGTAGACTTAGATGTAATTGATAAGTCAGGTTCTTGGTTCTCTTACAATGGAAATCGCTTAGGTCAAGGTCGCGATGCGGTGAAAGACTTAATTAAAGATAATCCAGAATTGATGGAAGAATTGGAAGCTAAGATCAAAGACAAAGTAAAAGTAGATGATAGTGCCTTGTTAGATAAGGACGCGGTAGCGGAATAAGCACTAAACAATGCGTATAAAAAAAGCGGCTAATGTAGATTAGTCGCTTTTTTTATGATTGAACTCCTTTGAGATTAAATCGGGTAAACAAGTTTCGAATAGTTTTTTCCACCGTTTGATCTGTTTCCATGGCTTCAGATACAGCTTGAACAGCGTGAATGACCGTGCTATGATCTCTTCCTCCGAAATGGTATCCAATGGACTTTAAAGGTAAGTTTGTTAACTCCTTTAGCATGTACATGGCAATTTGGCGAGGGAATACATTCTCTTTCTTCCGACATTTACCTCGTAAGGTGTCGATGTCTACATCGAAATGGTTAGTCACCACATCGAGGATACTTTCCACACTTAATTCCTTCTCTTGCTCGTTTACAATGCTTTTTAAAGTAGACTTCGCTAATTCTAAATCGATTTCTTTGCGTGTTAATGACGCTTGAGCCATTAATGAAATGATCACTCCTTCCAGTTCACGAACGTTTGTCTGAATCGAATGAGCTAAATATTCTAATACATCAAAATCTATTTGAATTCCGTCTTCTTGCAACTTCTTCTGAATGATAGCAATTCTAGTCTCAAAATCAGGTTGTTGCAAATCAGCTGTTAAACCCCATTTGAATCGGGAAAGTAAACGATCTTCCATACCAGCTAAATCGCGAGGTGCACGGTCAGAGGATAGAATGATTTGTTTTCCGGATTGATGCAAGTGGTTAAAGATATTGAAGAATGTTTCTTGCGTCTTTTCTTTACCCGATAGGAATTGTACATCATCGATGATTAACACATCTACTTGAAGGTAGAAGTTCGTGAAAGCCTCGATAGAATTGTTTCTGATGGCATTGACAAATTGATTTGTAAACTTCTCCGTCGAAACATAAAGCACAAACTTATCTGGGAAGGAGTCCTTTATTTGATTTCCAATCGCTTGAATCAAGTGGGTCTTTCCTAAACCTACACCACCATAAATCATTAGGGGATTGAAGGCGGTTAAACCAGGTTTGTTCGCAACAGCCATTCCGGCAGCTCTACCTAATCGGTTACAGTCTCCTTCAATGAATTTGTCAAATGTATATTTTGGAATTAAATAAGAATCTAATTCTAAGGAATCTAGGTTTTTTAATTCAAATGGACTCTTCGCTGGGTTAGGGAAGTTAGCTGCCTTTTCGGTGTTGTTTTGTCCCTGATGCGTAGGGGGAAGGTTGAATGTGATGGGTGGATTCTTCCGATCTCCGTTATCTATCACAATCGAATATTCTAACATCCCGTGACGACCGACAGTTAAATCGATGGCCTTTCTTAAATCCGAAACGTGCTTCTCTTCTAACCATTCATAGAAGAATTGAGAAGGCACTTGAATCGTTAGCGTGTTGTTTTGAAACTTAAGAGGAACAATAGGTGCAAACCAAGTCGCGAAACTTTGCTCTGATATATCATTTTTGATGATATTCAGGCATTGATTCCACAAGTCTCTTACTTCGATTTGCATTAATAATATGGGTAAAAAAGCTCTTAGGGTGAATTTTTAAGGAATTCACCTTGGTTTACGTCTTTAAAGTTTATAATGGTTTTTCTTTTAAGAAAACGATTAAATTTTTCTTAAGCGGGGAGACAAAAATAGTAAAATAAGGCGTCCTTCCAAATTCGAAATCGAAAATAAATCCAGTTTTTTCTCGAAAAAAAATGGCTAAAAATTTGCTTCTAAAAATTGTTCAAATTTAGTGTGCTTTAATCATTCTTTAACTTGAAAAAGTATAAGAAAATTATTTTATCACTTGAAGTGAGGCAGGCAAAATATGGATATCGATCTTGTCAGTAGTCAAGACTAAACTTTCTCCGTCAAGGTGAAAAGGTAATCCTGCCTTTGTATGTATTGTTAGCGATTTTAGGGATGAAATGGTGGCCAACTTACTTTGGTGTAGCTTTTTGGTAAATAGACTTATTCCAAGAATGGCTAAGGAGAAGAAGGAGCCTGGTTTTATCTCAATCGACTCTAAATGACCATCTTGTAAATCCGATTCAGGAGATATGTAGGCATTATTGCCAAATTGGTTTGCATTCGCGACAGTGAAGGAATAAACTAGTCCTCTTTCGTTTATCTCGACGGCTTTGTATTTAGTGATGCAGGCAAAAGTAGAATAGAGGTAATTGAAAAATCCTCTCTTGCCTCTTTTGGCAAAATGAGCCGCAACCGTTGCATCAAATCCGATACCTGCGGTACAAAAAAATGGTCGCTCATTCCATTTTCCAGCATCTATGGTTATTATCTCTCCCTTTAATGCTTTGATGAGTGCTTTGTCAAAATCCAATGGGATGCCTAGGTGCCTAGCTAAGCCATTCCCTGAACCTAATGGAATGATCCCTAAAGGAATAGCCGTAAACAACATAGCCGATGCGACTTCATTGATGGTTCCATCTCCTCCAATGACGATGATTCTCTCCGGATTTTCAGATAAGGCAAGTTTAGTCAGTTCTGTGGCATGATTGATGTACTCTGAAACCCAAACTTTAGCGGATGGAATGGACTGGATTTTGGCTAAAATCATAGCTTTCTTCTGTGTCGAATTCGTTCCAGCATTTGGATTTAGAATAAAGTGAATCATGGTTTATTTTAGAATAGCACAAAAATAGAATCAAATTTTGGTTTAATTTTACAAAAAATGATCAAACTATGTTAGAAATAGGGAATGCGTATGAGATTGAGTTTTCTTTCACGCAAGAACAAGTAAATGAGTTTTGTAAAATATCAGGGGATTTTAATCCACTTCATTGGGATGAGGCATATGCAGCTACAACTCCGTTTAAGAAACCGATTATTCACGGCGCTTTAATAGCGAGTGTATTTTCAAGGGTTATGGGAATGGAGTTTCCAGGTGAGGGAAGTGTCTACTTAAAGCAAGTATCCGAATTTAAACGTCCTCTATTTGTAGGAACTACCTATAAAGCCAAATTTGAAATCGTAAGTACGAATCCCGCTAAACATACCGCTGAAATATCAACGCAGGTTTTTGAACTTGAACGAGGGAAGCTAATGGTGGACGGTATGGCCTCAGCTATGCACAACGAATTGTTTTAACATAAAAAAAAGCCCGATGAAAATCGGGCTTTTTTATTGCAAGAGGGGAAAAATTATTTTCCTGCGTTTTTCTTGTTTTGAACTTCAGTACGAATTTCTTGTGCTAAAGTCTTCAATTGTTGTAAACCACCTCTAACGCGAGTACCAGCTGCTTGATTTCCTTTATCGTAGAATTTTTCGAAATCTCCTTCTAAAGATAAAATTAAGTCCTTTACTTGTGCAAATCTACTCATGATAATTTGTTTTTTAGGTTGTGTAAATAATATTAGATTGTCTTTATGCCCTTAAATGAGCTTTAATAAGCGAAATTTAGTAAAAAACTTATTGTATGCAAATTAAAATCAAGAAAAAACAGAAAAAAAGTTCAAAAAAATACAATTTCCTCTAAAAATACCTTTTAATCAATCAATTATTGCGCATAATAGCCAGATTTCAATCTTTTTTGAACTTCAGCAAAACAATCGCAGGTGTATTCAATATCTGTTAATGTATGTGAAGAAGTCGGAATAATGCGAAGCATGATTTGACCCTTAGGAACTACTGGATAAACAACGATACTACAGAAAATTCCCATGTTTTCACGAAGGTCGCGAACTAATTTAGTCACGGCTGCAATATCATATTCTCCATGTAAGAATACCGGTGTTACAGGTGACTGTGTTTCTCCGATATCAAAACCTTTGTCTTTTAGTCCTTTTTGTAGGGCACGCACATTTTCCCATAATTTTTCTCTTAATTCTGGGTGTTTCTTGATCAACTCTAGGCGTTTCATTCCACCAATCACAAATGGCATTGGAAGTGCTTTTGCGTAGGTTTGAGAGCGCATATTGTATTTTAAATACATGATGATCTCTTTTGGCGCTGCGATGAAAGCTCCGATCGCTGCCATTGATTTAGCGAAAGTAGAGAAGTATAAATCAATTCCTTCTGTGCAATTCAGGTATTCACCCACTCCTTTACCATGGTCACCCATCGTACCGAATCCGTGTGCATCATCAACTAATAAGCGGAAATTGAAGTCTTTCTTCATTTCCACGATTTTATCTAAAGATCCTACCTTACCTGACATCCCAAAAACACCTTCCGTGATCACTAAAATTCCACCTCCAGTTTCATTGGTGATTTTAGTCGCACGCTCTAAGTTCTTACGCAAAGAGTCCATATCATTGTGATTGAACTTATAGTATTGGCCCATTTTAGCCTTGTGTAGACGAATACCATCAATTAAACAAGCATGAGATTCAGCATCATATACGATGACGTCCTTGTAGTCAACCATGCATTCAATGACAGACATTACCCCTTGGTAACCGTAATTCAATAAAAACGCATCTTCCTTACCGACGAACTCAGCTAATTGACGTTCAAATTCTTCGTGTTCATCTGTATTTCCAGACATCATACGTGCCCCCATAGGGTAGGCTAAACCGTATTTTGCAGTGGCTTCAGCATCTGCTTTTCTAACTTCAGGGTGATTCGCTAAACCTAAATAGTTATTTAAAGACCAGTTTAGCATTTCTTTGCCCATGAATGTCATTCTAGGGCCTAATTCACCTGTTAATTTTGGGAATGAAAAATAATGATGGGAATAATGGGCATGTGCACCAATGGGCCCCATGTTATTAGCTACCTTCTCGAAAATATCCACTGTTAGTCTACGTTTTATTGAAAAATTCTTTAAATAATCACAAAGTTAAATTATATTTTTATTATCGCAATGTTAGTAAATCATCAGATTCTATTAATTTGTCGTTTCATTACAAAACCTCATTCGAATGACTAAGTATTTTAAACTCTTACTTCTTTCTTTCTCTGTATTTGCTCAAAATACACAAAAGCCTCTTATCGAAGGCAAGCAAGGCATGGTCGTTTCGACTCACCCTGCCGCTTCTGAAATAGGTTTAGCCATTTTAAAGAAAGGCGGTAATGCGATTGATGCGGCTGTGGCTGTCAATTTTGCTTTAGCCGTTTGTCATCCAACTGCTGGAAATATTGGTGGTGGAGGTTTTTTAGTCTACCGAGATAAATCTGGAAATGTAAAAGCGTTAGATTATCGGGAGAAAGCGCCTTCTGCGGCGAGTAGAGATATGTATTTAGATGCAAACGGGAATATCATTCCGGGCAAATCGATGACGGGTATTTTCTCGGTAGGTGTACCAGGTACTGTTGCTGGCATGCAAGAAATGCATGACAAATTAGGCCATTTGCCATGGGCAGAATTAGTTAGGCCTGCTGTTGATCTTGCAAGCAAAGGATTATTGTTGACTGAGAAGGAAGCAAGAGGTTTAAATCGCCAAAGGACCGAGTTTCTGAAGGAAAATCCAGGTAAAACTTATTTATTGTCTGCAGATGGTAAAGAATGGAAACAAGGGGATCTATTAGTCCAAAGTGACCTTGCGGCTACCTTAGATCGCATCATGACCAAAAAAGCAAATGGCTTTTATAAAGGTGAAACAGCTCGATTCATTGTGAAAGAAATGCAGGCTCAAAATGGTTTGATTTCGATGAAGGATCTAAAGAATTACCAAGCGGTTTGGAGAACACCAATTAAAAGTAAATACAAGAATTACCAGATTATTGGGATGCCGCCTCCAAGTAGTGGAGGAGTTGCTTTAGCCCAATTATTACAAATGGTGGCTCCTTATTCTATAAACAAATGGGGCCCAAGCTCTGATTCGACGATTCAGGTGATGGTAGAAGCAGAGAGACGCGTGTATGCAGATCGTTCTAAATGGCTTGGCGATCCTGATTTTGTGAAAGTGCCGGTGAACGAATTGATTGATCCAGCCTATAATGCTACAAGAATGTCAAGTATGAATTTTGTACAAGCCACTCCAAGTTCATCCATCCAATCAGGCAGTTTCCCAGGCTATGAAAGCCCAGAAACAACGCACTATAGTATTGTGGATGGAGAAGGAAATGCGGTTTCGATCACTACGACCCTAAATAATTCTTATGGAAGTAAGGTGTTTGTGGGTGGTGCTGGTTTTCTTTTGAATGATGAGATGGATGATTTTTCTGCCAAAGCAGGGTCACCCAACCTATATGGTTTAATTGGTTCCAAGGCGAATGAGATTCAACCAAACAAACGGATGCTTTCTAGCATGACTCCAACTATTGTGGAGGAAAATGGTCAATTAAAGATGGTGGTAGGTACTCCAGGTGGATCTACTATTATTACCAGCGTCTTCCAAGTAGTGTTGAATACACTAGAAATGGGGATGAATATGCAGCAGGCGGTAGAATATCCGCGTTTTCACCACCAATGGTTACCAGAGAAAATTACTTCAGAACCCAAACGTTTTTCTGAGGAACAACAAATACGTTTACAGACGAAAGGCTATACTTTCTCACCTGTTTCAGCTATTGGCTTAGTAGAAGGTATTCTAGTTTTGCCTAATGGGAATCTTCAGGGTGGTGCAGATTCCCGTGGCGATGATACCGTGTCAGCCTATTGAAATAAGGTTGCTACAAAATATGCGGCGGCCGCGGCTGCTGCTCCGATGGAAGCAACTTTAAGGGATCCGATGATGGGATTTTGGCCGGTTACTTTACTTTTGAAATAGCCAAAAACAAGTAAAGCTAAAATCGTCACCTCGGCTGAATAAAGTAATCCTTGTTCTGGTTTATCTACATAAAAATAGGGTAGAAGTGGGATGAAACCGCCCACAATGTATGATATGCCAATAGTCAAGGCTGAATTTCTAGCCCGATTTGGGTTAGGACGTTCTAGTCCAAGCTCAAAACGCATCATGAAGTCTACCCATTTATTTTTGTCCTTTGAGATCGATTCAACGACAATTTCTTGTGCCTCTGGGCTTAAACCATAATCCGCAAATACATCTCTAATTTCTTGCTTCTCTCTTTCTGGTACGCGCTCTACTTCCTCATACTCGCGTTTTAATTCTGCCTCGTAGTGCTCTTGTTCTGTTTGGCCTGCTAAATAACCTCCTAAGCCCATGGCAATAGATCCTGCCACGATTTCGGCGATACCTGCTGTGGTTACAATGCTAGCAGAGGCCACGGCTCCTGAAAGTCCTGCAGCCAAGGCAAAAGGAACCGTTAGACCATCGGACATGCCTATCACGACGTCCGTAATGAAATCTGAACTTTTTAAATGTTGTTCGTGTAAATGATGATCGTGTGTATTCATATTATCTGATGCCGTGCATCATACGTTTAAGTGGACCATTAGCTAAGCCAAACAAAATTACAGAAGCAATTCCGGCCATTATTACAAATACAATGAAAAAATCATATAGATTTTTAATTTCGAACCCCAAGAAACTAGGGAAGACTGTTTGACCTGCTACCGCCGTTGCTGGAGGTAAAAGGGCTCCTAGCGTTCCTGACAAGGCATAGCCGGCCGCATTAGCTAAGAACCATACACCCATCAATAAAGAAGAGAATCGTTTAGGCGCTAGCTTGGATACTAAGGATAATCCGATCGGAGAAAGGCTTAATTCCCCCATCGTGTGAAATAAATACATGATGAATAACCAAATTACACCTAATTTATCTGAACCCAAGTCCTTCACTTTTAATGCGATAATTAAATAACCAATCGCTAATAGCATAAGCCCGATCGCTTGCTTTCCAGGTGAATTAGGTTCAATTCCTCTTTTTGCTAACCGCATCCAAAGCCAGGAGAAAGGAAAAGCTAAAATGATGATGAAGAAGGAATTCGCGTTTTGGACAGAGCTAGGTGGCAACATAATGCCAAAGAAATTCAAATCCGTCTGCTGGTCTGCAATAAACGTCAAAGAAGATCCAGCTTGCTCATAGGCTGCCCAGAAGAAAATGACAAAGAAGGCCACAAAATACATGACCCAGATGCGATCACGCTCTATTTTGGTCAAGGTCTTATCCTGTAGAATCAGGAAAGCTAAGCTGATACCCGCAGAATAGATGACCGGATAAATCCAGTCTTTGATCGGATTAGGTACCTCAGTGATGAATAAATAATGAAACCCGATGATTAAACCAATGAATAAGGCACTCGAGAAAACAATGGACTGAGTTGAGAATTCAGCCTTTTCCGTTTCAGCGTCGACTGATTTAGTTTCACTAAAGGTAGGCGCTAAACCAATATCGCTTCCATCAGGAGCTTTCAAAAATACCCCTTTTAGAAAGATGAATAAAATGGTACCGATCAACATCGCTCCACCTGCCGCTAAAAAGCCCCATTTGAAGGCTTCGATCACACGAACTCCATCCAATTTTACGTCACCTAACCAAGGGCAAATAAGCATGCCTAGCATGGCACCGGTGTTAATTCCCATGTAAAAAATAGTGAAAGCGGCGTCTAAACGACTATCTCCTTTTTTATACAACTGGCCTACCATCGAGGAAATATTGGGTTTGAAGAATCCGTTGCCTAAGATTAAAAACAACAATCCTCCCCACATTAATTTCGTAGCGAAGGGGACATCTAAGGTAAATGTACTGGCTGAACTGAATAATAAAAGTTGGCCTATGGCCATGGCAAAACCACCACCGATGATACTGTTTCGATTTCCGATGTATCTGTCAGATATATAACCGCCTAGCATAGGGGTTAAATAACTAAGCCCTAAAAATCCACCATATAAGATGGCAGCTTCGTCTTGCTTGAAAGAGAGGGCGCTAACTAGAAACAAGGAAAGTATGGCGCGCATTCCGTAAAAGTTGAAGCGCTCCCACATCTCCGTGGAATACAGAAAATAAAGGCCTTTGGGGTGTGAGGTACTAGTTGTTGACATATAGGTTTGCTGAATTTTTCGTGACAAGATACAAGAATTTCGAGATAGATGTGAAACCTTTTTTGTAATATTGTTAATTCATTTCGTTAAACATCCTATGGGCAAAACTATCGCGATTGCAAATCAAAAAGGGGGAGTAGGTAAAACAACGACAGCCATAAATTTAGCTGCGAGTTTAGCTGCTTTTGAGTTTAAGACCCTTTTGATTGACGCGGACCCTCAGGCGAATTCAACTTCTGGTTTAGGTTTTAATCCGAAAGAAGTTAAAAACAGTATCTACGAATGTATGGTAGGTCTATCTAGCGTACAGGATAGCATTTTACCTACCGAAGTTCCCTTTTTAGATATCATTCCCTCCCACATTGATTTAGTCGGTGCAGAGATTGAAATGATTAATCTAAATAACCGGGAAAGAAAGATGAAAGAGGCATTAGAGGCTGTAAAGGATTTGTATGATTTTATCATTATGGATTGTTCACCTTCTTTAGGTTTAATAACCATTAATAGCCTTACCGCTGCAGATTCGGTGATTATTCCTGTGCAATGTGAATATTATGCCTTAGAAGGATTAGGCAAATTATTGAATACGATTAAGATTATTCAATCGCGTTTAAATACGGCCTTAGTGATAGAGGGAATCTTGTTAACCATGTACGATTTGCGTTTACGTCTATCGAATCAGGTAGTGAATGAGGTAAATTCTCATTTTAAAAATATGGTGTTTGAGACGATTATTCCAAGGAATATTCGCTTATCGGAATCACCTAGTTTTGGTGTACCTGCCATCTTGCATGATGCGGATAGTAAGGGGGCCATTAGTTATTTAAATTTAGCCAAAGAAATTATTCGCAAGAATGGTTTGCTAGTGACCAACTAGGTTCAGATATATGAGTGCAAAGCAAGAAAATTCAAAGAAGAGAACGGGTTTAGGTAGAGGTTTAGGTGCCTTGTTAGAGGATTCTGATGGAGGTGGACTACAATCTCGTCATCCATCTGATTTCGCAGGAAGCCTAGAAGGGGTGAATTTAATGGATGAGATTTCTTTGGACTTAATTGAAACGAATCCCTTTCAACCTCGAGAATATTTTGCCGCTGAGGCATTACAAGAATTAGCCGAATCGATCCGTGTTCAAGGTATTATTCAACCGATTACGGTTCGTAAGGTTTCTGCCAAAAAATACCAGTTAATCTCCGGTGAGCGACGTTTTCAAGCGTCTAAATTAGCTGGGTTGAAAACAATTCCGGCCTATGTTCGGACGGCGGATGATCAGCAAATGATCGAAATGGCCTTGATCGAGAATATTCAGCGAGAGAATCTCAATGCGATTGAGATCGCCCTTTCCTACAAGCGATTGATGGAGGAATGTGATTTAAAGCAAGAGGACTTAGGCGCTCGTGTAGGTAAGAATCGTTCGACCGTAACCAATTACATGCGTTTATTGAAATTGCCACCTCATATTCAAGTGGCGATTCGTGATAATAAATTGTCTATGGGCCATGCGCGTTGCTTAGTTTCCTTGGAGGATGCAAGTTTGCAAAATGCCTTATTTTTAAAAGCCATCGCAGAAGATTGGTCCGTTCGTCGTTTAGAGGACGCGGTTCGTCAGTCTGGGAATATCGATACGGTTGCCACAGGTTCTACCACAACCAAGGTGTCTGCCCATGATTTACAGGCGTGGCAAGCGACTTTGAAATCCTTCTTTAAAACCCCAGTAGCATTGAAAATAAATGAGAAAGGGGAGGGAGAAATTAAATTAAGCTTTAAAACGAAAGAGGAGCTTTTAACCATTCTTAACAAGGTTCAATAATGTACTTAAGGTACTTCCTGTTAGTTTTGCTTTTGCCGATAGGCCTACACGCAAAGGATGTGAGGGATACGGTACAATTGAAACCGGTAGTTAAACCGTATAAAATCATTCCTCGACAAGCAACGCTTAAGTCTTTAATGATTCCAGGTTGGGGACAATTGTACAATCGGCAATATTGGAAGTTACCTTTAGTGGCGGGAGCCTTTGTTTCTTTGGGAATGATTGCGAACTGGAATGATGTTCGCTATTCAAAGTACAGAGGGTATTATTACCAGGTTTCTCTTCATCCGGATGATCCTACCTATAAACCTCCCACCACGGTGGCGGTACCTTATGAGGATGGGACAATTCGTGATTTAGATGTAAATCAGTTGAAGCGTTTAACGGATGGTTATCGCAGAAATAGGGATTATACCTACATTGGTATGGTGTTAGCCTGGACCTTGAATGTGGTGGACGCGAATGTGAGTGCGCATTTGAAAACATTTGATGTGTCGGATGATATCAGTCTTAAAGTGAAGCCTACGGTTGATTACCAGCCTTTTTCCCAAAGTTTGGTATCCGGCCTCACCTTAACATTTAATTTTAAATAAAGATGAAAATAGTATTAATCGGTTACGGTAAAATGGGCAAAGAGATCGAGCGTTTAGCGTTAGGTCGTGGCCATCAGGTTGTAGCCAAGATAGATGTCGATAATCAAGCAGATTTGCAGTCTTTAAGCGCTTCAGATGTGGATGTGGCTATTGAGTTTTCGAATCCAGCTTCGGCATATGCGAATATTTTGACGTGTATAAATAAGCAGATCCCAGTGGTTTGTGGAACGACGGGTTGGTTAGAGAAGAAGGCAGAGGTTGAGGCTTTGACTAAAGCAAAGAATTCCACGTTCTTTTATGCTTCTAACTATTCGATCGGTGTAAACTTGTTCTTTCGTTTGAATAAGATGTTAGCTCAGTTAATGTCGCCACAAAAGGAATACGATATTTACACCAATGAAATTCATCATTTAGAAAAGAAAGATTCGCCGAGCGGAACGGCCATTACGATTGCTGAGGGCATTATTGATGCCTATCCTGCAAAAGACAAATGGGTGAATAATGAAATTCCAGCTGCGAATGAGGTGGCTATTTGGTCACAACGGGAGTCGATTATTCCTGGAACGCATACGGTAAAATATATTTCCAAAGTAGATCAAATCGAAATCACTCATGAGGCATTTAGCCGGGAGGGTTTTGCCTTAGGTGCCGTCATTGCAGCTGAGTGGGTTAAAGATAAAAAAGGAGTCCTAGGAATGGACGATATGTTAAAATAAGATGAAGGAGACGAAAGAAACACCTAAAAAACAAAAATCAGCTTTCAGAGAGTGGTTAGATTCTGTGGCTTTTGCTGTAGTGGCAGCCACGTTAATTCGCTTCTTTGTTTTTGAAGCCTATACGATTCCTACTCCATCTATGGAAGGTTCCCTCATGGTAGGTGATTTTCTATTTGTGAGTAAACTTCACTATGGTGTTCGTACGCCCAAGACGCCTTTACAGTTGCCATTAACGCATCAAAAGATTTGGTTTACGAATATCCCTTCTTATTTAAGCTGGTTGGATTTGCCTATTTATCGCCTTCCTGGATTCTCTTCTGTGAAGCAAGGGGATGCGGTTGTATTTAATGTGCCTAATTTTGAAGAGGATGGGGATGCACCGGTAGATTTGCGTACTTTCTATGTTAAGCGCTGTGTAGCGACTCCTGGGGATGTATTAGAGGTGCGCGATCAACAAGTGATTGTGAATGGCAAGGCCATGGAGAATCCGGTTCGCATGCAGCATCCGTTTTTCATGAAGACGAAAGAGAATTTGGATGAAAAATTCTTTGAAGAATATGGCATTCGCAATTCCCCAGACGCTAGTTATGATTCAGCGGATTGGTTGCCTTTAGCGGAACCAGATTCGCAAAATGTGCTTTGGGGCTATAAAATGAATACATCAAAGGCGATGGTGGATGAAATTCAAGCCTTAGCTTTTCCTAAAATCTTTGATAAGGATCTTTTTAAAGATCCTAAAGGAGTCACTTTTATAGATATTTTCCCACATGATACCACCTTATTTAAGTGGAATCGTGATTTTTATGGTCCGTTAAAAGTGCCTGCTAAGGGTTTAACGGTTCCGATGACACCGGCTAATGTGGCCCTTTATGGGGAAGCCATTCAGAAATACGAAGGTAATAAAGACGTGAAGATTGCTGGCTACCAAATTACGGTGGAAGGGAAAGCAATAACATCGTATACGTTCAAACAAGATTATTATTTTATGATGGGTGATAACCGCCATAATTCGGCTGATTCACGTTTTTGGGGTTTTGTGCCTTCGGACCACATCGTAGGAAAAGCGTTCTTTGTCTGGATGTCGATTGATTCAAACAAAAGCTTATTCTCGTCAGAGTTTTGGAAGATTATCCGCTGGAACCGATTGTTCCGTTTTGTGGACTAAGCTTTGTTATCTATAAAAAAAGGCAGCTCTCGGGCTGCCTTTTTTGTTTACAATACTTTTAAAACGAATCCTTTCAGGTAATTGCTCTCTGGATGGAATAAGTTAATCGGATGATCAGGCGACTGTGTCATCTGATGAATCACTTGAATTTCGCGTCCTACCGCAATTCCAGCGGCAACAAGCATATTGTAGAATAGATCTCTCGTAATAACTTGTGAGCAAGAATAGGTAAACAAGAGCCCATTCTTCTTGATTTTACGTAACGCTAATTCATTGATTTTTTGATAACCTTGTAAAGCCTTGTGCTTTGCGTTCATGGATTTAGCGAAGGCCGGTGGATCTAATACGATAATATCAAACTCATCTTCATTAGCCTTTAAATAGGGTAGGGTTTCACCCACAATGGCTTCATGCTGCAAGTCTTGCATTTTATTTAAAGCAATATTGGCGTTGACTAAATCAATGGCTTTGGCCGAAGCATCCAATGAAATAACAGACGCTGCACCAGCCTCTAAGGCATAAAGTGAGAAACCACCTGAATAACAGAACGTGTTGAGGACGGATTTCCCTTTAGCGTATTTTGCTAACAGGGCTCTGTTTTCACGCTGGTCAATAAAGAAGCCCGTTTTCTGTCCTGTAATCCAGTTGATCGAAAATGAAATTCCATTCTCTTGGACCTTATATGGAACCGCTACCTCGCCAAATACGAAGTCATTTGTGCAATTCTGTGCATATTCGGTCGGTAATGTTTCTCTACTTTTATCGTAGATCGCCTTGATCTTCTTACCTAATACCTTTTTTACGGCTTCCACGATTTCATCTCGGTCGCGGTGCATTCCTATCGTATGGGCTTGAAAGACAAGCACATCCTTGTATAAATCCATGATTAATCCGGGGCAACCATCCCCTTCACCGTGTATTAAACGGAAGGCATTGGTTTTTTCCAAAGGTAATAAGGCACGTAGATCCCATGCGTTTTGGATGCGATTCTCCCAAAAAGCTTGCTTCGATTCAATGGCTTGAAAGGAGATGATTTTTACGGCGATACTTCCATTATGAAAATGGCCTGTTCCAAGGAATTCTTCACGTGAACTATAGACATTAACCCAATCACCGTCTTGCAGTTGTGGACTTTGTTTCGCAATTGCTCCGGAGAATACCCAGGGATGAAAGCGCTTAACGGGTGCATCTTTTCCTGGTTTTAATTGAATAAATGGGTTGGTGTTCATTTTGCAAAATTGCAAAATTTATTCGAAAGATGGTTCGCCTGCCGTTAACCAAGCAGAATACCAGAGGTCACCCACATGTTGAACAGAGGCCATAAACCTAGATTCTATTTGTTTATTTAAGGCTTTGTGGTAAGCTAGACTATATTTTAGGCTTGGTGTTTTAATTAAGGTGGTACCTTTTTGTTCGAAACTATATTTTTCCGCTTCTTTCAACGACTGACTAATTTTGCTGGCCATGGTAAACAAATGGGGTAATTCTCTATGAGAAGCTAACACCCAAGTCCAGCTCATTTGTTGCACATTCGAAATGTGGGTCGCGGGGCCGCTAAATTGATCTAATTTATTGCCTAGAAGTTCAGGAATACGGGATTCCCAAAAACTATGCAGGCCACTTTGTCCTGTTTTTTGGCCGTCATAATTCGAACTCGTATGTAAAGGAACATGCGCATCGGCGATATAATGTCCTAGTTCTGCAGATAACTTGATAATTTGCAGGCTATCCTTTTTTATAAAGGCATTCACTAGACGCTGGTATACGATAGGAATATGCCAAGGAACGATGCCATGCTTGCGTAATGAATCCTCAGACGTTCTACGCAACATTTGCTCCCAGGTGCTAAAACTCACTTTGTTCAGATCATAGATATCTAGATCAATATAATGCCGCGCAGCTTCCTCATCCAAGATATACCGCCTCGCATCTGGCAAAACGGCCAATTCTTGTAATTCCTTTTGATGCCTTCGGTAGAATAGATGTAAAGCGGGAGGGAGGGTGTAAATAGCGAGTAAATTAATCTTCCGATGTCCAAAAAATCCCCAGGTTGTCTTCGCATGTACTTCTGAAGCCATACAGAAGAATAATAAAATTTTAAGGATAGTCTTGCTACTTATGTTCATATTACTTACTTTTGCATTTCAATTTTGTAAAAAGAGAATTTTATTTAACAGATGGCAAATCATAAATCAGCACTAAAGCGTATCCGTTCTAACGAAGCAAAGCGTTTACGTAACCGTTACCAACACAAATCAACTCGTACATTAATCAAGAAATTGAGATTGACGACTGATAAATCAGTGGTGATCGAGCTTTACAAGCAAGTTTCATCTTCTTTAGATAAATTGGCTAAGAAGAACATCATCCACAAGAATAAAGCTGCAAATCAAAAATCTAAATTAGCTAAGTTAGTGAACAAAGTAGCTGCTTAATTTTAGATAATCAAGATAGTGATAAACCCCTCCACAAGAGGGGTTTATTCGTTTATAAGGTCTACCTTTCAGACATGAAAATGGTCAAAAAGGAAGATTTACCTCGGGAGAAATTAGCTCGTCTAGGAGCTGCGGAATTAACATTGGTCGAAATACTGACCCTCCTCATTAGTTCAGGTTTTGCGAATCACTCAGCAGAAGATTTAGCGAACAAACTTGTTCAATCGGTTAGTGGAGATCTAAGTGTTCTGGCTCGATATAATCTGTTTGATTTTAAGAAATTACCAGGAATAGGCACGGCAAAGGCGGCTCTGCTAGTCGCATCGCTTGAATTAGGACGAAGAAGGCAGATATATGAGTCTAGCTCTAAATTCGTGGTTCGTAATTCAGTCGATGCGTATGAGGTTATTAAACCTTATTTAGCCGATTTGATTCGAGAAGAGTTTTGGGTATTTCATCTTAATCGTGCGTCCTCGGTTGTATTAGCAGAAAAGTTAAGTATCGGAGGAGTTTCCGGAACGACGGTAGATATTCGCCTTTTATTCAAATCTGCTTTGGAGCGTTTAACGTCCTCCATTATTTTAGCTCACAATCATCCAAGTGACCAGATGTGGCCTAGTAGTTCAGATATTGAATTAACGAAGCAGGTGATGGAAGCGGGAAGGTTATTCGATATCGACGTGGTAGATCACCTCATCGTGGGGGCATCCACTTTTTACAGCTTTGCTGATAATGGGAAACTAAACTAAAAGAGAGAGGATTATTTCCCTCTCTCTTTATAGATTTTTTGAAGTTTAGCACCTACTACAATTGAAATTGCGAATAAGATGATAAAAAACGCTGCTCCTGAATATCCCATTGTATTGTTGTTTAATGATTCAAATTTACGAATTATTTTAAAGAAGTCCTTTGGTGCTTGGCAAAGAATCTAAATTTTTTCGATCTCTGTTTACTGCAATTTTTATCGCCTTGGCGAAACCTTTGAAGATCGCCTCTATCTTATGGTGCTCATTTTCTCCCGTAGCTTGAATATTTAAATTACATCTAGCTCCATCTGAGAAGGATTTGAAAAAGTGAAAGAACATTTCAGTCGGCATTTCGCCAATCATCTCCCGTTTAAATGTGGCTTCCCAAACCAGCCAATTGCGGCCAGAAAAGTCGATAGCTACTTGTGCTAAACAATCATCCATGGGTAATAAAAAGCCGTAGCGTTCAATTCCTTTTTTATTTCCCAAAGCTAAGGCAAATGCTTCCCCTAAGGCAATGCCCGTATCCTCTATCGTGTGGTGCTCATCGATATGTAAATCGCCAGCCACTTTGACAGAAAGATCAAGATTTCCATGTTTCGCGATTTGGTCTAACATGTGATCGAAGAAGCCTAAGCCTGTTTCGTTCTTAGCTATCCCTTTTCCATCTAAATTTAAATCAATGGAAATTTTCGTCTCATGTGTATTGCGCTCATGAACAACGCGTCTATCTGGTAAGAGGAAGAATTCGTGTATTTCATTCCAATGTTGACATTGCAAAGCGGTATAGGCACTTAATTCAACGGGTATCTCTAAGTCGCCGATAAATATTCCTTTGGCGCCTAAATTTTTTGCTAATTCAATATCAGTTATGCGATCACCTAGTACAAAAGAGTTAGCTAGGTCGTAGTCATTCGTGAAGTATTCACCTAACATGCCAATGCCTGGCTTACGAGTAGGTTTGTTTTCGTGTTGAAAGCTGCGATCGATATGAATTTGCTCGAAGATAATGCCCTCAGAAGCAAAGATGTCCAACATTTTTTGATGAACTGGCCAAAAGGTGTCCTCTGGAAATGATTCAGTTCCAAGACCGTCTTGATTCGTTACCATGACCAATTCATAATCGGTGATGGTAGTGATTTTCTTTAGATTAGAGATGACCCCAGGTAAGAAAGCGAGCTTTTCGAAGCTATCAACTTGCTGGTCAATTTTTGGTTCTTCAATTAAAGTACCATCTCTATCAATAAATAACACCTTTTTCATCTTACAAAGGTAAGCAAATAAAAAAAATAAGGTAATTTTGGGCTAGAAATAATCCTTATGAGCCAAGTATTTGCTTTAATAACACCGGAAGAAAAAACGTTTTTTGCTAAGCGATTAGCAGATTTGTGCACGGAGAAGCAAGAAAAAGTACTGGACTTGATTCCAGCTTTTGAAGCGGTTGTATTAGGTAGTGCACTCAAATTATTTCGAAATAGAATCCGTTTCAATGCGCTCTACAATTTTATGCTCGCTAAATCTGCTCCACAAGAGGAGGTAGCGAAGTTGTTAAGTTCAGGAAAAGGAATGCCTGATTATGAATCTTTGTATCGTTTTGGCGAAGGAATGATGGGCATTTTATTGCCTGATAAGAAAAGTGCCATTGCTACTTTATTAGGTGGGCAATTGGGCGCTAAGAGTTCAACGATTATTAAAGGTTTAACCTTGAGTTATGCGTTGTATGGTTTTCGCTTGAAAGAGTATGATTACGATGCTTTACGGGATTTTAAATCCTTCGGGGAATATTATCAACCGACAAAGAATGATTTTTATGCCTTAGCGCCTCCGAAAATTCAGGTAGCTTTAATTGATATTTTGGTGTTGAAGGATGTGCTTAAAGGGGATTCGGTTGTTTATGATGAGCCTTTTTCGCCTTCAGATGATAAGACTAAACGTAATTACTCGATCTTTTTAATTAGCCTTGTTGCAGGTGCAATTATTGTTGCTTTGATTTTATTTTTTGTTAATCGCACTAGTGAAGAGGCGCCAATCGATAAAGAAGAGACGAGTGAAATCATTCCCATTGACAGTTTAGCTAAGTTAAATGATAGTTTAACGAAGGTGGCATTAGATTCATCTAGAGCTACGAATGATTCGCTTACTACTTTAGTTTGGCCGGAAGGAAAGCCATTTCAGGTTCCCAAAGAATCAATTATTGTGGCTTTTCATGCGTATGTGTCCGATTCAACTGTCGTTACTCCACTTGATTTAGCGTGTACTGAGCTCGAGTTTTCAGATAAAACTGAATTATTATCTACTCCTAAAACCTATCTATTTAAGCAAATAGCATCTGGTTTAACTAAGTTCAAGGAGGTGGATGTTCAAGTCCAAGTTTCTTCCGAAAAAGGGCCTGCAACAGCGAAGGAGCATGCATATGTGTTAAAGAATCGATTAGTAGGTGAAGGCTTGAATCCCAAAAGAATTACGGTCGCTACTTTGCCTAATTCCTCGAATAATGAAATCATTTTCAGCTTTAAGAAGCGTTCTTCATTAAAATAGTACAATTTTATTGCATTCTAATTTAATAAGAGGTACTTTTGTGCTTTGTTTATTAAATACATCCGCAGGAACTCTCTTTTTTCCTTTTTTCAAAGGCTATCGGCAGGAGTTAAATTACGGATGTGTTCGGGCATCGTAATTAAATATATCAAATGAGTGAAAAAATTCGCTTCGATTCGCTTCCATTGTCGGAAGGAATCCAAGAAGCAGTAAAAGAAATGGGCTTTGAGTTTGCTTCTCCCATCCAATCAGAAGCAATTCCTTTCGTAATGGAAGGTCGTGATGTCATCGGTCAAGCGCAGACAGGTACTGGTAAAACAGCCGCCTTCGGTATTCCGATGATTGAGCATATTGTTCCTTTTGAGAAGTATGTTCAAGCAATCATCTTATGTCCTACGCGTGAATTAGCGGTTCAAGTTTCTGAGGAAATGAAGAAGTTGTCTAAATATACAAAAGGGGTTTGGGTGACGACGGTATATGGTGGAGATTCCATTGATCGTCAAATTAAGTCTTTGAAAGCAGGGGCAAACATTGTAGTAGGTACTCCAGGTCGTGTTATTGACTTGATCGAGCGTCGTGCCTTGAAATTAAATCAAGCATCGATGATCGTTTTAGATGAGGCAGATGAGATGTTAGATATGGGTTTCCGTGAGGATATCGAAAGCATATTGGAAGAAATTCCAAATGAGCGTCAAACAGTCTTGTTCTCAGCAACTATGTCTAAGCCGATTATGGCCTTGACGAACCGTTATTTAACTAACCCTAAATTAGTTAAAGTGGTAAAGAATGAGATCACGAACGTAAACATCGAGCAATTATACTATGATGTGAAGGGTCGTGCGAAAATGGAAGTGACAACACGTTTGATCGACTTCTATTCCTTAAAATTGGTTTTGATTTTCTGTAACCAAAAGAAACGTGTAGACGAAGTAGTAGAAGAATTGATGTTGCGTGGTTATGCAGCGGAAGGCTTACACGGTGACTTACGTCAATCACAACGTACGCAAGTAATGAATCGTTTCCGTGGTGGAAATGTGAGTTTCTTAGTGGCGACGGATGTGGCAGCTCGTGGTTTAGACGTAGATAACGTAGATGCCGTAATCAATTACGACATTCCATTAGATGAAGAATATTATGTACACCGTATCGGTCGTACAGGTCGTGCTGGTAAGTCTGGTAAGGCGTTTACTTTAGTGGTAGGTGCTGAGCGCAATCGTTTGCGTGATATCATGAATTATACGAAAGTAAAAATTGATAAAGGCGTGATTCCTACTTTCTCTGACGTAGTGGGGGTTAAAAAGGGAATGTTTATCGATCGGGTAGCTGCTACGATCGCTGAAGGCGGTTTAGAATTGTTTGATGATGCTTTACCTAATTTCCAACATGCTGGATTCACTGTGGAGCAAGTTGTGGCTGCGTTAGTTAAGATGAACATGGGTGTCGTGAAGAACGAATTCGGTGATGAGAATCTCGAAGGCGATATGGAACGTAGCTCACGTAAGTATGGTCGCGATGAACGCGGTGGCGGAGGTCGTTTCGAAAGAGGCGGTGGCGGTGATCGTTGGGGCGGTGGAGATCGTGGCGGAGATCGCCGTGGTGCTGGCCGTTTCGAAAGAGGTGGTGACCGTGGTGGAGACCGCGGAGGTCGTTTCGAAAGAGGCGGTGATCGTAATTCGGCTCCTCGTGGTCCTCGTATGGATCGCGAAGGCAAACCTTACCGTTCTGACGAAAACATGGTGCGTTTAGTCGTGAATATCGGATTCAACGAGAAAATATCTCCTTCTAACATCGTAGGAGCATTCGCTGGAGAATCTGGAATTCCAGGAAACGTTTTAGGCCAAATTCAAATCGAGAACAAACACACGTTTGTGGATGTACCGAAAGAATATGCGAATGTGGTATTAGACAAAATGGCGGGAGCTCAAATTAAGGGCAAACGAGTAAATGTCGATATTGCGAAAGCAGACAAATAATCAAAAGGGGCTCAATTTGAGCCCCTTTTTTGTTACATTTTACGAAGGTAAAAATTTTGTTTCGGACAAATGGGTTTGAAAAATACTAAACCTAGATCATACAGATCCACCGTTTGAATAACAGATGGGTGTGATTTAAGTGAATTCCAAAAAGGCTCGTTTCTATAAGGTTTTGGAATTAAAATGACGTCATTTAATGTCATCTGAGCTGGTTCAAATTCTGAAGACATTTCTATAATTTTTCCTTCAGTATATCGCTTCTTCAATTCCTCAACTAATTGTTCATAAGTTAATTGACCCTTGAGGAATGGATTTAAAAGTTCACAATACAAGGCATAGATTGAGGGTGAATGTAATCCATGCGCTGTTTGTGCCTTGAGATAAAATTGAAGCCGATTCATTAATTCAGATGGTAGGCAGGAATAAGCTCAAAAGGAGGGATGTCTACTTTAAAAGTAGCCTGATTTTCTAAATTCAGGAATACATAATGTCCGCTCATTTTACCAATGGAGGATATCAATGGACAACCAGAAGTGTAGGTAAATGAATTGCCGGGCTCAATGATCGGTTGCTGTCCTACCACACCTAAACCGTTCACCGTTTCTTTAGAACCAATACCATCTACAATTTCCCAAAAACGACTCACAAGCTGTCCTGGTTGGTTACTCAAGTTTTTGATTGTAATTTGGTAGGAGAAAAAGTGTTTGTAAGGAGGATTTAATTCCATTTCTGGTAGATGTGTGGTGTCTACTGAAATTATAAATCCATTTGAAAAAGCTTCTGTCATCCTATAAAGGTCTAATGAGTAATCTGAAAGTAAAATTAGCTGATTCTTTGAATAATGAGTGGAAAAAGGTGTTGAATTCATCTTTGACATCTCCTTATTTTTCCGAGTTATGTTCTTTTCTAATGCTAGAATATGGCCAAAAGGATATTTTTCCACCCATCCATCAAGTCTTCTCCGCTTTTCACCGTTGTTCCTTTCAGCAAACCAAAGTCGTTATTATAGGCCAGGATCCCTACCATGGAGAGGGACAAGCACAAGGTTTATCGTTTTCTGTTCCCGCAAACTTCCCTTTGCCGCCCTCGCTAAAAAATATTTACAAGGAATTGTATGTTGATCTGAAAGTGATTCGGTATTCGGGTGATTTAAGTTCTTGGGCAGATCAAGGCGTTTTGCTTTTGAATAGCGTGTTGACCGTCCGTTCAGAAGAACCGGGTTCACATGCCAAGCGCGGTTGGGAACAATTTACAGAAGAAGTGGTCAGTCAGCTAAGTCAACAGAAAGAATCCGTGGTATTTGTTCTGTGGGGTGCTTATGCCCAAAAGCTAGCTAAGCACATTGATGCTCAAAAGCATTTCATCATTCAGGCGGCACATCCATCTCCCTTATCTGCGAATCGAGGCGGATTCTTTGGGACGAAACCGTTTTCGAAAATCAATGAGTACCTGGTGAAGAGTGGGCAGGAGGGGATTGATTGGGCTCTTTAAAGTACAAAGCAAAAAGTACAAAGAACAAAGTAGGAATCGCCTCCGGCGATGGCTTCGTGAAATGATTTTTGTGACTAAGTCCGCAGGACGACTAAGTTGCGAAGCGACGACTAGTGACTAGTGACTATCTACTCTCTTCAACTGACTCGGAAAATACACAAACTGATTCGCGAATTCCTTTTGGAAAAAACCTGAAACAATTCCTTCAATGAATTCTGGATGTGATTCCTCGAAGGTGGGAAGCCAGCATTGCAGGGAATAACCAACAGAATCTGGTTCTTGATGGGAGCTAATTTCAAACAAGAAAATTTGATCAACAAAGGCCTGTTTTTCGATTTCAGGCATAATGACCGTTTTTAAGGCACGGATAGCGGATTCGTGAATCGTGGGCTCAAAAAATAAGGATAAGTTGTATTGGATCATTTTAGGGCGTTATATAGAATTTCTGCCGTGTGTAGACCTTCTTGTTCGATACCGTCTTTGATTTGATGACGACAAGAGGTTCCGTTGCTGGCAATGATGCTTTTAATGGGTTTATTTAATAAACGGGGGAACAAAACGAGGTTAGCGATTTGCTGAGATAATTTATAGTGCTTCTTTTCATAGCCAAAAGATCCCGCCATTCCGCAACATCCCGTAGGTAAAAGCTCTACTTCATATTGGGAAGGAATACTTAATGCGATGCGTGTGGCTGTTAAACCGGCGATGGATTTTTGATGACAATGTCCATGTAACAGAATCTTCTGTTGTTTGCCATGGAAGTCATCTATGCTAATTTTACCTGCTTTAAATTCACGGGCGATAAACTCATCTATGAGTAGGCAATTAGGTTTTAAGGCCTCAGCTTGTGCTCGTTTATTTGCATCGACTAAGGCAGGAATTTCATCTCTAAAGGTTAATAAGGCACTCGGTTCTATACCGATTAGGGGGTGGTCAGTAGATATGAGTGCTTGCAGTTTTTCTACATTGGAATTTGCCAAAGCCTTGGCTTCGACGAGCATTCCTTTGGAAATAAAACTGCGACCAGAGATGATATCCGACGGAATCTCCACTCCATAGCCCAAGCGATTCAATAATTTGATTGTTTTTTGGCCTAAAGGAACCTCATTGTGATTTGAGAATTCATCAGCAAATAGATAAACTAGGCCGTTCTTTAATCCCTGCTGAGGATTTTTCTTCGCATAACGCTTGAACCAGGTTTCTAAACTGGTGAATTGAACAGCAGGCAGACTGCGCTCTATGGCAAATCCCATGGCGACTTTAATTAAAGAAGCAGTCAAGGGGAATTCAACCAGAAAATTATACAAGGGAGCTACATAACTAGCATAGCGTTGTAGGGTTGGGAAGTTGCCAATCAGTTGAGTGCGCAAGGGAACTCCCGATTTCAAATAAGACTGCTGCAGCGTTTCTGCCTTTAGTTTACCCATGTCCACACCGGATGGGCATTCTGTTTGGCAGCCTTTACAAGACAAACATAAATCTAGAATCTCGTGTAAATCAGGATTCGAAAAGGTTTCTTCTGCCGGAGAACTCAATAATTGTCGGAGCATATTAGCCCTCGCTCTTGTGGAATCTTTTTCCTGCAAAGTGGCCATATAACTGGGACACATCGTTCCGCCGCTTAAGGATGTTTTCTTGCAATCCCCTGATCCTGAACATTTTTCAGCTAGTCCAAGTGGATTTCGCCAAACACCATAATCAAAATAATAGGATGGTTCTGTCGCTTTTTGATCTGTAAAACGGAAAGCCGTATCCATCGCGGGACTGTCCGTTATTTTACCAGGATTAAAGACATGTTGTGGGTCAAAAACGTGTTTAATCTCTTTGAACAAGCTATAGACTTCTTTTCCCATTAATTCAGGAATAAATTCACCACGTAAACGACCGTCTCCATGTTCGCCACTTAAAGATCCTTTGTATTTCTTAAGTATTTCAACTGTTTCAGCCAAAATGCTCCTAAATAATTTGATTCCTTCCGGACTTTTCAAATTGATAAAGGGCTCGATATGCAATTCTCCCGCTCCAGCATGCGCGTAGTAGGCAGCTTTCGTTTCGTGAAGAGCCAGTAATTCCTGTATTTCTGCCACATATGCGGGCAAATCTGAAGGATCCACAGCACAATCTTCAATTAAATTGACGGGTTGTGTATCACCTTCTAGGTTACGAATTAAGCCCAATCCAGCTTTTCTGATGTCCCAACCTTTGGCAATATCAGTACCCCATAAAATAGGGTAGGCATATCCTTGATTGGCCTGATTCAGATCCTGAATTAAATTAGATACGTTCCTGTCGAGTTCTTCTCGAGAATCAGCTCGCATTTCCACCATCAAGATGGCTGCCGGTTTTCCTTCGATAAATCCGCGATCTTTCTCAAAATTAGGATGCCCCTCCGTGAATGACAAAATGTAATCATCCACTAATTCTGAAGCCAATATGGGATGTTTTAGGGCTGTGATATTCGCCTGTAAAGACTCTTGCAAACTATGACAATGAATACAAATTAAAGCTACCTCTGGCTGAGGGAGATCTAACAAATTCAACTTCATTGAATGAACGACAGCCAATGTTCCTTCCGAACCCGCGATTAACTTAGATAAGTTAAATTGTTCACCCTCAGGAGAGAAGGGCTGCATATCCAATAAAGCATCCAGCGCATAGCCCGTATTTCTACGTTTTAAGGATTTCTTAGGAAAGCGGTCTTTTATTAAAGTCTGGATCTCGGGATTGTTCAACATTCGGTGAATTTCCCGGTAGATTTTACCTTCTAAATTTTGTAGGGTGGTCTTGTGGTAAAATTCCTCCCGAGTTAATGGTTGGGTGTGAATCTCCGTTCCATCTGATAAAAATGCCCGTGTTTCTAAAATATGATCCCGTACATTTCCCCACACAATACTATGCAATCCACAGCTATTATTTCCTAACATTCCGCCTAATAAGGCGCGGTTCGCAGTTGAAGTTTCTGGACCAAAAAATAAGTCAGCACTTGCTAAATGCTTGTTTAAATCATCCCGTACGATACCCGGTTCTATCCAAACGCTTTTCTCTTTCTTATTAAGCGAAATGACTTTGCCTAAAGCGGATGAAATTTCCATCACAATTCCATCACCCACGACTTGTCCAGCCAAGGAAGTTCCGGCTCCTCTAGGAATTAAGCCTGTCTTTGCTTGTATGGCGAATTGAATGAGACGTTTGATATCTTTCGAAGAGGCTGGAATGGCCACTGCGGCTGGTTTTACTTGATATACCGAGGCATCGGTCGCATAGATACGCTTCGCTATTCTTGCTGATTGACTCTCGTCAAAAAACAATTGACCCTCAAAATGGTCTTTCAATAAACGTACCTCGTAATTACTCCAGCTCATAATTCCTAAATGGAAAGTGAATTTACGAAATCCAATCTTACCTTCATATTGCCATTCAAAGTTTATAAGCTCTGTTCATAAAAGTTCACCATTTTCTTGTGATTAATTTTCTAAATTTGAATTCTATCCGAATCCTATGAAGTTTTTAATTCAAGTTTACGAGAGTTTGATTTTTGCCTACCAGGCATTGCGCTCGAACATCATGCGCACGACTTTATCCCTTTTGGGGGTGAGCGTGGGGATTTTTGCCATTGTCGCTGTATTCACGGCCGTAGATTCTCTCAATAAAAACATTCGTTCAGAAATTGATTCTTTCGCGGGTTCAGGTGTATTATATGTTGGTAAATGGCCTTGGTTGATGCAGAATAACTATCCTTGGTGGAAGTATTTGAACCGACCTGAGATGAAATACAGCGAATTTCAGTTCTTGAAAGACAACTTAAAATCAGCTAAAGCAATTGCTATTATTGACAATGGTCGTTCCGCTTCAGCCACTAGAGGGAGCTCTAGTATGGATGTGAATATGACTGGAGCTAGTTATGATTATAATCAAATTACGAGTGTGCCTATTCAATTAGGTCGTTATTTCTTGCCTATTGAATCAGAAAATGCCCTAAATGTGGTGATTATTGGTTCCAAAGTCTCAGAAAATCTCCAGGCTATTGTAGGAGATCAAATCAAATTAAATGGGATTAAATTCCAAGTAATTGGAATTATTGAAAAGAAGGGTAATGACATGTTAAGTTTTGGTGGAACGCCTGACGAAAAGGTATTTATCCCTTATTCAACCTTCTCAGCTGTATTTCAAAAAGATAAGCCAGCACCAGATATCGCTATTAAAGCGATGGATGACGATATCGGACAAGAGGAATTAGAAGGGGAGGTAACGGGTTTAATGCGTTCATTACGTTCTATTAAGCCTAAACAAGAGGCAAATTTTGCTGTGAACCGTTTAGACGGTTTAAATCAGTTTTTTGATGGCATTTTTGCGGCACTAAACATTGCAGGAGCTTTGATTGCTGGATTCTCACTTTTAGTGGGAGGTTTTGGAATCGCGAATATTATGTTCGTTTCGGTAAAGGAGAGAACAAACATTATTGGAATTCAGAAGTCCTTAGGGGCCAAGAATTATTTCATCTTATTTCAATTCTTATTCGAGGCGGTGTTTTTGAGTTTGATTGGGGGATTAGTCGGCATTGGATTAGTTGTCTTATTAACCCTCATTCCGCAGGATGCCTTACCATTAGTTCTTTCGATGAAGAATATCGTGACAGGATTATTTATCTCCAGTTTTATCGGTATTCTTTCTGGAATTATTCCAGCTTGGGTTGCCGCTAAGATGGATCCAGTAATCGCAATCCGATCAAAATAAAGAACTGTCTACCAGTTACTGACTACTGTCCACTGACTACTAAAAAGCCTCCCCTAAACTAATAGGAGAGGCTTTTAATTTTAACCCTGTAAAATTACAGAGATAAAGTATCTAAAACGGAGTTCATGTTACGTACCGCGTCAGCTGACTTGTTGAATGCAGCTTGCTCATCATCAGTTAACTTATAGTCAACAATTTTCTCCCAACCATTTTTGCCTAAAACGACAGGAACGCCTAAGCAGATATCTTTTTGGCCATATTCTCCATCAAGAGATACGCAACATGCCATGATTTTTTTCTCATCGCGTACGATTGCTTCGACTAAAGCAGCTCCTGCAGCACCTGGTGCGTACCAAGCAGAAGTTCCTAATAAGCCTGTAAGTGTTGCTCCACCTACCATCGTATCTGCTACTACTTTATCTAAAGTAGAATCATCTAAGAATTGAGAAACTGGAACGCCGTTATACGTAGCTAAACGCTTTAATGGGATCATTGTTGTATCACCGTGACCACCGATAACCGTTCCTGAAATATCATTAATGGATACATCCATCGCTTTTGCTAAATAGCACTTGAAGCGAGCAGAGTCTAAAGTACCACCCATACCAATGATGCGGTGCTTGTCTAAACCAGCTACTGACTTCGCTAAATACGTCATTGTGTCCATCGGGTTAGAGATGATCACGATGATCGGGTTTTTAGAATACTTTAAAATGTTTTCTACTACACTTTTCACGATTCCCGCATTTACTCCGATTAACTCCTCACGAGTCATACCTGGTTTACGTGGAAGTCCTGAAGTAATCACAACGACATCAGAATTTGCTGTCTTCGTGTAATCATTAGTCGAACCGATTAACGTTGTATCAAAACCTAACAAACTAGCTGTTTGATACATATCTAATGTTTTACCTTCTGCAATACCTTCTTTGATATCTAATAAAACTAATTCATCTGCCAATTCTTTTCTGGCAATGTTGTCAGCACAAGTTGCTCCTACAGCACCTGCTCCTACTACTGTGATTTTCATTGTTATAATTTTGGGTTCAACTGATTCAAAAAACGATACAAAAATACGACAAATCCTTAAATGATTTTACTATATTTAAGCATTAATCGAAATTATTATGTCGCAATCAAGCACCTGGGTGAAGCGTATCGTGGATTCCCGCTTTTTTAAGGAAGCGATGGAAAAAAGTGAAGTGCTTTTTTCTCAAAACAAATTAGGGCTTCTGACTTTGTTGAAGGGGGCATTGAAGAAAGTGCAAGAGACTGCTGCTAGCAGTAATTTAACTGTAGTTAAGTTATTAAATCGTTACATTGTACTCTTTAGTGAATTAATTAAAGGCTATGTCCAAGGAACGTATACGAAATTACCTCTGGTGACGTTAGTTAAAATAACGGCAGCTTTGCTCTATTTTGTGATGCCCTTTGACTTCATTCCAGACTTTTTACCATTAGTGGGTTTTGCGGATGATTTAGCTATTGTCGTTTGGGTAGGGAAGGCGATAAAAGATGAGTTGGATGAGTTTGAAAAACATCTTTAAATACACGAATAATTAACCTTTTTTAAATATATTTACGAAAATTTAGACAAAACAGATATGATGACTGCAAGCATATTATTATTTTTAAATAGCCTAGGTGGTGGCGAAATGTTATTAATCGGCCTTTTGATTTTATTATTTTTTGGTGGTAAAAAACTACCTGAATTAATGAAGGGGCTAGGCAAAGGTATTCGCGAGTTTCAAAATGCGAAGAATGATGTGAAAGATCAGATCAATAAAGAGTTAGACGATACGAAAGAATAAGTCTCACTTATCCCTTATAGCTGCATAGTTGGAGAAATTCAACTATGCTTTTGTGTTTTATACAGATTCCCTTTTTAATGAGTTTTACGAGTCAACCTTATGCGAAAATTAGGGAGAAATTGCTAGCGGGTGAGCTTTCAGTTTCTACCATAGTCGCACAACATTTAGCCCAAATTCAAGCCTATAATCATTCCTTGAATGCTTTTTTAGAGGTGTATGAGGAGGAAGCGATCCTGAAAGCAGTCCAAGTTGATGAAAAAATCAAAGCAGGAACTGCTGGGAAATTAGCGGGCTTAGTGGTGGGTATTAAAGACTTACTTTGTTATGAAGGGCATCATTCGTATGCCGGAAGTAAAATTCTAGATACGTTTAAATCGACTTTTTCAGCAACGGCAGTACAGCGTTTACTAGACGAAGATGCGATTATTATTGGTCGCCAAAACTGTGACGAGTTTGGGATGGGAAGTACGAATGAGAACTCAGCTTATGGACCTGTATTGAATTTTGCGAATCAGGCCTATGTGGCTGGTGGAAGTTCAGGTGGTTCTGCAGTGGCTGTTCAAGCGGGAATGTGCCAGGTTTCGTTAGGAACTGATACTGGGGGTTCCATCCGTATGCCAGCTGCTTTTTGCGGAGTGGTTGGTTTAAAACCTACCTATGGATTAGTATCTCGTTGGGGTTTAATTGCTTACGCGTCCTCTTTCGATACTATTGGGCCTATTACAAATTATGTATCAGATGCGCGTTTAGTGCTGGATGTGATAAAAGGGGACGATGGTCAGGATAGTACGGTGAGTTCCATTATTCTTGCTATTCAGAAAGACAAGAAGCGTATTGCCTATATCAAAGAAGTCGTGGAACATCCAAGTCTGCAACCGGAGATTAAAGAAGCATTTCAGCGTAAAATAGCTTCTTTGCAAGCATCTGGTTATGTAGTAGAAGGGGTTGACTTTCCATACATCGATCAGTTATTGCCTACTTACTACGTTTTAACGACAGCAGAATCAAGTTCTAATTTGTCTCGTTTTGATGGGGTGAAATTTGGTCATCGTACGGAGAAGGCAGGCGATTTAATGCAGTTGTACAAGCGTACGCGTCAAGAAGGTTTTGGGGAAGAAGTCCAAAGAAGGATCATGTTAGGCACCTTTGTGTTGAGCGCTGATTATTATGATGCATATTATACAAAGGCTCAAAAGGTTCGTAGACTTATTCAGGATAAAACCTTAGCCATTTTAGGCGCTTATGACTTTATCATTTCTCCTACGACTTCATCTACCGCTTATAAAGTAGGAGAGAAGACAACAGATCCAATTCAAATGTATTTAGGTGATTTATTTACCGTACAAGCGAATGTAGCGGGGATTCCTGGTTTATCTATTCCGATGGGAGTAGATAGTGAAGGTCTGCCCATGGGCTTCCAATTGATGACGAGTCCTTTTCAAGAGCAGAAGTTATTAGATCTAGGTGAATTGATAAATTCTGATGAAAAATAGCATCGTTTTTCTTTTCTGTTTATTTCTCTCTTATGTTTCCTTTTCTCAGGTAACAGGAGCCTATCAGCCTGCCTATGATTTTAAGCAGATTGATTCATTGGCTCAATTAGAGCAAGGTGGGCCTCCCGCTTTCACCATTGATCCAGGATTAATTCAAGATCGACTTAAGAAGTTAGAAAATGTAATTCCGTTGAATTACAATATCATTACGCATCAGTTCGTAGAAATTTTTGCTTTTAGAAAAGCCAGTTTCACGCAACGGATGTTAGAAAAGAAGGATGTTTTTTTTCCTTTATACGAGAAGTATTTAATAAAATATGGCCTTCCAGATGAGTTGAAGTACCTATCATTGATTGAATCAGGATTAGAGAATAGGGCTATTTCCAATAAAGGAGCTGGAGGTTTATGGCAATTCATGCCTTATACGGCTCGTGGTGATTTTGGAATGCGAGTGGATCAATACATTGATGAGCGATTTGATGCGGAGAGAGCAACGGAGGCGGCTTGTCAATACCTGAAGCGATTACACAAGACCTTTGGAGATTGGCATTTAGCGCTAGCAGCTTATAATACGGGACCAGCGAATGTAAAACGGGCAATGCGCCGTTGTGGCGGAAGCAATGATTTTTGGGGTATTTATGCCTGCCTTCCGGCTCAAACGAGGGCTTATGTACCTCAGTTTATCGCTATGACCTATATGATGAATTTTCATTGGGATCATTCCATTCAGCCTGAGAATTGGGTCATTGATATTCCAAAGGACAGTATTCTTGTTAGTGGTTACCTGAATTTGAACATCCTAACTCAATTAACCGGATTTTCATTAGATACCTTAAAACGCCTTAACCCGCATATACTTTCGCATTTTTTGCCTAAAAATGCGAAAAATGTAAAAGTTCACTTACCTAAAAGTCATTTTACCTATTTTACTCAAAATAGAGGACGTATTATGGATTCGGCTAGGGTAGACTTAAGCATACCAACCGAATTGGAAGCCGATACTTTGGAAGAGAAGGAGGAAGAGGTGCCGGAGGTTTCGCATGTGGCTAAACGCTTCACGTATAAAGTGAGAAGTGGAGATAATTTATCTTCCGTCGCTCGGAAATTACGGATCAGTGTAGGTGAATTAAAGCGATTGAATCAAATCAAAGGGAGTAAGTTAAGGAAAGGGCAAATCCTTTCTTATTATAAATTAACTAAAGCTAAGCAGCGCTTCTCAAAGAAATACAGTCGAAGAAAGTATACGAAGAGTCGTAAATCAAAGAAGAGTAAAAAGAAAAAGTCACGAAAACGTTCTAAACGCAGGTAATATGATCGCTTATTTAAAAGGAAAATTAGCACACAAAGACCGTGCTCACGTGATTATTGATGTGAACGGGGTTGGTTATGAAGTAAAAATCTCCCTTCAAACATATGCTGCATTAGGTGATGGAGAAGAAAATTGCAAGTTGTTTACTCACCTACAGGTGAAAGAAGATTCTCATACCTTGGTTGGGTTTCATTCCATGGATGAGAAATACCTGTTTCTTGATTTAATTTCTGTTTCTGGAATTGGGCTGAGTACAGCTTTGGTGATGTTATCCTCCTTCTCTTCGAACGAAATTCGTTCCGCCATTATGAACGAAAACATTGCTTTGATTCAGTCTATTAAAGGAATTGGTTCCAAGTCTGCACAGCGTGTTATTTTGGAATTGAAAGATAAGTGCAAAAAAGATGCCTTGTTTGTAGAAGCTGGAATTGCTTCTCATGACGTGCATTTTGGCAATAAACAGGAGGCATTAGCTGCGCTTGTTACTTTAGGCATTCCACGTACTGCGGCTGAAAAGAGTCTTGATACCATCTTGAAATCAAATCCGGAAGCAACGGTAGAAAATTTAATCAAATTAGCCTTGAGATAATTGACTAAGCAGAAAAGACATAGAAATGTGCTTTTGTTCCAGGTTTTACTGGGACTCGGGATGTTTTTGTCTTTTTCTGGAAATGCTCAGGTCGATACCGTAGCTAAATCGGGGAGGAGACCTCGGTTATCTTTGAAAAAGTCCGCTAGGACCTCTTCTAAATCTCCCTTTTCCATTTACAAATCTAAGCCTTCGTATTCTTTTGAGTCGGATGAGAAATTAGTGGTTCAAAAGGATGCCACAGGAACCTCTTCGATTACAGATTTTTCTACGTTTAACCGCCTTCAAAATCAGCAGGTTAACCGCAGTTTTTGGCAATCCTATTCAAAAAGTTTAGACGGAAGTAGTAACCTAAAATCGAGAGGTCTTTTCCCGTCTATTGAATTGCCTCCCGCGATTGATCGTATTTTCGGAGGGACCGAGGTCTCTTTTAAACCGAATGGTTCACTTCTCTTAGATGTGGGTTATATGGGTCAGTTCGTTGATAATCCAGCCATTCCTGTTCAATTGCGCTATGTCGGTAACTTGTTCTTTAATGAACAGGCGCAGATTAACTTTCAAGGAAAGATTGGAGATAAGTTAAATTTGAATGTCAATTTTGACACGAAGGCTAGTTTTAACTTTCAAAATCAATTAAAACTAAATTGGAAGACTCAGGAAGAAGATATTCTCCAAAACATCGAAGTAGGAAATACCTCCTGGACTTTGAATTCTCAATTAATTCCGGGTATTCAGAATTTATTTGGGGTGAAAACTTTATTACGTTTTGGTGCCTTAGATATGACGGTCGTTGCTGCACAACAACGTTCAAAACAAGATTGCATTACGCTTAAAGGGGGGGCTCAAGGGAAGAATTTTGAATTGAGAGTCGATCAATACGATGAGAATAGGCACTTCTTTTTGTCATCCTATTTCAGAAATAATTACGAGCGAGCACTAAAGAATCTTCCGGTAATTACCAGCGGGATAGCGGTAACTAGGGTAGAAGTATATGTCACTAACCGGACTCAGAGTACAGAAACACTTCGGAATTTAGTCTCTTTGTACGATTTGGGGGAATCAAATCCCTATAATAGTACTAATTCCATTGTACTTCCTCTTAATCCAACAAGTCCGGTAGACAATAAGGCAAATGGGATGTATGCGAAATTGCAGGCAGACCCGAACTTACGGAAATCTAATGAGTCTACAGACCGTTTAGAAAACACCTATAATTTAAAAAGAGGGACAGATTTTGATGTATTGAAAGGGGCAAAGCGCTTGACAGATCGCGAATTTAAGTTTAATTCTCAATTGGGATATATCTCCTTAGTTGCCCCTTTGCGAAATGACGAAGTGCTAGCGGTTGCCTATGAATACACGTTAAATGGTCGGAAATATAAGGTAGGCGAGTTAACGGAAGATTACCAGGCTCGTCAAGATGATGAGGTGTTGATTCTAAAAATGTTGAAATCCAGTACGATTCGGAATAACCTGAATCAAGCATCAGGTAGGCCTCATCCGATGTGGGATTTAATGATGAAGAATATTTATTCTTTGAACACCTCCTCCTTAACCAAACAGAATTTCCAATTGCGAATCGTGTATAAAGATGATGCGACTGGGATTGATAATAGTAACCTGATCGAGGGTGCGAATTTCAAAGATATCCCTCTGGTTAAAGTCATCGGGTTGGATAAGTTAAATTTTGTGGGTGATCCTCAGCCCGATGGAAATTTTGACTTCGTAGAAGACATAACGGTGGACTCAAAGAATGGTAAAATTATTTTCCCTATTCTGGAGCCATTTGGGTCTAATTTGCGCTCAAAGTTCACTGCTTCCGAAGCTAATTTAATCGACAAATACGTGTTTGATAAGTTATATTCAGGCACACAAATTGATGCGGCTCAGCTTTCATCGAAGAATAAATTTTTCATAAAAGGTTCATTCCAATCAGGTTCTGGTGGAGATATATCGTTGCCATTTGGTGTAGAGGCCAAGTCAGTTACAGTAACGGCAGGTGGTCAATCACTTTCAGCTGGCACGGACTATATTGTGGAGCCGCAATCAGGGCGGGTTAAAATCATTAATGAGGGTGTTTTTAGTTCAGGTCGCGAAATAAAGGTTTGCTACGAGAAGCCAGATTTATTTTCTAATCAGATACGTACCTTATTGGGAACACGTTTAGATTATAATCTGGGTAAGAATATTCACCTGGGTGCTACGATTCAAAACATGTCTGAGAGTCCGCCGGCATTTTTCAGACGTGTGGCGATGGGGAATGAACCGGTGAATAATACGCTATTGGGTTTTGATGCCACGATTCTTCAGAATTCACCTGGTTTAACTCGCTTATTGGATAAGTTACCTTTGATTTCTACTAAAGAAACTTCTGTCATTGATTTCCAAGGAGAATTTGCCAAACTGATTCCGAATGTCAATGACCGCGTTCAAGGGAATGCGTTTATCGATGACTTTGAATCGGCACGTGTCATTTATAATTTAAGTTCCCAACCGACACTTTGGAAATCAGGCGCAACTCCTAAATCTTATGTGCAAGCAGGAAATAAACTTGCAGCAGGATTTAACCGAGCTAAGATTTCTGCCTATACGGTCGATGCGAGTATTTATGGTCAAGGTGGATTTGGTTTAGATGTTCCTGGAATCGATCCCACAAAGGTGAACGCGTATGCCTACGAGCGGGTAGTGACTCCTAAAGGTTTATTCCCTAATAAAGACTTTGCAAATAACATTACCAATTTACCTATTGGCGTATTAGATGTGGCTTATTTTCCATCAGAAAGGGGCTTATATAACTTTAACCCTAATTTAAGTGCGAACGGTTTGTTGCCCACTCCAGCGTCTAATTTTGGTTCTATTACACGAGCTATCAGTTCAGATACTGATTTTGATAACGCGAATGTGGAGCAAATTGAATTTTGGTTGATGGATCCATTTATTGGTGGTGAAGCTGGGAAGATTCGAGATGGTGTATTTAATAAAAACAACGAGACTGGGGGTAAACTCGTGTTTCATTTAGGGGATGTCTCGGAAGATTTTATACCAGATGGCTATTCGAATTTTGAGAATGGTATTCCAGCCGGTGATAAAATTACTTCCGGAACGGGTAAAAATGTAGAGACGACTGATTGGGGATTAGCTCCATCGCGTCAGTTCGTGATTAATGCGTTTGATAATTCAGCGGGACGTGAGAAGCAAGATATTGGTCTAGATGGATTACCTAATCGATCCGATGACGCCAATGCCGTAACTGAGGTAACTCATTTCAGGGCCTATTTAGATCAGATTAAGGGGAGAGTGACGGATGCTGCTGCTTTGGCAAAAATCCAAAATGACCCCGCAGCAGATGATTTTGATTATTATTTGAATCAAAAATTCAATTCGACAGAATCATTAATTCAGCGTTACAAGAATTATTTAGGGATGGAAAATAATAGCCCTTCTACGGCTAATCCATCTAACGCTAGTTTTACGGAGGCGAATAGCATGTTACCTGACCGGGAGGATTTGAATAATGATAATACGGTCAACGAAAATGAGGCCTATTTTGAATATGAGGTTGATTTGAAACCTAGTTCGCTCCAGATTGGATCAGGATTTGTAGTCGATAAAATAGCAGAGGGTGGTGTTAATTGGTATTTATTCCGCATTCCCATTAAGGATAAGCGTATTTATAAGACACCTGCTGGGGAAATCAATTCGTTTAAATCGATCCGTTTTATGCGGATGGTTTTGAAGGAGTTTCAAGAACCAGTGGTATTGCGTTTTGCCCAATTGCAATTGTCTGGCTATAGTTATCGGAAGTTTACAGGTGAATTAGATAAGCGGGGAGGGCAGGATTTGCCTGAGTCTTACGATGCGAAATTCCGGGTTTCGAGTGTCAATATCGAGGAAAATGGTCCAGCGAATAAAGGCGAATCGGCTATTCCATACGTGGTTCCACCTGGATTTGTGCGTGATCAAGATATTACAACGATAAATAATGCTCGTTTGAATGAGCAATCGATGAGTCTTTGTGTGGATAATTTACGTCCAGGGGATGCCAGGGCCGTCTACAAAAATACTTTGTTCGACTTCATTAATTACAAGCGTCTGAAGATGTTTGTTTCAATGCAAAGTCCTGATGCAATTAATGGTCAAGTGAGTGCATTCTTGCGATTTGGTACAGATTTAACTGATAATTACTACGAGATTGAAAATACGGGTTTGACTCAAACTCAGAAGGGGCAAAGCCTAGATACGGAGATTTGGCCAATGGAGAATGAATTTGATATGGAATTTGATCTAGTGAAGCAGGTGAAAACGGAGCGTGATCGACAAGGAAAAAGTTTGAATGATCGATTTACGATGCTAATAACGAGTTCTACAGGTAAAGTTTATAAGATTACGGTGATGGGACGTCCAGATCAAAGTGCCACAATGGTTACGATGATAGGGGTGCGAAATACCAGCTTGACGAATAAATCCTTCTGTATTTGGGTGAATGAGTTGCGTGCCTCCGGTTTTGATCAAACCTCAGGCGAGGCGGCAGTTGGTAAACTAGGTTTAAAGCTGGCGGATTTGGGTACGATTCAGATGAATGGGAGCTTTAAGAATTATGGTTTTGGCGGTGTTCAAGCAAAAATTTCCGAACGTAGTCGGGAGAATAATGTTGAATATGGCATTACGGCTAATTTGAATTTAGATAAGTTATTGCCAAAGAACTGGGGCTTTAAAATTCCCTTCTTCATCACCTATGACCGAAGAAATATTTCTCCGCAATTTGACCCATTTGATCCAGATATTTTCTTGACTAATTCGATTCAGAAATTCTCTTCAGAGGCAAAGAAACAATCGTATTTGACCTTAGTGGAGGATAATACGGAACGGAAAGGGTTTAATTTCTCTAATGTGAAGAAATTGAAAAGCCCGACGGCGAAAACTTCGTATCCTTGGGATTTTTCGAATTTCACCTTTTCTTATGCTTTCTCTGAGATGCTCAGAACGAGTCCATTAATTGCAGAGTATTCTCAATTAAGTCATAAAGGAAGTGTTTTATATGCTTTCACCAGCTCGTCACGTTTTTTAGAACCCTTTAAAAAGGCCTCATTTGATTTGATTAAGGACTTTAATTTGAATTTAGTGCCTTCTTCGTTACTTGTTCGTTTAGACATGGATCGCAGTTTTATTAAAACGCAGATGCGCAATGCTGAATTCACAACCTTAGACGTAGCCCCTCAGTTTGAGAAGTATTGGTTTTTGAATAGGCAGTATGCGATGAATTGGAATTTAACGAAGAGTGTTGTTCTAAATTACAATGCACAGGTTAATTCCATTATAGATGAACCCATAGGGGATTTAGATACACAAGAAAAAAGAGATTCGGTGATGATAAGTCTTCGGGCATTGGGTCGTGCGAAAAGTTTTGATCAACAGGCCGGAATGGTTTGGCGATTGCCTTTGCAAAAATCGGTTTTAACGGATTGGATGAATGCAGATTATACCCATCGCATCGGATATAATTATTATGCGAACTCTTTTGACATACGCGATTCTTTAGGTTTACCTTTTGGGAATATCATCAAAAATACGCGGGAACAAGCGATTAATGGTAAAATAGACTTTGTTGCTTTATATAACCGTGTAAAAGCGTTGCGCTGGGCGAATAGTCCTCGTTCTTTTGGTAAAAATATCGCTCGTAATCCAGGAGATGACGAAGAAATTGTGATTCCAGCAAAAGGAGCACTTAAATCCATTACTCGTCTTTTGTTAACCCTTCGCGGAATTCAAGTTAATTATGCAATTAATGAATCGACAACTTTGCCAGGTTTCCTTCCTAATCCGGGTATGTTAGGTATGAACGCTATTAATCAAGCGCCAGGTTTTGATTTTATTCGGGGTAGTCAGGATGATGGCATTCGATTCAAGGCCGCCGAGAATGGTTGGTTAACTCGTAGTACCGTTCAAAATACGCCTTTCACGCAATTACGAACGCAAAAGCTAACCTATTCCACTCAATTAGAACCGACCAAGGATCTTCGAATTCAAGTGGATGGAAATTATAACCGCGGGGATAATTACCAAGAATTTTTCCGTCCAGATAAACCAGGTGGCCCTTTTGTTTCCCAAAGCCCGATTCGCTCTGGTAATTATTCCATGTCCTTCTTGTCCTTCATGACGGCATTCTCTAATCCGGAGACCGTATTCGAGGAATTCAGATCTAATCGCTCTGTTTTATTATCTCGTCTAAATCGTTCGAAGCCGACTGAAATAGGTACTTATAACCAAAATTCTCAAGATGTGCTTATTCCAGCCTTCTTTGCGGCATATTCAGGTGTTTCTGCGAATAGCGTTAAATATTCACCTTTCTACGATATCCCATTACCCAATTGGAAAGTAGATTATAATGGCTTGAATTTAATTCCAGGGATAAAAAATAATTTTGCTTCCTTCACTATTTCGCACATGTATTCGAGTACCTATAATGTAGGTAATTTCGTTTCTTCTTTAGAATATGGGCAGTTTGCGACGGATTATATGAACCTGTCATTAAACAGTTTATTGTATCCACTGTCGTCTCGATTTGATCCGGTAACGAATACCTTGATTCCAGTCTATGTGATGAGTACGATTTCCTTTGTGGAACGATTCTCTCCATTAATTGGAGTGAATGCGGTAACTAAGAGTAAGATTTCCCTACGTTTGGAATACAATCAGGATCGTAATGTCGGTTTGAATTTAGCGAATTCCCAAGTGGCTGAATTAGCCAATAAGGACCTCACCGTTGCGGTAGGATTTACGAAAGCGAATATGCTAATCCCTTTCAAAATTAATGGGAGAGCTGTACGACTACCCAATGACTTACGTTTCAATATGAATCTAACCATTCGAGATACTCGTACTTTGCAACGGAAATTAGATGCGGAGACGATTGTGACCCAAGGTTTTGTAAATTTCCAATTCCGTCCACAATTAAGTTATAACGTCAATAATAAATTGACGGTGACAGCCTATTTTGATAAAATGATGAACAATCCTCTGGTTTCTAATTCATTCTATCGTTCCACTGTGGCAGGGGGCTTCCAAATCCGATATAGTTTATCTGAATAATCGAAAATCGTTTGCAATAAATAGAGTTTTTTGTGACCTTTGTGGGCAAACAAATTATCATATGAACTTTCCAAGCGAATTAAAATATACTCAAGAACACGAGTGGATTAAAGTAGATGGCGATGTAGCTATCGTAGGTATTACTGATTTTGCTCAGAGTGAATTAGGAGATATCGTTTTTGTAGAGGTGGAGACCGTGGGTCAAAACATTGCAAAAGACGGTGTTTTCGGTACAGTTGAAGCGGTTAAAACGGTTTCTGACTTATTCTTACCTGTCGCTGGTGAAATTGTAGAATTTAATACAGCCTTAAACAATAGCCCAGAATTAATTAATTCAGATCCTTACGGAGATGGCTGGGTAGTGAAAATCAAAGCAGCAGATGCGGGTGATCTTTCTCAATTGATGGATGTGGAAACATACAAATCCTTTATCGGACATTGATTTTAAAACCCTGTTAATCAGGGTTTTTTTATATAACAGAACAAATGCGGATCTTATTCAAACAGATTTTAATTCAAGATAGCCGTTCTTCTAATTTTGGGAAGAAGGTGGATCTTTTATCCGAGAATGGTCGTTGGGTTGCCATTGGTTCAGCTATTGAGGAGAAGGCGGATGAAGTGGTATGTGGTGATCAATTACTTTGGTACCCATCCGTAGTGGATTTACGTGTACATCATACTTTACCAGGTGGTGAGCATAAAGAGGATTGGACTAGTTTGCAATCTGCCGCAAGAAAGGGTGGGGTTTTAGATCTACTTTTATTGCCTACCGGCGATCCTGTTCCACAACAACCAGAGGCGATACACTATATAGCCTCTAAATTAGCAGGATCAGGAATCGCTTGCTACCCAGCTGCTCCCTTAACTTTAGATAATAAGGCAGAGAACTTTAGTGACTTGATGGATCTGCATAAAGCGGGGGCCTCTTGGTTTAGCCATGGAGCCGGTTCTCTTCAAGATACAGACCTGATGCTTAAGTGCTTGCAATACTTGCAGCCCTTACCCGTTAAAGTTATCTCTCGCCCAGACGTGAAGGGTTTATCTTTATTTGGCCAAATCCACGAAGGACTTCAAAGTACCTTATTGGGTTTAAAAGGAATCCCTGTTTTAGCTGAGACGATGCACATCAAAAGGGATTTGGATTTATTAGCCTACGTGATGAAGCACTCCTTCGGGCTTGCGGATGCTGAATTCTCCTTACATCTCTCCTGTATATCAGCTGCCGAATCAGTAGAATTGATTAAACAAGCGCAAGCGTCCGGATTACCAGTTACGGCTGATGTGGCGATCTATTCTTTACTATTTACTGAAGAGGCTGTCTCTGATTTTGATACCTTAAAGAAGGTAAATCCGCCGCTTAGAACGGAACAAGATCGAATAGCCTTATGGCAAGGTTTAAAGGAGGGCGTAATTCAATCAGTCGTATCTGATCATCACCCAGTGGAAGTGGAGAATAAAGACCTGGAATTTGATCAAGCCTCCTTTGGTACGATTGGTTTAGAGACCTTGGCCATCGCTTTCTTATCAGAAGCTTCTAAACAAGGATTAGCTAAAGCAGATCAATATATTTCTCATCATCCAGCTGCCTTCTTAGGTTTCAAGCAGCCTGAGTTACAGGTGGGGGAAAAAGTGAAAGGTGTCGTGATTTCGAAAGAAGCGTTCGTGTATGATGCGAATTCGATCGTTTCTAAATCAAAGAATTCTATTTTCATTGATCATAAGTTTGATTATAAAATAAAGGGAGTATATGGTCAATAATTGGTTCTCAGAAATTAGCCGATTTGTCATCTACGCCATCTTATTTGTGGTTTTACTCGTGGCTTATGGTTTCATTTTGCAGCAAATAGGTATTATACCCATTGGTGGAAAAAAGGCACCGACCTTCGTCTTTTTACTTTTCTTTCAATGGTGGTATATTTTCAAATTCCCTAGTCGTAATCAAGGAGAGAAAAAGCATTTCCTTGTTTATTTTGTATTGCAATACATTTTAATCATTGTAACGGCCACCTTTTCAGCTTTATTTCTACATTATTTTTTCCAAACAGGACAAGGCCTATATATGTTAGACGGCTATATTCAACAGAGTTTATTGGAATTAAATGGGTATAAAGAAGTGATTGTGAGTCAAGAAGGGGGAGAGTATTATAACAGTCTTCATGACGGGATTAAATCAATTAATGCTTATAGTATCGCCAAGGATGATTTTGTTCAAAAAATTGCACTAGGCTTTTTGCCAAATTTGTTAATTTCACTTTATTATAAAAAATAGCTATGGATAATTCAACAAACGAATCAAGTGTTTCCTCTTCTGTTATTGCCTTAAAATATGGCTTCATTTCAGGCTTATTGAGTTTTCTTTTCTCCACTCTAGTAAATGTCATGGGTTGGGCTGAGAATTTCCAAGAATCTATCGGATGGATTTCAGGGATCTTCTCTTTAGTGTTAGCCGTTACGATTACCTATTTATGTTTAAGAGAATATAGAGAACAGAATGCAGGATATATTACCTATGGCCAAGGTTTAGGATTATCCACATTATTAGGCGCCATTGGTGGTCTAGTAGCCGGAGGATTTAACTATATCTACATCGAATTCATCGATAATTCAGTGATTCAACGCCAAATGGATTTAGCGAGAGAGAAGATGGAGGACCAAGGAATGAGCGCTAGCCAAATTCAAAGTGCTGAAGAAATGACTCGTTTATTTATGAATCCTGGAATGCAATTCGTAGTTGTAGTTATTACAGGAGTAATTTTTAATTTCTTGTTAGGGTTAATCGTATCGGCTGTTGTTAAGCGCGAGAAACCTATTTTTGAATAAGATGTTAGCACTTCTAAAGAAAGATGTGTTGGCCTTTTTTAGCTCTTGGATGGGCTGGGGGATCATCGCATCTTTTTTTGTTTTAATGGGTGTGTATGTTTGGGTGGTTGATGGTAATGTACTCGATTTTGGGTTCGCTGAATTATCTGTATTTTTCAATCTAAGTCCTTGGTTTTTCTTGTTTTTAGTCCCTTCACTGACGATGAATTCTTTTTCGGAAGAAGTAGAGAAGGGTACATTTCAATTACTGAGATCATTGCCAATTTCCGATACCCAAATTCTAGGGGCGAAGTGTTTAGCGCTTTTAAGCATCCTAATTTTAGTCCTATTACCTAGCCTTTTTTTTGTACAAAGTATTGCCTTGTTAGGTTTGCCAGCCTCTAATTTTGATTCCTCTTTGATTTATGGAGGCTATGCAGCTTTACTGTTACTATTACTTTGTTTTGTTGGATTAGGTGTATTAGGTTCTAGTTTTACGAAGAAGCAACCGGTAGCTTTCCTATTAGGATTAGTCTTGAACTTCTTTTTTTGGCAAGGTTTGAAGGAACTAGGCTGGGATATGTTTGATTTATCCTCTCCTTATAATCGATTGAGTATGGGAGTCCTTCAGTTTACTGATCTTTGCTTTTTTTGCGGATTTGTACTCGTCTTATGGGGTGCAATACGAATTCGAATGAGTCGTATTATTTAAAATCTTGAATTGAAATTCTGTGAGAGCAGAATTCAATTTCTCTAGCTTCATTCGAAGCAATAATGATTAACTTTTCTTTCTGTTCATTAAGTCGGTCAAAAAACCAGTTTTTTGCTGACTCGTCAAAATTAGTCGTGGGTTCATCTAATAATAATACGGGCCTATCAGATAATAAAGCAAAGCCTAATTTGATTTTTTGGCGCATGCCGGAGGAATAATTCTTGATGGGTTTATGCCTGTCAGGACTAAGTTCAATGAACTTCTCAAAAATATCTATGTTGATGGAAAAGGGGAGGTACTGGTTCTTCTTTAGCAATTCCAGATGCTCCACTAAAGTATATTCCTCAATTAATTCCACGTAAGGCGCAGCATACGTAATTTGTGAATACACATTTTCAGCCTCTACTTGTGGCATCTCCACTTTGCCTGAATTGGGTAAAGTATATTGCGCTAAGAGTTGAAGTAAAGTTGATTTACCTGAGCCATTAGGCCCTGTTATAGCATAGGAATTTCCTGCCTTGAATTGATAGCTGAATTGTTTAATGACATATTCTTGTCTAAACTTTTTTGAGATGTTTTGAGCAAGAATTTCCATTCAGATTATCCTTTCATGATACCTCGCTCTGAATTTTTAACGAAATCTAGGATTTCGTTTACTTCAGGTGAATTTGGTAATTGCGAGGCGATTTCTTCTAAAGCGGCATTCGTATTTAATCCTTTTAAATAAAGGTAACGATAGGCTTCTTGAATGTTATTTATTTGTTCATCGCTATAATTGCGACGACGAAGACCAACTGAGTTTATCCCCGCATAGCTTAAAGGCTCTCTTCCTGACTTAGTGAATGGAGGTACATCTTTTCTAACTAATGAGCCTCCTGAAATCATCACATGGGCTCCAATAGTCGCAAATTGATGTATTGCAGATGATCCGCCAATAATGGCAAAATCTCCTACAGTTACGTGCCCTGCCATTTGGACAGAGTTTGCAAGAATACAATTATCACCAATAAAACAGTCGTGTGCTACGTGAACATAGGCCATGATTAGGCAATTCTTACCTATCACAGTTTTCAGCTTGTCAGATGTTCCTCGGTTGATTGTGACACATTCTCTAATGGTAGAATTGTCTCCGATTTCAGCCGTTGTCATTTCCCCTCCAAATTTTAAATCTTGAGGAATAGCGGAAATAACAGCACCAGGAAAAATGCGGACATTTTTTCCAATACGAGCACCAGGATAAATGGTCACATTAGAACCGATCCATGATCCTTCACCAATTTCTACATCTTCGTGTATAGAAGTAAAAGCATCAATGCTAACATTCGCTGCAATCTTAGCTTTTGGATCAATATGAGTTAATTGATGAATCATATTATAATAAACCTTAGGACTTACGAACTAAACTAGCAGTCATTTCTGCTTCACATACAACTTGACCTGCTACATAGGCTTTACCGGTCATTTTAGCGATTCCTCTACGGATAGGAGCTTGTAACTCGCATCTAAAGATAATCGTATCGCCTGGAATAACGCTTTTTCTAAAACGGCAATTCTCAATACCTACCAGGTAAGGCCAATAATTTTCAGGATCCTCAACAGAACTTAAAACAAGAATTCCACCTGTCTGAGCCATCGCTTCCACTTGCATAACACCTGGCATTACTGGATTGTTTGGGAAATGACCCATGAAATAATTCTCATTCATAGTCACATTTTTCACACCCACAACGCTCGTATCATCTAAATAAATGATTTTATCAATCATTTGGAAAGGATAACGATGTGGTAATAACTCATAAACACGCTCGTGAGTGAAAATTGGAGGCTGCTTAGGATCGTAGACAGGAACCTTATTCTTCTCAGAATCTAACATTAACTTCTTAATCTTACGAGCCAGTTCCACGTTTGAGGCGTGACCTGGACGAGAAGCTAATATTTGAGCCTTGATAGGTCTTCCCACAAGGGCCAAATCACCCATAAGGTCTAACAATTTATGGCGTGCCATTTCATTGTTAAAATGAAGATTTGTATTGTTTAGGATACCAGCTTCTTTTGAAACGGAGATCTTCGGCTTCCCTAATACTTCTGATAGATGGGCTAATTCTGATTCTGAATAATCTTTATCCGCGATGACAATCGCATTATTTAGGTCACCACCTTTGATTAATCCCGCTTTGTATAAAACCTCTAACTCATGAACAAAACAAAAAGTGCGGCACATTGAGAAGTCTTTCTCAAACTGTGAAACGTGACTTAAATTAGCATGCTGGCTCGATAAAAATTTGGAATTATAATCAACCATTACTGCCATGCGGTAATCGTTCAGCGGCAAAGCAGCTAATTCAATACCATTTTCTAAGTCTTTGTAACGTACTTCTTCCGTTAATTCGAAAAACTTACGATGAGCATCTTGTTCTACTAAAATAGCATCCTTTAATGCCTCTACAAATTTGATGGAACTACCATCCATAATTGGAGGTTCTGGTCCGTCTAATTGGATAAGGATATTATCTACTTCTAACCCAACCAATGCCGCTAAAACGTGCTCAACGGTATTTATGCGAGCGCCATTGTGTTCAATCGTTGTTCCTCGCGATGTATCCACTACATAATCAACATCCGCATCTGCGATCGGTTGCCCTGGTAAGTCCACACGCTGAAATTTAATCCCGTGATTGGCCGGAGCAGGTAAAAAAGTAAGATTGGCAACTACGCCAGTATGTAAACCTACACCTGTAAGTGTTACAGCCTTGGTAATGGTATGTTGCTTATTATTCATACGCGTTATTAAGATTCTAATCGTTTTAATAAGTCCGGCAATTGGCGCAATAAAGCGTTGCGTTTTAAATATTCACTGTTAGGAGATGCCGGTGTACCTCCTAAAATTTGGCCCTCTTTACGGACCGATTTAGTTACTCCCGATTGAGCAGTAACAATCGTTTTATCTGCAATACTGATGTGCCCAGCGACACCCACTTGGCCACCGATAAGGCAGTTTTTGCCTATTTTAGTAGAACCTGATACGCCAGTCTGTGCTGCTATGGCTGTATTTTCTCCTACCTCTACATTGTGCGCTATTTGAACTAGGTTATCTATTTTAACACCTTTTTTAATTAAAGTAGATCCCATGGTAGCTCTGTCGATGGTTGTATTCGCACCTACACTAACACCATCTTCTAAAACCACGTTCCCTAATTGAGGGATGGTGGTGAAAGTTCCATCTGCTTGCGGTGCAAAACCGAATCCATCGGATCCAATCACAGCATTCGCATGAATTGTACAAGAATTCCCAATGACAGTATCGTTATAAATAACTACACCTGGGTAGATAACACAATCAGTACCAATTCGTACATTTTTTCCAATTGTTACATGGGCGGCTACGTAGGTATTATTACCTATCTTAGATCCAGCACCTACGCTAGAAAATGTGCCTAAATAAACTTCTTTGCCTATTTCTGCCGTCTGTTCGATAAAGCTGGGTTGTTGAATCCCTGTCTCTTTAATGCTTGTGAACTCCTGGTATTTTTGAAGTAAAATTGTGAAGGCAAAGTAGGGGTCTTTTACCTTGATTAAGGTAGCTAAAGGTTTTTCTTTTAATACCAAATCAGTAGCTATAATGATAGCAGTAGCTTTAGATTGATAAAGAAAGGTTTCGTATTTAGGATTAGCTAAGAAAGATATACTGCCTTCTTGCCCTTCCTCTATCTTGTTAAACGTCGTAATAATTGCTGATCCATCGCCATCTACTGTACCTTGAATTAATTGGGCTATTTGGTCAACAGTAAATTTCATTCGGCAAACGATGTTTAATAGATGCGAAGAGAATATCCATTAGCTCAATTCTCCTTGCAAATATACGCTCTTTGGACAACAAAAATAGTATTTTTTTACAATCTTACTTAATGCTTGGATGGTCGGTAAATCTGATGCTTCGAGTAACTCGACAACTTGACCTTGTTTGTCGACCATTTTTATTGTATTATCGCCCTGTACGTAGGCTGCATTTGAGGTAGAACCTTCAATGACGAAGTAGGATAATTCTTCGTCGCTAATTCCGTATTCTCGTTTGATATTCTCTTCGATTTCCAGTCTTTTTGCCTTAGGAATTGGTTGTGAGCCTAATTTACAGGTGAATAATTTTCTGGCCAAAAAGTGTGTACTCAAATGCCTTAATATCTTATCACTCGAATTCTTCCACTCTTTGATGGCTGCCCATACATCATGGTCATCTAATTCTGTAAACGCAATCAATAGGTTATCTTTCGTCGAAAATTCCTCCCAAGTATGGGTTTGTTTTAAGAATGTTTTTAGGGGGCCTGAACAAGTAAGCTTTTGGCCTTCTGAAAATAAAAATTTAGCTCTTCTTAAAATTTGAATTAACATCGTCTCCGCTGCAATAGCCGTTTTATGTAGGTAGACTTGCCAATACATTAAACGTCTTGCCATCAGGAAGTTCTCGGTCGAATAGATTCCTTTTTCTTCAATGACTAATTGTTCATTATTCAAATCCATCATGCTTAATAAGCGCTCAGAACCGATGAAACCTTCACGTACACCAGTATAAAAGGAATCACGGCTTAAATAATCTAAACGGTCTACATCTAATTGCGAAGAGACTAGTTGATGGAAAAATTTACGGGGATATTTATTCTCAAAAATGTCAATGGCTAGATTTAAACGACCCTGAAAATGTTGGTTCAATTTTGCCATTAATAGGGTAGAGACATCCTCATGTTTCACTTCATTTAATAAAGTGTATTCTAACACATGTGAAAAAGGACCATGCCCAATATCATGCAATAGAATGGCTATTTCCGCACCTTCGCGTTCCTCTGCGGAAATGGAATACCCCTTAGCTTTTAGATTATCCAAAACTTGATCCATGAGATGCATCGCACCTAAAGCATGATGAAAACGGGTGTGGTGTGCACCTGGATAGACAAACTCCGCTAAACCTAATTGTTTGATTCGCTTAAGTCGCTGAAAATAAGGGTGGTCTATGAGCTCTAGAATTAATGGATTATTGATTTTAATAAAACCATAAATCGGATCATTAATAATTTTAGTCGGGTACATGGGATATTCTTTTCTGAAATTTAGCTAAAAAGGTTAGTATTCCTTAATTTTGTGCCACATTGAATTCCTATTATGGGATGTACAATGCGGACTTGTAGCTCAGTTGGTTAGAGCATCTGACTCATAATCAGGGGGTCCATGGTTCGAGCCCATGCTGGTCCACTCTTTTTTTTACCATACTCTTGATAAGAGAGTATGGTTTTTTTATCCCCAAAATTGTAAGTAAACCAATACTACAGCCGCTGCTGTCATTATGATGAAGGCTAATACGCCTAAAATATGGACGATCAAACTGTTTGTCTGTTCCCCCATCACTTCTTTGTTATTATCGAAAAATAATCACTTTTAGGAGGGTGGCGTTAAACCGTGAATAATCGCTGTCATATTATCGCTCAATTAAAAAAAATCCCACGAAGTTGTAGGTCGCCTCATGACCTTATCACTGTATCCAGGGCCCAAAAGATTCCAAAAACGACCCAGTTTTGAACTTGTTTTCATATTCAATTATCAACTACTTGGTAATTTACAAAGTATAGTCATGCATTCAGTATATTTTTGTAGATTACACACATTACTAACCACTTAATAATGTTGTTTCTTTTTCAATCGATTTTTGTCATGACACTTTTTACAAGTTTTATGACTCCAACCATCATTTTTCTGAAATCGAAAGGGAATATATTCGCAAATCCGAATATTTATCTAGCTACGTTATTTTTCATTTCCGGCATCTACTGTCTAACCATTTATTCTATGTCCTTAGGGCATAGTTTTTTATTTACAGTCTTCTTATATGGAAATTTTTCGTCCCTATATTTCCTGATTGGCCCTGTATTATTCTTTTATCTTCAGAGTTTACGAAGTGGTAAAACCCAATTAAATCGCTTTGATTTCGTACATTTTTTACCCTTCATTATCGTCTTTTTGGATACATTGCCCTATTATTTTTCACCTTATGAATACAAGGTGAGTGTGGTGAGGCAAGTGTTTAGTAATTGGACATCTATGTTCACCATTCAATTGGGTTACCTATTTAGTACATCAACTCTTTATATTTTACGTCCTTTATTACTACTATTTTATACGGTTTGGGGATTGTTATATATAAAAAAGAATCAATTGTATTTTTTCAAAGCCACCGCCTTAGGGAAATGGTTATGCGCATTTTTGCTTTTACAGTTATTGATTTTTGTGGGAATGAGTTCTGTTTTTTTGGGAGTTTGGTTAGAAAATTCATGGGGATATACTTTTTTGAATCATCCGAGCGAGATTAAATATATTTCATTAGCGGCCTACATGGTAATGGTTTGTGCGCTTTATTTCTTTCCTCAGGTGATTTATTTAAATGTGGATCAAATTAAAAGATCCTTTAATCCTCAAGAAGTTTATTGGTGGAAATTAGATCAATTAGTGAATGCTTGTTACATTTTTAATAAGCCTTTTTTAAATCCAACGCTTCATTTGGATCAATTCGGTGAATTAGTTCAAGTTGATCAAAAGGAATTGCGCGATTTTTTTGAACTTTATCTTTTCACTAATTTCACTGATGAGATGAATCGGCTTCGAATTCAGTTTGCTAAAAATTTGATTCGTGAAGGATGTTTGCAGGTTAAATGCTTGGATACGCTGCATATCGAATCTGGTTTTTTAAATAAAAGTGATTTGTCGAGGTATTTTGTTGAATTTGCAGGTGAAAGTATGGAAGATTACATGCTTAAATTTAAAATTAATTAATATGAAAGGTATTTTCACGGGTTTGTTTCTTGTCGTTTTCACTACAATGGCTTACGCTCAAAAAGTGGTAAGTTCTGCCATTGGAGCAGGAGGTGCCACCACAGTTGTAGATGGTAAATATTATTCCCAAATCATTGGGCAGCAAAGCGCGGTCACTGGAACATCATCTTCAGGAGGCGTGGTGGTTAGACAAGGGTTTAAGCAGCCATCTTTATTAGAGCGGAGTATTGCTGCATCTGGAATTAAGTTAAATGTGCAGGAAGAAAATCTAATCACCTACACAACCTATCCAAATCCATTTATTGACAAGTTGACGATCGGTTTCTCTGCTACTAGCACAAAGCCTACTTTTGTGGCTATTTATGACCAATTAGGAGCTGTTATTTACCAACATACGTATGAAGCCCCCATTAAGGAAATCGTATTTACTGACTTTTCAGGCATTCGTGTAGGTAAATATGTTTTACACGTTATTTCATCGGGTAAACCGTTTGCTACCACGATAGTAAAAGAATAAGTTTGTTTTTAAAAAATAGCTGCTGTTGGACTAGATCCATCAGCAGCTATTTTATTGTAGGCTTTGAGAGTAATTATTGAAGTTCATTTACTTTTATAACAAAACGTTAACTATGGGTTCAATTTTAGGTCTTTTCTTTCATTCACTGGGTGGCTTTGCTTCCGGCAGTTTTTATATTCCTTATCGGAAAATTCAAGTGTGGTCTTGGGAAAGTGCTTGGATTATAGGTGGTGTTTTTTCTTGGTTGATCGTTCCTCTTCTTGCTGCCTGGTTAACCATTCCTGATTTTATGAATATCATCCAAACGATTGATTCAGGCACTTTCTTCTGGACATTCGTTTTTGGCGTTCTTTGGGGAATTGGTGGTTTGACCTTTGGACTAGCGATGCGTTATTTAGGGATGTCTTTAGGCATGTCCATCGCTTTAAGTTTATGTAGTATTTTCGGGGCTTTAGTTCCCCCTATTTACCGGGAAGTTGCTGGTATAGAAGGAGATACCATCTCTCAAATTATAGGAAGTACAGGTGGTCAGGTGGTTTTGTTAGGCATAGTAGTTTGCGTTTTTGGTATTTTCTTGTGTGGGAAAGCGGGGATGATGAAAGAGGGTGAGCTATCTCAAGAGCAAAAGCAAGAGACTATTAAAGAGTTTAGTTTAACGAAAGGTCTAATCGTGGCTACCATTTCAGGTTTGTGTTCTGCCTGCTTCAACTTCGGTCTAGAAGCGGGTAAGGATATGGCTGATGTAGCGGTAGCGAAAGGATGTGATCCTTTATTCCAAAACAATGTCATCTTTATTGTCGTGCTTTGGGGTGGCTTCCTAACGAATTTTGTCTATTGTATGTATTTGAATTTCTCTAACAAGACCTTTGGAGATTATCTAAATGCTTCAGCTCCATTGCGAATGAATTATTTGTTTGCGGCTGTCGCTGGTACGACTTGGTTCTTGCAATTCTTCTTCTACGGAATGGGAGAGAGCAAATTAGGAAACGGTGCTAGTTCCTGGATTCTACATATGGCAACCATTATCATCACATCTAATTTCTGGGGACTATATTTCAAAGAATGGAAAGGGGTGTCTTCGAAAACGATGAGAACGGTAATAGGAGGAATTGTCGTGATTTTGATCTCTGTTATTATTGTGGGAATCGGCAATTCGATTAAGTAATGCTGTCCTTAATTTATATAGATGAATTTTCTTCTACGCCTAAGTACCGTCAATTAGCGAATGCTATAATTGAGGGTATTCAAAAAGGGAAAATTAAGAAGGGAGAATTATTGCCTTCCATTAATGAGGTAAGTTTTGAGCATTATATGGCTCGAATTACAGTCGAAAAAGGGTATAATTATCTCAAGCAGCAAGGTATTATTGATTCGATACGCGGGAAAGGCTTTTATATTAAGGTCGATGAAGTGCCTCGTAACTTAAAGATCTTTTTGTTATTCAATAAATTAAGTGTCCACAAGAAGATCATTTATGATGCTTTTGTTCAGTCCATAGGCGATGAGGGTTCCATCGATTTTTACATTTATAATAATGACTTTAATCTTCTCAAAAGAATAATCGAAAGTCGCGACCGGGATTATACGCATATGGTATTGATTCCGCATTTTCTAGAAGGAGAGGAGATGGCGGTTGATTTGATTAATTTATTGCCAAAAGATAAGTTGATTTTAGTTGATAAGCTTTTACCGGGTGTTCAAGGAAAATTTGGAGCGGTCTATGAAAATTTCGAAAAGGATATCTACCAAAGTCTACAAGAAGCGAAAGATAAATTAGTAAACTACCCTTCTTTGCGGCTTATTTTTCCAGCTTCCAGCTATTATCCCAAAGAGATTGTACAAGGATTTATTCATTTTTGTAGTGACTTTGCTTTTGACTACCAGGTAGTGGAATCGCTGGCAGATTTAAATGTAGATAAAGGTCAAGCGTACATCACTGTTATGGAAGATGATTTGATATCCTTGCTTGATCGAATTAGGGTGCAAGGTTTGCGCTTAGGTAAGGATATTGGGATTCTTTCCTATAATGAAACACCCATCAAGCGTTTGTTATTTGATGGTATTTCAACTATATCTACAGATTTTGAGGCCTTGGGTAGGAAGGCGGCTGAGTTAGTACTTACCAATGAGCGGAATAAATACGAAAATCCTTTCGTTTATATTCCTCGTGCCTCAATTTAGGCAGAAGATTATTTGGCAATACTCACATTTAACAGCCTATTTACTTTGCATTTTTGCAAAAAAAACGCCATTTTTGTAGCTTAATTATAATTATAGCGACTTTAAAACTAATTGATATAATGAGCAATTCCCCCTCCACCTTATTTGATAAAGTATGGGATTCACATGTTGTTCGTAAAATTGAGGATGGTCCAGATGTATTTTTCATCGACCGTCACTTCATTCACGAGGTAACATCCCCAGTAGCTTTTTTAGGACTTGAAACACGTGGTATTGGTGTGTTATTCCCTGAGCGTACGTTTGCGACAGCGGATCATAATACGCCCACGATTAACCAACATTTACCAGTAGAAGATCCGCTTTCAGCCAATCAATTGTTGCAATTGGAGAAGAATACCGCTAAATATGGTATTTCACACTGGGGACTAGGTAATCCTAAAAATGGAATTGTTCACGTGGTAGGGCCTGAAAATGGGATCACATTACCAGGTATGACGATTGTATGTGGGGATTCTCATACGTCTACTCACGGTGCGTTTGGAGCGATTGCCTTTGGTATTGGTACCTCTGAAGTGGAGATGGTACTTTCTTCCCAATGTATTATGCAGCCTAAGCCTAAGAAAATGCGTATTAACGTAAATGGAGCTTTAGGTAAAGGAGTTACTCCAAAAGACGTAGCCTTGTACATTATCTCTAAATTAACTACTTCTGGTGCTACAGGTTATTTTGTAGAATACGCAGGGGATGTGTTTGAAAAAATGTCGATGGAAGGTCGTATGACCGTTTGTAACCTAAGTATTGAAATGGGTGCTCGTGGTGGAATGATTGCACCAGATCAAACTACTTTTGATTATATCGAAGGTCGCGAATTAGCACCGAAAGGCGCGGATTGGGACAAACAATTAGCGTATTGGAAGACTTTGAAAACAGATGCCGGTGCCTCTTTTGACGAGGAAATTACCTTCTTGGCGTCTGATATTGAACCGATGATTACGTATGGTACTAACCCGGGTATGGGTATGGGTATCTCTAAAAACATCCCGAACGCAGAAGATGTGGAAGGTGGTGTAGCGACGTATGAAAAATCATTAGAGTATATGGGCTTTGCTCAAAATGATTCAATGATCGGTAAGAAAGTGGATTATGTATTCATTGGATCTTGTACGAATGGTCGTATCGAAGACTTCCGTGCTTTTGCATCGATTGTGAAAGGCCGTAAGAAAGCAGATCACGTGACGGCTTGGGTAGTTCCTGGTTCTCATATTGTGGAAGCACAAATTAGAGAAGAGGGTATTTACGATATCTTAACTGAAGCTGGATTTGCTTTACGTCAACCGGGTTGTTCGGCTTGTCTAGCGATGAATGATGACAAAATTCCTGCTGGTAAATATGCAGTGAGTACGTCTAATCGTAATTTTGAAGGCCGTCAAGGTCCTGGCTCTCGCACTTTATTAGCGAGTCCTTTAGTCGCAGCAGCGGCTGCAATTACTGGTGTGGTAACTGACCCAAGAGAATTTTTATAAGATCGAATAAATACAAAGCATTATGGCTTACGATAGTTTTAATATATTGAAAAGTTCTGCTGTACCTCTTCCGATTGAGAATGTGGATACAGACCAAATTATCCCAGCTCGTTTCTTAAAAGCAACTGAGCGTAAAGGATTTGGTGATAATCTATTTAGAGATTGGCGTTATGATAAGAATGATGCACCTAAGGGTGATTTCGTTTTAAATAACCCGACTTATTCTGGTCAGATTTTAGTGGGAGGAAAGAACTTCGGTTCAGGTTCTTCTCGCGAGCACGCAGCTTGGGCTATCTATGATTATGGATTCCGTTGTGTCGTTTCTTCCTTCTTTGCGGATATTTTCCGTGGGAATGCGATTAACGTGGGTGTACTACCAGTACAAGTTAGTCCTGAATTCTTACACGAGATTTTTACAGCTATCGAAGTAGATCCGAAAGCGGAATTAGTTGTAAATCTTCCAGATCAAACGATCACAATAGTGGCAACCGGTGCTTCTGAGAAATTTGCGATTAACAACTACAAGAAGAATAATTTATTGAATGGTTTCGATGACATCGATTATTTACAAGCGATGAAATCAGAAATTAGTGCTTTTGCTGAAAACCGCTAGTCTTTTGAAACGCCACATAGAAATAATGGATACGACCCTTCGCGATGGGGAACAAACCAGCGGAGTATCGTTTTCAGCCTCAGAGAAGTTAACCATAGCTCAATTACTTTTGACTGAATTAAAGGTCGATCGTATTGAGATTGCGTCTGCACGTGTATCTGAAGGTGAATTTCAGGCGGTGAAGAAGATTACTTCTTGGGCAGAAGCCAATGGTTTCCTTGATAAAGTGGAGGTTTTAACCTTTGTGGATGGAGGAACATCCGTTCAATGGATGTTAGATGCAGGAGCTAAAGTGATGAACTTATTAACCAAAGGTTCTCTTAATCACCTTCAACATCAGCTTAAGAAAACTCCAGAGCAGCATTTTAAAGAAATAGGTGAAACGATTTCCTTAGCAAAATCTAAAGGCTTAGCGGTGAATGTTTATCTAGAAGATTGGAGTAATGGGATGCGCAATAGTGCGAACTATGTATTTCAATACCTAGATTTCTTACAAACACAGCCGGTGGATCGAGTTTTATTGCCTGATACTTTGGGAATATTAACTCCCTATGAAGTTGCTGATTTTATTAAGCAATTGATTGCACGTTATCCAAAAACACATTTCGATTTTCATGCCCATAATGACTATGATTTAGGTACAGCGAATGCATTAGAAGCGGTTCGTTGTGGCGTGCATGGTCTACACTTAACGGTGAATGGCATGGGGGAGAGAGCAGGAAATGCACCTCTTGCTAGTGTTATTGCCGTATTGAATGATTATCAGACGGATGTAAAGACGTCGGTTTGCGAAAAGTCACTTTATCGCGTGAGTAAGTTAGTGGAGACTTTTTCTGGTTTCCGAATTCCGGTGAACAAGCCAGTGGTGGGAGAGAATGTGTTTACGCAGACGGCGGGTATTCATGCGGATGGGGATAAAAAGAATAATCTGTACCATAATGATTTAATGCCGGAGCGTTTTGGCAGAGAGCGTAAATACGCTTTGGGTAAAACGTCTGGAAAGGCAAATATTGAGAATAATCTAGCAGCTCTTGGTATTCAATTGTCTGATCAAGATTTAAAGATTGTAACTCAGCGTATCATTGAATTAGGTGATCGCAAAGAGGTAGTGACTCAAAACGATCTTCCGTACATCATCTCTGATGTGTTGGATAGCAATGCAATCGAGGAACGTGTTCAGGTGTTGAATTACGTATTAACTCACTCAAAAGATTTACGTCCTTCTGTAACGCTTAAAATTTCGATTGACGGCGATGTTTTTGAGGAGCATGCGCAAGGGGATGGTCAATACGATGCGTTTATGAAGGCATTAAGTATCATCTTTGAGAAGCATGGTAAAATTCTACCTGTGTTAAAGGATTATGCGGTGCGTATTCCACCGGGTGGTGATTCAGATGCGCTTTGTGAAACGATTATTACCTGGTCTAATGCCGGTAAAGAGTTAATTACAAGAGGTTTAGATTCTGACCAAACTGTGTCAGCGATTAAAGCCACCCAAAAAATGTTGAATTTGATATAATAATATAATAATGGCGAAGAAGCATATTTTAATTGTTCCAGGTGATGGAATCGGTCAAGAAGTAACCGAAGTAGGTAAAAAAGTATTAGAGAAAATCGCGGCTAAATTTGGCCATGATTTTACGTATGACGAAGCACTCATTGGTCACGTGGCGATCGAAGCGACGGGAGATCCATTACCAGCGGAGACATTAGAAAAAATGAAGGCATCTGATGCTGTATTGTTCGGCGCAGTAGGTCATCCGAAATACGATAACGATCCTTCAGCGAAAGTACGTCCTGAGCAAGGTTTATTGAAAATGCGTAAGGAATTAGGTCTTTATGCGAATCTTCGCCCGATTAAATTGTTTGATGAATTATTAAGTGCTTCTAGCATTAAGCCTGAAATTCTAAAAGGAGCGGATATTTTGTTCTTCCGTGAATTGACAGGGGATATATATTTCGGAGAAAAAGGCCGTAAGAATAATGGAGATACCGCTTATGACGTGGCGGAATATAGCCGTTACGAAGTGGAGCGTATTGGTCGCAAGGCTTTTGAAGCTGCTCGCACTCGTAAGAAGCATTTAGTTTCAGTAGATAAGGCGAACGTATTGGAATCATCCCGTTTATGGCGTGAAGTAATTCAAAAGTTAGCCCTAGAATACCCTGACGTAACAGTAGAATACCAGTTCGTAGATGCAACGGCGATGTTATTAATCAAGGATCCAAAGCGTTTTGACGTAGTAGTTACAGCGAATTTATTCGGTGATATCTTAACGGATGAAGCTTCTCAGATTGCAGGTTCTATGGGTATGTTAGCGTCTGCTTCAATCGGTGATGGAACAGGTGTTTATGAGCCAATTCATGGTTCTGCTCACGATATTACAGGAAAAGGATTAGCGAATCCAATGGCTTCTGTTTTATCTGCAGCTCTATTATTAGATATTTCTTTCGGTATGAAAGCTGAATCAGAGGTAGTTATCAATGCTGTAGATCAAGTATTGAAGAAAGGTTTCCGTACAGGTGATATTGCAGATGCAACAACGGATAAATCGATGATTTTAGGAACCGATGCTATCGGAGAAGAAATCTTGAAATTGATTTAATCGAATTAACTCGTATTTTTATGCTCAGTGTCCCCGGATACTGAGCATTTTTTTTACCTAGACATTTCATCTATGAAACACCTATTTCTACTTCTTTTCGCATTTAGCGTTTTAGGCCAAAGCCCAAAAGAGAAAATCCAAGTTACCGATTTATTAAAAATTAAAACAGCCGGAAAGCCGCTTGTATCCCCGAAGGGAAATCAATTTGTTTATACGCTCACTTCGATTGTACATGATCCAGATAAGAAGAATGATTTTGTTTACCAAACTCATTTATACCTAGGTAACCTGTTGACAGGTGAATCTCGTGCATTAACTTCTGGTAAATATTCCATCACTTCGCCTGTTTGGAGTCCAGATGGTTCTAAAATTGCTTTTACGCGAGATATGGGCGCTAAATCACAAGTGTATGTATTAGATTTATCAGGAGGGGAGCCACAGGCGATTACGAGTGTACCGTTTGCTGCGTCGAACCCTATTTGGTCTGCTGATGGTAAGGGAATCTATTTTCAATCATCCTTTACGTTGAAGGAATTCCTGGCTGATTCAGTTTATAACAAGAAAGGAATGATTCCTTCTTGGACTATGGAAAAACCTATGCTTTCAGGGATTTCTAAGAAGGCCAAAGCGAATCCAAATGGGTCCATTGAAGAAGTTAGAGCTTACTTAGCGCAGAATGAAGTGGATAAAAAAGCGAAAGTGATTAACCGCTTAAATTTTCAAGAAGAAGCTTCAACAACCTCTGAATTACCTTTGCCCGCTTTATTCAAAACGACCTTAACAGGTAAACCAGAATTAGTGAATAATCCGTTTCAACGCTGGTCGGATTTCGAGATTTCAAGTCAGGGTATTTTTGCCATTGTTCCAGCGGATTCTCTCGCACATCCTGATAAGGTTTTGGATTCCTATATTGGACTAAATAACAAAATACTTTATCAGAAGAAGGGTTATAAGATGTCTAATTTGACTCTTTCTCCATCTGAAAAGTGGCTAGCTTTTCAAGAAGCTACCTCTACAGGAGTACAAAATGCCTCATTAAATGTCATTTCGGTAAGTCAACCGGCAAAGTCGATTAAGATACCTTTCGATCGGGTGATCACTCAAGTTAAGTGGTCTTCAGATGAATCTAAACTCTACTTTACCGCACAAGATCAAGGTGGGGCACCGTTGTTTAACTATGATTTAAATTCAAAAGAACTAAAGCAAATTACTAGCTATACAGAAGGAGTTTTAGGTTTTGACCTAACAAGTGCGGGTTTTGTTTATGCCAAAACAGGGATCGATAATCCATCCGAAATCTACCTACAATCTGCTGCTGGCGAAAAAAGATTCACTTCCTTTAATGTAGACTGGTTAGCAACAAAAGAAATTGTAAAACCGACTAAACATACATTTACGAATGCCAAAGGTTTGAAAGTGGATTATTGGGTTATGAAGCCCACAAACTATATCGCTGGACAGAAATATCCATTGGTATTAGAAATCCATGGCGGACCATCTGCCATGTGGGGAACGGGAGAAGCCAGCATGTGGCATGAATTTCAGTATTATGCAGCCAAAGGTATGGGAATCGTTTACGCTAATCCTCGCGGTTCTGGAGGATATGGCTCCGACTTTTTAGCAGCTAATGTGAAAGATTGGGGTGCTGGACCTACTTCTGATGTAATGAAAGCCTTAGACTTAACCATTGCAGAAGGATGGGCCGATACGACCCAATTAGCCGTAACAGGTGGATCTTATGCCGGTTATTTAGTCGCTTGGATTGTGGGACACACGAATCGTTTCAAAGTAGCTTGTGCACAACGTGGCGTTTATGAGTTGACCACCTTTATGGGAGAAGGAAATGCCTGGCGTTTAGTTCCAAACTATTTCGGAGGTTATCCTTGGGAAAAAGCTACGAAAGCGATTCTGGATCGCGAATCACCTTATTCTTATGTCCAAAACATCAAAACCCCACTGATTATTTTCCACGGCGAAAATGACTTGCGCACAGGTGTTATCCAAAGTGAGATGTTGTACAAAAGTCTTAAAGTGTTAGGTCGCGAGGTAGAATATGTACGCCACCCAGGTGGTACCCATGAATTGACTCGCTCAGGTAACAACCGCCAACGCATTGATCAGATGTTGAGGACGTATGAGTTTTTCTCGCGATATCTAAAGATTCAGTAGGGGAAAGATTACAGAGTATAGAGTAAAGAGTTAATTAACCACCTCTACTCTCTACTCTATTATCTCTAATCTGAGATTTTAATTAAATAACGGTTACAAATTATTGCGCAGCACAATTTTAACCGTGATTTAGTTAAAATAGCGCCAATCCTCATCCCCCTTCACCTTCAACAAGCACTGATAGATTAACTCGATTACCGCGTTCATATCGTCCTTTGCGATAGTCTCCACAGTCGTGTGCATGTATTTTAGGGGTAAGCTAATTAGGGCTGAAGCCACGCCTTCCGTGGCATAAGCGAAGGAATCGGTATCTGTTCCTGTCGAGCGAGAAACGGCTTGTCTTTGGAAGTCAATCTTATTTTCTTCTGCCACCTCAATGATGAAATCCCGAACATTATTTTGTACTGCAGGACCATAACAGATGACAGGACCTTTACCACATGACATATCACCTTGCGTTTTCTTGTTGTACATCGGTGACTGCGTATCGTGAGTAACGTCTGTAATGAACGCTAAATCTGGTTTCAATCGACGCACGATCATTTCAGCACCGCGTAAGCCAATCTCCTCTTGTACGGAGTTAACTACGTAAAGTGTGAATGGTAATTGGATATTATTCTCTTTGATTTTTCTAGCCACCTCTGCAATCATATAACCACCAATGCGGTTATCTAACGCACGACCGACTAAATACTTACCATTCAATTCCATCAATCCATCCTCGAAGGTAACCACTGTTCCTACGTGGATACCCATTTCTTCGACTTCCTTTTTATTCGCTGCACCACAGTCAATGAAAATATCAGTGACAGCAGGGGCTTTATCTTTGGCAATATCCCTCACGTGAATCGCAGGCCAGCCAAAAACACCTTTAATAACTTTGTCTTTCGTATGAATATTTGCTCGCATCGAAGGAGCGATTAAGGCATCAGAACCACCATTACGACGTAAGAATAAATATCCATTGTCATCAATGTAATTAACAAACCAGGAGATTTCATCTGCATGTGCCTCGATAACAACCTTATAGGGTTGACCTGGGTTGATAACACCTACAGCTGTTCCATAGGTATCAATGATTTTTTCATCGATGAAGGGTTTGATATAATCTAACCAAATCTTTTGGCCACTCGCCTCAAAACCAGTTGGAGATGCATTATTTAGATAGGCGTATAAAAATTCATTTGCGTTCATAAGCGGAATAAAATTTGATTTGATTCTCCCAAATTTACGTTTTTATTAGTTTTTTAATAGCAAAAATGGAGGTAAAAACAGAGAAAGATTGTATTTTTGATAGATTAATAGGTCTAAGAAAATATAAATACAAGAGATGAAGAAAATAGCTGTATTTACGTCAGGAGGGGATGCACCAGGAATGAATGCCTGTATTCGTGCGATAGTTAGAGGTGCTGCCTACCATGGAGTGGAGGTTTATGGAATTGTGAGAGGCTATAATGGAATGATAAAAGGGGATATTATTCCTTTAAATTCTCAATCGGTTAGCAATATCATTCAACGCGGTGGTACTATATTAAAGTCTGCTCGTTCTAAAGAATTTATGACGACTGAAGGTCGTAAAAAAGCATACGACAAATTACAGGAATTGGGTATCGAAGGTTTAGTCGCTATCGGCGGTAACGGAACTTTTACGGGTGCTGAGATATTCTATAATGAATATAAAATACCTACAGTAGGTGCTCCTGGAACGATTGATAATGACCTTTACGGAACAGATTATACCATTGGATTTGATACGGCGGTGAACACTGCGTTAGATGCGGTGGATAAAATCCGTGATACGGCAGATTCACATGATCGCGTTTTTTTTATCGAAGTGATGGGCCGTGACTCAGGTTATATCGCCATCCAATGTGCTATTGCGGGTGGAGCTGAATCTGTGATGATTCCGGAGAATTTAACTTCTGTTGATGATATTGCTGCTGTTTTGCAGAGAGGATTTGACAAGAAGAAGTCTTCATCGATAGTTATCGTTGCCGAAGGTGATGAAGAAGGAAATGCGCAAATAGTTGCGAAGAATATCAAAGATAAAATGGATGAAAATTTAGATATTCGGGTGACTACTTTAGGCCATATTCAAAGAGGGGGTATTCCTACGGCTTATGATCGTATTTTGGCGAGCAGATTAGGTTTAGGTGCTCTTGAGGGCTTGTTACGTGGTGAGAAAAATGTAATGGCTGGTGTGGTAAATAATCAATTGATTTATACTCCATTCCACGATACCATTACGAAGAAGAAGCCGGTTTCAGAGGACTTAATTCGGATGGTGGAGATTTTGTCTACCTAGGCAAATCCAACAACTTTATAAATAACGAATCCAGCCATTTCCCTGATTAATTCAGCGAATTTGCTCAGATTTCGTTCTTGAGGAATAACTAGATCGAGGATACCTGAAGGGGTATCCTTTTTCTTTATATCTGCTGGGTAAACGACCACTCTAAAGCCTTCTTTGATATAGCAGGCTCTAGCTCTAGGCATATGCATTGCGGAGGTGACAAGTACCATTTCTTCTGCCAAATAAGGGGCTAGCATTTTCTTCGTGTAAGTGGCATTCTCGTGGGTATTTCTAGCATTTTCCTCTAAATAAATATCTTTTTCAGCAACACCCATGGCGATTAATACCTCTTTTACTTTTTTACTCTCTTGGGTATCATCTATTTTTAGACCTTTGATATTGACGTTCCCCCCGGTGATGAGCAGTTTTTTGACCATACCTTTTTTATAAAGTAATAAGGGTTGAACAAAGCGATCTGCGGTTTCACCAGTTCTGTATCCTTCACCTGATCGCATCATGCCGCCACCTAAAATGATGCACCATTGAAACGGTTTTTTCAAAGTTGTTTGTGGTGTTTCGTAGGCCAAATAACATTGATTTACAAACCATCCATTCGTCATCACTAACAATAAGGCGATAGTAATGGCGATTAGACGTTGAGAAAATCGAGTAAAATACGCGAATCCTAAAAGTAAAAATATCCAACAAAGTGGTTGAAGTAGGAAGTCAAGTATTTTAGAAAGGATAAAAAACATTGTAAATTTGATAGTGTTGTCACAAATTTATTCTAATCTCATGAAAGTACTTGGATCGTTTCTTTTTATTTTAGTATTCACCACGTTTTCTTTTGGACAGTATGATATTCAAGGTAAAATAAAAGGACTATCTAAATCTGAGGTGTACTTAGCGCATTATTTTGGCTATAATCAACAGGTAATTAAGGATACCGTAGTTGCTAATGAGGACGGGGAATTCCGTTTTAAAGGCACCGATCAATTACCTAAAGGGCTTTACTTGATTTCATTTCTCAATTCTAAGTTTATTGATTTGGTAGTGGAAGAGCCTAATTTTTCATTCTCACTAGATACAACGAATATTTTGCAAAGTATATCTTTTCAGAATTCACCAGAAAATTCTGCTTTTTACGCTTTCCAAAAAAGGATGAATGATTTGTACACTGCTATCAATCAACCTAATATAGCTTCAGCACGGAAACAGAGTCTGATAGCAGAGGTGCAGCAGTTTCAAAAGCAATGGAAGTCTTCCAATAGCCGCTTATTTGTTTCTAAGCTTATCGAGTCTTCTTTTGATCCAGAAATACCTGTCTACAGTGGCTCCTTAAAGAATAAGGCGGACACAACTAAAATGCAGCTTTTTCAATACCATTATTATAAGAAGCATTATTTTGATGGCATGGATCTAGCGGATGAAAGAATGGTTCGGACACCCTTTTTACAACGGAAATTAGAGCGTTTTTTCAAAGATTTAGTCGTTCAAGAGTCTGATTCAATTGCCAGAGAGGCTGATATACTATTAGCAAAAGCAAAGGACACCGAAGTGCGTCGGTATATCATCTATAAAATAGCAAGTACTTATGAGAATAACCCCATATTAGGTACGGATGGTGCTTTCGTTCATATAGCGGAGAAATATTACATCGGGGAACCTGCTTTATGGGATACAAGTACTGTTCGTCGAATGAAAGAACGAATAGCCATTATCAAACCTTTACTATTAGGTAAGCAATTTCCTGCGATGTATTTAACGGATGTTAACGCAAAAGAAATCAAAGTAGGGGAGTTACCTTTTAAGTATACGGTCGTTTTTATTTATGATCCTGATTGTAGCCATTGTAAGCAGGAAACACCTAAACTCGTCGCATTACAAGAATATTTCAAGTCAAAGAATGTGGGTGTGTTAGCTGCTTGTATTGGCAGAGATATGGGGGCTTGGAAAAAGTTTCTAACCGAATTTAAATTAAGTTCTTGGGTAAATGGGATTGATATTCATATGAACCCACAATCGAATAAGGAAGAGTACTATACCGATTTTAGAAATCGATTTGATGTGTATTCTACTCCGATGGTTTATGTACTAGATGCACAAAAGAAAATTGTTGGGAAAAGAATCCCCGTGGAAAATTTGAAGGACTTCATTCAATACCTGGAGACAAGACGAAAGTAAATCTAGCGTTTTGTATATTTCTTGTTGATATACTTTTTGTGCTTTACATTCTTCTTCATTTTATAATGCGTCTTGTATTTCAGACGCGATTTTTGATAGAAGTTTCGGCTAAACTTGGGATTACTTTCAAGAGATAGTTTCTGGTATGGAATGAGCATAAGTTCGTTCTCAAATCCAACGATTTTAATTTTAACTCGTACTAATCCGATTTTCTTCAGGTTTAATTTCTTCGCTGCAGCTTCAGATAGGTCTATCACGCGGCCTTTTCGGTAGGGGCCTCTGTCATTTATCCGAACGATCACACTTTTTCGGTTCGATAAATTTGTTACTTCCACCAAGGTATTAAAGGGGAATTTTTTGTGCGCGGCAGTTAAAATAGTCTTTTTTAACTTTTCGCCACTGGCCGTCTTTTTACCATAAAATGAATTAGCATAAAAGGAGGCGATGCCCACTTTTTCGTATCCTAAATCTTGTGAGAAGGTATTTAGGGATAAAAACGTGCAAATCAATAGAATTATTGATGGTATTTTTATCATTAAAAAGTGATTGGTTTTAGTAAAGATGGCAGTTTAAATTCGGATATAAAAATTTCAGCTTATACGCAGGGCTGCTTAATTCTTTTGATTTTTTTTGAGTGAATGAGAATAAATAGTAGATTTACACATTGTGAAACCATAATTTAAATACCCGTGGAAGAAAGAGATAGAGAAGAATTATTTTCTAAACGTATTAGAGCTGGAAAGAGAACGTATTTTTTTGATGTGAAGTCTACACGCTCTCAAGATTATTACATTACGATTACGGAAAGTCGCCGCCATCAAAAAGAAGATGGCTTTGTATATGAGAAACACAAGATGTTTTTATACAAGGAAGATTTCGATAAGTTCGTAGAAGGCTTAAACGAGGCAGTTAATCATGTGAAAACGGAGTTAATGCCAGATGTAGATTTTTCTTCGTTTAACAGAGATGAGGATGAGTTTGGGGGAACAGATTTAAAATGGGAATAAGTTAGCCTTAAAATATTTTAAAAAGCCTCTGAGAAATCAGGGGCTTTTTGATTTTTAGCCGTACTTTTGTGCTTTCATTTTTAAAATTACTATGGGATTAACTTGTGGAATTGTCGGATTGCCTAACGTAGGAAAATCAACATTATTTAGTGCTATTTCTTCTAACAAAGCAGAAGCAGCTAATTATCCTTTCTGTACGATTGAACCGAATGTGGGGATTGTAACAGTTCCTGATGAGCGCTTAAATGTGTTAGCAGAATTAGTGAAACCAAACCGTATTTTACCTACGGTAATCGAGTTTACCGACATTGCAGGTCTTGTGAAAGGAGCCTCTACTGGTGCTGGTTTGGGAAATAAATTTTTAGCCAATATTAGAGAAGTGGATGCCATTATTCACGTCGTGCGTTGTTTTGAAGATGAAAATATCGTTCACGTGGAAGGTCGTGTAAATCCAGTTAGTGATAAAGAAATTATCGATTTAGAGCTTCAGATTAAAGATTTGGATTCTGTTGATAAAAAGATTTCTAAAACGGAGCGTGCAGCTAAAGCAGGGGATGCGAAAGCAAAAGCAGAATTAGCCGCTTTACAACAATTCAAAGCAACGTTAGAAGAAGGTAAATCTGCCAGAACTGTCGTGATGGATGATGATTTACGTCAGGCAGCGATTGGGGATTTATACCTATTGACTGATAAGCCAGTTATTTATGTGGCTAACGTAGATGAAGCCTCTATTTCTGCTGGTGGAAATCAATATGTGGATGAATTAAAAGCGAATGTGGCACCTGAGAATGCGGAAGTAGTCGTAGTTTGTGCGGCTTTGGAAGCCCAAATTGCTGAAATGGAAGATATGGATGATCGTGCGATGTTCTTGGAAGAATATGGTTTGAAAGAATCAGGTTTAGACAAATTGATTCGTAGTTCGTACCACTTGTTGAACTTGATTACCTACTTCACAGCGGGTGTTCAAGAAGTTCGTGCCTGGACAATTCAAAAAGGCTGGAAAGCTCCCGCGGCAGCAGGTGTGATTCACACCGATTTTGAACGTGGATTTATCCGTGCGGAAGTGATTAAATTAGCTGATTACGTAGCTTACAAAACAGAAGCAGGATGTAAAGAGGCGGGTAAGTTAAGTGTGGAAGGTAAGGAGTATGTGGTGCAGGATGGAGACATTATGCACTTCCGCTTTAACGTATAACGACTCTCGACTAGTGACTAGCGACTAGTGACTAGCGACAGGCTACTGCCCACTGACCACTGTCGTATATCCCACCAACGAATCATATCTGGTTCCTGGTTTTTGGAAGTAAATGAGAATCTCGTAAATATTTTCGGTTTGAGAATAATTTCCCTCTAATGTCGTGTTAGAGGGATTTTTGCTTTTATACTGGTAATTATAAATGCCCTGCTTCAGTAACTCGGTATGTTCAAAATAGCCTGTAGTTGAATTCAATTCAAGGGAGGATTCTAGCTGATAATCATTAAAACCACCAATTAGAAATAGGGACTGAGGGGTATCAATGGGTTTTAATTGAAATGTACACTTGACATAATCAGCGTACAAGGGATTGTCTTTGTTTTCATAGGATTCAATGGCGTAAGCACCATTCAAATCATTTCGTTGAATATAGGGATAGAGGCCTTGAGCTTGTTCAACTTGCGTGCTAATTCGATTAATCTTTTCACCTGTTTCAATGTGATCGACAAAGTTTAACTTTTGTTGTGAGCTTCTCAGATCAATCAACCTAAATTCATTGGAACCAGGGAAGGCATTCTCCTGGCTGAAGAAGGGGAAACTTAGTGTGTTGTCTTGCTGATTAAATTGTCCCATTGGGAGCTTTTTTAGCAAATTGGCAGATTGATAGTTTTGTCGTATTTGGATAGATAATTGATCATCTCCTGTAAAATTTAAAAACGGAGGAATATTTAATTTGAAATCTACACTTTGATGACTTGCGCGTAGGTTATTTGTTTTTGCGTAGGAAATTTGAGGGCTAACTCGTACGATTTGTTCTGCCACTGAAAAACGAACACATAAAACGGTGTCTTTTTTGTTTCGCTTATTATATACCATCGCTACGTAATTACCACTGACTTTTACGGCAGGAAGAGGAATAGTATAATGTAGATAAGGTACTTTTGTGCCGATGGATGATTCCGGATTGCGAAGGGGAATATCATTGAAATCTTGTAAGTATTCAATATCGGAAAGGGGGGATGGTTTCCAACCAGACTGGCAATGGATTAATCTAAAGTAATAGTTAGGGTAATTTAGACCTAAATCATCGAATTGAAGCGTAGAGTTTTGCTCTGATCCTAAATTGAGGACAACATTTGGATGTAAGAGTACATTTGAATTTTTGACAAATGCTGTCTTGATATTCGAATGGTGAATTTTGGACTGTATTTGGCCTATTCCTAAAAAAGGAAGACCTATTATAAGCAAAAGCGATAAATAGGTCTTCATGTGATTTATATTAAGGCTTCCCAAGAAGCAGTCGTTGCTGATAACTTCTCTTTTTCAGTAGCTAGGTCTGCTTCTAATTTCTTTAATCCAGTATAATCCGCGGCATTAGCTAAATCGACCATTTGGGCTTCGATAGAGGCGATGTTATTTTCAATCACCATAATTTCGGCTTCTAATTTTTCAATTTGTTTCGCTTGATTCGGAGTCTTTGCCTCTACAGGTGCTAGTTCCGGCTTTTGTTTTGCTACGGATTTTGCAGCGACTGGTTTTGATGTTTCGCGTGTGGCCATCCAGGTCTCGTACTCATCGAAAGTGCCTGGATATTCTTTGATCTCATGATCTTCAATGTACCAAATCTTATTCGCGATGTTAGTCACAAAATAGCGGTCGTGGGAAACAACTACATAGGTTCCTTCATATTGCTGCAAGGCCTGAATCAGGATGTTAACGGATTGCATATCCAAGTGATTCGTAGGCTCATCGAGTAACAGGAAGTTTGCCTCAGAAATTAATACTTTGGCCAAAGCTACACGTGATTTTTCACCTCCAGAAAGAACTTTAATTTTCTTGAAGACTTCTTCTCCTGAGAACAAGAAACAGCCCAACACGGAACGTAATTCCATCTCCGTTTTAGTCGTTCCTGTTGCTTTTAGCTCGTCAATTAAAGTGTTTTCTACCGTTAAACTTTCTAATTGATGCTGTGCAAAGAAGGATTCGATCACATTATGTCCCGTTCTTCTTTCCCCATCAATTTGTTCCGTACCTGAAATGATACGAAGCAAAGTAGATTTACCTTTACCATTTGCTCCAATAAGGGCAATTTTGTCACCTCGGTTAATCGTAGCTGAGGTATTTTTAAGGATTACTTTTTCTCCAAAAGCTTTGGAAATATGTTCTAAGAATAGAATAAAGCGACCTGGCTCTGTACCAAAATTAAACTTGAAGTTTACTTTCGCTTTTTCATCAATTACATCATCGATAATATCGATTTTATCCAAGGCTTTTACACGAGATTGAACCTGTCTAGCTTTCGATGCTTTGGCTTTAAAACGTTCAATAAATCGCTCTGTTTGACGAATTTGAGCTTGTTGATTTTCAAATGCACCTTTCTGAATTTCATTACGCAAAGCCTTTTCCTCCATGTAGAAGGAATAATTCCCAGGATAAAGGGTGATCTTAGCTCCTGAAACTTCGGCAATATTATCGATAGTCCGATCTAAGAAATAACGATCGTGAGAAACAACGACTATAGAGCCCTCGTAATCATGAATATACTTTTCTACCCATTCAATAGACGGTAAGTCCAAGTGATTAGTAGGCTCGTCGAGTAGGAGAAGGGCAGGTTTCTGAAGCAAAAGCTTGGCTAACATGACGCGCATTCTCCATCCTCCTGAAAATAATTTCAAAGGGCGGTGTAAATCATCGGTGCTAAAACCAAGACCCTCTAATATCTCTTCCGTACGTGATTGGATTGTATATCCGTCTAATCGTTCGAAATCTTCTTGTAGTTTAGCTAATAAATCGATGTCTTTGTCTTCATAATTTGTTTCCATCTTATGAAGCACTTTATCAATCTCTTTCTGAAGTTCTAATTGCTTCTCAAAAGCCTGCATGGCCACATTCAAAATGCTATCATCCGTTTGATAGGATAATAAATCTTGGTTTAAAAATCCAATCGTACAATCACCTGACTTGGAGATGGTACCACCATCTGGGGTGTATTCCCCTGAAATCAGACGTAATAAGGTAGACTTTCCTGTGCCATTGGCACCGATTAAACCGATTTTAGTCTTAGGCTTGATATGCAAACTTGCGCCTTCGTACAAAGCGCGACTTCCGAAATAGAAGTTTAAATTAGATATTGATAACATGTTACAAAGATAGCCGTTTTCTTGCATTTAGACCACCCAAATGTGGACATTTGACTAATTCTTCTAATCCGGAATAGCTTACATCTGTTTTTGTATAACCTAAGGCTTTTGACAAGGCCATTGTACGGTTATTATCACCCATAGACCACTCAATGTCGTCCATTGTCATTTGGCAAGGATGTTCATACCCGCAGGCATGGGTTATTTCAGCGATCTCTTTGACTAAAGTGTAGTGATACCGGTAATAGCGTTCGCTTTTTAAGGTCACATCTATTCCTGCCTGTAACCACTTATTAGAAGTAGCAATACCGGTCGGGCAATGGTTTGTGTGGCATTTTTGTGCTTGAATACAACCGATTGACATCATGGCTTCACGTGCAATGTGAATACTATCAGCCCCCATGGCAAATGCCATTAAGGCTTTTTCAGGGAAGCCTAATTTGCCCGAGGCAATGAAGAAGATTTTGTCAGTTAAATTATGACGCTGAAAGATTTGGTAAATCTTTGCAAAAGCAAAGGTAAATGGCATCGAAACGTGATCTGCGAAGGCGTGAGGTGCAGCACCAGTACCGCCTTCACCGCCATCAATGGTGATAAAGTCTGGTCCTTTATCCGTTTTAGCCATGAAGGCAGCTAATTCTTCCCACTGCTCTAGCTTGCCAATGGCAGATTTAACACCGACAGGCAAACCTGTTTCAGTTGCCATGGCTTCAATAAAGTCGACCATTTCGGGTACATTGGAGAATTCAGAGTGAAAAGCAGGTGAAATGGCATCTTTATCCATCGGTATGTGACGAATTTCCGCAATCTCTTTATTGATTTTAGATTTAGGTAGCATGCCGCCTTTTCCAGGTTTAGCTCCTTGAGAAAGTTTTAGTTCAATGGCTTTAATACAGGGATTGTCTGTTACTTTTTGTTTCAATTTTTCCATCGAAAAACGACCATCTAGTTCCCTAACGCCAAAATAAGCAGTTCCAATGTTTAACATGACATCAGCACCGTTTTGGTGATAAGGTGATAAAGAACCCTCTCCGGTATTGTGGTAACATCCTGCTAATAAGGCACCTTTATTTAAGGATTCGACGGCTTTAGCCGAAAGTGACCCGAAGCTCATTCCGGATATATTTACTACCGAATAGGGACGAAATGGTTTGGCCCTTTTATGATACAACCCGATGACTTTGGCGGCAGGTAAAACACCTGGGTTTTGTTTGAACAAATGTGACGCAGGTGGATTGAATCCCATCATCGCATTTTTGATGAAGATATAACCAGGAGAGCTGAAGTCTTGATCAGTTCCAAAACCTTGTAAGTTATTTTCGTTCTTAGAAGAAGCATAAATCCAAGAACGCTCTTGTCGATTAAAGGGTAATTCTTCTCTGTTATTGGCGACAATGTATTGCCTTAATTCAGGACCAATACGTTCTAACCAATACCTGAAGTGCCCCACGATAGGGAAGTTGTGTGTAATGGTATGTGCTTTTTGAATGAAAACGTCACGAATGATGACGATGGCTACAATGATAAGTAACCAAAACCAGGCGGATGATAGTAAGTTCATTGTTGATGTAATTTTGATTCAAATTTAGGTGCATTTTGGCAATATTATTACCAATAGTTCTAATTATCTTTGTGGTTTAGTTTATACTATGCAGGCAGATTATCATTTATTAAAAGAATACGTGGCCTCTGTTTTTACAGCCATAGGTTGTAGTGAACAAGATGCCGATTTAGCTTCCGATGTCCTTGTGTCTGCGGATGCGCGGGGTATCGACTCGCATGGCGTGGCTCGTTTAGCTGGTTATGTGCGCCTATATGATCACGGTAGACTAAACACAAAACCTCAGGTGAAAGTTCTACATGAGACACCTTCAACCGCCACTTTAGATGGAGATAGGGGGCTAGGATTAGTGGTAGCGCCTAAAGCTATGGAGATTGCCTGTGAAAAAGCGGCACAAGCTGGTACGGGATGGGTGGCTGTTCAGAATTCAAATCACTTTGGAATTGCGGGTTATCATGCCATGAAGGCGCTACCTTCCCAAATGATTGGTTGGGCAATGACACATGCGGCTCCGCTTGTGACTCCAACCTTTTCAAAAGAGAAATTATTAGGCACGAATCCTATTGCTGTCGCGATTCCTGCAAACGAGGAGCCCGCATTTGTGGCTGATTTTGCTTCCACGGCAGTAGCGTATGGTAAATTAGAAATATTACAACGCAAAGGTTTAGACACGCCTGATGGCTGGGTGCAAGATGCGAATGGAGATCCCTGTAATGATGCTTTTGCCATTAAAAATGGAGGAGCTTTATTGCCATTAGGTGGTGATCGCGAGCATGGTTCGCACAAAGGCTATGGTTTAGGTGCGATTGTCGATATATTATCAGGGGTTCTTTCTGGGGCAAATTTTGGACCCTGGGTGCCTCCATTTGCAACAGCAGGCTTTATGCAGGCGGGTGAAACTGTCGGTAATGGGACTGGGCATTTTCTAGGTGCGATGCGCGTGGATGCCTTTAGATCTGCTGAAGATTTTACTCAGGATATGGATAAATGGATTCGTCGTTTTAGATCTGCTAAAGCCGTAGAAGGAAAGCAAGTGCTAATTCCTGGTGATCCTGAACGTGAATTAGAGGCTATTCGCCGCATAGAGGGTATTCCTCTTTTAAACCCGGTTGTGGAGGATTTAAAAACCCTTTCCACCCGTTTTAACTTAGATTTTAAAATTGATTAAGATGGTTACGAATAAACGTATCAAAATATTCATTCTGTTATTTAGCTTGGTTTCAGCTATGTTTTCCTATTATGTTTGGCAAGTTTTTAAAACGCCGAATTTTAATGTAGAAGCAAACAAGCCTTTTGAATTATTTATACCTCAAAAAGCTACTTACGAATCTGTTCTAGATACGTTGAAGAAGCATGATATCGTGCGCGATCAATTGAGTTTCCGCTTTTTAGCTAAAGTTCTAAAGTACCCAGATAAAGTACGACCAGGGCGTTATATCATTCACAGTGAGATGGGCAATTGGGAATTGCTTCGTAAACTAAGAAATGGTCGTCAGGATGCTTATAAAGTGGTTATTAATAACTTCCGTTTAAAGGAAGATATGGCTGGTCGAATTGCGCATCAGACTGCTTATGATTCTGCTGCGATTTATGCCGTTCTTGATTCAACGGAGATGATGCAAAAATGGGGTTTTGATTCTGAAACAAGCCCAGCGATTTTTGTTCCTAATACTTATGAGGTGAATTGGACAACAACTTTCCCTGAGTTTTTGGAGAAGATGAATAAAGCTTATGTGAAGTTTTGGACGTCAAAAAGAAAAGAGGAAGCACAGAAATTAGGCTTAACACCTGTCCAGGTTTCTATTTTAGCCAGTATCGTTTATGGTGAATCTAAAAATTCGAAAGAGCAAGCGCGCGTAGCGGGTGTTTATTGGAATCGACTTCAGGCCAATATGCCACTTCAGGCTGATCCTACGGTAGTTTTTGCGTGGAAAGATTTTACGATTAAGCGAGTAACTAGTAAGTATACGGCATTAAATTCTCCGTATAATACATACAAAAATACAGGCTTGCCTCCGGGGCCAATTTCGATTGTTTCTGGTGATGTGATCGATCGAGTGTTGAATTTAGAACACCATGACTACCTCTACTTCTGTGCTAAAGCTGATTTTTCTGAGAACCACGCTTTTGCGGTATCCTATGAGGAGCATAGGAAGAATGCAGCGGATTACCAGAAGGCATTAGATAAAAACAAAATTCACTAATATGCTGACTCATAGCGTCTTTTACCGAGTGTGTTATGCGGATACGGACCAAATGGGCTACGTCTATTATGGTAATTATGCGCGTTTCTATGAGATTGCTCGAGTGGAGACATTACGGGATATTGGTGTCAGTTATAAGGTATTAGAGGATGCAGGTATAGGTTTGCCGGTATATGAGAATTATTCAAAATACCACGCACCAGCCTTATATGACGACTTATTAAGGGTTAATTGTACCTTGGTCAAAATGCCCTCTGCTCGTATTGAGTTCGAATATCGCATTTATAATCAGTTAGATGAGTTGCTACATGAAGGAAAGACTACCTTAGTCTTTATGGATTTAGCTTCTAAAAAAGTGGTGAAAGCACCTGAATGGTTGATTTCGGCTATTATTGAAAAGAAAAGTGATGCTTAGAAGGGTTTGGAAAGAGGTTAGGTTGTTTTGGAAGGACTGCGAGGAACATTATATTCTCGCGAGGATTTTGACGATTCTTTATAAAAAAATCTTTCATTTCGATATCGATGTAAGAGCGGCTGCGGTGGCCTATAACTTTACGTTAGCGGTATTCCCGACCATCATCTTTTTATTTTCTCTATTAGCCTACATCCCAGTTGATAATTTTGATATTAAAATGGTGAATTTTTTGAAGTCTTCGATTCCGAAGAATTTGCAAAAGGATTTCACCGAATTATTGTTGGATTTGATTCGAAAGAAATCGGGAGGCGTATTGTCATTTGGTTTTCTTTTTGCCCTTTACGCTTCTACAAGTGGTATTCAGGCATTAATTAGGTCATTTAACTTGACGTATAGAACTAAAGAAAATCGAGGTCTAATTAAGGAGCGCGTAATAGCCGTTTCCTTGAATTTCCTGTTGACCTTTGTGTTGATTACCGCTTTCTCCGTATTTATCGTTGGTAAATTGGTGATTGGTTATTTGAAAGGGAAGGGGCTTATCGATTATGATTTCAATTTTTATTTATTGAATATTCTGACCTACTTCCTCATTTTTGCCATCTTCTTTTTGACGATTTCGATCATCTATTATTATGCACCAGCTATCACGAAACGGTGGAAGTTTTTTAATGTAGGATCCATTACAGCCTCTATTTTGACCATTTTAGTGACGAATTTATTCTCCTATTATTTGGTGAATTTTGCGAGTTATAATAAGGTCTATGGTTCCATTGGATCCTTGATTGCTTTAATGGTTTGGCTTTATTTTATCGCGCTGATTTTGCTCGTAGGTTTTGAGATTAACGCTAGTATTGATCAGGTAAAAGAGGAAAAAGAAGAAGCAGAAACGGATTATTTTTTAGAATAATATGGCAGAATTAATTCGTTTGTATGATAAGAATAACAGTCAATCTACGCTAGATGAGATTGTAAAAGCCTTAGAAAAGGATGCGGTGATTATCTATAAAACGGATACCATGTATGCCTTGGGTTGCCATATTAATTCGACGAAGGCTGTCAACCGTATCTGTGAAATTAAAGGGATTCAGGCCTCTAAGAACAGATTCTCCTTTATTTGTGCTGATTTAAGTTCGATTGCTAATTATGCCAAAGTCTCTGATTTTGCCTTCAAGACTTTAAAAAGGTACCTGCCTGGTGCTTATACTTTTGTTTTGCCTGCAAGCAGTAAGGTGCCTTCTATTTTAGTTCAAGGCAAGAAAACAGTGGGTATTCGGATTCCAGATTATCATCCAATTCTCTCTATTGTTGAATTGTTAGGTTCACCTCTTTTGACGACATCTTTGCCTCAGGAAGATTTAGATTTAGAAGATTATACGGATCCTAGTTTGATTTTTGATCGCCTCGGTCATGCCGTAGATTTAATCCTAGATGGTGGAGTGGGTGGTTATACCCCATCGAGTGTTATCGAAATTATGGAAAACGAATTCGAGATTATTCGGGAAGGAATAGGGGATTGTTCTGATTTTAATTAAGACCACTTCAGGCTTAATTTCACCGGTTTAGTGTGCTTCCAACGTCTGTGTGACCACAAATACTGTTCTGGATATGCATTAATAGATTTCTCTAATCGTCTTGCGAATCGTTCGATTATTTCGCCAGGTGCAAGTTCATCGAATGGTACATTGGCTAATAATTCATAGGTCATCGTGTACTTACCTCTTTTTGTTCGAATCAATTCCGCAAAAACTACTGGATATTGATAGTCTCTAGCGAAGCGTTCCATACCAGTGAAGAAGGCAGTATCTTGATGCAAAAACGTAGTCCAATAGGCTGATTCAGGCTTTTGGGGAGCTTGATCTGCAGCTAAACAAATGACACGCGGGATATCTTTTCTTTCTCTTGTTAAAAGAACAGATTCTCTTTTTTCTAATAATACTACATGGCCAAAACGGGACCTTACTTGTTTCGTAAACTCGTTAAAAGTGGGATTATTAAGTTTTTGGTAAATCACATCATGTGGATTCTTACTTAAAGCTAAACGATGGATGGCCCATTCCCAATTTCCTTGATGTCCTGCAACCAAGATGACTGGAATCCCTTTGTTAATAAAATCAGAAACTATTTCTTCATTTTTAATCTCAAAACGGGCTAACATATCCTCCTTAGAGATGGAAACACCTTTGAAAAACTCGACTAATTGGTCTGTCAGGTATCCGTAAAATTGATAAGTCAGCTGGTTAATTTCTTTATCTGAGGCCTTTGGAAATGAATTGCTCAGATTTCCTTGAATGACTTTTTTACGGTAAGGAATGAGGTAATAAAAGAGGAAAGCACAAAAGGAAGCGAAGCCATATAACAGGGACAAAGGTAATTTGCCAATTAGTTTGTACAGAAACAGGGGAGACGCTTTCATTCTTATTATCTTTGTTCTTTCGAATCACAAATATCCGATTTATTTTTGGGAATGCACATTGAGCTTCATTATTTACCTAGCCTAGAATACATGTCGCTTCTACTTCAGAATCCAAACTTGGTATTCGAGGTCGAAGAGAATTTCCCTAAGCAAACCTATCGGAATCGCTGCCTAATTTTAGGGGCTAATGGAGTGGAACGTTTAAGCATTCCGGTAGTGCATGTCTCTGGTCAGAAAATAAAAGCGAAGGATATTCAAATTGATTATTCCCAAAACTGGATGAAACAGCATCTAGGTGCCATTCAAGCTGCTTATGGTAACTCTCCCTTTTACGAATATTTTGGGCCTTATTTAAGCCAGATTTTTGCAAGAAAAAGGAATTTTTTAGTAGATTTAAATATTGAACTTTTAACTTTTGTTTATCGAATTTTAGATACTCCATTCGAGTATACTAAAACGGAAGGTTTTGGGGAATTTGAGGGTAAAAGTTATTTCAATGAGATGAATGCTAAAAAGGATTGGACAGAACGTTCAATCTATGTTAATAGATCTTACAGGCAATGTTTTGGGTCTGAGTTTGTTCCTAACCTGTCTATCATTGATTTATTAATGAATCACGGGAAAGAGTCCTTGACTTTTTTGAAGTAAAAGGGAACAATTTAGGTATTCAAATGGTTGAATCACCAAATTGAAGATATAAAAAGAACGATATGGAGGCTAAATTTTCGAATAAAGTGAAGGAAGTCATCTCGCTAGCGAGAGAAGAGGCGTTGCGTTTAGGTCACGATTACATCGGGACTGAACATTTGATGCTGGGGATGATTCGAGATGGTCAAGGACCTGGTATTGATTTATTATTGCGTTCAGGTGTTTCTTTGGATTCTTTACGCCAAAGCATCGAACATTCCACCGCTTCCACTACCCGTTCATCCTTTGATCGGGAGAATATGTTAAATATCCCATTAACAAAGCAAGCTGAGAAGGTATTACGTTTGACGTATTTAGAGGCTAAGTATTTCAAAACCAATGTGGTAGAGACAGATCATTTATTAATGGCTGTCTTACGTGATGAGGATAATGTGGCGACACAGATTTTGGAGAAATACCAAGTATACTACGATTTAATCAAAGAAATGGTGGAATTCCAATCAGGAAATGGGCAAGGAGCAAATCCTAAAGCCAGCTCTGATACGGATGATAATGACGACGATTCACGTCTTTATAGCGCTGGATCAGGTTCTGCTGGTTCTTCAGGCGCAAGTGCTGCCGGAGCAAAACCAGGAGAGAAAAGTAAAACGCCTGTTTTAGATAATTTTGGCCGTGATTTAACTAAAATCGCGGAAAACGGAAAGTTGGACCCTATCGTGGGTCGTGAGAAAGAAATTGAGCGTGTTGCTCAGATTTTATCTCGTCGCAAGAAAAATAATCCCATACTCATAGGTGAGCCCGGTGTAGGTAAAACAGCTATTGCGGAAGGATTAGCTTTACGTATTGTACAAAAGAAAGTATCTCGTGTGCTTTTCGGTAAGCGCGTTGTTACCTTGGATATCGCTTCATTAGTGGCAGGTACGAAGTACCGTGGGCAGTTTGAGGAGCGTATGAAGGCGGTAATGAATGAGTTAGAGAAATCGACTGACGTCATCTTATTCATTGATGAATTACACACCATTGTGGGTGCTGGTGGAGCTTCTGGTTCATTGGATGCATCGAATATGTTTAAGCCTGCTTTAGCTCGTGGAGATATTCAAGTGATTGGTGCTACGACCTTAGACGAGTACCGTCAATATATTGAGAAAGATGGAGCATTAGCTCGTCGTTTCCAAACTGTTATGGTAGATGCAACAACAGTGGATGAAACCATTGAGATTCTACACAACATTAAGGATAAGTACGAAGATCACCACCATGTAATCTACACGGATGAATCGATTATTTCAGCTGTGAAATTATCTGATCGCTATATTTCCGATCGTTTCTTGCCGGATAAGGCGATTGACGTATTAGATGAAGTAGGTGCTCGTGTACACATTTCGAATATCAATGTTCCAGAAGATATCGTAGCCTTAGAAGGCCAAATCGAAATCGTAAAGAAAGAGAAAAACCAAGTGGTGAAGTCTCAGAAATACGAGGAAGCGGCTCAATTACGCGATCGTGAGAAGAAATTAATTGATCAATTAGAGCAATCTAAGGCCGCTTGGGAAGAGGATTCGAAGAAGCAGAAATTCACAGTAACCGAAGAAAATGTAGCCGAAGTAATTGCACAGATGACGGGTATTCCAGTTAATCGTGTGGCGGCTAAAGAGGGAGAGAAATTGTTGTTGATGGAAGAAGAGTTGTCTAATCAGGTAATTGGACAGCCAGATGCAATCAAGAAATTAGTAAAAGCGATCCAACGTACGCGTGTAGGTTTAAAAGATCCGAAGAAACCAATAGGTTCCTTTATCTTCTTAGGCCCTACGGGTGTAGGTAAGACGGAGATGGCGAAAGTATTAGCTACGTATTTGTTTGACAAAGAAGATGCTTTAGTTCGTATCGATATGAGTGAATACATGGAGAAATTCAGTGTATCTCGCTTGGTCGGAGCGCCTCCAGGATATGTAGGCTATGAAGAAGGTGGACAATTAACGGAGAAGATTCGCCGTAAACCGTATGCTGTTGTTCTATTGGATGAGATTGAAAAAGCGCATCCAGATGTTTTTAATTTGCTTTTACAAGTATTAGATGATGGTATTTTAACAGATGGCTTAGGTCGTCGCGTAGATTTCAGAAATACGATTATCATCATGACTTCGAATATTGGGGCGCGTGATTTGAAGGATTTCGGTTCTGGAATTGGTTTCTCTACGAAATCTAAAGTGGATAACTTAGATGAGTATGCTAAGACAACCATTCAAAACGCGTTGAAAAAGGCATTTGCGCCAGAGTTCATTAACCGTTTAGATGATATCATTGTCTTCAATTCGTTAGAGCGTCCGGCCATTCATCAGATTATTGATTTGATGTTAACTAAGTTAAAGAACCGTTTAGCTAATCTTGGCTTTGAAGTAGAATTGACGGAGAAGGCGAAAGACTTTATGGCCGATAAGGGTTATGATCCTCAGTACGGTGCTAGACCTTTAAATAGAGCGATTCAGAAGTATTTAGAAGATGCTTTAGCAGAGGAAATATTGAAAGGTGCATTAGCTGAAGGGGAATACATTGTGGCTGATTTTGAAGAGGGGGAAGATGCATTGACTTTGGCCAGAAAAACAAGAAAAGAATTAACCAAACAAAAAAAATAATATGTCATTAGTACAAAACAAGGTCGTTTTAGTGACAGGTGCCTCACGTGGTATCGGTCGGGCTATCGCGACAACTTTTGCAAAAGCTGGCGCAAATGTCGCTTTTACTTATTTATCTTCTGTTGAAAAAGGACAAGCGCTAGAGCAAGAATTAGCTGCTTTTGGTATCATGTCGAAAGGTTATCGTTCGGATGCGTCTTCTTACACAGAGTCAGAAAAGTTAGTAGAAGATGTGTTAGCTGATTTTGGAACGATTGACATTTTAATTAATAATGCAGGTATTACACGCGATGGTCTATTGATGCGTATGTCTGAGGAGCAATGGGATGAAGTGATTCGTGTGAATTTAAAATCGATTTTCAATTTGACAAAAGCGGTAACAAAGCCGATGATGAAAGCTAAATCTGGTTCGATCATCAATATGACCTCTATTGTTGGTATTAAAGGAAATGCGGGCCAATCGAACTATGCGGCTTCTAAGGCAGGTATTATTGGGTTTACCAAATCGGTTGCACTGGAATTAGGTTCTCGTAATATTCGTTGCAATGCGATTGCTCCCGGATTTATTGAAACCGAGATGACGGAGGAATTAAACGAGGCTGCTATTGAAGAATGGACAAAGTCCATCCCGATGAAAAGGGGAGGCCAAGCATCAGAAGTAGCAGATGTGTGTTTATTCTTAGGTTCTGATATGAGTTCCTATGTAACGGGTCAGGTTATTTCTGTGAATGGGGGTTTATTGACCTAGTTTAATTTGATAACATAATTAGACCTCAGTCTTTTCGTTAAAGATTGAGGTCTCTTTTTTTATGAGGATTTATCTGTTTTTTCTTAGCTTTTTATTGCTTTCCTGCGCTAAATCAATCGTGCCGGCGAAGGTGATTAGTAAATCTACTTATGTTGACAAATTCCCAGCAATTAAACCGAGTTTAACGACGGTGGATTTTGCTTTGTCATATTACAGTTTATTCACTTTAAGTCAATTAAAGTCAGGTTCGGTTTTATATCAGAACACGGAGCCTTCCGCAGTTTTGGATTTCCCCTTAGATATTCGTCTCTTAGGTCCTATCAAGGCTCAGTACCTAGCTAAGGATCAGGTAAAAATTATGCTTCCAGTGCGTATGCAGGCAAAACCAGAACTAGCTGGTATTTCTGCGGGTACCGTTTCAGGTGACTTAGCAATTAATGTTCAGCTGAAATGGGATTTAACAGGTTTTAATACGTTACAAATTAGAGAGGCAAATTATGACTATAGTTGGCTTCAAAAGCCATCTGTAAAAGTGTTAGGTTTCCCAGTCAATGTTTCAGGAGTGGTTGATCAATTATTTAACCAAAAGAAACCACTGGTTATTTCACAAATGCAACAGTCTTTGAATGCGAGTATAAAAACTACGGTATCTAAACCCTTGTTATTTCAGCGTTTTTTTTCAGATATCCCTTCAGGATATCGTTTAGAACCTGTATCGAATTCTGCCTTTGATGTTCGAAATTTGGAATTCACTTCGGGTGGTGTGAAAGGTCAGGTACGTTATTTTGGTGGCTTGCGAATTAAGTCAGGTGTATCGATTCAAACACCTATTTTAATTCCAATCAAAGACCTATCATCTGCAGTTTCTACCTCTGTTCTTCCATTTCAGTATCAACTATCGGGACCAGAGATTGTAGCGATTCTCAAACAAGGTAACCCAAAGTTAAAAGGGGAGGCTAATTTAGTATTAGGTTCTTCTGGAATGATTTTTAAGCTGGAGAAATTCAAAGGCAAATACTCTCAAATAGAAGCTAATTTTGATTTTGTTATATATCCTGACCATAGCCTAGGTATTCAAATTAACGATAGTAATTTGCGTGGTTTAGGTTTTCCAGCCTCGCTATTTACGCGTAAAATTCAACGTAAATTGCAGGTTCAGGCGGCTAATTTCCGTTTTCAGCCTTCTTCTTTATTAAAGCGCTTGCCTTCCTCGATTTCATTGCAAAAGGGAGGAGCCATACGTTTTCAAAAGATTTATTTTGATTCTTCCTCTGTCTTGATTGAAGGGGCTTTAGAAGGAAATTGGTCTTTGGCCAAATAAAATCTTACCTTTGCCTTAGAGAAAATAGACTATCCTATCGCTTTTTAAAGAGGAAAGTCCGAACAACATAGAGCAGCGTGCTTCCTAACAGGAAGGGGAATCTTCGGATTCTACAGCAAGTGCCACAGAAAATTACCGCCTTCGGGTAAGGGTGAAAAGGTGGGGTAAGAGCCCACCGCTGGTTTGGTGACAAAACAGGCATAGGTAAACCTCACGTGTTGCAAGATCAAATAGGCTAGCTGCCGCAAGGCAAAAGGGTGGCTCGTCCGATGCTAGTGGGTAGATTGCTACAGATAAACAGTGATGTTTGTCGAAGATAAATGATAGGACGGTGGGTAACCATTGACAGAATTCGGCTTATCGGTTTATTTTCTCTATTTCTTTGTTTGAAATGAATGCAAAATAGTTTAATTTTGCAGACTATTTATAAACCCGAGGGACGGGATCCCTCACAAACCCATATATAATGGCTGTTAAAATCAGATTAGCGCGTCGTGGACGCAAGAAGTTAGCGATGTTCGATGTTGTAGTTGCGGATGCTCGTGCACCACGTGACGGACGTTTTGTTGAAAAAATTGGAACATACAACCCTAACACCAATCCAGCAACTGTCGTTTTAAACGAGAAACAAGCAATCCAATGGGTATTGAACGGTGCTCAACCAACTGACACAGTTCGTGCAATCCTTTCTCACAAAGGAATCATGTATGCAAAACACTTACAAGTAGGTGTTAACAAAGGTGCGATCACACAAGAACAAGCTGATGCGAAGTTTGAGGCTTGGAAAGCAGAGAAAGAAGTAGCAAATCAGTCGAAAGCAACTACATTGCAACAATCTAAAGCGAAGTCTAAAGCGGCTCGTTTAGAAGCTGAAGCAAAAGTTTCTAGCGCTCGTGCTGAATCAATTGCAGCAAAAAATAAGGTAGCTGAAGAAGCTTTAGTAGCTAGCGTAGTAGAAGCTATCAACGAAGCGGAAGAAGAGGCAACTGGTGTTGAAGTAGATGAGGTAGTAGCTGAGACTCCTGCAGCAGTTGAAGAAACAGTAGTTGAAGAGGCTCCAGAAGCTGAAGAAACAGCAGTAGAAGAAGCTCCTGCAGCTGAAGCAGCAGCAGAAGAGGCTCCAGCAGCTGAATAATTTTCACATTTTGATTAAAATCATACAAATTTGTTCGCAAGTTTGTATGATTTTTTTTTGTACCTATGGCAAAGACCGAATATTTTGAATTAGGCACGCTTTCAAAACCCCATGGTTTGAAAGGCGCATTTCATCTTTATTTAGATGTAGACGATCCGTATGAGTATGAAGACTTAGATGCGATCTTTTTACAGCAAGGAAATGAAATGGTTCCTTATTTTGTGGAAGATATTCAGATTCGAGATAATTTGAATCTGATCACTCTAGAAGGGATTAATTCATTGGATGCGACGAAAGACTTAGTGGGTCTTAAAGTATTTTTACCTTTAAGTGCTTTGCCTAAATTAAAAGATGATCAATATTATTACCACGAGGTGATTGGTTATCAGGTAATTGATTCAAATTTAGGGACCTTAGGTACTGTGAAGGAGATTTATAGTACGGGTGCCCAAGATGTTTTAGTGATGAATTATCAAAATCATGAGGTTTTAATACCCCTAATTGATACGATCATCCCAAAAGTGGATAAGAAAAACCAAACGGTGCATAGTATTTTACCTGATGGATTATTAGAAGTGTATACAGAGAATGATGCGGATTGATATAATTTCGGTAGTTCCATCGTTGATGAATAGCTTTTTTGAGCATTCCATCTGTGCACGTGCGGCAAAAGCTGGACTAGTGGAAGTCGTGTTTCATGATTTGCATAATTATTCAGAAAAGAAACATAAACAAGTGGATGATTATCCATTTGGTGGGGGAGCTGGAATGGTAATGGCGGTGGAACCTTTGGCAAAATGCATTGAAACGTTAAAAGCAGATCGCAACTATAATGAGATTATCTATTTTAGTCCCGATGGCATCGTTTTAAAACAAGGTTTAGTGAATCAATTAAGCCTAGGAGAGAATCTTTTGTTCATTTGTGGTCATTATAAAGGAATCGATGAGCGTATACGAGAAAAGTATGTGACGAAAGAGATTTCGATTGGTGATTATGTGCTATCTGGTGGTGAATTAGCTGCCGCTGTAACGGCGGATGCGATTATTCGTTTAATTCCAGGGGCGATAGGGGATGAAAGTTCAGCCTTAACAGATTCATTTCAAGATGGCTTATTGGCACCTCCTGTATATACAAGACCTGCAAGTTTCGAGGGGATGGATGTTCCTGCTGTTTTGTTGTCTGGGCATGAAAAGAAAATTGAAGAATGGCGTCATGAGCAGGCTGTATTACGGACGCAAACGAGAAGACCTGATTTATTAGATTAAAATGAATAAAAAGGAATCCATATCGCTAGTAACTATTTTGGCGCTTGGAGGCCTATACCTAATTTGGGGGAGCACCTTTCTAAGTGTTCGTATTTTGTTAGAATTTTTACCCCCGCTTGTTATTTCCTTTTCTCGAAATTTAGTTGCTGGACTATTATTTCTACTCTGGTCCATTCTTGGTGGTCATTGGAAAAAATTACCTGTAGCGCATTGGAAGGTGCATTTGTCAGCGGGTTTCCTGTTGATCACCCTAGGAAACGGTTTTATGGCTTTAGCTGGTCAGACGATTCCTTCTGGTTTATCCTCCGTTTTTATGGCTTTTGGTCCATTATTACTGGTGGTATTCTTTTGGATATCAGGACGCAAACCGAGTAATCGTAAGTTAATAGGAACACTGATTGGTTTCGTTGGAATCATTTTATTAGCCTCCCAAAAAAATCTCGCGATACCAGGAAAAGAAATTGACTTTTATCGAGGTATGGGATTTCTTTTGATTGCGGTTGTGGCTTGGAATTTAGGGGTCTTTTATATTCAGTTCACGAAAGCCAACACGTATCATTTTACGCAGGTTTGTGCCATTCAAATGCTGACAGGTGGCCTGATTTTAGTAGCTATAGCTTTTTTTCAAGGTGATATTCAAAAGGTTTCTATCGCTGAGTTACCAATTAAAGCGATTGGCGTATTTACTTATTTAGCCTTAATTGGTTCGATGGTAGGTTTTGGATTATTTGGCTATTTGTCTAATGTGTTGGATGCCACTTTGGTGTCTACTTATACCTACGTCAATCCAATTATTGCCTTATTTTTGGGTAATCTTATTCTAGGTGAGTCTTTAAGTAGTATATTACTAGTAGCAAGTAGCTTGATTTTATTTGCAGTTTTGTTAATTACTACTGAAAAGACCTCTACCAAATGAAAAAGATTTTAATCGCTTTATTACTTACCTCCTCGGCCATGGCACAAGAATTTACTCCTTTGTATTCACATGGCATTCCTAATTATAAAGAAGTTGTCAATAAACAATCTGCTGTTAAAGGCGCAGATGGTATAGAGCGAATTTCCAAAGTGACTGTTCCTACTTATCGCTTTTTCCCAGCCACGATGGGTAAAGACCCTAAATCATGTGTTGTTATTTGCCCAGGTGGAGGATACCGCATTTTGGCCTCTTCTCATGAGGGCTACGATATCGCAGCGAAGTTCAATGAAATTGGTGTTTCTGCTTTCGTTTTATATTACCGTTTACCGGAGGATTCGGCTCAAGTAGAGAAGAAATATGCGCCATTACAGGATGCGCAAGCTGCTCTAGCTCTTGTTCGTGAAAATGCAACGAAATGGAATGTCGATTCTAATAAGGTGGGTATTATGGGTTTTTCAGCGGGTGGTCATTTAGCGGCAACAGCCTCAACTCATTTTACGAAGGATTATACGGGTATTCTACCTGGAGCTAACGTAAGACCTGACTTTTCGATTTTACTATATCCTGTTATTTCGGTGAGATCTTTTGGTCATGGTGGTAGTTCCCAAAACCTATTAGGCAAAAATCCTTCAGAAGAAGACTTGCATTTATTTTCTAATGAAGAGCAGGTAACCCCTCAAACCCCAAAAGCCTTTTTGGTTCACGCTGCAGATGACAATGCAGTTCCATTAAAGAATTCTTTACTCTATGCGGAAAAATTGACCGCTAATAAAGTTCCAGTGGATTTGCATGTTTATGCAAAAGGTGGTCACGGTTTTGGACTAAACAATAAAACCACAAGTGGGGACTTGTGGTTCGATCGTTTAATTTCCTGGATGAAAGCAAATCAATTGCTTTGAGTTTTCTTCATCACAAAGTAGAAAGGAATACCTAAAAGTACGATTCCTAATCCGATAGATGAGGAAAGTGTTTTAACCCACAACAGGTTTCCTGCTATTCCCACTAACAAAATTAGGTATCCGCTAAATAACAACTTCTGTAAAAGAGGCAGTTCATTCTGCATGATTCTAGTTTTGAATACAGATGCTACAGTTAGGAAGTAAAATATCAGAATAGCGAATACGGTAAAGTCTAATAACGCACCATAGGATCCCGAGAAACACAATAAGATGGCCCACAAGCCTTGAATTCCTAGTGAATAAACGGGTACATCTTTATCATTTGTTTCTGCTGCTTTCTTGAAAAACAAGCGATCATTTGCCATCGCTTGGAATAATCGACCACCCGCTAAAATGATTCCATTATTACATCCAAAAGTGGAAATCATAATAAACACCGCCATCACTAAAGCACCTATTCCTCCAAGAACGGTTTCTAATGCCGCAGCTCCTAATCGATCTTGTGTGGCAAACATAATTCCACGGGCATAGCTATTAATTCCGTCCGCTTCTCCTTTTAAAGGTAGAATGCTTAAATAGGCCATATTTGTGAGCAAATAAAGTAAACAAACTAAAGCCGATCCATAGACTAATCCTTTTGCGATGGTTTTCTTCGGATCTTCAAAGTCAGCACTCGCAAAGGTGACATTATTCCAAGCAGAAGAGGAGAATAACGGTCCGATCATTGCTACACCGAAGAGCGAAATCAATTCCCATCCACCGATTGCATGTGATGCGTTCTTCTCTACTGTGAAGGGTGCCGCAAAAAATCCTTCAAAATGAATCCATTCATTTGCAATCCCTACATATAAACCGATGATAATGAGGATGATAATAGCTCCAATTTTGGTAATCGTAAAAATATTTTGAACTAAAGAGGCAAATTGAACCCCTCTACTATTGATATAAGTCAACAAGGCAATAAGAGAAGCCGCCAAAATTTGCTGAGTAGTAATGAAATCACCCACTAATGGCGTATCATTTAATATACCCGGAAAGATAAATCCTGCATAGCGGGCAAAGGCTACAGCAACAGCTGCGATTGTTCCCGTCTGAATGACTAAAAAAGTGGTCCAGCCAAACAAGAAGCCCGTTAAAGGATTATAGGATTCTTTTAGGTAGATATATTGTCCACCTGTTTTGGGAAACACAGAACTCAACTTTCCATACGCGTATGCACCCGTAATGGTTAAAAAGGCAGTTAAAAGCCAGGTGCCAATCCAATAAATAGGGGAGCCCACCGAACGGGCTACCTCTGAACTAACTAAAAAGATACCAGAGCCAATCATGGAACCCATCACGAGCATCGATGCGTCAAGGGTGTTTAATTTTTTATTCATATAAGTTTTATTGATTTAATGCAATTCCTGATTTTCATCAAGAATTCAAAGAAACGATTATTATTTCTGATTTTCTTGAACAGTTTTAAACTTTTTTAGTTTGTAAACGTTTCCGTAAACGTTTACGGAAAAAAATTAAATAATTTCTTTGATTTTTTATACAATTATGGTCTATATTCCCTGAGTAGTATATGTCAAATGATAATACATATAACTATTGTACAATTTTAGATCAGTTTTATGAAGAAGTCCATTAATGAAGTAGAGGTTTGGGATCAGTTTAGATCAGGTGATCAACAAGCTTTTGCTGTCTTGTATTCTCATTTCGTTCAACCGCTATATACCTATTGTATGGGGATTACGAGTGACAAGGATTTAATTAAGGATAGTTTACATGATTTGTTCGTGGAGATTTGGAAAAATCACGCGAGCCTTGGACCCACGACAAGTGTGAAATTTTATTTAATGGCATCCATCAAACGTAAGATTGTACGTCAATTAGAATCTCAGTTAAAAAATCAGAATCACCACGAAGCTTATCAATACCAGTTTATGGAAGATATGCCTTCTGCTGAAAGACAATTAGTGATGGTAGAGGAGGAGCACATGTCGCATAGGACGATGTATGCTAGTTTAAATAAACTCAGTAAACGTCAAAAAGAGGCCATTACGTTGAAGTATTTTGAAAATATGGATACCGATCAGATCTCGGAACACATGAATATTAATCCACAATCGGTATATAATTTGATCTTTGGAGCACTTCGCGTGATGAAGGAGCATATGACGTCAAAAGCTTATGCTTGTTAATTATTGAATAATTGTAAGATATATTTGAGTAAAACACATAAGTTTTCTTCTTTTCATGGTAAGTAATCTTAAAAGATTGACATGTTATCGAAAAGAATGAGCTGGATAAAGAGATTAAAAATAGTAAATAAGTACCCAATTAAACCCTTAAGACTATCCCAACAAGAATGCAAAGCCTTGTGGGAGAGGATCCAACTGACTTTGCAAACAACTTAATTAATTTAACCTATGAGAAAAAAATTACTTTCCAAGGTGCTCCTTAGCGGTATAATGCTGTTATTGAGTATTCAAATTTTTGCCCAAGATCGGATGGTCACAGGTAAAGTTACGTCATCTGACGATGGTTCGGGTATTCCAGGAGCCAGTGTTGCTGTTAAAGGTACTTCTAAAGGTACTTCAACAGACATGGATGGAAATTACAAAATTACTGTAGGTAACTCTGCTGTTTTAGTTTTTTCAGCGGTTGGTACTAATTCACAAGAAGTTTCAGTAGGATCTAAGACGCAAATCAATGTGTCTCTTAGTGCTGATACTAAATCTTTACAAGAAGTTGTTGTGGTAGGTTATGGTACTCAAAAGAAGAGTCAATTAACAGGTGCTATTTCATCTGTAACTGCTAAACAAATCACGGAGATGCCAATTACCAACTTAGGTCAAGCGATGCAAGGTCGTGTGGCAGGTGTGGACGTAGCGCAATCAGGTTCGAAACCAGGAACAGTACCACGTGTGTTAATTCGTGGTCGTCGTTCATTCAACGCTGGTAATGATCCATTATATGTCGTGGACGGTATTCCTCTTTCAGGTGGTTATGAAGATATGAACCCGAATGACGTGGCTTCAATGGAAATCTTAAAAGATGCAACAGCAACTGCTATCTACGGTGCTCGTGGTGCGAATGGTGTTGTTTTGATTACAACGAAGCGTGGTGGTAAAGATGGTAAGACGGTTATTTCTTATGATTCTTACATCGGTTCAACTCAATCATTAGATAAGATTAACTTATTTACGGGCGCTGAGTACGCTGAAATGAAGCGTGAGTCACGTCGTACAATCGGTACTTATAAGGATGCGAATGGAAATTTAGTACCTACTGGTGTGATGGATGCCTTTGCTGATTCTAAGTTATTTACAGCTATCGAATTAGATGGTATTGCCAAAGGACGTACAACGGATTACCAAGATATGATGGTAAGAAAAGGTATGCAACAAAACCATGCGATCGGTGTTCAAGGAGGAAATGAGAAAACTCAATTCTCCATCAATGCGGGTTATTTCCAAGATAATGGTATCATTCAAGGTTTAGATTTCACACGCTATTCAGTTCGCACAAGTGTAGATCACCAAGTGAATAAATCATTGAAAGTAGGAGCGTCTTCTTATTTAATGTATTCTGTAACGAATGGAGCTAACCTAAACCCATATGGATTTTTATTATCTCAAAACCCATTAGCAAGATCACATGATGATTCTGGTAACCTAATTTTCCAACAAACGGATGATGCGCTTTTAACGAATCCGTTAAATGAGATTGTACCAGGTGCAAAGGTGGATGAAACGAAGAAATACCGTATTTTCAATAGTATTTATGCAGAATTACAATTAGCTAAAGGTTTGAAATACCGTGTAAACTTTGGCCCTGATTTTACCATCTCGCGTAATGGTCGTTTTGACGGAGCTTTAACGAACGCAATTAAGGGTGGTAATCCAACCGCTTACACAGATAATCGTCAGGGTTTCAATTATACGATCGAAAATATCTTAACGTATAATAAGCAGTTTAAAGATCATAATTTAGGTGTGACTTTGTTGCAGTCTATGCAACGTGATAATTTTGAACAGTTTACTCAAAATGTATTAGGTGTTCCGGTGGAGTCTCAACAATTCTACAATGTGGGTAATGCTTCTTCTATTCAGGGAGTAGGATCTAACTTAATTCAATGGACGATTGCTTCATATATGGCTCGTATTAATTATGACTATAAAGGAAAGTATTTATTGACAGTGACTGCTCGTCGTGATGGTTCATCTCGTTTCGGTGCGAATACGAAGTGGGGTAATTTCCCAGGTGTAGCCTTGGGTTGGAATGTTCACCAAGAGAACTTCATGAAAGATTTGACTTGGTTAGATGAATTAAAAGTTCGTGCTTCTTATGCACAAGTTGGTAATCAAGGTCTTTCTCCTTACCAAACTGTAGGTCTGGAAGGTCGTACTTCCTATGCTTGGAATAACACAGCAGCTTATGGTTACCGTCCTAACACGATTGGTAATGCGGATTTAAAGTGGGAAACTTCTACTTCTCAAAACGTGGGTGTTGATTTCTCTGTATGGAGAGGTCGCGTTTCAGGTTCTGCAGAATATTACCAAACAAATACAACGGATTTATTATTATCAGATCAATTACCTACTTCAACAGGTTTCGCTGCAGTTACGCGTAACGTAGGAGAGACGATGAACCGTGGTATTGAACTTTCGTTAACAACGAATAACATCGATGCAGCGAATGGATTTAAATGGAGCACTGACTTTGTATTCTACAAGAATACAGAAGAAATCGTTTCTCTTTACAATGGTAAGAAAGATGACGTAGGTAACCGTTGGTTCATTGGTAAACCGTTGAACTCTTATTTTGATTATGAGTATGCTGGTATCTGGCAAACTGCTGAGGCTGACAAGGCAAAAGCAATGGGCTTTACAGTGGGTCAAATCAAAGTGAAGGATGCGAACAATGATGGTAAGATTACTGCTGATGACCGTGTGTTATTAGGATCTGATGTTCCAGCTTGGACAGGTGGTATCACAAACCGTTTCTCATACAAAGGATTCGATTTGTCATTCTTCATCTTTACACGTCAAGGTCAGATGATTGTATCTAAGTTCCACCAAAACTCGAACTACCTACAAGGTCGTTACAATCAAATCAAGGTAGATTACTGGACTCCTAACAATCCAGGTGCTCGTTATCCTCGTCCTAACTTTAACCAAGAGTTCCCAGCTTATAACACAGCGATTATGTACTATGATGGATCTTTCATCAAAGTTCGTAACATCAACTTTGGTTATAATTTCCCAGCAAAAACTGCTGCTAAATTAGGTTTATCGTCTTTACGTTTGTTTGCTAGTATTCAACAGCCATTCATCTTCTCGAACTACCGTTCAAAAGAAAATGGTGTGGATCCAGAGACTTCAAATGGTAACGTGGATAACAACGTAACTCCGGCTACATCTGTTTCTACGTTTGGTTTAAATATTAAATTTTAATCCCTGAAATAATGAAAAGTTTATATATCAAAAATTCATTAAAATTAGTAGGTATTGCTTCAGCGATTATGTTGGGTACTGCCTCATGTAGTGATCTACTGAAAGAGACAGTCGTTTCTTCTATCAGTAATGATTACATCGCTACGACTCCTGGATTCGTGGCTGCTACGAATGCTGCTTATACGCCACTTCGTTCATTCTATGCAACAGAGCGTGGTTTAACAATGTCAGAATATGGTACTGATATTTACAGTGCAGGTGCGGATGGTTCATTCAAAGGTTTCCACTTTTATGACTCTCAATTAACTTCTTCTGTATCAATTTTAGCAGAATTATGGGATGAGACGTATAAAGGTATCAATACCATTAATGCGGTAATTGATCGTGCTCCTGCAGTAACAGGTATTACTGATGCAGTAAAGGCTACTCGAGTAGCTGAGATGAAGTACTTACGTGCTCACTATTATTTCATTTTAGTACAACAGTTTGGCCCTTTAGACTTACGATTAAAAGAAACTACAGGTCCGACTAAAGCAGCTACTCGTGCTTCTGAGCAAGCAGTTTACAAGCAGATTGAAACTGATTTAAAAGAAGCTATAGCAGTTTTACCTGCAGTTAAGGCTGCTGGGGATTATGGTCGTGCGACTAAGCCAGCTGCTGAGAACTTGTTAGCTAAGGTGTATTTAACACGTGCTTCTTCTAAGTTTGCTGAAGCTACTGATTATGCAAATGCGGCTACTTTATGTAATTCGGTTATTGCAAACTACGGTTTTGCTCTATTACCTGATTTTGCCTCTGTTTTTGATCAAGCTAATCAGATAAATAATGAGGTAATTTTTGCAGTTCAATATACATCAGATCCTTTAACGAATGGTTTTGTAGATAACCAAGGAAATAAGCTTCACTTGTATTTCGGTATGCAATATGACGTTCAGCCAGGTATGCAGCGTGATGTGATAAATGGTCGACCATTTAAGCGTTTGAAGCCTACTCCGTATTTATTAAACACCGTATTTGCTGAACGTGTAAATGATACACGTTACAATAAAACGTTTAAGGATACATGGTTATCTAATAAGCCAGGCACTTACAACACGACCTTTGATGGTTCAAAAGCAACAGTTACTTACAAAGCAGGTGATACAACTATTTTTATACCTGGCTATGAGATGACTTTAGCTGAGCGTGCTGCTAAGAAATACCAAGTATTGGTACCTAGTTTATATAACTACGCTTTATTCCCTACGTTAAAGAAGTTCTTTGATCCACTTCGTCCAGATATGACGTATGAGAATGGATCTCGTGATTACTTCGTTCATCGTTTAGCAGATACGTATTTGATGTTAGCGGAAGCGCAATTCAAATTAGGCAAGCAAACTGAATCTGTAGCTGCTATTAATGCAGTACGTGTTCGTGCGGCAGCTAAAGGAAAAGAAGACGCGATGAAAGTTACTTCTGTAGATATGAACTTAATCATGGAAGAACGTGCACGTGAGCTTGCTGGTGAGCAAACTCGTTGGATGGACTTGAAGCGTTGGAACAACCTAGTCGAGCGTGTTAAGTTATATAACACAGATGCGGCAGTAGGTGTGAGAGATATTCACTACGTTCGTCCTATTCCACAAAAGCAAGTGGATTTGTCTGAGAATGGCGGATTCCCACAAAACTCAGGTTACTAAGATTAATTTGATTTTTTAATTTAGATTCCGGAGGCCTGGTGGCCTTCGGAATTTTATTTAATAAGCCTTATGAAAAAAATAATTTGCTTCTGTTTAGGACTGGTGGGATTTACGTCTTTTGCACAAAATCTTCCAGTTACTTTTAAATCTTCTAAGACATCAGTGGACGTGGAGGTAGGTGGTAAACCATTTACTTCTTATTTCTTTCCAGGGCAAGGTGTTCTTAAAAAAGCTGTTTTGTTTCCTTTAATCTCTGCAAAAGGAACTACCATCACGCGTGGTTATCCGATGGCTCCTAGAGCTGGAGAACGCATTGATCATCCACACCATGTGGGTATGTGGTTGAATTATGAAGATGTGAATGGATTTGATTATTGGAATAACTCGACTAACATCATCGCTTCATTGCAAAACCACAAGATGGGTACGATTTTACATACGTCAATTGTTAAGCAAGATGCAAAGAAAGGTTTGTTAGAAGTGGCTGCCGATTGGATTGATAATGATGGAAAAGGTCAAAAGGTGTTAGCCGAAAAGACGACCTATGTTTTTTCAGGTACGGCTGACTCTAGAACAGTAGATCGCATCACCACTTTGACCGCGGTAGCTGATCAGGTTTTATTCAAAGACGTGAAAGACGGCATGTTTGCCATACGAGTGGCTCGTCAATTAGAAATTCCTTCGAATAAACCTGATGTTTTTACGGATGCACATGGTGTTGAAACGAAAGTTCCAGTGATGGATAATACAGGTGTGACAGGGGATTACTTGAGCTCAGAAGGAGTGAAGGGTGAAGCGGTTTGGAGTACACGTGCTAAATGGATGAACTTACATGGAGAGATGGATAATCATTTGATTTCTGTAACCATATTTGATCATCCGGCTAATGTTTCCTATCCAAGTTATTGGCATGCACGTGGTTATGGTTTGTTTGCTGTAAATCCTTTAGGGGCCAAAGTATTTAGCAATGGGAAGGATGAGCGTAATTTGACATTAAAGAAAGGTGAATCTATCACTTTCAGATACCGGACATTAATTTCTGATCGTTTAAACTCGAAAGAGGAATTAGACAAAATTCAGGCAGAATTCGCTGCTAGCAAGTAATTTTTAAGAAAATACTCTTATTTTTGTAGTGTAAAGGGGGCTCTTGTAGCCCCTATTTTCTTTATTCTATGCAATTATCCTTTTTAGGAGCTGCCAGACAAGTAACCGGAAGTATGTTCCTGTTGCAGTTGGAGGATGGCTACCAAATATTAATCGATTGTGGAACGGACATGGAGCGTAAGATCGACTTTGAGGAGCCGGTTGAACAAAAGTCCTTCTTTTCCTTCGATGCCTCACTAATTAATTTAGTGATTTTAACTCACGCACACATTGACCACTCTGGTAATATTCCGATGCTCTATCGCGAAGGATATGAAGGCCAAATCTTGTGCACACCACCTACGGCTGATTTAGCCGAACTTCTCTTGATGGATTCTGCTAGTCTTCATTTACGTCGCTTAAAGGCAGCGCAAGGGGAGAGTCGCAAAAAGCATAAGCAGATGGATCGTCTTCTTCGTAAAGGGGATCTCTATCTCCAAAAGGATGTGGAGAATGCTTTGGACAATTTCGTGACACTTCAGTTTAACCGTAGGTTTGTCGTATTCCCAGGTCTTGAAATTACTTTTGTTCCCGCTGGTCACTTATTAGGTGCTGCGCATGTGTTGATTTCTGTTACTGAAAATGGGCAGACAAAAACGATTGGATTTAGTGGAGATATCGGTCGTGCGAATTATCCTTTACATATCGATCCGCAGCCTTTCCCGGAAGTTGACTATTTAGTTTGCGAAACAACCTATGGCAATCGTATTCATGAGGATAAGGATAGTCCGATGGATGCTTTGGGAAAAGTGATTAAAGAAACCTGTATCGATCGTCCTGGTCGCCTGGTGATTCCAGCTTTTTCTGTGGGTCGTACACAGGCTGTTCTATATACGCTTAATAAATTAATAGAAGAACGAAATTTTCCAGCTGTTCGAGTGTTTACGGATAGTCCGATGGGTCGTAGTTCTACTAAAATCTATTCGAAATACTTATCGTATTTAAATCCGGAAGCACGCGAATTTCACAGGGAAAATGACGAATTATTCGATGTGGATAATTTGATATTTCTTCATACCGAGAAAGAAAGTAAAGCGATTCGCAATTACCGCGAACCTTGTATTATCATTTCCTCTTCAGGTATGATTTCAGGTGGACGTGTAGAACAGCATATTGCGGACAATATTTCTAATACTTATGCCACCATCTTATTGATTGGTTATACGGCTGAAGGTACTTTAGGCCGGCAATTGCTAGCAGGCACTGATATGATCGTGGTTAAGGATAGAGAATATAAGGTGAATGCCCAAATTCGTAAAATTGACGTTTTCTCGGGTCACGCAGATCAGACTGGGCTTTTGACTTTTGTGAAGCAACAGAATCCTTCTAAAATCAAGAAAATATTTCTTTCGCATGGGGAAGAGGCAAGTATGTTAGAGTTTTCGTCTATTCTGAATGGATTAGGATATGCTGATGTTATTTTGCCTCAGAAGGAAGATACTTTCGAGCTTTAATTTTATTTTTGTATCAAAATTTACGCTTTATGAAAACATTATTGGAATTTGAGAAGCCTATCGCTGAGTTAGAAGACAAGTTGATCGAAATGCGTAAGCTTGCATTAGAGAATAATGTCGATGTGACAGCTGCTGTAGCTTCTTTGACTGATAAGATTTTAGAATTGAAAAAAGAAACATTTTCGAATTTAACGCGTTGGCAGCGTGTTCAATTGTCGAGACATCCGGACCGCCCTTACACTTTTGATTACATAGAGCACATGTGCGAGGAGTTCATTGAGATTCATGGTGATCGCAATGTGGCTGATGATAAGGCGATGGTGGGTGGTTTTGGTACCATTGATGGGGAATTGTCTGTGATGTTTATTGGTCAACAAAAAGGTCGCAATACAAAAGAGCGTCAGTACCGTAATTTTGGTATGCCTAATCCGGAGGGATACCGTAAGGCTTTACGTCTGATGAAGATGGCAGAGAAGTTTAATAAGCCTATCGTTTGTTTAATTGATACACCTGGTGCTTTCCCTGGTTTAGAAGCTGAGGAGAGAGGTCAAGGTGAGGCTATCGCACGTAATATTCGCGATATGTTTATGTTAAAGGTGCCAGTTATTTGTGTCATTATTGGTGAGGGTGCTTCTGGTGGAGCCTTAGGTATCGCCGTGGGTGACCGAGTTTTGATGATGGAGAATACGTGGTATTCTGTTATTTCGCCCGAATCATGTTCTTCTATTTTATGGAGAAGTTGGAATTATAAAGAGCAAGCAGCAGAGGCATTGAAGTTAACGGCCAATGATATGCTTACTAATAAGTTAATAGATGGTATTATCCCAGAGCCTTTAGGTGGAGCACATTTAAATCCTACAGAAGCAGCTGCCCAGTTAAAAGAGGTTATTAAGAAGGAAATAGCTGTTTTGTCCGTTATAGATCCTGCTACACGTATTGCGCAACGAATTGATAAGTTCGGAGCTATGGGACAGGTGATAGAATAGTAGGATGAAGGCAATCATCTTTGATTTAGGTAATGTTCTGTTGCCCATTGATTTAGAACTGACTTATCAGGCCTTTTCTGCGTTTTCAACATACGATTCAATGAGTATTGGACAAAAGATTCAACAGGAAAGTCTGTGGGTCCCTTACGAATCTGGAAAACAAACAGATCAAGAGTTTAGGGAGCATATTCGTTTTCATTTAGCTTTGAACTGTACTGATGCTGAATTTGATGAGGCCTTTTCTGCCTTACTTTTATCGTATCATGCAGGTGTCTATGAATGGATTTTGTCTTTGAAATCTAGGTTTTCACTCTATTTATTAAGTAATACGAGTTCCATACACGCGAAGCGATTTACTCAAGTCGGTTTAGGTCCGTCCGGTGAAAGTTTGTTTAGTCTATTTGATCAGGTGTATTTTTCCTTTGATATGGGCTTAGTCAAACCAAATACAGCTATTTATCAGCAAGTGTTAACTGAACAAAATCTTCAAGTACAAGATGTATTGTTTTTTGATGATAATGTTGCTAATATTAATTCTGCGAAAGGTTTAGGTATTGCTTCTTATTTGATAGACCCCGCTAAAGATTTTAGTCAAATTCAAGAAATATTAGATTCATATGTTAGTCAGTAGTCCGATTTTTGATGTTCTTTTTAAATTAGCGGGTTGGAAATTAGTAGGAGAGGTGCCTCGCGATTTAAAGAAAGCTTTAGTTATTGTTTGCCCACATGCTACTTGGAAAGATTTTCCGATTGGATTAGGCGCCCGTTCCTTGCTCAAGATTCCCATTTTGTTTTGGGGTAAAAAAGAATTATTTGAAGGACCTTTTGGCGGTATATTTTCGTGGTTAGGCGGTTATCCGGTAAACAGAGGGACTAAATCAAATTTAGTCGATGCCATTGTAGATATCTATAATTCTAAGGATTCTTTCTATGCTGTATTAGCTCCAGAAGGAACTCGCAAGGATGTACAGGAGCTAAAAACTGGATTTTATTATATAGCCGACGGAGCTAAGGTACCCTTAATTATGATCGGTTTTGACTTTGTAAATAAAGAAATCAAGATAAGAGAGCCGTATTATACAACGGGTGATTTCCAGAAAGATAAATTGGATATTGCTCGTTATTATCAATCGATTCCCGGAGTTCAGAAGTCTTGGATTAAAAATTATTTAGCTGAAGCTGCAGAGTAAATAAAAGATGCCGTCTTCTTAGAGGCACCTGAATCGCCTACTATTTGCTTTAAGGTTAGATAATCTTCCTTTTGTTGTTGATATATAGTTCCTTTCAATAATAGTTCTCTCAGCTTTGCGGTCATGTGCTCTACAGAGAAATTAGCTTGTATTAATTCAGGGACGGCTAATTTGTCTAGGATAATGTTCACTAGGGAGATGTATTTTATTTGAATGACGATTTTTGCCAAAGAATAGAAGACCCAATCCGTTTTATAGACAACAATTTGAGGTGTTTGTAATAAGGCGGTTTCTAAAGTAGCCGTACCTGAGGTGACAATCGCTACTTCAGCGGATTTTACCACATCATAGGTTTGATCAAATAAAACAGGTATTTCTGTTTGATATAACTCCTTCCATTCACTAATTCCTGCAATAAGAAATTGTAAATCAGGATTAGCTTTAGCCAATTGTTCAAATAAGGGTAAAGCTGTTTTAATTTCTTGCTTTCTACTTCCGGCTAATAGTGCCACGTATTTTTTATCTCGATAGGTAAATGTAGGATTAGGTGCAAATGCCTGAATAGCATCTTGCAAAGGATTACCTACATATTGGGTATGAATTCCCGCTTTTGTAAACAGCTCTAATTCGAATGGGAAGATAACATACAGGCGATCAATCCACTTTTTCAATTCATTTACTCGACCTTTATTCCATGCCCATACTTTAGGGGCAATGTAAAAGTGCGTTTGGAATCCTTTCTTTTTTGCAATCTTTGCCGCCTTTAGATTAAATCCGCCATAATCGATAAAGATGACTGCATCAGGTTGAAAGGAATCAATTTGATTTGCAAAGGTCTTAAATAATCTCTTTAAGCGTTGGAGGTTTTGAATAACACCTAATATGCCCATAATGGCTAATTGATTGTGGTGTTGTAGTATTTCAGCCCCTTGAGCTGCCATGGCATCTCCACCCCAAGCCTGAATTTCTGCTTCTTTATCCAATAATTCGATTTCTCGGATTAGATTTGAACCGTGAAGGTCTCCAGATTTTTCGCCAGCTAGGATGAAGTATTTCATTTTATTCCCCGAAATATTCGACCGAGTTCTTATTTGTTTCGATCAAATGTATTTTATGAAGTGTAGCTGTTTCAGAGGTTTCCTTAATTTTGGGAGCTAAAATTTTCCAAAATTCCATCACAAGCATCTCACAACTAGCTAGCTTGCCAAACATAAAGTCCACATCTAGATTTAAGTTCTTATGATCTACTTTATCGATGATCTCCGCTTTAATTAAGTCTCCTAATTGCTTTAAATCATACACAAATCCCGTATCTGGATCAGGTATCCCTTTCACAGTTACGATCAATTCAAAGTTATGGCCATGCCAATTATTGTTTGCACAAGGTCCAAAAACCTCATGATTCTTCTCTTCTGACCAGGCTGGATTGAATAAGCGGTGAGCCGCATTAAAATGTTCCTTACGGATGACGTATACCATTGTTTTCAGTTTTTGTGGAGGGACTCTGGGAAAACAATAGCAGAGTTCCAATAATTGCACAAAGTTAATAAACCTTCCGGTAATCTGTGTAAATTTGTGTTTTTAATACGCATATTATGATCATTGTAACCGGTGCCGCAGGATTTATTGGAAGTTGTTTGATTCAAAAGTTGAACGAGTTGAAATTTCGTTACATCATTGCAGTCGATGACTTTTCAAACGCTGAAAAGAACCTAAATTTAGCTAATAAGGCTATCATGGAGCGGGTTGATCGCAAGGACTTGTTTGCTTGGTTAGAAAAGAATAATAGAGAAGTGGAGTTCTTTTTTCACATCGGAGCAAGAACGGATACGACCGAATTTGATACGGCGATATTTGATGAATTGAATTTAGATTATTCTAAGAAGGTTTGGGAGGCCTGTGTTAATTATCAAATTCCATTAGTGTATGCTAGTTCAGCTGCGACCTATGGTCTGGGTGAAAATGGGTATGAGGATAAGGAGGAATTGATATCTTCCTTAAAGCCTTTGAATCCGTATGGTGATTCAAAAAACGACTTTGATATTTGGGCATTAAATCAGCCTAAAAAGCCATTTTTCTTCGCTGGACTTAAGTTTTTTAATGTGTATGGTCCTAATGAATACCATAAAGGAAGAATGGCGTCCGTTATTTGGCATGCGTATCAACAAATTACAAAGAACGGCACGCTTAACCTGTTTAAATCACATCGAAGTGATTTTAAAGATGGAGAGCAAATGCGTGATTTTATCTATGTAAAGGATTTGATTGATGTTTGTATCTACCTGATGGAGCATCGGAAAAATTCGGGTATCTATAATTTAGGTACGGGTAAGGCTAGATCATTTAACGATTTAGGTGTGGCTACTTTTCAAGCTTTAGGCTTAACGCCTACTATTCAATATATTGATACACCAGCAGATATACGTGATAAATACCAATATTTTACGGAAGCTACGATGCAAAAGCTGCGTTCAATTGGCTATGATAAACCCTTTACAAGTCTAGAAGATGGTGTGGAGGATTACGTGCAAAACTATTTAGTTAAGCAGTTGTATTACTAAGCCATTTGCGTAACCCCTCTTCCGCAAAGCCTTTTCCATACGCAAATAGTTGAATGTTAGCCGCGAATATGGCTAATAAAGCTATTCGGTAATCTTTGGTGTTTATAATAGCACTGAAGAATACAAGAAGGCTGTAGATGATTATTCCGCAAAAAAGCAAAACACCTAGAGAAGGAAAAAATAATAGAGCTAATCCTGTCAGAACGTAATAACAGAAAAATAGGAAAGGGAAAAAGTGAACTGGCTTTAATTCTTTCGGAAAGAAACGACTTATATTGATTCTTGCTCTTCCGAAAAAATGTAACTGATTATAAAATTGTCTAAAATCGGTTCTTCTTTTATGGTAAATAAAGGCCTTCGGAATTAGCCCAGATTTAAAACCAATGGAGATACATCGAATACTGAACTCGATATCTTCACCCATTCTGGTGATTTTAAATCCACCTGTCGCCTCATATACTTTCCGAGAAATACCCATGTTGAAGCTTCTCGGATGAAATTGTCCCCCAATGTTCTTTTCTTTACCTCGAATTCCTCCTGTCGTAAGAAAAGAAGTCATGGAATAACTGATGGCTTTTTGGATAGGGGAGAAGCTTGGATGATCTTTATCTGGACCGCCAAATAAATCTAAATGATCTGCCTTAATGGCCTTGTCCACTTCATTCAAATAAGTCGGTTCTAAGAGCGCATCTGAATCTAATATAATAAAGAAATCTCCTTTAGCTTTTTCAAAAGCATAATTACGGGCAAATCCTTGGCCACCGTTTTCTTTGACATAATAAGCTAAATCAAAAGATGCCTTATATTTTTCAATAATTTGAGCGGCATCATTGGTGGAACCATCTTCAATAACAACCACTTCAAAATCCCGAAATTCCTGCAACTGAATACACGCTAATAATTCATCCAATTCTTGTGGACGATTATAGACAGGTATGATCAGGCTGTAGGCCGGCGTTTTCATTCTATAATGATTGAAGCGTTTCTTTGCTAGCAGAGATAATTCGATCGTATTCTGAATCCCCTAATGCCGTGGATAAGAACCAAGACTCGTATTGCGATGGAGGTAAGTAGATGCCTTTTGCAAGCATCCCTTTGAAATACTTACCGAATAAGGCGGTATCTGAAGTTTTCGCATCACTAAAATTGTTGACCTCTTTATCCGTGAAGAATAGGGTAAACATGGATCCGATTTGATTAATGGTATAATTAAGTCCTAAAGACTTTAAATCAGCACTCATGGCATCTTTCAGAGCTAAACCACGCGATGCTAACTCCGTATAAATTGAAGGATTATCTGTGATTAAGTTTAACATAGCTAAACCCGCCGTCGTAGCTAAAGGATTACCTGATAAAGTGCCAGCCTGGTACACGGGACCCGCAGGAGCAATCATGTCCATTATTTCGGCTTTTCCTCCGTAGGCACCTACCGGTAGTCCACCACCAATAATTTTTCCTAAGGTGGTTAAATCAGGTTGAATACCAGAAAGACCTTGGTAACCACTCGATGATAATCTAAAACCAGTCATTACCTCATCGAAAATAAGTAATGCGCCGTATTGTTGACATAATTTCTGGACACCCTCTAAATAACCCTCTTTGGGAATCACTAAGCCCATATTTCCTACAACAGGTTCCACTATCACCGCAGAAACTTCGGATGGATTAGCTTTAAATAGGTTTTCTAAACTGGAAAGGTCGTTATAAATAGCGGTTAATGTATCTCTCGCTGTCGATACAGTCACTCCAGGACTATCGGGAGTTCCTAAGGTAGCAACACCTGATCCAGCAGCGATTAAGAAGGAATCACCATGTCCATGGTAGCAACCCTCGAATTTGATGATTTTATCACGTTTCGTATAGGCTCTTGCTAAGCGAATGGCAGCCATAGTTGCCTCTGTTCCAGAGTTAACTAATCTAACTTTTTCAACGGAAGGAATCATGGAGATGATTTTTTCCGCAATTAATACTTCGTTATAAGTCGGAGCACCAAAAGAAAAACCATTACCTAGAGCATTACGAACAGCTTCTTCAATCACTTGATGTGCATGGCCGAAAAGCATAGGTCCCCAAGAGCCGATAAGATCAATATAAGAATTACCATCTACATCCTGCAAATAAGCACCTTTAGCAGATTTAATAAACACGGGATTACCTCCGACCGACTTAAAAGCGCGAACCGGAGAATTTACTCCTCCCGGAATTAACTCTTTCGCTTTCTCAAAATAGGCTGTGCTTAAGGTGTTCATCTTATTTTTTCTTCTTAGTATTCTTTGCTGCTTCTTTTTGTTGCTCTTCCATCGTCTTCAATTGGGTTTGAAGATATTGAGAGAACTTGGATTTTTTAGGGCCACCACCTGCGGCAATTTTCTTTCTGTTTTCGTCTAATAAGGCTTTGATTTTATCCTCATTTACGAATTTACGAATGGCTAATTGTTGACCGATAGTTACCAAATTCGATACGAAATAATAGAAACTTAAACCAGCAGGGAAGGAGTTCATCACGAACATGAAGATAACAGGCGTCACATACGCCATCATTTTCATGTTAATGGGTTGACCTGGTTGATCTGGTGTGATTTGGTTATTATAATACCCATACGCTAATTGCGAAACGGTCATTAATAAACAAAACAAACTCACGTGAGCTCCGTAGAAAGGTATGCTAAATGGCAAGGTGATAAATGAATCATAAGTCGATAAATCGTTCGCCCATAAGAAAGACTCTTGACGAAGATTAATCAAGTTAGGGAACAACATAAATACAGCCATTAAAACGGGCATCGTTGCTAATACCGGAATACATCCGCTTAAAGGATTAACACCCACCTCACCGTATAACTTCATCGTTTCTTGTTGTACACGCGCAGCATCGTCACCAATTTTCTCTTTAATCGCTGCGATTTCAGGAGCTAAGATTCGCGTCTTAGCCATAGAAACGTACGATTTATAGGTAAGTGGTAATAAGGCAGTTTTGATGATTAAAACTAAAACAATAATCAACAAACCATAATTTGTAAATAGGCTTTCTAAGAATCCGAATAAAGGAACGAAAATGTATTTCGTAATTGGCAGTAAAAAGTCATAGCTAAGCTTCACGTTTTTACCAAAATTAGGCACCTCTACCTTATTAACGATGGAATAATCATTGGGTCCAAAGTAAAATTGGAAGTTAGATTTACCAGCAGAAAGATCTGATGCAGATCCAACGATTTGCGCATCTAAGGTCTTGATGTTTAGGCTATCGGTTAAATTAGGTGTAGCCGTTAATGAAGCTTTCTTAAAAGTAAATCCTTGAGGAATTAATCCACTTAGGAAGTATTTCTTCTTGAAGCTAATCCATTTAATGCTTTGGTCTAAATTCTCGTTAGTTACTGAACTTGGATTTTCCGACAAATAATCAAATTCTTCGTCCTCTGTTAGCAAATAATTAATGGTTGCTTTACGTTCTTCGGTAATATCTTTTTCCGTTTGATGTACTTGTTCTTTCCAGTGAATGAAATAGTCACCGCCTGATAAAGCTACCGATTTAGCATCTAATTGATAATCTAACAGGAACCCAGATTCAGCTAAATTATAAGATGATTTAACCACTTGTCCACCTGGAGTAGTTCCGGTGAATTCAATTTTGTTACCTGTTTGAACACCAACAAATGCGATTGTATTTAACTTGACCTTACCCGAAGTGGTAGGTAGTTCAATGGCAAATTCATCTTTATTCGAATTATATATATACAATCCGTCGTTTTTGCCTGCATTGAAATTTGCGTAGCTCTTGTAATTCTTTAGTTGAACAGAAACTAATTTAGCTCCGATAGAAGATACCTTAACAACGATATCCTTGTTTTCAAGCGTATATACTTGTTCTTTTTGAACTGTTGAATCTAGAACGGCGATGACAGCCGTATCTTTTTTAGCGTGAGCAATTGTTTTTGAGGCAACGGCCTTAGGAGCTACCGATGCTTCCTCTTTTGGGGCAAAGAAATATTGGTAGCCTAAAAGCATACCCATAATTAAAACAATACCCGTGATGGAATTTCTATCCATGATTTCTTATTTAGAATTTTTAATGAATGGAACAGCATGCTGATGTGCTGCTTTTACGAATTGAACAAACAGGGGAGAAGGACTCTCTACTGTTGACTTATATTCTGGGTGAAACTGAACTCCTACGAAGAAAGGATGATTTTCAATTTCGACAATCTCGACTAAGTTTGAATCTGGGTTGATTCCTGAGGTGATCAAGCCTGCTTTATGGAACTGATCTAAATAGTCATTATTAAACTCATAGCGATGTCTGTGGCGCTCCTGAATGGACGATTTGCCATATATTTTATAAGCCAAAGTCCCTTTTTCAATCTTACATGGATAAGAGCCTAAACGCATCGTTCCTCCTTTTTCAGAGATGTCTTTTTGCTCTAGCATCAAGTTGATCACCGGATCTGGACTATCAGGATTCATTTCGAAAGAGTGAGCCTCTGTTAATCCCATGACATTACGCGCATATTCAATAACGGCACATTGCATACCTAAACAAATACCTAGGAATGGAATTTTATTTTCACGCGCATATTTCACCGCATTAATTTTGCCTTGAATACCACGCTCACCAAAACCAGGTGCCACCAAGATTCCATCTAATCCCGCCAGGGTTTCAGATAAATCGTCTGAATCCATCGTTTCAGATGATAACCACTGCAAGTTTACTTTGATGTCATTCGCCGCGCCTGCATGAATAAAGGCTTCTGCAATTGATTTATATGAATCTTTTAATTCAACATATTTACCAATTAAACCGATATTAATCTCAAACTTCGGATTTTGAAGCTTTGACAAGAAGTTAGTCCAATTTTTTAGGTTGGATTCTTTGTCGTTGTAAATATCTAATTTGTATAATACGCGACTATCTAAACGCTCTTCCTTCATTAATAGAGGCACTTCATAAATAGTAGAAGCATCACGTGCTTCAATTACATCTGCCTCGGAAACGTTACAGAATAAACCAATTTTCTTCTTCATCTCCTGCGGAATTGGGTGTTCTGTTCTGCAAACTAAGATATCAGGTTGAATTCCTGATTCTGATAATTGCTTCACGCTATGCTGCGTAGGCTTTGTTTTTAATTCTCCTGCAGAGGCTAAATAAGGAATTAAGGTTAAGTGAATAAACAAAGTATTCTTCTCACCTAAATCCCATTTTAATTGGCGAGCTGCTTCTATGAATGGTAATGATTCAATATCACCCACACAACCTCCAATTTCCGTGATAACGATATCATATTTTCCAGATTCGCCTAATAACATGATATTACGCTTGATCTCATCCGTAATATGTGGCACTACCTGTACTGTTTTACCTAAATAATCACCTCTACGTTCTTTCGTGATGACATTATGGTAAATACGGCCGGTTGTAATGTTATTAGCTTGGCTAGTAGGTGTATTTAAGAAACGCTCATAGTGTCCTAAATCAAGATCGGTTTCTGCTCCGTCATTCGTTACATAGCATTCGCCATGTTCATAAGGATTCAGGGTACCTGGATCGATGTTGATATAAGGGTCAAACTTTTGGATTGTACAGGTTAAACCTCGCGCTTGAAGTAGTTTAGCTAAAGAAGAGGCAATGATGCCTTTGCCTAACGAGCTTGTTACACCACCCGTAACAAAAATGAACTTGGATTTCTTGGGATTCCCTTTACCAGACATTGATAGAATTGTTGATTTGGTTACGGGAAACAAAGATAGTGAAATAAAAGCATACCGAATTAATCCTATTTTTATTTTATCTTGCATTCTTAATAGAATTTGCATGAAGCCTCAACAAATTACGCTCTTTTCAGCCTCAGCTGGTTCAGGGAAAACCTATACCTTGACCATCGAGTATCTGAAGATGGCGCTCTCAGAGGTAGAAACGAAGGGGTATTTTAGACGTATTCTGGCAGTCACTTTTACGATAAAAGCGGCTGAGGAAATGCGTCAAAGAATTTTACAATTTTTATCTGGAATTGCTGATTATCCTAGTTTTCATTCTACATCAGTTGAGGATCAGCCTAAGTTTGTCTCCATTCTGACCAAAATTCAGCAAGAATTAGCCGCCGATGGTATTGATTTATCAAAGGAAGAATTAGCTTTTCGTGCTGCCACTACTTTACAGCAGATACTTCAAGATTACGGTTTGTTTTCTGTGATGACTATTGACTCTTTCGTTCAGCGTTTGAGCGCGTCATTCATAGACGAATTAAATCTGCCTACCCAATATGAAATTTTACTTGATTCAAATAATTTAATTCATGAGTTAATTAATCGCTTACTGGATCAGGTGAATAATGCTGGGGATGGAGAATTAAGTGATTTGATTTTATCTTTCGCAAATCAAGAAGTCTCTGAAGGTCGAAACTGGAATCGTATGAGGGATAGCTTGCATAGCTTTTTAAAAATTACCCTTGATGAGAAGTTTCTTAAAATTGAACCTCAGATTGCTTCATCGACTGTTCGAGATTTTCTACACCTAGAGGATCACCTACGCTCCTTGAATAATCAGATGCTAGAGGAAGTAAAGCTAATTGCGACAAACTTCTGCGCTATAATTGCCCAAATGAATCTAGATGATTCTCTCTATTTTTATGGTTCAAAGGGCCCAGTGGGTATAATGAAGTCTGCTGAATTATCACCTGAATTAGCAGATAAGTCCTATCATTATTTAAAGACTGCCATTGAAAAGAATACTTGGTCCTCTGGAAAGGCAAGTGCGGTAGATAAAGCATTGATCGAATCTAATTCGGCAGAATTAAGCGATTTAGGCTCGCAGTTTCTGGAATTGCAATCGCTTTATTCTAAGCGTTATCGGTTTTTAAACTGGGTACTTAAAGATTTGAAGAAGATTGCCTTGTTGAATCTGATTCAGCGAGAAATGCGTCTTTACCAACAAGAGAATTCCGCGATTCCTATTTCAGAGTTTTCTAAAAGAGTATATGAAGTTATCTCCACGGATCCGATTCCATTTATTTATGAAAAATTAGGGGATCGCTATTTTCATATTTTCATTGATGAATTTCAAGATACATCCATTTTGCAATGGAAGAATTTCATGCCACTCATCGAAAATGCGACATCCATTGGAAAGCGAAGTTTATTAGTAGGAGACGCAAAGCAATCCATTTACAAGTTTAGAGGAGGAGAGGTAAGTTTGATTGCTTCTTTGTCGACTCAGAATGCCTCCTTAGTAAACATTCATTTTGATGAGGATAGTTTAGACGAATCTCGATTCTCATATTTATTGAATCAAGTAACCCCAGCTTCACTAGCTGATAACTACCGAAGTGCGAAAGAAATAGTCAACTTTAATAATGACTTCTTCGAATCTTTAACCACAAACCAGCAGGTCAATGCATTATGCCCATTGATTGCTCCTTTGTATGGCAATAATTTGAAACAAAATCCGAAAATTCCGTCAGCTGAATTCAATGGGACGGTGGATCTTTTGGTATACCATAATTCGAAAGAACCTACAGGTTATACAGAGCCAGAAAATGAGTTTATGTTAAGGCAGGTCATCCATTTGATTCAACATAATCGAAAGCTCGGTTTTGATTATCAAGACATCGCTATTCTGACACGTAAGAATAAGCATTCTCGTTTTCTAGCCTTGCGTTTAAAAGAAATTGGTATACCTATTATCTCATCAGATTCACTTTTGGTGCATTATTCTCCGTTAGTAGGATTGATATTATCTTATTTATCCCTACTTGAAAACCCGAAAGAGAATCTCTTTTTCTATGAATTAGTGTATCAGTTTGCGGAGATTCGAGGTAAGGTGATTAGTGAAGCTGAACTTGAAAAGCTTAGTAGCTATTCCAGTAGTTCTGCACTTTCCAATTCAATTCTATATTTTAAAGACCAAGGTATTGTAGTTCCTGAATTTATAGATCTACTTCAATGGGTATATGAGTTAATCTCTGTTTTCAACTTGTTAACTAATGAGGAAGGACAAGATTACTTATGGAAGTTCCTGGATATTTTAAACGAGTATGTTTTAAATAAGGATAAATTAACGGCCGGATTTTTGACACACTTTAATCAAAACAGAAACAATTATTGCATCACTAGTGATTCGGAGGCAGATGCCGTAACTATTTCAAGTATTCATAAATCGAAAGGTTTAGAATATCCTGTGGTCATTGTGCCCTATATTAATTGGACTTTTCAGGCTGAATCTGAGCGTATTTGGTTTGATATCAATCCAGATGAAACATCAACTATATTGGGAGAAGAGACATTGAATTTACCACCCATTTATGGACGTGTTAATTCAAGTGAAATATTGCCATTTCCTTCCTTAATAAATGCGGCACAGGTGGAGAAAGAAGCTATATTTTTAGATGCCTTAAATATGTTATATGTGGCCACCACAAGGCCTAAACAATCCTTGCATCTTCTTTTAACTGTTCCTGAGGCTGATATGCATTCAAGGACCATTGCCTCTTTTGATCAATCCGTCGGAAAGCTTTTATATCAATATGCAGAAGAAAAGGGGACAAAAATGGATTTACCTGAATATTTGCAGATTGACTCCTCTTTAGCTTGTTCTTATTATACCTTCTCCGATTCAATTGTTGAGCCCAAATCATCGAGAGAGGATTTAGCAAAACAGACAAAAAATGTTCAATTACAAGTTAAAATTGCAGATCAAGCTATTTCATTACGTGTAAATTCAGCCAAAGTTGACTTATATACCGCTTCATCGACTAAAAGAGAAATCGGTAATCGCCTACATGATTTATTAGCTCAATTGCCTGATTTTGATGCTTGGCAAGAAGTAAGGTCAAAATCAAAGGTAGATGTATCTCTTATTGATGAGTTATTTATGGATTCGAAAGTGCAGGGATTTTTTAAGAGAGAAAATTTAGCTTTTAATGAAGTGGATTTACTTTGTCCCGATGGATCGATTGTAAGACCTGATCGGGTGAATCGGGTAGGTGATGCCTTACAAGTCATTGATTTTAAAACGGGTAAATCAAAGCCAGAGCACGATGAACAAATTGCTCGTTACAAACAAACTTTACAATCTATGGGTCATCAAGTGACGGAGGGTGTTTTAATTTATCTCGAAACAAAAGAATTGCGCTATGTGTAAGCGATTTTTAGCACTTTGCTTGTTAGTCATTCTAGTGGATTCTTGTTCTTTTGTCAAGCGGATGTTTCACAAGCCTGGCTCTTCATATTACAGCGCTAAAGAGATTAAGGCGATTTTAAAAGAAGCAAGAAAATACAAAGGAGTTCCTTATCGTACAGGTGGTATGGATACAAAAGGGATGGATTGCTCTGGCTTATTGTTTAAAGCCTACTCATCAAATGATTTCAGTATACCGCGTGTTTCCGCAGACCAAGCTAAATTTGGGGAGGAAATTAGGCTTCAAGATATTCAATTAGGAGATTGGGTATTCTTTGCGACAGGTAAGGTAGGGTTGATCAATCATGTGGGTCTAATCACAAAAGAAAAGCCATCTATTAGTTTTATACATGCTAGCACGAGTTACGGAGTTCGTGAGGATTTATTATTCCAAAGGTTTTGGCTAGAGCGCATTGTTAAAATTATCCGTCCATATAAAAATTAATATGGATATTAGGCTTTGATGTTCTATTTTTGCATTTCTTTTTAAAAATCTATGTCGAAAAAAATTGTAATTATTGGTGCTGGTGGAGTTGGTAATGTCGTAGTAAAAAAATGTGCGATGAACCCTGCTTCCTTCTCTGAGATTGTTTTAGCTTCTCGTACACTCGCTAAATGTGATGCCATTGCTGCTGAATGTGTAGCTATCGGTTTACCTACAGCTGTGAAGACTCGTCAAGTGGATGCAGATAATGTACCTGAATTAGTAGCTTTATTTAAAGAAGAAAAGCCATTTTTAGTGATTAATGTGGCTTTGCCTTACCAAGATTTAACGATTATGGATGCTTGTTTAGAAGCGGGTGTTCATTATTTAGATACGGCGAATTACGAGCCTAAAGACGTAGCCAAATTTGAATATTCTTGGCAGTGGGCTTACCAAGATAAATTTAAGAAAGCGGGTTTGATGGCTTTGTTAGGTTGTGGATTTGACCCAGGTGTTACAGGTGTTTATACGGCTTACGCTAACAAGCATTATTTCGATGAAATGCATTATTTAGATATCATTGATTGTAATGCAGGAGATCATGGAAAAGCATTTGCAACGAATTTCAATCCGGAAATTAATATTCGGGAGATTACGCAGAAAGGAAAGTATTGGGAGAATGGGGAGTGGATTGAAATCGAACCGATGTCGATTCATAAGCCGATTGATTATCCTAATATTGGACCTAAAGAATCCTATGTATTATACCACGAGGAATTAGAGTCATTAACAAAGAATTTCCCTACGCTCAAGCGTGCTCGTTTTTGGATGACATTTGGTCAAGCTTATTTGACTCACCTAGAAGTACTTCAAAATGTAGGCATGACTTCCATTGCACCGATTAAGTTCAATGGAACGGATATCGTTCCTTTAGAGTTCTTAAAGGCAGTTTTACCAGAACCGGGGACATTAGGAGAGAATTATTCAGGCCAAACGTCTATTGGTTGCCAAATCAAAGGTATTAAGGATGGTAAGGATGCTACGTATTATGTTTGGAATAATTGCCATCACGCAGATTGTTATAAAGAGGTGCAAGCACAAGGCGTAAGTTATACGACGGGTGTACCTGCTATGATTGGAGCTTCTTTAATGATTGATGGTTCTTGGTTTGCTCCAGGCGTTTTCAATGTGGAAGAATTTAATCCAGATCCATTTATGGAATTATTGAACATCCATGGTTTGCCTTGGGATGAGCAACACAACATCACTTTACCTCACGAATATTAAGATGAATTACTATCCTTCGATTCCATCTCCTTGTTATGTATTGGAGGAAAATTTATTGATTTCTAATCTGGAACTTTTAAAAAGAGTTCAAAAAGAGGCTGGAATTGAAATTATTTGCGCTTTAAAGGGTTTTTCCTTTTATCATGAATTCCCCTTAGTTAAACAGTACTTAGCTGGAGCTACGGCTAGTTCATTGCACGAAGCTCGCCTAGCTTTTGAGGAAATGGGTGTTAAACCTCATGTCTATTCACCTGCCTATTTAGAATCTGAGTGGGCTGAATTAAGTTCTTATGCAGGTCACATTACCTTCAATTCACTTAATCAGTATCATCAGTACAAAGAGCGTGCTTTAACAGCAGGTATTTCCTGTGGATTACGCATTAATCCGGAATATGCGGAGGTGGATACCGATATGTATAATCCATGCATTGCCGGTTCTCGATTAGGTATTCGCAGATCTGATTTAGGGATTTTACCAGAGGGGATAGAAGGATTACATTCACATACGCTTTGTGAGAATGATTCGTATGTGTTGGAAAGAACCTTAGCCGTTATTGTAGAGAAATTTGGAGATCTACTTCCATCTTTAAAATGGTTAAATCTAGGAGGCGGTCATTTGATTACGCGGGCTGATTATGATGTCGATCATTTAATCGGTTTGCTGAAAGGATTTCGTTCTAAGTACCCTAATTTACAAATTATTCTAGAACCAGGGTCAGCTGTAGGCTGGCAAACAGGTTTCTTAAAGTCTACCGTTCTAGATATTATCGAGTCTGCAGGGATTACAGTAGCCATACTAGATGTTTCCTTTGCGGCTCATATGCCTGACACCTTAGAGATGCCGTATAAGCCACGGATTAGAGGAGCGAACTCTGAACCTGAAAAAGGAAAGCCGACCTACCGTTTTGGAGGTATGACTTGTTTAGCGGGTGATTTCTATGGTGATTATTCTTTTGAACAGCCGCTTCAAATAGGAGATGAAATCATCTTGGAAGATATGATTCATTATACGATGGTGAAAACGACCACTTTCAATGGCGTTAATCTACCTAATATTGGAAAAATAGATACAGTAGGTAATTTCCAATTGTTTAAATCTTTCGGATACGAATCGTTTAAGGATAGATTGTAATAGTGGAGAAGATCGGTCTCGAACCGACGACCTCTTGCATGCCATGCAAGCGCTCTAGCCAACTGAGCTACATCCCCATTAAAAATTGACTTTTACACCTACACCTCCTTGAATATGCAAGAAGAAGGGATTGGGGAGTAATTCCGTGTATAAGCCTAATTCGGCAAAGAAGGATAGGTTAGGGGCGTCTATTGGGAAATACTCTAAGCCAGCGATACTGGCCGCACCGAGGCCTCTTTTTGTTTCAGGATAGACCGAATTGTCTGAAAACAGATTTCTAGAAACAAATTGCGGGCCAGCCCCATAATAATAATGCAAATCAGAATTTACTAAAGTAGGTCGATGCCATAAATACAAGGCATTGAGAGAGAATCCAATATTTTGAAAGGAGCCATTTTGATAAGAACGATTCGTCCCCCAAAGTCCACCATACGTCCCAAAATTAAATTCGACCGCATTTTTACCAGAGGGCAAATAGCGTTTTATCATAAATCCGCCCGGTTCGCCGACTCTAAATCCCGCAGCCCAATCTTTCATTTGTGCCTTTGCAGCAGTGAAGCCACAGCATAAAAACAAGAAAAGGACAATGCGTTTTAACATATTATGCTGCGTAGAATTTAGAAATTAGATCAACTAATTTATCGTTTTCTTCTGATAACCCAATCGTAATTCGAATAGAATCTTCACATAAAGTAACAGTACTTCTATTTCGGGTGATTAATTTCTCTGAAATCAAATAATTAAATAGCTCATTCGATTTCTTAAACCGAACTAAAATAAAATTAGCGTCAGATGGATAAATGTGAATTACCTCAGGAATTTGTCCTAAAGATTCCATTAAACGTTTTCTTTCTGCCAATAGCAGAGAAACCGTATCCTCTTTAAATGAGGTATTGGCTAACGCTTTTATCACAATTTCTTGTGTTGCTCCACCGATATTATAAGGAGGCTTTATTTTATTTAACAGTCCGATAATTGTGGGATGAGCAAAGGCCATTCCTAAACGCAGGGAGGCTAATCCATAAGCTTTGGAAAGTGTCTGCATCACAATTAATTGCGGGTATTTCACTAATTCCTGAATAAAACTAGGCTCATCAGAGAAATCGATATAGGCTTCATCAATGATGACGAATCCTGTTGTAAAGGATTCAATCAAGGTGTAAATATCTGTACGATTTAATTTATTTCCTGTGGGATTGTTAGGAGAACAAATAAATAGCAAACGCGTATTTGAATCGATTGCTTCTAAAATACCAGCCACATCTAACTGGTAATTCGTAAGTAGACTTACTTTTCGCTGTTCAATGTGGTTAATGGAAGCGCTAACCTCGTACATTCCATAGGTAGGAGGGCAAAGAATAATATTGTGAATACCCGATTGACAGGTCATTCGCATAATTAAATCAATTGCCTCATCAGATCCATTCCCTAAAAAGATTTGATCGACATTGCATTGTTTGATAGCCGCTAATTGCTCCTTAATCGTTAATTGTAACGGATCAGGATATCGATTCCATTTTTTTGGAACGCCGGAACCCATTGGATTTTCATTGGCATCTAAAAACACACCTTCTTTACCTTTGAATTCATCTCTGGCAGACGAATAAGGTTTTAAGTTCCAAATATGTTCTAATATGAAGTTCTGAAAAATCATTTTAATCGTACTTTAACAGCGTTAGCGTGTGCTTGAAGTGATTCTGCTTCTGCCATATCAATGATTGTGTTGCCTAAATGGCTTAAACCAGCTTTACTGATGGATTGAAGCGTTATTTTCTTAGTGAATGAATCTAAGTTTACTCCTGAATAAGAGCGCGCAAATCCATTTGTAGGTAAAGTGTGGTTCGTTCCCGAAGCATAATCACCTGCTGATTCTGGGGTATAATTTCCTAAGAAAATAGATCCTGCATTCCTGATTTGATCTGCGAATGCTTCTGGATTCTTGCAGGCTAGGATCAAGTGCTCAGCAGCATATTCATTTAATAAATCTGTCGCTTCTTTTTCTGTTGCTACTAAAATGAATTTTGAATTCAATAATGCCTTTTTAGCTAATTCTCTTCGAGGTAATTCTTTTAGTTGATCCTCGATGGCTAGAAAGGTCTCCTGAATAATTCTTTCGTCTGTGCTCACTAGGAAGACTTGCGAGTCAATTCCATGTTCAGCCTGTGAAAGTAAATCAGAAGCAATAAATGCAGGAACCCCTTCGGAATCTGCATAAACGGCCACTTCAGAAGGACCAGCTGGCATATCGATGGCAGTACCTAATCGATTAGCATACATTTTAGCGGCTGTAACATATTGATTACCTGGCCCAAAGATTTTATATACCTTCGGTACACTTTCTGTTCCTAAAGTTAACGCTGCAATGGCTTGAGAACCTCCAATTTTAGCCATCTTAGTAACACCACAAAGTTTGGCAGCATAAAAAATGGCTGGATGTTCTGCGGGAGTACATAAAACAACCTCTAGACAACCAGCAATCCTAGCGGGAATAGCTAACATTAGAACGGTTGAGAATAGGGGTGCCGTGCCTCCGGGAATATAAATACCCACTTTATCTATGCCTGTTGCTTTTTGCCAGCAGACAACGCCTGGATTAATTTCAATCTTGGCTGAAACTAATTTTTGTGCGTTGTGAAAGGCATAAATATTATCATACGCGTGTTTTATAGCTTTCTGCAAATGCTCCTCTGTTTTTGCTGCGAATTGATCAATCTCTTCTGGTGTATAGAGAATGGAATCGATATTTCGATTCTCATAATTCTTCGTCAATTCGCGAAGTGCAGCATCGCCTTCTGTTTGTACTTTTTGAAAAACACCTTCAATTAAGCTACCTAAAGCAGCCTGCTCCAATGCCGGTCTTTCGCAAAGACGAGCATAATCTGTCGGTGAAGGATAGTTGATTTGTGTAAACATGATTAAAGAATCATTTTTTCAATAGGTAAAACTAAAATTCCTTCTGCACCTGCATCTCGAAGATTCTCGATGATATTCCAAAAATCGTTTTCTTCAATAACCGAGTGAAGTGAGAACCATCCTTTCGTTGCTAATGGCAATACGGAAGGGGATTTCATCCCTGGCAAAAGAGCCGTCACTTTTTCAATGTTCTGTTCTTGCACATTCAACACGACATATTTTGCGTTTTGACCTCTTTGAACAGAATCAATTCTAAATAATAGTTTATCGAGTATAGCCTGTTTTTCAGCTGATAATGAATTGTTAGAGATCATCACTGCTTGGCTTTGGAAAACCGTAGCTACCTCTTTCAACCCATTGCTTAAAAGTGTTCCTCCAGTAGACACGATATCGCAAATGCCCTCTGCAAGTCCAATACTTGGCGCAATCTCTACTGAGCCCGATATCTCATGCATCTCTGCATTTACGCCATTCTTTTTAAGGAATTGATTCGTTAGGTTGGGATAAGACGTCGCTATGCTCTTTCCTTCAAATTGACTTAGATCTGTATATGCTTCACTTCTAGGAATAGCTAATGATAGACGACATTTAGAAAAACCAAGTTCTTTTACGATATCTACCTTGCGTGTGTGCTCCATCAATACGTTTAGGCCCACAACTCCTAAATCAGCTACACCATCTTCCACGTATCCTGGGATATCGTCATCGCGAAGAAATAAAAACTCGATAGGGAAGTTGCTAGAAATTGATCGTAGTTTAGACCCACCCGATTCAAATTTAATGCCACACTCTTTAAAAAGCTTTAAAGAATCATCGCTTAAACGTCCGGACTTTTGTACCGCAATTCTGATATTGTTTGTGCTCATTGTATGTAATCTAAAAAAAGCAAGCCTCGAAATTACTCGAGGCTTGCTGAATCAATTTTATAAAAACATTTTGATTGGGTCCTCTAAGTATTGTTTCAGGGTTAACAGGAACGCAGCTCCCGTTGCACCATCTACCACGCGATGATCACAAGTCAATGTTAATTTCATAATGTTGGTTGCATAGAATTGACCATTCTTAACACCCACGGTTTCTTTAATACCACCTACCGCAAGAATACATGATTCTGGAGAGTTGATAATAGAAGTGAATTGGTCGATTCCAAACATACCTAAGTTAGAAACGGTAAATGTATTGCCTTCCCAATCTTTCGGTTGCAATAATTTATTTTTTGCTTTTCCTCCTAAATCTTTCGCCTCAGCTGAGATTTGTGCGATTGATTTTTCAGAAGCAAAACGAATCACTGGTACTAGCAAGCCATCTTCAACAGCTACAGCCATACCAATGTGTACGTGTTTGTTTACACGAATGCGATCTTCCATCCAGTAAGAATTTACTTTAGGGTGTTTCGCTAAGGATAGAGCAGTGGCTTTAATCACCATATCATTGAATGAAATCTTCACGGGTAATACTTCATTCATAGATACACGCGCTTCCATCGCTTTATCCATATTGATTTCCATCGTTAAATAGAATTCTGGAGCGCTAAATTTAGATTCAGACAAACGACGAGCGATTGTTTTACGCATTTGGCTGTTTGGAATATCCTCAAAGCTTTCCACACCACCTGTGAAGTTTGCGTTCGCACCGCCAGAGTTTGGATTATATTCTTCCACATCTGCCTTTGTGATACGTCCACCTTCACCCGTTCCCGTAATCCAGTTTAAGTTATATCCTTTTTCTTTTGCCAAAGCACGAGCTAAAGGACTTGCCTTCAATTCTGCACCTGGTTTAGAAGCGATTTTTTCTTCCGCAATTGGAGCCTTTGTAATGACAGGTGCTGGTGCACTTGCCACAGGCGCAGGAGCCGGAGTTGTAGCTACTGGTGCGGGTGCAGCCGATTTAGGCGCTGCCTCAGCATCTAAAATCAATTGGTAATTAGCACCAGGTTCTCCTACGATAGCAATAATACCATCTACGATGACACCTTGTCCTTCTTTTGCTCCAATATATAATAGTGTACCATCTTCATAGTTTTCTAATTCCATGGTAGCTTTATCTGTCTCTACTTCAGCAATGATGTCTCCATTCTTGATGACATCACCTACAGCTTTTAACCATTTAGCGATAACGCCTTCTACCATCGTATCGCTCATTTTAGGCATACGAACAGCGACTGCTTTAACTCCACTTAAGTCGATTGTTGGGGTAGGGGCTGCAGTTTCTGCCACTGGAGCTGCTGCCGGTGTTTCTGCGGCTACAACAGGTGCTGGAGCTGACGCTGCAGCAGGAGCCGCTAAAAGTGCTGAATAATCTTCACCTGGTGTCCCTACAATAGCGATAATTCCATCAACTGGAACTGCTTCACCAACCTTTACACCGATATATAATAAAGTGCCGTCTTCGTAATTTTCTAATTCCATCGTTGCTTTGTCCGTCTCGACTTCCGCAATAATGTCACCTGATTTAATAACGTCACCTTCTTTTTTTAGCCAATTTGCAATCACGCCTTCTAACATCGTGTCGCTCATCTTGGGCATTCTAATAATTTCAGCCATCTTATTTCGTTTGAATATCAAAAATACGCTTTAAACCCTGTTTTTAAAAATTTTATGTGATAATTATTCTCTACTAATCTAGTTTAAGGACTGCCATAAATGCCTCCTGTGGAATTTCTACGTTACCCACTTGACGCATGCGTTTTTTACCTTTTTTCTGTTTCTCTAGTAATTTACGCTTACGAGAAATATCACCACCGTAACATTTAGCTAATACGTCTTTACGTAAGGCTTTCACTGTTTCACGAGCTATGATTTTTTGACCAATCGCTGCCTGGACGGCAATTTCAAATTGCTGTCTCGGAATCAATTCACGTAATTTTTCACACAAACGCTTACCCCAATCATAGGCTTTGTCGCGGTGCACAATGGCAGATAAAGCATCAACCTTGTCGCCATTTAACATGATATCTAACTTAACCATGTCACCTGGTTCATAATCCTTGTATTCGTAATCTAAAGAGGCATATCCTCTTGAAATGGTCTTTAAACGATCGAAGAAATCAAATACAACCTCTGATAAAGGCATATCGAATGTCAACTCCACACGGTCAGTTGTCAAATAAATCTGATTCACTAAAATACCTCGCTTATCCATACAAAGACTCATAATGACCCCTGTATACTCAGATTTTGTAATTATTTGTGCCTTAATGTAAGGCTCTTCAATGGTGTCAATTAAGTTTGTCTCGGGTAAATCAGCAGGAGCTGATACCCACATTTCTTCCTTTGAAGTCGTTAATACTTTGAACTTTACGGAAGGGACAGTCGTAATGACTGTCATGTCGAATTCTCTTTCTAGACGCTCTTGCACAATTTCCATGTGCAACATGCCTAAGAATCCACAACGGAAACCAAATCCTAAAGCGGCAGATGTCTCAGGTTCCCAAACTAAGGAAGCATCATTTAATTGAAGCTTCTCCATCGCATCGCGTAGATCTTCAAATTCTGAGGTTTCTACTGGATAAATCCCAGCAAATACCATCGGTTTTACCTCTTCAAAACCTTGAATAGCAGAAAGGGTAGGGTTCGCTACGTGAGTAATTGTATCACCCACCTTCACTTCTTTCGCTTCTTTAATTCCAGAAATTAAATAGCCTACATCCCCTGTTTTAATGATTTGTTTGGGCTCTTGTTCTAGACCTAAGGTTCCAATCTCATCTGCGTAATACTCTTTGCCTGTATTAATAAATTTGACACGGTCTCCTTTTTTAATTTCACCGTTATATACACGGAAAATTACCTCAATACCACGGTAGGAGTTGAAAGTAGAGTCAAAGATTAAGGCTTGTAATGGAGCTTCAGGTTCTCCTTTAGGTGCAGGAATACGTTCTACCACTGCATCAAGGATATCTTGTATACCGATACCTTCTTTACCAGAGGCGTGGATAATATCTTCTTTTTTACAACCTATCAAATCGATGATTTGATCAGAAACTTCCTCTGGCATGGCGCCAGGTAAATCAATTTTATTTAAAACAGGAATGATTTCTAAATCATGACTGATCGCTAAATATAAATTGGAAATTGTTTGAGCCTCAATACCCTGAGACGCATCTACAATCAATAATGCACCTTCGCAGGCTGCAATAGAACGTGATACCTCATAGGAGAAATCAACGTGTCCAGGCGTATCAATTAAGTTGAAAGTATATAATTCCCCGTCTTTGGGATACTGCATTTGAATCGCGTGCGATTTAATCGTAATTCCGCGTTCGCGCTCTAAGTCCATATCATCGAGCAATTGATTCATCATATCGCGTTTCTGAACGGTATTGGTGAACTCAATTAATCGATCGGCTAAGGTACTTTTACCGTGATCAATATGGGCAATAATACAAAAATTACGCAGGTGTTTCATATAGAATTTTTTCTCCTTAGGGCTTCCCTAAAAACTAAGCTACAAATATAGCCAAAACGAGGCATTTAACCCGTTTTATTGATTCATTAAATCTTCAATTTCCTCCCAATGCAAGGGGATATTTTTCATTAGATTCGTATTCTTTCCTTTCTGAATGACTAGGTTGTTTTCCAAACGAATACCTAATCCCTCTTCTTGAATATAAATTCCGGGTTCACAGGTTAAAACCATTCCCTCCTGAAAAGGTTTGTATTTATCCCAAACATCGTGCACATCTAATCCTAAATGATGTGCCACGCCATGCATGAAATATCTTTTGAATAATGGATTAGCAGGATTTTGCTTTTCTACATCAGCACGTGTAAATAAACCTAAATCGATCAGTTGCCCTTCCATGAAACGCACAACTTCTTTTTGGTAATCTACCCAAAACACACCCGGCTGCATAATTTCTGTCGCATAATCTAATACGGCATGCACGGCTTGATATACTTGTTTTTGACGTGGCGAGAAACGACCATTTACTGGAATCGTTCGAGTCATATCCGCATTGTAATTTGCATAGGATGCTCCCACATCTAATAGAAGCATATCTCCATCTTTACATGGCAAGGCATTATCGATGTAATGAAGCACACAAGCATTAGCACCTGAAGCAATGATAGGTGTGTAGGCAAAGCCTTCAGATCGATTTCGGGTAAATTCGTGAATGAATTCTGCTTCAATCTCGTATTCTGTGACGCCTGGTTTCGTAAAGTTTAATACGCGACGGAATCCTTTTTCTGTAATATCACATGCCACTTGTAATGCCTGTAATTCCTCAGGCTCTTTTTGCATTCTTAAATCACTTAAAATAGGAGCGAGGCGCCCTATGGCATGATTAGGATACAATTCACGAAGTGAAATTCCCAAACGAGCATTCTGCGTTTGAACAACCGAGGCATTTCTTAAATGCTCGTTATCGGTTAAATACAAATGATTAGCAGAATAGATTAAGATCTTTAATAGGCTATCGAAATTACTCGTCCATTGAATGTTTTTAATCCCAGAAGTTTGCGTCGCCTCTTCTTTCGTATACTTATGACCTTCCCAAATCTCAATCAATTCAGATGTCTCGCGAACAAAGGCTATTTCTCGCCATTGTGCTTCAGGAGCATCTGGATACAATATCAAAAAGGTCTCCTCTTGATCTAAACCGGATAAATAAAATAGGTCACTATTCTGACGAAATCCCATTGTTCCATCGGCGTTCGTGGGCATAATATCATTCGAACTAATGACCACGATCGATTTAGGAGGCAATTGAGCGTATAATTTCGAACGATTCTTTTTAAATAATTCGGCAGAAAAAGGAGTGTAGCGCATCTTATTTTCGACAAACGTAAATGATTTCTTCTAAAGGCAGAGCCAATCTCTTGCTCTCTTCTAATCCTAATTTTTCAATCAGATTCACTTGTTCCACTTTGAAACCTGAATTTTCCAATTGAGTACCATAATCACGCCCATAGATACGTAAGTGATCATCTTGTAAGAAATGAATTTCTCGCTCTCTAGGATTTGTAATGCTCGCATCTTCGTAGGTAGTGGCTAGATCGTAACGTTGAGGGCTTTGGCATAATGCAAATCCACTTGGTTTCAAAACACGGCGAATTTCCTGCATGCAGCGCACATCATCCTTCACATGTTCTAATACGTGATTACAAAAAACAGCATCAAAAGTATTATCTGGAAAAGGAATATCATGCAAATCCATCTTCACTTTTGCTAATGGACTCTCAATATCCGCAGTAATATACTGATCTCCCAAATGCTTCTCAAAACGATCAATAAAGCAATATTCAGGTGCGATATGCAATAATTTAGGCTTATCCGTAAAAAAGGGAGTCTCGTTTTTTAAGTATAAATACATCAATCGATGACGCTCTAAACTTAAACAAGAAGGACAAAGCGCATTTTCACGTGGAGTTAAACGTCCATAAGGTAGAAAATGACTAAAAGAATGATCACAAACGGGGCAATGTACCTTATTTCCTCGCAAGAAAATGCTGTAAATTTTGATTAATCGATGTGCAAATAATTGAATAAATTTTCTTGGGATAAATCGTAAAACCCAGCTAATGATGTATTTCATAGAAACAAAAAAAGGGAAGGCTTCCATGTTGAATACCTTCCCTTCAAAATTAAGAAATTAATTACATTTTTCTTAACCAAATATTGCGGAAGCTAACTGCATTCCCGTGATCTTGTAAACTGATCGGTCCTGGTCCGTGAACTGGATTCAAAGGTTGACCGATGTATTCTGTTGTACCTTGAATTTTGGTGTGATTTTGAACTACAATTCCATTATGGATAACTGTCACATAAGCCGGTGTTTCAATACCACCATTTGTAGTAAATACCGGTGCCGTATATATGATGTCATAGGTATTCCAATCACCCATTTTTGACGTTGCATTTACTAAAGGAGGTGTTTGTTTGTAAATAGCACCTGCCTGACCGTTACGGTAGGTTGGATTTTGATACGAGTTCATTACTTGAACTTCGTACATACCTTGCATAAAAACTCCGCTATTTCCTTTTCCTTGGCTTTTTAACGTCTCTGGCTCGATAGGGGATTGCCATTCAATGTGCAATTGGTAGTTAGTAAATTTCTCCTTTGTAGAGATATTTCCTTTTCCTCCTACTACAGTCATTTTTCCATCAGCCACTTTCCAAGCCGCCGGTGAGCCATCTTTTGCAGACTCCCAATTATCTAAATTCTTTCCATCAAACAATACGATAGCATCAGATGGAATGGCTCCAGGAGTAACCACTGGTATGCTTGGCTCCCAATATTCCGTGTCATTGGGGTTAGTTGGATTAGGCTTTACATGACGGTGATCTTGTGCCTGTGTAAAACTGATAGAAGCTAAAAATAGCCCTGAAATTGCAAATAATGTCTTTTTCATTGTTGAATAGGATTGAATTGAACATAAAAAAACCGGCATAAACCGGTTTCAATTTAAAGAATATTATTCTTATTTAGCAAAGCTAGCTTTGATAGCTTCTACATCAACTAATTTAATAGTTGGTCTTGCTTTTAAGATTTTGATAGCTGCAACCTTGTTGTTAGCTACTGCTTTATTTCTTCTGTCTTTACGTTTTAGTCTAGTTACTGCCATGTCTTTGATAATTTGGTTTGCAAAAATAGGTAAAATCGACTATTATCAAAAATATTATGGCATAATTAATTAAATTTGTTTTTTTTAATATGATGCAGAAACCAGCAAACGCAAGAGGAACTAGGGATTTTGGCCCTTCTGAGATGGCAAAACGTAATTATGTTTTTGACATTATAAAGACTCATTTTCAAGGTTTTGGCTTTCAAGCAATTGAAACCGCGGCCATTGAGAATCTATCTACTTTGACTGGTAAATACGGAGAAGAAGGCGATCAATTATTATTTAAGATTTTAAATAGTGGTGATTATTTGTCCAAAGTTTCTCCTTCTGACATCGACGCAGGGTCTAAATCTCTGACCACAAAAATATCTGAAAAAGGTCTTCGCTACGATTTAACAGTACCTTTTGCACGGTTCGTTGCCATGAATCGCAATGATTTGGCTTTCCCATTTCGTCGCTACCAAATTCAACCCGTTTGGCGGGCTGATCGTCCTCAGCGTGGTCGTTACCGCGAGTTTTATCAATGTGATGCGGATATTATTGGTTCTGACTCCTTAGTAAATGAAGCAGAATTAATTGCTCTCTTTCAGTCTATTTTCACCTCTTTAAAATTACGTGTAAACCTCTATTTGAATTCCCGTAAAATATTAGCTGGTATTGTAGATACTTTAGGAGAAAGCGCTCGTTTCGTTTCTTTCGCTGTTGCATTAGACAAATTAGATAAGATTGGTTGGTATAAGGTAGCTGATGAATTAATTCAGAATGGTTTTAGCGCTGAAAAGGTAGAGGCCTTAAAAGAGCTTGTATTATTTGAGGGAACAAATGAGGCTAAATTAGCGAAATTAACTTCGTTTTTTGGAACGAATGAAACTGGACTGCAGGGTTTAGCTGAAATTAAAGAAGTTTTGAGTCTTTCGGAAACCAATGGCTTTAGTAACGATAACCTAATATTTGATTACAAATTAGCTCGTGGATTGAGCTATTATACTGGATTGATTTACGAAGGTAAGGCTGTCGATTTACCATTTGGTTCAATCGTGGGCGGTGGACGTTACGATGACCTGACAAGTTCATTTGGTTTGCCTAATATGTCAGGTGTGGGTATTTCATTTGGGATTGAGCGTATCCTAGACGTGATGGAAGAGCTTTCACTTTTCCCTGAAATCTCTACCAGTGCCAGTGCTATCCTCTTCACCTATTTCGATGAGGATGGGCGCAAAGCTGCATTAGGAATGGCAAATGAATTACGTAAAGTAGGAATTCCTTCAGAAGTGTATCCGGATGTTGCTAAAATCAAGAAATCATTCGAGTTTGCTGACAAGAAAAAAATAGCATTCGTAGCTGTAATAGGGGAGTCTGAACTAAAAGAAGGAAAAGCTTCCGTAAAGAACATGAAAAATGGAGAACAGAACCTGCTCTCCATCTCTGAAATCATCACATTATTGAAGTAATTCCTATCTCCAAGCTTTGAATTGATTAATCAATCCATTAGTGCTAGAGTCATGAGAATTGATTTTCTCTTCATTTTCTAATTCTGGTAGAATTGAATTAGCTAATTGCTTTCCTAATTCTACACCCCATTGGTCATAGCTAAAAATATTCCAAATCACGCCCTGAACAAAGATTTTGTGTTCATACATCGCAATTAATGAACCTAAGGTATGTGGATCGATTTGCTTCACTAAGAAAGAGTTCGTCGGCTTATTTCCTTCAAACACCTTAAATGGAGCTAATTTCTCAATCTCTGCTTCATTCAAGCCTGCTTTTTGCAATTCAGCAACAACCACCTCTTTCGATTTTCCATTCATTAAGGCTTCCGTCTGTGCGAAGAAATTAGACATCAATAAAGTGTGGTGATTACCAATTTTGTTATGAGTCACTGCCGGTGCAATAAAATCGGCAGGAATTAATTGCGTTCCTTGGTGGATTAATTGATAGAAGGCATGTTGGCCATTCGTTCCAGGCTCTCCCCAAATAACAGGACCTGTTGCATAATTCACACGTTTTCCTGAACGGTCTACCGTCTTACCATTCGATTCCATATCCCCTTGTTGGAAATAGGCGGCAAAACGGTGCATATATTGATCATAAGGAAGAATGGCGTGAGTAGGAGCATTAAAGAAATTCACATACCAAATACCTAATAAACCTAGAATAACTGGAATGTTTTGGTCTAAAGAAGCACTCGCAAAATGAGAGTCCATCGCCTCAGCACCTGCTAATAAAGCCTCAAAATGATCGAATCCTACGGAAAGGCAAATAGACAAACCAATAGCAGACCATAATGAATAACGACCGCCTACCCAATCCCAAAAGACGAACATATTGGCTGTATCTATACCAAACTCAGCCACCGCCTTTGTATTCGTAGATAAGGCCACAAAATGCTTTGCTACGGCTGCATTATCTTTAGCCGCAGCCAAGAACCAATCTCTAGCTGAAAAGGCATTAGCCATTGTTTCCTGTGTAGTGAATGTTTTAGAAGCAATTAAGAATAAAGTTGTTTCCGGATTAACCTTCTTCAGTGTCTCTGCGATATGCGTACCGTCCACATTACTGACGAAGTGAACATTTAAACGCGTTTTATAAGGTTTTAAGGCCTCAGTCACCATCACTGGACCTAAATCAGATCCACCGATACCGATGTTTACCACATCCGTAATTTGTTTACCAGAGTATCCTTTCCAATCGCCTGAAATGACACGATTAGAAAAGTCTTTCATTTGAGCTTTTACTGCTTGAATTTTAGGGATAATATTTTCGCCATCCACTACTACAGAGGCTGATGCTTTAGCTCTAAGCGCCGTATGTAATACAGAGCGACCTTCTGTTTGATTAATTTTATCGCCTTTAAATTGTGCTTGAATCGCATCTTCTAAGCCACATTCTTTCGCTAATTGAATAAGCGATTGAAAACTTTTCTCATCTATTAGGTTTTTTGAGTAATCAAAAAAAATGGAATTGAAAGTTTGGCTATATTTTTCTTGTCTAGTGGCGTCTTTTTTAAATAACTGAACTATTGTAGTGGAAGCTAGACGTGATTGATCTAATTGAAGTGCTTTATAAGCGGAGGTACTTGTGAAATTAATCGTAGATAACATGCGGATGATATTAATGAACTGCAAAAATACGGTTTTAAACATAAAAATGCCAAAATCCACACGGAATGAATTTTGGCGTTTAAATAAATTCTAGAGAATTAAAGATTCGGTTGTGGTGTTTTGCGTAAATAAGGTTTCACGGAAGTAAATCCTTTCGGGAATTTTGCCACCGCATCTTCATTAGAAACTGCTGGAACAATGATTACATCTTCACCGTTTACCCAATCCGCTGGTGTTGCTACCTGGTAATTGGCCGTTAATTGTAAGGAATCTATTACACGAAGAATTTCTGTAAAATTACGACCCGTAGAAGCAGGGTAGATTAACGTTAATTTGATCTTCTTATCTGGCCCAATCACAAATACCGAACGAACAGTTGCTTTTTCTGAAGCATTCGGGTGAATCATATCGTAAAGAAGGGCAACCTTCTTTTCTGGATCTGCAATAATGGGGAAGTTCATTTTAACGGAATTTACCTCTTCAATATCCGGTACCCATTTGTTGTGAGATTCTAAACTATCAACTGATATGGCAATAGGCTTCACATTTCTTTTCTGAAACTCACCATTTAATAAGGCCGTTTTGCCTAATTCTGTTGTACAAACAGGTGTAAAGTCAGCCGGGTGACTAAACAACAATACCCAAGAATCACCGATAAACTCATGGAAGTTAATGTGACCTAATGTCGTATCCGCACTAAAGTCGGGTGCGATGTCTCCTAATCTTAATGACATAATGGTAGGGGTTTAATTTATGAAAACTAGTTTGTCTACCAAATATATAGATTAATATAAACTAAAAAAAGCAATCCTAAAATAAGATTGCTTTTAACATTACACTTCATCAACAAACTAAAAACCAAATTAATTAAAATGCTGTAGGAGAAGGATTCGAACCTCCAAGGTGCAGTTAGCCGCGACACAGAACTGATTTAGTGGTCAACCCATTATGCCGTGTTTATCCTGAACTCACCACCCCCGAGACAGGAGGGCACGTCTGCCAATTTCATCACCCTACAGTGAAAATTATTACCTTTGCAATAATTAGTAGGACAAATATAAAAGGAGATTTTATATTTTTCAAAATTTTTCAATAAAAAATGTCTTTTTTTGCATAATTTTTAATTCGAAGCTTAAATATTTACAAATATTAAATGGAAAAGAAGTTTGAACTTGATCCTTTGGACTATAAGATTTTAGAAATTCTGGTTAAAGATGCTAACCTACCGTATACGGAGATTGGTACGCGTCTCGATGTTTCTGGAGGAACAGTGCATGTTCGGATGAAAAAGATGGAATCCATGGGTATTGTAAAAGGGGCTCAATTATTAATTGATTATTCTAAAATAGGGTGGGATATAACAGCCTTTCTTGGGATCTACTTGGACAAAAGTAGTCTTTATGAGGATGTGGCAAAGCAGCTAGAACAAATCCCAGAAGTGGTTAATATTCACTATACAACAGGTATTTATTCCATTTTTGCCAAAATTATTTGCCGGGATACACAACATTTACGAGAAGTATTACACGATAAAATTCAACGAGTTACAGGTATTCAGCGTACAGAAACATTTATCTCTCTAGAGGAAAGCCTGATCAGAAATACACCTTTATTTTAACTGTTTAGAATAATTCTAAACTAAGTCTATTTTTCTCCAAAATCCTTTTGTAATTTTGTCATCTAAATGCAAAATTATGGCAGAGAAGGTAGACGATATTTTACAAGAAGTAACCACGTCCGATTATAAATACGGATTTGAGTCTCATTTCGAGACAGATGAAGCTCCCATTGGTCTTAGTGAATCGATTATTCATTTTATCTCTGATAAAAAGAATGAACCAGATTGGATGCGAGAATGGCGTTTATCAGCTTATCGCTATTGGAGAACACTTCAGGAGCCTGACTGGGCGAATTTATTATACACTCCGGCTAAATACGATGAGTTGAAATATTATTCTGCTCCGGTTCAAAAAAAGCAATTGAATTCATTGGATGAAATTGACCCTGAACTACGTCGTACGTTCGAAAAATTAGGCATTTCTTTAGACGAGCAAAAGCGTCTTTCTAATGTAGCTGTTGATGCCGTTATTGATTCGGTTTCAGTAGCTACTACTTTCAAGGAGACTTTAATGGAGAAAGGTGTTATCTTTTGCTCTATCTCTGAGGCCATAAAAGAACATCCTGAATTGATCAAGAAATACTTGGGTTCAGTGGTTCCTGTAAAAGATAATTACTTCGCTGCGCTTAATAGTGCCGTATTTTCAGACGGATCTTTCTGCTATATTCCAAAAGGTGTTCGTTGCCCAATGGAATTATCCACCTATTTCCGAATTAACGCGTCTGGAACAGGCCAATTTGAGCGTACTCTTATTGTGGCGGAAGATGAGTCGTATGTTTCGTATTTAGAAGGCTGTACTGCACCCATGCGTGATGAAAATCAATTGCACGCCGCAGTTGTAGAGATTTATGTACATAAAGGTGCAGAGGTGAAGTATTCTACCGTTCAAAACTGGTATCCAGGTGATAAAGAAGGGAAGGGCGGTATTTACAACTTTGTAACGAAGCGTGGTATTTGCGATGGGGCTCATTCAAAATTATCTTGGACACAGGTAGAAACAGGTTCAGCTGTAACTTGGAAATACCCATCGGTTATCCTAAAAGGAGACTATTCTATCGGAGAATTCTATTCTGTAGCCGTAACAAATAATTACCAACAAGCAGATACAGGGACAAAAATGATTCACTTAGGAAAGCATTCTAAGTCCCGTATCGTTTCTAAAGGTATTTCAGCAGGTTTCTCTCAGAATTCTTACCGTGGTTTAGTTCAAGTAGCTCGTAAGGCAGATGGATCTAAGAATTTCTCACAATGCGACTCCTTATTATTAGGAGATAAATGTGGAGCACATACTTTCCCATACTTAGAGGTGAAAAACAATACTGCTTCCGTAGAGCACGAAGCGACTACGTCTAAGATTGGTGAAGATCAAATTTTCTATTGCAATCAACGTGGCTTGAGTACAGAAACGGCCATTGCCTTAATTGTAAATGGATATGCGAAAGAAGTATTGAATCAATTACCCATGGAATTCGCCGTAGAAGCTCAAAAGCTTTTAGCGATTTCATTAGAAGGTTCGGTAGGATAAACTATTTTATTCCTCCCGTATGGATGGCCACTAGTTTCGAATCAGGAGCTATGTGGCCATTTTTTATATGATCAACTAAAGCATAGAACATCCGGCCCGTATAAATGGGCTCGATGGCAATCTGGTGTTTTTCATAAAAATCCCTGCAAAAAGTTTCTAAATCAGCATTCGATTTTGCGTATTTCCCAAAGATATATTTATCGTCTAACTTTAAATTGGCGGCTGGAAAATCCTTCAAATGATCCTCTATTTCAGCCCGGTTATTTAAAGTTAGAATACCTGTAACCAGCACACTTGTGGCGCGTGCAATACCAATGGCCGTAGCGCCAGTTCCTATAGCGCAATAAATAGCATCGCAAGATGGTAATTCATGGACTAAATTATCCATTCCGTCTATCGCTTGAGAGCCATATCCTCCCTCTGGTATACATAGGTAGTTCTCGTACTCACTTGGAATTTCTTTATCACGATAAAGTGACCGGGCCACGAAATGCAATCTCATACCCCAATCATTCATTTGATTTAAATAGGGATTGCTTGTGATAATTAATTCTTCTCCTCGTACGATTCCAACCGTAGGAATTCTTAGTGAATGTCCTACGAAGGCGAGAGCAAATAAGTGATTGGAATAGGCTCCTCCAAAACTAAGTATCCCAGAATGTTCGTTTAATGAGAAGGTTTGGATATAATTTTTTAATTTGCGCCACTTATTTCCCGAAATGATGGGATGAATGAGGTCATCTCGTTTGACAAACACTTGAATTCCTTTTGAATTCCAGCATTCATCAAATATCTCCTCCATCGGTGAAGGTAGGTTTAACGCGTTAAATTCAAAGTTTGTTATGTCCATCGATCCAGAAATGAATGCTCCAGATTCCGAAGAGGAAGATGACTTGTTTGAGCATTATAATTTCACCGTTGACAAAGGTCAGCAATTACTGAGAATCGACAAATATTTGATGATTAAAATTGCAGGCACTAGCCGCAATAAGATTCAAGTAGGAATTGACGCGGGATCGGTGAAGGTGAATGGTGGATTAATTAAGTCTAATTACCGGGTTAAGCCTTTAGACAATATTACCGTCTCTTTTGCAACGCCTCCGAGAGACAAAGAAGTATATCCTGAAGACATTCCGATTGATATTATCTATGAGGATGATCAACTTATTCTTGTGAATAAATCACCAGGAATGGTGGTGCATCCCGCTCAGGGTAATTGGTCGGGCACTTTAGTGAATGGATTATTATTTCATTGCCAAAATCTGCCCGGACAAAAAGATATCAGACCAGGACTTGTACATCGCATCGATAAAGATACCTCAGGCATTTTAGTGATTGGCAAAACTGAATTTGCTTTGAATTTTCTAGGTCAACAATTCTTTGAACATAGTATTGAAAGAACTTATTATGCCATTTGCTGGGGTGTTCCTAAGGAATCAAATGGGACAATACGAAGTAAAATAGGTAGAAGTCCGAAGGACCGAAAGATACAAGCGATATTTCCTGAGGATTCAGAATATGGAAGAATTGCCATAACACATTATGAGGTGATGGAAACTTTTGGTTTTGCTTCTTTTGTCAAGTTTAAATTAGAGACCGGTAGAACCCATCAAATCAGGGCCCATTTCCAATCTATTGGACACCCTTTGTTTTCTGACAGTACCTATGGCGGAGATAAAATTCGCTATATGTCTTCAATGGCAAGTTTTAAATCCTTTATTGATAATGCCTTCAAAATTTGTCCTCGTCAGGCATTACACGCCTATTCTTTAGGCTTTATTCACCCCGTTACCAATGAATTCATGCAATTCGAGCAAGAGTTCCCAGAAGACTTTTTAACGTTATTAACTAAATTAAGAGCGATCAATGGATAAGATTAATATACGCCGAGCCACCAAAGAAGATATTGGCCTAGTTCGAGATTTAGTGATGGAATTAGCCATTTTTGAGAAGGCACCTGAAGAAGTAACTTCTAGTTTAGCTGATTATATTCAAGAAGGTTTTTCAGATAATCCCTTATTCACGGCTAATCTGATTTATTTGAATGATGAATTAGCTGGATTTTCCCTATGGTATTACCGATTCTCGACCTGGAAGGGGAGACGTTTTTATTTAGAGGATTTGTATATTAAAGAAGCTTTTAGAGGAAAAGGTTTGGGTAGAAAGCTTATCAATGAGGCCATTGAAGAAGCTAAAAGAATGAAATGCACAGGTATGATGTGGCAAGTATTGGATTGGAATCAGCCTGCTATTGACTTTTATACTACCTTAGGCGTGAAAATGGATGCCGGCTGGCTAAATGTCCATTTGGATTTATAATGATCCTCGATCGATGAAATAAAATTCATTCGATTCGCGTCCTTTTTCACGGTTAATGATCATTTGGGCAGCTCTTTCGCCCATTTTACTGAAGTCATTGGAAATGACAGAGATACCCTCAGCGATGATTTCTTTTAATGGAGTGTCATCGTAAGAGATAATGCCAATATCTTTCCCTGGTTTAAGTTTGTTTTTAGTTGTCCAGTTGATCATTTTGATCAAATCATACTCTCTAAAAACGATATAAGCCTGATTTGCCTGTAATTCGTAATCGTCATCTAAATCAGGTATAATATCAAATTCTAAACCATTCTTTGTGCAGAAATTAGTAAACCCTTGTATAATACCGTCTGGTGTATATTGAAAGCTTTTAGAACTAAGGACAAGGTTGATTTGTCCATATTTTTTAACCTTATCTAGCGACTGTGTTAAGCCTTGGTAGATATTGGTCTCAAAGTTTTGGTACAAAATAGAATAATCATCACTAAACTCCTTAATGTCTATATCTAATACCAAAAGTTTGTCTTTCGGAATTTTAGATACAATCTTAGCCACGCTTTTATTAAAGTGGGGCAATATGATGTAGTGATTGTATTTACCTAAGTTATTCGTGATTAATTCCTCAAACAATTCGATATCATGGTAATGAAAGAATAGATTATGACTCACGTCATCACCTAAATTTTGAATGATACTCTCATACAAAATCTCCTTGTAGGGGGTTAAAGCATCCATCAAGATAAAGACACGTAGTGCATTCTTCGTATTTGTACTGGAAACGTAGAAACCCTTTCCGTGATGCGAGCTAATTAATCCCTTTTCTCTCAGGTCATCGTATGCCTTCGTGACAGTCATTCGAGCCATATTGAACTCACTAGCTACCTTATTAATGGAAGGCAATTGCTTTCCATGCTCTAATAAGCCGGAATTAATACCATCAATTATACCATCAATTAATTGTTGGTATTTAGGTTTGCTGCTGTTCGGATCGAAGTATAACATAGGTATTTTCCTTAGTGCATAATGATTGATTGTTCGATATCTTCCAAATTCGCGCCTTTTGTCTCAGGCATCATAAAGGCAACATAAGCTAATTGAGCTACCATCATCACTGCGAAGAAACCGAAAATAAGTGTCCCGCCATACGATTCTGTAAAAAGAGGGAAGAAGTTTGCCACTAATGCAGCAAATACCCAGTGAGTTAAAGAACCCCATGCCATACCCGAAGCTCGAACAGAGTTAGGAAATATCTCTGAGATAAATACCCAAATCACAGATCCTTGACCAATGGCATGCGAGGCAATAAAGGCAAAAATATAAATAGGCACATAAGTATATGACTCCGTATAAAACGCATAGGCGATTAAACTCAACGTTACTATATACCCAATCGAACCAATAAACATCAAAATACGGCGACCCACCCGATCAATTAAATACCAACCTAGTAGCGTGAAAAGTAAATTAGCGATTCCAATTCCTGCAGTAGATAATAGAGCAGACTCTTTTCCTAAACCTGTTAATTCATAGATTCGGGGTGCATAATAAATAATGGCATTAATCCCTGACATTTGATTAAAGAAGGCGAATAAGAAGGCTAAGGTTAAAGGCCAAACAAATTTGCCTGAAAACAAGCGCTCCTGAGTCAAATTCTTATTTGCATTCGTTTGAATACGATTAATAGTTTCCTCTGGATTGGGATCTGCTAATTCTAATACTTTACGAGCTCCCGCTAAATCGTTACGCTTTAAAAGTAAAAATTGAGGTGTTTCAGGAGTCAATAGAATCAAAATGGAGAATAATAAAGAGGGTAGGGAAACCACTCCTAACATGATGCGCCAATCATTTTCCATTCCTTGAATAAAGTAATTAGAAACGTATGCGATCAAAATACCTAAAACGATATTTAATTGAAAGGAGATAACTAATTTACCTCTATGTTTTGCAGGGGCTATTTCTGAGATATAGATGGGTGCTACTACGGAAGAAGCACCAATACCTAGACCTCCTAAGAATCTAAATAGCATGAATAAATTCACATCGGGTGCAATTGCAGCCCCTATAGAGGAAATGAAAAAGCTTAAGCCAATCCAAAAGAGGGTCTTCTTACGACCAAATAAATCAGCCGGAATTCCTCCTAAAGCAGCACCTATCACGGTACCATATAAAGCAGCAGCAATAGCCAATCCATGCGTAAATGAATCTAGATGCCACAATTGTTGAATAGCTAATTCTGCCCCAGAGATAACGGCAACGTCCATTCCAAATAAAAGGCCACCTAAACCAACGGTGATCGACCAAAAAATTACGTGTTTGTTCATATGATTTATATTCCTTACAAAATTTATAAATTTTACGGGATATAAATTGTAAAATTTGGACAATTATGAATTCTTCCGAAATATGGAAGTATAATGAAGTAAATGTTCTGGCGAAATGTATTGTTTGAATTCGTTGATGAACTCTGAATTCTTCATTTCAAATAGACTATTCTTCAGGCTTTTGGGCGTTTTACCTGTGTATTTTTTGAATTCATTTATAAAATGCGCCGAGTCATAATAACCTAGTTGATCCGCTAAATCTTGGCTTTTGATATCCTTGGAAGATGCAAATAACGCCAGTGATTGATTCACTCGTTTTATTTGAACATATTCTTTTGGACTTATACCTATCACTTCTTGAAACAAACGAGATAGGGTTTTGTAAGAAGCGGTGGTTTCTGATTCTAATTCATCAAGCCACATTAATAGCTTGATGTATTTCTTCGCTTGTTTATCGATGAGGTGAGCAAATAAAAAAACTTCTATCTGTTCACACCTCTCGTTAAAGTTCATAGTTGAATTTAATGCTGGAAGCTTTAAGAAAATACTGTCCGCATCTGTACTCAGATTATTTGTAGCTGCAACTGGAGAAGTTAAAAAGGGATATAATCCACCAGCCCTAAATTTAACCCCGAAAATATGAATACCAGGTTGATGTTTGTAAAAATTAGGCGCTTGATGCAAACCCTCTAATTGTATCCCATTTATCGATTTAAAATCAGATGTATTTGCGTGGGAGCGATAATAATCTTTTCCAAAAGAATAAGTCAATACCGCCTGATCTTCTGGAAAAATAGTCTCAATTTCATAGGGAATAATACCCGATTCGTCCACCTGTTTTTCCCACAAGTGATCTACAAATGGCGCTAATGCTTCAGATGGTTTACGGTATTCGATGATCATTTAGCTGAGGCAAAAGTTTTTGAAATAAATGCTGCAACAAAACCCAAAATCACAAGAAGATACAGTGCTTTATCTAAACCAACAAAATCAGATAAATACCCAATAATTACTGGACCTAATAGAAAACCAATATAAGCAATCGTAGATACGCCTGCTATCGCAATAGAAGGCATGATTTCTTTTTGATTTCCGGCCTGAGAATAGACTAATGGTACGATGGTTGAAATTCCCAAACCAATAATAAAACATCCGCCTATCTTAAAATAAATAGAAGGAACTAATAAAGTAAGTAGCATACCGACACTCAAGAGTAGGCCATTTAAAACTAGAATCGAACTAATTCCATATTTTAAAGAAATTTTATCCCCCATAAATCGGCCAATCACCATAGCTGCTGCAAAAGAAGAAAATCCTATTGTGATCGGGAAAGTTGAATTTGGACTATATTCTTTAAAATACAAGGATATCCAATCAGCCATCGCTCCTTCACACAACATACCGCAAAAGGCAATTAAGGATAATACGATTAAATAGGGTCCTAAATTTAAAATTGAGGAATTAGGTTTACTTTCATCTTGGACTGGTTTATCCTTTAATAAATTCCCTATTATTAAAGGGACCAAAGCTATGTTTAGAAAAGCTATGATACTAAAGTGTTCAAAGGGACTATAACTTTCCTTCTCTAAATAACCTCCTAAGAAAGCGCCAGCCATCAAGCCAATGGAAAAAACAGCATGAAAAGAGGACATGATAATTTTATTCATCTTAGCCTCTAAACTAACTACTTGTGTATTCATGGCGATGTTCATAATATCACCAGACATCCCAAAGAAAAATAGTCCTATGAATAAAGTGTAAGCTGATGCGGCCAGACTTAAAGCTGGTATCACAATAACGTACATCGCAATGGCCATTAATGATATCCATTTGGACGCATACTTGGTTAACAACCATCCTGCAATGGGTAGAGAGACTAAAGAACCAATGGGTAGTCCCATCAATACGGTTCCTAATTCTGCATCTGATAACTGTAGAAATGACTTAAAATCCGGGATACGTGTAGCCCAAGTGGCAAAATTTAAACCACAAATAAAAAATAGAATACCAATACTAAAACGCGCCTTCTTCATTAATCTAACAAAAGTGATTCAATTTCCTTCCAATTATTTACCCGCTTAAAATCGTTGATATGTAAATTATGAGGGGCCGTAAATAGGAGAGGAGTCCCAGTGAACGAATGCAAGTTTTTCTCGTGGTCATCAATCAAATAATCCGCTTGAATCATATGCTTATGCCCACAGAAAACGATATGTCTCCAGGTAATAAATGGGAAGTGTTTTTCCATCCAAGTTAATTTCTCTTTTAATGAATTGGGAAATTCAGTCGCTGCGGATACAATGAAAATTTCATACTGCTTATGCAATTTTTCAACTACTTCGACCGCATCCTCATTGACAGGGATATGTTCAAAGAAGCCAGGCTCCCATAAAAATGAGTTGTGCTTCGTATAATGACCATAAAATTCCAACTTCAAGCTTTCGCTTCCATTCATTAATTCCTCATATGTATAGGAACTAGAAGTGATCTCATTAATCTTATCAATAATTACATGGGTTGTTTTAGCTAAAACGTCATCCATGTCAATTGCAATTCTCTTCATATTTTATTTCAAAAAAAAACTCCCCAAATATGGGGAGTTTTCAAGGATTAATCTAATTAAAATTACATCATTCCACCCATTCCACCGCCACCTGGGCCGTGTCCATGAGCTGGTTCAGCTGCTGGTTTGTCAGCAATCACACATTCTGTTGTTAACAACAAGCCTGCGATAGAAGCTGCATTTTCCAATGCTAAACGTGTAACCTTAGTAGGGTCAATAATACCCGCAGCGATCATATTTTCATATTTATCTTCACGTGCATTATATCCGAAATCATCTTTTCCAGCTTTCACTGCATTGATGACAACAGAACCTTCACCACCTGCGTTTGATACAATCGTACGTAATGGAGACTCCACTGCTTGACGGATGATATTGATACCAGTCAACTGATCTTCATTATCACCTTTCAATTTGTCTAATGATTGAATAGCACGAATTAGCGCTACACCACCACCAGCAACGATACCTTCTTCAACTGCAGCACGAGTAGCGTGTAATGCATCATCTACGCGATCTTTCTTTTCCTTCATTTCTACTTCCGTAGCAGCACCGATGTAAAGAATAGCCACACCACCAGATAATTTAGCTAAACGCTCTTGTAATTTTTCGCGATCGTAATCAGAAGTTGTATTCTCAATTTGAGCTTTAATCTGATTTACACGATTCTCGATATTATCTTTTGAGCCAGCACCATTTACAATCGTTGTATTGTCTTTGTCAATGATTACTTTCTCCGCTTGACCTAAGTATTCGATCGTTGCATTCTCTAATTTGAATCCTCTTTCTTCAGCGATAACAGTACCACCTGTTAGGATGGCGATATCTTCTAACATCGCTTTACGACGATCACCGAAACCTGGAGCTTTAACAGCCGCCACTTTCAATGCTCCACGCATTTTGTTAACAACTAACGTTGCTAAAGCTTCACCATCTACATCTTCAGAGATAATCAATAGGGGGCGCCCAGTTTGAGCAACTGCTTCTAATACAGGAAGTAATTCCTTCATAGAAGATACTTTCTTCTCAGAAATTAAAATGAAAGGTTTCTCTAATTCAACCTCCATTTTATCTGTATTTGTTACGAAATAAGCAGATAAATATCCGCGATCGAACTGCATACCTTCTACCGTCTTCACTTCAGTCTCTGTTCCACGAGCTTCTTCCACCGTGATAACACCTTCACGACCTACTTTCTCCATTGCTGAAGAAATCATCGTTCCGATTTCAGAATCGTTGTTTGCAGAAATAGTAGCAACCTGAGCGATTTCTTTAGAAGTAGTGATTGCACGTGATTGTTTTTTCAAATCAGAAACGATAGCATCTACTGCTTTCTCGATACCACGTTTCAAATCCATTGGATTAGCACCGGCTGCTACGTTCTTAGAACCAATCGTATAAATTGATTGAGCTAATACAGTAGCAGTTGTTGTACCATCACCAGCTTGATCAGCCGTTTTAGAAGCAACTTCTTTAACCAATTGAGCACCCATGTTTTCCACAGCGTCCTCTAATTCAATTTCTTTCGCCACAGATACACCATCTTTCGTAATTGAAGGTGAACCGAACTTTTTATCAATGATTACGTTACGACCTTTTGGTCCTAATGTTACTTTAACCGCATTTGCAAGGGTATCAACCCCTCTTTTCATCTTTTCGCGCGCTTCGCTGTCGAAATATAATTCCTTTGCCATATGATTTTGTAATTAATGATTTGTTAAAATTATAAAACTGCAAAAATGTCAGACTCACGCATGATTAGGTAATCTTTACCGTCGATAGTGATCTCTGTTCCAGAGTATTTACCATACAAAACAGAATCTCCTACTTTAACAGTAATAGGCTCGTCTTTCTTTCCATTTCCCACCGCAACGATTAATCCTTTTTGTGGTTTCTCTTTCGCTGTGTCAGGAATAATAATACCAAATGCTGTTTTTTCTTCAGCTTGAGCTGGTTCTACAACAACCCGATCCGCTAAGGGCTTAATACTTAAATTTGACATGTGTTATAAATTTAATTTTTAAATTAGAGATAATACATCCATGCAAGCATGGCACAAAACCTTATACAATAATAATGCCAAAACTCATTGCTGAAATTTTGGCAGTATTAATCAAAAATATAGTCTAAAATCTTATTGCTTAGGAGCAACTGGAGCTGGTGCAACAGGTACAGATTTAGTTGCTGCCTTTTCTACGTTTACAGAAGTGCTCGTTTCTGCTGTTCCTGATAAAGTGAAGTTAGTCGCTAAAACTAAAACTAAAATAGCGATAGAGAAACCCCACGTTAATTGCTCAACCAAGTCACCTGTTTTTTGTACACCAAACATTTGAGTAGCACCTGAAGAAGAAAACTCCCCGCTAATTCCACCACCCTTTGGATTTTGTACTAAAATAAGCACTACTAATAGAGCAGAAAAGATAATAATCAATGAAATCAATAAAGTAAACATATTTATTCTGTTAGTATTTTTTGTAATTCTTCTATTCGAGATGCAAAGTAAACCCTTTTTTCAGGTTTAATCAAACTTAACTTCTCATATAATTCAATCGCTTGTAAATATTTACCTTGCTTTGTTAGAAGTATAGCAATCGTTTCAGAGACAGGGAGTGAAAATTCCACCGCAGCTAAATCCTCTATTGGTTCATCGTCTTCTCTATTTTTTTTAGGTTTTGATAGACTAGGCTGATTTTGAATGAACTGATCAATAATTGATTCCTGTAATGCTTTAATTTCCTCTGCTGGCTTCGATATTACTAATTCCTGCGATTCCTCCTCTATATCATACACAGATTGAAAATATTGCTTACGCTGTGTGGACAATAAAGCAATTCTCTGTTGTTTTAAAACCGAAAATCGCTCATTCCATTGCAATAAATAAAAATAGGGGAAGGCTACCTTATCCTGCGATAAATCCGACTGATCGAAACGATCAATCTTGTTTAATAAAAACCACAATTTCTGCGCTTTTGAGGAATCCATATTACCAATCACCGGCTATTTTATTAAACAAATCTAAGATAATTTGATCTACTAATTTAGGGATTAGTGTTTTTTCCACTTGTGAAAGTGTTTGGCTTTGAGGGAAATCTTGGTAAAAAGAGAACTCTTGCTCGAAGTTCTTGTCTTCATCTAAGCGATTCGTTAACCGAAATTGAATACGTAACGTAAGACGGTTTAAACCTGCTTTATCGTCACCGGTAGGGGCTTGTGGCGTTAATTCATAACCTGTAATACTTCCTTCAATAGTCAAATCAGGATTCTTATTATTTATTTTTAATGAAGTATTCCGTTGAAAATACTCTTTCAACTTTTCATTAATTTCTAAACTTAAATTGGCTGGTCCTCCGGCCGTTTCCATGCGGATATTGCTTACTTGCAAAGTCTTTAAATTAGGATCCAGACTCGCTCCTTTAAAGCTATAACAAGAGCTAAGACCTACACTAACACATAGTATAACCAGAAAATTAATCCAATTCTTCCAAATCATATTGTTTGATTTTACGGTACAAGGTACGCTCTGAAATTCCTAAATCTTTAGCCGCGTATTTTCGTTTGTTCTTATTCTTCTTTAATGCACGAATAATAATCTCTTTCTCTTGTTTCTCTAAAGAAAGAGTCACATCAGTGGCAGGTGATATTACTTCTTCAAAAAGTGAATCGATTGGTTCCTCCTCAAATTTGGTTTCTTCCTGTGTATGAATAGGTAAAGATAAACCTGTAGAAGGGCTGGGGATATCGGCGATATTACGAACATCTTCGAAGATGGCCATGTTATCGTGCAAAATCTCGTAGGCTTTTGACTGATCAGATTCAACCACCTTTAGCAATATCTTCTTTAATTCCGTCACATCGCGCTTTAAATCAAATAAGATCTTGTACAATATTTCTCTTTCATTCATCCCTTCAGGACTCGAAAAAGCATCTGATTTAACGACTGAATTCCCTAGTTTCGGTTCATTGAAGTCTAAATAATACTGAAGCTGCAATTCATCGATGATACGATCGCCAACCTCCAAAACCGAAATTTGCTCCGCTAAATTCTTTAATTGACGAATATTACCTGGGAAACGTTGTTTTTGAAGTAGTTCCTTAGCCTCCTTCGTTAGCATAATTGGTTTAACCCGATGTGATTCGGAAAAATCGGTTGTGAATTTTCTGAACAACAATTCAATATCATCGCCTCGTTCTCTCAAAGGAGGAACGTAAATAGGTACTGTACTTAAACGGTAATATAAATCCTCTCTAAATTTCCCTTTCTCGATAGCTTGTTGGAGATTCAAATTAGTGGCTGCAACAACTCTGGCGTTGGTTTTTTGAACTTTAGAAGAACCAACCCGGTAAAATTCACCATTTTCTAATACACGAAGTAACCTCGCTTGTGTCCCTAAGGGCATTTCGGCAATTTCATCTAAGAAAATAGTACCCCCATCTGTTACTTCGAAATAACCCTTTCTGGCTTCAATAGCGCCTGTAAAGGAACCTTTTTCATGCCCAAATAATTCTGAATCAATCGTTCCTTCTGGAATAGCGCCACAGTTAACAGCAATAAATGCACCGTGTTTACGCTTCGATAAGGAATGAATAATTTTAGAAAAGGATTCTTTACCTGATCCACTTTCCCCTGTAATCAACACTGTCATATCTGTGGCAGCTACTTGTTCTGCAACAGAAATAGCACGTAAAAGGGCTGGAGCATTACCAATAATGCCAAAGCGTGCTTTAATACTCGAAAGATGACTCGTATCTAACATAATTCACCTAATAAAGTTCCTGATGTACAATGAGTTACGTTTACAAATACGTAATCTCCTTTAACTTCGTTTCCTTTCGGGAAAACGACTACTTTATTTGAATCTATTTTACCATAATGGTGTAAGCTCGATTTCTTAGAATCTCCCTCCACTAATACTTGCACTTTTTTACCCACCCAAATTTCATTGCGTTTAGCGGAATGAATCCGCTGCAAATCAATAATTTCCTGTAAACGACGCATTTTTACGTCTTCTGGTACGTCATCAACCAATTTCTTTTCTGCTGGGGTACCCGGTCTTTCTGAATAAGCGAACATATACCCAAAATCATATTCAACCTCTGCTAAAAGCGACAAAGTATCTAGATGATCTTCCTCTGTTTCCGTACAAAATCCGGCGATCATATCTTGTGATATTCCACATTCATCACCAAGAATAGCTTTAATCGATTTAATTCTATTTAAATACCACTCTCTTGTATAAGAACGATTCATTAACTCAAGGATACGATTACTTCCACTCTGAGCAGGTAAATGGATATTCTTGCAGATATTATCGTACTTTTTCATCGTGTACAACACCTCATCTGTGATGTCCTTAGGATGGGAGGTTGAGAAACGAACGCGCAGGAGAGGATTAACTTTGGCTACAGCTTCAAGTAAATTAGCAAAATTGACTAAGGTACCTGATTCTGAAGTCCATTTATAAGAATCCACGTTTTGGCCTAATAATGTCACTTCTCTATATCCTTGCGCAAATAACTTTTCACATTCAACTAAAATGGAAGGTAAGTCACGTGAACGCTCTCTGCCTCTCGTATAAGGTACAACACAGAAAGTACACATGTTATCACAACCACGCATAATGCTGACCATGGCTGTAACTCCATTAGAATTTAAGCGTACTGGCTCAATATTTCCATAGGTTTCCTCGCGGGAAAGAAATACGTTAATGGCTTTTTGGCCATCTGAAACTTCATCTAACAAAGAGGGTAAATCACGGTATGCGTCAGGTCCTGCAACTAAATCGACGATTTTCTCCTCATCAATTAGTTTGGTTTTCAAACGCTCGGCCATACAACCTAAAATCCCGATAGTTAATCCAGGATTCTTCGCTTTCATGTGCGTAAATAATTGCAAACGATGGCGTATTTTATGTTCCGCATTCTCCCGGATGGCACAGGTATTTAATAGAATAGTTTCGGCCTCTTTTAGATTTGAAGTGGTCGAATAACCGTTTTCCAAAAGGATAGAAGTAACAACCTCTGAATCAGCAAAATTCATTTGACAGCCATAGCTTTCGATATAGACCTTTTTACCAAGTGAATTAGCCGTCTTTTGATCCTCCGAAATTCTCGGAATATCCAAGCCGTCCTTTTCCTCTTTCGTCAAAACTTTTAAATCTTGCATTTTACAATCAATGAAATTTAGATTGCAAATTTATGACATTTTGGCAGTAAATCTATTCGATTCTACCAGAATTTAGATAAATAACTTGATCTGAATGAGACGTTAATTTATCGTTATGAGTAACCATGATGATCCTTTGCTGCCAAACAGCCTTCAATTCAACAAACAGCGCGTAAAGTGTTTCTGCGTTTTTATTATCTAGATTTCCCGTAGGTTCATCGGCTAATAATAGGGTAGGACGGTTAATCAAAGCTCTTGCTACTGCTACACGTTGCTGCTCTCCACCTGAGATTTGAGATGGCAATTTTTTCAGGATATCTTTTATTCCTAGGGTTTCTATAATTTTCGTGAACAATTCTTCATCAGAGGCTGAAAGTGCTGAGCCTTTGATAAATAAAGGAAACTTAATGTTTTCCTCGCACGAAAATTCACCTAGTAAATTGTGGAATTGAAAGACGAAACCTAGTTGTTGATTTCTAAAAGTCGCTTGATCTTTCTCCGTTAAATCTTGGTAAGAAACTCCGTCTAAGTGGATATGGCCACTATCTGGCTTCATGAGTAGACCAATGATTTGCAATAAAGTACTTTTACCAGAGCCTGATGGACCTAAAATGCTAACCATTTCAGCCTCTTTCACTTGCAAAGAGATGTTATCTAGAATTAATTGAGTTCCATAACTTTTGGAAATATTTTTTAATTCTAACATTTTTTTGTCTTTTTTTAAGAAAATACGAATGAATGACGCGTTGTTTAATATTTACGCAAATAAATAGTAATTTCACGAAATTAAAATTTTACTAAATGAATATTCACGAATATCAAGCGAAAGAAATCTTAAAAGGTTACGGAGTGCGCATTCAAGAAGGAATTGTGATTGACTCTGTGGACAACGCCATTTCAGCGGCTGAGCAATTAAAAGCTCAAACTGGAACAGGATGGTTTGTTGTTAAAGCTCAAATTCATGCGGGTGGCCGTGGAAAAGGGGGCGGTGTTAAACTAGCTAAAAACTTGGATGAAGTAAAAGAGCGCGTTTCTCAGATTTTGGGAATGCAATTAATTACACATCAAACTGGCCCAGAAGGTAAGAAAGTTAACAAGGTTTTAATTTCTGAGGATGTGTATTATCCTGGAGATTCTGAGCCGAAAGAATACTACTTATCGATTTTATTAGACCGCGCTAAAGCTTGCAATGTAATCATGGCAAGTACTGAAGGTGGTATGGATATCGAAGAAGTAGCTGAGCATAGCCCAGAAAAAATCATTAAGGAATGGATTGATCCACGTGTAGGTCTTCAAGACTTCCAAGCTCGCAAAGTAGCTTTTGCATTAGGTTTAAGCGGAGTGGCTTTAAAAGAGATGGTTAAATTTATCCAATCACTTTACCGTGCCTATGTAGAGACTGATTCATCGATGTTTGAAATCAACCCTGTGTTGAAGACTTCAGATGATAAGATTTTAGCTGTAGATGCGAAAGTAAACTTAGATGATAACGCTTTATTCCGTCACAAAGACTTAGCTCTTTTACGTGATATCGAAGAAGAGGATCCATTAGAAGTAGAAGCATCAGAAAATGATTTGAACTACGTTAAATTAGATGGTAACGTTGGTTGCATGGTGAACGGAGCTGGTTTAGCGATGGCAACCATGGATATTATCAAATTATCAGGTGGAGATCCCGCTAACTTCCTAGATGTAGGGGGTGGAGCTAATGCAAAAACAGTAGAAGCTGGTTTCCGTATTATTTTACAAGATCCTAATGTGAAGGCAATCCTTATCAATATTTTTGGTGGTATTGTTCGTTGTGATCGTGTAGCAAATGGAGTTGTTGAAGCTTACAAAAACATTGGTGAGATTAATATCCCAATCATTGTACGTCTTCAAGGTACCAATGCGGAAGAAGGTGCGGCGATTATTAATAACTCAGGCTTGAAAGTATTCTCTGCCGTTTTATTGAAAGATGCAGCTCGTTTAGTATCAGAAGTATTGAAATAAGCCATGAAAATTATTTGCATCGGTCGTAATTACGTAGATCACATCACCGAATTATCGAATGAGAGACCTACAGAACCTGTGGTCTTTTTGAAGCCTGATACGGCTTTATTAGATGCAAATAGTCACTTTTACTATCCTAAATTCTCCTCTGATGTTCATTATGAACTAGAGTTAGTTTTTAGGATAGGCAAAGTGGGCAAAAATATAGAAGCAAAATTTGCGCATAAATACATTGATTCTTACGGATTAGGTATTGATTTCACAGCACGTGATGTGCAGAGCAAATTAAAAGAGAAAGGTTTACCGTGGGAGAAGGCAAAGGCATTTAATGGCTCCGCTTTCGTTAGCACTATGTTACCTTTTAAAGCTAGTCTTTTAGAAAACCCAATTCATTTCAGTTTATATAAAAATGAAACCTTAGTTCAGGATGGAAATTCTGGATTAATGATTTGGAATGTAGCTGAATTGATTGAAGATGTATCGAAATATTTCACACTGAAAACAGGTGATTATATCTTTACTGGTACTCCAGCGGGTGTTGGTCCCATTGCCATTGGTGATGTATTAAAAGGATCATTAGAAGGCCAAAAATTATTCGAATTAACTATCTCCTAATATGAAGCTAAAAATAGGCGATCAAGCTCCAAGTATCCAAATGCTTGATTCTGATGGAAATTCATTTGCAATTCCTGGATCCAATAAGGTAGTATTATATTTTTATCCAAAAGATAATACTCCAGGATGTACGGCTCAGGCTTGTAATTTAAATGAGAATTTAGATGCTTTAAAAGCTAAAGGTTTTCAGGTAGTAGGAGTTAGTATTGACAGCAATGCTTCTCACACAAAGTTTAAAGCTAAATTCAATCTTCAATTTCCTTTATTATCAGATCCGGAGCATGAAATTGCGGAAGCTTTTGGTGTATGGGTGGAGAAATCCATGTATGGAAAACAATATATGGGAGTAGCTAGAACCACCTTCATCATCGACGAAAAAGGAATTATTACAGACATTATCGAAAAAGTGGATACAAAGAACCACAGTTCTCAAATTCACTAATATTCTACCATGCAAACACAAGAAATAAAAAAGATTAGCTCTCAAGTACGTAGGGACATTTTAAGAATGGTTCATGCCTGTCAATCAGGTCACCCAGGTGGATCATTAGGTTGTACAGATCTCTTAGTAGATCTATATTTTAGCACAATGAATCTAAAAACAGATGCAGCTGGTAAAGTTGTATTTGATATGGATGGAACTAATGAAGATTTATTCTTCTTGTCTAATGGACATATTTCTCCTTTGATTTATAGTGTTTTAGCACGTCGTGGCTATTTCACTACGTCTGAGTTAGCTAGCTTCAGAAAAATTAATACGCGTTTACAGGGACACCCGACACCACATGAGCATTTAGAAGGTATTCGCATTGCCTCAGGTTCTTTAGGTCAAGGCCTAAGCGTGGCAATTGGAGCAGCACAAGCAAAGAAATTGAATGGTGATAAATCGACTGTTTACTGTCTAATGGGGGATGGAGAGCAGAATGAAGGACAAGTTTGGGAAGCAGCGATGTATGCGCCTCACCATAAAGTAGATAATTTGATCGCTTTCATTGACGAAAATGGTCAGCAAATTGATGGTCCTACGGAGAAAGTAATGAGCAACCGTGATTTACAAGCAAAATATGAGGCTTTTGGCTGGAATGTGATGCGTATGGACGGAAATAATGCGGAGGATATCCAAAATACCTTAATCAAAGCAAAAGCTGCTTTAGGAAATGGTTCTCCTATCATGATTATCATGAAGACAGAAATGGGTGCTGGGGTTGATTTTATGATGTATTCGCATAAATGGCATGGCGTTGCACCTAACGACCAGCAATTACAAGACGCTTTAGCGCAATTAGAAGAAACTTTAGGAGATTATTAATCAGATAGAAATGGCATTATTTACCTACGAAACAAAAAAAGATACACGTTCCGGTTTTGGAGCAGGAATGGAGTATTTAAGTCAATATAATCCTAAGGTGGTGGCTTTATGTGCTGATTTAATCGGTTCATTAAAATTAGAAGGTTTTATTAAAAATAGCCCGGAGCGTTTTTTCCAAACAGGTATTGCTGAAGCTAATATGATTGGTATTTCAGCAGGTTTAACGTTAGGTGGTTTTATTCCTTATGCAACGACATTTGCTAACTTTGGAACGGGTCGTGTATATGACCAAATTCGTCAATCAGTAGCCTATTCAGGAAAGAATGTAAAGATCTGTTGCTCTCACGCTGGTTTAACACTAGGAGAAGATGGAGCTACGCACCAAATCTTAGAGGATATCGGGTTAATGAAAATGCTTCCAGGAATGGTGGTTATTAATCCATGTGATTACAATCAAACGAAAGCAGCTACTATCGCTATTGCAGATTATGAAGGTCCTGTTTACTTACGTTTTGGACGCCCAGTAGTTCCGGTATTTACACCAGAAGATCAGAAATTCGAAATCGGTAAGGCTTTACATTTAGTAGAAGGTAAAGATGTGACTATTTTAGCGACTGGACACTTAGTGTGGGAAGCTATTCAAGCTGCTGAAGCCTTATTGGAAAAAGGAATTAATGCGGAAGTAATCAATATTCATACAATCAAACCATTGGACGTTCAAGCTATCTTAGCTTCAGTGAAAAAGACGGGATGTGTGGTTACGGCTGAAGAACACCAATACAATGGAGGTTTAGGCGATTCAGTAGCTCAGTTTTTAGCGATGAATCACCCAACACCAATGGAATTTGTAGGTGTAAACGATTCATTCGGTGAATCAGGAAAACCAGCTGAATTAATGGAGAAATACGGCTTAAATGCGAATGCGATTGTAGAAAAAGCAATCAAAGTAATGGCACGTAAATAATCCCTAGAAAGGATATCCAATACCAATATTAAACTCAATTGGGTTTTGTCCTCCTTCGAAAGAAGTCTGCGGCAAAACCCATTTTTCATTTACAGGATTTGCGGGGTTAATCACTTTAGTGGCTAAATCGAGGCGCAACAAGAAAAAGTCGAAATCCCAACGTAACCCAAACCCAGTTCCCACAGCTATCTGATTATAAAATTCATCGAACCTAAACTGAGTCGTAACATCTGTGTTTCCTTGGCTCATATTCCATACATTTCCGGCATCAACGAAGAATGCACCATTCATTTGGCCAAATAAAGAAAAGAGTTTAAAACGATATTCTAGAGACGATTCAAGAAGAATGCTACCCGGTTGCTCTACTAAATTAGAGGAAGAAACATAGGAACCGGGCCCTAATCTTCTCGGTTTCCACGCTCTAACACTGGAAGGCCCTCCTATAAAGAAGTTTTTCTCATAAGGTAATTGATATTCATTTTCATCACCATACGCATAAGCAACACCACCCAAGACCTTAAAAGCTAGTTGAGAAGTCCTATTTCGTCCCAGCATTTTATATTTACGGTAATCAAAATTAAGTCGCAAAAAACGATAAAATTGAATGTCTTGACCGGAGCTTAATAAATCATTTACAAAATTGAATTTATGACTTTGTATAAAATTCAAAGTAGTTCCACCTGATTCTAATCCTAATTGAAAGATAGAACCATCCTTTAATTCGTTGGAGGGGAGAAGATCTCGATAAACGTATTGAAACGATACGCTACTAACAAAGCTGGGATTGAAACTTCGGTATAAATTATTCCCTTTTAATTTTAACTCTTGTAGATACGATTTAAACGCATCAGAAGTTGACGTCTCAGGATAATTACTATTTAGGAGATTAAGATTAACAAGAGATAGCGTAAAGAAGCTTGTTTCCTTCTTTTGCCACGTATATCGCTGAAATAAATTGAAATTGGTTCGTTGATATTCTGGTCTATTAATAAAATCATAGCCAATTCCTACCGATGTTTTGGCACCATAATAAGCTCCTAAAGTTCGAATGATAGAAGAAGGTAAATAGAGGGTAGGGAAATTAATCGAGGCAGATAAATTCAGTTCTAAATTATTTCTGGTTTCATCGGTATTAATGAACCCAGATTGTGCCTCATAACCTAATCTAGCAGAGAAATCTAAATAATCTAGACTTGAAAATAGGCGTCTTACTTTGAACGAATTTGTTAAAAAGGGCCCAGGAATACCTCTAAATACACTTCCACCTAGTTCAGAACTAAAATTGTATTTCTCATTTTGAAACAACTCTATCTTAGGAAATAAACGCGTCCTAGTAGAGTCAAAACGAATAGAAACCGTTTTAAACTGATCGGTGAGATAGATATTCTTTAAACTTTGGTTGAATAGATCAACCGAGTACAAATCGTCTTCTTTGAGGTTAATTAACTTACTTAAACTCTTTATAGGTGGATATAAGGCCGGATTACCAAAGGGGTCAAGGATAATGAACTCAGGTAATCCGATGCGATAGAGACGATCGTAATTAGGAATGGAAGTCCGATTCTTGAATTCAGGTATTTTATAGAAAAGAGATACATTTCGTAAAGTAGAATCTTTTCTATCGTTTAATCGAATACCTACCGCATCAGGTGAGAAATAATAATACCCCTCATTTCGTAAATGATGACTTAATTGCTCTTTTTCCTGTTTAATCACAGCTAATTTCAAACGTTCCATTGGTCGGATGAGACTATTCTCTTTTAAATACTCACTGACATGAGTGGCCAAAATAGGATTGTCTACCGAGACTGAATCTTCTTTAGTAAAATAACTTGGTTCCCCTTCTTGAATTCGGAAAGTAATAGTAATTAAATTACCAGCAGAGTCAATTTCTGGTGAGATTTGTGCACTTAAAAAGCCATTCTCCCGATAATAACGAAGGATCTGATTTTGATTACTTTTTAACCAAGTGGTATTATAAGTTGGATTGGGTGATTTGAAGAATTGAATAAAACTTGGCTTTATTCCCAGAGAATCTTTTCTTTTTCTTTTATTGCCCAGATAAGTATATAATTTTGCAGGCAGCAATCTTTTGTACGAGTTTTTAATACCTAACACATTGTTACGTAATTCAACACTGGAAATTTGCTGATTACCTACCAGATTAATTTGATTGATGATAGGTTCTTTCATTTCATATGCCTGATATTGGCTACATGAAAACAAACCTAAACACAAAACAATAAAACCGATAATTGATTGATTCTTCAAGAGATGCTAAGTAATAAACAAATAAAGTTAATTAATTCCCTACATTCTAAAAAAGGTAGAAAAGAGAATGATTTATTTTTAGTAGAAGGGGAGAAGTCGCTGCTTGAATTGGTTAAATCTGATTTTTCAGTTGAGTTTTTTGTGCTAGCTGAAAATCAATCCGATTTACTTCATGAATTAAGCCTTAAATCCCCTGCTTACATCTACACAGTCAGCGAGGAGCAATTAACTAAACTAAGTACACTAGTTACTAATCAAGTTGGATTAGCCGTTGTTAAGCAAAAGCAATTCAATCAATTTAAAATCAACTCACCTTATACCATTGTATTAGATGGGATCAGAGACCCTGGTAATTTAGGTACAATTATTCGGATTTGTGATTGGTATGGCTTCAAACAATTAGTCTTATCGGAGGATTGTACAGAGTTTTATAATCCCAAAGTCATTATTTCAACCATGGGCTCATTTTCAAGAATTGAATTTACCTATGTTGATTTGCCAACATTCTTTAAAAGTCATCCTGAGATAAAGAAAATAGGAGCCGTTTTGAATGGGGAAAATATCCATACGTATTCGTTCCCAGAAAATGCATTTATTATTCTAGGTAATGAATCAAACGGAATAAGGGAAGAGATAATTGATACTTTGGATGAAAAAATAACAATACCTGCTTTTGGTGAAGCTGAATCATTAAACGTAAGTATCTCTACCGCAATTATAGCTGATAATTTAAGACGTTTTATCTTGAGCTAAATACTTCTCAATCGCCCAGTGAGCCACATACAATAGCGGGGTAAAAAGTATGGCTACAAAGAATTTGTAGAAATAATTATTGAAAGAAACGTTCATCCATTGACTGAACGTCCAATTTCCAAAAAGGTAAAAAGCAATTCCAATTACCAGCACACTGTCTAATAATTGAGAAATAAGTGTCGATCCAGTAGCTCTTAACCAGATATGTTTCGAACCTGTTCTTGCTTTGATTTTCTCAAAAACAAGTGCATCGATAATTTGGCTAACTAAAAAGGCTGATAAGGATCCTAAAATGATTCCTAAACCTTGTCTAAAAATCCGTGAAAAAGCCTGATTAATATTAAAATTCTCAGAGCCCTTATTCACCTCTACCCAAAAATCAGCAGGAACTAGTAAGGTAGCGGTGTAAATAATAAAAAAAGAGAATGCGATGAATAGGGCAGTGGTAAAGGAAATAAAACGTACGCCTTTCTTTCCAAAATAGTCATTAATGATATCTGACGTTATAAAAACCAAGGGCCAATTCAAAGCTCCTGCCGTTTGATTTAAATCCCAAAAATCACCCCAAGGTGTAGCCCAATGCAAAGGAGAGAATCCAAGTGTTTTTTCGATAGAAACTATCTTAACACCAATAATCTCGGCTACAATAGCATTCGTCAAAAATATTCCGAATAGAAATATAAATAACTTTTGCTTCCGAGAAAATTGGTCAAAAATCATTTGCGGTAATTTTCAAAATGAAGCGCTATTTTATCTAATGCCACACTTAATTGCTCTACATGGGGAAGAAACACAATTCTAAAATGATCCTTCTCTTTGAAATTAAATCCTTGGCCACCTACCACAAGAATCTTTTGTTCCTCTAACAAAGACATCACAAAATGGTTATCGTCCTCGAAGTTAAACTTCGATAAGTCAATTTTCGGGAATAAATAGAGTGCCCCTTTCGGTTTAACTGCACTAACACCGTCAATCGCATTCATTCTTTCATAAGCTAAGTTCATCTGACGGTTTAAGCGTCCTTCTTTAGCAACTAAATCATTGACAGACTGGTATCCACCTAAGGCGGTTTGAATACCATATTGTGTAATCACATTAGCACATAAACGCGTACTAAATAGGAAATTTAGACCTTCAATATATGATTTTGCTTTATGTTTCGCACCTGTTAAAATCATCCAGCCCCCTCTAAAACCTGCCGCGCGGTAGTTTTTAGATAATCCACCCATCGTGATGATTAAAATGTCATCTGATAATCCGGCAGCTGTATGATGACAGGTTCCGTCAAACAATATTTTATCATAGATTTCATCCGCAAATACCACTAATTGGTGTTTAGCAGCTAAAGCAACAACCTGCTTCACCGTTTCCTTCGAGTAAACTGCACCTGTCGGGTTATTGGGATTAATTAAAACAATTGCTCTTGTTTTAGACGTGATTTTCGCTTCCATATCCACTAGATCTGGAGCCCAATCTTTGGCCTCATCACAAGTATAATGAACTGCTTTCCCACCGGCTAATCCTGCCACTGTAGTCCATAAAGGGTAATCTGGAGAAGGAATTAATACTTCGTCATCCGTGTTCAATAAAGCCGTCATGACCAAAGAGATCAATTCGCTTACTCCGTTTCCGATGTAGATATCTTCAATTAATATATTTTTAACTCCTAAATTCTGATAGTACTGCATCACGGCTTTACGCGCTGCAAATAATCCCTTGGAATCTACATATCCCTGAGCATTTCGTATATTTACGATTATATCATGGACGATTTCATCTGGAGTCTCAAAGCCAAAGGCGGCAGGATTACCAATATTTAACGAAGTGATCTTGTAACCCTGATTTTGAAGCGACAACGCTTTATCATATACAGGCCCACGAATTTCATACTTGAGGTGATCAAGTCGTTTACTTTTTAATATATCCATGCTATTTTTGATAGAATTGTAAAAATAGCAATTAAATTTTATTGAATTTAACCGATTTTATGAATTTAAAGGAAATAGGTGTCTTATTGGTTGGAATTTACCTCATTACATCTCTTTTAATGGCGTATAAATATTATGTAGCCAAAGGGTCGGTTTATCAAGTCTCTAGATTCGTGGTATTTAGGTACTTGTTACGATTCGTGCTTCTTTCCTCCTTTATGCTATTGACTTTTTATAGTTTACAGGTAAAGCAAACCTATTCTAAGTCCATTCAAAATGAGCAATCCTATTTATTCGGCATATCAAAAGACGCCTCCAGCTTAACTTGGAACCAATTACAAAAGAAAGTTCAGGATATGTCAAGTAATAGTAATTTAGGATTAATTGTTTACGATCCTTTGGAAAGACAATGGGTGCAAGTACTACCACAGACTGATCAAGAATCATTTTTGAATTTAATTGAGCAACACGCTTTCAATGCTACTCAATTTCATCATAGAAAGTATGAGGGAATAGGACTTTCAGTACCAAATAAAGAGGACATTTTACAGTTTCAGAAAAGTAAAAATAAGTGGCAAAAATTAGGAGATTTAAGTACTTCCAATTCCTTGTTTAATACGAGTGAATTGAATAACTGGATTACGAGTTCTTACGTAAAAATATATTTAGTAATTTTAATAGTGCTTTTATTGTTCATAGATAGTGTATTTACGGCAAAAGCAATCAAAATGTAAATGTTTACAACGCTATTCTACATCTTTATTTTATTCTACGAAGGTTTATTCAACGCTTCTTCGAAGCAGTATAATGTTGCAGTGGCAGAAATTAACCAGCAAGTTCAGTCAAAAAATTACGTTCAGGCTTTAAAAGGTGCTAAAAGTATTAAACAAGCTACGATTTTTGTTAATCCCGAGATCGAGCGATTAATTGCTGTTCTGGAATTGAAGTCGAGAAAGAATGGGATGGATAAACAAACTTTGAGGTTGAATTCCCAAAGTATGGAGATTGATATATTACTGAGTCATTTTTCCGCCAATGTTGGTGATCAACAGAAAGGGTTAGTTGATTTACAAAATTCGATCAAGAAAAATGGGAATGTGGATACTTTAGTTAAAACATACGAATTGTACGCATTCAATTTTCCTCAGAACAAATTAAAGAAACAAGCTAAATCAACGCAAATGATCAGTCAAACTCAAAAAATAAATACGCAAGAAGCGTTATCTTTACTTGATTTGATGAAAAAGAAGCAAAAGAATTTCATTTACTAACAATACAAACCATGAGTAATGTCCCTTATCAATTCCCTAATCAAACCTCTTTTTATAGAGGAAAAGTGCGTGATGTTTATGGAATTGGAGATCATTTGTTAATGATTACCTCTGATCGTATTTCTGCATTTGATGTAGTTTTACCTCGTTTGATTCCATTTAAAGGGCAAGTGCTAAATCAGATTGCGAGTTATTTTTTACAAAAAACAGCAGATATTGTTCCTAATTGGTTGTTAGCTACCCCAGACCCCAATGTGGCATTTGGTCTTAAATGCCAGCCGTTTCCAATTGAAATGGTGATTAGAGGCTATTTAGTAGGGCATCTTTGGAGAGAATACAAGGCTGGTAAACGTAGTGTTTGCGGGGTTTCACTTCCTGAAGGTTTGGTAGAAAATCAACAATTACCTTCTCCAATTATTACTCCCACAACAAAGGCGAGCGAAGGACATGATGAAGATATTTCAGTGGAAGAGATTATCTCTCAGGGAATTGTATCTAAAGAATACATGGACGAATTATGCCAAATAACGCATCGTTTGTTTCAAAGAGGGCAGGAGATGGCTGCTGAAAAAGACCTTATTTTAGTGGATACTAAATATGAATTTGGGTTGTATGAAGGTAAAATTATGTTGATGGATGAAATTCATACACCTGATTCTTCCCGCTATTTCTACAAAACACCTTATGCGGAATTATTTGCGAAGGGCTTAGCACAGAAACAATTATCGAAGGAATTCGTCAGAGAATGGCTTATCGCCAATGGATTTCAAGGAAAAGAGGGGCAACAAGTTCCCACGATTACCGATGAGTTCGTTCAACAAATATCAGAAAGATATATTCTTTTATATGAAGAAATCACAGGTTTGAAATTTAATAAAGAACCACAAGATGATTTACACAACCGTATTTACACTAACACCATTCAGTATTTAAAACATGTCTAATATTAATTCATTTCAACTCGAACAAAACGAAAGTTATGCCGTTATTGATTGGAAAGCTGAACAATTAGCGGCTGCTAATTCAGAGGAATTAGAAAATGCAATTCGCCTTTTGTTTAAAAAAGATTATGCTAACATTATCTTAAATCTTTCTAAAACAGCTGAAATTGATGGTTACGGAGTTTCTGCCATTCGTAAAGGCACTAAGATTTGCACGAATGAAGGCGGCTTATTCGTCGTTGTAACTAAAAATGAAGAAATAGCTGAAAGATTAGATACTGCCAAAATTGAATATTTAACTCTGTTGAATACCGTTCAAGAGGGTGTAGATGCTATCTATTTAAATGATCTAGAAAATGAGTTCCAAGATGAAGATGATACGGAGTCTGGGGAGGAATATGGCGAGTCTTACGGAGAGGATTACGACTAAAATTGTATAATATCAAGATTTTTTGTGTTGCAATTTTGATATTTGTGAATCCGAAGAATATTTTGTCATTAGATCGTTTTGCCAAATTTATTTTTAATTAAATTTGAAATTAGCTATATTATCTACCTGAAATATACATTTCTGCGGTCATAGCTGTTTTTGATTTATTATTATTTTTATTAGAATATTTATAGTTTCCTATGAGAAATCCGAATGAAGTAGGTTTGTACAGAAAAGAATTCGAGCATGATGCTTGTGGTATTGGTTTTGTAGCCAGTTTAAAAGGCATAAAATCACACCGCATTGTTCAGGATTCCATTAAGATGTTGATTCGAATGGATCACCGTGGAGCCTGTGGCTGTGATCCTAACTCAGGGGACGGGGCAGGTGTTTTAGTACAGCTTCCACATGAATTCTTTTTAGAAGAAACGAGTTCTTTAGGGTTCGCTTTGCCGTCTTTAGGAAACTATGGCGTGGGTATGGTCTTTTTTCCAAAAGACGAAACTTTAATTAAAGAATGTAAAGAAGTCATTGAGCGCAAATCGAAGAAATTGGGTTTACGCATTTTAGGTTACCGTTTAGTTCCTGTTGATAATTCGGAGATTACAGGGGCTGATTCTGGAAATGCGGAGCCATCGATTCAACAATTATTCATTGAACGTCCAGCTGATTGTGCTACAGAAATTGATTTTGAGCGTAAATTATATGTTTTCAGACAGTATGTTTCAAAATTATTAAATGAAACTATTGCTGGATTAAACAATAAATTCTATTTCGCTTCTTTGTCTTGCCGTACCATCATTTATAAAGGTATGTTAACGACAATGCAGGTGCCAGGTTACTTCTTAGATTTATTCCAAGAGAACTTTACATCAGCTTTAGCAATTGTACACTCTCGTTTCTCAACGAACACCTTCCCAGAATGGAAGTTAGCTCAACCGTTCCGCTTCATTGCGCACAATGGGGAGATTAACACGGTAAAAGGAAATTCATCTTGGATGCAAGCGCAGTCTGCCTTGTTCTCTAGCAAGTATTTCACTCAGGAGGAATTAGATATGATTCTTCCAGTTTGTAGTTTAGGACAATCTGATTCGGCTATTTTAGATAATGCGATCGAATTATTGTACTTAACAGGTCGTTCATTGCCACATGTGATGATGATGCTAATCCCTGAAGCATGGGATGGCAACGAAAGCATGGAGAAGTACAAGAAAGATTTCTATGAGTACCATGCTGCCATGATGGAACCTTGGGATGGTCCAGCTAGTATCTCATTTACAGATGGTAAAATGATCGGAGCTACTTTAGATCGTAATGGATTGCGTCCATCACGTTACTGGGTGACATCCGATGACCATGTAATTATGGCATCTGAAGCAGGAGTATTAGATCTAGATCCTGCAACTATTGTCTCAAAAGGTCGTTTACAACCTGGGAAGATGTTCGTTGTGGACATGGAACAAGGTCGTATTATTCCTGATGAAGAATTAAAAGAAAAAATTTGCCAGCAACAACCTTATGGGGAGTGGCTTGTAAATAATAAGATCCGCGTAGAGGATTTGCCAGAAGCTGGTAGTGAATACAGACAGCCGAAAGCTATTGAATTAGTTTCACGTCAGCAGATTTTTGGTTTTACAACCGAAGATATCCGTGTTGTTTTAGCTCAAATGGCTGAAACGGGTAAAGAGGCCTTAGGTTCAATGGGTATCGATACCCCATTAGCTGTTCTATCTGAGAAAGCGCAACACTTATCGTCGTACTTCAAACAATTATTTGCTCAGGTAACGAATCCTCCAATCGATCCAATTCGGGAGAGAATGGTCATGTCATTACTATCTGATATTGGTGGTTTATCCAATTTATTAGAGGAAAGTCCTACGCATTGCCGTCAAATTGAAATTCAGCAACCTGTTTTACGCAATAAAGAGGTAGAAAAGATTCGTTGGATTGACCATGAGAATTTCCAAACAAAATCAATTCACATGACCTTCCGTGCTTCTGAAGAGGAGGGTGTGTTGAAAAAGGCTTTGGACCGAATTAATCAATATGCAGAAGATGCTGTGGATGATGGATATTCTATCATTTTATTGACAGATAGAGGTATTGATAGTTCACATGCGCCAATTCCTTCTTTATTAGCTTTAGCTTCCGTGCACAATCACTTGATTCGTACGAAGAAGAGAGCGAAAGTTGGTATTATTATTGAGGCGGGAGATGTTTGGGAAACACATCACTATGCTACCTTAATTGGTTATGGTGCTAGTGCAGTGAATCCATATATGGCTTTTGAAACGATCAAAGCCATGAAAGATCAGGGTTTTGTTAATAAGGACCTTAGCTATGATAAGTTAGAGTATAATTATATCAAGGCGGTAAATGGAGAATTACTGAAGATATTCTCTAAAATGGGTATTTCGACATTACAATCTTACCAAGGTGCTCAAATTTTTGAAATCCTAGGTTTAGGAAAAGATGTAGTAGATACCTATTTCACTGGTTCAATTTCACGTATTGGAGGTATTAATTTAGATACGATTGCCAAAGAAGCACTAATCAAGCATTCTTCAGGTTATCAATTATTGAAACAAGAATCTCCGAAATTAGAGGTGGGTGGTATCTATCAATGGAAACAAAGAGGAGAGGAGCACTTATTCAATCCAGCAACGATCCACTTATTGCAGCAAGCAACTAAACAGAACGACTATTCTGTTTATAAAAAATATGCTCAATTAATTGATGATCAAAGCAAGAAATCAATCACACTACGTGGTTTACTTAAATTTAAAACGGGTAAATCCATCTCTATCGATGAAGTAGAGCCGATTGAAAATATTTTAGCTCGTTTTGCAACGGGTGCTATGTCATTTGGATCTATTTCCTACGAAGCACATACAACCCTTGCCATCGCCATGAATCGTATTGGTGGTAAATCAAATACGGGTGAAGGTGGAGAGGATCCGATTCGTTTTGAGAAAATGGCGAACGGGGATTCAATGAATTCCGCTATTAAGCAAGTGGCATCGGGTCGTTTTGGTGTAACTGCGCATTATTTAACCAATGCGAAGGAACTTCAAATCAAAATGGCTCAAGGTGCTAAGCCAGGTGAAGGTGGCCAATTACCTGGTCATAAAGTAGATGATTGGATTGGTAAAACGCGTCACAGTACGCCAGGTGTAGGTTTAATTTCACCTCCACCACACCATGATATTTATTCAATTGAGGATTTAGCTCAATTAATCTTTGACCTTAAGAATGCTAACAGAGCTGCGCGTATTTCTGTAAAATTAGTGTCAGAGGCAGGTGTAGGAACGATTGCAGCAGGTGTAGCAAAAGCACATGCGGATCATATCCTTATCGCTGGTTACGATGGTGGAACAGGTGCATCACCTTTATCATCTATTCGTCACGCCGGTTTACCTTGGGAACTTGGATTAGCTGAAACGCATCAAACGCTTGTAAAAAATAAATTACGCGGACGTGTGACTATCCAAGCGGACGGCCAAATCAAAACAGGTAAAGATATCGCCGTAGCTGCATTATTAGGCGCGGAAGAATTCGGTGTAGCAACAGCTGCCTTAGTTACTGCGGGTTGTATTATGATGCGTAAGTGTCACTTAAATACGTGTCCAGTAGGTGTGGCAACTCAGAATCCTGAATTGCGCGCGCTTTACACGGGTCAAGCAGATCACGTAGTTAACTTGTTCCATTTCTTAGCGCAAGAATTACGTGAGATAATGGCTGAGCTAGGCTTCCGTAGATTAGAAGAAATGGTAGGTCGTGTTGATTTATTAGAAATGAAAGACTTATCAAATCACTGGAAGTTCAAGAATGTTGATTTAAACCCAATCTTAGCTCCAGCAGTTCTTTCAGAAGGAGTAGCTGTCTATAAATCAGAAGAGCAAGATCACGGTTTAGAAGACCAGTTAGATTGGGAGTTATTGAAAATTGCTAAGCCAGCGATTGAAAAAGGAGAGGTCGTTCATGGTGAATTAGACATCATTAACGTAAACCGTTCCGTTGGTACTATTTTATCGAATGAGATCACGAAAAAATATGGTGAGAAGGGATTAGCGGCTGATACGATTAACATTAAGTTTAAAGGTACAGCAGGTCAATCATTCGGAGCCTTCTCTGTAAAAGGGATTAAATTTGAGATTGAAGGAGATGCGAATGACTATGTAGGAAAAGGTTTATGCGGTGCTACCTTAGTGGCCTATCCTTCGCCGTTGGCTTCCTTTAAGGCCTCTGAAAATTCAATCGTAGGTAACGTATCTTTCTATGGAGCTACCTCAGGAGAAGCTTATTTAGCTGGTATGGCTGGTGAACGCTTCTGTGTTAGAAATTCTGGTGCGAAAGTAGTCGTAGAAGGAATTGGTGATCACGGCTGCGAGTATATGACAGGTGGTTTAGTGATTATTTTAGGCAATACGGGTAGAAACTTTGGTGCAGGTATGTCAGGTGGTGTTGCTTATATTTTAGATGAGCAAAACACGTTTGATGCTAAGGTAAATCGCGAGATGGTTGAAATCACTGATTTAACTCCAGAGGATAAGAATATCATCCTAATGTACTTAGAAAAACATGTATCATTAACTGGTTCAGTGAAAGGGAAACAAGTTTATGATAACTTCAGTGCCTTAGCTAGTCAATTCAAGAAAGTGCTACCAATTGACTACAAAAACGCCTTAAGTTCTCGTCAATTGAGCATATCAGATGTATTAGCTGATAAAGACAGAGTGTATCAAGATATTAAAGTAGATTTAAAATAAGATAGAATGGGTAAGCCTACAGGATTTTTAGAAATTGACCGCAAATTAGCTCCTAAAAGAGCGGTTGCTGAGCGTGTTAATGACTACAAAGAAATTGAACAATTGAATTCGATTGCGGATACAGAAGCGCAAGCTAGTCGTTGTATGGATTGTGGTACACCATTTTGCCATAATGGTTGTCCACTTGGAAATATCATCCCTGAATTCAACGATGCTGTATACGAGCAAAATTGGAAATATGCTTATGATATTTTAAGTACAACTAATAATTTTCCTGAATTTACAGGCCGTATTTGTCCTGCACCTTGCGAATCAGCTTGTGTACTAGGTATTAACAAGCCAGCAGTTGCTATTGAATTAATCGAGAAGTCAATTATCGAAAAAGCCTATTCAGAAGGATGGGTTGTTCCATTTATCCCCAAAACACGTACAGGTAAGAAAATTGCAGTGATCGGTTCGGGACCAGCAGGTTTAGCGGCAGCTGCACAATTAAATAAAGCAGGTCACCTAGTGACTGTTTATGAGCGTGCGGATCAAATTGGTGGCTTATTACGTTATGGTATTCCTGATTTTAAATTAGACAAAACGGTTGTTTCAAGACGTGTGGATGTCATGAAGAAGGAGGGAATCACTTTTGTAACGAATGCTAACATAGGAACTACTGAGAAGTTGGCTAATCTGACGAATGAATTTGATGCCGTATTAGTAGCAACGGGTAGTACAACTCCTCGTTTCATTACTGCGAAAGGAAATGATGCTAAAGGTATTTATCCAGCCATGGAATTCCTTTCTCAACAAAATAAACGTAATGCCTCTATCGCTTTAGAGGTAAATCACAAAGGTGAGGCTTACACGAATAATAACATTTTAGCTGAAGGCAAACATGTGGTGGTCATTGGTGGTGGTGACACGGGATCTGACTGTGTAGGTACATCTAATCGCCATAAAGCTGCTTCTATTACTCAAATTGAAGTAATGCCGAAGCCTCCAGTAAACAGGGCTGAGAATACGCCATGGCCCAATTGGCCATCCATGCTACGTACATCGACTTCTCATGATGAGGGAGCTGAGCGTTTATGGTCTATTTCTTTGCAAGAATTTGTGAAGAATGACAAAGGTGAATTGGAAGCATTGATCATCGGTGACATCGTTTATAACATGAAGGATGGTAAAATGGAGCAAGAAGTGATCAACACAAGAAAAATTCCATGTGATTTAGCTTTAATTGCTGCAGGTTTTTTACACACGGATCATGGTTCACTTTTTGAACAATTAACAGCCGTAGGAGTGAAGTCTGATGAGCGAGGAAACTTAGTTGCGAATGCATCTTATCAATCTGATAATGAGAAAGTTTTCATTGCAGGTGATGCAAGAAGAGGCCAATCATTAGTGGTTTGGGCTATCTCTGAAGGACGTGAAGCGGCTAGAAATATTGACTTATATTTAATGGGTAAAACAGCCCTTGAAGGTAAATCAGTGTCTAGTTTTGACCTAATGGCGAAATAAATTTTTCGCCATTTATTTCATTTACTAAATATATTTAGTACATTTGTGCTCTCTTAAATGCTAGGAGAGATGCCTGAGAGGCCGAAAGGACATGTTTGCTAAACATGCGTACTGGTAACGGTACCGAGGGTTCGAATCCCTCTCTCTCCGCAGTCAATTTTCGGGGTGTAGCGTAGCCCGGTATCGCGCTTGGTTTGGGACCAAGAGGTCGTAGGTTCGAATCCTGCCACCCCGACAAAAGTCAATTTATGAGGACGTGTTTTACACCAATTATAAATTGACTTTTTATTTTGATTAAGGTTCCGTAGCTCAGCTGGATAGAGCAACTGCCTTCTAAGCAGTAGGTCTTTGGTTCGAATCCAAACGGAATCACATCTTGTTAGTCTAAGGAAAGGATTTATTCAAATCCTTTTTTTATTTCCCTTCCTTAAATCTTCATATTTTAGTAAATTGAGCTAATTAGCACAATACGCATGAATATACCTGAATTAAGAGGCAAAATAGATCAGATCGATGACTCCATACTTTCTTTACTCGTACAGAGAATGGAATTCGTTGAGGAGATTGGTAAATTAAAACGTGAGTCTAACGCGGTTATTTACCATCCCGATAGAGAGAAAGAAATTATCGATCGTTTAGCTAATCAGTTTACGGGTAAACTAAGAAAAGAGGCTATAGAAGCCATTTTCCTAGAAATTTTCGGTGTATCTAGAAATTTAGAATTACCTGAAATTATTTGCTTCTTAGGTCCCGAGGGTAGTTTCACGCATCAGGCGGCTGAAACGCGTTTTGGTGCAGTAGCAGATTACATTTCTCTTCCTTCAATCAAATCTGTATTTGAATCAGTCGAAACGGGTCGTGCTAAGTATGGCGTTGTTCCGATTGAGAACAACCAAGAAGGAATGGTGAAAGAGACGATGGATCTTTTAAATGAGAAAAATCTATTCGTTATATCTGAAATTATTATCCCGGTAAATTTCTGCTTAGCCTCTAAGCACAATGGTATTCAGGGAATAAAAAAGATCTATTCTAAAGACATTGCCTTCCAACAATGCAAAGGTTTCTTAAATGACTATTTCTCTGGTCAGGAAGAGGATTTCTTTGTTCAGGTAGATTCTACCTCACGTGCAGCTAAATTAGCCGTAGAGGAGGAAGATGGCGCAGCTTTATGTTCACACATAGCCGCTAAAATCTATTCGCTTCCTATCTTGTTTGATAATATTCAAGATAATGATTCGAATCAAACGCGTTTCTTTATCATTTCCAAAGTAGAAAATTTAAAGAAGACGGATAAAGACAAAACAAGTCTAGCCGTTAAATTAAAAAATGATGATAAGCCAGGGGCTTTATTATCTCTACTACAGGATTTTGAAACGAGAGGAATAAACTTATTAAAGATTGAATCTCGCCCTCAAAAGGATACTAATGAATTCAAGTTTTGGTTCTTCATCGATATTGAAGGGAATAAGTTAGATCAAAAGATTCAAGAACTTTTGGAAAAACGACAAGACGAGCTAGTCTTCTTAGGAAGCTATATGAATTTGTGCTAAAAATAACTTAGCCCAAGCTAAATCTGCTGCGATTTGATTCTTTAGTTCATCAAAAGAATCGAATCGCTTTTCTGATCTAATTTTTTCGATAAATTTCAAGCTAATAGGTTGCCCATAGATATCTCCATCAAAACCTAAAATATGGGTTTCAATATGAATTCCCTCATCCTTATTCAGGGTAGGGCGGTAACCCATATTTGTCAAACCATAATAAGAACCTAATTCCACTTCTACCTGAACTAAATACACGCCCAATTGAGGGATAAACTTATTGTCCGCATTTAGAGACATATTTGCGGTAGGAAAGCCTATTTTTCGACCATTTTGATTGCCATGAACGACAGTTCCAGAAATATCATAAGGATGCCCTAACATTTCTTTGGCCTTCGAAACTTGACCTTCAGATAGGTACTTTTTGATTTGAGAGGAACTAACAATAATATCATCCACTTTAGCTACATCAATCGATACAGCTTCTAATTGGCTAGCATAATTCGTTTGAATATAGGAAATCGAACCTTCTCTATTCTTTCCAAAATGATTATCATAGCCTAATACGACACTCTTCGCCTTTAACTTTTGAATGATCAAATCTTGGATGAAATGGTTTGCTGGCATTTCTACCAAGTAGGTATCAAAAGGTAGAATTACTAAATAGTCGATACCTAAGCCTTCAAATGATTGAATCTTTTCCTGCATTGGCATCAATAGCTCATTTCGTTTTCCAGTAAAATGATCTGCAGGATGATTAGAAAAGGTGATCACGCAGGTTTTCAAACCTTTCGATTTAGAAACAGACACACATCCCTCTAGCACCTTTAAATGGCCTATATGCAAGCCATCAAACATGCCGATGGTAACGGCTGTCGAGTCAGCAATTTCAACCGTATCAAAGCTATAAAAGCACTTCATATTTATCACTAGTAAATTCCGACACCTCTTGCGCCTTATCTAAACCCCAATCACCAATTTTTGTTCGAACTAATTCACTCATATAAGCTCCTGATTGACATTTAATGCCAAAATCTCGAACAATACTTCGAATATAAGTACCCTTGCTACATTCAATCTCAAAACTAATCTCCGGAAAAAGAGTCGCATCGATTTCCATTCGATAAACTTCCACCTCGCGTATCTTGATTTCTAAATCCTCCGCATTCACCCCATTTCGGGCATGTGTAAATAAACGTTGTCCATTTAACTTAATAGCAGAATAAATAGGAGGGACTTGTTGAATAACACCAAGAAATGATTGACGAACTTCTTCAAGCCTATCTGTTGTGATGTGATCTACCGGATATTCACCATCAAATTCAGTCTCTAAATCAATGGAAGGGGTAGTTTTTCCTAGAACTAATTTACCTGTATAGGTCTTAGGAAGAGATTGAAAATAATCAATCTTCTTGGTGTATTTACCTACGCACATAATCAGAATACCCGTAGCCAAAGGATCTAGAGTTCCTGCATGGCCAATTTTCTTAAATCGACCTAGGTTACGAATCTTTTTAACTACATCGAATGAAGACCATTCTCTGGGCTTATTGATAACGTAAAATTTATCTTGAACTTCTGTTAATTCATCCACAAGTAAATACTTAAACCGACACCAATAATGATCCGATAATATCCAAACAAGGTGAATCCGTGTTGACGAACAAAACCCACCATCCATTTAATTGTTAACAACGCAATGACAAAACTGATAAAAGTACCAATGCTTAAAAACTGAATGTGCTCTTTGGTAAATAACACATCAAAATCATGCCGGTAATCTAATAACTTCTTCGCACAGGCTCCTAAAATCGTGGGGATGCCTAATAAAAAGGAGTATTCCACAGCAGCAGAATGACTTAGACCCAGCATACGACCACCTACTATAGTGGCTCCTGACCTAGAAACTCCCGGTATCATGGCTATACATTGGTATAAGCCAATCTTAAAAGCTTTTAAATACGAAATAGAAGGGATTTCTAAAGCATCTGATTTTGCGGGTAACCAGGTATCGATACGAATCAAAATTAAACCACCAACAATCCAGGATCCAGCGATGAACCAATATCCTTGAAATAGAGCTTCTAAGAAATCATCCAATAATACGCCTAAGATAACCGCAGGAATGAAGGAGAAGATGATCGTAAAGTAAATAGATAATCCTGAACTGAAGAGACGCTTAAAGTAAAGTAATGGAACGGCTGCAATTGCACCTAGTTGTACAAAAACCGTGAAAAAGTTCAAGAATTTAGAATTTTCTATTCCTAATAAATTCTCTGTAATAATTAAATGGGCAGTAGATGAGACGGGTAAAAACTCTGTTAAACCTTCTACAATACCTAAAATGATTGTTTTTACTATTTCAGTCATTAACGCTTTAACTTAAATAGCGAAAAAATAGGAATGATAATTCCGATTAAGACTAAAATGGGACCTAGGGTTAAGCCCAAGAAACCAAAACCGAATTCCTCCTTATCCATAGTCATCACAAAAAAACCAACTAACATAATTCCAATTCCAATTAATAGAATTTTTATGTCCTTCGCGCCTAGTGGCATATTAGATTGACTCATATTAAAAAAGGTTTGTATGTTGAATTTTTAAATACTTCGATAAAGAAAAGAAAGACGCTACTAAACTAAATAGTGTACAAAAACCTACACAAACAAGCACTAATTGAACTTGATTTGATTGATCAAAAAACACCGATTTAATTTCTGGAATAGAAGTTGAAAAATAGTAAAATGCTCCATCGGCTAATACAAAACCGATGAATCCACCAAGGAAACCAACCAAAACAGCATTTAATAAATAAGGTTTTTGAATAAATCCATTTGTACTTCCTAAAAGTTGCATCGTCTTAATTAATACCCGATTACCATGAATGTGCAACCGAATGCTATTAGCTAATTGCAGATAAATAAATAATGTCAATAAAGAGATTAATACTAAGCCCACATAACCTACAGCTTGAATTTTACCTAATAGCGATCCTAAAAAAGTATTCGGATAGGTAACCTCATAAACCTCAGGTCTAGCTTGAATTTCAGAAACAATTTTCTTGAAAGAAGCTTCATTTTTGAATTCGTCTTTAATACCCAAGATTAAACAATTCTTGAATGGGTTTTCCTCGCCTAAAAGCGATTTATAATCTTCTTGGGAGGAAGTAAGGAATTCGGAAGCTATCGCAGCTTTAGACTTAAATTCCAAGTCAGGTTTTAATTCCTTACCTCCAAGATAGGGGCGAGATTTAAAATAGGTTATGGTCGATGCTAAATCTGCTGTTTGTAACGAATCACTTAAATAGACATAAATCTTCATCTGAGACTTAATCTCATTTCCCCAGGATCTTACGCTTACAAATAATTGAAAGAATAAGGCAATAATAAACGCCAAACTAGCCATCGAAATGACTAAAGTTAATTGGGTAGACTGTGGACGACTTTTAGAATATTTCATACCTATAATTTTTCAATTTCATCTCTAAGCTTGGCAGCCTCTTCGTAATTCTCTTCTGCCAAAGCCTTAGTTAATAATCCCTCTAATTCTGCCTTAGAACGCACAGGGGAAGGTTTATTTACACTCTCATACTCTTCCTCTAATTCATCCAAAAACTCCTCGTCGGGAATACAAATATCATGTAATAGTTTTTCGGAAATAAGAATAGGAACATCTAATCGCACGGCTATCGCAATAGAATCAGATGGCCTAGCATCTACATGGATAATTTCTCCGTCTTTATTAATCACAAGGTGAGCATAAAAAATACCATCTTTGAAATCGGTAATAATCACCTGTTGAACGGATAGGGAAGTATATCCTAGTAGACTCACACACAAATCATGTGTTAAGGGTCTACTAGGCGTAATATGCTCTAAGAATACAGAAATAGATTGCGCTTCTTGACTTCCAATAACGATAGGAAAACGCAAAGCTTTAGAATCAGTTGACTCTAACAATAATATATACGAACTAGCTCCAACGGAACTAGGGTTGACTGACAAAATTCGTAAAGGAATAAATTCTTTCAAAGGCCTACATTAAAACACAAATGTACCAATTAGACCGCTAATATTAATGTGATTGGAGCTTTTTTGTTAGTCTTGGAAGGATATCATTTACATCTCCTACAATTCCATAATCAGCATGCTTGAAGAAAGGTGCCTCTGGGTCATTATTAATAACCACTATAATTCGAGAACCATTAACTCCTGCCAAATGCTGGATAGCACCTGATATACCACAAGCTATGTACAGATTAGGCGATACTTTTACCCCCGTTTGCCCCACGTGTTCGTGGTGAGGACGCCAATTCAAATCAGAAACAGGCTTTGAACAAGCGGTAGCTGCGCCTAATGCATTGGCTAAATCTTCTACAATCGTCCAGTTCGATGGATCCTTAAGTCCTCTTCCCGCACTAACAACAAGTGCTGCATCTGGCAATGGAATAGAACCTGTAATCGGCTTTAATGCAGTTATAGCAGATTTACTATCTGATGAATAGGTGAGAACAGAGGTTGAATTGACCGCTTTCGCAGGTAATTCGGCCACATCGGTAAAATCAAAGTTGCGATTTAAACTAAAAATCGAAGCTGTTGAGCTGCTAATTTCTAAGGAGGCTTTTCCAGAAAAGATCGACTTAACGATGAAAAAAACACCTGCTGAATAGCCCAAATGCTGAACACCTGAAACTACTTCAGCCTTTAAACAAGACGCTAAAAGACTTAATAAATTATCGATTTGAATAGACTTAATACCGAAAACGGTATATCCTTTTACCGCATTTGCTAAACTACTAACAGCTGAGGTATCCGTCCATAAGCCATCAGATAGAGAAATAACATCTACTGGAACCGAAGAACCGACTGATGATAAATGATTTTCACCCAGAACGACTAAGGTAATTTTTTCTGGATTAAATTTCGAAACAAAGGATAGAAGAAGATTTGTGGCTTCGTTTAAGTGACCTTCTTTGGCTTGGGCAATAATGGCTACATTTTTCATCTTATAAAACGTTTGTTTCTGTTTTTAATAAATCAATTAAAGTCTCTGCTTCAGCCGCATCAATCATCTTATTTCGACGAGCTGTTTCAGCAATACTCGCCTTCACTAGTTTTACCGAATCTGTCGGAATTAACGGTATTACACTTATTTCCTTCGTTCTAGCTGTCATAATACCCCGCATCGAAGGGATTTTCCATTCAGCAATTGGCTCTTGGCAACCTAAAACAGCAGGCAAAGCGCAAGAGACTTCCATCTTACCACCGTCTATTTCAACTTCTAATTGCAAATTATTTCCTGCTAAATCTAAATGCATCACTGGATTGAAGTGAACATACCCCAAAGCACCAGCCACTAATCCATGAACTATTCCAGAATTATAATCGATGGATTCTTTACCCATTAAGATTAGATCTACTGGATTTTGTTTGACGTAGTCAACAATGGCATCAGCTATTTGGGTAGAGGAGATAGGATTGCCATCAATACGAACGGCAGAATCAGCACCTAAGGCTAAACATTTACGAATTAAAGCTTCAGATTCAGAACCACCTACGTGTAGAACAATCACCTCAGCACCATTGCTTTCTTTTAATTCAATGGCTCTAGAAAGGGCATAATCGTCATAGGGTCCTACGATATAGGTTAATCCTTGACTACTTATTTGGGAGGTTGATGGATCTATTGCTATTTTTGAAGTAGTGTCTGGGACACAGGAGATACAGACTAGTATTTTCATGGCAGATTAAATTGTTATGCAAGCATACTAATTTGTTTTTAATTTAGCAAAATGGATCGCAAAGAATTTATTAAAAATGAAATTAATCAAGATCCAATGGATCCTTTTAATCATTATTTATTAGCTATTGAATATCAGAAAGAGGGGGCATTAAAAGAGTCTTTCGATCTGTTTGAGGAGATTATTACCCAATTTCCAGACTACGTGGCTACTTACTACACGTATGCGAATGCCTTGTTAGCAAGTGATGCGGAAGATAAAGCTGAGCAAATTATACGGAAAGGTATAGAAGAGGCTGAAAAAAAAGGAGCCGCGAAAGCTTTGAAAGAACTTAAGCAACTCCTTGAATTGAATTTCTAATTAACCTAGTAATACTTCTTCTAGATCTTTTTCTACTACGAGGTTGTCAATAATAAATTTCTGACGCTCCGGAGTATTTTTACCCATGTAATAAGTCAGAAGTTGTGGAATTGTAAAGTCCTTTTCCAAAATCACAGGTTCTAATTTGATATCTTCACCTATAAAATTGCCAAACTCCTCGGGTGAAATCTCACCCAATCCCTTAAATCGGGTAATTTCTGGTTTAGGTCCCAAGGCCTCAATGGCATTACGGCGCTCTTCGTCAGAATAGCAATAACGTGTTTCCTTTTTATTACGTACTCTGAATAGGGGAGTCTCTAAGATATACAAGTGACCATTACGCACTAAATCCGGGAAGAATTGTAAGAAGAACGTTAAAATAAGTAATCGAATGTGCATTCCATCCACGTCGGCATCTGTAGCAATCACAATCTTATTATAGCGTAAATTATCTAAAGAATCCTCGATATCTAAAGCGTGTTGCAATAGATTAAATTCTTCATTTTCGTAAACAATTTTCTTTGTTAGGCCAAAGCTGTTCAAAGGTTTACCTCGTAAACTAAATACCGCCTGTAATTGCACATCACGCGATTTTGTAATACTTCCTGAAGCCGAATCACCCTCCGTTATAAACAGGGTGGTGTCATGTCTTGTCTCCGACTTCTCATCCGATAAATGGACACGGCAATCGCGTAATTTCTTATTGTGAAGGTTCGCTTTCTTAGCTCGCTCATTCGCTAACTTCTTAATACCCGCAATATCCTTACGTTCCCGTTCTGATTGAAGAATACGTTTTAATAAAGCATCCGCTGAAGCCGGGTTTTGGTGTAAATAATTATCTAATTCCGTCTTGACAAAGTCCCCTACAAACGTACGAATGGAGGTAGAATTTGAATCAGGAGAAATTGTTGTACTTCCTAATTTAGTCTTAGTTTGTGACTCAAAAACGGGTTCTTGTACTCGAATGGCGATAGCACCTACGATACTAGCACGCACATCTGAAGGATCGAAATCCTTTTTAAAGAATTCACGGACGGTTCTTACAATCGCTTCTCTAAAAGCCGCTAAGTGAGTACCGCCTTGTGTGGTATTTTGACCGTTAACGAAGGAATAGTATTCCTCTCCGTACTGGTTATTATGAGTGATCGCTAATTCAATATCATTACCCTTTAAATGAATAATAGGGTAGCGATTTTCCTCTGCATTGGTCTTTTTTGAAAGTAAATCGAAGAGACCATTTTGTGAGAAATACTTCTCTCCATTGAAATTAATGGTCAATCCTGCATTTAGATAGGCATAATTCCAAAATAGGGAATCTAAATACTGAGGAATGAAGTGATAATTTTTGAAGATGGTATTATCCGGCTCAAACTGAACATGCGTACCACTCTTTGCATTGGAAGGTTCAATACCTTTCGATTCTGCCGTTAATTCACCTTTACAAAATTCAGCCCATTTGGTTTGACCATCGCGGTAAGATTGTACTTTAAAGTAGTTTGAAAGAGCATTGGTTGCCTTTGTACCTACACCATTCAAACCTACGGATTTTTGGAAAGCACCTGAGTCATATTTACCTCCCGTATTAATCTTAGAAACGCAATCGATCACCTTTCCTAATGGAATACCGCGGCCATAATCACGTACTTCTACTTTATGATCAGAAATCTTTACATCAATCGACTTGCCATTTCCCATCATGTGCTCATCGATCGAGTTATCCATGATTTCCTTCACGAGCACATAGATACCATCATCAACTGATGAACCATCGCCTAATTTACCAATATACATACCCGGACGTAACCGAATATGTTCTTTCCAATCTAGGGAACGAATACTATCGTCGTTATAAACAGGTGCGTTATTTTGATTTTCTTCCACTGACATAATTTTACACTAAATTATCAAAGATTTTGCGTTTAAGAAAGAGGTGCGATTGAATTAATCAGGTAAAAAAAGGACTAGCGGATTAAAAGCCTGTTTCATTGGTTTTTAATGCTGTAAAAAAGAGGATAACTTGCGCTTGAGTAGTCGTCACTGCGTGACTTAGTCATCGCGATGCGATTTAGTCGTCACTGTGTGACTTAGTCAAAAAGTCGCCGGACTATTCCGGCTTAGTCAAATAGACATATGAATTTAAAGGAAAACGTTTTAGAGGGTCTTCGTTCCATCAAGGGAAATTTATTAAGAACGGTTTTAACCGCGCTCATTATATCCTTGGGAATCACCTCTTTGGTGGGTATATTAACGGCTATTGATGGAATTCAAAGTTCAGTTGACAACTCATTCTCTGGTCTAGGTGCCAATTCTTTTGATATTCGTAATAGACCGATGATGCAAGTAAGAAGAGAAGGGCAGAAGGAGAAAAGATTCAAAAACATCGATTATCGTCAAGCGATACACTATAAAACGTTGTTTTCTAACAAAGGCAAAGTCTCTTTAAAAACCAATGTCAATAATAATGCCATTGCCAAATTCGCTTCCAAGAAAACAAATCCCAATACCCGAGTTTTAGGAATCGATGAAAACTTTATGGAATTAAAAGGCTATAAAGTAGGAGCCGGGCGAAATTTCTCAGCGAATGAACAAACGAATGCCATCAATGTGTGTATTCTAGGTGTGGATGTAATTGATCAATTATATGAAAAGCAAAGTCCCATTGGATCTGAAATTATCGTATCTGGTATTAAATTAAAAGTAATCGGGGTACTAGAAAAGAAGGGTAACATGATGGGGGGTGGAGATGATCGCGTCGTGGTAGTTCCCTTGGAAACAGGTCGTAAAATGGCCGTTGGTAGAAATTTGACATTTGACATTACTACCTCTGCAGCTAAAATTAAAAACCTAGATGACTTCATGGAAGAGGCAAGAGGAGCTATGCGTAAAGTGCGAATGGATCCGATAGGAACTGAAGATTCATTTAGTATCGACCGCTCAGACTCTATGGCTAAAAGCTTTGAAAGTATTACAGGTTCACTTCGTATCGGAGGATTTGTGATAGGCTTTATCACCTTATTAGGTGCTGCCATCGCATTAATGAATATCATGATGGTGTCTGTTAGCGAAAGGACGAGAGAAATTGGGATTAGAAAATCACTCGGTGCGACGCCAGGACGAATTTTGCAACAATTCCTCATTGAGGCTATTGTAATTTGCTTATTAGGAGGAATAGGAGGGATTATATTAGCTATACCGATTGGAAACTTAATTGCTCAAGGAATTAGTTCGGGAGCGGCTAGCTTTATTATCCCTTGGCTTTGGATGATGACAGGTATTATTATTTGTGTTTTAGTAGGCTTATTTTCAGGAATTTATCCTGCATTTAAGGCTTCCAAAATGGACCCAGTAGAGGCTTTACGTTACGAGTAAACTAGAATTTATTCTAGGCACTCTTGCGAAAGCGAATGATTTAGCCTAGTTTTGCATTGCAATTTTGAATTGCCCAGATGGCGGAATTGGTAGACGCGCTGGTCTCAAACACCCGTGGGTGCAAGCCCGTGCCGGTTCGACTCCGGCTCTGGGTACAAGCCTCTCAAGCAATTGAGAGGCTTTACCATTTCTAATGGGCTAGGTTATTTTTCCAAATCCCGTAAGCCTCTTCGTATTCCCCTTTTAATGCAGCCGCAGGTTCAATTGTTTTTAACAACTTAATGTTAGCCACCGCTTCATCTTCATTTGCATAATAACCTACTCCAGCACCCGCTCCTAATGCAGCGCCAAACGCTCCATCTGATTCTAATAACTCAACCGAAGCTCCAGAGGAATTGACGATGGCTTGAGTAAACAAATCACTCAAATACATATTCGCTAAACCAGCTTTTAATTTTTTAGGTCGAACACCCACATTACCTAATAATTCAATCCCATAAACCATGGAGAAGGCAATACCTTCTTGTGCTGCACGAATAATCTCAGCAGACTGATGGCGATTGAAGTCAAGGTGAACGAAACTACCTCCGATGGTTTTATTTTGGAAAATACGCTCAGCACCATTTCCAAAAGGCATACATACCAATCCGCCAGAACCAATAGCTGCTTTTGCACCCTGCTCATTCATTTGGGTATAGGACATAGTCGGGAAGAAATTCTGCTTCACCCAACGGTTCAAAATACCCGTTCCATTAATGCACATTAAAACACCAATACTCGCTTTTGATGCGCTGTGATTCACATGAGCGAAAGAATTAATCCGATTCTCCTTATCGAATTTCAATTCATCCGAGATACCATACACCACACCAGACGTACCTGCCGTGGTCGCAATATCACCAGGATGTAAAACGCCTAATGAATAGGCATTATTCGGTTGATCACCGGCTTTATAAGTAACCTTGACATTTGTATTCAATCCTAATTCAGCCGCTACCATTGATGTGACCGTGCCGTGATCAGAGAACAAATCTTGAACCGGTGGGAATATTTCGGAAGGAAATCCATAAAACTGCATCAAATCTTTAGCCGGATGATTCTCTTTAAAGTCCCATAAAATACCTTCGGAAAGGGCAGAAGCTGTAGTAGTAAATTGGGAGGTGAATCTACCTGCGATAAAGTCTCCAGGTAATAATACTTGTGCAACCTGCTCAAAAACTTCAGGTTGATTTTCCTTCACCCAAGCTAACTTGGCTGCGGTGAAATTTCCAGGAGAATTGAGGTAATGTGTTTGGCAAAACGATTCTCCAAGACCTGCATACGCTTTTTCTCCATAAGGAGTAGCTCTGGAATCACACCAAATAATCGATGGACGCAATACCTTGGCCTCCTTATCAACCACTACTAAGCCATGCATTTGATAAGAAATACCGATGGCACCAATTCTTTCAGGATCGTATAATCCTGTCGAATTCGCTTTTAAAATACCTTGTTTCACGCAATACCACCAATGTTCTGGGTCTTGCTCCGCAAATCCGGGCTGAGGGGAAGATATCTCATTTTCAATCTCAGGAAATGAGCATGAATAAATTAATTGTTGGTTTGCAGCATCAACAATACTAACTTTAATGGAAGAAGTTCCCACATCAATTCCGCACAAAATCATTTTAAATAGGTTTAATGTTAACAATCGGCATAAAGAAACACCAAGTTACTAGTCATTTTGCTTTATCCAATATTCAAATAAAGGTAAAATCAGGTGAAATCTACGCATTAATCGGTAAAAGTGGTTCCGGTAAAAGTACCATTGCGAAACTATTGGTCGGTTTAAGTATTGACACGGAATACTCCATAAAAATCAATTCCAAAGAATTAAATGATGGATTAGACCGTTTGATTCCCCAATTCAAACAGGCAGGATATGTTCCTCAAACCTTACATCTAAAACCGCATCATACTGTCTACAATTATGCGCAAGTATTGTTCCAGTACCTGCCTAATAATCAACAAGATACAATCATTACAAAGTATTTAAAGCAGTTCTATTTAATTAAACAAAAAGACACCAAAGTAGCTTCTTTATCGGGTGGAGAACGGCAAAAACTGGCCTTATTAGAGGCCATCAGTCAACCTATTTCTTATTTGGTGCTCGATGAGCCATTTAGTCAATTAGATACCGAACAAAAACTAGAATTTTCCCAAATTATTGCCTCTGTGGTCGCAGAGAGAGCCATTCCATGTGTGCTGATTAGCCATGATTTGACCGATATACTTCAATTAAGCCAAAGCGTAGGTATCATGGAAAAAGGGAAATTAGTCTTCCAAGGATCATGGGATAAATTTAAAAACTCACCTAACGCTGTCGTTATCCGATTAAAACAAGCGATCCTATCTTGGGATGATCAAATGAAAGGTTTGATTAATAACCTGAGGTAGCCATCAACTTATTCGCATTTTGATTCGTTTGTTGAACCAATTCTGTTAAAGTTATTTCGAATAAATCTGCTAATTTTTGTGCTATGAGGGGTATATTCTTAGGAGAATTAGGTTTTCCTCTATATGGCACCGGACTTAAATATGGAGCATCTGTTTCTAATACGATGTGGCTAAGAGGTATATCTTTAATATCTTGAAATAGTGTCGTATTCTTGTAGGTAATTACTCCACCTATACCTAATAAAAATCCTAAATCAGTTAAAACCTTTGCTTCTCTTGCATCGCCAGAAAAGCAGTGAATAATTCCTCTTAATCCCTTGAATTCAGGTAATTTAAAAGTCTTTATCAAGTCTGCATAAGCTTTACGACAATGTATATCTACCCACAGCCCTTTTTCTAAAGCCCAGTGACATTGCTGTTGTAGGGCATCCATCTGTTCCGAAGCGAAGGTGGTGTCCCAATAATAGTCGAGGCCTATTTCCCCAATGGCTAAAACTTTCGTTTGCTCCAACTCTGCTTTCAATGCAGCTAATTCAGCTAGGTAATTTTCTTTAACATAAGTAGGATGCAATCCGATCATGGGAAGTAAAAAATCAGGATAGGCTGTACTTAATTTCTTTAAGTCAGTCCATGATTCCAAATCACAATTAGGCAACCAAACCCCAGTTACACCCGCCTCTTGAATTTCCTTTATATGAAAGGGCATATCTTCCTGAAAATGAACATCATATAGATGTGCGTGGGTATCGATCATAAGGCGGAACAGGTTAAATTTTGCGAGGCACAATGCGCTAAAATCGCAGGTAAAATTGCTTTCAAATGAGGAGCTGCTTTTACACTGTCATGAAATACAACGATGGCACCAGGTTTTAAAAGGGGTAAAACGGATTGAAGTATAGATTCAGAGTTCAATGAGGCATTATAATCACCTGTTAAGACAGACCATAAAAAGATATTTGGAATGTCTTTATACATTTTTCTAGTGATTCGGCCATAAGGAGGACGGAAACCAATAGATTGAATGCCTTGTTTTTGGAAAACTGCCTCACATGCTTCCACATCTGCTAGATAGGCGTTAAAATCGAAAGACCAGGCATTTAGATGGTTCATCGTGTGATTTCCAATGCTATGACCTTCCGATTTAATTCGATCCATGATAGTAGGATACGAAACTGCGTTCTTGCCAATACAGAAAAAAGTAGCTTTCGCATGGTATTCTGCTAAGCATTCTAACACAAAATCCGTAATTTCAGGAGTTGGTCCATCATCAAAGGTTAAATAGATCTGACGTTCAGAATCCTTTGACCACGTAAAACGGGGAAAAAGAGAAGGAATAAACGACGGAATTTGATGAATAAACATGAGCTGATTTAATGACGCAAATTAACACTTCCACTTCAGAAAAAATAATCTTAGGCATCGACCCAGGGACGCGATTCCTAGGTTATGGTTTATTGCGAATTAATCAAGACAAGGTGACCATTTTACAATATGGTGTATTAAACCTAACTAAATACACGACTCAGGGAGCTAAATTTTTGAAGATTCACGAGCGTGTTTTGGGAATCATTGAAGAGTTTCTACCAGATGAGATAGCGATTGAATCGCCTTTCTTTGGCAAAAATGTGCAGTCAATGCTCAAATTAGGTCGTGTTCAAGGGATGGTGATGTCTTTGGCCTTTTCTAAATCGATACCCATCGCCGAATACGAACCTAAAAAAATCAAACAATCGGTTACCGGAAATGGGAATGCTTCGAAGGAGCAAGTGGCTAAAATGGTCGAAATCATTGCGAATATAAAATTAGATGCCAAATTACACGATGCCACCGATGCGCTCGGAATTGCCATCTGCCATCATTTTCACAACAAAAACATTAGCTCTACGATAAAAGGGACGAAAAAAGGCTGGGGAGCCTTTGTCACGGAGAATCCAGATCGAATTAAATAAGTGTAGCTAATTGTTTATCCACTTCTTCCAAAGATGTAACAGGGGAGAAGCAATAATCTCCGATACACAATAAATAGCCCTCCATACCTTCGTAAGGAATAAAAACGAGCTGATCTTTATCAATACACCAGTCAAATTCGGTTAATCCTTCAACGCCCCCCCCATATTTCAGCAGAGCTTTCGGATGTTCCACCCAATCCGAATAGACGCGTAACCAATTGGCAAAATAGGCGGGATGAGCGATGGCTCTATCTAATATTTGGGATAACATTTCACGGCCTTCCAACGTAAATTCAGCCTTATTCCTTAAAATACCCATCCACAAAAAGGATTCACATAACATCGAATTTGAGGATGGCATCACCGAATCCATGACCTCTACTTTTTCTGCGATTAAATAATCAGCCTTCTTCGAACGATAGGCATAAAGCGCCAATTCTTTATGGCTAAAATCTTGTTGAATTTGCACTAAAATAGCTTCCGCCTTCGCTAAATAAGCGGAATCTTTTAATTGAAGATAGGTTTGAATATAGGCTAGAGATAAAGCGGATAAATCATCCAAAAAGGCATAAATCGGTTCTTTCGCATAAGAGGCTTGATGAAGCCAAATAGAACCAGACTTAAATTCTACTTCAATTGCATTTAATAACTCTATAGCTGAGCTTAGATCCTCAGGGCGACCAAATACCTGATAAGCCTCTAAAAAAGCACTCACTAACTGGGCATTCCAAACTAATATCTCTTTTGTATCCGTTCCTGGACGTACTCTTAATTTTCTCCAATCCATTAACTGCGACATCTCTTTCTTAAAATACGCATTCAAAACGGGGCTCGATTTAAACAAAATATTACGTCCTTCTTCCCAATTACCGTGTTTAGAGATAGCGTATGTCTTCAAGAAATCTTCATTATTTAATGCCGCTAATTCCTCGTAAGTCCACGTATAAAATAAACCTTCTACACCTTCTGAATCAGCATCTAAAGAAGAATAATAAAGTCCTTTAGGCGACAATAATTCCCGTTTCAAAAAATCAATCGTATCAAATACCACCTCTTGATAGAGTGGATTTCGCTCTCTTTTATAGGCTTTTGTATAGGCAGAAAGCAATTGCGCATTGTCATAAAGCATCTTTTCAAAATGAGGGCAAAACCACTCTGAATCGACTGAATAGCGCGAAAAACCTCCACCCACTGCATCATAAATACCTCCTTGTGCCATCTTTTCTAACCAAGTTTGGGCTAAAACAGGCACTCCTAATTCTACGGAGAGACTAGCGGGAAGCGTATATAAAAACTGAATTAAAGAGGGTAGAGGAAATTTAGGTGCTTTGTTAATACCACCGAATATGGGATCCAATGCGGTCTTAATTTTATTGACTGCAGCCGGAATGACGAGTGAAACCTCATTCAAATCCGTATGAGCGAAGAAAGAGGCGTTTTCAGAAAGGCTATCGGCAAATCCATCAGCCGATTTAGCTAATTCTTCTCGGTTATTCTTGAAGGCATTATGAATCGAATGCAATAATTGAATCCAATTAGCTCGTTTAAAATAGGTGCCACCATAAAAAGGTTTTTGGTCTGGCATTAAAATTACATTTAAAGGCCATCCACCATTTAATCCCATCTGATGCAAAGCTTCCATGTATACCATATCCACATCTGGGCGTTCTTCTCGGTCTACCTTGATATTGACAAAATATGCATTCATGATAGAAGCAACCTCCTCGTTTTCAAATGATTCGTGCTCCATTACATGACACCAATGACAAGCGGCATACCCAATACTGACTAAAATGGGTTTATCCTCCTTTTTAGCGCGTTCTAAAGCCTCAGGACCCCAAGGTTCCCAATGAACTGGATTGTTTTTATGTTGCAATAAATAGGGGGAAACTTCTGAGCCGAGCTTATTCATCCGAAATAGTAAAAATAGATTCGTAAATTTGCACAAAATACTTGTATGATTGACCAAAGAGATTTCGTTCTTAGCCCAGAAATTGCCCATTCGCCTGAAAAATTAGCTGAATTTCTGACTGCGGAGATGGGTGCTGGGTTTTTATCGAACTCAAAATACCGTATTGAAAAGAGGTCAATCGATGCTAGAAGCAGACAAATCAAAGTAAATCTTCGCATAGGGTTCTATGAAAAAGACTACGATTTTAGTCTTTCTGCTCAATTACCCTCTTTACCTAAGTCAGCAAAAAAAGTTTTGATTATTGGTTCAGGTCCGGCTGGATTATTTGCCGCAATTGACTTTGTAAAGAAAGGGATTAAACCCATCGTCATCGAACGAGGTAAGGACGTAAGAGAACGTAGGAGAGATCTAGCTGCGATTAACCGCTTCAATTTAGTGGATCCTGATTCGAATTATTGTTTTGGTGAGGGTGGGGCAGGAACCTATTCCGATGGTAAACTTTATACCAGAAGTACAAAGAGAGGCGATATCAAAGGTGTTTTAGAAACCTTTGTAGCGCATGGTGCGAATAGCGACATCTTATTTGAAGCACATCCACACATCGGCACGAATAAATTACCAGGTATTATCGCATCGATGCGAGACGCAGTGATTGCGGCAGGCGGAGAAGTACATTTTAATCACCGGGTGATTGATTTCATTATTGAAAATAAATCCATTAAAGGCGTAATCTGCCAGAATGAGGCAGAATTTCTAGCTGATCGACTATTATTAGCCACGGGACACTCTGCGCGTGATATTTTCCAATTATTACAAGACAAAGGGGTGGCCATCGAGGCAAAGCCTTTCGCCATAGGGGTCAGAATTGAACACCAACAATCTTTCATCGATCAAGCACAATACAAAGTAAAAAAACGTCCAGAATATTTACCCCCAGCTAGTTTCAGTCTAGTAACCCAAAGTAATTTCGAAGGCATTCAAAGAGGCGTTTTCTCCTTTTGCATGTGTCCAGGTGGTTTTATTGTCCCTTCTGCTACCTCACCTAACCAAGTGGTTGTGAATGGAATGTCGCCATCCAGACGTGATTCAAAGTATGCTAATTCAGGAATTGTAGTGAGCATTGTAGAACAGGATTTAGCGAGATACAAGGAATTCGGGGCTTTGGCGGGTATGCAAATGCAGGAAGAGATCGAGCAAAAAGCTGGAACTTTAGTAGGAGGGTCCCAAAAAGCCATCTCCCAATATACTCTTGATTTTATCCAAGGTAAAGCGAGTAAATCTGCTCATCCGACCTCTTATGTACCGGGTTTAGAGCCAGGCGAAATGCGCGAATTCTTACCTGATTATATTTCAGCACCCTTAGCTCAAGGTTTCCAAGATTTCAACAAAAAAATCCCCGGTTTCTCATCGAATTTAGGCCAAATCATCGGTTTAGAGAGTCGTACCTCATCGCCAGTCAAAATACCACGAGATAAAGAGAGCTTAGAGCATCCACAGATTAAGGGATTATACCCGTGTGGAGAAGGTGGAGGGTATGCCGGAGGTATTATGTCAGCCGCCTTAGATGGTATTCGATGTGCGGAAGCCATTGCTAATTCATTCTAACATGCTGGATTTTGCCCATTTCAAACAATTACAGCAAGAAGTCCTGAATCGGCCTGATATAAAAGAACAGGCGAAACCTGCGGCCGTTGTTGCGATAATTTTAGAAGATCTAGAGGAAGAACCTAAACTTATCATCATAGAACGAAATCAATACGACGGACATCACAGTGGCCAAATGGCGTTCCCAGGTGGAAAGATGGATCCTACGGATACCGATTTACGGGAGACAGCAGCACGGGAAGTTTGGGAAGAAATAGGAGTGGCGATCGATTCCGATTCGCTCAACTATGTGACAGAACATTGGATAAACGTCTCCAATTATTGGATTACCGCCTTTTCTGTGCGCATCAATAAAAAGCTGAGCTACGATTTAAATAAAAGAGAAATTAATCGTATTTTTGAAATACCTGTGTCATTCTTTCAAGATCCGGCTAACCTACTTCCTCATGAAGTGAGTTACCATGGACAAAAGATCCTAAGTCCTTCCTTTAGCTACGAAGGAAATTTGATTTGGGGAGCCACAGCCTTAATTATGTACCAACTTTTCCACCAGGAAGATAATAGCAAATAAACTATGAGTGAAACAGCGGACGGCGCACTACAGAATCAGATTGCGGTAGCAGGAATGTATGAGAATTGGTTCTTAGAATATGCTTCTTACGTTATTTTAGAGCGTGCGGTACCAGCCGTGGAAGACGGTTTGAAGCCGGTTCAACGTCGTATTCTGCACGCTTTGAAGGAAATGGACGATGGCCGTTTCAACAAGGTTGCAAACGTAATCGGACAAACGATGCAATACCACCCACACGGGGATGCGTCGATAAATGATGCGATTGTTAATTTAGGCCAAAAAGATCTTCTATTCGATTGCCAAGGTAACTGGGGAGATAACCGTACGGGAGATAGCGCTGCAGCTGCTCGTTATATTGAGGTTCGCCTATCTAAGTTCGCGAATGACGTTGTTTTCAACAACCAGACCACGGAATGGCAGATGTCCTACGATGGTCGCAAGCGCGAACCGGTTACTTTACCAATCAAATTCCCTTTATTATTAGCGCAAGGTGTAGAAGGTATCGCTGTAGGTTTAGCTACGAAGATTATGCCGCATAATTTCTGTGAAATTATTCAGGCTTCGATTGATATTTTAAATAACAAGAAAGTAGAATTATATCCTGATTTCCTATTAGGTGGAATGATGGATGCATCGAACTATAACGATGGTTTACGGGGTGGAAAGATCCGTATTCGCGCTAAAATCGATGAATTAGACAAGAAGACGCTTGTTATCACTGAGATTCCTTACACGACTACCACCACCTCTTTGATTGACTCGATCATTAAAGCAAATGATACGGGTAAGATCAAGATTAAGAAGGTGATTGATAATACGGCCAAAGACGTAGAGATTCAAATCCAATTAGCTCCGGGAATTTCACCTGACGTCACGATTGATGCGCTTTATGCCTTTACAGATTGTGAAGTATCCATTTCTCCCAATGCCTGTGTGATTATCGATGAAAAGCCACATTTCATGGGTATTCAGGAAATCTTACGTGTTTCGACAAATCAAACGGTTGACTTATTACGCCAAGAATTAGAGATTCGCAAAGGGGAGTTGATGGAAAAAGTGCTCTTCAGCTCTTTGGAAAAAATATTCATCGAAAACCGCATCTACCGCGATATCGAAGAATGCGAAACCTTCGAATTAGTGATTCAAACGGTTGATAAAGGCTTAGAACCTTATAAGAAAGATTTCTACCGCGAGATTACGGAAGAAGATATTTTAAAGTTATTAGAAATCCGTATCAAGCGTATTTCGAAATTCGACAGCTTTAAGGCAGACGAATTAATGAGGCGTTTATTAGACGAATTAGCCGAAGTGGAAGACCACTTAGCTAATTTGATACGCTTCGCGATTGATTACTTCAAAAACTTATTAGCTAAATACGGCAAGGGAAGAGAGAGACGTACAGAAATCAAGAATTTCAACACCATCTCAGCGACCGTTGTTGCGGCAGCTAACCAAAAACTATACGTTAACCGCGAAGATGGTTTCATCGGTTATGGCTTAAAGAAAGACGAATACGTAATGGATTGCTCGGATATCGACGATATCATCGTGTTCCGCTCGAATGGTACCTGCGTAGTCACGAAGGTACAGGAGAAGGTATTCGTGGGGCGTGACATTATCTATTGTTCAGTATTTAAAAAGAACGATGACCGCAAAGTCTACAATTTAGTCTACCTAGATGGCAAATCAGGCACTTCTTACGTAAAACGTTTCAAAGTTACTTCGGTAACAAGAGATCGCGAATACAAAGTAAGCAGCGATAACGCAAAATCGAAGATTACCTATTTCACTGCCAATGAGAATGGAGAAGCGGAGGTAATCCAAATCAGCTTAACAGCTAATTGCACCGCTAAAATCAAGCAATTTGACTATGATTTCGCGAAATTAGCCATCAAAGGTCGCGAGTCCTTAGGTAACATGCTGACTAAATATCCAGTCCGCAAGATTACGATGAAATCTGCGGGTGTTTCGACCTTAGGTGGGGTAGATATTTGGTATGATCCGACTATCGGTCGTTTAAATCGCGATGGACATGGCGACCACATTGGCAATTTCGAGCCAAACGATAGCATTTTAGCCATCTACTCTTCTGGTAACTACGAACTGACGAATTTCGAATTAACGAATCGCTATCCAGCAGAGGAAATCATGTACCTGAAGAAATTTGAGCCTCAGGCGATTATTTCTGCTGCCTATTTCGACGGTTCGAATAAAACACACTTGATCAAGCGTTTCCATTTAGAAACCACTTCATTAGACAAGAAATTCTTGTTCATCTCAGATCACAAAGCAAGTAAACTCATCGCCGTAACCGATAATTACGCCCCTAATGTGCAGATTAAGCACAAACCTGATGGTAAGACAAACGAACTTGAAATAATCCCCATCGATGACTTAGCTGAAGTTCGTGGATGGAAGGCGTTAGGTAGTAAGTTGAATTATCCGAAACTAGTAGACCTAACTTTCTTAGAAACGGAAGAAGAGCCTCCAGTTAGCGAAAAAGCGACACCAATCGAGACAGAAGCAGAAGCAGAAGAAGTAGAGGTTCAAGCAGAAGTCGAAATAGAAACAGAGGAGGTAAACGTGACAAACGACGAACCCGAATTTGTTGTTAATTTCCCTTCTGAGAAAGATGAAATACAGACAGAGGAGAAGGAAGACATACCATTTGAAATCAAAAATCCACCAACTGGGGAGCAGTTAGGCCTATTTTAATGGAATTAAAGCTGAATAATCCGAAAACATTGAATGCCTGGGCCTTTTACGACTGGGCAAATTCAGTTCATTCTTTAACGATTACTTCAGCCATTTTTCCCATTTATTTTCCGAATGCGGCTGTCACTTTAGGTAGTGACACACCAGGAATAATTAATATACTAGGTTTTGAGTTAAGCAACACGGTTGTTTTTTCCTATTCGATTTCACTCGCTTTTTTAGCACTAACTTTTTTAATGCCATTCCTCTCGGGAATTGCAGATTATACAGGTTCAAAGAAAAGCTTCATGCGTTTCTTCTGCTATCTAGGGTCACTTAGTTGCATCGCCTTATTTTTCTTCAGTAAAGGACATTATTATATCGGCACACTCGGATTCTTGTTTTCAATCATTGGCTGGGGAGGAAGTATGGTCTTTTACAATAGCTTTTTGCCCGAAATCGCCACCCCAGACCGTTTTGATCGCCTTAGTGCGAAAGGTTTTACATTAGGATATATCGGATCGGTCTTACTATTAATCCAAAATCTGACCATGCTGTTAAAACCAGAATGGTATGGCGGTATCGGTGGTGAAATGGCTGCACGAGTTTCCTTCTTAACTGTAGGTTTATGGTGGTTAATTTTTTCACAAATACCGCTTCATTATTTACCTAATTCAAAAGCAAAGGAAAAAGACACCAATCAATGGTGGTTAGGCGGTTTCAATGAACTGAAGAAGGTTTTTAAAGAGGTAACCATAAATAAAGAGATTAAAAATTTCTTATTAAGCTTCTTCCTATTCAATATGGGGGCTCAAACGGTGATGTATTTAGGTGCCTTATTCGGAAGCCAAGAATTGCATTTACCGGAGGATGCCTTGATCATTACGATTTTATTAATTCAATTAGTAGCCATCCCTGGGGCTTATTTCTGCGCCCGTTTATCTGGTTGGGTAGGGAATATTAAAGCCCTTGGTTTAATTGTCCTCGTTTGGATAATCGTTTGCGCTTATGCTTACACGGTTACGACACAATTCAATTTCTATTTATTAGCTACCGCCATCGGTTTCGTGATGGGAGGAATTCAATCGAATAGTAGAGCCACCTATGCAAAATTATGTCCTAAAGGGGAGAAAGACACAGCCTCTTACTTCAGCTTCTATGATGTATGCGATCGGATGTCGACGGTAATAGGGACGTTTATGTTTGGCCTAATTATACAATTAACAGGCAATATGCGCATCAGTATATTGGTTCTTACTTTTGTTTTTGGCGCAAGTTTAGTCTTTTTAAGACCCTTATTGCTTAGCCCGAAGGCAAAGGCTATATGGGGATAATATTTCGTTCTGCCGCCTGTTTCCAGGAATCAGGAATGTGAGCGAGGATTTCGACCTCTAATGCCTTAACAATGGCCTTTCTAGAATAAGACGGTGCATGTACAAGCGCTACTTCACGAACAGGCTTCGGTTCAGGTAAAGTATATACCTTCTCCTTCAATTTAGGATCTAGGTAATCCACGAACATTTGTGGAATGATCGTTTGGCCAAAACCCTGATCAGCTAAACGTACAATCGTCTCCATACTTCCTGTTTGGTAGGTCATCTTGGTCCCAATTAAAGGACCAGTGGGCAAATTACAAATTGAATTTACCTGACTAGACAAACAATGACCTTCTTCTAAAAGCCATAATTTAGCTGGATCTAATGTTGACTTTAATTTTGAACCATCTTCCTCCCATACATTCGAATACAGAAATAACTCCTCATAATAGAGCGGTATTTCAACTAGCGAATCATTTAAGGGGGTGACTAGAATTCCGATATCAATTTTACCATCCTTAATCCCATTCTTAATGTTGGCAGTGGTTGTTTCCGCAATCTGAATACTCAAGTCTGGATATTTCAATTGAAAATCGGCTAAAAACTTGGGCATTAAATAGGGCGCAATTGTGGGAATAACACCAATAGAAACGGTTCCATTCACCTGATTTGACCAACCTTTAGACAAAGAGAGGATCGATTTGCTTTCACTTAAAATAGCTCTTGCCTTGTTGATGATATCCCTCGCCTCTAAGGTAGGGACTAAAGGTTTCGCCTTGCGATCAAACAAGGTCATATTTAATTCATCCTCTAGCTTTTGCACTTGCATACTTAAACTAGGTTGTGAAACACAACAAAAATCAGCAGCCTTGGAAAAACTTTGAAAGTCAGCGAGCGCTACTATGTACTCTAATTGAGTGATGGTCATACTATAATTAAAAACTATACAAATATAGAAAATATAGATTTGACTAATACACTTTTTTGAAAGATCTTTGTACCACAATTTAAATAGAACAATAAACCAACAAAATAAAATGGCAAATCACATGTTAGGATTAGGAAGTCAATTTCCTTCATTTTCAAAAACTGCAGTTGTTTCTTTAGAACAAGGAAAAGAATTCGCAACGATTACTTCAGAAGATCACAAGAAAGACGGTAAGTGGTTAGTAATGTTCTGGTGGCCAAAAGATTTCACTTTTGTTTGCCCTACAGAAATCGCTGAATTTAACCGTCGTGCAGGAGATTTTTCTGATCGCGATGCGGTTTTAATCGGTGCATCTACCGATTCAGAATTCGTTCACGCGGCTTGGAGAAGAGATCACGACGATTTACGTGGATTGAAATTCCCTATGTTAGCGGATACTTCTAAGAGCTTAGCTGAAGAATTAGGTATTTTAACAGAAGGTGAGAAAGTAGCTTACCGTGTTACTTATATCGCTGACCAAGACGGTATTGTACGTTGGGTATCTGCAAACGACCTTTCAGTAGGACGTAACGTAGACGAAGTGTTACGTGTATTAGATGCTTTACAAACTGACGAGCTTTGCCCATGTAACTGGAAAGCTGGCGACGCAACTTTATAATTATCTTTTAGCCCCAGGATTCCCCTGGGGCTATTAAATTCATCCACCATGAGTGAAACTAAAGACAACTTATTAGCAGAGATCAATATCCCTGCTACAGAATCGTTCGCCCTTTTAGATACCTTAGATGCTGCGGATCACCGCTACATCAAAGATCTAAAAATCAATGTTTCGAACGCTTTGCGCGCTCAAACATTAACGGAGAAAGAGGCTATTTTATTAGCTTTGGCCGTATCCGTAAACCAAAAGCACACGAGAACCATTGACTCCCTTACTGAACTAGCACTTACAAAAGGAGCTACAGATGCGGAAATCAACGAAATCCATGCCTTGGTTTCTTTATTAAATGCAAACAATATCTTCTACCGCTTTAAGCACATGGTAGACAAAGAATATTATAATACGGCTCCGGCTGGAATTCGCATGTCCATCATGATGAATCCCGTATTAGGAAAAGAATTCTTTGAATTAGCTAGCTTAACGGTTTCAGCCATCAATGGTTGTGAGATGTGTGTAACTTCTCATGAGCAATCAGTGAAGAATCACGGAGCGACAGAAGCGAGAATATTAGATGCAATCCGTCTAACGGCGATCATTAAGAGTTTGATCGTTCTTTTATAATTAATAATAGTTTAGGTTGAGTTTAAAAGGAGGGGAGCAATTCCCTCTTTTTTTATTCCACGGTTTTTATAGTGAATTCCACCCTCCGGTTGTTCTTCCTTGTTTCCTCTATAAAATTATTTGCCAAAGGCCTAGAACCGCCCCATCCCTTCGTTTCAATACGATTCGCGTTTACTCCTTTAGAAACCAGGTAGGCTTTCACGATTTCAACCCGCTCTAAGGAGAGCTTCAAATTGTCATTCCAATCTCCTTGATTATCGGTATGTCCCTCTAATAAAAGCGTGTATTGATCATTATCTGAAAGAATAGCAATCACCTTTTCTAATTCAGCCTCAAAGCCGGGTTTTAAATCGGCTTTCCCTTGATCAAAACTGATGTTAGCTAAAGCATAAGCCTTATTCTTCTCGACCATTTGAAGGAAGAAATTTCGATTCACCTGTAAAAAATTCTTTTCTGAAGTGAAATCAAAATGCTCCACTTTGGAGAAATAACCTGTTTTCTTTATTTGAACAGTGAAGGCTTTTTTTGCAGGCCACATAAAACTATAATCACCTACATACGGGTCATAGTCAATTGAAAGCGTATCAGAAGGGTTTCCTTTCGCCTTAATGACGATACGCGCCGCCATCGGTTCTTTAGTCTTTTGATTAATCACTTGACCCGTCAGTTGAATTAACGTTAGTGGCTTCGCTTTTTCTGGAATCTTAATGCGGTAAATATCTTCAGCTCCAATCGAGTTTTCGGTAGAACTGAAATAGGCGTAATCACCCTTAGCCGAAACAGAGAAATAGCCATCCCACTGAGGCGTATTAACGATAGGGCCTAGGTTTTCAGGTACTGACCAATTTTGCCAAGTATCGTCTAATCGACGTGATAAAAAAATGTCATTGTTCCCATAACCTACATGACCACTGGAGGAGAAATACATCGTAACGCCATCTGGAGCAATAAAAGGAGTCGATTCTGCTTCGCCAGTATTCACCACTGGACCTACATTCTTAGGCTCAGACCAAGAATCATCCGCATTCAAGAAGGAAACATAAATATCTTTTCCACCGTAGGTATCCTTCGTTTCCGTGGTCATTACTAATACCTTACCGTTAGGAGCTAAGGTATATTCTGAGAATTCAGATTTATTCTTAAAGTTGAGAATCTTTAGGGCTTTTGGGAAACTCCATTCCCCAGTTCTTAATAGAAAGGAAAAAGATACGCCCTTTTCCATCGTGCCATCTTTCCCGTATACATTATTTAATAGCAAGGTTTTACCATTCGGGGTAATTCCACAAACGGCATTATTCTCGTCATTATTTATGGGAGCGGGGTAAAGTGTGGCCTTTGACCAGGTACGGTCAGGTTGCCAATTAGACACCCAAATATCTTGATTCTTGTTTGCCCCTAAATTATCGGGGTGTTTCCACCGCGTAAAATAGAGTTTCTGGCCATCAGGACTGACTACAGGACAGATTTCATTAAACTTCGAATTGATGGCGTTGCCTAAATTCTCCCGTGCTTGAAACGCATTCGCATCTGAATTTAGTTTTAAGGAGTTTTCAATAAGTTCATCACTATCAGAAATACCGATGGCATCAATTTGTGAATACCCTTTCACCCGAAGTGAATTAAAGGAAATCTTGATGCCTTTTAACTTAAATGATGTCTTTGAAGGTAGACGAATGTAGGTTACTTGTGAGGAAGACAATGCGTAACCAGGTGCAAAGGTTCTAAGTGGATAAATCTTATTGTTTTGGTCCAAACCATCGACAGATATAATACTGCCTGCACCGGAATTTTCGAAAATGGCCACTTGCTTTATAGCCATCGTCGTATCAAATCCAACCAATAGATACTCCCCATCCGGGCTATCAGGCGTCATAGATTGCCAAGCACTAGGCGTGGCAGACATTTTCGGATACTTACTTGGCCGCCCAAGGGCATGCAAAGCTCGATATTCCTTACCTAATAGGGGATCTTTGTATTCACTGGAAACAGAAATGATTTGAGATGCCCACTTGACTTTTTGAGCCAAAGAGGGGAGCGAGATAAAAATCAACAAGATGAAGATTCTTATGCCCATTCAGTTACTTAGCTACGGAAACTAATTCTGCAATCGTAGCCTTAGGATCTTTTGATGAGAACACAAAACTACCTGCGACTAAAACATCCGCACCAGCCTGGTATAAATCAGCCGCATTTGCCATCGTTACACCACCATCGATTTCAATCTTTAAGGTAGTATTTCCCGCTTTCGCAGCCATTTCAGCCAAACGTTTTGTTTTGTTGATAGCATTTGGGATGAATTTTTGTCCTCCAAAACCCGGATTAACCGACATAATTAAGGCTAAATCCAAATCAGCAATAATATCTTGATACACTTCAACTGGCGTACCAGGATTGATGGCTACACCTGCTAAACAACCAGCATCTTTAATTTGCTGTATCGTACGGTGAACGTGAGGACAAGCTTCGTAGTGAACGGTGATGACTTTAGCGCCTGCTTTAGCAAAAGTCGTAATATATTGCTCCGGCTTTTCGATCATCAAGTGAACATCTAAAACCTTCGTTGCTACCTTATTAATTGCCTCAAGCACGGGAAAACCGAAAGATATATTAGGAACAAAAACCCCATCCATCACATCAATATGAATCCATTCTGCAGCGGATTCATTTAACATTTGTACCTCTGAACCTATGTTCAAAAAATCACACGCTAAAACCGAGGGGGCAATGATCAAATTTCTCATAAGACAAAGGTATAAAATATTCCCAAACCTTGTTTCCCGCTTGATTCCAAATGAATTAAGTTTTAATTTCGATTATGGATATTAATCAGCGAATGAATGAACTCATTGAGAAGATCAATCTTTACAATGAGGCTTATTATCAGAGAAATGAGAGTCTAATTTCAGATCAGGCTTTCGATCAATTATTAGCTGAATTAATCAAATTAGAGTCGGAGAATCCACTTTTTGCTCGCTCTGATAGCCCTACCCAAAAAGTGGGCGGCACCATCACAAAAGAATTCAAATCCGTTACCCACCAATTCCCCATGCTTTCTTTAGGAAATACCTATAATGAAAGTGATTTAAGGGATTTTGATGAGCGGGTAAAAAAGGGTTTGGATGGAGAGTCATTTGAATATGTATGTGAATTGAAATTTGATGGGGTTGCCCTGTCGTTTTGGTACACGAATGGCGTCTTACAAAAAGGGGTAACAAGAGGCGATGGAACAAGAGGCGATGACATCACCGCTAATGTGAAGACCATTAAAAGTTTGCCTACTCGGGTTAATTCGACTCTTTTACCCGCGACCTATGAAATTAGGGGCGAAGGATATATGCCTATCACTTCCTTCGATCGCATCAATGCAGAGAAGGTAGCGAAAGGGGATCAACCATTAGCTAATCCGCGTAATGCAGCTTCAGGAACCTTTAAAATGCAGGATTCGGCAGAGGTTGCCCGACGGGATATGGAATGCTTTATCTATTCTTATTTAGGCAATGAAAATCCCTTTAATAGCCATTCGGAAGCCTTAGAGCATTTAAAATCGGTCGGATTTAGCGTTTCGCCTACCTACAGAGTTTGCGCTTCTATCGAAGAGGTACTTGCCTATATTGAAGATTGGGCAGATAAAAGAAATGATCTTCCCCTGAATACGGATGGAATTGTTATTAAGGTAAATGATTTTGGGCAGCAGGAACGTTTAGGTTTTACGGCCAAATCTCCTCGCTGGGCCATCGCCTTCAAATATCCCTCTGAAATTGCCCGCACACGTATTAACTCCGTTTCATACCAAGTGGGACGAACCGGAAATGTTACACCTGTGGCCAATTTAGAGCCTGTTTATTTGGCAGGAACCGTTATTAAACGTGCATCCATTCACAATGCGAATGAAATGGAGCGTCTAGATTTACGCGAAGGAGATACCGTTTTTATTGAAAAAGGGGGAGAAATCATCCCGAAAATAACCGGTGTAGATACTTCGGCTAGAAAAGAAGGTTCTTCGTTTATCTTCCCGCTCACGTGCCCTTCGTGCGAAACAGAATTAATACGCATGGAAGGAGAAGCAAACCACTATTGTCCAAACGACACAGGCTGCCCACCACAGATTAAAGGAAAGATTGAGCATTTCATTGCTCGTAAAGCACTGAATATTGAGAATATAGGAACCGAGACGGTTGATCTGTTATTTGAAAAAGGTATTGTCAGAAATGTGGCAGATTTATATGATTTAAGTGCGGAGAAATTCATTGGATTGGAAGGTTTTCAAGCCAAGTCGATTCAAAACATTTTAGCTAGCATCGAAAAATCAAAGTCTATTCCATTCAGACAAGTACTTTTCGGCTTAGGCATTAGACACGTAGGGGCCACTATCGCAGAGAAATTAGTTCTACAATTCCACTCGTTAGAAAACCTAATTCTAGCGAGTTTAGAAGAGTTAATCGCTGTTCCTGAAATAGGGGAGCGCATTGCAGTCAGTGTTCTTTCCTTTTTTGAAAACCCCGAAAACCAGGCTATTATCGAGCGATTGAAAAAGGCTGGCGTACAATTTTCTGAAGAAATAAGCGAAATAGTTTTAGAAACGACCGCACTAGAAGGTAAAAGTTTTGTAATTTCGGGAGTATTTACCCATTTCGACCGAGATGAGTTAAAAGCAAAAATCATCGCTAACGGCGGCAAAGTCGTTTCCAGTATTTCTGCCAAATTAGATTACCTCGTAGCTGGGGAAAATATGGGTCCAGCTAAATTGGAAAAAGCCAATTCATTATCCATACCAATTATTTCGGAGGACGAGTTTATAGCCCTCCTTTCTTAGATTATGCAATCATTACCTAAATTTCACGGCGTTGCGCCAGCTTTAGTTACACCGATGAACGAAGATCGTTCAATCAATTGGGAAGGTCTAAAGAAATTAATTCAACACGTGACCACAGGAGGAGTGGATTATTTAGTCGTTCAAGGAACTACTGGAGAATCTGCCACCACCACTTCAGATGAAAAGAAACAAATCGTTTTAACCATCCAAGAAGCGAATTTAAAGAATCTCCCGATCGTTTACGGTTTAGGTGGAAACAATACAGAATCATTACTAGCTCAAATTAAAAACACTTCGTTTGAAGGGATTGATGCGATTTTATCCGTTTGCCCTTATTATAATAAACCAAGTGCTAGGGGAGTGATTGCTCATTACGAAGCCATTGCAGATGCGTGCCCAGTTCCGGTGATTATGTACAATATTCCGGGAAGAACGGGGATTAATATGTCCGCTGAGACGGTTTTAAAATTAGCGGAACACAAAAATATCATTGGTATTAAAGAGGCGTCTTGCATCATCGAACAATGTATGGAGATCGTTTACCACAAGCCAGAAGACTTTTTATTAATCTCTGGTGATGATGTACAAGCGGTGCCCATTATTTCAATCGGTGGCGTAGGGGTGATGTCAGTGATTGCCAATGCCTTCCCTCAGCAATTTACAACGATGATCCACCACGCTTTAGCGGGTGACTTTAAATCAGCATCGAAGGAATTAGGAAAATTCTTGACGATTGACCCATTCTTATATGAAGAAGGCAATCCAGTAGGGGTGAAGAAATTATTAGAGAACCAGGGCTTGTTTGGGGGGCAAGTGCGTATGCCATTAGCTAGTGCATCGAAAGAATTAGGAAATAAATTAGCTCAAATCAGTTCACAAGAAGGATTAAATAAATAAACTATGTTTGTACACGTTGTTAATTTTTGGTTAAAAAAAGGTTTAAGTCAAGAAGATATCGCCTTATTCGAGGCAGGTGTTCAGTCCTTAGCGGACGTGGAGACAGTGGATGTATTTAGCGTAGGTAAACCTGCTAAAACGGATCGTCCCGTTATCGATCGTTCGTATGACTACTGTTTATTGACTACGTTTGAGGAGGAGAAAGGGCATGATTATTACCAAACTGCACCCATCCACTTAGAATTCATTAAAAACTGTGCCCACCTTTGGGATAAAGTATTGATCTATGATTCAGAAAGCATATAAGCTTCTTCTTGTAGTAGGAGCGGTCAGTTGTTCGAAACACGTACAGCCGACTACCTATTATTCGAATGATTTCAAAAATGGGGGCGTAGAGCGTCACGATGGCTTAGGTTTCGAGGTTCCAGTAAAATATGATATCGATGTATTGTATTTTAATGAACACCCGAAGCAAAGCTATGAGGACATCGAGACGATCAAAATGTCTGGCGAGGTTCCTTTAGAGGATAAGCAAACCCAAAACGGAAAGATGCTTTACCGCGGCAATCACCAAGACAAAAAACAGGAAATCTTACGTCAAATGGTAGAAAAGGCCAAAGAATTAGGTGCTACCGCACTTATTGACGTCAAATATTCTGTTTATAGCACACAAACCGCGAGTGGCTTTACCTTTACTGGAAAAGCGGTTCGTTACGTGTTGAAATAAACCGATAGGCTTCTAAATTAGAAATTAACACGGGTCCTCTGGAACCGGTAAATCTAATTTGGAAGCTTTTTAGTTTCCGCTCTTTGAAGGTAATCATTCGTTTATGGCCAATGGTTCCTGCTTTAATGACCTCCTTATTTCCAGCTTCATCTTCTAATTCTACTTCAAAAGAACGAACACGTTGTCCTAAAGCAATAGGTTCTTGAAGCATCAATGTATTGATCTTTTCAGCCGTTTTCAAGGTTACGTTGATTTGATTATTCTTTTCAGTGGCCATCCAATAGGTGGATTTATTTCCATCAAACAAGGGACCTGTCTTTCCTTTCAACAGATTCACTAAAGACTTCGCACGTAATTGAGCAAAGCCCATCAATGAGGCTGAATCATTTTCATGAATCAATCCACGTGTATCTACCGGGATATTTAATAAAAGATTCGCATTACGCCCTACAGAGGCAGCATAGATTTTCAATAAGGAATCAGGAGTCTTCACTTTATTGTCTTGATCCGGGTGGTAATACCAACCGGGACGAATCGACACATCTACTTCTGGTGAAACCCAATGCGTCCCATTTTCTTGGCCATTTCTATAATTATCGAAGTCTGGACAACCTGGATAAATCTTATCCCGCAAGATAGGACTCCACATCGTATCATAGGCAAAACCACGTTCGTTACCTACCCAACGAATGTCTGGCCCAGCATCCGAAAATTGAACTGCATTTGGCTGGTACTTATTGACCATGGAATGAAAAAGTGGCCAATCGTACACTTGTTTTTTCCCGTTAGGACCTTCTCCATTGGCTCCATCATACCAAAACTCGAAAATAGGGCCGTATTGAGTGAGTAATTCCTCCTGCATTTTGGCATACACCTGATTATACTCGTCCGTTCCATAGGCAGGATGGAAACGATCCCAAGGGGATAAATAGATGCCTAGCTTCAAACCGTATTTCTTACAAGCTAATGACAATTCTTTTACCACATCGCCTTTCCCATTTTTCCAAGGTGACTTCGCCACCGAATGAGACGTGTATTTAGAAGGATATAAGGCAAAACCATCATGGTGCTTTGCAGTCAAAATTAATCCCTTCATTCCCGCCATATTCGCAATCCTTGCCCACTGATTACAATCCAATGCCGTCGGATTAAAGGACGAGGGACTCTCTTTTCCTTCACCCCACTCTACATTAGTAAAGGTATTCATATTGAAATGTATGAATCCATAATATTCTAATTCAGACCAAGCTAATTGCTTAGCGGAAGGAATAGGGTAGACCGGCTTAAATTGTTGAGCATAAACCGACATACTTAAGAGGGATAGGAATAAGAGAACTTTCTTCATTAGAATTCAGAATATAAAAAGCAGTTTTCAAAAATAGTTTGACCCTGATTCGGAATCGCACGGAATAAAGGGTTAAATCCGAACCAGATGATTTTTCCTTTATCCACTTCTTTCACCCCTAAAAGGAGTGAATTAGTTAATTGAGATTTCTTATTAGCTCCCACAAAACCTATTATATTCGGCTTTGAACCAGTTTTAAGCACCGGAGTAAAATCTTTAGGAAGCTTCACAAAATCACTTACTTGATTTAGAATATACATCGATGATTCATTAATTCTAAAGGCCAAAGGATGCGTCTTTTCCACTTCCACTTGCAATAAATTACCCGATGTTGTATTAGACAATTCAGCCCTCTCGCGCATCGCATAAGTAGAAGTATGACGCGAAGTATCCTCTTTTACCACTAAATCTTTATCCTCTAAAATCTTCCGCGCCCCTTCAAACAAAATCAATTTACCCCCTTTTTTCACCCAATCTTGTAAAAGAATTGAATTCGTATTAGATAGCGGGGAATGCTTACCATCTGGAATAATGATGTGCGTGTAATTGAATAAATTAGAGCGGAACAATTGCGTAGATGGAATAAAGGATGGCTTTAAACCATATTTCTGAGTTAGAAAATAGGCCAATTCCCCTTGTTGGTTCACATCGTTTGCAGGGTCTACTACTACAGCTATTTTAGGTACGAATACAGATTTATAGTGGGTGGAACCAAGGTCATAACTCGTATTAGAACGATAGGAATCTAATGACTGATAACCTCCACCAGTTTTTCGTAAAAAGGATAATCGATTAGCGTTATTCTCTTTAGAAAACGAGATAGCTAAATCACCTGTCTGCACATCTGAAAAGGATACCAATGCACCCGCTTTCACCGCTTCGTTTATAACGGTCTGTGTATATTTAAAATTAGATGGTCTGTGTAAGTAAACTAAATGATTAGTTGTATCAGTAAAAGATATTATTTCAGAATCAACTTTAATCTCATTAAAGACATTTTCATTAATACCATATGCTTTCAGTCCATTCAATTGGAATAAATTCCAAGCGGTAATATCATAAGTTAGCGAATCTTCTAAAGCGATTGTAGGATCCAATAGTGCTTGAACCAAAGGAGCAGATGTCTGTTTTGCCGGAATGAGTAATCCCCTTGATTCAACGGCTAAAGTCACTTGTTTCATGGATGAATAATCATAAGCCTGAATTGTTTTAGACAAACTCATATCTTCATTGTAAGTGATATTATTTTTATCTAATAATTGCATGAATTCTTGTGCTTTCTCCATTTCCTTTTCAGGTACAAAATAATAGGCAAATTGATTCGTCGGATTCGTTCTTGACTTATCGTGTACGCCATAAAAAGAAGCTTTCAACGCACCAGCATTCGATAGGGACCATTCAACTAAGTTTAAAGCCAAAGCGGAATGATGTTTTACGCGGTCTACGAGAGAAATTGTGTCGCCGTCACTTTTGGCAGAAATTAATCCCCCTCTAATACCTCCTTGTTCTAATGTCATACCTAAAGCCCCATTTAATACAGGATAGGTATCACCATAACCAGGATAGAGTAAATCGTAAACTTCAGAGGTAAAATAAGGCCACTGTTTTTCATCAAAAAGTTTAGAGAATGATCGACCTACACTTCCCTGAAGATCTTTAGTCGATTTAGCGATGAAATTCAAATAAGGCTTCGCTGCAGGCGGAAAGTAGTAGGAGTGTTGAAAACTCTGTTCATGAAAATCAGCATGCATCATGGGCATCCAAGAGCGGTAGAACTTCAAACGCTGTTGCGTTTCTTTCTGTGTCTGCCAAACCCAATCGCGATTTAGATCAAATGAAAAATGATTATAACGGCCGGAGGTAATGCCCTCATAATGTTCCTGATCATTAGGATCCGGATTTCCACCAGCAATAAAATTACGACGATTGTATTGGGTTACATAGGCATCACGACCATCTGGATTAATGCACGGATCAATTAAAATAACGTACGAAATTGATTTGTTGGGATTTGAAATTAAGGCATATGAGGTGTTTAATGCCGCCTCGCTTCCCGCGGCTTCGTTACCGTGAACATTAAACGATAAGTTGATAATCACCGGAAGGGTTGGATCAGCCGATTCTCCGGCGATCCGCTTTTGATGATTTATTTGCACTTGCTCTAAAGTAAGACTTGAAGGTAAATTCGCAATGACCATTTGGCCTTGCTCACGTCCCTCACTAGTATAACCATATACTTGCCATTTCGCTAATCCATTACTTTGTGAGGCTAAATATCGGCTATAAGCTACAATCTGATGGTGGTAGGTAAATTTGGATCCTATCGTATAACCTAGAAATTCAGAAGGTGTCTTAATTTGAGCTGAAAGACTAATTGAAACTAATAATAAGAGGGAGGCAATTATTTTTTTCATGCTGTTAATTTGGTTAGGAATAAAATTAAATAAAAGGCGGTAAATTCAGCAGTCTTTTGACTTTTATAAAAAATAAATACACATGGCATTACCTCTAAACGACAACAAAACAAGCTTAAAGAATTCAGAATCGACGTCATATACGATTCCGTTAATTTTAGTAACTAGTTTATTTTTCCTTTGGGGACTCGCTAATAGCTTAAATGGCTCCTTAGTTAAGCAATTCCAAACTGCCTTAGATTTACAACGTTGGCAGGCCAATATCGTAGAAACGGCCTTCTATTTTGGCTATTTTGCCATGGCCTTGCCTGCTGGGTATGTCATGAAAAAGATGGGCTATAAAGCAGGAATTTTAATGGGATTAGTATTGTATGCGGCAGGCTCCTTCTTATTTTATCCAGCTGCTGAGGTGCGTGTTTATGGTTTTTTCCTAGCAGCACTTTTCTTAATCGCGTCTGGTATTGCCTTTCTTGAAACTGCTGCCAATCTGTATGTAACTGTTCTTGGAGATCCTGAAAAAGGAGATTTTCGTTTAAATTTAGCACAATCTTTTAATGGAATGAGTATCATCCTTGGGCCCATCATTGGTGGTTTATTCATCTTCTCAGATAAAGAATATTCTCGTGAAATGATTCAGGCAATGCCTGCAGCAGAAGCTGAAGCCATTCGTGTCAGTCAAGCCGCTTCCGTTCAAATGCCTTATTTGCTCATCGGGTTAGTGGTGGCTTTGGTAGCTTTGTTATTTGTGTTTACCAAAATGCCGGAATTACAATCTTCAGAAGAATCCAACTCTAAGATTACCATAGCCAGCTTATTAAAACGTAAACATCTAGTATTGGGTATTATTGCCCAATTTTTAAACGTAGGGGCACAAGTTTCCTTATGGGGTAATTTTGTAGACTTGAAATTAGATTTAGCCAAGAATGACAATCTATGGTTAGTTGAAAAGATCTACCAAATTAGCGAGTCAATGAGTCCAACGCAGATTGCTAGTTTTCATGCGTCATTTGCCTTCATCTTATTCCTACTCGGTCGATTTCTTGGAACCTATTTAATGGGTAAAATAGCCTCGAACAAAGTACTAGGGGCCTATGCCATTGGTTCGGTGATATCTGTTATAATCGCGATGTTTGGCGGTGGATTAGCCGCTTTAGTTGCCTTAATTGCCGTATACTTTTTCCAATCCATTATGTTCCCAACCATTTTTGCCTTGTCCTGCAAAGGCTTGGGCGATGGATCAAAATTAGCATCCTCCTTAATCATTATGTCGATCGTGGGAGGCGCTTTAATTCCACCATTAACAGCCTCACTATTCAAAATAAGCACAGTTGCAGCATTAAGCATACCTCTTTTGTGCTTTACCTACATCATTTATTATGCGTATAAAGGTTATGAAATTAGAGACTAATGCAACGATTTATCTTATTTCTTGATTTACATGATGATCCTGGATTGATTCGGGAATATGAGAAATACCACGAGTCAATTCCTATTGAAATTGAAAAGAGTATCCTTGATTCGGGAATTAAGTCGATGCATATATTCCGATTTGAGAATCGCCTTTGTATGGAAATCATTGCAGATGAATCATTTAGTTTTGCCAAAAAAGGCGAAATGGATACCCTTAATCCTGCAGTGCAGGCCTGGGAAACTTTAATGTCTAACTACCAAAAATTAATCCCAGGAACGCCAGAAGGCGCGAAATGGGTTCTTGCCAAAAACATATTTAGCCTAACATCATGAGTCAAACGTATTTACAAATCAACCCTACAGACAATTTATTAGTAGCCCTACAAGATCTACCAAAAGGTACCGTGATTAACCACCATGGGAATCAAATTACCTTACAAGATGATATTGCGGCTAAACACAAATTCACCACCGAGGCGATTGCTAAGGATGGAAAAGCAACTATGTATGGTGTTTTAGTAGGTATCGCAAGTCAAGATATCCCAAAAGGCGGATTGATTCATACGTTTAATCTGCATCATGCTGCTACCGATTTCAAGGGTAAGCAAGAGGATTATCATTGGACAGCACCTGATGTTTCCAAGTTCCAAAACCGTACGTTCAATGGCTACCATAGAGCTGATGGCCAAGTAGGGACACAAAATTATTGGTTAGTTATCCCTTTGGTATTCTGTGAAAACAGAAACATTGAACTATTAAAAAATGCCTTCCTTAATGGATTAGGCTTCCAAAAACTAGATCCATTCACTCAGAAAGTACAACAATTAGGGGCCCAATTAGCCGAAGGAAAACCACTTGAAATTGATACAGAATCAACGGCATCCGTTTTAGTTCATAAATCAGCTCAATTCCCTAATGTAGATGGTATCAAATTCTTAACACATGAAAGTGGCTGCGGGGAGAACAAAGATGATTCTCTAAACTTGTGTGCTTTATTAGCAGGCTATTGCTTGAACCCGAACGTGGGAGGTATCACGGTGCTAAGCCTTGGATGCCAACACTCTCAAATCGAAGTATTTAAAGAGAAATTAAAGGAAAAAGATCCGAATTTCTCTAAACCTCTTTACATTTTTGAGCAACAACAAGATAATGGAAGTGGGGTTGAAAATATGTTGAATGAAGTGATCCTTCAAACATTCAAAGGTCTGGTTGAAATCAATAAACAAACACGTAAACCAGCTCCTTTATCAGCCTTACGCGTAGGTGTTAAATGTGGCGGTTCAGATGGATTCTCAGGTATTTCAGCCAATCCAGCCATTGGACATACCGCTGATTTAGTGGTAGGTCTAGGAGGCACGGTAATGATTGCTGAATTCCCTGAACTTTGTGGCGTAGAGCAAGAATTACAAAACAGAGCTGTCACAAAAGAAATCGCGGATAATTTCGGTTTCTTGATGCGCGAATATGCACGCAGAGCTGCCTTGGTAGGAGCAGGTTTTGATATGAATCCTTCACCAGGAAATATTAAAGATGGCTTAATCACAGATGCCATTAAATCAGCAGGAGCCGCAAAGAAGGCCGGATCTTCACCAATTGAAGACGTGTTAGGTTATGGGCAGTATGTGACTAAAAAGGGCTTAAACCTAGTTTGTACGCCAGGAAATGATGTCCTTGCTACCACCGGAATGGCGGGTGCTGGAGCCACTATTCAACTGTTTACGACTGGTTTAGGAACTCCTACCGGAAATCCAATCAGCCCTATGGTTAAATTATCGACTAACACGAAGCTAGCTGAAAAGCTACCTGAAATTATTGATATTAACTGTGGACCTATCATTTCTGGTGAGAAAACGGTAGAGCAGATGGGAGAGGAAGTTTTGGAATACATTATTCAATTAGCCTCAGGAGAAATTAATACCAAAGCCATGGATCTAGGACAGGATGATTTCATGTTCTGGAGAAGAGGGGTATCCTTGTAAAGAATAAAGAATAAAGAATAAAGAATAAAGAATAAAGAATAAAGAATAAAGAATAAAGAATAAAGTAGAGTAGAGATTATAGAGTAGAGAGTATAGAGTAGAGATTATAGAGTAGAGAGTAGAGATAAAAACAGACTAGTGACTTACGACTAGCGACTGATAACTATGTTCAAACTAACCCACAAAAAAGTCGTCATTACCGGCGGATGCTCTGGCATCGGAAAATCAATTGCGATCACCTTTTTAGCACAAGGGGCAGAGGTACATGTGATTGATTTGAAAGCTCCTGCTGAGCCATTACCAGCTGATATTACCTTACATTTAGCGGATATTACGAATATAGATTCAGTTCAAGCAATTGCTATTGAATTAGGTTCGATTGATATTTTAGTGAATAATGCAGGGATTCCACAAATTGGTAATTTGGAGAAAACGAGTCCTTCAGATTTTCAAATCATCTTTGATGTGAATGTAAAAGGGGCATATCACTGCATGTATGCCTTTATTCCAGGCATGATTCAGCAAAAGTCGGGGGTGATTTTAAACATGGCATCGGTGGCTGCATCGGTGGGAATACCCGATCGTTTTGGCTATTCAATGACAAAAGGGGCGATAAAATCGATGACGCAATCTGTAGCGAAAGATTATATTAACCAAGGGATTCGTTGTAATTGCATTTCACCTGGAAGAGTCCATACGCCTTTTGTGGATGGATTTATCGCGAAAAACTACCCAGACAATCAAGCGGAGATGTTTGCCAAATTATCAGCCACTCAACCAATAGGTCGTATGGCCCAACCACAAGAAATTGCACATTTAGCTTTATATTTATGTTCCGATGAAGCCGCATTTATCACAGGTTGTGATTATCCTATTGACGGTGGATTCATTTATCTAAACAACTAAACCTATGAAAAAACAACTGATTTGCCTTTTATTGATTTTGGGAACCTCTTTAAGCTCCTTTAAGAAGGATGGACCTAAGCGTATTATTTTCTTCGGAGATTCGATCACGCAAGCTGGGGTAAATAAGACGGGGTATATTACCAAAATGACCGAGATGATTGCCGCGCAAGGTCTATCTAATCAATATGAATTAATTGGAGCCGGAATCGGAGGAAATAAAGTATACGATTTGTACTTACGTCACGAAGACGATGTAGTCGCAAAGAATCCTAATCTAGTAATTATCTACATTGGAATTAACGATGTTTGGCATAAGACAACATCCCGTACTGGAACAGATGCTGACAAGTTTGAGCGCTTCTACAATGCTTTAATCAAGAAGATTCAAAAAGCTAACGCTCAAGTAGTTATCTGCACACCTACCGTGATCGGAGAGAAGTTCGACAACACGAATGAAAACGATGGTGACTTAAATGCGTACAGCCAAATCATCAAAAAGATTGCAAAAGATAATTCCGTGCAATTAATTGATCTTCGCAAGGCATTCATGGATTACGAGGCAAAAAATAATATCGAAAACAAAGCGTCTGGCATTTTGACAACAGACCGAGTTCATTTGAATGAAGCAGGAAATCAATTCCTAGCTGATACGATGTGGGACGTTATTAAAAAGTTATAAAATGAAATTAGCTAGAATAGGAGCTGTAGGCCAAGAAAAACCGGCGATTTTTGAAAATGGAGAATACTATGACGTATCCTCCATTTTTCCAGATTTCAATGAATCCTTTTTTGAAAGAGGGGGATTAACTGCCATGAGGAATTTGAAGGCAACCGATTTCCCTAAAATCTCTGGAAGAGTAGGATCCTGCGTAGCAAGACCTAGCAAAATCGTCTGTGTGGGATTGAATTATGCGGATCATGCGAAGGAAACAGGTGCTGCTATCCCGACTGAACCTATTCTTTTCTTTAAAAGTACCACCGCATTATCGGGACCAAATGATGATATCATCATTCCCAAAAACTCGACTAAGACGGATTGGGAAGTGGAATTAGCCATTATTATTGGCAAAAAAGCATCTTATGTTTCAGAAACTGATGCCTATGATTATGTGGCTGGATATTGTTTACACAACGATTTATCTGAACGCGAATACCAATTAGAAAGAGGTGGAAACTGGTCAAAAGGCAAAGGATGTGATACTTTCGCGCCTTTAGGGCCATTTTTGGCGACCAAAGAGGAGATTGCTGATGTTCATCAACTATCTATGTGGTTAGACGTCAATGGGAAGCGTTTTCAAACAAGTAATACGAACCAATTGATCTTTAATGTTCCTCAGGTCGTTTCATATATCTCTCAATTTATGACACTTTTACCGGGTGATGTCATCAGTACTGGGACACCACACGGAGTAGGATTAGGGTTTAATCCACCGATCTATCTACAAGCTGGAGACGTGGTAACCTTAGGAATGGAAGGTTTAGGAGAACAAAAACAAACTGCTGTAGCCTATCAGGGATGATTGATTCGCATCAACATTTTTGGAATTATAACGAAGAACGAGACACCTGGATTACTCCTGAAATGTCCGTTCTCAGAAAAGATTATTATCCATCCTACAGCGAAGGTCTCTTTAGAGAGAATGGATTTACAGGTTGCGTAGCCGTTCAAGCAGACTCATCTGAGGAAGAAACCTTATTTCTTTTAGCCTTAGCTGAACAAAATGAATTCATTCAAGGCGTAGTAGGATGGGTAGATCTCCAAAGTTCAAACATTGAAGATCGCTTAGCTTATTTCTCCCAATTCGAAGCAATAAAAGGCTTTCGGCACATCGTTCAAGGAGAAAAAGATCCCGCATTTCTAGCTAGAAAGGAATTCATCAAAGGGGTCAAAGCACTTGCTAGTTTTGATTTGAGCTATGATTTATTAATCTATCCTCATCAGATCGAATCGGCTATTTCCTTTTGCCAAACCTGCAATGATCAACGTATCGTTTTAGATCATTTAGCGAAAGCTCCCCTTAAATCTGGTGATATCTCTGCCTGGAAAAGCCACATTTCTGGATTTAAAGATTTAGATCACGTTTCTGCCAAAATATCGGGAATAGTTACTGAGGCTAGCGATCAAAACTGGACTACAGATCAGGTAAATGAGATTATTGAGGTGTCATTGGACGTTTTTGGCCCATCTAGATTACTGATCGGGAGTGATTATCCTGTTGTTTTATTAAATTCAACCTTGGAACGCTGGGTGAGTACATTCAAAAAGCAATTAGGTGGTTTAAGTGACACTGAACAAGCAAAAATTTACGAAGGCAACGCCATCGAATTTTATCAATTAGAAACACTATGAATCTAGGATTAAGAGAAAAAGTCATTGTAGTAACCGGAGGCGCTAAAGGCATTGGACAAGGAATTTCTGAGTCATTAGCCCTAGAATCTGCGATGGTGGCTATTGTGGGAAGAAATGAAGCGGACAATCAGTTGTGCATCGAAAAGATACAGGCAACTGGCGGACAAGCTTTTTCATTTGTGGCTGATCTGAGTAATCCATCAGAATGTGCAAAGGTGGTAGAAAAGATTGCTACCATGTTTGGTAAAATTGATGGTCTAGTGAATAATGCGGGCCTTAATGATGGAGTGGGCTTAGAATCAGGCAATTATGAGAAATTCATTCAATCCATCAACGCGAATCTGACACACTATTATTTAATGGCTCAGGCTTGTTTGCCTTATTTAAAAAAGAGCAAAGGAGCGATCGTAAACATTGGATCTAAAACCGCTGAAACCGGTCAAGGAAACACCTCCGGCTATGCCGCATCCAATGGGGGCAGAAATGCGCTTACAAGAGAATGGGCATTAGAATTGAGAAATTTTGGTATACGTGTTAATTCCGTTATCGTAGCGGAATGCTTTACTCCGATGTACGAGAAATGGATTCAAACATTGGATAATCCGTCGGAGAAATTAACTAGCATAATCAATAACATTCCCTTAGGCAAACGTATGACTACAAAAGAGGAGATAGGGGATATGGTTACGTTTCTACTATCACCCAAATCTAGTCATACCACCGGACAAATTATCCACGTGGATGGAGGGTATGTTCATTTAGACCGTGCCGTTTTATGATCAATTTAGACGTTTTTGAGAGCCCAGGCCTGCTCGTTTATCCGGATCGAGTGAAACGAAATATCGCCAAAGCCATTGAGATGGTAGATGGAAACCCATTTCGATTACGTCCACACATCAAAACGCACAAAACAAAGGAGGTAAACGAACTACTTTTAGAAGCAGGAATCACTAAATTCAAATGCGCCACTATAGCAGAGGCAGAACTTTTAGCCCTATCTAATGCACCAGATGTATTACTATCAATGCAATTAATTGGGCCCAATATTTCCCGCTTTCTGCAATTAAAGGAGGCATATCCATCCACTCAATTCTCCTCCATTATTGATGATATACAGGCTGCTGAAGCTTTGAATGAGGCATTTGAAGGAAATAATACAGGAGTCTATATCGATTTAAATATGGGGATGAATCGAACCGGTATTCGTCCGGAAAAGGCTTTCGATTTAATTCAACAACTACATAAATTACCTCATATAAGCTTAAGAGGTTTACATGCCTACGATGGACATATCCGTGATAAAGAGTATCAAGATCGTGAAAACCACGTTAACTCCGATTTTGTCTCATTCTATCAATTAATAGATCAATTAGACACAAAAGATTTAGAACTAGTGGTATCTGGAACTCCTAGTTTTTTAGTACACCATAAGAATCCATTGTTTACTTGCAGCCCGGGAACCTTTGTGTTTTTTGACGCGGGATATGCAGCCCTATTTCCGGAAAACACTTTTGAATTTGGAGTAGAAATCATTTCCAGAATCATTTCAAAACCCACAGAAACGACCATTTGCCTTGATTTAGGACATAAATCAGTGGCGGCAGAAAATCCAATCGATAACCGAGTGAGATTCATTGACAGACCTGAGTGGATCTTGAAATCACAAAGTGAGGAGCATGGTATTGTAGAGGTGGGAAATAGTTCAGCCTATCAGATTGGTGAAATCGTCACCATGGTTCCCTATCACATTTGCCCAACAGTAAATTTACACTCGCATCTACAGGTAATGGATGGAGGTCTTTGGGAAGTAAAAGCTAGAAACAGACGACTATGTTATTAATCGACGCTCATTTAGATCTAAGTATGAACGCGCTCGAATGGAATCGAGATTTGCGTTCAAGCATTTTAGAAATCAATGAGCGAGAAAAAGGATTAACCGATAAACCAGATCGAGGGAATGCCACAGTCAGTCTAGACGAATTACGCAAAGGAAACATCGGGTTAGTAGTAGCAACTCAAATTGCCCGTTATGTAGCTCCAGGTTCTAGTTTGCCGGGTTGGAATAGTCCAGAGCAAGCATGGGCACAGACTCAAGGCCAATTAGCCTATTACAAGGCCTTAGAGCGTTCCGGTGATTTACGGCCTATCCGAAATCTATCTGAATTAAAGGATCACCTCATCCAATGGGAGGCATCCAAGCAAGCCATCGGCTATATTTTAAGCCTAGAGGGAGCGGATTCTATCATTTCATTAGAATACCTAGAAATAGCATATGCCTATGGATTGCGTGCATTAGGACCAGCTCATTATGGACCAGGACGTTATGCGCAAGGAACTAATGCCACCGGAGGAATGGGAATTGCTGGCAAAGATTTGTTGCGTAAAATGATGGAATTGAATATCATTTTAGATGCGACACATTTATGTGATGATAGTTTCTGGGAGGCGATGGAAAATCACCAGGGGCCAGTTTGGGCGAGTCATCAGAATTGCCGTGCCTTAGTGGATCATAACCGTCAATTTTCCGATGAACAATTAAAGGAGATCCTTAGCCGAGGTGCTGTCATCGGAATGCCCATGGATGCTTGGATGATGGTACCGGGATGGGTGAGAGGGGAATCCACTCCACAAAATAAAAATGTGACAATGGATACACTCATCGATCATTTGGTCCACGTTTGCAGTTTGGCTGGAAATACGAACCAAGTGGGATTAGGAACGGATTTAGATGGAGGATTTGGTCGAGAACAATGTCCTGCAGATATTGAAACCATCGCTGATCTTCAAAAACTGCCCGATCTACTAGTAAAAAGAGGATTCTCAAACAAAGACATCGTCAAATTCTGCCATCAAAACTGGCTTAATTTCCTAGAAAAAACTTGGGCCTAAGACTGAGGAGCGGGGCTGACACTCGTCCAGCCACCATCGACGATTAATGTCTGACCTGTAATGTGTTTGGCCTTATCACTTAAAAAGAAACATACCGCTTCTGCGATATCTTGGACGTCTGCCGGTTTGCCTAGAGGCGTCAATCGACTCCATTCTTTCAAATAATTTGCATCTTTCTCTGTCCGCTCCGTCATCGTAGCACCTGGAGAAACCGCGTTAATGCGAATCTGAACAGGAGATAGGTCGATCACTAAATTCTGCACTAATTGATTCAAAGCAGCTTTCGTCATGCCATAGGCCGCTAAATCCGGATGTGCTTGGTGTCCCGTCACAGAGGAAGTCACCACAATCGACCCCGCCTTTCCAGATTTACGAATAGACTTAGCCACCGCCTGAATTAAGAAGAAAGTACCCTGAATGTTTAAATCAAGTAATGATTTCATTGAATCTGGGCTGTAATCCCAAAAACTCCCAAATGTCGTTACCCCGGCATTACACACACAACCAGCTAAATCGCCAGGAAGCGTCTCTGCATAAGCTACTAGCTCTTGAATAAAGGCTGGAGAACTAACATCTCCAGCCCTTACATAGCTACCTTTTAATAAGGTAGCATCGATATCATTTACAAGTACGACATGTCCTTCAGCCATCAATTGCTGCGCAATCTGATGTCCAATACCTTGTCCCGCACCAGTAACGATATACTTTTTCATCTTAGTGAGAATCGCGAGTTACAACAGATCCTGATCCACCTTTCAAGAAATCAAAATCAGCTCCTTGATCGGCTTGCTCCACATGGTCAATAAATAAACCGACATATCCACGAATCGTTTTTGGCTTTTCAAAAGGATGAGCGACTTTACGAGCAGCTAATTCTTCTTCTGATACTTCCCAATTAATCGTACGATTCTCCACATCCAGAGCGATATAATCTCCATTTTGAACCCAATTCAATGGCCCACCTGCGGCAGACTCAGGAGAAACGTGCAAAATAACGGTACCAAAACCTGTTCCGCTCATACGGCCATCTGAAATACGCACCATATCTTTCACACCCTTTTGCAAGAGTTTTTTGGGAATACCCATATTGCCCACTTCGGCCATACCAGGATAACCTTTCGGTCCTACATTCTTTAACACCATCACTGAATTCTCATCCACTTCTAACTCTTCAGAATCAATACGGGCATGGTAATCTTCAATATTTTCGAATACCACCGCTTTACCCCGATGCTTAAACAATTCCTTCGATGCAGCAGAGGGTTTCAAAACCGCCCCATTAGGAGCTAAATTACCGCGAACAACAGCAATACCAGAATCAGGCTTAAAGGGAGCATCAAACGTCGAAATGATCGATGATTCATAAATAGGTGTATTCTCAATGTTTTCACCTACTGTTTTACCATTGACCGTCACAATCGAGGTATGAAGATGTTCTTTCATTTGATTCATCAAGGCTGGAAGTCCTCCGGCATAGTATAAATCTTCCATGAAATGCTCTCCAGAGGGCTGAATGTTCGCTAACAAAGGAATGTTACGAGAGAACTCATCAAAATCATCTAATTTCAAATCAACACCTAATCGACCAGCGATGGCTGTTAAGTGAATGACAAAATTCGTAGATCCACCCGTTGCCGCGTTAACACGAATCGCATTTTCGAAGGCGGGACGCGTTAAGACTTTGGACATCTTCAAATCCTCATTCACCATCTCCACAATCCGACGACCTGAATGCTGTGCTAATACTTTTCTACGCACGTCAGCCGCAGGAATCGCCGCATTTTGAGGTAAACTCAAACCTAAAGCTTCCACCATCGTTGCCATCGTAGAGGCCGTTCCCATCACGGCACAGTGGCCTGGGGTTCTAGCCATACAAGCTTCCGCTTCTATAAATTCTTTCTGAGTTAGCTCACCTAGCTTATAAGCTTCGGCAAAACGCCAAACATCCGAAGTACCAATCTCTTTTCCTTTAAACTTACCCTTCATCATGGGACCACCGGAGATAACCAAAGTAGGTAAATCCACACTGCACGCACCCATCACAAGGGAAGGAGTCGTTTTATCACAACCACACATTAAAACCACCCCATCAATCGGGTTCGCCCGAATAGATTCTTCCACGTCCATACTCGCTAAATTGCGGTATAACATGGCAGTAGGTTTAATTAAGGTTTCGCCCAAAGACATCACAGGAAATTCCACCGGAAATCCACCCGCTTCGATAATTCCTTTCTTCACAAACTCCGCTAATTCCCTGAAATGAGCATTACATGGAGTTAATTCCGACCAGGTGTTACAGATACCAATCACCGGTTTGCCTTGGAAATAATCGTCTGGAATACCTTGATTTTTCATCCAAGCACGGTAGATGAAGCCATCTTTACCCGTCTTGCCAAACCACTGCTGCGAACGCAATTGAACTTTACTCATCTTGTTTTTTATCTAGGTCTAAGGTTTTAGTGAGGACAAAACTCCCATCCACACCATATTTATAATAACAATTTCGAACCCCACTGGAAATATCAGCGTAAGGATCATTTTCATAGTCAAAAGAATGTACGATGGCAGCTTTTTCAAGATACAAACTATCTCCACCAGCATAACCTAATTGTTGCCTTCCCATTATACCTGGAAAACGAACAGTATTTAATTTACCAGCTTTGTATTCAAAAGCGAAAACTCGGTATTTTTTACCCTCGAATCCAGCTACCCAAAATTCAGGTAATCCATTACCGTTCAAATCGGTAGCTAGGACAGTCTGTGATTTAAATCCTTGAATAGATTTATCCATAATCACTTCATGGCTTTTTTCTACCTGCAAATGGCCATTATCCACCGAAATAGTAAAATCCTCGAAAGCTGAACTCTTCAAACTAGATAGGGGCTTAGATGTCGTATCATCCACTGCAATTAAGGCTAAAGAATCCCCATAGGCCTTTACAACATCGATATCAACTACTTCTGTTTTTTCTGGCTCATCATCTAATTCTGAAATATAGACAAATATGTAGGCCAAAAAGCCCAACAAAATAACAAACAGAAAAAACTTCAACAGTTTAGCCATTGCTAATGGATTTCATGCGATTAATTGCTTTTTCAAGAACAGAGCGAGGACAAGCAAAATTTAAGCGAACAAAATTGCGTCCCTTAAATTGTTCTCCACGAAGAACATGGAGTCCGGCATCCCAGCATTTCTTTTGGAAATCACCTAAAATAGCCTCATCGTATTCAATCCAAGCTAGGTAAGTAGCCTCTAAAGGCTGCATAGCTAAACCAGGAGTAGATTGCACAAAATCATATAACAAGTCGTGATTCACCTGTAAATAGGGTAGAAGCTGACTTAACCAAGATTCACCAGAAGCATAAGTGGCTAGCATCACCTCAATGCTATGTCTCGAAAGCATGGAGAAAAAGCCATTGGAGGCCTTAATGAATTTATCTCTTAGATCTTTATCGGGAATAACAGCCACCGCGCCACCTAATCCTGCCGTATTAAACGCTTTAGAAGTAGCAAAAAAACTTATAATTGGCTGTTGCTCAAAACGCCCTATCGATATGTGTTCAGATGCCGCTCTTAATCGCAAATCTGCATGAATCTCATCTGAAACGATAGTCACGTGATATTTAGCGCATAATTCAACGATGCGTTTAATTTCTGATTCGTTAAATACAGTGCCACCCGGATTGTGGGGATTGCAGAGCAAAAAGACTTTGGGTCCCTTTTGCAAACCTCTCTCAAAATCTTCAAAATCATAGTTCCAGCGATCGCCGTCTTTTATCATTTCAAAAGTAATCAAAGGACAATTCACCCATCCTGCAACTAAATGAAAGGGGTGGTACACAGGAACTGCCGTAATGATTCCTTCTTTCTCATTCGTTAATCCAGCACAAGCCGCCGTAATCCCAGGGACAATTCCAGGAATCCAAACTTGTGATTCTAGGGAGGTAGACCACTTATAATCTCGCGCTATTTTGGATTGTGCGGCCTCTTTAAGTGTTTCAGGAACAATCGAATAACCTAAAATTCCATGGGAAGTAATCTGATCAATAGCAGCTAAAATCTCATCCGCTACCACGAAATCCATATCTGCCACCGGCATAGGTAGCATATCTGAGTTAGCTGGATAAGTTACGTTATCCCATTTGAAGGAGTGGGTATGGTGGCGATCAATAACCTGATCAAAATCGTATACTTTATGGCTCATATTCCGGTCTAAAGACATTAAATCCTATCATACTAGGATGATTCTTTAAATATACGGAAATTGATTCAACTGATTGACACACTTTACGGCGATCTTGAGAAGCATGAACGAGATAATATTTTCCACCCATTTCGCGAACAAATCCTACATGCTGATAATCAAGGTCTTTCCTTTTAGAAACAAACGCAATTAGATCACCCGTACGCACAAAAGAACTTACAGCAGCAAATTGAGCACTTGGAACATAGGTTATAGGACCTAAGGCTGCTTCTGTAGCCTTGATAGAATCTACCACGATCACGTATTTTTTAGGGGCCAAATAATGAGATAAAAACTCCACCTTCTTAACGGCCAACTTTAAATACTTGGAAGGAATCACTTGCTTAAAAAGGCCTTTGTCTTCCATTTGATCTAGAGTAGCACTTAAATAGTGATTTCTGTTTTCAAAAGATATGGGCGTTTTTCGATATCGAATTTGGGTTAATTCCTGAAGAAAAAGACTGTCTAAACCTTTGGAACGATACAAACTCCAAATGTTTTCAACGAAAGTAACACAATCAAAACCAGAGAAATCCACTACAAACTTCTCCGGATTCTCTTTCGATAAAGCGTGAGAAGCGTAGGGTAAACCAGTGAATTGAGTAGCTAGTAATAAAGGATCTTTTTGTAAACGAGCTTCCTTAATTTTATCCTTTATAGCCCCAGGAATAACCTGCGAAAAGCCGATAAATGAGAATAAAAGAAAGAAAACGATCTTCATTAGGCCTTCTCTTTAATCCAAAGCACACTGACAGATCCAGCGATAAAGAAAAATCCAGCTACCACGATCGCATAAATAGCGTTTCCACCATACACGTGTTTCACTAATGAACCACCGATAATACCACTGACGATTTGAGGAAGTGTGATGAAGAAGTTGAAAATTCCCATGTAAACGCCCATTTTGGACATCGGAATAGAACCTGCCAAAATCGCATAAGGCATAGCTAAAATGGAAGCCCAGGCCATACCTACACCTACCATGCTCAAAATCAACAGCTGAGGATCAGAAATAAAATAGATAGAAATCAAACCCATACCACCTGCTGTTAAAGAAAAGGCATGGGTAGCCTTGTTCCCAATTGCCTTGGCGATACGTGGCAAAAAGATGGCATAAATAGCCGAAACACCACTATAAACCCCAAAAATGATACCTACCCAGTTCGCTGCGTTTTGGAATTCCGGAGAGCTGTGGTCATTCATTGGTAAGCCATATACGTGCTGCGCAATAGCAGGAGTAGAGAATACCCACATCGAAAATAAGGCAAACCAAGAGAAGAATTGAACCACACCTAATTGACGCATGGTAAAGGGCATTTCCTTGATGTAACGGAAAACAGACCAAATCGTATCAGTCGAACCTTCTTCTTGAAAGCCCATCGCCTCGCGTTCAGCGGGCGAATATTCTTTTGTGGTCGCAATGGTCCACACAATAGCTGAGATAAACACAACAGCTCCTACGTAGAAACTATATAAAACGTTATCAGGAATTTGACCTTCTGCTGCGACTTTCGAGATACCAAACCAATTTCCAAACATGTAAGGCAACCACGAACCCACGACAGCACCTATTCCAATTAAAAAAGTTTGAATAGAGAAGCCTAAGGTATTTTGTTCTTCGGGTAAATTATCTGCCACTAAAGCTCTAAATGGCTCCATCGCTACATTAAACGAGGCGTCCATCATCATTAAAATACCCGCTCCCACAATCATTGGAGGAATAAAATTCGCTAAAGCACCTGCATGCGGGAAAAAGAATAAAGCCGTAGCAGCTAGAATAGCACCCGTTAAAAAGAAGGGTTTACGACGACCTAATCCATTCCAAGTACGATCAGAATAGAAACCAATGATAGGCTGAATAAGCATCCCTGTCAATGGAGCGGCTAACCAAAACCACGATAATTGCTCCACATCCGCACCAAAATTCTGTAAAACACGAGAGGCGTTTCCATTTTGTAGCGCAAAGCCAAATTGAATTCCTAGGAATCCAACACTCATATTGAAGATTTGGCCAATACTTAAACGAGGTTTAGTAAAATTTTTCATCGAGTTTATAAGGTAATAATGAGGGCTGAATTAGCCGGTATTTGAATGTGATTGCCTTCTACTTTCACAGCAGAACTAGCAGGAGGTAAAAAAGCTTTCTCTTCCTTCCATTGAACAGATTTAACACCCATCATATCAAGGGCCAAAGTCGGAATTTCCACCGCAAAAGAATGATCAACTGAATCAAAATTACAGATAATTAAATTTCGATCTTTCTCTAAGTATCGCAAATAGGAGTACACTTTATCTTTAGGATACCCTGCATTTTGGGCATATTGTAAATCGAAAAATTTACCTAATTGAATCACACAGCTTGAATTAACCCAAGCTAATAAATCCGTATAAAAAGAATCAATTACCTTTTCGTCAGCCGTCAATTCCCCCCCATCAAACTTGCCGCCATTCACCCAACGCTGGTGTGTATCCACACGGTAGAAATCGAACATCGTAGTGCGATCATCCGCTTCATTAAATCCTTCAATTTCCTGCGCTTTCTCACCGAACTCTTGACCGAAATAAATCATCAATGGACCATCGTGCATACTAGCGGTTAAAACCATACCAGGGATAGTCGACCAGAAATTATTCGCAGCAAAAGCAGGCGTATTTAAACGCGTCTCATCGTGGTTCTCCAAGAAGCGTAGCATGTGGTTTGCAAAATCACCCGATTCTTGTTGCCAAACGCGCGTAATATCAGCCGTAGTTGCACCTGGCTTCTTCTCCATAATATGGCGTATACCATCATATAAACCCACTTTATCATAGAGATAATCAAAACCACCTTTGAAAATATAATTACGGTATTCCGCCGGATTGTAAATCTCCGCAATAAAAATGGCCTCAGGATTAAGAGCCTTTACTTTAGGGATAGCATAGGCCCAAAACTCCACCGGCACCATCTCTGCCATATCACAACGGAATCCATCCACCCCTTTCTTTGTCCAATAAAGCAACACTTCCGTCATTTTCAACCAGGTATCAGGAATCGGATCAAAATGTGTTTGATTTCCGTGTTGTAAATCAACTCCATAATTCAACTTCACTGTTTCAAACCAATCATGTATAGAAGGTTGTGCAGAGAATACATTGTTACCACTCACTTTGGCTGGAATTTCAGTATAAGGTACCGTCACTGGAACAGGCGGATTTACACCCGCTGGAACCGTAAATTGCGTACCTGGCAAATAATAGAAATTATTATTGGAAGAGAAGGAGAGGTCTTTGTTGTCGTTTTGGCCAAAATCAACTACACCCGCCGGCTTCATATCTGAATGGTAAGCTCTCGCTAGGTGATTAGGCACGAAATCCAAGACTAATTTTAAATCGGCTTTGTGCACGCGATCTAACATCGCAGCGAATTCCTGCATACGCTCTGCCGGTTTATCTGCTAAAAAAGGATTCACATCATAATAATCCTTAATAGCGAAAGGGGAGCCTGCACGACCTTTAACAACGTGAGGATGATCCAGAGGAGAACCATAGGCGGTCATATCCTCCATCGTCGCGTGCTCTAAGATTCCAGTGGTATACAAATGCGAATAACCCTTCTTTTTCAAGGCCTTCAAACCTTTTTCAGAAATGTCCTTGAATTTAGTCACTCCATTTTCAGAAGCAGAACCATTTCTTTTAACTTGAGTTTGTTGATTTCCCCAAAGATGAAACATCATTTGGTAAACAACATGTTTATCTGATTTCGATTTGTCTTGAGCCATAAGTGGATGCAGTAAGGCGGCAGTTAACAGTAAGAGATAGAATTTACGCATATTTTTCAAAATAAACTGTCTAGCACAGCAGAAAAAGGTTTTTTGGCAGATGTAAATGTAATAATTTTGTTAATCTTTAAAACAATCCCTACCTAAATATGACGTACAAAGCCTGCCTTTTTGACCTCGATGGTGTATTAGTTGACACTGCGATTTACCATTTTCAAGCATGGAAAATGTTAGGCGAAAACTTCAATTACCAATTGACTGAAGAGCAAAATGAGCAATTAAAGGGGGTTTCACGTGTTGAGTCTTTAAATCGTATCTTAGATTGGGCAAATTATTCAGCCACTTCTGAGCAAAAAGAAGCCTGGTTAATCGAGAAAAATGAGAATTATCTTCAATTGATCTCTACTATGAATCCCGCTGAAATTTTGCCAGGCGTTTTGGATTTTTTAGGCCAAATAAAAGAGTTAGGGTATAAAATCGCTTTAGGTTCTGCCAGCAAAAATTCGGAGGTCATTTTGACAAAAACAGGTCTCTTACCTTGGTTTGACCTGATTATTGATGGTAACAAGGTGACGAAGAGTAAGCCAGATCCAGAAGTTTTCTTGAAAGGAGCCGAGGGTTTAGGTTTCAAACCTGAAGAATGCATCGTATTTGAAGATGCGCAAGCTGGGGTAGAAGCAGCAAAAAAAGGGGGAATGAAAGCAATCGGAATAGGTGAAGCAGATGTTTTAAGCGAAGCAGATAAGGTGATTCCTACATTTTTAGGAGTTAAAGCGACCGAATTATTAAAATTTTAAAGAAACACCGTAGCACAGAAATGTCCAAAATTTACAATTTTCTATTTTTGTAGCATTGTAAATTTTACCTGAATAAACCGAATGAAGCAATACTTAAAAATAGATGAATGGAAGGTCATCGAAGATCAATTCCATCCTGCCTACAATGAAATAACAGAATCGATCTTTTCTCTTGGCAATGGCCGAATGGGGCAAAGAGGCTCTTTTGAAGAAACTTATACAGGAAAAACTTTACAAGGAAATTACGTAGCAGGAGTCTATTATCCAGATAAAACCCGTGTAGGCTGGTGGAAGAATGGCTATCCAGAATATTTTGCTAAAGTATTGAATGCCGCTAACTGGAATGGTTTATCTATCCAAATAGGAGGTGAGGAAGTCGATTTACACACCAGTGAAATTCATTCCTTCTACCGTGAATTAAACATGAAAGAAGGTCATATCCTTCGTACTTGTGAAATCACCCTTCCTAACGGAAGGCGTTTAGCCATCGAGTCCATTCGTCTAAATAGTATGGCGGATGACGAATCAGGTGTTATCTCTTATACGATTACACCCATCAACTTCACCGAAGAAATACAAGTGAAAGCCTTCATTGATGGTGATATCAAAAATAAGGATTCGAATTACGATGAGAAGTTTTGGGACGAGGTAAAAGTAGGTTCGAACTTTGTTTGGTCCAAAACCAAGAAAACCGGTTTCGAAGTTATCACCGCTCAACAGATTGAAATACAATCCAACGGGCAAAAAATCGAGGCAAAAGCATCCTCTACCACCCGAGAAAAATACAGTGAACTTGCCTATACACTAGCTGCGAAGCAAGGGGAGAAATTAACCATCATTAAGTATGCGGTTAATATTTCTTCTGAGAATCACCCAACCGCTTCGTTCGAAAAAATCGCTTCTGATTACCTAGCGCGTATTTCGGCAAAAGGTTTCGTCAAAATGTTAGCTGAACAAGCTGAAGCTTGGGCGGCTAAATGGTCAATTAATGACATCATCATTTCGGGCGACGCATCTGCACAACAAGGTATTCGATTCAATATATTCCAAATGAACCAAACCTATACAGGGGAGGACGATCGTTTGAATATTGGACCTAAAGGATTTACAGGTGAAAAATACGGTGGATCTACCTATTGGGATACAGAGGCGTATTGTATTCCGTTCTATTTAGGTACTGCACCAGCAAAAGTTTCTAAGAACTTGTTGATTTACCGTTGGAAGCAATTAGATCGAGCTATCGAAAATGCGGGTAAACTTGGTTTTAACAAGGGTGCAGCGCTTTATCCGATGGTGACGATGAACGGAGAGGAGTGTCACAACGAGTGGGAAATCACTTTCGAGGAAATCCACCGTAATGGTGCTATCGCATATGCAATCATGGATTACGTGAATTACACAGATGATCGCAAGCATTTAGTCGAGTACGGCTGGGAGGTTTTAGTCGGCATCGCGCGTTTCTGGGCTCAACGCGTTAACTGGTCAGAAGACAAGCAGAAATACGTAATGCTAGGCGTTACTGGCCCTAATGAATATGAAAATAACGTTAACAATAACTGGTATACGAATTACATCGCTACTTGGTGTCTAAAATATACCTTAGAGGTTTACGCAGAAATTCAAAATAATTATCCTTCAGAGGCTGCGGATAAAATCACTAAAACAGCCTTTACTGCTTCAGAAATCGATCAATTCAAGCATATCATTGCAAATATGTACCTGCCTTCTGATGAGAATAAAGGTATTTATTTACAACAAGATGGTTTCTTAGACAAAGTAATTGCTCCCGTTGAAACGATAGCTGCAGAACGTCCGATCAACCAAAAATGGTCTTGGGATCGCATTCTACGCTCTTGCTACATCAAACAAGCAGACGTATTACAGGGAATGTACTTCTTTGAGGATGATTTCAGCTTGGAAGACTTAGAACGCAATTATAATTTTTACGAACCGATTACCGTTCACGAATCTTCTTTAAGTCCTTGTGTTCACAGCATCTTGGCTGCAAAACTAGGAAAAGAAGATAAATCATACGAATTCTACACACGTGCCGCGCGCTTAGATTTAGATGATTATAATAACGACACAGAAGACGGTTGTCACATTACGAGTATGGCAGGAACCTGGATGTCGATCATCAAAGGTTTTGGTGGAATGCGTCTAAGAGGTCATTCATTACACTTTAATCCATTCTTGCCAAAACAATGGACCGAGTTCTCCTTCAAAATCAACTTCCGTGCAAACCAATTAAATATTGCCGTGAAGCAAACAGGAGTAGAAATCACGAACCTGGCTGGTCCTGAGTTGACGGTGTTTGTGCATGGGGAAGCGAGGGTGCTCGAGAAAGCATAAATAATAAAGTATAAAGTACATATTAAAAAAGGGAACTCATATGGATCCCTTTTTTAATTAATGCGTGAAAAACATTTCCTATACTTATCGCCAGCGGCGATACCATCTCTATTCTTTGTACTTTATACTTTATGCTTTAAATAGAGCACTAAGCTTTATTTACTAGCTCAATATCCGGCATCGACTTATCCGTCAATGGCACACCACCGCGTTCTTTGCGGGCAATACGAGAATACAAGCCAATTTCTTGGGAGAATAGAAAAGTAAAGAACAACTTCACAAAGGAAGTATGGTATTTTAAATTATCATAAAACTCGGGAGCAGCTGCCTTTAATTTGGGTAAATTATTCCAAGGAATAGAAGGCATGTCATGGTGTTCGTTATGGTATCCTACATTCATATTGATACCATTCAAGTTACCATAATAAGAATAAGTCTCTTGATTCTTGTCTAAAACAAGAAAATGTTCTTGAATCCAACGAGCTCCCAACGGATGAAGACCTACAGAAAATAAAAAACTTAATCCCATATAAGCCAACGCTGACCAACCCCAGAAGTACACGATAAGAGCGTCAAAAGCGATTTGGGCAATAATATTCAAAATCACCGGACGATCAAACACTGCTAATTCAATGCAACGAGCTGTACGAATCCCTTGGAAGAAGGGGAATAATAATAACCAGATCATTTTTCCAATGAAATAATTATCGATCAATTTGGCTTCCCAATAATCAGGTAAATCAGCATCTAATTCGTGTACACCTTGAAAAGCGTGGTGCTTCAGGTGGAAATTTTTAAATGAAATAGCGGTAGGAAAAAGAGAGGGGAAATTCGCAATGATCCCCGCAAATACGTTCCATCCATCCTTTTTGAATATCAAATTGTGTGCTGATTCGTGAATACATACGAATAGGGTATGCGTAGGGAAAGCCCCAAAAATCCACGCCACACTTACAATTGCCCACCAAGGATAATCTTTGATAAAGTAGGCCATGGCAATTTGCATTCCTACACAGGCTAAGATCCAAACAAAAGTCATCGGATTCTTCCCTATCAAATTCTTCACCTCCGGATGCGCTCTTACGATGGCACGCGTTCGAACTCTATGTGGCTCTGGGCCTTCCACCCAATTAAAATCTTTCACTTCTGACATAATGATCTCAATTTTAGATTGTAAATATACCACATCTCGCCATTTTTTCCGTTCGATAAAAGATTTTAAATCAAAAGGTGACAATATGTCACAAAAGGCTTTGGCAATCTAAAATGGCATATTCCTTGTATAAATGCTCACAAAATATTTAAAAATAATCATGGGAAAAATTATTGGAATTGACTTAGGAACCACCAACTCATGTGTGGCGGTAATGGAAGGGAACGAGGCAGTCGTTATTGCAAACTCAGAAGGTAGACGTACGACTCCATCGATCGTTGCATTTTTAGAGAACGGCGAACGTAAAGTAGGAGATCCTGCAAAAAGACAAGCGATTACAAATCCACAAAACACAATTTCATCTGTGAAGCGATTCATGGGTAAAAAATACTCAGAGGTAAGCTCTGAATTAAAAACGATTTCTTACTCAGTAGAGCAAGGAAACAATGATACTCCACGTGTTCGTATCGGCGATCGTTTATACACACCTCAAGAGATTTCAGCGCAGATTTTGACAAAAATGAAGCAAACAGCTGAGGACTATTTAGGCCAAACAGTAACAGAAGCCGTTATCACGGTTCCAGCTTACTTTAACGATGCAGAACGTCAAGCGACTAAAGAAGCAGGTCAAATCGCTGGTTTAGAAGTAAAACGTATCATCAACGAGCCTACAGCAGCTGCTTTAGCTTACGGTGTAGACAAAGGTGGTAAAGACATGAAAATCGCTGTATTCGACTTAGGTGGCGGTACATTCGACGTTTCAGTCCTTGAATTAGGTGATGGTGTATTCGAAGTAAAATCGACTGACGGTGATACGCACTTAGGTGGTGACGACTTTGACCAAGTGATTATCAACTGGTTAGCAGAAGAATTCATCGCTGACGAGAACATCGACTTACGTAAAGATCCAATGGCTTTACAACGCTTAAAAGAAGCGGCTGAAAAAGCGAAGATCGAATTAAGCTCTAGTGCATCTACAGAAATCAACTTACCGTACATTATGCCGGTAGATGGTATCCCTAAGCACTTAGTACGCTCATTAACACGTGCTAAATTCGAGCAAATCGCTGATAGCTTAATCCAACGTACCTTAGAACCATGTAAGCGTGCGATGAAAAATGCTGGTTACACAAACTCTGATATCGATGAGGTCATCTTAGTAGGTGGTTCGACTCGTATTCCACGTATTCAGGAGGAAGTAGAGAAATTCTTTGGCAAAAAGCCTTCAAAAGGAGTGAATCCAGATGAGGTAGTTGCGATTGGAGCTGCTATTCAAGGTGGTGTATTAACAGGAGAAGTGAAAGACGTTTTATTATTAGACGTAACACCTCTTTCTCTAGGTATCGAAACAATGGGTGGTGTGTTCACAAAATTGATCGAAGCAAACACAACAATTCCTACGAAGAAGTCGGAGACATTCTCAACGGCAGCGGATAACCAACCTTCCGTAGAATTAAACGTACTTCAAGGAGAGCGTCCTATGGCGAAAGATAACCGTTCATTAGGTCGTTTTCACTTAGATGGTTTACCACCAGCACAACGTGGTGTACCTCAAATCGAAGTTACTTTTGATATCGATGCGAATGGTATCTTAAACGTATCTGCGAAAGACAAAGGAACAGGTAAGGAGCAAAAAATCCGTATCGAGGCTTCTAGTGGCTTGACAGATGAGGATATCGAGAAGATGCGTAACGAAGCGAAAGCAAACGAAGCATCGGATAAATTAGAAAAAGAAAAAGTAGAAAAAGTAAACCAAGCGGATGCCTTGATTTTCCAATCGGACAAGCAATTGAAAGAATATGGTGAGAAATTATCAGAAGGAAATAAAACAGCAATCGAAGGTGCTTTAGCAGAATTGAAAGTGGCACATGCTTCACAAGATTTAGCGGGTATCGATGCAGGTTTAGAAAAATTAAACGCATCTTGGACAGCAGCATCTCAAGAGATGTATGCAGCAGGTGCTGGCGCTGAAGGTGGGGAACCTACAGCAAATGCGGATGCAAATAGTTCTGACGGCGGCGCGGAAGATGTTTCTTTCGAAGAAGTAAAATAAGCCTAAGTGGTAAAATAAAAGCCCGGTCTATCACTAGATCGGGCTTTTTGCTTTTTTATTCTTTGTGCTTTATTCTTTATGCTTTACTATACCGTCCCACAACTTAAGTCTCACCTGTAAGGATTCAACGGCGGCTTGCGTAGCGCGTGCCCATTTTTCCTCTTCATCACCGCACAGATAATCCATCATGCGATACGCTAATTCACTGTGATGACCACCATCTACTTCAATGTGCCGTTCTAGGTAATAGACTAAGGTTTCTACCTTCTCCGGCGCATCTCTTTTCAATTGATCTACAATCACTTGGAACATTTCAGGGATAATATCTTCTCTTCCAAAGGTAAAAATGGCAGCCACCTCCTCAGGAGTTCTATTTTGAATCGCAGAAAAAGTGAAGCTTAAAAATTGCTTCACAGAATCCGGAATAGACGCCTTAGGTATGGCTAAAAGCAATTCATCTAAACTTGCATACGTTCTCAACTCTTGTAGAAAAGGAGAGGGCATGAAAGATAATTCTTCCATGGCACGTAAATAAAGCTCGAAATGACTGATATAGACACCATTTTGGTCTACATCCGACTCTTCACCTAAAACAATTTCGTTAATTAAGTAACGAACTTCAGCAGGGCCTTTTGGATTCCAAGGAAGTTCCACACAAGTAAATTCCTGCTGCAACTTCTTGACTAAGGACATAAAATCCCAAACAGCAAAAACGTGATGCTGCATAAACACCTCTAATTCAGCTGGACTCTGAATGAAGGAATTAATCGGATGTTGAACTAATGCCTCACGTAGGGGCGCAATCGTATTTTTTAGGCGGTCTATTTGTGTACTCATATTATTCGTGGATAGCTCGATCACGTAAATGCAATCGCTGTCCGTTTCTATTGTTTTTTATGGATAAAATCTCAGCCATAATAGAGATCGCAATCTCTTCTGGGCCTTCAGCACCTAGATCTAATCCGATGGGAGTAGCAATAGGTAATTGTGTAACTAAATCTGCTTCAAAATGGTTTTGAAGCTTTTCAAATCTTTTCTTTGGTCCTAAAATTCCTACATAAGCAGGTTTTGAAGGCAATTCAATTAATCGTTGTAAAATCTTAACATCCTTATCTAAATCGTGGGTCATCATCACGACATAATCGGAGTTATTTATAGTCCCAAAATCCTCATAACTAGTTCGTCCATTAACTGGCAAATTAGCCTTCATTTTAGACAAAATACCCACCCAATTTATGCGCCAAGACAATAAAGCGGCTTGTTGGATAAAAGCATGTGAATCAAACTGATTCCCAAAAAGCCAAACCGTCATCGGAGCCGGTAAGAATTCAGTGAAAGTATCCTCTGCCCATTTACTTGCATGAGATTCAGCCGCTTCTTCTAGCGAAATTTGAAAATCTCCAGCATAACAGATGGATAAAGTATGAGCTACATTTCCTTGAATGTGATCTTCTAAGGCTGTTACAAGGTGATTAATCTGATCTTGAAAAGGATTTATATGAATCTCTATCACACCTTGACATCCTAATCCGATACCTAAAGCAAAAGGATCTTCCTCTCGTGTATCATAGGTAATCAATTTATATTCTTGTGAATAGAGCGCTAATTGCGCTTTTTTTAAAATATCACCCTCTAAACACCCTCCAGAGATTCCTCCCCACCAATCTCCTTCTTCAGAAATCAACATTCGTGCACCTGGACGACGGTAGGCACTGCCATCCACTTGCACGACTGTGGCTAAAACAAACTTCCTTTCGGTCTTTTGTAGCTCCTTGACTTGCTGAATAATTTGAATTATTTCTTTCATAGGAGCTGGGGTATTTTTTGAGACAGAACTTCACAAATTACATCTACCTCTTCAGAGGTTGTAAAATAACCTAAACTAAATCGAGCGCTCGCTAAAGCATCCTCATCAGAATGACCGATAGCTTTTAAAACGTGCGAAGGTAGTTCAGTTTTGGCATTGCAAGCCGAACCATTGGAAAAGGCAAATGCATTCAATACTTGAAACATGCGTTCCCCATCAGCTCCTTTCAGCGTGAAATTCAAGATGGAGGGCACTGAATTCGTTGGTGTATTAAGGGAATCGGCAGGTATAATCGTCTTTAACTTTTCAATAGATGCCTTGTAAAAAGCAGATTTAGATAAGAACTCAGGAATTAACTCCATGGCTTTCGCTAAACCCACGATCAACGGTACTGGTAAAGTCCCTGGTCTTAACCCTCGTTCTTGACCACCGCCATAGGAAATAGCTTGAATAGGCTTTCTTGTAATCAATCCACCGATACCTTTAGGTCCATAAATTTTATGTCCGCTAAAGCTAATTAAATGAGGTAAAAACTTTAAATCCAATTCCATTTTACCCAAAGACTGTGTTGCGTCCGAATGAAAACAAACATCCCTTGCTTCACAAAGCTTGAGTACGTCCTGATAAGGCAAAATGGATCCTAACTCATTATTTACAAGCATTAATGAAACTAATGCTGTATCCGGTCTAAACACGGAGGCTAATTCTGACACCTCCTTTATATAGGTCACTTCCCAACCCTCGTTCTCTAATAAATGAAAGACTTCTAATACAGCTTTATGTTCAAGCGCACTCGTGATAAGATGACCTTTGGGTCTACCTTGAAGATAACCACGTATTCCCAAATTAATGGATTCGGTCGCACCAGAAGTGAAAACTACTTCTGCTGGTTTTACTTGAAAATAACTAGCAACGGTGTTTCGGGATTGTTCCACTACTTCTGAAGCCCTCCAGCCGTATATATGAGAACTTGATCCCGCATTGCCAAAAATTTCCGTGAAATAGGGGAGCATAGCCGAAAGCACATCCGGATGAACCGGTGTAGTGGCTGCATAATCAAGATAGATTGGCTGATTCCTCATTCTTTGGCAAATATAGGCATAAAAAAAAGCCTCGAAAAATTCGAGGCTCTCTTTATGTAGGAACAGGAATTACTTCAAGTTCTTCACAACTGCTTTGAAAGCTTCTGGGTGATTCATCGCTAAGTCAGCTAAAACTTTACGATTTAAAGTCATTCCAGATTTATTGAATTTACCCATGAATGCTGAGTAAGAAAGACCTTCGATACGAGCGGCTGCATTGATACGTTGTATCCATAAACCACGAAAATCTCTTTTCTTAACTTTACGGTCACGGTATGCATATTGCAAACCTTTCTCTACTTTGTTTTTTGCTACTGTCCAGACATTTTTTCCGCGACCGTAGAATCCTTTGGCTAACTTAAGGATTTTCTTTCTTCTAGCTCTTGAGGCTACGTGATTGACACTTCTTGGCATAATTTTTTGTTTTTTGAAATGAGGCGAATCTGTTGATTACTTTTTTAGGCCTTCTTTCTGGTTTAACAATAACTTAAATTCTAATTAAAGACCTAGCATTAAATTAACGCGGTCCATATCAGATGGGTGAACTAAGGTTGCGTGAACTAAATTACGCTTTTGCTTAGTTGTTTTTTTAGTTAGGATATGGCTGTGAAAAGCATGTTTACGCTTAATCTTACCAGTTCCCGTTACTTTGAAACGTTTTTTCGCTCCAGAGTTAGTTTTAATTTTTGGCATTGTTTGATAATTATGTAAAAATTAAATTTTGAAATTTGGAATGCAAAAGTAATGAAAAATACCCTATAATTCCAGCATCCGTTTGAAAATTATTTCTTGATTGCTTTAGGGGAGAAGATGATGCTCATACGCTTACCTTCTAATTTAGGCATATCGTCTGGCTTACCTACGTCCTCTAAACCTTTAGCGAAGTTCAATAATAACATTTCACCACGCTCTTTAAACACGATCGTTCTACCCACAAAGTGTACATAAGCTTTCACTTTTGCACCTTCTTTCAAGAAATTAACCGCGTGCTTTAATTTGAAATTAAAATCGTGTTCATCCGTGTTAGGACCGAAACGAATTTCTTTGATCACTGTTTTGGTAGCATTAGCCTTGATTTCCTTTTGCTTTTTCTTTTGATCATACTTGAATTTAGCATAATCAATGATCTTACAAACAGGAGGTACCGCTTTAGGAGAAATCTCCACTAAATCTAAACTCTGCGCTGTCGCTAATTCTAGCGCTTTCGCGAAGGGATAAACACCCACCTCAATATTCTCACCTACTAATCGAACTTCTTCGACACCACGAATCAATTGATTGATACGATAAGGTTCTTCTTCTCTTTTATTTCCTCTGTAATTGTTATTCGGGCGTAAAGCCATAAAATAAAATGGGTTTAATATATATTAAATCGAAAGCTAAATCAAAATTAACGCAATTGCAAGCAAATCACGCATTAGCACTTATTTTTCATAGGTTAAAGACTGGATTTCTTCCTGCGCCATAGCGATGAAAGCATCCAAAGTCATCGATCCTACATCTCCATCGCCTTTCTTACGAACGGAAACGATACCTTCCGCTTGCTCTTTTTCACCTACCACAATCATGAAAGGCACTTTCGCGATTTCTGCATCTCTGATCTTACGTCCCATCTTTTCATTCCGGTGATCGACGTAACCACGTAAATCCTTTTCCTGTAGACGTAAATACAATTCATTCGCATAATCCTCGTATTTCTCAGAAATAGGAAGCACCGCAATTTGATCAGGAGATAACCATAAAGGGAAGTTACCCGCTGTATTTTCGATCAAAATAGCCACAAAACGTTCTAAGGAACCAAAAGGAGCCCGGTGAATCATCACAGGACGGTGCTTTGAATTATCAGCACCCGTATATTCCAATTCAAATCGTTGCGGTAATTGGTAATCCACTTGAATCGTTCCTAACTGCCACTTACGACCCAAGGCATCCTTCACCATAAAATCTAGTTTAGGACCATAAAAAGCTGCCTCGCCATATTCCACGACAGTAGGTAAACCTTTTGCTTCAGCAGAACGAATAATTGCAGATTCGGCACGATCCCAATCTTCATCATTACCGATATACTTTTCTCTATTTTCTTTGTCTCGTAAGGATACTTGAGCAGAATACGAATCAAAACCTAAAGCCTTGAAGACATATAATACCAAGTCAATTACCTTCATAAACTCTTCTTCCACTTGATCCGGACGACAGAAAATATGTGCATCATCTTGCGTAAATCCTCTCACACGAGTTAATCCATGTAATTCACCACTTTGCTCGTAACGATAAACCGTACCGAATTCTGCCAAACGCAAAGGTAAATCCTTGTAGGAGCGAGGTTTCGTCTTGTAAATCTCACAGTGGTGAGGACAATTCATCGGCTTTAATAAAAATTCTTCATTCTCATCAGGTGTATGAATTGGTTGAAAAGAATCCTTTCCATATTTCTCATAGTGACCAGAAGTCACATATAATTGCTTGCTTCCAATGTGCGGAGTAATAACAGGGGAATAGCCAGCACGGACTTGAGCACGACGCAAGAAATTCTCCAATCGTTCACGCAATAAAGTACCTTTAGGTAACCACAGAGGTAATCCTAAACCCACTTTTTCAGAGAAGGCAAATAATTCCATTTCCTTACCTAACTTCCGGTGGTCACGGCGCTTCGCCTCTTCTAATAAAGTCAAATACTCTTCTAATTCTTTGGCCTTAGGGAAGGTAATCGCATAAATACGCGTTAACTGCTTGCGCTTCTCGTCACCGCGCCAATAGGCTCCAGCGACAGACATCAACTTAACAGACTTGATAAAACCCGTATTAGGAATATGAGGTCCGCGGCATAAATCTGTAAAGTTTCCTTGATTATAAAAGGTAATCGAACCATCCTCTAGACCGTCGATTAGTTCTAATTTATATTCATCGCCTTTTTCTTTGAAATAGGAGATCGCATCTGCTTTCGAAACTGAAGTACGAACGTATTCGTTCTTTTCCCGAGCTAATTCGAGCATTTTATCCTCAATAGCCTTGAATTGATCTGAACCGAACTCATGATCTCCTAAGTCAATATCGTAATAAAAGCCTTGCTCAATGGCTGGACCGATACCAAATTTAGTTCCTGGATATAAAGCTTCTATGGCTTCAGCAAGTAAATGGGCTGATGAATGCCAAAAAGTCTTCTTACCCTCCGTATCATTCCAAGTAAGTAATTGCAATGAGGCATCTGCATCAATAGGAGTAGAAGAATCCACTACTTCACCATTTAAATTAGCCGCTAACACATTACGTGCTAAACCTTCTGAAATTTGTAATGCAACCTGATAAGGAGTGATTCCTTTTTCAAATTCTCGGACTTGACCGTCGGGAAAGGTAATTTTTATCATTCTAAAAAAATTTGTGCAAAGGTACAAATTAAGGCGCAATGTATTGAATTGAGCACCTGATTAATTTTGGGAAATAGAATCAATAGGGTTGACCAAAGAGTCAGAAAGGGATTCTTTACGTTTAGTGGGTAACAATCCTTGCTTAGCTAAATCAAAGTAAACAAGCTCCGCCTTTAAAGACTTGGTTTTCGGATAGATCTTCAACACTTGCTTGTACACTAAAGCAGCTTGTTCATATTTCTTCATTTTAACTAAAAAACGAGCCCAAAAGCGCATAAAATACGGATCCATTGGGTATTTCTTCCAGCTTTGGAGGATTTCTTTTTGGAATTTTAAGGCAGGAATGGACGATAAGCCTTGCTCGTAATACACGTAGACTAAAGGAGATTCATCCGACGGCTTTCCATTCATGAGTGCATACAAGCGAGATGAATCAGATACAGCAAAATCCTTAACCGCCTTTAAAATAGGACGCTCTTTTTCGGATAAAAGGGAACTTTCCACTTTCTTTAAATAAGAACGACCTAAGCTATTCTGATTCGTAATAAAGTAGTTCTGAGCTAATAAAAGGCTATTCCGAATGGAATTCAACTCAGATGCCTCTGTTAATTTTGCGCGATCGATGGAGGTAGCATAATCCTCCACTTTCTGCTTTATTTGGGCAGATAAATCTAAATAAGCGGGCTCTCCGGGATTATCTCGCAAGGCTTTTTCCAGATCTTGATCCGCTAAACCGTAAGCATGCAAAAGTAGGTAATTTTTAGCCCGCAGAAAATACAAATTAGCACTCGGCTGATCTTCAATCTGTTGTGATAAAAACTGAACGTTTTTTAAGGGATTTTGGCCACTTTGAATCGCCGCTTTATCTGGAATGTTCTCTCCTTTAGAGTCGGGAGAAGTACTGCAAGCGGATAAAAATAAACTACCTAAAAGTAACAGAAACCTTATAACCATTTCAATACAAAATCAATCATCCAACGGACTTTAACCCCATAGGGTGGGTAGAAATTCTTTAACAAATTCGTGCGCTGAATCACTACCGATTTTTGGTTAGAGAACTCCACAAAACCATAGTGTCCACCTGACTTACCTATCCCTGAGTGATTAACACCGCCAAATGGTAACTCATTATGACCAAATTGAATCAAACAATCATTCACTACGGACGTGCCTGAACTTGTATTATTCAAGATATATTGATTGAATTCGGTATTCGTTGAAAAGACATATAGAGCGAGTGGCTTATCCCCAGAACGAATGTCAGCCGTTACTTGAAATTCATCTTTGAAAGACATAATAGGTAGGATAGGGCCAAATATCTCCTCTTGCAAAATGCGCATATCCGGAGTGCAATTAGTCAACACGGTAGGGGAAATAAAGCAGTCATCTGCATCGGTAATACCACCAAATAACACTTGAGCGCCCTTTTCTTTCGCATCTTCTAAAAGCGAGGCGATGCGATCAAAATGGGGTCTGTTGACAATACGCGCATAATCCTTACTTTTCGCGACATTCGCCCCATAGAAAATATCCACTGTAGCTTCTAAAGCCTGTAAGAAAGAATAATAATTCTTTTCGTGCACATATAAATAGTCGGGTGCGATACAAGTTTGGCCATTATTCAAAAACTTACCCCAAGCAATCTTAGCCGCCGCTTCCTCGACATTCACGTCTGGACCGACAATGGCCGGAGATTTACCCCCTAATTCCAAGGTAACTGAGGTTAAATGTTTCGCTGCCGCTGCCATAACGACTTTTCCGATAGCCGGGCTTCCGGTAAAGAAGATATGATCAAATTTTTGTTCCAGAAGAAACGTAGAAACAGTTGCATCACCCTCAAAAACAGCCACTTCACTTTTATCAAAAAGCGATAAAATCATCTTTTTAATAAAGCCTGACGTGTTTGGACTTAATTCTGAAGGTTTTAAAATCACCGCATTACCTGCCGCAATCGCATGCACTAAAGGGCAAATAGATAAATTGAATGGATAATTCCAGGGTGAAATAATCAAACAAAGTCCTTTTGCTTCATATTGAACGAGACCTTTTGTACCTAAAAGCATCAAAGGGGTAGAAACAGATTTCGGTTTCATCCATGACTTCAAATGCTTGATCGTGTGATTGATTTCTCGCTTAACACCTAGCATCTCAGCAATAACCACTTCTGAGGCTGGTTTTTTAAAATCTTGGTACATCACATCACACAATTCTTCCTTGTGCTGCAGCAAATACGATTCAATTTTATGCAACTTAGAAATTCGCTCTTCTGCACTAGAGGTGCTCAGACGTAATAAAGCAGTCTTTTGTAAGGCAAGGACTTCTAAAATTTGATCTTCCATAGTTAAAAAATGAATTGTAATTTTTCCTCTAACTCGTCAAAATAATAATTGTTTCCACTCGGCTTGCGCAAGGAATGACCCGCCACATACCACAAACCATCTCCTGGGTAAACCGCTAAACTAGCTGATTTACAGTTTTGATTGGCCTTGTCCGCCTGAAATTCGGCAATAAATACGTGATTCATTAATTCCTGTAATTCATCCCAATTTGAAAACGACTTTTGCCCTTCTTCACTATCAAGATACGAAAAACTCAAGGAAGCGAATGACATTTCTCCCTCAATCTTGCGCCAATTTCCAGCCCGATCTTTGAATTGAAATCCAAGATAAAGTGGTAATTCACGCCCATCAATTTCAAACATAGCCTGCATAAACTCCTGAATCAAGGTCTCCTGTGGCTCTAAATACAAGGGTACATTAGGCGTCGTATCATTTGCTTCGAGGGTTATAAAGGGCTCTTGGTCCTTTGGAGAACAAGATCCTGTCACATACTCTTGAAACTGTGGCAATAATCGATCACGCCAAACTAAGGGCAATTCACCTTTGTATGTCCATTGATCATCTGGCACTAAACCGTCTGCAATTAATTCTTCTCGAGAAAAATCCGAACGATCGATGTACTGTATTTCAATCTCAACACCTGGGCTAGATGTATCAAATTGAAAAAAGGTAAAAACAGCCTCTAAATGATAAGGAGCAGGCACATTGATAGGCGACTCGTAAAACAGTTTAAAGCTGCGAGATAATTTATTCGGATTCATTTAAATGGAATTAAGATACAAAGCTACGGTTTTCAACGTATCAATTTTAGCACTCGGGGTTTTTATAAAAGAGGGGAGACAAACCACCTGTTTGGGGACTTCGTAAGAATTCAAGAGTTCTTGAACCGTTTCCTCATTATAAAGAGGCATTTGAGATGCTTCGATAAACAAGACCACCTTTTGGCCCCAAAACTCATCTGGAATCCCGGCAACAAATAGGGGAGCGTTAATTATAGATCGATATACTTCTTCTATTCTCTCCGGCTGAATCTTTACTCCACCTGAATTAATGATTAGATCTAAACGTCCTCTTAATTTAAATCGCCCTGGTTCTATAATTTCCACCACATCACGCGTTTCAATCCACCTGTTCTCCGTCATCGGCGCACAAATTAGAAGGCAATTCTCCTCGTTCTGTGCGATTTGAACTCCTGGTAAGATTTTAAATTCAGGTTGATTCCAAGTTCTATACGCGATATGTGAAACGGTTTCGGTCATTCCATAGGTTTCATATACTGGAAACCCAAAATCCCTTCTTAGAGAATCTGGAACGGACGCGCCTCCTAATAAAATACCTTTGGCCTCCATAAAATACAAATTCAAGTCTACATCAGAATCTAGAATTGTCGACCATTGGGTAGGCACAAAAGAAGCGAGATGAATCGGAGTGGGAGGAATTTGAAGAAGCGGGTTTTGGCAGGGCTCCACTAAAATAAGCGATAAATCATGTACCAATGCACGAACTAAAACCATCGCACCCGCTATGTAAGAGGGAGAAAGGGATAATAATGCGACATCACCTTTTTCCAGATGAAGCCATTCACCGGTCATTATTGCAGAGGAATAGAGCTGCACTCGTGAAAGGTGAATCGGTTTCGGATCTCCGGTTGAACCTGATGAATGAAATAAGAACGATTTCGTCCCTGAACGCCATAACTGACAAAAATCGAACACGAGTTGTTCGAATTCCGATTCAGCTGGAGGTAATTCTGATAAAAGAGAGGACAGGATGCGCATATAATCACAGATTCTTTCCAAAATTAACCAAACATTATCTAATTTCGTAAGTTAATAAAGGGTAATCGTTAAGCCCAACCCATTATGTCTCAAGACCCTTTCTTAAATCCCATTAATCCAGACAAAGTAGCCGAAAATCCCGGCCTTTTACCGTACGCCCATACGGCTGGAGGAGCTGTCATCAAACCCGATGATATGGGTAAAGTAAAAGGACGTTCTGTTTTAGCCATGCGCCAGCAGACTGATCGACAAATGAACCAATTATACGAACAAATGGAGGTTCTAGCTCGTCAGGCTAAATTATTAGCAGACAGAAAAGAAATTTCCGAGCGTATTTATGACGCAGCCATGGGATTCGAACCTATCATCAGCGAGACTTATTATTTATACGAAAAAGAAGATGGTTCTGACTTGATGTCCTTAGTGGCACCAGAAGAATGGGGCCGTTCCTTTAAATATAGCCGTTATTTAGCCAAAGTAAAATTATTAGCCGACCATACTTGGGAGGTTGAATACAACGATAAAAACGATTAAACATATGATTTCATCTTTCCCTTGGGAAACCATCAAGACCTACGAGGATATCCTTTTTCAATATTATAATGGGATTGCAAAAATCTCCATTAATAGACCTCATAAACACAATGCCTTCACACCATTAACCGTGCAGGAGATGTCAGAGGCGATGGAATTAGCACGCCAAGACACCCGAATTGGTGTTATTATTTTAACCGGTGAAGGTGGAAAAGCGTTCTGTTCTGGAGGAGATCAAAGCGTACGTGGAGATGGTGGTTACGTGGGAAAAGACACTGTGCCTCGTTTAAACGTATTGGATTTACAACGGCAAATCAGAACGATTCCTAAACCTGTTATTGCCATGGTAGCTGGATGGGCTATTGGTGGTGGACACGTTTTGCATGTCATCTGTGATTTATCTATTGCTGCTGAAAATGCACGTTTCGGGCAAACTGGACCTAATGTGGGTTCATTCGATGGTGGATTCGGTGCTTCTTATTTAGCCCGCGTGGTAGGTCAAAAGAAAGCCAGAGAAATTTGGTTCCTGTGTGATAAATATGACGCTGCCGATGCGCTTCAGATGGGATTGGTGAACAAAGTCGTTCCTTTAGAAGAATTGGAGAAAACCACAGTGGCATGGTGTGAAAAGATTTTAGAAAAGAGCCCATTAGCCTTGCGCATGTTAAAATCTGCCTTTAATGCAGAATTAGACGGACAAGCTGGTATTCAAGAGCTTGCAGGAAACGCAACGCTTCTGTATTATTTATCAGATGAGGCCAAAGAAGGAAAAAATGCCTTCCTGGAGAAACGTAAACCTGACTTCTCTAAATTCCCTAAATTCCCATAATCATGAATTATTGGTTAGTAAAATCAGAACCATTCAAATATTCTTGGGATGATTTCGTTAAAGAGGGGAAATCTGTTTGGGATGGGGTACGAAATTACCAAGCTCGGAATAATATGATGGCGATGAAAAAAGGCGATTGGGTCTTTTTTTACCATTCAAATGAAGGGATGGAGGTTATAGGCCTTGCCGAAGTAAGCAAAGAACACTATCCCGATCCGACGACGGAGGATCCGCGTTGGGTGGTGGTGGAACTGATTCCTGTGAAGAAATTCGCAAAAACGGTGACTTTAAAAGCGATGAAGGCAGACGATCGTTTATCGAGTTTAGCCTTGATCAAACAATCCCGTTTGTCCGTTACGCCCGTTGCAAAAGCAGAATTCGATATTATTTTAAGCCTAGCAGAATAAATATGAAATCGATCCGCCTAGTCATTCTATTTGCCATGTGTACATTAACTTCTTTCGCTCAAGAAACGAAGCGAATTGAAATTCAACAATCAGGGCAATTAGAATCTTTTTCGATACCACTCGGCGAAAAGGGAGTCATCGTATTAACCCATGTGGGTAAAACAGAATTCCTTCTTCGAAAATTCAATACGAATTTAGACCAGGTTTGGTCAAACAAAGGATCTGTAGAAGGTAATTTAGATTATGTGACGCATTGCTACGATGGCAGTCGATTACATCTCTTATTTAGCCGCTTTAAAAGCAATAATTATTACATTGTTCGGGTGAATCCACAAGACGGGAAAATTGAAAAGTTCCAAATCTTCTCGGTGGAGAAAATGGAGATTTCAAATTTTAAAGCGCTTAACCAATCACTATTCATCGGCGGAGTCGTAAATAACACACCCGTTATTTTATTCACGAATTTATCCGAAAAAAGAACCCGTATCCTGCCAGCCGTGGTGAATGGTCAAGCTGAAATCCAATCGATGGATTTAGACACGATTCATCAACAGATAAACGTCGTTTATTCGGTAGGAAAGAAGGCAAAAAACTACCAATTGCTACTTAAATCATTTGATGAGGATGGAAATCAATTAGGGCAAATCAGTATGAATCCCACAGAGCAATACGCTCAAATGAATGCAAAATCCACTCAATTAAACGATTCTTTACAAGTGGTTGTGGGAACCTATGGACATAAAAATACGATCGGTTCATCCAAAGGTCCTAGCTCACAAGGATTGTACTTCAGCTCTTATTTAGATGGAGAATTACAGGATTCAAAATTCCATAGCTTCACTCAATTCGACAACTTTTTTAATTTTTTAGGCGAAAAACAGAAATCGAAGCAAGAAAAAAAGATCAAAAGCAAAGAAGAAAAAGGCGAGGAACTGCGTTTGGATTATCGCCTGTTAATGCATGAAATCAGGAAGAAAGGGGATCATTACATCGTAGTTGCTGAAGCCTTCTATCCAGATTATAAGTACATAAATAATTCTCCATTTGGGGGTACCATGGGTTTGTTAGCCGGAGGTCTTTATTCGCCTTGGAATATGCTGTACAATCCCTACCGATGGGGCTATGGGAATTATGGCCTATACTCTCCATTCTCTAGTTACTACAGCCCCTGGGGGTATCGAGGTTTTAATTCCTTTAGTAACTCTCAGCAGTTCGATGGTTGGATTTACACGCATGCGGTAATCGCGGAGTTAGATGAAAAAGGAAATTTAGTGTGGGATCACTCGATTGATTTGAATAACATAAAAGAGGATAAATTAATCCAGAAGATTAAAACCTCCCTTCAGGGCGATGTATTAACCTTATCCTACCAAAGAGGCAACAGCATCATTTCTAAATATATCACAGCGGAAGGTCAATCTGGAGACGAAAAAGTCCAAGAGTTGAGCACCGACAATGAAGGAGATCGGATTCGCCGTCAAGAAAAGTCAGATTTAAACTATTGGTTTAGCAACCATTTCTTAGCGTCTGGAAATCAGACCATTAATAATTCAGAGGAAGGAAGACGCTCCGTGTATTTCCTGACTAAAATTCCATTGAACCCCTAGCATTTGAAAAATTTAGCTTCCATTGCCATTGAGACACCCGAATTCTGGGGTAAAAATTATGAATTAATCGATTCTGGTGGATTTGAAAAACTCGAGCAGTTTGGCGCATTTGTTGTGCGTCGTCCAGAACCTCAAGCGGTATGGCAGAAAACCTTGTCAGAGGAATTTTGGGCTTCTAAAGCAAACGCTTATTTCAAGAAAGAAAAAGGTAGTTCTGAGCGTGGAGTTTGGGAAGTAAAGAAAGGGGTGCCCGATAAATGGTTTATGCCCTATAAATCAGAAGCTTTAGATCTGAACTTTAAAATATCCTTGTCATCTTTCAAGCACGTAGGTATTTTCCCTGAGCAAGCATCTAATTGGGAGTTTTTGGCGAAAAACATACCCTTGTTAAAAACACCCAAACCCAAAATTCTGAACCTATTCGCCTACACGGGCGGAGCCAGCTTAGCCTGCAAACAAGTAGGAGCAGATGTGACGCACGTGGACTCTGTGAAACCCGTTTTATCCTGGGCGAGAGAAAATATGGAAGTTTCTAAACTAGACAATATCCGTTGGATGGCAGAAGATGCTTTGAAGTTTGTGAAACGCGAAGCTAGACGTGGCAATTTTTACCAAGGTATTCTATTGGATCCTCCTGCCTATGGACGTGGTCCAGAAGGCGAAAAATGGGTCTTAGAGGAGCAGATTGACGACATGTTACGTTCCGTAAAAGAGATTCTAGATCCGAAAGAACATATTTTGTTAACGAATGTGTACTCGCTGGGATTCTCTACGCTGGTGGTCGAAAACTTAATGAAGGGGATTTTTAATGTGCCAGAAATGGCAGAATCGGGAGAAATCTATTTGAATGATGAATACGATAAAAAACTCCCATTAGGAGTCTTTTATCGCTATCTATATCAGTCTTAATTTTTCGGATAAATCACACCCTTAGCAGCTAAGAGCGTATTTTTCATTAAAGAAACGATGGTCATAGGACCTACGCCTTTAGGAACTGGTGTGATATAAGAACATTTAGGAGCCACATCGTTAAAGTCCACATCGCCTTTTAAGGCAAATCCTGACTTCTTAGTTGCGTCTTCCACGCGTGTTAAACCCACGTCGATAACGACAGCACCCGGTTTAATGTGTGCTGCTTTGATAAACTCTGGTTTTCCTAGGGCTGCGACTACGATATCTCCTTGAGCACAAATCTCTTCTAAATTAGGTGTTCTCGAGTGAGTTAATGTCACGGTGCAATTACCCACCGGGTGATTACGTTGCATTAAGATGGACATCGGTAAACCCACGATTTGGGAACGACCTACGACCACACAATGCTTTCCGGCAGTTTCGATTTTATAGTAGGCTAATAAATCCAATACCCCTTGAGGTGTAGCTGAAATATAAGCCGGTAAACCTTTCGCCATACGACCAATGTTGATCGGGTGGAAACCATCCACATCTTTCGAAGGATGAATCGTCTCCATCACTTTGTCCGGATTAATGTGCGCAGGAAGGGGCAATTGAACGATTAAACCATCCATATCAGGATTATCGTTCACCTTTTGAACCTCAGCTAATAAATCAGCCTCAGATATAGACGGGTCAAAACGCAACAGGGTAGAAGCAAAACCTAATTCCTCACAGGACTTCACTTTATTCGCTACATACGTCTCTGAAGCACCATTATTACCGACTAGAATAGCCACTAAATGCGGGACTTTTTGTCCAGCAGCTATCATCTGTTTTACTTCTTCACCGATGGCGATTTTCATCGTTTCGGCCACCATCTTGCCATCAATAATCTGACTCATATACTTATTTTTTACGTGCTTTCTTAGGGGCAGGAGCCGCATCGCCTAAAGCTAAGCAGTCCTCTAAAGTTAAATCTGCTGGTTCCGTTCCTTTTGGAATCTTCACATTCCGTTTTCCAATTTGAATATATGGACCATACATGCCGTTAACGACTTTTACTGACTCGTTTTCGGCGAATTCTTTAATAAATTTATTCGCTTCTACTTTACGCTTCGCCTCGATTAATTCGATAGCACGGGCTTGATCAATCGTCGCTAAATTATCCGTTTTAGCAAGAGAATAATACTTTCCATTGTGCTTCACATAAGGACCAAAACGTCCTTTACCCGTCTCAATCAATGAATCTTCGAAATAACCTAGACCACCTGCTTCGGCATCTTTCAAGGCTTGAGCAATCACAGCTATGGCTTGATCCATCTCAATCGTGAATGGGTCATGTGTATCTGGAAGGCTAGTAAACTTGCCGTCATATTTGATATAAGGGCCTAATTTACCCGCTCCGATAATCACCGGCATATCATTATGGATACCTAATTCACGCGGTAATTTAGGGCGTTCTAAAAGGGCCAAAGCCTCTTCAAAAGTCAACGTACTAACCGCCTGCGTCTTAGTCAGGTTAGCAAAAACGGGTTTCTCCTCTTCCGAAGATTCCCCTAACTGTACAAATGGACCAAATTTACCGAGACGCACAGAAACTAAACGTCCGGTCTTCGGATCTACTCCTAATTCACGACCACCACCTACGGTGCTGCGGTTAATCGATTTAGAATCCTCAATCGTCTGATGAAACGACTTATAAAAGTTCTTCATCAAGGTTGTCCACTCTAATTTACCTTTGGCGATGTTATCAAATTCATCCTCCATCTCTGCGGTAAAGGTATAATCGACTACATTCTCAAAATTCTCAACTAAGAAATCTGTCACTAAGGTACCAATGTGCGTAGGGAAGAGCTTTGCTTTCTCTGTACCTACCGTTTCTGTCGCTTTTGTGCCTGAAATCTCATTATTCGAGAGCACCCATGTTTGAAACTCGCGTTCTCTACCTGGACGATCTTCTTTTACCACATAAGCACGCTTAATTATAGTGGAAATGGTCGGAGCATAGGTCGAAGGACGACCGATTCCTTTTTCTTCCAAAGCCTTTACTAAACTCGCCTCTGTATAACGCGGAGCTGCCCGAGAGAAACGCTCTTGCGCTTTCATTTCGTCTAAAGCAAGTACCTGACCAATGGCCAATGGAGGTAACATATCTTTGTTCTCATCCTCGTCCTCGTCATCTCTTCCCTCTAAATAGGCCTTTAAAAAACCTTCAAAAGCAATCACTTCACCTTGAGCCGATAATAACTCAGGAGTCGTTGAAATATCGATTAAAGCAGTTGTGCGCTCAATAAGGGCATCAGCCATTTGAGACGCAATAGCTCGCTTCCAAATTAATTCGTATAAACGCTTCTCACGCGCATCACCGGTAATACTATGATTCGCAAAATCCGTCGGACGGATGGCTTCGTGAGCCTCTTGAGCACTTTCTGATTTTGTCTTAAACTGACGGCTGTGGTGGAATTTCGCTCCATATGCTGATTCGATTTCCGCCTTCGCTTTATCTCTCGCTTCTTGTGACAACATCGTCGAATCGGTACGCATATAAGTAATACGACCAGATTCATATAGTTTTTGAGCCACTGACATGGTCGTTGCTACCGCAAAACCTAATTTACGCGAAGCCTCTTGCTGTAAAGTTGACGTCGTAAAGGGGGGAGCAGGGGACTTTTTCGCAGGTTTTGTCTCTAAACTCTTGATGCTAAATGCAGCACCTACGCATTTTTTAAGGAAGTCTAAAGCATCATTCTCTTTGGCAAAAGCCTTCGACAATTCTGCCTTTAACACTTTCTTACCTGGAAGATCAAAATGAGCTACCACCTTAAACGTAGCAATCGATTCGTGATTCTCAATTTCCCGCTCACGTTCTACAATTAAACGGACAGCAACGGATTGAACACGACCAGCAGATAAGCCTTTCTGTACTTTAGACCAAAGCACCGGAGACAATTCAAAACCAATCAAACGATCCATAATACGGCGTGCCTGCTGTGCATTCACTAAATCCATATCGATGGTACGCGGCTGAGTAATGGCCTGTAAAATAGCAGGTTTCGTAATTTCACGAAAAACAATCCGTTTTGCGTTATCCTTTAATCCCAAAGCCTCTTTTAAGTGCCATGAAATCGCTTCTCCCTCGCGGTCGTCGTCCGTTGCTAACCAAACTTCCTCAGATGATTTCGCTAAACTTTTTAACTCAGAAATAACTTTGGTCTTATCCGCTGAAACTACATAAGTAGGAGCAAAGTCATTATTCACATCAATCGCTTTATCCCCTTTAAGAGGCAAATCTCGTACGTGACCAAAAGAAGACTTCACCACGAAATCCTTTCCCAAATACCCTTCTATGGTCTTCGCTTTCGCTGGAGACTCGACGATGACTAAATTTTTTGCCATTATGCTGGTTAAAAGATGAAATTCTTAAAATGACCCCAAATATAAGGGCTCTATTTTTAACAAAGAGGCAAAAATGATCGAAAAGATAAAAAAAAATTAATCTGGGATATTTCCGATCCGAATTCGGGAATTAATATTTACCCTAATTCCGATGTAACTAAATTGTCCATTAATAAAATTAGCAATGGCTTCTAAGCGGAAAATTTTGAACACTCCATCTAAACCATATCCTAGTTCATTATACATCAAATTCTGATTCTGCACATAATTGGCATTCGCGATCAATACTTCCTTCACATAGAGTTTTTTCATACCTAGTAAAGGCTTCAACCACAAATTAGAGAATTGAAAAAAGCTCAAAGCCTCAACATAGTTTCCGGCTGTTGAATTCGCATAATGATTCACATTTAGGCGCTGGTTAGACCCGTTCGTAAAATTCTGATAATAACCTACTAGTCGATGGGAGGCAAGCATTTCGCCCGCTTGAATTAAATTCAATGTTCCGTTATAGTGTTTATAATCAATGAAGTAGCTTGGTTTATTACCGATAAAAGTACCCGCATTAATCAGTAAACCCATTTTAATCCAAGGATTCAATTCAATATTGTGCAAATAAGAGAGTTCAATTTGATTAAAATCCGTCGTAGATCCACCTACGTCTTTCCAGCCCGCTCGGTACTTCGCTAAGAGTAAAGGGGAGGAACCCCAATCTGACAGCCGTGTATTTGCCCGGTAACTTTGGGTTAAAAAAGGTCTGAAACCAAGTTGCAACTGTGTAATAAAGGATTGATGCGTAGCAAAACCCGCTTGTTTGTACTCTGCATTGATCGGATTATTAGGCTGAAACTCCCGATTTAAGAAGTTAATCCAATAATAATCCGTCGTATTATCCATTTGACTTCGTTCAGAATACTCTACTAAAGATTTAAGGAAAAAGCGAGCAGAAAATCGTTTGGTAAAATTCAATGTGGTGAATTGAGAACGATAAATCTTCATTTGATTGTTCTTTAACAACAAAGTAGATAAAGAATTCATCTCGGGTGAAATGGTATTTTCTGGATTATACTGAGCTACATAATCTCCATTTGAGAGCAATAAATCATACGAATCCGCTCTATACCGTAATTTTAATAGACCTGAATTTCGATTAATCCCAAAAGCTCTACGTCCTAAAACCTCCGCCTCTAACATATGGTATCTTGACCATCGCTTCCTAAATACAAGTCCTGAATTCGCTACAAATCCTTCTACCGTATTAAAGTTCGAATCAAATACAGGAGATTTATAATAGATCTCGAAAGGGTAATAATCGCGTTTAAACTCCCCGAAGAAAAAGGATTTACTCAGAATCAATTGAGAGGGATTAAAAGGAGTAACCTTAAAACTATCGATCACGACCTCTTTCTGTTTCATTCCCGGAACCTCAGCAAAAAAGGAGGGATCCAAAACCGTCGATTCTTGTTTGCTTTTGTAGTATACCGAATCAATCATCACTAGATTAGACGTTGGTCTCTGCTTCCACTTTCTAAGTAATGATCCGTGCAGGTTAGTTAAAAATTGATTCGCAAATGTCTCATCGAAAGCCACAGCAGAGATGTTTAGCGTCTCCTTTACATTTGTAGGCTCGACAAACAAACGAGGATCCATTTTCCATTCCTCCGGTTTCCCTACCGTCTCTTGATCCCATACATATTCACCTTGACTACCTAATAAACCTGCTATCATATGAATGTGTCCACTTTTAGGAATCCATTTACCTTGAAAAGCTTGATTCAGTAAATCTAGTTGATAATCAATCGCGTCAGCAAAAACCGCACCTTCAAAGCGAACGATCCAACCTTCGCCATCTAGCGTTAGTATTCCCTTGAAAAGGCGGTCTCGTCGTATTTTAGGTTCTACTTGGAATTGAACGCACCATTTTCCATCAACAAGTGTATCTCCCTTGAAATTATATTGATAATAAGACTTAGCCTGATAATTCAAAGGGGAAACACAAGAGGTTCCTACATAATCCTGGTACAGGTCCGGCCAAAGAAATAGGGTAGGCTTCGAATACTTTTTATGAAAGGTTTGAACAGATTCTATGCCATGAATCAATTGATTTAAATGACCCACCTGAACCTCTGAAACGGTCTGATTACCATACCATTGCCCTTCTTGTATTCCTTCTTTAAAGGCTAATCGCTTTTTCCCAATTCCAATCACTTTCGTAAATCTAGCCTTCTCCTGCACCTTAACCCGAATCTTGAAAGAACCGATGGCTTGTCCATGTTCCTCTGCCAGCTGAATGGCTTTATCTAGGATAGATGAGGGAGATTGTGCTTGAATTTCATTTGAGAGAAAATGAAAAAGGGAACAAATCAAGAAGAATATTCTCCAATGCTTCAAGCGAACGGGTGATTAAAATGTATAAATAATCCTATTTAAAATAGGTTAAGTTAAGCAATCAAGCAAAGTTCTTAATAAAACGGTAACAAAGGAAATGTTATCATAAAATAGTGGCAAAATTGAAGCTAATCTATTAATTTTGTGAACATTTTTTACCAAACATTTTTACCATGGCCTTTGACATTGAAATGATTAAAGCTGTTTATGATCGCATGCCGGCTCGCATTGCTGCGGCTCGTGCGTTAACAGGTAAACCGCTTACATTAACTGAAAAAATTCTTTATAGCCATTTATGGGAAGGAACAGCCTCATCTGCGTATGCTAGAGGAGCTTCTTATGTAGATTTTGCACCAGACCGTGTGGCGATGCAAGATGCAACAGCTCAAATGGCCTTATTACAATTCATGCAGGCAGGACGTCCACAAGTGGCAGTTCCTTCTACTGTGCATTGTGATCACTTAATTGAAGCAAAAGTAGCCTCTACTACGGATTTACAAGTAGCAGTGGATAAAAATAAAGAGGTTTATGACTTCTTATCGTCTGTTTCAGACAAATATGGTATCGGTTTCTGGAAACCAGGTGCGGGTATCATTCACCAAGTAGTTTTAGAGAATTATGCTTTCCCTGGCGGAATGATGATCGGAACTGACTCACACACGGTTAACGCGGGTGGTTTAGGTATGATCGCTATCGGTGTAGGTGGAGCAGATGCTTGCGACGTAATGGCAGGCCTAGCTTGGGAATTGAAATTCCCTAAGTTGATTGGTGTTAAATTAACAGGTAAATTAAATGGTTGGACATCTCCTAAAGATGTAATCTTGAAAGTAGCAGGTATCTTAACTGTAAAAGGTGGAACAGGCGCCGTAGTTGAATATTTCGGTGAAGGTGCTACTTCAATGTCTTGTACAGGTAAAGGTACGATTTGTAATATGGGTGCCGAAATCGGTGCAACTACCTCTACTTTTGGATATGATGATTCAATGGCTCGTTATTTAGAGTCTACAGGTCGTGCTGATGTAGCTGCTTTAGCCAACGGAGTGAGAGAACACTTAACAGCGGATCCAGAAGTTTATGCGAATCCAGAAAAATACTTCGATCAAGTAATCGAAATCGATTTAGATACATTAGAACCACACTTAAACGGTCCATTCACACCAGATTTAGCGACTCCTATCTCTAAAATGAAGGAATTAGCGGAGAAGAATGGCTGGCCTACGAAAGTAGAAGTTGGTTTAATTGGTTCTTGTACGAACTCTTCTTATGAAGATATCGCACGTGCTGCATCTTTAGCGAAGCAAGTAGCGGCAAAAGGTTTAAAAACAAAAGCACAATTCACAATCACACCAGGTTCTGAATTAGTACGTTATACAATTGAGCGTGATGGATTTATCTCTACGTTTGATTCGATTGGTGCTACGGTATTCTCGAATGCTTGTGGACCTTGTATCGGTCAATGGGCTCGTCCAGGTGCTGAAAAAGGAGAGAAGAACACGATTGTTCACTCTTTCAACAGAAACTTTGCGAAGCGTGCAGATGGTAATCCAAATACTTTCGCATTCGTAGCTTCACCAGAAATGGTTACTGCTTTAGCGATTGCGGGTGATTTAACCTTCAATCCATTAACGGATACGTTAACAAACGATAAAGGAGAGCAAGTAAAATTAGATGCACCTACAGGTGATGAATTGCCTAAATTAGGTTTTGCTGCTGAAGATGCTGGTTACCAAGCTCCTGCTGCCGATGGTTCAGGTGTTCAGGTGAAAGTTTCTCCTACATCAGATCGTTTACAATTATTAGATCCATTCTCAGCTTGGGAAGGTTTTGATTTGAAAGGTTTGAAATTGTTAATTAAGGCCAAAGGAAAATGTACAACGGATCACATATCCATGGCTGGTCCTTGGTTGAAATTCCGTGGTCACTTAGATAACATCTCTAATAACATGTTAATCGGTGCGGTAAACTTCTTTAATGAGAAGACAGATAACGTGAAGAACGCATTAACAGGTGAATATGGTCCGGTTCCAGCTACGCAGCGTGCTTACAAAGCAGCAGGTATCGGAACGATCGTAGTAGGAGATACCAACTATGGTGAAGGTTCATCTCGTGAGCACGCAGCCATGGAGCCTCGTCACTTAGGCGTTCGCGCGGTATTAGTGAAGTCTTTTGCTCGTATCCACGAAACCAACTTGAAGAAGCAAGGTATGTTAGCCTTGACTTTCGCTAACGAAGCTGATTATGACAAAATCCAAGAGGATGATTCAATCAACATCGTTGGTTTAGGAAGCTTTGCTCCAGAAAAATCATTAACGATTGAATTAGTTCATGCAGATGGTAGCACAGAAAGTTTTGCTGTGAATCATACGTATAATGAACAACAAATCGAATGGTTCAAAGCAGGTGGTGCCCTAAACATCATCCGTGCCTCAGTAAAATAATTTGAAATAGGGGCGAAATTGCTTAATTTTGCCCCTTATTAAAAAATAAAGCCCTAACAAACCCATGGCAGCGATTAACGCGGTTAAAATATTTTCTGGTTCTGCATCTAATTATTTAGCGAAGGATATCGCTAAGTATTATGGCAAAGATTTGGGCGCCGTAACTAACTTAAAGTTCTCTGACGGTGAAATGTCACCTAGTTTTGATGAATCTGTGCGTGGTTGCGATGTTTTTATCATTCAGTCTACTTTCCCATCTGCGGATAATTTAATGGAGTTATTGTTAATGATCGATGCCGCTAGACGTGCATCGGCTCACTACGTAACAGCTGTGATTCCGTATTTTGGTTATTCTCGTCAAGATCGTAAGGATCGCCCACGTGTGGGTATTGGCGCTAAATTAATTGGTAATTTATTGACTGCCGCTGGAGCAGATCGTTTAATGACAATTGATCTTCATGCAGGCCAAATTCAAGGTTTCATGGACTTCCCAGTAGATCACTTGGAAGGAAATGCCATCTTTGTGCCTTATTTAAAGTCTTTAAATTTAGAAAACATTCTTTTCGCATCTCCGGATGTGGGAGGTGTTGTTCGTACTCGCAATATGGCTAAATTCTTCAATGCGGAGATGGTTATTTGCGATAAGCACCGTAAACGCGCGAATGAGATTGCTTCCATGCAATTAATTGGTGACGTAAAAGGAGCAGATGTGATCTTAGTCGATGACTTAATTGATACCGGTGGTACTTTGTGCAAAGCCGCTCAGTTAATTATGGACAAAGGAGCAAATTCTGTAAGGGCGGTTGTCACCCACCCAGTTTTATCAGGTAAAGCGTATGAAAACATTTCTAATTCTGTCTTGACAGAATTATTAGTGACGGATACAATCCCTCAAAAACAAGCTTGTGACAAAATTAAGGTACTTTCAGTGGCTGAACTATTTGCAAAAGCGATTGGTCGTATCCGTGATCACGAATCTATCAGTTCATTATTTATTAAATATTAATTTCAACCGTTTCTAGGGGATAGCCTTGTTGCGAAAGACTAGAAGCATTAACAAAAACAAAATGAAAAAATTAGAGATTGTAGGGTTTAAAAGAGCGAATCTCGGTACGAAGAGCGCAAATGATTTACGTAACGAAGCGATGGCACCATGTGTATTGTATGGTGGTTCTGAGCAAGTTCACTTTGCTGTTCCAATGATCCTTTTCCGTGAATTATTATATTCATCGGATGTGTATGAAGTTGAATTAAACATTGAGGGTACGAAATACCGTGCAATCTTACAAGATGCACAGTTCCACCCAGTAAACGAGATGATCTACCACGTAGACTTCTTAGAAATTCAAAAAGGTAAAGCAATCAAGATTGCTGTGCCAATTAAAGTAACTGGAAATTCGCCAGGTGTTATCAAAGGGGGTAAAATGGTGCAAAAATTACGTAAGGTAACTTTACGTGGTCAAGCAGAAAACATTCCTGATTTCGTAACAGTTGACATTTCTGGTTTAGACTTAGGTCAAACAGTGAAAGTAAACAAATTAGCTGTGGAAGGATGTGAGATCTTAAATCCAATGTCTAACCCAGTAGCAACAATCGATATCCCAAGAGCATTAAGAGGAAAAATCAACGCTTAATTTCTCAAACGGATTTCACAGATTGATAGATAAAAGAAAAGCCCCGCAAATGCGGGGCTTTTTTCATGCCTGATGTGTAAGGACTATTTCTTTGCTACAATCGCCTTAACGATAGGAGCTTTTTCGATCTTCGCTGCATGATCATTGTCACCTACGTGAATGTAAGGAGCAATAACTAACGATACGATCGACATTAATTTAATTAAGATGTTCATAGATGGACCAGACGTATCTTTGAATGGATCACCTACCGTATCACCTGTAACGGCAGCCTTGTGAGGCTCAGAACCTTTCTTGTAAGTTTGGCCATCGATTAAAACGCCTTTTTCAAATGATTTCTTAGCGTTATCCCAAGCTCCACCTGCATTTGATTGGAAAATACCCATCAAAACACCTGAAACGGTTACACCCGCTAAAACACCACCTAAAACTTCAGGTCCCATCGTGAATCCTACGATTACCGGAACAATTAATGCAATCGCACCTGGAAGGATCATTTGACGAATAGAAGCTTCTGTAGAAATAGCTACGCATTTCTCGTATTCTGGCTTCGCTTTGTATTCCATAATACCTGGAATCTCACGGAATTGACGACGAACCTCGTTCACCATTTCCATGGCCGCTTTACCTACCGCAGAGATGCATAAAGCCGAGAAGATAAATGGAATCATACCACCTACGAATAAACCAGCTAAAACATCTGCTTTGTAAATATCAATGTGGCTAATTCCTGCAATACCTACGAAAGCAGCAAACAAAGCTAAGGAAGTCAAGGCTGCAGAAGCAATCGCAAAACCTTTACCTGTAGCCGCTGTAGTATTACCAACCGCATCTAAATTATCTGTACGCTCACGAACTTCACCTGGAAGTTGAGACATCTCTGCAATACCACCAGCGTTATCTGCGATAGGACCGAATGCATCGATCGCTAATTGCATTGCTGTAGTTGCCATCATACCTGCTGCAGCGATAGAAACACCATAAATACCAGCAAAGTGATAAGAACCGATAATACCTGCCGCTAAAACAAGAATAGGTAAAACCGTTGATTCCATACCTACCGCTAAACCACCAATGATGTTTGTTGCGTGACCAGTACCTGATTTCTGAACGATTGAATCAACCGGACGCTTACCCATTGCTGTGTAATATTCAGTAATGATTGACATTAAAGCACCTACTACAAGACCAACGATGATCGCATAGAATACATCCATTGAAGTGAAAGTAGTACCACGAAGCGTTAAGTATTCTGGTAAAATGTTCTTCACTAAGAAATAAGACGTCACAAACGTAATCGCGATAGAAGTATAGTTACCTACGTTTAACGCATTTTGAACAGATGCCGTTTCGCTAGAGATACGTACAAAGAACGTACTTACTAAAGAAGCAAGTAGGCCTACACCTGCAATTAACATCGGCAATAATACAGGAGAGAAGCCACCGTAATTATCTGTAACCGAGATTTCTTGTCCTAAAACCATCGTTGCTAGAATTGTAGCTACGTAAGAACCGAATAAGTCAGCTCCCATACCTGCCACGTCACCCACGTTATCACCTACGTTATCCGCAATAGTTGCTGGATTACGCACATCATCTTCTGGGATACCCGCTTCTACTTTACCTACTAAGTCAGCACCTACGTCAGCCGCTTTAGTATAAATACCACCACCCACACGCGCAAACAAAGCGATAGACTCAGCTCCTAAAGAGAAACCAGCTAATACTTCGATTGCCGTTTTCATCTCTACAGATGTTAAGGCTTGACCTTGTGCGAAGATTTGATAGAAGGCAATAAATAAACCACCAAGGCCTAAAATAGCTAAACCAGCCACACCCATTCCCATCACGGATCCACCAGTGAAAGAAACAGATAAAGCCTTAGCTAAAGAAGTTCTTGCTGCTTCTGCCGTACGAACGTTTGCCTTTGTAGCAATGATCATACCAATATAACCAGCCGTTGCAGAGAAAACTGCTCCGATTAAGAAAGCTACGGCAATTAAAGGGGAGGAGTGAATCGGATTTTCCGGTGTTCCCTCTTGAGAACCTAACCAAGCTAATAAAATAGCAGTTGGAATAGCGAAATAAGTTAAAATTTTCCACTCTGCTTTTAAGAAGGCAATCGCACCATCTGCGATATAACCAGCCAACTCCTGCATTTTTTCATTTCCGGCATCTTGTTTAGACACCCAATTAAACTTCCATGCTGTGTACAGCAATCCTACTAAACCAAAAGCAGGAACTAGGTAAACAATTTGATTCATAAAGGTTGATTTAGATTATTCCAAAAAAATTTAGCACAATTTAGGTAAATGAGTGCAAATAAACAATTAGAAAGGCAATCTGACTAGAATTTTCCATTTTTCTGGAACGACTGAACCCATCGGATAGACGAAATCTACTCCGAAAATTTTACCGATTCCCGTTATACCATAACTAAGTTCCTGGTAATTAACTACTTGAGAATGAACTGAAGTTTGTAAATAAGCATAGCCTACTTTTTCCTTCAATCCGTACATGGATAATAACGCATTTTGTGTCAACACAAACTTGCGAGGTTCCCATTGAAGAAATGCCTTAAAATGCCCTCCTGGATTTGAAAGAGCATAATACGGAAGCGCTAAAAATCGATTGTCTCCTGAGCTAACATTGATTTCATTTCCCCTAAAGTGTTGATAATCCAAAATTAAGCTAGGCTTATTGATAAAGTGAGCACCTGAAATACGGTAATTGATTGATCCCCAATTTGCTAAAGGTATTGTTTGGAACACCTGAAAGAATACCTTACTATAGTCATTATCACCAAACGCCTGTTCATACATCCCTTGAAAGGTTGGACCTGACTCATTCGATAGACGTCTAGCTCCATTATAGCGTCTCCAAGTTGCGAATGGCTGATAGCGCACTAAAATGGAACCAAAAACCTGCTGACTCGTCGTAAAAGGATTTCCATTTGACTCAAAACGCCTTTCTTTATAAAAGAACCCATTCTCTTCGTGATTTTCCAAAGAAGATCGGGAACGGTATTCTAAGGTCGAATTCACATTCCATTTCGAATTCAATTGAACGGCATAGTTCCCTTTAATAAAATCCTTTTGGTAAAGTTTCAGGTAATTCTGAGACAGAAACAACGCGTAAAATAGATTAACTGTAGTTGAGATAGGTTCTGTTGAATTAATCTGTTCGACCGTAGATCCCCCAGCAAACTGCAAAAACTGGCGATTCTCATCCCAATTACGCTCGATATAGGCCATGCCATTCCAAGCCTTCCGTGAAAATGCATAACGTATATCTACTCCCGTCCCAATATAATCAGCTAATTTATACGTATATCGATAATCTACACGGCGACTCAATTGATAACCATCCACGGCATTATAACCGGATTGAAATCCACTGAGGCTTAATCTTGCCCCTAATCCTTTTTGACCATAGGTATAGGTTCTAGCATTAAATAGATCGTTGTATCGGAAACGAGGTAAAGCATTGATCGAATCCTTCAGTCGTTTCTTCTCATCTTGCACAGATAAACTATCAGCCTCCTGGTAGCCTTTCACCTCAGCCTCCGTTAGTGGAACCTGGCGTTCCGCCTCCCAAAAAGACTCCTTCTTTAATCCCGCACTCGAATCTACCGTTATTGTGTAATCCGAACTAAACTCCTCTTTCTGTTCTTTTTTATCCTCTTTCTCCACCTGTTTCAATACTTGACGAAGCTTTTTACGGGTCAATTCTTTCCCGAGGGCTAATTTAGGCGTGGCTATTTTTTCCTTATTAATTTCTTTCGCCCAATCTTTGTGTAAGCGCTCCTCTATAATGGTAGGCTTTACGACAAACGTTGGATTAACTTTAATCGCATATTCTTTTACCTGCGTAATGTAGCGAAACGTCGCGCCAAAGCCCATCGCATCAAAATTCACATTCACATCATAATTAATGGGCATCCAAACACCCTGAAATAAGGCATTCTGTTGCTGAAACGTATAATAGCCCTGTGAATTTCGGAATGCTAAACTAAAGGAGTAAATACTCCAGGTGTCCTCTACGATAGATAAGGTACCCTCAAATAAATCATCTGCGGTTGTTTTCGGCTTAACCTGAATCTTAGAAACGGTTTGTCCATTCAACTGGAAGCTACCGATATAAGCAAACTTATAGAAAGAGAAAGCGGAAGGAGATAAGGGACTAATCAGGCCACCCCAAACTTTAGGCTGGTAAAAATTCGTTTGCGTAATACGTAAATTAGGTGCTCCTGAATTTCGAAGCACAGCAGGTAAGTTATTGCGATTCGAAAGCACTTTTTCTTCTATTTTATTAGGTCGAGTATACGTAATCTGATTAATACCTTCCAAAACATAGGTAGAACCCACCTTTATACCGGCCTCTTTCTCCATTTTCTTTCCCACCAGTGCATTCATGACCTTCGAGATGGAGGTGATTTTACCTGCGCCTTTGACATAGCCTTTGGCAGTATACCGATCAATTTCTTTTAAATGAAACGGAGCCATTGAAATCATACGACGCATCATACCGATCGCCGGATCTTCTTTTAAACCTCCCACATTCACATCTTGAAGCGTCACAGCCTCTTCAGACAAAACGACATCTAAAGACTGATCTCCCGCCATGGAAATTTTATGCACTTTAGGCGTGTGACCTAAAAATCGGAAGACGACTTCGTGCTCACCTTTAGACAAATTAATCGCATACTTTCCTTCTTCATTAGCTAATGAACCTTTGTTCAGATCATTGATCCAAATCGTTGCAAAAGGCATTAATTCACCTTTATTCGAGCGAATAGTACCGGAAAGCGTTTGAGCCTGAAGGCTAAAACAAGTGAGGAAGAGGAGTATGACTACTTTCATAAAGCAAAAATAAACGAATCGATGGATACGGCTTGAATAATTTGATAAACGGCGAATGATTAACAAGAATTAACGTAATTTTGCAGCTTATGGGATTCACACATAGACAACTCTTTCAAAAATTTATGGCGCCCACCTCGGATGCGCCATTGGCTTTGGAAATTACCAAAGCAGAAGGAGTATACCTATATGATACGGCAGGCAAATCCTATATGGATTTAATCTCCGGAATCGCCGTATCTAATGTGGGGCATTGTAATCCAGCCGTTGTAAAAGCCGTTAAAGACCAAGTTGACAACTACATGCATTTGATGGTCTACGGGGAATATATCCAAAGCCCGCAAGTAAAACTAGCCCAAGCTCTAGTTAAGTCCACCGGAACAGACACCTTAAATCAAGTCTATTTCACGAATTCAGGCACGGAGGCGGTAGAAGGAGCTATGAAATTAGCAAAACGCTATACGGGTAGAACGGAATTCATTTCTTGTTTCAATGCCTACCATGGCGCCAGTCAAGGTGCTTTGTCAATCGCAGGGGATGAGAACTTCAAAAACGCTTTTCGCCCTTTATTACCCGATATTCAGCATATTCACCACGGTTGTATAGGGAATCTAAAAAAGATAACCAAGCGAACGGCAGCCGTAGTTATTGAAATTGTCGCAGGGGAGGCGGGAGTTAAAACAGCTACTAAAGCCTATTTTCAAGCGTTAAGAAAGAGATGTGATGAAATGGGGACTCTGTTGATTGTTGACGAAATCCAATCGGGTTTTGGTAGAACTGGAACTTTCTGGTCATTTCAAGCCATGGAAATTGTGCCTGATATCTTGTTAACCGCGAAAGGAATGGGTGGCGGAATGCCCATTGGGGCCTTTATGGCGAACGAAGAAGTAATGAAAACCTTGAGTTTTGAGCCGGTTTTAGGCCATATCACGACTTTTGGTGGACATCCCGTTTCCTGTGCAGCTTCATTGGCCACCTTGAATTACATTGTGGATGAAAACTTAATGGATCAAATTCCTGCGAAAAGCGCATTATTCCATAGCCTCTTAGCTCATCCTATTATTAAGGAAGTTCGAGGTATCGGATTTATGTTAGCTGTGGAAATGAAAGACTTCAAGACCGTGAAAGCCGTCATTGATGAATGCATTCAGAACGGTTTGATTACGGATTGGTTCTTATTCTGCGATAATTCACTACGAATTGCACCTCCTTTAACGATCACAGAGGAGGAAATAAAAATAGCCTGCAACATTTTGTTACAGGCTATGAATAAAGTTTATGCGCTTTAAAATTAAGCGTGCTTCAATAAAGTCTCAGCTAAAACTGACTTAGGGATATTTCCACCCACTAAACGCTCTACCATTTCACCTTTCTTGAAAACCATTAAAGTAGGAATCGAACGAATACCTAAAGAAGCAGGTACCGCAGAATTTTGGTCTACATTCATCTTTGCTACAATCGCTTGACCTTCCACATCTCCAGCTAACTCCTCTACGATCGGTCCGATCATCTTACATGGGCCACACCACTCTGCCCAAAAATCTACTAAAACTGGTGTATCAGAGCTGATTAATTCTTGAAAATTAGCATCTGTTGCCTCTACGTATTTTCCCATTGTTTGATATATTTTATAAAATTCAAAATTAAAACAAAACCAGCAGAAGAATTAGTTCCCCGGATAAAAAATTTAAGAAATTAATTTAAAGCCCACATTGTCAAGCTCTTTCAACTCAGAAATCAGGTCTTTTGTTATCGAAACCTGCATTTTGCGCGATAAAAAGTCCATTCCGATTTTCTCCTGCTCATCATACACCTCGATGGTCAATTTTTTATCTCCCTTATTGCGTTCAAGTGTCTCTTGCAATAAATCTAATAAGGCTGGTTTTAGTCGATTCAAATCTAAACGTAATTTGATTTCTTTCGTTCTGTCACTTAAAATCTCAGACAATAATTCGATGGACTGAATCTTAAAGACCATTTGATCCATGTGGCGATTCTTCAACTGGTAAGAACCATTAATAAATAAGAGTCGGTCTAAGGCGATAAATCGCTCAAACTGGATGTAATCCTTGGAGAATAAGGCAAATTCATAATTTCCTGCATAATCTTCAATCGTGAAGATCATGAATTGATTTCCGTTTGCAGATGTTCTGACGTTGACTTTCGTGACGATACCTGCAAAGGTCTGAGCCACGTTAGGACGTGATTCTAATTGACCTGTATTCGAATTACAGAAGTTAGCAATTTCAGTTTTGTATTCGTCCAAAGGATGTCCTGAAATATAGACCCCCACCACTTCTTTCTCATTCTTCAATTGCTCCATCACAGACCAAGGCTCGGCCGTTGGAATACGAGGCTGTGCAATGTCATTTCCCGTTCCAGCTCCTAATTCCCCGAACAAAGAAGCAGTTGCTTCCGCCTTCAATTCTGCCATGCGAGAGGAATAACGCACGATTTTCTCAATAAAGTTCGTATTGTCCTGTGGATCTAGCGCAAAATAATGTGAACGCTGAACCTCAGGGAAACAGTCAAAAGCACCCGCTAAAGCTAAGGACTCTAAACTCTTCTTATTTACTTGACGCACGTTAATACGCGAAACGAAGTCGAAAATATCTTTGTATTCGCCATTTTTCTGACGCTCTTCCACAATCGCATCCACCGCTGCATCACCCACGCCTTTGATAGCGCCTAAGCCGAAACGAATTTGGCCTTTCTTATTTACAGCAAAAGAACGAGATGATTCATTCACATCTGGAACTAATAAACTCAAGCCCATCCGTTTACACTCGTCCATGAAGAAGGTAATCTTCTCAATGTTACCCAAGGAGTTCGAAAGCACCGCCGCCATAAACTCAGGAGGGTAGTTTGCTTTCAGGTAGCCTGTTTGGTAAGCCACTAAACCATAGCAAGTTGAGTGCGATTTGTTAAAGGCATATTGAGCAAAAGCTTCCCAGTCTGTCCAAATCTTATCCAGCTTATCTGTCGGGTGATTATTCGCCGCTCCACCTTCCATGAACTTGCTCTTCATCTTATCGATGGTCGCTTTGTCCTTTTTACCCATCGCTTTACGAAGCACATCGGCATCACCTTTGGTGAAATTCGCGAGCTTTTGGGAAAGAAGCATTACCTGCTCTTGGTAGACCGTAATACCATAGGTATCACTTAAATACTCCTCCATTTCTGGCAAATCGTATTCAATCTTCTCACGACCGTGTTTACGCGCAATGTAATTCGGAATATACACCATCGGTCCTGGACGGAACAAGGCATTCATCGCAATTAAATCGGAGAACTGATCGGGTTTCAGATCACGCAAGTGCTTCTGCATACCCGGGGATTCAAACTGGAATGTTCCGTTTGTTTCCGCTCGTTGGTATAATTCGTAAGTCGTCTTATCATCCAGAGGCAAATCATCTAAAATGATATCCTCGTTGTGATTCTGCTTAATTAAGCGAACCGCTTCCTTTAAGATAGAGAGGGTTTTTAGGCCCAAAAAGTCCATTTTAATTACCCCCGCATTCTCAATCACTGAGCCATCGTATTGGGTAATCAAGAGATTCACATCCTTTGATGTAGCCACGGGCAAGATATCGGTCAAATCAGAAGGAGCGATGATGATACCTGCCGCGTGAATACCCGTACCGCGAACAGAACCCTCTAAAACGAGCGCATTCTCAATCACTGTAGCCGGTAAACCACCCGCCTCTTTAATCCGACGCAATTCTTTTACTTGCTCTAATTCTTCTGGATTCAAGCCTTCTTTATCCGCTAAGCTCTTATCTCCCGTCAAAGCCGCATTGAAAATACGATCCAGGGTAATTTTCGGTTTTTCAGGAACGAGTTTCGCTAGCGCATTGGATTCCTGTAAGGGGAGGTCTAACACACGCGAAACGTCTTTAATGGACATTTTGGCCGCCATGGTTCCATAAGTAGCAATATGCGCCACTTGGTTCTTTCCGTACTTGTCTACGACATAGTCGATGACTTTTTGGCGACCCTCATCATCAAAGTCCGTATCAATATCGGGCAATGACTTACGATCTGGATTTAAGAAACGCTCAAAAAGGAGATTGTACTTAATCGGATCGATGTTCGTAATTCCAAGGCAATAGGCGACCACGGAACCCGCGGCAGATCCACGACCTGGGCCTACATAAACACCTAAATCACGCCCTGCCTGGATGAAATCGGCTACAATCAAGAAATAACCGGCAAAACCCATGGTTCTGATTGTATGCAACTCGAATCGCAAACGCTCTTCTACCACCTGATCAATATCAATATAACGCTTTTTCGCGCCCTCCATCGTGATATGTTCCAGGTAATCATCCTGACTCAGGAAAGTGGACGGTATTTGGAAATTAGGCAAAAGCACATCCTTGGTTAATTTCAAGGTTTCTACTTTACCTACAATCTCATTCGTATTATCGATCGCCTCCGGAACATGCGACCATAATTTGGTCATCTCCTCGGTCGTTTTGAAATAAAATTGATCATTATAGAACGCAAAACGCTTTCCTTTCATGTCAAAATCACCTTCAATATCCTTGTAAGTAGGAGTGGCCTGTTTTTCGCCAGTATTGATACAAAGTAGAATATCGTGGGCGTTAGCGTCTTTTTGGTCTAAATAATGGCTATCATTCGACGCGATAACCTTCACATTGTACTTCTTCGCAAAGCGCAATAATACCTCATTCACCGTCTGTTGCTCCGGAATGAAGTGATTCTGCACCTCGATATAGTAATCCTCACCAAACAAATCCAACCACCACTTAAATTCCTTCTCCGCCGCTTCCTCGCCATCTCGTAAAATAGCCTGCGGAACCGAAGCACCTAAACAGCAAGTCGTCGCGATTAAGCCTTTGTGGTATTTTAAAACGAGTTCTTTGTCAATTCGAGGGTATTTGGAATACATCCCCTCCATAAAACCCAGCGAACATAGCTTTACTAAATTCTGATAACCCTCCGGATTCTTAGCTAGAAATAACTGGTGATAACGCTTATCCTTTAAATCTTTCGTAAAAACCTGCTTGTGGCGGTCATTCACTAAATAAAACTCACAACCCACAATCGGTTTAACTCCTTGCTTTCCCGCCTCTGCCACAAATTGAAACACCCCAAACATATTCCCGTGGTCCGTAATAGCCACCGCTGGCATATTATCTTCCTTCGCCTTTTTGAACATAGACGAAATCTTAGACGCACCATCTAGGAGTGAAAACTGGGAATGATTGTGCAAATGCGAAAACTGCATAGAGGCTTATTCTTTTATAAAAGGTTCTTTTTCAAAAAATACAGCATTCAAGAAATCCAAGAAAGGCTTTAACACCTTCGCATCAGATATCAACTGTTTAGTAAAATCAGGAGAGGCCACTTGCTCGTCGGTATATTTCTTCCAGAAAAACAATTGTTTCTTCTTCAGTAATTCGGCATCGGGATGATCAGCATCAAATCCCTTCGGTATTCTGACTAGACTTTCACCCACTTCCTCCCCAAAAATGGCTGCAAACGTAGGATTCTTGATAATCTTACGCAATCCCGCCGCATTATAATCCACTTCTTGGCGAAAAGCAGCTAATTGTTCTGGTGTAGGCGAATACATACCACCACCTAAAAAAGACGCTCCATTCGGCTCAATGTGCACATAATAGTCCATCAAACCGGACTTACGCCCACCTTCTGAGAAACTCGCCGAAAACCAGGTCTTATAAGGTTCCTTATTTTTAGAGAAGCGGACATCTCGGTATATTCGATAGGAGCAATGTTTCAATAACACGCCATCCATATTCTCGAAATCCGCAAATTCCGAAATCAATTCCGTCGTCCAGGCATCAAAACCTTTTTTCTCTTTCTCATAAATCGCCTTATTTTCCGCAAACCATTCCCGCGTGTTATTTACACGGAGATCACGCAAAAAGGCCAAAAGGCTAGGAGATAGGGACATCGAAAAAGGAGTGTAATTGTAAAAACGAATTTAGCGAATTTAGCTCGAATGCCCAAGCGCAAATCCTTTGGAGTTATGGTCTATTTTACTGATTTTTGCATAAATTATTAAAACAAGCTATGCGTATATTAACGGGCATTCAGGCTTCAGGAAAGCCCCATTTAGGAAATATTTTAGGGGCGATCATGCCAGCGGTTGAGCTTTCAAAGCAGGCAGGCAACGAATCCTTTTTATTTATTGCTGACTTACACACCCTTACTTCCTTAAAAGATGGGGAAAGTATTCGAGCGAATACCTTATCTATCGCAGCTGCCTGGTTAGCTTTTGGTTTTGATACGGAGAAAAATTTCTTCTACCGTCAATCTAAATTAGCTGCCTACCACACCGAATTAATGTGGTACCTAAATTGCTTCACACCCTTCCCGATGCTGGCAAATGCGCACAGTTTCAAGGATAAATCCGATAAATTATCTGATGTGAATGCTGGCCTTTTCACCTATCCCGTTTTACAAGCCGCTGACATCGTTCTATATGATGCGCATCTTATTCCGGTGGGTAAGGACCAAAGACAGCACATCGAAATGACCCGCGACATCGCGAATTCGGTGAATAAGCGCTACAATAAAGATATTTTTGTCCTACCAGAGGCTCGAATTAACGAAGATGTCATGACAATTCCGGGTCTAGATGGAGCTAAAATGAGTAAGTCCTTGAACAACTATATTGACATCTTCTTGCCTGAAAAGGATTTATTGAAGCAGATCAAGAAAATTGTGACTGATACGACTCCTTTAGAAGAGCCTAAAAATCCAGACAACGATATCACCTTCAAGCTTTATTCATTAATGGCCTCTCCAGCTCAGGTGGCAGAAATGCGCGCTAATTATGAAGCAGGTGGTTATGGTTATGGACATGCAAAGCAAGCCTTACACGAATTGATGCTAGGCTATTTCAAAGAGGCGAGAGAGAAGTTTGACTACTTCATCGCGCACCCAGAAATCATTGAAGAGAAATTAGCGATAGGAGAACAAAAAGTACAACCCATCGCTGAAGCAACAATCGCACGTATTCGAGCAGAATTCAAATTCTAATCTATGTTTCCAGCTTGGGATTCCGATCTTTTCAGGTTCATTAACGAGGCACATCAGCCTTGGCTTGATGGCCCTATGGAAATCATTTCAGGCAAACTCACCTGGATTCCTCTGTACGGTTTACTAATTTACTTATTACATAAGCGCTTTCAGACCAATTCTAGGAAAGCCCTCATCTATTTAATTTCAACGGTGGTTTTCGCTGATCAATTCAGTTCGAGTCTTTTAAAGCCCTTATTTAAACGCTTAAGACCTTGCCATGTAGAAGAATTCCAATCTTGGATAAACTTACCGGCAGGATGTGGAGGAATGTTTGGATTTTGTAGCTCACATGCAGCGAATTCCTTTGCCATTGCCGTAGGTTTTTATTTGTTGACTAAGAAGAAGTCAGCTGGTATTGCCCTGGTTCTATGGGCTACAATCATTTCCTACAGTAGAATCTATTTAGGCGCACACTATCCATTAGATGTTATCACAGGGGCCTTTGTGGGCGGAATAGGAGCATGGGGACTATTTCAGGTCTATGAAAGGTTAATTAAAAAGTCATAAGTATCGATTCCGTCCGCGAAGTCATCGAGGGCTGGATGTTGACTTTGGCCAAAACCAATCTCCAAACCTACCTTACACTGAATCTTCTCCTCGCGCTCAGAAATCCAAGACTGTAAAGACGCCTCATCACTATACCGGTGAACATATAAAACACCCACAGGAGAAACCAAATCATCATTTTCTGTCACAAGCAGATTCCCTAAATCAAAATGTGGAATCTGATTCAATAAGAACAAAGTGCGGTGGTATTGAAAATTATTTGAATACTTAGAATGATCTAACACCCAAGTTTCCTTCGTCAATTCATCAAATAATGGGGTCAAATCATACGTGGTAGGCACAGCTAGCGTAGACACATTTCGGCAACCTAATCCATAATACGTAAAGATATCCTGCGCTAACCCCTTGAAATCGGCTACCGTTTCATTTCCCTTTAACACCGCTAAAGAACTTCTATTCTTACGTATAATGTGAGGAATAGTCGAAAAATAATGTGCAAAATAACCGCCAGAGAAATCGCTTCCCGTCGCAATGACGGCATCCATCCCTTGCAAACGGTCTATCACATAAACTGGTACTGCTGAATCAAAAGACTGCATCGCCAAAACATATAATTGCATCAAGGCTTTATCCTGAGAACTCATTTTCAAATGAGCAGCATTTCCAGACGCTAAAACCATCAAAACATCATGCAAACCAACAGCCGGTAAATTACCAGCTAATACAATCCCTACCTTTTTAGATGTGGCAACTTGGCCCGGATGATTTTCGTAAAATGCTTCCCAAGCTTCAACAGAAAAAAACTGCTCCTCGATGGCCTGCATCGCATGACGAACCAAGGTTTCTGAAAACCAAGGATTCTCATTAACGGACTTATCTATAAATAATTCTATTTTTTCTCGATTCAATTCATCCGAGAAGAATTGCTTTAAATAGGAGATAAGTTGCAAAAAAGAAGCCTTTGGCATATAAATAAAGATTTTACCTCACAAAGGTCGAAAATTTTTCGGTTAGTCCATATAAATTATATACTATTCAAATTTATGTTCGTAAATTGCGGCTTCAAACAAAAATAGTGGTATGGCAATTATCATAACAGACGAATGTATTAACTGTGGGGCCTGTGAACCAGAATGCCCGAACACAGCTATTTATGAAGGTGGTGTAGAATGGACATGGGCAGGTGGGACAGCCTTAACTGAAATTGAATTAGAAGATGGATCTACCATGGATGCGAAAACACCAGTAGAACCTGTTTCAGACGAATTCTATTATATCGTTCCTGATAAGTGTACAGAATGTACTGGTTTCCACGAGGAGCCACAATGTGCTGCGGTTTGCCCAGTAGATTGCTGCGTACCAGATCCAGATCGCGAAGAAGATAACGAAACGTTATTGGCGAAGAAGGCATGGTTGCATGCTGAATAAAAAAGCGAAGCTTTTTATTATAAATAATAAAGCATAAAGAATAAATATTGAATGGGGCTTAGGCCCCATTTTTTATATCCAAACATTTCATGAGATTATCACTACAGGTGATACCTACTTTATTCTTTATTCTTTATGCTTTATGCTCTATTCTCAAAATAAGTCAATCGACTCCCGACTAGCGACTCTCGACTAAATTTATACTTTTCCAATATTTCAAATTTCAAGTTAAAATTTAGCTGTCATTTTATTTCATTTTTGCAAAATCTTCATTTTTAGGTTTAATTTTCAACCACTTTTCATGATTTTTTTGCAAAAACTTAAAAAATAGGTTAAAATTTTGTCCAAAATATTTGGAAAGTACAATTTAAGGCTCCATCTTTGAATCGTAATCAAGCATTATTTACTCTTAAACAATTACCCACATGAAAAAAACGATCCTAACAGCCCTATTTGCCGCAACAGCATTTTGTGGATTTTCCCAAGAAAAAGAAGCGGAAGCTCCGAAGTTCACTTTTTCAGGTTACATTGATTCATACTATATGTTGAATTTCAATAGCCCGTCAAGCAGAAGTAACTTAGGCGCATCTGGATACGAAAGAGCATTCGACCAGAAGTCAAGCCAATTTTCATTAGGATTAGTTCAAACGAAATTTGGGTACGCAACCAAATCAGCAGATGTAGTAGTTGATTTAACATTTGGACCTAACGCAGACCTTGGTCAGTATGGAAACGTAGTAGGTCCTTTAGGGGCAGGTAAAGCAAGTACTGCTTTGGCCATCAAACAAGCCTACTTCAACTGGAAAGCAAGTGATAAATTAACTTTCACTGCCGGACAATTTGGAACACATATCGGATACGAAGTAATCGATGCTCCAGTTAACTACAACTATTCACTTTCTAACCTCTTCAATAATGGACCGTTCTATCATATTGGTGCTAAAGCGAATTACGCATTCTCTGACAAATTTTCTGCCATGGTTGGATTGGTCAACAATGTGGATAATCTAAATGACAACAACGCTTCTAAAGGATTCATTTACCAAGTATTTACTTCGCCAGCAGCGGGTTGGAATCTATACGTAAATGGAATTAGTTCTAACGAGTCTGCTCCTTTATCAAGCGGAAAAGATGATTCAGGTAGCTATAACTTGTTAGACTTAACCACTTCATACCAAATCACTCCTAAATACCTACTTGGTTTAAACGCAGCATACGGTTCACAAACAGGTGATTTCCAAGGTGGTGGAAACGTAGGAGATAGCAAAACTTGGGGTGGCGTTGCCTTGTACTCTAACTATGCTTTCACAGATAAATTCAGCGTAGGTGGTCGTTACGAAGTATTCGATAATACATCAGGAGCTCGTGCTTTACGTGCAGCAGATGGATCAGGTACCGATGTTAGCTCATTTACATTAACAGCGACATTCACTGCAGCAGAAGGTCACTTATTAATCAAACCAGAATTACGTACGGATTCTTACAAGACAGCTCAGTTCGTTGATGGAGATGGTAAGGACCAAAAATCGCAAACAACCTTAGGAATGCACTTCATCTATAAGTTTTAATTATATCCACCCTTAACATTTAAAAAACATGACGACACAAAAACCAACTTGGATCCCGTTATTAGTTTTATTAGCGGTAGCCGTCCTTGCATTGTTCACTACTTCTGTGCCTGGCACAATGCCGACAGAAGGGTTAGACACAGGTGATACAGCCTGGATGATTGTAGCCTCTGGCTTAGTTCTATTAATGACACCTGGATTAGCGTATTTCTACGGTGGAATGGTGAATCACAAAAACGTGATCTCTACGATGTTGCAATCATTCATCGCTATGGGAGTTATCTCAGTGATCTGGATTGTATTCGGTTTCTCTTTAGCCTTCGGTGATTCATTAGGTGGCTGGATTGGAGACCCTAGAACATTCTTCATGTTCAATGGCGTATTTGATCACAAATTATCTTTAGGATCAGCTGATCAATTAAAGTTCACTATCCCTTTCGCTTTATTTGCCTTTTTCCAAATGAAGTTCGCCGTTATCACTCCAGCGTTAATCTCTGGTGCCTTAGCTGAGCGTATTAACTTCCGTGCATTCGTTTTATTCATGGTTCTTTTCTGCATCGTGGTTTATGCTCCATTAGCACACTGGACATGGCACCCAGATGGATTCTTATTCAACTTAGGTGTATTGGATTTTGCAGGCGGTACCGTAGTTCACATGTCTGCAGGTTGGGCTGCATTAGCAGGTGCTTTGTACTTACGTCGCCGTAAGTCTCACATCGAGTCTAACATCTTGCCTCCAGCTAACATCCCTTACGTATTATTAGGTACAGGTTTATTATGGTTCGGATGGTTTGGTTTTAACGCAGGTTCTGCAGTAGGAGCTAATGGTTTAGCAGTAACAGCTTTCGCTACTACACACGTAGCAGCAGCAGCGGCTGGTTTATCTTGGATTTTATTTGATGTAACTCGTGGCAAGAAGGTTTCTGCCTTAGGTTTCTGTATCGGTGCAGTAGTAGGTTTAGTAGCTATTACTCCAGCATCAGGTTTTGTAACTGTTCCAGTAGCGATCTTCATCGGTGTAATTGCTGCGATTGTTTCTAACATTGCTGCACACTGGAGAGCTTCTTCAAACTTAGATGATACATTAGACGTATTCCCTTGCCATGGTTTAGGTGGTATGGTAGGTATGTTGATGACAGGTATTTTCGCAACATCAGCTGTAAACGCAGCAGTAGCAGAGCAAGGTTTGTTCTACGGAGAAACTACCTTGTTCTTAAAGCACTTATTAGCTTTAGCAATCGTTTCGGCCTTTGCTTTTGGCTTATCTTATATCCTTTTGATCATTACGGACAAAATCATTCCGTTACGTGTGAACGAGGAAGAAGAAAGATTAGGTTTGGATATCTCACAACACGATGAGTCGTTAGCTGAGTAATTCAACAACAGCAGAGCCGCAAGTAATGGTTCTTGTGGTTTTGTTTCAATCAAAAAGTCGGAGGCTACTAGCTTTCGACTTTTTTGTTTTTGAACCGATGGCGCAAAAACAAAAGTAAAAGTATAAAGCACAAAGAGTAAAGCATAAAGATGGAATCGGCTTCGCCGATTAACTCTTCAGAAACAAAAAAAGCGGCATCGCCGCTTTTGAAATCAAACTTTATTATTTGTACTTTATGCTTTATGCTCTAAAACCACGCCACTCATCTCCCCATTCTCATTTACCGCCTTGTACTTCACTTCTTGAATGGTATTAATCTGCAAAGGATCAAAAGGAACCACCACGCGCACATAATTCTCCGAGAAACCTTCCATCGTTCCCGGCACAGCTGATTCTTCAAATAAAACCTGACCTTTTAATCCAGCTTGTGACTCATAAAAGGCGCGGCGTTTTTTGTCAGACAAAATATGTAACATTTTAGAACGCTCCGCTTTTTGCATCCCATCCACTTTCGGCTTAATGTCTACCGCATAGGTATTAGGACGCTCAGAATAAGGAAAAACGTGTAAATAAGATATATCTAGCGAGTTCAAAAACTCATAAGTCTCTAGAAACAATTCAGGTGTTTCACCTGGATGACCCACGATCACATCGACCCCAATACAAGCATTGGGCATCACCTCTTTGATAGATGTCACTCGATCTACATATAATTCACGCTGATACCGACGTTTCATCAAACGCAATACAGAATTAGATCCAGATTGAAGCGGTATATGAAAATGCGGAACAAACTTCTTCGAAGCACCTAAAAAGGTAATCATCTCCGATGTCAATAAATTAGGCTCGATAGAAGAAATACGGAAACGCTGAATAGAAGACTTTTCTTCAATCGCTTGAACTAATTGAAAGAAGGTCTCCACTCTTTTCCCATTTTGAATACCAAAATCACCGATATTCACTCCGGTAAGAACAATTTCCTTTACACCTTTGGCAGAAATCTCTTCTATTAAACCTAACACTTTCTCAACAGTATCTGAACGAGACTGACCACGCGCTAATGGAATCGTGCAATAGGAACAAGGATAATCGCAGCCATCCTGCACTTTCAAAAAGGTGCGCGTGCGATCATTCACTGAATAAGAAGCATGGTAATCTAAATCGTATCGAATTTCCGAAGCTAATAATTTAGGAAGATCAGCTGAAACGCGATTTAAATAGGGGGGAAGCAGTTCTGGCAATTGGAATTTTTCATTCGCACCTAAAACTAAATCAACACCCGGAATGGCTAAAATTTCCTCCGGTTTTAACTGAGCATAACAGCCTATAATGACAACAGTGGATGCAGGATTTATTTTCTTCGCCTCACGAACCACTTTCTTGCACTTTTTATCTGCCTGTTCAGTGACACTACAGGTATTAATCACAAATAAATCCGGATTATCTTGAAATTCTGCGCGCGCAAATCCCATCGGCTCGAGAGACCGAGCGATTGAACTAGATTCTGCAAAATTCAGCTTGCATCCTAATGTGTAAAAAGCGACTTTTTTCATACCTGAAATCAGGTTGCAAAGGTAAAACAAAAATGGCGGGAAAACCCGCCATCTTGTCTATAAAAGTATATAAATGCTTAATAAATGTATTATAATTTGGCTGTTTTAACCGTCTTGATAATACGAGCAGCCACTTTGTATGGATCTGCCGCTGAGTTCGGACGACGGTCTTCTAACCAACCTTTCCATCCTTTTTCTACCGCTGCGATAGGGATACGAATCGATGCACCACGATCTGAGATTCCATAAGAGAAATCGTGAATCGAAGCTGTTTCGTGCTTACCTGTTAAACGCATGTGGTTATCTGCACCATACACTTCGATGTGTTCTTTCACAAACGGAGCGAATGATTGACAAATTTTATCGTAAACTTCTTTGTTACCTGCTGTACGTAGAGCTGTATTAGAGAAGTTAGCGTGCATACCTGAACCATTCCAGTCAAGTTCACCTAGTGGTTTACAGTGCCAGTTTACTGCTACACCGTATTTCTCACCTAATCGTTCTAAGATATAACGACCTAACCAGATTTCATCACCTGCTTGTTTCGCACCTTTAGCAAACATTTGGAATTCCCACTGACCTGCAGCTACTTCCGCATTGATACCTTCGATGTTCAAACCTGCGTCGATACACAAATCCATGTGCTCTTCAATAATCTCACGACCAAACGCGTTGTTTGCGCCCACTGAACAGTAGTATGGTCCTTGAGGTGCTGGGTATCCATTTGCTGGGAAACCTAAAGGCTTGTTTGTTTCTGGATCCCAAAGGAAATACTCTTGCTCAAAACCGAACCAGAAATCATTATCATCATCGTCAATTGTTGCACGACCGTTAGTCTCATGAGGAGTACCATCAGCGTTCAACACTTCACACATTACTAAATAGCCATCACGACGTGCTGGATCTGGGCAAACATAAACTGGCTTCAATAAACAGTCAGAAGAACCACCTTCAGCCTGCTGTGTAGATGAACCATCGAAAGACCACATATCAAGGTCTTCTAATTTGCCGCTAAAATTGTTCTCAATTTTAGTCTTAGAACGTAAACTTTGTGTTGGCTTGTAGCCATCTAACCAAATGTACTCTAATTTTGATTTAGCCATGATTTTTATACTTGATTTTGAAACAAAAATACTTTTTTAGGAATTCGTATAGCAAAAATAAACCTCTTTTTAGGAAAAACAATAATTTAAGCCAAAAAAACCAGCAAAAACAATCGGAGATTTTGTAAAAATCCGAAAAATCCAAATTAAAATCGAAAAATTGAATCGCAAATTTCCTTTTTTCTCATTTTTTATCCCGGCACAATTCCTTACTTTTACTTAAGAAATTAAATCAACAAAAGAATGGCAATCACTCGTTTTAAAGCCTTAGAATTAGCTCAATCCCGCACTGGAACACCAGTGAAACTTCCTACGGAGAAAGTTTCGGATTATTATGGCAGCATGACCTTCAATGATGAAGTAATGCGGTCTCTTTTGTCTCCTGAAGCCTATTTAAAGATAAATACTGCGATTCAAACCGGTTCTAGAATAGACCGCGACGCAGCAGACGAAGTGGCAGCAGCGATGAAATCATGGGCTATCTCAAAAGGAGCAACCCATTATACTCACTGGTTTCAACCCTTAACGGGAACTACCGCAGAGAAACATGATTCTTTCTTTGACATTGATTTAAGTAACGGAAAAGCCGTTGAGAAATTCAAAGGATCTGCCTTAGTTCAACAGGAACCAGATGCCTCTTCCTTCCCGAATGGAGGTATTCGCTCGACTTTCGAGGCACGTGGGTACACGGGTTGGGACCCATCTTCACCTGCCTTTATCATGGAAAATGCAGCAGGTACAGCTACTTTATGTATTCCTTCGGTATTCGTTTCTTACACTGGGGAAGCACTCGATTATAAAACACCTTTATTAAAATCCATCGAATTAGTGGATAAGGCTGCCACAGCCGTGATTAAAGAATTCTTTAACCGCGATGTAAGCAAAGTCATTCCTACCTTAGGTGCGGAACAAGAATATTTCGTCGTAGACGAAGCTTTATTTAATGCACGCCCTGATTTAGTGATGGCGGGTCGTACCGTTTTCGGTCATGCTCCAGCGAAAGGACAGCAATTAGAAGATCACTATTTTGGATCTATTCCAAACCGCGTGAATGCCTTTATGGTAGACTTTGAAATCGAGGCACTTAAATTAGGAATGCCGGTTAGAACACGTCATAATGAGGTGGCACCAGCACAATTTGAGGTGGCGCCTACTTTTGAGGAAGCAAACTTAGCCTGTGATCATAATGCCTTATTGATGGATTTAATGTCTAAAGTAGCATCGAAACACAAGTTCAAAGTCCTTTTCCATGAAAAGCCCTTCGCAGGTATTAATGGATCTGGAAAACACAATAACTGGGCATTAGCTACAGATACTGGCATTAATTTATTAGCGCCGTCTTCTAAACCGAAGGAGAACCTACGTTTCTTAACCTTCTTTGTGAATACCTTAAAAGCAGTTCATGATCGCGCTGATTTATTACGCGCATCGATTGCGTCTGCTGGAAACGAACACCGCTTGGGAGCAAATGAAGCGCCTCCAGCGATTGTATCTGCCTTCTTGGGTAGTACGATGAGCCAAGTTTTGGACGACATGGAAAACATGGATGGTCTAGACGAAATCCAATTAGAAAAAGGGGATAATGTGTACCTTAAATTAGGTATCAACAAGATTCCTTCGTTGATTTTAGATAATACCGATCGGAATAGAACGTCTCCATTTGCCTTTACAGGGAATAAATTCGAATTCCGTGCCGTAGGTTCTTCTGCGAATTCGGCCGCACCGATGACCGTTTTAAATACAATCGTGGCAGACCAATTGATCAAATTCCGCAAAGAGGTGGAAGAGGTGTTGGAAAAAGGAGTGAAGAAGGAATTAGCCATCATGGAAGTGTTAAAGCGCTACGTGAAAGAGTCGAAAAACATTCGTTTCGAAGGAAATGGTTATTCGGATGAGTGGGTGGAAGAAGCGGCACGTCGAGGTTTGTCTAATTTAAAGACTACACCAGAGGCTTTAGCCGTTTATGCTCGTCCAGAATCGATTGAATTATTCACAAAGCACGGTATTTACTCGAAAGAAGAGATGCACGCGCGTCACGAAATCGAATTAGAAAACTACGTGAAAAAGATTCAAATCGAGTCACGCGTTATCGGAGATATGGCAATCAACCACATCGTTTCTACTTCATTGAAGTACCAGACGCAATTAGTGGAGAATGTGAAGGGTCAAAAAGAAATCGGAATCGACCCACAATATTATGCACCTACGATCGAGATGATTAAGAAAATCTCTGAATACACTTCGTCTATTGTTCGATTACAGAATGGCATGACAGAAGCTCGTAAGGAAGCAAATAACATCGAAGACTTAGAGGAAAGAGCTGTTTTATACAGTACAAAAGTGAAAGGTTTCTTCGAAGAGATTCGTTACAGTGTAGATAAACTTGAATTAATCATCGACGATGATGAGTGGCCATTACCGAAATACCGTGAATTACTGTTAATCAAATAAACAAAACATGTCAAAAACCACGAATCCAGGGTTTGATCCTGCTGAAATTGCCAGCCTAAAAAAGCAATGTGAAGCAGAGAATCGCTCATTTGTCTATATTTTAGACGAAGATTTACCCTCTGGAAATGAAAGAGAAATGGTCCACATTCAATTTGTGGGTCAATATGAGAAGCAAGAAGTGATATACGATGCTATCGTTTGTACACTTCAATTGCATTATTCGAGCTTATTGTACGAAGCTGCTGAACGCGAAATCATTCAGCAGTATCCTTTATATGTTCCTTTGGAAAATCGCGATGAGAACTACGAGCCTAATGAAGAATTAGATGAGGAGGTTGAAATGTTGATTCTAGAGGTGATCGAGGACTTAGAAGAGAACGAAGAAATCAAAGTAGCGGAATACATTGAAATCGATCCTGAATTCGATTATGGTGTTAGTATTGAGGCCGCTTTATATGTGCCTGCCTTAGATGACGATATGTTATCTCAATTTGTGGCAGACTTCAATGGCAATACATTAAGCCTAGATCCATCGCTGTATACCTTTAACTCAGATGATGAGGACGAGGACGACGAAGAATAAAAATGAGTATAGCTGTTTTTTATGCTCCTAATGCAAAGGATTCCTCTTATCTATCTGAAGAGGAATCCTTTCATGCTATACGGGTATTGCGATTAAAAGTAGGAGAGGTCATTCACCTATTGGACGGTCGGGGTTCAAAGTATTCCACTAAAATTTCTACCATCGAAGGCAAAAAAGTATCATTCGGAGTATTGGAATTAATCGATTCAGAACCAAAGCCTTCCTATACTATTCATTTATATGTGGCCCCTACGAAACAAATGGAACGCATGGAATGGATGGTGGAGAAATGTGGGGAGTTTGGAATTCATGGAATTCATTTCTTTGCTTCGAAACACTCGGAACGGAAAGAGATTAAACTTCATCGTTTGGAGAAAACAGCGATTTCAGCCTTAAAGCAATCGAAGAATCTGTATTTACCTAAAATCACCGGATTACACGCATTTAAAGAAATAGCCGCGATAGAAGGAGAGGAGAAGCTGTTTGCCTTCATTTCGAATCCTCCCGTGGCTGAATTATCAAAAACTGCCCTACCGGGTAAGGAATACCACGTCCTGGTGGGTCCGGAAGGAGATTTTACGCCGGAGGAATCCGCTACCTTGAAAAATAATCAATGGAAAGCATTTAGCTTAGGAAAATCCATTTTGCGCACGGAAACGGCTGGAATAGCTGTTTGTCACGGGCTTCACATCCTAAATATTGACTAAAATCAGTTATTTAATGCGAATTCAGGTTAAATTAGAAACTTTTGCTTCGTACTTTTGTTAAAACATTAAAATTACTCCTTCTATTATGCAATTAGTACTTCCGGCTTTCTTCATACACTGGTATGTTTCTTTGTTTAGCCAAACCTTTTTCCTTCACCGTTACTCTGCTCACAAGATGTTTTTGATGAGCAAGTTTTGGGAAAAATTCTTCTATTTCTTGACCTATTTATCGCAAGGTTCTTCTTTCTTAAGCCCAAGAGCCTACGCCATTTTACATAGAATGCACCACGCGTTCTCTGATACAAAGAAAGATCCACACTCACCGATGTTCTCGAGCAACGTGTTCACCATGATGTGGAAGACTAAAGACATCTACAATGCGGTATTGAATAGAAAACAAACGGTAGAAGAGCGCTTTGAGCATGACTACCCCGTATCTAAAACCATTGAAAAAATCGGTGATTCTTGGATTTCACGTATTGGCTGGGGAGTTGCTTATTCTTCTCTATACATCGTTGGATTCATGTATTTCGATATGCACTGGGCATTTTTCTTCCTTTTACCTGTGCATTTCTTAATGGGACCTGTACACGGTGCGATTGTTAACTGGTCAGGGCACAAGTATGGTTACCAAAACTATGACAACCATGATCACTCGAAGAACTCCTTAATCTTTGACGTAGTGATGATGGGCGAGTTGTTCCAAAACAACCACCACAAACTACCAAATCGCATTAATTTTGCCACAAAATGGTTTGAATTTGACCCGACTTATCCGATGATTAAACTATTAACTTGGTTAAAGATCATCCGTCCGAATGTAAAACCGGAAGACGCTAAGTTTTAAGACAGCATAATCCTATATGAAAAGAGCCTCGAATGAGGCTCTTTTTTTATATCTGAGTTTCTAAACTAAACTTTTCTAGGTAATCTGACACACGCTTTACAAATCCACCACCTAATGAACCATCTACCACCCGGTGATCGTAGGAATGGGAAATAAACATCTTTTGGCGGATAGCAATAACATCTTCGCCTTTGTCATTTGTGATGACAGCTGGTTTCTTTTCTATCACGCCGAAGGCTAAAATACCTACTTGTGGTTGTACGATAATAGGTGTGCCCATCAAATTACCAAAACCCCCAATATTAGAGATAGTGAAAGTTCCTCCCTCTAAGTCAGCGGGCTTTAATTTATTAGCACGTGCTCTAGCGGAGAGATCGTTAACTTTCTGGGTTAATTCTTCTAGAGATAACTTATCTACTTCGTGGATAACTGGAACAATTAAATTGCCATTAGGCAATGCGACTGCCATTCCAATGTTTATTTGCGCATGCTGAACGATGTAGTTGCCTTCCACGGAGATAAGCATTCCAGGAAAGTCTTTCAAAGCATCAGCAGTCGCTTTAAATAGGAGCGGGGTGAACGTTAAGGCTTCCTTGTATTTGTCTTGGAATTCTTGCTTTACTTTAGAACGCCATGTCACTAAATTCGTCACATCGGCCTCTAAAAACGACGTGACATGAGGTGCCACGCGCTTAGAATCGAGCATACGCTCCGAAATCATCTTGCGCATGCGATCCATTTCGATTACCTCATCACCTGGAAGACGCATACCTGCACCTTGGCTCAAGGTACCTGAAGAAATAGTTCTTTTTGCATTCCGCACCGCGATGTAATTCAATACATCTTTCTTCGTAATGCGACCATCGAGTCCAGAACCGGGGATCTGGCTTAATTCTCTTTGGGAAACATGTTCCGACTGACAAATCTGCTTAATCAAGGGACTAATCCAGGGATTCGTCGACTTTTCCGTGCTTAATTCAGTAGGAGTTAGGCTTAAATCAATTAAAGAGCTGATCGACTCATCTAAAGAATAAGACTCCTCAGTAGAGGCAGAGCCGCTCTCTACCGCATCAATGACACAAATGGCCTTTCCAATCGTAGCAACAGATCCGACAGGAACTAATATCTTTTGTAAATAACCTGCCACCGGCGATGGAACTTCCGTATCAATTTTATCGGTAGCCACCTCTAAAATAAACTCATCCGCTTCCACGTAATCACCGGGCTGTTTTAACCAATTTAAAACAGTTGCCTCCATGATACTTTCTCCCATTTTGGGCATAATCACCTCTGTAACGGCCATAGGACTAGGTTAAATCGTTTAATAAATATCTACGAAGCAAATTTACACAAGCTAGAGAGCTTAAATAAATATTTTGCATTCTTGTTCCTCCTAAAGTTAATTTTCTAGTTACCACGCCATTTTCGTGCGCTAAGGCAATCCAAACGGTCCCAACAGGCTTCTCCTCCGTTCCACCATCTGGACCCGCAATGCCAGAAGTAGCTAAGGCATAGGTAGTTCCCAATCTTTTTTGAACTCCAATAGCCATGGCCTGAATGCATTCCTCTGAAACGGCTCCATATTTTTCTAATATCGAAGCCGAAACACCCAATTGATCTATCTTCACCTGATTCGCATACGACAAAATTCCTCCAACGAAATAGGCGGAACTTCCAGGATTTTGCGTGAATTGATGGGCTAAATGTCCTCCCGTACAACTCTCTGCAATGGCTAAAGTAGCTTTTCGATCCAATAATAAACGTCCTACAACCTCGGCTAATTCATCTTTTTCATAGCCGTAAATATAGGATTGAATTAATGGATTGACTTTGGCTAACTCAGCGTCCACCTCCGACTTCAACAAAGCTAAATCTCCACCCACGGCCGTTAAACGCAATTTGACTATCCCAATGGAAGGTAAATAAGCTAATTTGATATGCGCAGGCAATTGCAACTCCCAGTCTTCAATCAATTCAGAAAGATAGGATTCACCGATTCCCACAGTCTTGATCACTTTATGAAAAATAACAGGCGTTTTAAAATGAGTGACTAAACGGGGTAGCACTTCTTTCTCCATGATGTTCTTCATCTCATAGGGAACACCAGGCATTGAAACCCAAATCACTCCTTTTTCATTAAACCACATACCGGGTGCAGTTCCCTGTGCGTTGCGGACAAATTCGGCTTTTGTAGGTAATAGAGTCTGATCTCGGTTGATATCGGATAATTCACGGCCGCGTTTAGCGAAGAATTCAGTCACATCTTGCAAGGCAACTGGATGCATTTCTAATTCACAGTCGAAGTATTCTGCTAGAATCTTTTTGGTTAAATCATCTTTCGTGGGACCCAATCCTCCGGTAATAAAAACGACATCAGCTCGCTGTGCGGCTTCATTCAAGATTTGAAGAATTTCTGATTTTTGATCACCTACGGAAGACTTCCGAACGGTTTTGATCCCAAGCTTATCTAATTCTAGACTAATCCATTGGGTATTCGTATCTAGAATCTGCCCGTACAGAATCTCATCTCCAATGGTAATAATTTCAGCCCTGACCATTAATTTCCTTAATTTATACGAAAATACGATTAATTTTACATCCATGAAACATTCTGAAATCAATTTTAAGATACAATTAGACGACCAAAACATCCCCGAGCAAATCTCTTGGTCAGCAACAGATAATCCGAACGAAGGCATCGAAGAAACAAAGGCTATTTTAGTAGCTACTTGGGATCCTTACCACAAAGGAACTTTGACATTGCCTCTTTGGACAAAAGACATGGAAGTGTTAGATATGAAGCGCTTTTTCATCGAGGTAGTGGGTACTGTCGCTGATGCGTCATTGCAAGCCACAGGAGATAACTTCTTTGCTCAAGAATTAGAAGCTGTTTGCCGCACCTTATCTTCTCATTTGCAGAAGGAAATCGTTGCTGCTGAAAAAGGAAACAACTAATGAAATACATCCTAATTACGCTGCTATTACCCTTTTTGAGCCCAGCTCAAGGAATTAATTTCCTACAAGTTAATTCTTTGCAGGAAGCCCGTGCTGAAGCCATCAAGCAAAACAAATTGCTTTTCATGGAAATTTATGCGCCGGATTGCCACATTTGCAATTCCTTCAAAGGGGTATTCACGCAAGCAGCGGTAGGTGGGGTGTACAATAAGAACTTTGTAAATTACCAATTAGATATTCGCAATCCAGCAAATCAGATGGCTTTAAAGCAAGCTGGGATCATTGTAAATGCGACACCTACATTCGTGTTCTTTGAACCTAAAACGATGAAAATCGTTCAGGCGAGAATCTTTGGAGAAAAAGAAAATACAGTAACTATGGTGAATGCCATAGCTACGAAAGCGGCCAATCCAGCCGAGCAAGCTTCACAATTTCCTAAGCGCCTAGCAGCTGGTGAAAAGAATCCGGGTATGCTCGTGAATTATGCGGAGTATGCGAGAATTACGGGAGATACGTTAGCAAATATTAATGCAATGAATGCGTATATCGCTTTACTAAAGCCAGCACAATATAGTTCACAATCTACCTTCAATTTAATGCAGGTGGCCTTAATGAGCCCAGATAATCGCTTATTTGATTATTTTATACGGAATTTAAACTATTATAATTCCATTTATGATCCTTCGACCGTACGAATGATCTACGAGAATATCTTCCAAATCACGTTAACAAGCTCTCGTTCAACACGATTAGGTGAAGCAGGATTGATGAAATTAAAATCTCAAATGGCGCGTACGGGGCTCGATCGCTCTAGTATTGTTCGGAGAACTTGGATGGTGGAATCTGATATGTTGTTCAAACAGCGTAAAGCCACACAAGCTATGAAGGTGATTGATGAATTAATCAACTCCATGCCGAGTGCACTAGGGCCTAAGGAAAATCAATTCCTGTGTGATTATGTCAAAGGAAAGACGAAAGATGCGTCTGCTTTGAAGAAAGCAAAAAATTGGTGTCTGTACGGGACTAAATAATTAGCGAATAAAGGCGCGGTACGTCATCACAATCAAACATACGATAAACATTAAGATCGAAATCTTATTAATCGTGTGCATCGCACGGATGTTGAAATTAGCGGGTGCCCCTGGCTTAGGTTTTTGAAAAACACGAATAAAATACGTGAATACTTCGCCTACTTTGAATTGCTCTCTTAATCTGCTCATTTTCTATTCGTTTACAGACGGCTCACGCCAGTCTCCATGTTCTTTAATCAATTGAATTAATTCATCCACCGCTGAATCTGCCGGTACGGATTTTTTAACGACCTCTTGGCCCTTGTACAAGGCAATCTTATCTTTTCCGATACCCACATAGCCATAATCGGCATCCGCCATCTCACCTGGACCATTTACAATACAGCCCATAATACCGATTTTAACCCCTTTTAGGTGATCCGTTTTTTGGCGAATCATCGCCGTAGTCTCTTGTAAATCAAACAAAGTCCGACCACAAGAAGGACAAGAAATATATTCTGTTTTGGAAATACGCATACGACTCGCCTGAAGCGTCCCAAAATTCGTCGTATTACATATAGCCTCTTTATTCTTCGAATGGTTCAGACTTAACAGTAATCCATCCCCTAATCCATCAATAAATAAGGCTCCACCATCGGTAGGAGCAAACAATTGGAATTGATCATCCGAAATCGACCCATAATTCAAATGAATGATCACCGGATTTGTGATCTCATTCTGCATCAAATGAAAGAAACCTCTTCGAATAGCAGGCATCTGATGCGCATTCGATGATTTCAAAACAATCACACAAGTCGGATCGAATGAATCATTCCCTGAACACAATTCTGCCGCATCCACTGAAACAAAATTCAACACCGGATGCTTAGTCGATGCGGATTGGTATTCTGTATAAGTAAATAAGGGATAAACGAAATCAGACGGAGTACAAACGGAGGCATCTTGTATTTGACGTAAACCGTTAGGTAACATAAAATCAAGCGAAGCCTTACCCGTATAGATAAAATCAGCTCCTAAATCATTCATCGCCCATTTATCTGGTTCTGGCAAATAGTAGTGACCGATCGCTTTTAAGTCTGCAATCGATATCGAAGCACGTGTAGAAAAATCAGCAATTACTCGCGGCACTTGATGTCCTCCGATCGAAAAAATCTCGGTAGTCTTTCTGCGTGTATGAGCAAAAGGATGAAGAGGGGAGTCAAAAGCCTCCGATTGACCTGCAAAAGCCTGTATGGGATCTTGAGATGATGCCCGGCTGTCATATCGACGCACTAAATCTTGTGCCACCGGAATCTCGAATTCAGGATCTTCCGTCAAAGAAACTCGTATCGTATCTCCTAGACCATCCTCTAATAAAGTACCAATACCAACTGCCGATTTAATTCGACCATCTTCACCCTCACCAGCTTCTGTCACACCTAAGTGCATTGGATAGTCTTTAAATCCACCATCCTTTAGCTTCTTACTTAATAAACGATAGGCTTCGACCATCACCTGCGTGTTCGATGATTTCATCGAAAGGACGATATTGAAATAGTTCTCATCCTCACAAATACGAAGGAATTCCAAAGCGGATTCCACCATTCCATGAGGCGTATCCCCATAACGGCTTAAAATACGATCAGAAAGCGAACCATGGTTCGTACCAATGCGCATCGCCGTCCCATATTCCTTGCAAATCTTGACTAATGGTAAAAATTTATCTCGGATACGGTCTAATTCGGATGCATAAGAGGCATCGGTATAGTCAATCGTCTCAAAACGTTTTTTATCTGCGTAATTACCTGGATTAATTCGCACCTTTTCCACGATTCTTGCCGCTAATTCAGCCGCATTCGGTGTAAAGTGAATATCTGCCACGAGAGGCGTTGTATAACCGCGCTCGCGCAATCCTTTGCGAATATTCTCTAAATTCTGCGCCTCTTTAACGGAGGGGGCCGTAATTCGAACTAATTCGCAACCCGCATCAATCATTCGGATGGATTGTTCGATAGATCCTTGCGTATCCATCGTGTCTATCGTCGTCATCGACTGAATTCGAATCGGGAAATCAGAACCTAAATACAGATCGCCGATTTGAACTGGAATCGTTTTCCTTCTTTCATAGGCATATAAAGAAGTTGCATAGCGATTACCGTTTGCAATTAAAGGATCCGTGTTCGAGGAAAGAATAGACATAGTTGAATTAAAACACAAAAATAGGTATTTCTACTTCCAAGAACTCTTTTTATGACCAATTGTTGCATAATAATAGATAAAAAGATAGCAAGGGATCAAAATCAGATAAGCAGACTGTGTGTTGCCTATTTGGTCCGCAATCTTACCATACAATAAAGGCATCAAAGCTCCACCTGAGATCATCATGATAATGAAGGCTGATCCGATTTTGGTAAACTTACCTAATCCATTAATTGCTAATGGCCATAAGGCAGGCCACATTAAGGCATTAGCTAATCCTAATAAGGCCAAACAAAGCACAGACATAAAACCCGTGAAAGTAATAGCGCCTATCGAAAATAATACGCCTAAAATAGCCGAATAGTTCAAGGCCTTTTGTTGTGATAAGTATTTGGGAATAAAGAAGATACCAATGATATAACCCGCTAACATACCATATAAGGTATAGGTTGTAAAGCTCTTCGCAACATCTTGACTGAATCCTTGGGATACACCATAATTAATGATCGTATCACCCGCAATCACTTCCACACCTACATAAACGAAGAATGCCACTAGGCCTAAAACTAAACTAGGATAAGCCCAAACACTCGACTTCGCATTTCCTGCTTCTTCTACCGTTTCTTCCGCCTCAACTTCAGGAAGTGACGAAAACCAAACCCAAACAGCTAAAAGCACTAAAACCGCCGTCATTATACCATAAGGCATAATTACAATCGCTAATTTCGAAGAACCACCCACCGCACTAGATAGGAATAAGCCACCAAAAATAAACTGGCTCAAAATACCAGCCACCTTATTACAAATACCCATGACGGAGATTCTTTGAGCTGCAGAATCAGCGGGTCCTAAGATCGTAACATAGGGATTAGAAGCGGTTTGTAATAGGGCCAAACCTGTTCCAATCACAAATAAACCGAATAAAAACATCGGATAATTTTCCATTTGGGCGGCTGGAATAAACAAAAGAGTTCCAACAGCCATTGCTAAGAGGCCTAATGACATCCCTTTCTTAAAACCGGTTCTTGCTAAAACCCATGAAGAAGGAATCGCCATCACGAAATAGGAGATGAAGAAGGCAAAAGTGACTAAGAGCGAGTCGAAGTTATTTAGATGAAATGCATCCTTGAAAAAAGCGATCAAAACTGAATTCACCCAGGTCACAAAACCAAAGACAAAGAAGAGAATACCGATAATTAAAAGAGGTCCGTTTACGTTTTTTGATTGGTTCATAGGTTTAGTATTGATCGTTTAAAGCAAAAATTGGTTGATTCGTTTTCCATTTTCCACGGGTAAAATCTGGTATTTGAATAGGAGCGGAGCCCTTCTTAATCGATTCCTCCGAAAGTGGAGCAATTGCAGACCAAGCGGCCGCATCATATACATCAATAGGAGGGGCCACTTTCGCCTTAATTGCCTCTATGAAGGCTCTTAACACAAAATAATCGATGCCACCGTGACCCGCATTCTCTGCATCAGCAGCGTGTGCTTTCCACAATGGGTGATCGTATTTCTCTAAATAGGGTTTAGCTTCTTCCCAGCGATGAGCTTTAGGCGAAACACCCTCTAAATAGATCGATTTATTATCTTCCATCCACAATCCTTTTGTTCCCTGCACGCGGAAACCTAGAGAATAAGGACGAGGGGAATTCGTATCATGCGTAATTAAAATGGTTTCGCCATTCACACATTTGATCATCGTCTGAACGATGTCTCCACATTTGAAATTCACTTTCGCATTCGGATGATCTGCACCACCTTTTTCCACGATATAATTATGTAGTCCCAAAGAAGGTGTCGCCATCGACGTTAAATAAGCGAATTGATTTCCTCTGTTAATGTTTAACATCTCAGCAACTGGCCCTAAACCATGCGTAGGATATAAATCACCGTTGCGATCGACAGAATGCTGGGTACGCCATTTGGCCTCTGAAAAACCCTTCTCACCAAATTCAACTCCACCGCCGTAGGCCTGCTTTCCATCATTAAATTTCACTTCGCGCAAATCGTGCTGATAACCACATTGAACGTGATTCAAGGTACCAAACATGCCCTGACGCACCATATGTAAGGTCGCTAAGACATCACGACGATAACAAACGTTTTCTAGGATCATGCAATGCGAACCTGTTTTCTCATACATATTCACCAGATCCCAAGATTCCTTCAAGGTAACGGTGGCAGAAACTTCAACGCCTGCATATTTACCTTGCTTCATCACTTCCAAGGCCATAGGCACATGCCATTCCCAAGGAGTAGCGATTACCACACCATCAATATCGTTGCGTTTAGCTAAGTTTTCGAAATCTTTTTCGGTCTTTCCGTAAACGGCAGGAGCGGGGCGACTTTTGTCTGAAATCATCTTTAAAGCGATATCAATCGCTTTAGGATCGATATCACAAATGGCAACCACCTCCACATCTGGGCGATACATGGCCATTTCAAGGTGATTTTGACCTCTTAATCCGACGCCGATAAAACCTAAACGTACTTTTTTTTGTTCTTCAGGTATCTGTTTCAGAAATGTGGGAAATAAAGCGGTACCAGAGGTATACATCAAGGAATCAGAAATAAACTTCCTTCTTTTCATAGGTTAACAATAGGTTAATAAAGATGAAAATTAAGGAAAATACTTTAATTTTATAAGAATTTAGAAAAAATGACTGAAGCCCCACGCGTTAGCGTATTCCGAAAAGAGCATTTCAACGCTGCTCATCGTTTGCACAATCCACTTTGGACAGAAGAGAAAAACAAAGAAATTTTCGGTTTATGCAACAATCCGAACTACCATGGACACAATTATGAAATAATTATCCAGGTAACCGGAACAATTGACCCTGAAACGGGTTATGTAATCGATACGAAGTTTTTATCAGATTTAGCGCAGACAGAAGTATGCAAAAAGTTTGATCATAAGAATTTAAATCTAGACGTACCAGAATTCGCTGATTTAAATCCTTCTGCAGAAAATATCGTCATCGTTATTTACAATAAATTGAGGGCTAAACTCCCTTCTAAACTAGATTTAAAAATTAGATTGTATGAAACAGAAAGAAATTTCGTTGAATTCCCTGCTAATTGATTCAGACCATTTCTTGTTAACAGACGAGGAAATTGGAGATAATCATGTAGCCACCTCAATCGAGACACCGATGAGGGAGGATGCTTTTGATCTTTCTGATTCAGAGAAAATTGCCATCATTGAATCTCACTTTCGCGAGATCATGTTAACCTTAGGTTTAGACCTAACAGATGACTCTCTTCGCGGTACGCCTAAGCGCGTAGCAAAGATGTACATTGAAGAGATTTTCAGTGGCCTGAACCCAGCAAATGAGCCTAAAATAGCCTTGTTTGAGAACAAATACGGGTACAATGAGATGTTAATTGAAAAGAATATTTCATTCTATTCGAACTGCGAACATCATTTTGTGCCGATCGTGGGTAAAACTCACATCGCTTATATTTCTTCCGGCCAAGTAATTGGTTTATCGAAATTGAACCGCATCGTTCAATATTACGCGAAAAGACCTCAAGTTCAAGAGCGTTTAACGATGCAGATTGCGAAGCACTTGCAACGTGTTTTGAAAACAGATCACGTGGCTGTTTTCATTGATGCAAAACACCTTTGTGTTTCATCTAGAGGGGTTAAGGATGATGCGACTTCGACCATTACCTCATTCTATGGAGGCAAATTCCATGAAGACAATACGAGAAGAGAATTCTTACAATCTATCCAAGGTTAATCATGGGAAAATACGTAATTGTAGGCGCTAGCCAAGGAATTGGTGAGTCCATTGCGTCTTCTTTGGTAGCCGCAGGACACGAAGTAATTAACTTTTCCAGAAATCCTTCATCCATTGCTGGTGTGGAGAACTATAGCTGGGATGCATTAGCATCGGATGATTCTGCATTTGCTTTCTTAACGGGACCTATCGATGGAATTGCCTATTGTCCAGGTAGTATTAATTTGAAACCATTCCACCGATTGACGTCAGCTGATTTTGAAAAAGATTTCCAAATCAATGTGCTAGGCGCTGTTCGAGTGATTCAAGCACTTTTACCTGCCTTGAAACTTTCTGCGACTTCATCAATTGTACTATTTAGTACGGTGGCTGTGCAAACGGGTATGGGTTTCCATGCTTCGATTGCTAGCTCAAAAGGAGCGATTGAGGGTTTGACACGTTCTTTAGCAGCAGAATTAGCAGCAAATAAAATTCGAGTAAACGCCATCGCACCTTCATTAACCCAAACACCTTTAGCTGGAGCTTTATTGAATTCTCCAGAGAAAATCGAAGCAGGCGGAAAAAGACATCCACTAGGACGTGTGGGACAATCAGAAGATGTGGCTAATCTGGCTATGTTCTTATTGAATCCAGCGAATTCGTGGATTACAGGACAAATTATAGGAGTAGATGGCGGAATTGGCTCTTTAAGAACGAGCTAGGGTTTCGTTAAAATGTTTTTGGTTTAAGGCCAAATTCATTTTATTCCATTCTATTTTCTTCGAAAAAGCAGCCTTGCGAATCGCACAATCGGCTATCGTACAGTGATTACAACATTCATCTAAACAAGGATCCGCGTGGACAAAAATCTCCACGTGGGTTTCTTGTAGTTTACCTAACATCTCTTCGAATTCATGAATCTCCTCGTGAGTTCTACTCAAATCCCAATACCGAGGAAGCGTTAAGTGGCAGTCAATATGCAAATCTCCTCCGTATTGCTGAACCCGGAGATTATGTAAGTCAATCCATTCGGCTTTTTTGTTTGACACCACCCAGTTTGTTACTTTCTCAAACAAAGCAGGATTCGTCTCGTCCATCAGAGCTGCCACCGATTCGCGAATCAGGTGAATACCTTGCCAGCACATAAAAGCCGCAAACAAAAAGGAGGCGACTGAATCGACCCAAAACCAATTGGTAAAATACGTAATCGCGAGCGCTACAACGACTAAAATTCCGTTATAGGCATCTAAACGTAAATGCTTACCATCCGCAACAAGTGCGGGGGAATGACTAGAACGTCCTTTTTGGACTAAATAATAACCTAATAATCCATTAATGGCCGCAGATACGAAGGAAATTGCCATCCCTAGATCTAAACTCGATAAAGCGGGCGAAGCATACAAATGTTGCGTGGCATGCAAGAAAATATAGGCAGATGCCAATAAAATAAGGACCCCTTCTAGACCAGAGGCAAAGAATTCAATTTTACCATGACCATACGGATGGTTTAAATCCTTAGGAAGGGAGGCTAAATAGATCGAATAATAGGCAAAACTGGCAGCAACCACATTTATAATGGATTCCAACGCGTCTGTTAACAAAGTAGTCGATCCACTTAAAAAGTAGACATAAAACTTAGCAGCCATAATGGCCACTGATAAGACGAAAGAAAGAAGGACAAGCCGCTGTTTCATTAGGACAAAGATAGTATTTTTACCGGATGGAAAAGGAAATCAATCCCTGGAAAACGATTAGCCAACAAACGGCCTACGAGAATGCCTGGATAAAAGTAGAACACCATGAAGTTTTAAATCCCGCTGGTAATCCGGGGATTTATGGCAAAGTGCACTTTAAAAACACCGCTATTTCGATTGTTCCGATCGATTCGGAGGGATTTACCTATCTAGTGGGGCAATATCGTTATACCTTAAACGAATATTCTTGGGAAGTTCCTGAAGGTGGATGTTCCATCGCTGCGGGGGAATCTACTTTAGAGGCTGCTAAACGCGAATTACTCGAAGAAACCGGTCTAGTGGCATCAAAATGGACACAGTTAGGGGAGGTCTACTTATCTAATTCAGTAAGTGATGAAAAAGCGGTGATGTATGTAGCCCAAAACCTAGTTCAACAACAAGCCTGCCCAGAAGAAACGGAACAATTAAAAATACAAAGATTACCGCTCGGCGAAGCGATCGAAATGGCGCAAAATGGCACTATCACGGATGCGTTGAGCGTTTTGACCTTATTAAAGATCCCAGCTCTGCATCTGCTTTAATTCATCATAATCCGTTAAATCGTATTTGACAGGAACAATACTCACGTAGTTTTCAGCTAGCGCATCTAAATCGGTATTGTTATTCAAATCCTCGTTGTGTAAATCTCCATCCATCCAATAATAGGGCTTTCCATAAGGATCTTTACGCTCTTCAAAACGCTCTCTGAAGATCGCATTCGCTTGTTTTACCACCTTAACCCCTTGCAAAGGCATCGAAGAATGCGCAGGAAAATTCACGTTCAAGGTCAAACCTTTAGGCAAGCCGTGTACTAAAACTTGTTGGCAAATCTTGATAATGTAATCGTGGCAATGCGAGAAATCCGCATCTGCTGCAAAGTCGCACAAAGAAAAACCAATTGCCGGAATTCCTTCCATAGCAGCCTCAATGGCAGCTGACATGGTTCCTGAATATAAAACGGCTATAGATGCATTTGAACCATGATTTATGCCAGAAACGACTAAATCAATTTTGCGGTCTTTCAATATTTGATGTTTTCCGATCTTAACGCAATCTGCGGGTGTTCCAGAACACTTATAGGATTGAATTTGATCACCAAAATCATTCGTCTTCACTACACGAAGCGGTTCGCCTAATGTGATGGCATGACCCATTCCAGATTGATGCGTATCTGGAGCAACGACCACCACTTCGCCCATCTCGGACATAATTTCAGTGAGGACACGAATGCCTTTGGAATAGATAGAATCGTCGTTTGCGATGAGAATAAGTGGCTTCATTTTTGCTATTTTGACTGCAATTTACAAATTTTGGGCATGATTTTACGCAAAGCCACGCTCGAAGATATTCCCACCATTCAAGAAATTGCGGAGGAAGCCTGGAGACCTACTTACGGGTATATTTTAACCGAAGAGCAGACCTTATACATGATTCCAATGATGTATAATACGGAATTAATTAGCTCACAAATCGAACTTTTCTCTATGCTAGAAGTCGATGCAAAAGCTATTGGTTATTGTGCATTTGAAAAGATATCAGAGACCGAGGGAAAATTACATAAACTGTATTTACGACCATCGCTGAAGCAAAAAGGTGCCGGCACTTTTATTATCAACGAAATTAGTCATCAGGCTCGTGCCTTAGGCTTAGAATCGATTATCCTGAATGTAAATAAGTATAATTCTGCGGTAGATTTTTACCTCAAAAAAGGCTTCACAAAAGACCGCGAGATGATTCTAGATATAGGCAATGGCTACGTAATGGATGATTACGTTATGCGATTAACGCTATAGCTTTTTCTATTAAAGACATGATTTGTACCTCTGGATCCTTCGAAAATTCGTTGGTAATTCGATTGGCTAATAAGGCATTCAATGAAATCATTTCATGCCCCATGGCTCCTGCAAAGGCATAATAAGCGGCTGTTTCCATCTCAATATTGGTGATTTCATGACCTTCTAATGTAGCCCCCGCTACCTTTTGTAGAAAATCTGGCCTGATGGAATGCAGGCGGATAGTCCTGCCTTGAGGCGCATAAAAGCCAGGTGCCGTTAAAGTAATTCCTTCGAAAGCGTTTAATGGCTTGAATTTTTCTAGCAAATGGGTACTTGCTTTCGCCGCATACAGGGGTAGAGGATAATCAATGGCTTGTGTCCATTTTTCCAAAGAAGCAGCTGAAATAGATTGGGCAGACTCAAATCCATAAAATTGTGCCAGATTATCGAATCCAATAGCTGCATTTGAAATTAAAATCGAATCCACTGGAATGTGTGCCTGAATACTTCCAGAGGTACCTATTCGAATTAAATTCAACGATCTTTTTACTTCTTTCTCGAGGCGAGTTTGGAAATCAATATTCACCAAGGCATCCAACTCATTCATCACTATTTCTACATTATCTGCGCCTATTCCACTTGATAACACAGCGATTCGCTTCCCCTTTAAAGTACCTAAATGCGTCACAAATTCACGTTTATGCACGATTTCGGTGACCTCATCAAAAAACTGAGACACCTTGGGAACGCGTTCTGGATCTCCCACTAATATCAACGTATCAGGGATTTGATCCGGTAGCAAATTCAAATGGTAAGAACTTCCGTCTGGATTAATAATTAAGTCGGTAGGAGAGAAATAGGTCATCCGCGAATTTATTGATAATTTTCCAATTAAATAACCGACCATGTCCAGCACAAAGTCAGAAATCCTTTCAAAACTACGTGACCGTTTATCCGAATCGCTTGAAGAAGCACGAAGAGACTATCTATTAGCCAAAGAGTCAAGGGATTCAGATACCAAAAGTAGCGCAGGCGATAAGTTTGAAACCGGCCGCGAAATGATGCAGCGCGAGATGGACAAATTAAGTGCCTTAATCGATACGACTGAAAATTCATTAAAAAAACTACAATCCCTGCCCTCGGCAGCAGCCGCTTTCGTCTGCGAAGGGAGTCTGGTGGAAACGGATCAAGAGAAATACTTTATTTCAATTGGTTTTGGCAAAATGGACGACGTCTATGCCATCTCGGTCGAATCCCCATTAGGTGCCCTATTAAAAGGGAAAAAGATAGGGGAGAGCGTCGAAATGAGAGGAAAAATAATTACCATAAAGTCAATACGATGAAAAACGCACACTATTTCTATCTATTTCTCTCCTTAGTAGGGGGGAGCATCACCTTTTATTATGTTTATGAAGGCATGATGTTAAACAATGGAAAATTCGATGTCTATGATTTTGTTAAAAGTACTTGGACATCAAACCCTTACGCTAAAAGTTTAAGCTGTGATTTTTGGACGGGGGCCATAACAGGGACCTTTTTTATATTAGTTGAAGGATTACGTATCAAAATCAAAAACCTGTACCTGTATTTATTAGCGACCGTTTTAATTGGATTTGCGTTCGCATTCCCCTTATTTCTATTTTTCAGACATCAAAAACTAGCCAAAAACTAATGGAAGAATATATCAAGACCTTTCCGGAGGCCACACAAAAAATATTGATCGAGGTGCGCGATGCCATTCGTTCTATGGTTCCAGAGGGAACAGAAGAAACGATGTCTTATGGCATGCCTACTTTTAAATTCTATGGAAATTTAGTGCATTTTGCGGCCTGGAACAACCATTTGGGCTTTTATCCGACACCTAGTGGGATAAAGAATTTTGTTCAAGAATTAGCGCCTTACGAAGGTTCTAAGGGGGCAATCAAATTCCCCTACCATTCGCCTATGCCTTTGGAACTGATAAAAGAGATCACTTTATTTAGAGTTCAGGAGAATTTAGCCAAAAAGAAAAAAGGCTCATAATTGAGCCTTTTTTTGTTTTTCGATCTTCTCTGTCCGTTTAAAGGACTTGAATCCTAATTCAGGAGAATATCCCACTGAGTTTTTGGAATAATAGCCCTTCTCGTTATAAGGACGCTTACGAGGATGTTCTTTACATTCCTGCGAGCAGGCGCCTTCCATTTCTTTTAAACAGGAAGGACAAATGGCTAAATGCTCATTACATTCTGGATTCGCACAATTGACCATGTGATCCGACTTCGTGTGGCAAATATGGCATTCCGAAATTACCTCCGGATTCACCGAATTAACTGCCGTAGCCACTCGGTTATCGAACACGTAACAAGAACCATCAAAATCCTCTCCACCTTCCTCTAAACCGTATTTTATAATACCTCCGTGCAATTGATACACATCTTTAAATCCTTTTTCAATTAAATAAGCAGACGCTTTCTCGCACTTAATACCACCCGTACAGTAGGTAATCACTTTTTTATCTTTCAAATGGGCAATCTCCTGCACATGATCAGGTAAATCCCGAAGGTTTTCCATGTCAAAGGTATAAGCCCCTTTAAAACGGCCTAATTCGTGTTCATAATTCGAACGCATATCGACCAAAACGACATCAGGGTCATTCTTCAATAATTGCTTGAATTCTTTTGGCTTTAAATGTTTCCCGGTTCTGACACGTGGGTCCACCGGTAAATCCGAGTGAACAATCTCATTCTTCACGCGAACGTGAAGCTTGTTAAACGTATGAGCTTCATTTTCTTCGATTTTGAAATCAAAATCAGAACCCGCAAAAATGGGATCATTTTCTAACCACTTCATGTAGGCATCGCAATCCGCTTTAAGCCCAGAAACGGTTCCATTCAAACCTTCAGCAGCCACAATTACGCGCCCTAACAGGTTATTCTCAATACAAAATAGGTGATGTTTTACACGGTACTCCTCCGGATTCGGGATAGGAGTATAATTATAGTAAAGCAATACACTGTAAGGTTTCATCTTCAACATGATTTACAGATTAAACAAAATATTAAGTGACGATGGGGAGATTCGAACTCCCAAACCTTAACGGCACTACCACCTCAAGGTAGCGTGTCTACCAATTTCACCACATCGCCAAAAACGGTTAGTAAAATTACCAATTATTTACTTACTTGCCAACAATTACAGAACTCAAAAATATCAGTAAAATGGCTTTAGAAATAAGCGGAAAATTAATCAAGAAATTACCTGAGGTTACAGGAACAGGTAAAAATGGCACCAACTGGATCAAGCAAGAATTCGTGATCGAAACACAAGATCAATACCCTAAGAAGGTTTGTATGTCGGTTTGGGGAGATAAAACACAAGATTTATCGCCAGTTCAAGAAGGCGAAATCGTAAAAGTTCAATTCAACGTAGAATCAAGAGAATACAACGAGCGCTGGTATACAGAAATTCGTGCCTATCGTTTAGATCGCACTGGATCTATTCCAGCAGGAGTGGAACCTACACCAGCAGCGGGTGGCTACCAATTCCCTCCATTAGCGGCGGAGAGTGGAGATGATTTGCCATTCTAGTCGATAGTCACTAGTCGCTAGTCACTAGTAGAAAAAAATAAAAGCCAGGACATCGTTCTGGCTTTTTTAATATTCGCGCACTTTGAATTCAGATTTTTTCTGTCACTGCCCACTAACGACTAGTGACTAGCAACTAGCGACTGTTAACCCCATCGCTTGATGCTCAATATCCGCCTCAACAAACCTCCCTCCATAGGGTACAAAACCTAAAGAGGCATAAAGCGGCATTACTGAAACCTGTGCATGCAGATAGAAATAATTGCAATCAGGATAAGCAGCTGTGGCTTCAGTAATTATATGGTTCACAACTAAAGAGGCAAAACCTTTGCCTCTTGCCGATTCTAAAGTGGCAATGCGCTCCACTTTAATGCCTTTTTCGGTTTTTCGATAACGTCCAGTGGCGACGGGGATATCATTTTCTAATAAAAGATAATGATTAGCTACCGCATCTAATTCATCAAATTCCTCGGAAGGCAGACATTTTTGCTCTTTGACAAAAACCTCCGTCCGAATGGCGAAAACTTGATCAATTTCTTCCTGGCTGATTGCCTGAATAATCTTATTTATCTTGCTTTCCATACGCCTCGATGATTTTTCGCACTAAACGGTGACGAACCACATCGGATCCATCTAATTCGACAAACGCAATTCCATTGATTCCTGAAAGGATACGTTCCGCTTCTCCTAAACCAGATGTTTGGTTCTTAGGTAAGTCAACTTGAGATTTATCACCTGTAATAATCGTCTTCGATTGAATACCCATACGCGTTAAAAACATCTTCATTTGCATGGAGGTAGTGTTTTGGGCTTCGTCGAGTAAAATAAATGCTTTATTTAAAGTACGACCGCGCATATAGGCCAAAGGTGCAATTTCAATCGTCCGATTTTCTAAATAGAATTTCAATTTCTCAGCCGGAATCATATCATCCAACGCATCATAAATAGGGCGTAAATAGGGATCAATTTTTTCCTTCAAATCTCCTGGTAAGAAACCTAGGTTTTCGCCTGCTTCCACAGCAGGACGCGTGATAATGATTTTCTTAACCTCTTTGTTCTTTAACGCTTTTACCGCTAAAGCCACTGCCGTATACGTTTTACCAGTTCCAGCTGGACCGATGGCAAAGACGATGTCGTTCTCAGTGGCCGCATCGACCAGTTTTCGTTGATTCGGAGTTTTGGCCTTAATAACGATTCCTTTATTGCCAAAAAGAAGCACGTCTTTATCCTCCACCCAGGGCTGAGAAGTTTCCTCTCCAGTCGGATTTAATACCGCATCAATGTAGGCCTGCATATGTTTTTCGGACAGGGTATGGTGCTTCTCTAAATGCGCAATGCAGGAGTTAACGATGGCTTCCACCAAGGCGATTTGATCATTGGATCCACGAACCGTTAATTGCTCGCCTCGAGCAATGATTTTTGATTGGGGAAAGGCATGAATCAATAAATTGATATTGACATTCGCTACGCCTAAAAAGTCGATTAGAGAGACCTCTGAGAGGGAAATTATTTTTTCTAACAAGTAAAAATGGGTTTAAATCGTACAGAGGTAAAAATAAGAAATTCTTGAAATTTAATACCTTCGAGAATAAGATAATTTTGAAAATTTAACGTAAAATTGTGGTATGGAATCTAACACCCCTTCATCCATTTACAAAAAAGGAAATCAGTCATCTGCCGGAATTCGTTCTCAAGCAGGTCCTACTCGTTTAAGCGATTTAGGCCTTGGGAAATTACCTCCACAGGCCGTTGACTTAGAGGAAGCGTTGTTAGGTGCCTTAATGTTAGAAAAAGAGCCTTTAGCTAACGTAATCGAATTATTAAGACCTGCCTCATTTTACAAAGAAGGCCACCAATTGATTTTCGAAGCCATTCAAGGGCTATTTCAGGCATCTCAACCTGTCGATTTATTGACGGTTAATAATTTTTTAAAGCAAAATGGTTCGCTAGAAAAAGCAGGAGGCACTAGTTATTTAGCCCAATTAACCTCTCGCGTTAGTTCAACTTCTAACGTTGAATTCCACGCCAGAATCATCATTGAGCAATATTTAAAGCGCCAGCTCATCCAAATATCCTCCGAAATCCAACGTTTATCTTATGAAGATACTTCAGATGTTTTTCATCTTTTAGATAAGATGGAGCAGGAGCTCTTTACCATCGCAGAATCCAACATTCGTAAGAACTACGAAAGCATGTCGGATATTTTGAAGAAAGCGGTGGATGAATTAGAAAAGAAACAATTGCAAAAAAGCGGTTTGACGGGTATCCCGTCTGGGTTTACTGATTTAGATCGTTTGACTTCCGGCTGGCAAAGACAGGAACTTATTATCATCGCGGCACGTCCAGGTATGGGTAAAACGGCATTTGTCGTGTCAGCTTGTAGAAATGCAGCAGTAGATTTTGGTCACTCTGTTGCGCTATTCTCACTAGAGATGAGTGCCGTACAGCTTGTTAATCGTATTATCTCAGCTGAGGCAGAAATTGAAGCAGAGAAAATCCGTAAAGGCAAGTTAGAACCACATGAGTGGCAGCAATTGCATACAAAGATCAATAAGCTTTTCGAAGCCAATATGTTTATCGATGACACCCCCGCTTTATCGATTCTAGAATTAAGAGCAAAATGTCGTCGTTTAAAAGCACAAAAAGGCATCGACCTCATCGTCATCGACTACTTGCAGTTAATGACAGGGGATAGTTCAGGAAAAGGGGCCAGCGGTAATCGGGAGCAAGAAATTGCTCAAATTTCCCGTGCCTTAAAGCAATTAGCCAAAGAATTAGATGTGCCCGTGATCGCACTTTCTCAATTAAATCGTTCTACGGAAACACGTGGCGGGAATAAGAAACCTCAACTTTCTGACCTTCGTGAATCGGGAGCCATTGAGCAGGATGCCGATCAGGTAATGTTTATCTACCGTCCTGAATACTATGGTATTACAGCTGATGATCAAGGGAACTCGATTACAGGAATGGGAGAGATTATTATGGCCAAAAACCGTTCCGGATCTCTCGACAGTGTCTGGCTAAAATTCATCGGTAAGTTCACGAAATATTGTGATCTAGACTTCCAACCTTTCTCTAATAATGAAGGAGGAAACTTTGATTTAAGTGCCCTAGGGGATCAAACTTCGGCTTTCGAATCGAGTTCTGACGCGGTATTTAAGGGGAGTAAGATGAACTTGCCGCCGGAGGATTATGATCCGCTAAACACTCCGTTTTAATAATTGCTCCGCAATTATTAAAACATAGAGTTCAAAGAACAAAGCAAAAAGAACAGAGTTGGAATTCCCTTCGGGAATACATTTCTGAAATACCAAAAAGGCGATAAATCGCCATTTTTGATTCCATATTTATGCTTTATGCTCTATTCTTTGTGCTTTAACTTCAACCGAACTATATTCTCCACATGGTGCGTCTGAGGGAACATATCCACCGGATGAACGACATCCACCTCGTATGCCACATCCAATAGGGCAAGATCACGTGCCTGCGTTGCTGGGTTGCAACTAACATATACAATCTTCTTTGGCTTTACGGCTAGAATTTGGTTGACTACATCAAGGTCCATTCCGGCACGCGGTGGATCCGTGATAATCACGTCAGGAGCTCCGTGGATAGCGATGAATTCTTCCGTCAAGACTTTTTTCATGTCTCCTGCGAAGAAGGCGGCATTTTTAATGCCATTCAGTTCTGCGTTGATTCGTGCATCTTCCACAGCCATTTCGACGTATTCTAGTCCAACTACTTTGGAAGCGTACTTAGCTAAAAATAGGCCAATTGTTCCCGTTCCAGTATATAGGTCATACACCACTTCATTACCTTGTAAGTCAGCGTATTGACGAACCAATTGGTAAAGTTTAAGGGCTTGTTTGGCGTTAGTTTGGAAAAAGGATTTTGGACCTATTTGGAACTTCAAATCCTCCATTGTTTCCACCATGAAAGGCTTACCGTGGTAACAAACGACTTCTAAATCATGGAAGGTGTCGTTACCTTTTTGGTTTACCACATAATTCAAAGATGTAATCATCGGAAAGGTAGATTTCAAATAATCCATCACCAGTTTGATTTCATCCTCTGTGGCATAGGCGAACTGAACTGTCACCATCCATTCGTCGGTAACTGTGTTTCGGATGATCAAATTCCGCAAGGCGCCTTCCTGCTGGTTTTTCAATTCATAATAGGAGATTCCGTTCACATCTGCGAAATCACGCACTCCATTGCGAATAGCATTAGATGGATCAGGCTGTAAATAACAATGATCAACAGGCAAAATCTTATCAAAACGACCCGGAACGTGGAAACCCAGAGCGTTCATCGTACCTAAATCTTCCTTTCCAATTTCATCTTCCGTAAGCCAACGCGCACAAGAAAAGGTGAATTCTAATTTATTGCGGTAATAATAAGTCTCTTCTGAGCCTAGAATGGGCTGAAATTCAGGCAACTTCACTTTTGCGATACGCGTCAGATTATCTTTGACTTGCTGCGCTTTGAAAGCAGTTTGGGATTCGTAAGAAACATGTTGCCATTTACAGCCACCGCAAATACCGAAGTGACTACAGGCCACCTCACTACGGTGCTTTGAAAGCGGTTGAATGTTAATTGCTTGCGCTTGTTTGAAACTTTTCTTCGACTTCAAAATGCGTAAATCCGCGATATCACCGGGAGCGACTGCACCTTGTACAAAAATCACTTCATCGTTCACTTTGGCAATACACTTTGCCTCTGCGGCAAAATCCAAAATGGCAATTTGTTCCAACACCACCGGGGCTTTCTTTTCTTTTTTCTTACTCATGCTGCTAAAAATGTGCACAAAAATACGGCTTTATGTGGGCAAGCCAACCAATTCAAGATAAAACCTTAACTTCGCAATGAAATTAATTCACATGAAGAATCAAGTAGTAATCATCACGGGAGCTAGTTCTGGAATCGGAAAAGCTTTAGCCTTTGAATATGGCAGAAAAGGAGCTCAAATCATCATAACAGGTAGAAATGAACAGAATCTACTAGCTGCAGAAGCGGAATTACAAGCCCAAGGCATCTCTGCTAAAGGTATTGTTTGTGACTCTGCCTCGGAAGAACAAAGTCGAGCGATGGTTGCCGAGGTAGTGGAGCTTTATGGTCGTATCGACCTGCTAATCAATAATGCAGGAATCTCCATGCGTTCGATGTTTGAAAATGTTGACTTGACTGTTTTAAAACAAGTAATGGATATTAATTTTTGGGGGACAGTGTATGCCACCCATGCCGCATTACCCCATATTAAAGCTGTAAAAGGAGGAATCATCGGCATTTCTTCGATTGCGGGTTACCGAGGATTGCCTGTAAGAACGGGTTATTCAGCCTCTAAATTCGCCATGAATGGTTTCTTAGAAGCCTTAAGAACAGAGTTATTAGAAACAGGAGTACATGTATTAATCGCTTGTCCAGGCTTTACCGCTTCAAATATCAGAGCAGCTTCCTTAAATAGTGAAGGAAAGATAACGGGCGAAACGATGCGGGATGAAGGCAAAATGATGTCTGCGGAGGAAGTGGCCTCTCGAATTGCAGCAGCGTATGAGGCTAAAAAGAAAACCCTCGTTTTAACCCTGCAAGGCAAATTAACGGTATTCTTGAACAAGTGGCTGAATGGTTTTACGGATCGTTTGGTCTATAATACACTGAAAAAAGAAAAGGATAGCCCCTTACAATAAAGCTCCCTTCCGCTAAAAGCAAAAGGGAGCCAAAACCCAATTAAATACCACTCTAAACCTTTATATCGTAGCGTAATTCATTTGAACCTTTTGTAAGAGTTCATTTAATTCCGCTTTTTTATACTCAAAATAGGGAAGTGCTAAATCGAATTCATCGATCAAGAGCTGAAAATACTTCCGTTCAAAAACCAAAAACTGCGCATAACTAGATGTCAACGCAGAAAAATGGTGTTTTTTTTCCTCGATTGCCTCTTCAATTCCAATAAATACTCCTTTTCTTTCAATGGTCACGAAACCTGCTGGACTTTCCAGAAGAAGACTTCCTTCCTGGAGATAAAAAACAAATTCCGCTTTTTGACCCTGACGAAATAAATATTCATCAGGTAAATAGCGGAGTTCAATCCCACTCGCTAGTACTTTCCGTTCTGTATCTGAAAAATCGTTCATTGGCTTTATTGACAATGCGAAAGTAGCGGTTCTATTCAGCTTAATTCCTGACATTGATCAGTTTTCAAACTAGTATTTGTCACGTAAAGCAATCTACATTCATCGGAAATTTGAGACATTATCCAGTAAATATGTACTCAGAAATCCTAGAAGCGCCTATAGTTGACCAAGCAACGGTTTGTTACCACTGCGGCGATGCCTGTGGAGAACATCCGATTAAGAAACAGGACAAAACATTTTGCTGCCATGGCTGTGAACAGGTGTTTGAGCTCTTGAATGATAATCAACTAGCCGATTATTATGCATGTGATATCAATCCTGGCATTTCTCCTACAGAAAAGAATTTTGACTTTTTGAATAATACGGCGTTTCGCAATCGATTGATCACATTTTCTAATTCAGAGTTTTCCAAAGTAAGCTTTCATTTACCCGCCATACACTGTCGATCGTGCTTGTATTTATTAGAGAATTTGCAAAAACTGAATCCAAATATCATCAAAACTAATTTAAATTTTGGTAAGAAGGATTTAACTGTATGGTTCAAAGAAGATCAATTGAGTTTAGGTGCGCTCGCTAGCTTGATATCTCGCTTAGGCTACGAACCGCATATTTCGAATGAGGAGGAAAAACCGCAAAATAACGACCAAAAACACCTTTTCCTACAATTAGGCATCGCCGGATTTTGTGCAGGAAATGCCATGTTATTTAGTTTTCCAGAATATTTAGGAATCGAAGATGGTTCACTACAACAGCTATTTGGGTATCTAAATTTAGCCTTAGGAACGATAGCTGTATTTTATTCCGGATCCGATTATTTCCGCAATGTATATGCACACCTAAAATTGGGCAAAATGACTATTGAGTTGCCCATCTTGTTAGGAATTCTGGTAGGTTACGGTCGAAGTGCCTATGAAATTCTTTCTCATACGGGCGCTGGATACATTGATTCTGTTTCTGGTTTGATTTTCTTTTTATTGATAGGGAAATGGTTTCAACAGAAATCGTTTGACTTTCTTTCCTTTGAACGAAATTACAAGGCCTATTTCCCTCTTGTGATGACCAAAATCGCAGGCGGCAAAGAAGTAACTGCTCCCTTAGAAGAGATCAAAATAGGGGATCGCCTGCTCATTCGAAATCAAGAAATCATTCCAGCAGATGCCTATTTATTAAAAGGCAAAAGTGACATGGATTATAGTTTTGTAACGGGGGAGAGTGAACTCATTTCCATAGAGGCAGGACAGTCTATTTATGCGGGAGGCAAACATAGGGGAGAAGCGATCGAAATTCAAATCAGTAAAGATTTGAATCAAAGCCACTTAACGCAACTTTGGGAGCAGCAAGCCTTTAAGGATCCTCACCACAAATCAGAGAATTGGGAAAATTTCGCAAACCAGGTGGGCTTCTATTTTACGATCATTCTGTTGAGTTTAGCCACCGCAGCAGGGATCTATTGGTATAACGTGGATCCTAATAGATGGTCAAATGCTGTGGTGAGTATTTTAGTGATTGCTTGTCCCTGCGCTTTGGCCGTCTCTTATCCTTTTGCACTGGGTCATGGTATTCGCTGGCTAGCAAAACACCAGTTCTTCATCAAAGACATTCAGACTTTTGAACGAATGGCCCAAGTGAACACCTTGGTTTTCGATAAAACGGGCACTTTAACCTTACAAGGCAAAACGGAACCAAGCATCCATTTTAATCGAGAATTAAGCGAAAGAGAATGGAATGCCATTTATTCTCTCGTTTTTCAATCTACACATCCCTTATCCAAACAAGTAAAAAAGTTTTTACAAGGACGCACTGTCCTTCCTATGACCCAATTCAAAGAAGTAACAGGGAAAGGATTAGAGGCTCATTTTGAAGAATTATTTGTCCAAATAGGAAGTGCTAAATACACTAACAATCATCTCGTTTCACCAGAGGGATTTATCAGCTCCGAATCGCGTTTATTCGTTTCAATCAACCATCGATCGATTGGTTTTTTAGAGTTCCCTTGGGAAAATAGGCCAGGCATAGAAGCGCTTTTACATCGATTAAGACATACCTATGAAATTCACTTGATTTCAGGTGATAAAAAAGAACATGCAAGTCATCTAGTAGATTGGTTTGACAATCAAGATCATTTAAAATTCGAATGTAGCCCCATGCAGAAAATGGAATACATTCAAAAGCTCCAACAACAGGGAAAAATTGTTGCCATGATAGGAGATGGGTTGAATGATGCTGGGGCCTTAAAACAAGCCCATGTGGGCATTGCCGTTTCAGATGACCACTTACATTTTACCCCCTCATCTGATGCCATTTTGAAGGGTTCGGAATTAGCTCAATTAGGGACGTATTTAAACTATTCAAAATTTGGGTTAAAACTCATCAAGGCTAGCTTTTTGCTCTCTTTAGTCTATAATGGATTTGGATTAAGCTATGCCATTCAGGCTAATTTATACCCGTTAATTGCGGCCATCTTAATGCCGGTGAATTCGATTAGTATGCTAGTCATTGCGAACGTAGGTATGAATTGGATGGGGCAAAACCTAACACGTGAAAAAATCAGATTAAAAGCTGATTAAGGTCAGGTTTTAGGGGATGCATTGTCCCGAAATTGCAACAAATAAATTGTACGCCCAATGGAAATAATGTACCTAATGATCGGATTGAGCCTTTTTATGGCGATTGGATTTGTGGTAGCCTTTGTTTGGTCTATTCGATCTGGGCAACAAGAGGATTTAATTACTCCCGCAATGCGCATTTTACACGAAGACGAAAAAACTAAGAATCTATGAGCACAAAATCTACCTCATTAGAGCAATTTTATTACGATAATAAAATTGTTCGAAATTTTTCCCTTGCCACAATCCTTTGGGGAGTAGTCGGAATGACAATCGGTGTAATTATTGCTACACAATTATTTGCCCCCTCATGGAATTTGACTCAATATGGTACTTTTGGCCGTTTACGTCCACTGCATACAAATGCCGTGATATTTGCCTTCGTTGGAAATGCCATATTTGCCGGTGTTTATTATTCCCTTCAGCGATTATTAAAAGCGCGTATGTACAGTGACTTTTTGTCCAATTTTCACTTTTGGGGTTGGCAATTAATTATCGTTGCAGCGGCTATTACTTTACCTTTAGGCATCACTACTTCGCATGAATATGCGGAATTGGAATGGCCCATAGATATCGCCATAACATTGGTTTGGGTAGCCTTTGGCATGAATATGTTCGGAACTATCTTCAAAAGAAGAGAACGTCACTTATATGTAGCCATTTGGTTTTACATTGCGACTTTCATTACCGTGGCCGTTTTACACTTGACTAATTCGGTGCAATTACCCATTTCATTTTTAAAATCCTATTACGTTTATGCAGGTGTTCAAGATGCCTTAATTCAATGGTGGTATGGCCATAATGCGGTGGCGTTTTTCTTAACGACTCCTTTCCTGGGGATGATGTATTATTTTCTGCCAAAAATGGCGAATCGTCCCGTTTACTCGTACCGACTATCCATTTTACACTTTTGGGCCTTAATCTTTATTTACATCTGGGCGGGGCCTCACCACTTATTATATTCTTCTTTACCTGATTGGGCTCAATCCCTAGGGGTCGTTTTCTCTATCATGTTAATTGCGCCATCTTGGGGAGGTATGATCAATGGCCTTTTAACCTTGAGAGGGGCTTGGGATCAAGTTCGGGAGAATACCATTTTGAAGTTTATGGTCGTGGGTATTACAAGTTATGGTATGGCGACTTTCGAGGGTCCCATGTTGTCTTTGAAAAACATCAATGCCATTGCCCACTTTACCGACTGGATCGTAGCACACGTACACGTGGGGGCTTTAGGATGGAATGGATTCTTAACCTTCGCCATGTTATACTGGCTTTTCCCTAGAATCTTCCAAACTACGATTTATTCGGAAAAATTAGTCAAAACACACTTTTGGATCGGAACCATCGGTATCGCCTTCTATGCGATCCCCATGTATATCTCAGGTTTTACTCAAGGGATGATGTGGAAGCAATTCACAGCAGAAGGAACCTTACAATACGGTAATTTCCTGGATACTACGCTGCAATTATTACCCATGCATATGATGCGCGCATTTGGAGGCACCTTATATCTAACTGGAGCCATTTTAATGGCCTACAACTTGTTTAAGACCATGTCGAAAGGATCATTGTTAGCTAATGAAAAAGCAGAAGCCGCACCATTAGCGATCATAGAGGAAAAACACGACGGTGATGGACATTGGCACCGTTGGATTGAAAAACGCCCCATCCAATTACTAGTAGCCTCTTTAGTGATGATCCTAGTGGGTTCTCTTGTCGAATTGATTCCAACATTCATGGTGAAATCAAACGTAGCTACCATTGAATCAGTTAAACCTTATACTTCATTAGAATTAGAAGGACGTGACATTTATATCCGTGAAGGTTGTGTTAGTTGCCACTCACAATTAGTTCGTCCTTTTAGAAGTGAGACAGAACGTTATGGCGAATTCTCGAAATCTGGGGAGTTTGTGTATGATCATCCCTTCCTTTGGGGGTCTAAACGTACGGGACCTGATTTGCACCGGGAGGGTGGAAAATATCCAGATTCTTGGCATTACCACCATATGAGAGAGCCTAGCAGCATGTCTCCGGGATCAATTATGCCTAATTACGCTTGGCTACTTGAACAAACGCTGAATACCTCACAAACGCAGGATAAATTAGCGGCCATGAAAAAATTAGGGGTTCCGTATTCTACTCAAGAAGTGAATGATGCAGTTAAAGACTTGAATACCCAGGCAAAAGCCATTCAAGCTAACTTAGCAGCAGAGAAAATTAAAGTAAGTCAAGACAAAGAAATTATTGCTTTGATTGCCTATTTACAACGTTTAGGTACTGACATCTCTAAAAAATAGCTACCATGTTTAAGCAATTTATATCTAATATACCAGGAGCAGATAATTATATGATATTCTCGCTTTTGACCTTTTTAACCTTCTTCATCTTAGTGGGCATCTACTTGATTTGGATGGACAAAAAGCACCTTGTTGAAATGAAACAAATGCCTTTCAATGAGGGAAATAACCTAAATGAGCCATTAAAATCGTAATACTATGTCAGTGAATGTTCTTGAAATTTGGTTAGTAAGTATGATCCTAATGACAGGAGTTGTCATTTTAGTGGTTACACTTCAATTACAGGTGACCATAAAAAAACTAGTTGACCAGGCTTCGCCCGAACCTATTGAGAAGCTTAGCTGGTGGGATAACTTTACGGGATTAAAACCTTTAGAGAAAGAGAAGGATCTTTTAATGAATCATAAATTCGATGGTATTTCGGAATTAGATAATCCTACACCACCCTGGTTCATGTATTTGTTTTATTTATCTATCCTATTTGCACTTGTTTATGGTGCATATTACCACGTTTACCAAGATGGAAATATCCAAGAGACCGAATACAAAAATGAGGTGGCTGTAGCTGAAAAAGTACGCGAGGAGTATATGAAGAAGTTTGCCAACTCGGTGAATGAGGACAATGTAACTATTGTAACCGCTGCGAAAGATTTAACAGAGGGCTCACAAATCTATTCTACAAATTGTGTAGCTTGTCACGGAGATAAGGGGCAAGGAGGCGTGGGTCCTAATCTAACTGACAAGTTTTGGATTCACGGAGGGGGTGTAAAAGATTTATTTAAGACGATTACTCATGGAATTCCCGAAAAGGGGATGATCGCTTGGAATAAGTCATTGAATCCTTTACAAATTCAGAAAGTTGCCTCCTATATTCTGACGCTGCAAGGAACTAACCCTCCTGGTGCGAAAGAACCACAAGGAACAGAAACTAAAACACCTTAATTATGAAAAAAAACGTAGGCAAAATGGACCGAATCTTTCGTCTAGCCATTGCAGTAGTGTTAGCCATTCTAGCTTATTCGAAAATTATTCCAGCTAATCTAGCCTTAACAGTCTACATCGTAGCTGCAGTTATTGCACTTACTGGAATCATTCGAGTGTGTTTATTATATAAACCATTTGGAATTAGTACCTGCCGAGAAAAGAATCCATTTTAATGTAAAGGGGTCCGGCAACGGACCCTCTTTTTTTATGTCACAATTTAATTTAGATAATGAGGATTACCGAAACCATCTGTACAACCAGACTAAGGATGGGAAACGACTTTGGATTTATCCCGGTCGAATTATTGGTCAATTCTATCGCCTAAGAACGTACTTTTCGTATCTATTATTAACGCTATTATTCGGTTTACCTTGGATCGAATATAATGGAAATCCGATATTTCTATTCAATGTATTGGAGCGGAAATTTATCTTCTGGGGTGTGCCCTTTTTCCCACAAGACTTCCATTTAGTGGCCTTAGGACTTGTCGCGTTTCTCCTATTTGTCAGTTTGTTTACGGTATTATTTGGTCGCATCTGGTGTGGTTGGGCGTGTCCTCAGACCATCTTCATGGAAATGCTCTTTCGGAAGATTGAATATTGGATTGAGGGGGATGACAAAGCGCAAAGAAAACTGTCAGAATCCCCTTGGAATACAGAGAAAGTTATTAAAAGAGCGACAAAGCATACCTTATTCGTTCTATTATCATTCGCCATTGCCAATACCTTTTTGATGTATATCATTAGCAAAAAGGAATGGCTAAAATTAGTCACAGAACCCCCATTAAATCACGTAGTAGGTCTAGTCGCCATTCTTATTTTTACAGCGGTCTTTTACTTTGTATTTGCCCGTTTCAGAGAAATGGTATGTATGGTTATTTGTCCCTATGGTCGTCTGCAAGGCGTATTATTAGATAATAATTCCATTCTGGTTCAATATGATCATAAAAGGGGGGAACCGCGTGGAAAAGGCGAAGAGAAAGGTTCTTGCATAGATTGCCATTGGTGTGTACGCGTTTGTCCTACCGGAATTGATATTCGAAATGGTAGCAATCAATTAGAATGCATCGGTTGCACGGCATGTATAGATGCTTGTGATATGGTCATGGAAAAAACGCATCAACCTACCGGTTTAATTCGCTATGATTCTTTAAATGGAGTAAATTCTGGACAAAAACTCAAATTTACCTTGCGTATCGGTGCATATAGCACTGTTTTAGCATTAATAATTGCTGGTCTCGCTTATTTATTAATCACCCGAACGAACTTTGAAACTACTTTATTAAGAACTCCAGGAATGATCTTCCAAGTGGATGAAAAGAAGAACGAGGTAAGTAATTTATACCAAATGGAAGTGCTGAATAAGTCCATGGAGAAGCAAAGTTTTAGAATAGATGCGCCAGAACCATTTCAAATTGTGTGGGTGGGAAAACCCATCAATTTAGTGAACCCGGGAAAAATGGCGAAAGGGGAGTTCTTCCTAAAAATCAAACTAGGCAAGTGGAAGAACGGAGAAAAGGTTCCGGTACAGATTACAGAAACCAGTGGAAAAGAAGAAATAATCAAAACGAGTTTTATACAACCAGATGAATAAATTTAACTTTAATTGGGGACACGGAATTATCGTCACATTTGTGCTTTTTGGCGCATTTATGGCTTATTTTTATGTCAATATGTCCAAAGAATCTATCGAATTAGTGGGCAAGAACTACTATGCGGATGGGCAAGAATTTCAACGAAAAATTAATGAGCGGAAACAGACGGAAGCTTTGGCAGAAAAAGCAAGCATCCAATTTGCTGACGATTTCAAACAAGCGAAAATTCAATTTCCATCCTCTATCCAAAAAGGAACCCTTGTTTTTTACCGTCCTTCCAATGCTACTTTAGATAAAACGCTAAAAATCACATCTGATTCGTCTGGACTGTCATTCATCCAAACAGACTTCTTGATCAAGGGACCTTGGAATGTAAGCTTGCAATGGGAGAAAGCAGGTAAAAACTATGTAGAAGAACAACGCATTTTGATCCCCTAATGTACACTTGGTATTATACCTTTCTCATTGGATTAGCCGGAAGCTGGCATTGTTTTGCCATGTGCGGTCCCATCGTAGCACAAATTAATGCACGAGGAAAATCACCTGCCCGAATGATTTTATATCCCTTGGGAAGAATATTCATGTATGGCGTATTAGGCTATTTTGTGGCAGGAATCGGGTCTATTTGGTTATTCCCTAATTTATGGTCCTATTATTACCTATTAGCAGGTGTGATTATTTTGTTATTAATCAGCCAAAATATAGGAGAGGGGCCTCTCGCTTTTTTACATCAAACCATCGGGAAAAGACTTCAGAAAATAGGGTCTAAAATGGGGCCTATAGGCTATTTTGTCTTAGGAATGGCCAATGGATTATTGCCTTGTGGACTTGTGGTCGCAGGTTTAAGTGTCGCTTTAATCCAACCGAATCCACTTTATGGTTCTTTCAGCATGCTTTTGCTTGGAATTGCGACTTTGCCCGCTTTACAATTATACCTATGGGGAACTGGAAAACTAAAAAAACAGGCCGTTTTTCAATACCTAGGCTGGCTAGTAGCAGCTGTGCTACTATTTAGAGGTGCTTGGGGAATTGGGATGGCCTATTCAGACTATTTAGCGCATTCAAGCCTAAGTCCGATTATCTGTCATCCGTTTAGTATTTGAGTTTCGCTAATCCTTCTATGTTTTTTAGCGTCATTTCGCCACCCTTAACATCTACGTAGCCTTCTTTCTTAAAGTCACTCAGCGTTCTGATAACTGATTCTGTGGCCGTCCCCACACGAGAAGCAAGATCTTCTCTAGATAATTTAATAACTAAGGGCTCTGAATGGTTATTACCATAGGTGTCTGCTAATTCAACGAGGACCATAGCGACACGCATTCTAAGGCTTTGGTAAGCCATCTCAACTAAAAGCTTTTCATTTTTAAGTAGATAGGCGGTCAACGCTTTTCTGAAAAATACCTCTAAGTGAATGTTTTCTTTTATTCGTTGCAGAAAGTCGGCAGAGGAAACACTCAAGATTTGAACTTCCTCGAGGGCTTCAGCACTCTCACGGTAGGCTTGATTTTCTAATAGATCCACAAAACCAAAAAATTCTCCTTCCTGAACAAAAGAGGTAATGAAATACTTGCCATCCTTGTTTGTGTGGTAGGTTTTTACTTTTCCTTTGGCCAAATAATACAAACGAATCGGATGATCACCCTCAGAATAAATTACCTGCTTTTTTGCATGTGTTTGTGTCTTCTTTTCTCCTTCCCAGCTAGGTAACTCTAAAAAAGCTAAAGCCTCATGCACCGCGGATACATCAGAAATAGATTCAAACAAGGGATTAATTGTTTTGGACTTCTTCAAACGCGCCTCGATCGCTTTTAATAATTCCACCTCCTGAAAAGGTTTGGTCAAATAATCATCAGCCCCCATTTCCATACCCTTGCGCATGTCTGCACGATCCGTTTTCGCGGTTAAAAAGATGAATGGTATCGACGCTAAATCCGCCTGACTGGAGAAGACTTGCAGAACCCCAAATCCATCTAAATTAGGCATCATAATATCACAGATAACTAAATCTGGACTCCAAGTCCGAGCTAATCGAACGCCTTCCAGGCCATCCGAGGCCGTTTCAACCGTAAATCCAGATAATTCTAAGAGTTCAGCGGTATTCTCCCGAATATCCACACTATCCTCAATGATCAAAATGCGCTTGCTCATAAATTTTTGTTTATAGGCAATTGTAAACAAAGTTCTGTGCCTTTATTTAACTCACTCCTAATTTCTACATTCCCACCCAATAATCTCATATATCTATCTACCAAATGTAATCCTAAACCTGTTCCTTGAATTACCGTAGCGTTTCCACCTCGAAAAAAACGTTCAAATAAATGTTTTTTATCTTCCTCACCAATCCCAATTCCTTGATCAATGATGCACAATTCAACGAAAGATTCTTTTCGTTTAACTTGTAAGACCACTTCTTTCTGCGAAAATTTTAAGGCATTCGAAAGTCCATTAAAAACAACCTTTCTTAATATAGACGGATCTTGGCAGCAGGTAAAATCTTCCCCAATATCTAATCGAATAATACGCTTGTAAGTACTAAAGTCAGATAGAATATCATTGATAAAATCGCTGAAAATAAATTCAGTGGGATGAATTTCCAATTTTCCATCCTCTAATTTGCCAACTGAGAGAAACTCTTCTAATATCTCCGTCAAATGACTCACGGAAGATTTAATTCGATTAATATGCTGCTCTCGCTTAGGTTGATCTTCTTCCTTGGTATATTTCTCAATGAGTGTTGCTGAACCTAAAATGGACGTCAAAGGTGTTCTAAATTCATGGGAGGCCATCGACACAAATCGCGTCTTTAAATCCCCTAACACTTTTTCTTTCTCCAGCGAAATTTCCAACTCCTTCGCATTCACTTCCAACTTGTTCAGTGTATTCTGAAGCGCCTGAGTTCTCGCCTCGACTTCTTGCTCCAAGGTCTCGTTCAGTTGATTAATTTGTTGATTTTTTAAAATCAACTCCATTTCCACTTTGCGCTTTAACGTCACATCACTCACAAAAGCGATGTAGTGCATACTATCACTTGCTTTAAAGTGAGATAAAGAGATTTCAATGGGAAAGAGGGAACCGTCCTTTCGTTTGGCCTTCAAATCTAAACCGATACCCATAGGTCTAGAAATAGGTTTTTCGTGGCCTAAATTCGCTAAATGCCCGTGATGTCTGTCCTTCAGGTGGTTCGGAATCAAAAGGGAAATATTTTCTCCCAATAATTCAGCGGTTTCAAAACCAAAAAGCTTATCAGCGAACTTATTGGATAAGATAATTTCGAATTGAGAATTCGTTACCAAAATACCAATAGCGGCCTCCTGAAAGATCGCTTCAAATTCGAATCCAGCTTGTATTTGATTAGGCATTGGTTTTAATTTAGACTTAAATATACAAAGATTTAAGGATGATAGGAAAATACAGCGTGCTTCAAAACATCCGATTTATAAAAATAAACCTCTTTAAATTGACCCTCAGCGTACATTTTACCCTGATCGAAAAAATGAGGGGAAGACGGGCTACCATTTTGGCCACCTGCGAGTAGAGAATAGGCCTTAATTTTAGGGCCAAATTCCACGGCGGCAATGAAACTATTTCCATTCACCCCATACCATTTTTTAGTTCCCTGAATCGAGCGACTCGTGTAGGAGGGAAGCTGTCCCCAGGCCGAGGAAGTAAATGGAACGGGAATACTCGGCTGAGCATCATCCATCTGCAAAACCTCTTGATTGGAAATCCGTTGGAAACGATTTAGATCCCCCCAAGCCACTCTCCAAGTTCCAAAATCAGATTCAAGTTCTTTCATCACTACTCGTAAAGCTTGGCGCATTTCCTCCCGAGAACCCGTTTTTGCATAATTTTCCATATTCTGCACCACGTCGGTTTCTCCCCCAAATTGCTTCGTTTTAGTCATTTTAGGCATAATTTTCAGCCCCCAACGAACAGCGATAGTTTGGGCAATAGAAGTCACTGAGGCATTATAATCCCATTTTTTCAATTCATTCGCCACTTCCTGAAAATCAGCTTCACCCGCGATCGCTTCTAAAAGAGAAGGAATTAACACCTCAAAGGCCATTAATCGACGATCATATCCCAGCCCAATTAACCCTGACAAATCCAATTTACTCGTTTTAGAAAATAAACGTACCGCATTCCGATCCCGGAAATTCTCCCCATCCGGCGCCATATAAACGGGGTAGTTAGCGCGCAAAGGACTGGAAGGTCCAGCTACGGTAAAAGCAGTTGAATTACAGTTTTGAATCCACGCGGAAACCGGATTATACGAATGAACAATCTCATCTAAATTGTGTAAACCTCTCCAATCATTCTTTGAGGTGGAGCCATCTTGCGGAATCCCCCAATCTAGCGTAGGATTTCTACGTGGCACATAATTCCCATGCCAATAGGCGATATTCCCTTTATTGTCTGCATAAACCGTATTATTAGAGGTATTGGCGCGCATTTCCATCACTCGCTTAAAGTCAGCGAAACCGGTGGTTTTCGTTCGTAACCAGCTTTGAACTAAACTTTTTCTAGCCCTATTATAGGAGCGAACCGAAATCCATTTCCCATTTCTAGCGGCTAAAACAGGCCCTCGGTGGTTATAATAGGTCTTAATTTTTCTAGTCCCTAACGTAATCCATCTCGTCTTAAAGGGAATCCAATTACCATCTAACAGGTACTCCATCTGGCCCTCCCGCGAACGTGTGGTTTCCATATACGCATCTGCCACATCCACTTCAGAAGAGGTATGCATCCACCCATTGTAAGGGTTAAAGCCTTGATAGATAAAGAATTGACCCCAAGTGATAGCCCCATAAACAGACAAACCTTCTTCACTTTCAACGTGCACCTCCGGTCTAAAATAAAAAGTAACGTGGGGGTTAATGTAAAGTAAGGAATTGCCGGATGTAGATAAAGCTGGTCCTACGGCGAAACCGTTAGAACCCGTGAGCTTTTCATCCGGATTTTGGTATTTAACACTCGCCACTTGGGCAGATAATCCATAGAAAAGGGCTGTTTCCTGTTCTGTCACATCACCCGTTGAAATGGCACCAATGGAGCCATCCGTCCATAAAAGAGGGAACCAAGGTTCGAAATGGGTGATTAATCGAGGCTTAACTTCTGGATGTTTTAGTAAATAATAATTAATCCCATCCGCATAGGCATTGAGCAGTTTTTTAAGCCAAGGAGGGCTTGTTTTGTATTCTTCTTTGGCCTCCTTTTCATCTATTAATAACTTGATATAGAGATCGTAGGCTAGTTCTTTCTCACCCTTCACCTCCGACATCCGTCCCAATTTTTCAATGTAATTCATTTCTACCCGAGCAAAATCATCTTCACATTGCGCATATAAAAGGCCAAAAACCGCGTCAGCGTCCGTCTTTCCATAAATATGAGGAATTCCCCATTGATCGCGGTAGATCGTTACTCGTTTGGCTTGATCCGCATACGGATTTGCTAGACTTAAAAAGGGGATAAATAGGAAGAAGAATACCTTTTTCATTTTCAAAATTTATTAGCTAAAAATAAGAATAAAATCGGGTCAGGAGGGTATAAACAATGTAAAATTGTCTTTCTAACTTACAAGAATATTCTAAACCAAACCTATGAAACTACTTCGGCTTCTTCCGATACTTGCTTTATTGTGTGCTAACAGCCTTTTTGCGCAATCTAAAATTAAAATTCAAGGAGAAGTCAATGTCCCATTTTCAAGCATTCGACTATTTAAAGGTACTTCCTTAGTGACAGGCACCATCGGAAATGAGAAGGGTAAATTTACCCTCGAGGCTGCCCCAGGATTGTATGATGTTTTGATAGAAAGTATCGGCTATGAGCCGCTGAAATTAGCGAATCAGACATTTAACGCTTCCGTAAATCTGGGTTTAATCACCGTAAAAGAGAGTAATCAGACCTTGAATGAGGTGGTTGTGAAGGGCCAAAAAGCCTCCATGGAACTCAACCTAGATAAGCGAATTTTCAATGTAGGGACTGATTTAGCTAATAAAGGGGTGACTGCCTCTGAAATTTTAGGCAATCTACCCTCTATCCAAGTAGACCCTGAAGGAGTCATTAAACTCCGCGGAAGCGATAATGTTCGGATTTTAATCGATGGAAAACCCTCTACATTAGCTGGAATTAATGGTTCATCCGGTTTGCAATCCTTGCAAGGAAATCTCATCGATAAAGTTGAAATCATAACGAATCCTTCTGCGCGATATGAGGCAGAAGGAATGGCTGGTATCATCAACATTGTCCTGAAAAAGAACCAAAACCAAGGATTCAATGGGGCGATTGAAACGACGACAGGATATCCAGAGAATTTTGGTGGAACAGCCATTGTCAACTACCGCAAAAACAAATTCAATTTCTTTGTGAATTATGGTGTTTTTTACCGCAGAACTCCCGGCAGAAACAGCCTATACCAAGAAGTATATACTGGTAAACAAACCAATTATTTAAACCAGAATTCCTCCAGTAATGTGACTGGATTAGTCAATAACGTGAGGGGAGGTGCCGATTATTTCTTTAATGACAAAACAATCTTAACTGCTTCCTATATTTACCGCAGAACAGATGTGCAGCGAATTACGGACTTTAATTACTTGGATTACCGAGGTAATTTATTCAACCTATTTAGTGATACCTATCGTCAACAGGACGAAACGGAAGCTGAACCCAATGGAGAATATGCACTTACGTTCAAGAAAAGCTTCGCTAAAAAAGGAAAAGAATTTTCAGCCGATTTGCGTTATTTAGACTATTGGGAACGTTCTGATCAAACTTACACTCAATATGGCAAAAAAGGAGACGGGTCTGCCTTTCCTGAATTAACAAAAGTTCAAAAAGCTTTAAATGATGAGTTTGAGCGACAATGGATACTTCAAGCGGATTATGTAAATCCGATCGGAAAGGATGCAAAAATCGAAATGGGTTTGCGCACTAGTTTCAGAAATATGATCAACGATTATATGGTAACTGAAAAACAAGCCTCAGGTGCATTTACTGTCGTGCCAGGACTAAAAAATGTATTTAATTACCAAGAGAATATCTCCGCGGCCTATTTGATTTTTGGCAATAAAATGAAGCAGTTCTCCTATCAATTCGGGTTAAGAGCTGAGACGACGGATATTCAAACCGTATTGGAAGAAACAGGGGAGAAGAATCCTCGAAATTATGCCAATCTGTTCCCTAGTGCCCATTTTACGTATACCATCACGCCGGATAATTCCTTTCAATTCAGTTATTCACGACGGGTTAGAAGGCCTACATACAATGACTTAAGTCCCTTTGTAACCTTCTCTGATAACCGTAATTTCTTCTCTGGAAATCCTAATTTGAATCCTGAATTCACGAATTCATTTGACTTAGGGCACTTAAAGTATTTTGATAAAGGAAGCATCAGTTCATCGGTTTATTACCGTCAAACTTTTGGCAAAATCGAACGTTTCAGAACGGTAGATACCTTAGGATTTGCAAGAACATTACCCGCCAATCTATCAGACCAACAATCCATGGGAATTGAGGTGGCGAGTTCTTGGAATTTCACTAAATCCTACAAAGCGGATTTAAGTTTTAATGCCTTCCGAGCGATTACAGATGCCTCAAATGTGAATGCTGCCTTCAAGAGTGACACGTATTCTTGGTTTGCAAGACATAGTTCCCGCATTAAAATAGGGGCTACAGACTTCCAAATTCGAGCTAACTACGAAGCTCCACAGTTAACTCCACAGGGTTCTAGAGGCTACATGGCTTGGATGGATTTATCTGCTTCAAAAGATATTTTGAAAGGTAACGGAACACTAACTTTCAGTATTTTAGATATCTTTAACTCCCGAATTAATCGCTACGAGTCTCGATTCCTAGAACCAAGAGATGGATCCGGATTTTATACGCGCGGAGAATCACAAGGGCGTTTACGTTCTTTTAATTTAACATTTAACTACCGATTCAAAACCACCAAACAAGCGGCCAAACAACGCCGCAGTATGATGGATGAAGAAAATTAATAAACCTATGAAACGATTTTTACTTTATTCCTGCACTGCATTCGCCCTTTTTTCGTGTTCTAAACAAGGAAAAGATGACACCTTCAAAATTATTTATGAAGATCAAGCCAAAGTCGTTGAAAATGCAAAAGCCATTAAAGACAAGCAGCCAATTAAATTAATTAATGGCCTAAAAATTGATTTATGGGCATCTGATTCCTTATTACAAGATCCGGTGGCAATAGCAGTAGATGACAAAGGGGCCATATTCGTCAATAGCACGAACCGAAACAAAGCATCTGAATTTGATATCCGTGGACACCGCGACTGGATGACGGAATCAATTGGATTTCAAACGGTGGAAGACCGTCGTTCCTTTTTAAGACGTACTTTTGCACCCGAAAACTCAGCTAAAAACACCTGGCTTCCAGACATGAATGGGGATGGATCTCACGATTGGTTGGATTTGAAAGTGGAAAAAGAGGAGATCTATAAGGTGGAAGATTTGAATGGCGATGGATATGCCGATCAATCGACCCGTGTTTTCCATGGTTTCAATGAAGAAATAACAGACGTAGCTGGTGGACTATTAGTTCGTAAGAAAGATGCATTCGTGGCTATCGGACCTGATTTGATGCGTTTAAAGCATAATAATGGGCAATGGAAAAACCCGGAATCGATCTCAACGGGTTATGCCGTTCACATTGGTTTTGGCGGACATGGAATGTCCGGATTAACGGAGGGCCCGGATGGTAAAATATACTGGCAGATTGGAGATATAGGTGCAAATATCACCGCAAAAGATGGTAAAAAATACAAGAATCCTAATTCAGGAGTGATTGTAAGATCGAATCCAGATGGTTCTGAGTTTGAAGTCTATGCTAGTGGTTTACGCAATACGCACGAATTTGTATTTGATAATTATGGCAACTTAATCAGCTCCGATAATGATGGTGATCATCCAGGTGAAAGTGAGCGTTTAGTGCACGTAGTGGAAGGTTCTGATGCCGGATGGCGTTCGAATTGGCAATATGGTAAGTATACAGATCCGAGAAACAACTCCTATAAGGTTTGGATGGATGAAAAATTATATGTGCCTCGCTGGGAAGGTCAGGCAGCCTATATCATTCCTCCGATTCGCAATTTCCACAATGGACCTACGGGAATGCTTTGGAATCCTGGAACCGCTTTAGGAAAGCGCTGGACAAACAAATTCTTCTTGGTAGAGTTCGTGGGTAATGCGAACAATTCCCACATTTGGTCATTTGACCTAAAGCCCAAAGGTGCTTCTTTCGACTTTAAATCAGAAGAAGATGTGGTGAGTGGAATTTTGCCTACAGGGATTCGTTTTGGTCCTGAAGGAGCTTTGTATGCCTCCGACTGGATTTTCGGATGGGATACAAAGAACTACGGTCGCATCTGGAAAATTGATGTGAACGAAAAGGAAAATGATTTAAAAGCAGAACGCGAGCAAACGAAAAAATACATTCAACAAGATTATTCGAAACAGAGCTTGACACAGCTTTATGACTTGTTGTTTTATGCAGATCAGCGCATTCGTTTAAAAGCACAATATGAATTAGCTGAAAGAAAAGCGGCAGACATTTTTGTAAAAGCGGTGCAACAGAAAGAGAACCAATTAGCCCGCGTTCATGGCATCTGGGGATTAGGTCAATTGAAGGCAGCGAAAGCGATTTCTCCACTTTTAAGCGATTCAGATGAGGAAATTATAGCCCAATCATTAAAGGTATTAGGCGATATCTATGATGCCTCAGCGGAAGCGCAAATGATTCCTTTGATTGCCTCATCTAATCCGAGAGTAGCCTTCTTTGCAGCACAGGCTTTAGGTCGTGTTAAATCAGAGCAAGCCATTCCTGCTTTATTGAAGCAAATTGAAAAGAATGCAGATCAAGATTTATATATCCGTCATGCTGCAGTTTTAGCGCTTTCCAGAATCGGACAAGCAGAACCAATGCTTGCTTTACAAAATTCACCTAATCGCTCTTTGCGTATCGCTGCAGTGCTTGTTTTAAGAAGATTAGCACACCCAGGAATTCAGGCTTTCTTAGGGGATAAAGACGAATACATCGTTGCAGAAGCCGCAAGAGCAATTAACGACGATGAGTCTATTCCGGCAGCTTTACCAGCCTTAGCTGCTACTCTAGGCAATACTAATTTAAAAGAGGAAGCCATCATCAGAAGAGCCATCAATGCTTGTTTACGAGTGGGTACTGCGAAAGAAATTGATTTATTAATTGCCTATGCGGAGAGAAATGGTATTTCAGAGGAGTTGAGGGCTGAAGCCATCGCGACTTTAGGATCTTGGGCAAACCCTTCGGTCATGGATCGTGTAGATGGTCGCCACCGTGGTGTATTGGATCGTAATCCAGTAGATGTTATCGCTCGAATTCAAAATAAAATCCCTGCATTTTTAGCTTCTGAAAATCCAGATGTATTAATCTCAACGGCCAAGTTAATAGCCGAATTGCAATTGAAAGATTTTGCAGAAACAGAGATCACGCTATTCCAACAGCATATCAATTCGAAGGTGAGAGCTGCATTTTTGAGTTCTTTGGCCGCATTAAACTCTCCTAAACTTGCTACGATTCTAGAAACAGGTATGAATGACACAAGTAAAGTGGTTCGCGGAATTGCGCTGAGTAACTTAAATAAAATTGAACTAGGGGCAAAAGAATTGCCTGCCATTACAAAACCGATTTTTGAGAAGGGTTCACAGTCCGAACAACAAGCTTTATTGCAGAGTATGGCGAAGATGAAGCCGGCCAATACTTCCGCCATCTTATCCGAATTAATCGATAAAATGGTCGACAATAAATTGCCTACGGGGATTAAATTAGACCTAATGGAAGCCGTAGAAGCAAGTAATGAAGAAAAGTTGGTGGCAAAATTAGATGCACTAAAAGTCAAAGGTACTTTAACAGATGAATACATGGAAGCCTTGTATGGAGGATCTGTCACAGATGGCCGAATGATTTTCCAATACAATTCTACCGTACAATGTGTTCGTTGCCACATCGTAGGAGGTGAGGGAACGATGGTAGGCCCTAACCTAAAGGGGGTTGCGTCTCGTTTAAGTAGAGAACAATTACTTCAGGCTCTTATCGAACCAAGTGCTCGTATTGCACCAGGTTATGGAAGCACAAATTTCGTTTTAACAGATGGGCAAGAAGTAACAGGGTCCATTATTTCAGAAACGGATGAACTTGTGCAATTAAAGACCAATGATGCCGAGCCTTTGCGAATTCCGGTTTCTCGAATAAAATCAAGAGAAAACCTTCCATCGGGAATGCCACCCATGGGAAGTTTGATGAGTAAAAGAGAAATCAGAGATGTGGTAGAGTACCTATCTTCACTTAAATAAGATAAACCTATGAAAAAACTTGTGCTGCTGCTTAGCTTGCCGTTCTTTTGTTTTTCGCAAACAGAACTATTTTTAAGTCTACCTAAGCAAAAATCCTTCTTTCAAAAAACGGATCAACTGAGCGCAGATTTCACAGGTGCGAAGATTAAAATACATCCAGAGCAAAGCTTTCAAAGCATCGATGGCTTTGGATTTACCTTAACAGGTGGCAGTGCCCAACTAATTCAACAACTAGAACCGAGTAAAAGAGCCACTTTACTACAGGACTTATTTGGGCCTAACGGGATTTCCGTTTTGCGCATCGGAGTAGGAGCAACCGATCTAGATGCCACTGTTTTCTCTTATGAAGACAAACCGAGAAAATTTAACCTAGAACCCTCTAAAGCGGATTTAATCCCCGTTTTACAGCAAATCATTGCCCTTAATCCTGCGATCAAAATCATGGCAACGCCTTGGTCTCCACCGGTTTGGATGAAAGATAATGCGAATAGCAAAGGAGGTTCCTTGTTAGAAAAGCATTACGTGGCCTACGCAAATTATTTAGCAAAATACATCCAAGCGATGGCTAAAGAGGGAATCAATATTTGGGCCCTAACGCCTCAAAATGAACCCTTACATCCTGGAAATAATCCCAGTATGTACATGAGTTCTGAAATGCAATCGAAGTTTATTAAAACGGCTTTGGGACCTGTCTTTCAAAAACAAAACATCCAAACTAAAATCATCGTTTACGATCACAATTGCGATCATCCAGAATATGCGATTGATTTATTAAATGATCCTGAAACGAGAAAATACGTGAACGGATCCGCCTTTCACCTGTACAATGGGGATATTGCTGCCTTAAGTAAAGTGAAAGCTGCCCATCCAGATAAAGACCTCTATTTCACCGAGCAATGGACGGGCTATAAAGGAGATTTTACGGGGGATTTTATGTGGCATGTAAAGAATGTCATCTTGGGAGCGGTAAATAATCACGCAAAAACGGCGATTGAATGGAATTTAGCCAATGATCCGAGCTATGGTCCGCATACTCCTGGCGGTTGCACTGAATGCCTTGGTGCCTTGACTATCTCAGGTCAGGAAATCGTAAAAAATCAATCTTACTATATTGTTATGCAGGCGGCCAAATTCGTACCTGCAGGTTCTATTCGATTAGGAATAGAAGTTCCGGAAGGAATTCAAGCGGCTGCCTTTAAGCGTCCAGATGGAAAAACAGTGCTTCTCGTTCAAAATGAAGGACGAAAAAAGAACCTTACGATTGAAAAACTAAACCTAGAAATACCGGCTGAATCAGTCTTAACGATCATCCTATGAACAACTTCAATATCAATCGCAGGCACTTCATGAAAGGGGCCTCAGCCGCTTTGGCCTTATCGACTTTTGGCGCTTATGGATTAGACTTAGTGAATCCGAATAGACCTTATCGCGTTGCCTTAATCGGTACCGGATGGTATGGAAAAAGTGATTTATTCCGTTTAATGCAGGTAGTTCCGGTAGAAGTGGTGGCACTCTGTGATCCGGATCGAAATCAATTAACAGAAGCTGGTAAACTAGTGGCGGCAAGACAGAAGTCCCGTAAAACGCCCAAATTATATGGTGATTATCGCCAGCTTTTGAAGGAAAATGAAGTGGACATTGCGATCGTGGGAAGCCCAGATCATTGGCATGCTTTGCAAATGATCGATGCTGTAAAAGCGGGAGCACATGTTTATGTTCAAAAACCAATTTCCGTGGATGTATTAGAGGGCGAAGCCATGGTGGCAGCGGCTCGAAAATACGGTAAAACGGTTCAAGTGGGAACGCAGCGCAAAAGTACGCCGCACTTGATTGAAGCGAAACGAGAAATCGTTGACAAAGGATTGCTTGGTAAAATCGCTCATGTGGAAATGTATTGCTATTACCACATGCGCAATAACGGAAATCCACCAGTTCAAGCAGTTCCAGACTATTTTGACTATGATATGTGGACAGGACCTGCTCCATTGCGTCCCTATGACGGCTTACCGCATACCCGCTGGTGGAGAACGTTTGAGGAATATGGAAATGGTATTGTCGGTGATATGTGCGTACATATGTTCGATACGGCGCGCTGGATGCTGAATCTAGGCTGGCCTAATCGCGTGAGTTCAGAAGGAGGGATATATGTCCAAAAAGAAGGCAAATCAAATATCTCTGACACACAAACTGCCGTTTTTGAGTACAATGGCTTGAACTGCGTTTGGCAACATAGAACCTGGGGAACAGCGCCAGATCCGGAATATCCGTGGGGTTTAACCATTTATGGTGAAAAGGGAACGCTGAGAATGAGTACGATGAAATACGATTTCACGCCCACGGATCCCAAAGCAGAGAAATTGCATAAGGACGTCGTATATGAGAAAGAAAAATACCCGGAAGATTTAAAAGAAGATCGCATTGAATTGAATGCAGCTCCCGCTACCCGCGGTCACATGTTAGACTTTTTAGCGGCGATCGACAAAGGCACAAAACCTGTAGCAGACATCGCAGAAGGTCATATTTCGACGGCATCTTGTATTCTGGCGAATTTATCTATGAAATTAGGGCGTCCACTTTCCTATGATCCTGGTACGAAAACCGTCCTAAACGATCCAGAAGCAACGGCATTGCTTGCCCGTAACTACCGTGGTCCATGGAATAGAAACATGTTAAGCTAATGAAAAAGATATTTCTGTTTGCCCTAATTACCTTAACTGCCACCGCACAACAACGCAATTCTGCCCAATTAGGGGAAGATTTGCAGAAATTACGTGTCCTAGGATCCGTATTGCACGTCGCTGCACATCCAGACGATGAAAGCACGCACATGTTAACCTGGTTTGCTCAGCAGCAACATTGGGAGACGAATTATTTTGCTTGTACACGAGGGGATGGCGGCCAAAACCTCATCGGTGACGAACAAGGAGTACCCTTGGGGCTGATCAGAACACAAGAATTGTTGGCAGCAAGACGTATCGACGGGGCTAATCAATATTTTTCTCGTGCCTTTGATTTTGGTTTTTCGAAGTCGACGGAGGAAGCTTTAGGTTTTTGGGATAAGCAACTCATCTTATCCGATCTGGTGTGGGTCATTCGAAAAACACGTCCAGATATCATTTTTACGCGTTTTCCACCGGATGCACGCGCTGGTCACGGGCACCATTCTGCCTCCGCGGCTTTAGCGATTGAAGCCTACAAAGCTGCCGCTGACCCGAAGTTGTTTCCGGAACAATTGAAAAAAGGCGTGGAGGTTTGGCAGGCGAAACGCTTACTATGGAATACCTTCCGCTTTCCTGGTTCTTCGGGGAATTCGACTATCAGCGATACGCAGTTTAAGGTAGAAATTGGGGATTATTTGCCCTTTTTAGGCCAAAGCACCGGTGAATTAGCCGCCTTCAGCCGTTCACAACATAAATCTCAGGGTTTTGGCTTTGCGGTTGACCGGGGCAGAAGCACCGAGTATTTTGCGACTTTAGCGGGTGATGCACCGAAAGACAACTTGTGGGATGGGGTAGATGCGACTTGGAATCGAGTGAATCCCTCCATTGATGCCCTAATCACACCCATCATACAGCAATACAATCCAGCTAAGCCATACGAAAGTATTTCCGCTCTCATCGGTTTAAAAAAAGCAATAAAAGCTTTACCATCTAATTCGTGGACTCAGAAAAAAATCGACGAAATCGACGCCTGGGTAGTTCAAGCTGCAGGTATTTACCTCGGTGCCACAACAACGCAAGGAATCATTGCCACGGGTGAAAAACTGAACATCAAAACGGAATTTATCGTGCGTGCGCCTATCTCTGTTGAGAATGTAGCTGTTTCTTTTGCGGGACAGGATACTACTTTCGTAGGTAAAATACAGCCCTACAAAAAATACCCTTTACAACGCAGCATCTTGGCCTCCGCATTCATTACTCAGCCTTATTGGATTCAAGAGACGAAGTCGACAGGCCACTTTAACGTAGCTGATCAGCAAAAAATAGGTCAGGCAAAAGTAGATGCTGCCTATACCGCGAAAGCTACCTTCAGCATTCAAGGGGAAGAATTCAACATTGAAAGACCCGTTCAAGAACTTATCATAGATCCTGTGAAAGGGGAGATTCTTCAACCCATCACCATCAGTCCTAAAACCGTCTTTAGCCTCAGCTCAAACGTCGTTTTATTGCCACGCGGATCGAAGACTACGAAAAGCATCCAAATCGCGATTACTGCGCTAGCAGCTTTAAAACCGGGTAAAATTGAAGTAAAGACAGGAGCAACTTCCCTAAGCACGATTGATTTAAAAGAAGGAATGAAAGCAGGTGAAAAGCGCGAATGGCCTATTTCTTTCACAGAAGCTAACCTAAAAGAAGGTAAGAGTTCGTCTACGGTTCAATTGCATATTACTTCTGGGGCTGAGCAATGGGTAGACTCTTTGGAACTACAAACCATTGAATATGCACACATTCCTACTCAACGCTATTTCACACCCGTGAATTTAAGCCTGCTTCATATTGATTTTGCGAAGAAAGGTAATCGACTAGGCTACATCAAAGGTGCTGGAGATAAAGTACCAGAAGGTCTAAAACAGATGGGATATGAGGTGGATTTCCTAACAGAGAAAGATTTAACTGCAGCGAACCTAAAACAATACGATGTAGTGATGACAGGCGTGAGAGCCTATAATACCAACGAGTACTGGGGGAATGTCTTTACTGAAATCATGAAATACATGGAGGATGGGGGAAATTATGTGGTGCAATACAATACCGCGAGCTATCTAGGCCCTATGAAATCTAACATGTCGCCTTATCCTTTATTGGTGACCCGTAACCGGATCACGAAAGAAGAAGCAAAACCGAATTTCTTGCTTCCAGCTCACGCGCTACTTAACCGACCGAATAAAATCACGGAAGCTGATTTTGCAGATTGGATTCAAGAGCGCAGTATTTATACGGTTGAAACAAATGATCCACACTTCGAGTTTCCTTTAGGATTTTCGGATCCAAATGAATCGGAAAACAAAGGCAACATCGCTGTGACTAAATACGGAAAAGGACAGTTCATCTACACAGGACTCGTTTTCTTCCGAGAGATTCCAGCCGGTGTTCCCGGAGCTTACCGCTTATTAGCTAACTTACTCGCAAAACCTGACTAATGAAATTACGCGTACTTGCCTTATGCCTCATCGGCTTTATTGCTCAAGCTCAACAGCCCTTGATTCGAAAAGATAAAATCACGATCGCCCGCGATTCCTATGGCATTCCTCACATTTTCGCACCTACGGATCCTGAAGTCGCCTATGGTTTAGCTTATGCGCATTCAGAAGATGATTTTAAAACAATTCAGACCTTGATCTTAACGGGTAAAGGTAAACTAGGTACATATTTAGGCAAGAAAGGTGCTCCAGTAGATTTCGTATTTGGTTTATTGAATACGCGTAAAGTCGTAGATCAACAGATCAAGTCGATGGATCCTAAATTCTTGCAATTAGTGCAGGGGTATTTGATGGGTTTAGAAGCCTATCGAAAAGCGCATCCTTCCGAAGTGTTGAACAAACACGTATTTCCGATTGCCCTTGAGGATTACATTGCGACGACCATGTTCTCTGTGGCGATCTTTTGTGGCGTAGATAAAACACTTCCTAAGATTCTGGACGGATCGATACCGTCTCTACCTGGTTTCACAGGAGAGGGAAGTAATGCCTTCGCGATTAAGAGTTCTAAATCTGCTACCGGCGAGCCTATGTTAGTCATAAACGCCCATCAACCTATTGAAGGAGCTACCGCTTTCTACGAGGCGCATGTGCAGAGTGATGAGGGTTGGAATATCTTGGGAGGTTTATTCCCGGGAGGTCCGTTAATCTTCCACGGGACTACGCCTAATCTGGCTTGGGCTCATACCGTGAATTTCCAGGATAAAATCGATGTATATCAGTTACAGATGGACAAAGCGCATCCAGGACAATATAAGGTGGACGGCGAATGGTTAACTCTTCAAAAACGTAAAATTAAACTGAACATCAAGGGCATCCCTTTCCCTGTTACTAAAGTAGCTTACGAATCAATCTATGGTCCTACGGTAAAATCACCTGCTGGAGCCTATTTCTCACTTCGACTTCCATCCCTAATGGACGCGGGTGCCTTACAACAATGGTATGCCATGAACCGCGCTACGAACTTTACGGAGTTCAAGGCTGCATTAAATCAAAATCATTTACCGATGTTTAACATCATGTATGCGGACAAAGACGATAATATCTTCTATATCTCGAATGGAAAGATGCCGTATCGTAATGCCAAATACAATTGGGCCTCCACACTGCCAGGGAATACGCGGGAGACACTTTGGGAAAAGTTTAAACCACTGGACGCCTTACCTCAGCATTTAAACCCGGCATCAGGTTATTTATTTAATACAAATCACTCGCCTTTTATGGCTACAGCGGTGAATGAGAATTTGAATCCGGCAAACTATGATAAATACGACGGCTATGAGACCTACCACAATAACCGTTCTCAGCGCGCAAAGGATTTAATTGATACCTATGACAAGATTAGTCTAGAGGATTTAAAGCGTATTAAGTTCGATCGCCAATTACCTTCGAAGATTTTATATCCGTATGGCTTAGATGCCTCGGTGTTATTTACACTGGATGCTTCTAAATATCCCACGCTGACTACCATCATCAAAGGAATTCAACAATGGGATCACGTGACGAATATCGAGAGCGTAGGGGCCTTGTATTATAATATCGCCTATTACCAGGCTTCCAAAATCCGCAAATCCGCTTCCAAAGATCCTTTAACGGAAGCTGAAGCTGTTGAATTGGTTCAATATGTACATGACTTCCTTCAAAAGCACTACGGCCGTTTGGATGTCACTTTAGGTGAGTTTCAGCGCCTAAAAAGGGGAGATCAAGACTGGCCACAAGCTGGAATGCCGGATGTGTTAGCTGCTGTGATGTCTGAGCCAATGGGCCAATCACAACGCAAAATGAATTCCGGTGATGCCTATATCGGTTTTGTGAAGTTTCCAAAAGATGGAGGTTTGCCTCTCATCGAAACGGTCAATACCTTTGGGGCTAGTTCTCATCCAGAATCAAAGCACTTCGCAGATCAACGCAAATTGTATCAGGCACAAAAAACGAAACGTATGACTTTGGATAAAGCCGAAGTATTAAAAAATGCAGAAAGAATCTACCAGCCCGAATAATTAGGTTAAAAAATCGGGTTCTTTAAACGCAGGGGCAGGGTATTTATAAAATCCTTCCCCTGTTTTTTCTCCTAGCTTCCCTGCATCTACATAGGTCTTCAATAAGGCGGCAAAAGCTTGAGACCCGGCGTCCTCTAAGTTATGCGTCACGTGCCAGGCGGTATCTAAACCGATACTGTCAAGTATCCCAAAAGGACCCATCGGCATGTGGAAATTCACCATCCAGGATTTATCAATATCCTCCATGCTAGCCACTTCTTTCGTTCTTAACTTACCAGCAGCACCTATTACCGCCATCAACATATAATTAAACACGTATCCCGGATTTTCTTTCCGCACGATAACCGGTACTTGTCGCAAAGCTCTGCCAAATTCCTCTAACAGCGTAATTACCTCTTCTGAAGTCCCCGCATGCGGCATAATATCTACCACCTTAGCCGTAAACACATCGTGGAAATGGAAAGCACAAAATAGGGAAGGGCGATCTACCACATCCACTAGCATAGAAGGTAATAAATACGAGGTATTCGTCGTGAAAATCGTTTTAGCCGGCGCCAGAGCAGAAAACTGAGCCCAAACCTGACGTTTCAAAGGTAATTCCTCCGTCACAGACTCCGAGATAATATCAACATCCGCCACAGCCTCCGCCGCATCAGTTGTAAATTGAATCGTTGCGATCACGTCTTCACTCAAGGTAAGCATTCGAAGAATCTTAGACATCACTTTTTTAGATGACACAAAAGCCTCCGCGTTAATATCATACACCGTCACCTGAAAGCCTGACAAAGCAGCCTGCAAAGCAATTCTTGTACCTAATGTCCCTGCACCTAAGATGCACACCTTGTTGATTTTCATATTTTTCCTGTTTGAATACATTTGATGGCCATTCTACCCGCGGCCTCCACGACTTGATTTAATACACTGAATCGAGGATCTTTCGAATACCCCAAACTATAACGCTGGTATATCTGCTGTGCGATGGTAGCCACCTTACACAGCCCAAACACATAATAAAAGTTCATCTCCCGCAAATCGCGTCCTGTCTTAGCGCCATAATAGGCAATTAACTCGCTGCGGGTAAAATTACCTGGCACATAGGACAGATTGAACATCTTCAAGATATCTTCATCTTCCGCCTCTGCCCAATAGGCTAAAGTCGTCCCTAAATCCATCAACGGATCGCCCACCGTAGCCATCTCCCAGTCTAAAACAGCCTGCACTTCGCCCGAGGAAGAAATGACCAAATTATCGTATTTGAAGTCGTTGTGAATAAAGGCTACATCAGACTCTGACGGAATCGAAGATAAAAGCCAATGAAATGCCTCCTCAATCGAAGGAACCTCTGAAGTCTTCGCCTTTTGAAAACGTTCGGCCCAGCCTTGCACTTGGCGTAGAGCATAACCCTCGGGTTTGCCTAAAGCGCCTAAACCTGATTCAGATAACTCCAGAGAGTGTAATTCAATTAACACATCCAGAGCGGATTGAGAGAGGCTGCGGAAAAACTCAGGTGTCGCCTCAGAGGGCGGACGATTCCGAATAATCATTCCCTCAACTTTCTCCATTAGAAAAAAGGGAGCACCGATAACGGACTCATCTTCACAAGCCGAAATGGGATGCGGCATCCTTGTATATCCGGCTTTCTTTAGAGCCTGAAGCACGCGAAACTCCCGAATCATATCGTGGGCTTTGGCAATCTTCAAACCATGAGGTGGTCTCCGTAAGACGTAAGAAGCGTCACTAACCTGCACTTCATAGGTCAGATTCGAAAATCCTCCTGGAAAAGCGGTGATCTCAAGAGAGTCAACTCCTAAATAGGCAGGTAATTTTTCAAAGCCTTCCATTAGCCTCTCCGTGATTTAAGAATGCTCTTCGCTAACACCGTCTTGTGCACCTCATCCGGCCCATCATAAATACGCGCACCGCGCTCATGGCGGTACCAGAAAGATAATAGTGTGTCGTCTGTAATTCCTAATCCTCCGTGCACTTGTATCGCACGATCAATTACATTCATTAACACATCCGAGACAAAGAACTTAATCGTCGAAATATCTTCTTTTGCGGCTTTAGCGCCGTCTTTTTCAATCTTGTGTGCGGTATTCAGCACTAATAGGCGAGAGGCCTTGATTTCTGCGGCGCTTTCGGCAATCCAGTTTTGGATGGTTTGCTGCATCGCTAAAGAATGACCTGGATTTAATTCTCGCTCTATCGCCCGGTCGCACATCATTCCTAACGCACGTTCACAAATACCGATCCAACGCATACAGTGATGAATACGCCCTGGTCCTAAGCGTACTTGCGCTAATTGAAAACCGGAGCCTTCTTCGCCTATCAAATGAGATACCGGTACCCGGCAATTCACAAATTCCACCTCGCTATGAGAAAGGTAATCCTCGCCCTCATCACCCATGATGGAAATATTGCGAATCCTTCGATAGCCTGGCGTATCCAAAGGCACGAGAATCATACTCGCCTTAGCATGCGGATTCTCAGCAGAAGGATTCGTCACCGCCATCACAATCGTGAAGGAAGCCCCATCCGCAGAAGAAGTAAACCATTTATGCCCATTAATGACGTATTCATCTCCCTCCCGAACGGCAGTTGTAGACATGTGCACCGGATTACTTCCCGAATGTTCTGGTTCTGTCATCGCAAAGCAAGAACGAATCTCTCCAAGCTCTAAAGGCCGTAAATAAGTCTCTTGTAAATAGGGAGAAGCAAACTGATGCATCAGTTCCATGTTTCCGATATCTGGAGCGTTGCAGTTAAATACGTAATGTCCTAAAGGACTCGTACCCAACACTTCAGAAATCGAAGCAAACTCTACTAGGCTTAAACCTAAGCCTCCATGGGAAACTGGCAGGTGAGGGGCAAACAATCCCTCTTCTTTTGCTTTTGCGCGTAGAGCGTGTAAAGCAGGTAAATGCGCTCTAAATGAACCATAAATGGCTCCTTGCTCTAAAGGAATGATGTGTTTCTCGAGAAACTCCCGATAGCGAGGTACAAGCTCAAGTGCTTTTTCTGATTCAAACATACATTAAATGGTTAAGCCGCCATCAGCGGTAATGACTGCGCCCGTTGTGTAAGAAGCTCCTGGTGCAGCCAGATATAAAGCGGTAGCTCCAATCTCTTCGGGAGTTCCAATGCGCTTTATAGGTAATTGACGAAGCGTATGTTGCAGTATTTTATCATCTGACCAAAGTGCCTCCGAAAACTTGGTCTTTATCAAGCCTGGACAAATGGCGTTGACGCGGATGTTGAAAGAGCCCCATTCTTTGGCAAAAGCCTTCGTCATCGAAATAAGCGCCGCCTTACTGACACTATAGATGCCTAACCCTGGCTCAGGAGAAATTCCACCCACAGAACTGATATTAATCACAGAGGCATTTGAGGATTTCTGCAAATGAGGCAAACATAAGCGCATTAACTCAAATGGCGCCTTCAAGTTTACATTCATAATCTTATCGAAGGCATCCAGCGATGTATCGTGAATAGGACCAAAAGTCGGATTCGTCGCCGCATTATTAACCAATATATCGATTTGACCGTACCTAGCAATCGTCGCCGAAACTAAGTGAGCCAGCTGATCCATCTTCCCCACGTGACAGGCAATCCCCGTTGCCTCATATCCTTTAGTGCGCAACTCCTGGGCCAGCAAATCCAAAGCCGCCTGGTCTCTACTACTAATGACCACCTTCGCCCCAGCCTCCGCAAAAAACTCCGCAATACTGAATCCGATTCCTTTACTTGCCCCTGTAATAAGTGCTACTTGATTCTTCAATGAAAATGCCTGCATATTCTAATCTATTTTTAAACAATTTAAAGAAATAATATGGTAATTTACACCATCAACGCCCGAAAAAACACGCCATGAAACAAGTCGTATTCTACGAAACCGGTTTACCTGAAAATGTCCTTCAATTAGAGGAAGTCGAAATGCCCACTCCTGCGAAAGGAGAAGCACTCATTCGCGTCACCGCTCGCAATATCAATCCTTCAGACGTGATGTTTGTCCAAGGATTATATGGAATCACACCTAAATTACCGAGCAGTGCTGGTTTTGAGGCAGCTGGTGTTATCGAGAAATCGGAGAAGTTCCTTACGGGCACCCGCGTATTATTTACTTCTATAGGAACCTGGAAAGAATATACCTGTATTCCTGATGCGGGGTTAATTCCCATTCCGGATGGAATGTCGGATGAAGTGGCCTGTCAAGCCTTTGTGAATCCGGTAACAGCTTATGGCATGCTGGAAACTTCTGGTCTAGGTAAAGGCGGTGCGTTATTAATTACGGCTGGGGCTTCTGCTTGGGGTAAAGTGGTCATTCAATTAGCGGCGATGCGCGGTATACATGTGATTGCGACGGTGAGACGACAAGATCAGAAGCAGACCTTATTGGATTTAGGTGCGACAGCTGTCATCGATGTGGCGACGGAAAGCGTGACGAAAAAAGTGAAAGAATTATTTCCAGAAGGAGTGAACTATGTGTTCGATGCGGTAGGAGGGGATCAGGGGGCCAAAGCATTGACTTGCCTGAAATCTGGTGGAAAGATGCTTGTTTTTGGCCTATTAAGCCTGGAACCCATTCCCTTAAATTCAGGGATTCTCATATTCAAAAACCTCAGCGTAGAAGGTTGGTGGCTAAGTTCTTGGTGGGAGCAATTAAGCAATGAAGGAATTCAAAAGGCTATTAAAGAAGTGTTCACCCACTTGATGAAGCAAGATGTAAAGGTAGATATTCAAGCTACTTATCCCTTATCGGATTTCAAAGAGGCACTAATTGCCTATCAAAAGCAGGGAAGAACTGGAAAAATATTATTGGTGTAGCGAATCTGGAGCGACGGGTTGGTCATCAGGTTCATGGGTATTTCGGCCATCGGTCGGAATACCATCACCGATTACTTCGTAAGAAAGTGAATTGCCAGCGAGTGTAACTTCTACATTATACAGGAAAGTACCTTCAGGTTCCTTCGTTTTCAGTATTCCGATATACAGTGAATCGCTCTTTTGAACCAAAGAAACATCCAGCACATTTACTCCTTTAACCTGCTCTTTTTGAAGGTTTTGCATCCACAAATCACGCACCTCAGATTCGATTTCATCCGAGGATTTGGAACAGGAATTTAGAACGAACACGAAGGCTAGTAAAACAAAGAAAACTCTAATCATGATGCAAAAATGGGCATTTTTCACGAAAAAAGGAAAAATTTAACCTTTAAAACCTCAACCCCTCATCTCTTCCTTTTGAAGTAGCCTTCGAGTAATCGATCGTCTTCACTTGGCCAGCGATGTAGTTGATGCCTTGCCATAGGTGGTTCAAATAAACCGGTTCTTGGTAGTTTTCCTTAGCGTGGCCTAGGGTGGTGACCCAGATGTGGCCGCCTTGGAAGTTTTGGGTCCAGGCTGCGGGGAAATAATTGCCGTAGATGCCTTTGTGTTTTGTGATTAAGTCTTTTTGTGCTTGATCTAAGGTGGTAACATCGTGCATTAGCAGGGTTTTAATGCCTGGGTAGAGTTCCGAGCCAAAATAGCATTCGTCTTCTTTTGTCCATTTAGTGGGCACGCCTTTCATGGATGGGTGTGCTGGGTCGATGTTGATGACGGAGAAAGGTTGGAATTTTGCGTGCCAGGTGAAGGTTTCGCCCACCATCATTTTGAACCAGTCCCATTTGCGTTCTGTGCCTGTTACGGAGTGTACGCCCACGAATCCGCCGCCGGCTTCGATGTAGTGGCGGAAAGCGAGACGCTGAGTGTCTGTGTCGAAGACGTCGTTGTTTGTGGAGGTGAAAATGATGACTTTGTATTTGGCCAAATTCTGTTCCTCAAACACCCTTGGATTATCCGATACATCCACTTTAAAACGTTTTTCAACACCTAATTTCTGGATGGCAGCCACGGCAGACGAAATGTTATCGTGCACGTAACCAGGGCCATTTTTCGTGTAGACAAGAACTGAATAAGAAGTCTTTTGCGCAAAAGTAGCAAAAGCAAAAAGCAGAAATAATGTCGTTAATCTCATTTTACGCCGTATTTATCAATTAAATAGATGATGGCCGCCATGTTCACGGCGCCTAAATGTAGTTCTCTTTTGTTCACGTTTTCGAATACGTCTGTCTTCGCGTGGTGTAAATCAAAATAGCGTTGGCTATCAGGAATAAGTCCCGCTAAGATAGATTCTTTGTTGATTCCGGCCATAGGAGCGATGTCAGTACCGCCACCGCCAAAAGTAATCTCAGATCCGTAGGGTTTCAATAGGGGATTCCAGGTTTGATAACGAGCGAATTGAGCCGGAGGGGCTGTTATTCCAATCGAGCGAGGGGTGAAGCCGCCTTCGTCACTTTCGATGACAAAGATGTGGTTTTCGTTGTTGATCTTCGCTTGATTTGCGTATTCCTTGCCACCGCGGGCTGCATTTTCCTCGTTTGCGAATAGAACGAAACGGATTGTGCGCTTTGGCTTGTAGTTTAAGGCTTTCATGACGCGTAAAACTTCCATCGTTTGAACGATGCCTGCCCCGTCGTCGTGTGCGCCTTCATTGACGTCCCAGCTGTCTAAATGGCCGCCTAAGGTGATGTATTGGTCTGGGAACTCGGATCCGCGGATTTCGGCGATCACATTGTTGTCGTCAGCATCTGGAAGGAAGAAACCGTACGTTTGTACTTGGGCTTTGATGGATCCTTTTTTGGCCAAAGAATACAGCATCTTCGCATCATCCGGACCTAAAGCCACTGCCGGAATCTTTGGATATACCTCATCATACACCATGACACCCGTGTGAGGCTCATTATCTGGCGCCGTACTTAAGGAGTGAATCAACACTGCCACAGCACCATATTTCGCGGCTTTACTCGCTCCAGAACGGCGAAAAGCGCCGCTCTCGCCATAAGCCTTAAACGTCTGAATCTTCGTCGGATCAAAAATACTGTGGAAATACACAATCTTGCCCTTCACCTCATCCTTGCGTTTCTCTAATTCCTCGAAACTAGCCACTGCAACAACCTCTGCCTCGATTAATCCATTCGATCCCAGCGAATTACCTAGGGCCATAGCCGCCAAAGGCTGCATTCTCGCTTCCCCATTCACCCCCACAATCGCCACAAAATCTTTCCCGCCTCTTTTCCAATTGGGCACCTTGCAAGGCTGCAAGAACACTTTATCCGGACCCATTGCCTCTAAACTCTTCTTACCCCAAACCACCGCATTCTGTGCCTGTGGAGATCCGGCTAAACGTCCACCTATCTTTTTGGTCAACTCATACAATAAGTCATATGCCTTCCCGTTAGTCATAATCTCATCTGACATTTTCTTAATAAAAAGGCTATCAGCATTCAATTGCGCGTTAGAAAACAGGGGTAGCAATAGGAGAGGGAGGAAACGTAATTTCATAGTCATTTAATAAAAAGTGTGATTAAAGATAGTAATTATTCGGTAAATTTAGACGGTGGGCAGTGGGCAGTGGGCAGTGGGCAGTGGGCAGTGGACAGTAGGCAGTCCGGAGAGAAAATTTACCATTCACCATTTACCATTCACCATTATCTCTACTCTATACTCTCTTATCTCTAATCTATTCTTTGTGCTTTATGCTTTATTCTTTAAAATAAAATGAAAAAACTACTACTACTTTTAACGCTTTGTTCAATAACCGCTCAAGCTCAAAACATCCAAGGACTCCTCAACAAAGCCACTAAAATCATTTCAACTGGTAGCACCTCTCTAAGTTCAGATGACATTGCGAATGGTTTAAAAGAGGCATTAACCACCGGAGCAGAAAAGGGTTGCTCGAATCTTGCAAAACCGGATGGATTCTTTAAAAATGCCGCTTTGAAAATCCTGATGCCACCCGAAGCCGCCAAAGTCGAAAGCACTCTCAGAAGCGTTGGATTAAACCAATTTGCAGATGATTTCATCCTAAGTATGAACCGGGCAGCAGAAGACGCATCGGCTACAGCAGCACCGATTTTCGTGAATGCCATCAAGCAAATGACGATTTCTGATGGTATCAATATCCTTCGCGGAGATGAAACGGCAGCTACAACTTACCTTCGCTCAAAAACGAGCACAGAATTAAAATCCAGCTTTAATCCCATCATTAAAAACTCCCTCGAAAAAGTCAATGCCACCAAATACTGGGAAAAGGCCATCACAGCTTATAATGCCATCCCATTTAGCAATAAAAAGATCAACCCAGATTTAAGTGCCTACGTAACCGAAAAGGCCATGGAAGGTATTTACAGCGAAATTGCAAAACAAGAAAAGGAAATTCGAGTTAATCCATTAGCCAGATCAAGCGATTTGTTGAAACGCGTTTTTCAGAAGTAATGGTAAATGGTGAATGATAAATGGTGAATGTGATGGCTAACATAGAGAATGGAAAACAATAGAATCGATTACACCACCTACCATTTACCTGAGCTTGAGCAAGACTGCTGGGACCGCCTAGTAAGCGGTGCCGTTAAAAGTAGAACTCCATTTCACACACCCAGTATTGCGACGCTTCACCAGGGTGAAGTGAATCTACGTACAGTGGTGTTACGTAAAACATTAGCTACCGAACGAGAACTACGCTTCCACACCGATATTCGTAGCCCGAAGTGGCAAGAATTATCCCAAAATCCCTCTATTTCAGCCTTATTCTATGATGCAGTAGATCGGATTCAGTTACGGGTCAAAGGAAAAGCCGTATTACATCATACGAATGAAATTACAGCCGAAGCCTGGCAAAAGACCTCGTTATCGAGTAGAAAATGTTATTTAACTCGCTTTAGCCCATCTAGTTATACGGATGTGTCTACGAGTGGACTTACTGATGATATAGAACACGAAAACTTTACTTTAGCCGAGAGTGAAAGCGGATATTCCAACTTTGGAATTGTCTCCATCCAAGTTCAATCCATCGATTGGTTATGGTTGAATCATGCGGGGCATCGCAGGGCTTTCTTTGATTATGAGAAGGGGAGTTTTCAGTGGATGATTCCATAAAAAAAGCCTCAGATTTCTCTGAGGCTTTTCATTTAGAAGTGATCCCGCTGGGATTCGAACCCAGGACCCATACATTAAAAGTGTATTGCTCTACCAACTGAGCTACGGAATCATTCAATCCGAAGATTGTATATGTAAAATGGTCCACTCTGGAACCGAAAGGAAGTTCAACCACTGGTTGATCTTCGTTTGCAAAAGAGTAACTTTTTCCCCTTATTGCGGTGCAAAACTAGCACCCTTTTTTAAATAATGCAAGTCATTCGTCTAAATAAAATTACATTTCTGATTATTTTTCTTTTGGGTTTTGGCCAAAGGGCTTATAGCCAAATAGATAGAAATCAACTCGCATTAGCAGATTCTTTGTTTAAAGCGAATAGACTTTTGAGTGCAGAGAAAATTTACGTCTCTAATTTAAAGACCAAACCGCAGGATTCAGAAAATATTAAATTAAAACTTGCCTACATCGCGAAAGTAAAAAACGACTGGCTAAAGGAATTATACTATTTATCCAGCATTCAGGCGACGAATGCCAGACCAGAAATCTCGAAACGACTAGAAGAAATAGGAGAGAAGCAGGGCTTGAACGGCTTTAAGATGAGTATTTGGGATCAAATCTATTGGTTATACTTTAAATATTTTGCCTGGATAATCGGATTCTTACTGCTGATTGCCCTCTATGCTACGGGTGTATTGACGTATTCCGTGTTTCAGAAAAAAAGCATCAGAAGCAGTCAATTCACGTATTTAATCCTCTACATCGTGTTTATTGGCCTTTTTGCAAATTTTCCGGGCTTCTTAAATTATGGGATTATTACCAAAGACAAGTCCTACATGCGCGACTTTCCCTCATCCGCCGCCCCTGTGGAACGCCTATTAAAGAAGGGGAACCGAATCAATTATTGGTTTAACCGGGACATTTGGGTATATAGCTTGATTGAAAATCAGCAAGGATACGTCAAGGAAGATGATTTTCTGCCCATTAACTAGAGGTGTAAGATTTGGAAGCTTAAGTCCAAAATAATCTCGCGATCCGTTTCTGCACTACCAATTACTCCCTTTACTTTCAAATCAGCATTTTTAATGGCCTCGATAATTCGAACCACTTTCGCTAAAGGATAATTTCTTGCCGCTGTCGTGTAATCTCGCACGAAATAAGGGTTCACACCGATAAGTTTTGAAATCTCGGCATCTGACACATTTCCTACATCGTGTACCTGTAAGACTTTTGAAAAGAAGTTAAAAAGTAACACCAGCATGGGAGCTGCGGGGTTTTGCTTAGTATTTTCTGCAAAATGAAAAGCGATTTTCTGTGCTTTTTCGGTGTTGCGCTGGATAATGGCTTTTTGGAACTCAAAATAATTGTATTCCCGGCTAATCCCGATGTATTTTTCTACCTCAGTAGACCCCACCTCTGAACCAGCAGGCACATTCACTACTAATTTATCGGCCTCGTGCGCCATGCGAGATAAATCTGCACCTACATACGAAACCATCAACTCGACGGTGGAAGGCTGGATTTTGATCCCTCTTTGGCCTAAATAATCCACTAACCAAGCACCTAACTTATCCTCCGAAACCTTTTTCGAAGTAACGATAACTCCGTGCTTCACCAGGGCAGAAAACACCTTTGATTTATCAGAAAGCGAGGATTTCACCGTTAATACTAGTAGGGTAGAGGGCGTCGGATTTGCACAATACTCTTCCCAAACCTTCAAATCATCCTCCTTACTCTTCGCATTTTCCTTCGCCTTAGCCATCGCCTCAATAAAGGCAGCCTCCTTCACAATGACCACCTGACGCTCCGCCATCATCGGATATCGCCGCGCCGTGGCAATGATAGCACCGAGACTATGATCTTTTCCAAAAAGCACAAATTGATTAAAACTCTGCTGATCCTCCGGCAAAACCTGCTTTTCAAAAGCATCCACTAATTGATCAATTAGGTAGGGCTCGTCGCCATGCAACAAATAAATAGGAGCCAGTTTTTTCTGCTTTATATCCTTTAAAACCTCTGAAGCGCTTTGTTGCATGTGTAAATTAATTTAAACAAAAATAGGTAAAACCAAAGGGATGGAAAAATATCTCAAGTATTTCCCGTAGGTTTGCAGGCAAAAAAAAGCTCAAATATGCCAATTGCACAAAATAACGTTGTATTTATCTCTTACCAATTAGCTTTCCCAGACGAAAACGGACAACCCGATGTGGTTGAAATCGTGGACGAAAATGAGCCAATGGTATTCATTCACGGCCTTAGCGGTCTTCCCGAAGCGTTTGAAAAAAACCTTTTGGGCTTAAACGAAGGCGATACCTTCGATTTCAGCATCTCCGCTGAGGACGCATACGGTAACGTTGATCCTAATGCGATCATCCAATTACCTAAATCTATCTTCCAAGCAGAAGGCCAAACAGCTGACGATATCCTTCAAATCGGAAACTTCATCCCGATGACAGACGATCAAGGAAACCGCATGCAAGGTTTAGTCGTAGCCATCGAAGGAGAATCAGTTACTATGGACTTTAACCACCCATTAGCTGAGAAAACCTTGATGTTCCAAGGAAAGATCTTAAAAATTAGAGAAGCGACTCCAGAAGAAATCGCTCACGGCCACGTGCACGGTGAGGGTGGGGTGCATCATTAAAAACATAGATTATAAAGCATAAAGAATAATGGTCGATTCGCCTACGGCGATGAGTATATGAAATGGTTTATCATTATTCTTTATTCTTTATGCTTTATACTCTATGCTTTCCTTTTGACATTTCTATAATCATTAAAAAAGGCGCTGTTAGCGCCATTTTTAATTCCTATTCTTTGTGCTTTATGCTCTATGCTTTATGAAGATTGAAGATCCGCATAAGCCACCACTTCCACCCCAAACTTCCTCAAGAAATCAACTCCTTCATCCGAAGCCAAGCCTTTATAGGCCGCATAGGAATTCAAGAAGATTACTTTTTTGATTTTCATGCTGTAAATAATACGCGCACAGGAGATGCAAGGGGATAGAGTCACATAAATGGTAGATCCTTCGACAGAAACACCATTTTTAGAAGCGTATAAAATTGCATTTTGCTCTGCGTGCAAGGCAAGTGAACAACTTCCTTTGGAATCGCGAGGGCAACCCTCTTCGCCAAATTCATCATCACAATTGTGGGTTCCTGCTGGTGGACCGTTATAACCGATGGAAATAATACGGGTATCCTTAGTTAATACGCAACCCACTTGAGCGCGGGTGCAATGAGAACGAAGCGCCAGATTCTGAGCCAGTTCCATAAAGATTACATCAAACGAGGGCTTGTTCATAGGCATAAAAAAATCCCATAAAGGGATTTCTAGTAGCGGGGAGCAGAATCGAACTGCCGACCTTTGGGTTATGAATCCAACGCTCTAACCATCTGAGCTACCCCGCCAAATTATGGTGCAAAGGTAAGCGTTCCGTCCGTAGAACACAAATATTTTCACAATACTTATTAATTTTGCACAGGATTTGGGATTTAGCCCAGAGTTAATACCTTTGTTCACAGGTAGTTTTACAGGTAATTTAATCCGCAGTCAATATGTCACAAACTCCTTACACGTTTGAATATGAGTTAAAAGCGTCGCCTAAGGTGCTTTTCCCTTATTTAAGTAGTCCATCTGGATTACAACAATGGTTTGCTGACAAGGTGATTGTTCGCGGTAGCTCAGAATTACACTTTTACTGGGATAATGAAAATCATCCTGCCTTAGTTCTGCCAGCAAAGGCGAATAAATCTGTCAAATTTGACTTCAAAAGAGGCGATTCAGAACCGGGTAAGCACATTATTGAGATGAGCTTGGATGTCAGTGAGATTTCGAACACGACTTATTTGACAATTATTGATGGAGCATCTACCTTCAAAACGGACGCAGATGCAGCCGAATTATGGGATTATTTAATCGACAAACTGAAAGAAATAGTAGGGAGCTAGGATGCGTAAGATTGATAAATTAGTACTTCAGGCGTTTTTGGGTCCATTTTCTTTGACACTTCTCGTTGTCATTTTCATTTTCCTATTGCGTTTAGTGTTGTTTTACTTTGCTGATTTATTTGGCAAAGACTTAGGTGCGTTTGTCTACGTAGAACTGTTTTTCTATTTCTCTTTAATTACGATTCCGCTGGCGCTTCCTTTGGCGGTTTTATTATCCTCACTAATGACTTTCGGAAAATTAGGGGAGAATTTCGAATTAACAGCCTTGAAAAGTGCGGGTATCTCCATTTTTCGAATCATGCGGCCCATTTTAGTGTCAACCGTATTCCTGAGCCTCTTCATGTTTTGGTTTATGAACGTGGCTCTGCCTTGGGCAAACATCAAAGGCTGGAGTTTACTGTATGATATCAAGACGACAAAAACGACTTTAAATATAAAGGAGGGCATTTTTTATACGGATTTGACCGGTTATTCCATTAAAGTAGGGAAGAAGTACCCAGATAATAAATCCTTGAAAAATTTGATTATCTATGATCATACGAACAATGACGGGAATCGCCATGTGACCTTGGCGGATTCTGCCTTGATGTACACGATCCTAAATAAGCGGTATTTAGTCTTTGAATTGTTTAATGGCAAGGACTATTTGGAGGATGCAGATCAAGGGTCGGTGGTAAATCCAACGGAATTAGCCGTGCATGATTTTAAGAAAAGTAAGGTGGTGATGTCTTTGGCGGTTTTTGATCTCCAAAAAACGGATGAACAACAATTCGCTCACCACGAGATTATGCGCAACAATAATCAATTAGCTGATGATGCTGATTCGTTGCAAAACACAATTAGCGTCGTTAAAAAGGGCTTTTTCAAATCTACCGCTTCCAATTTCCTATACCATGTGACCCCGGTGAAGAAAACCATTCAGTTTTTCAAACAGACTAATTGGATAAAACCACGCCTAAAGAAGGGATTAGCGGCTAAAAATCCCGTGCCATTTGATCTCGCATCGCAACAGGCGAAAAATATGATTACCGCCGGTGAGACGAATAAGGCAATATTAGAGGACTATGAATCTAAATTGAATAAGACGAATCTAGAATGGCACCACAAGTTTACGAACGCGATTGCCATCCTAGTGATGTTCTTGATCGGTGCGCCGCTAGGTGCTATTATTAAGAAAGGGGGATTTGGTGTGCCGGTTGTGGTGGCGGTTTCTTTCTTCATCTTATTATATATTCTTACCCAGCAAGGAGATAAGATGGCCAAAGAAGGTGCTTTAATCCTCCAAGTAGGAGCGTGGCTGGCAAATGCTGTTTTGGCATTAATCGGAGCTTACTTCCTGAAGATCGCTCTGGCCGATTCTCGCTTGTTTGAAACAGACTTCTATAAGGTGGTTTGGGACAGATTAAAAAGTAAACTGGTTCGCACAAAAACAGCAGCTTAATTCGCTTGCTTATTCGTAATAAAAAGAGTACTTTTGCAAATTCAATAATTATTTTAACTTAAAACTGGTAAAAGATGTATTTGTCACCTGAGAAAAAACAAGAAATTTTCGAAGCAAAAGGGAAAGCAAAGTCTAAGATCGATACTGGTTCTGCTGAGTCGCAAATTGCGTTATTCACGTACAGAATCAATCACTTGACTGAGCACCTTAAGAAAAACAAGAAAGACCACAGCACACGCTTAGGACTTTTGAAATTAGTAGGTAAGCGTCGTAGCTTATTAGATTACTTAACTCGTACTGATATCTCACGTTACCGTGCGATCATTGCGGAATTAGGTATTCGTAAATAATAAAAAAAGGGCTTCATTTCGATGGAGCCCTCTTTTATTCCCCCGCTGTAAACGTTTGAATCGTTCAAACAAAACTTAAATCACGCGAGGTTGCGTGAAATTTATTCAAAAACGTATGTCATTTAACATCATTACAAAGCATATTTCAATGCCAGACGGCAAAGAAGTCTCGATTGAAACAGGCAAGTTAGCCAAGCAAGCGGACGGAGCTGTCGTTATTAAGTCAGGAAATATGATGTTGTTAGCTACTGTAGTGGCTAACAAGGAGGCCAAAGAAGGAGTAGATTTCCTTCCTTTATCAGTAGACTATCAAGAAAAATTTGCGTCTAACGGACGTATCCCAGGATCTTTCTTAAAAAGAGAGGCTCGCCTTTCTGATTATGAAATTTTGATCTCTCGTTTAGTAGACCGCGCTTTGCGCCCTACTTTCCCAGATGATTACCACGCAGATGTTCAGGTTTTAATCAACTTGATCTCAGCAGATTCAGAAGTATTACCAGATGCATTTGTCGGTTTAGCGGCAGCTGCAGCTTTGGCCGTATCAGATATCCCATTCAATGGTCCTATCTCTGAGGTTCGCGTAGCGAAAATCAACGGTGAATATAAAGTAAACCCAAGCGTAAGCGAATTAGCAGGTGCTTCCTTAGAATTAATCGTTGCGGCTAACGAGAACGACATTCTAATGGTAGAAGGTGAAGGAGACGAAGTTTCTGAAACTGAAATGTTAGAGGCTTTACGTATCGCTCACGACGCTATCAAATTACAATGTAAAGCATTGAACGAATTGACAGTAGCTTGTGGCAAGACTGAAAAGCGCGTTTACTCACACGAAACACACGACGAAGAGTTGCGTGCTGAATTGTGGAAAAACTACTACGAGAAGTATTTAGCTGTAGCTAAATTAGCTAATCCGAAGAAAGAGGAGCGTAAAGCTGGTTTCAAGGCAATCGTAGACGAATTTATCGCTTCATTACCAGAAGATCACACAGTGAACATCGGTTTAGCGAAGCATTACTTACACGATATCGAAAAAGAAGCAGCTCGTCAATTAGTATTGCAAGAGCGCTACCGTTTAGATGGTCGTAAATTGAATGAAATCCGTCAAATCACTTGTGAAGTAGATTATTTACCTACACCACACGGTTCGTCTGTTTTCACTCGTGGTGAAACTCAATCATTAACTACCGTTACTTTAGGTACGAAAATGGATGAGCAAATCATCGACCAACCGATGACACAAGGGTACAACAAATTTATGTTGCACTACAACTTCCCAGGCTTCTCTACAGGTGAGGTTAAACCAAACCGTGGGGTAGGTCGTCGTGAAGTAGGTCACGGAAACTTAGCGATGCGTGCGATTAAGAAGGTTTTACCTAAAATGGAAGAATTCCCTTACACACTTCGTATCGTTTCTGATATCCTAGAATCAAATGGTTCGTCCTCCATGGCAACAGTTTGTGCTGGTACTTTGGCTTTAATGGACGCAGGTGTAAAAATCAAAGCGCCAGTTTCAGGTATCGCGATGGGATTAATTTCTGATTCAAAAACAGGTAAATACGCTGTATTATCTGATATCTTAGGTGATGAAGATCACTTAGGCGATATGGACTTCAAAGTAACGGGTACTGAAAACGGTATCACGGCTTGCCAAATGGACATCAAAGTTCAAGGTTTATCTTACGAAGTTTTAGCAGAAGCTCTTTCTCAAGCAAAAGAAGGTCGTTTACACATCTTAAACGAGATGAAGAAGGCGATTCCTGCCGTTAGAGAAGATTTCAAACCTCAAACTCCTCGTGCAACGGTTATCAAAATTATGAAAGACCAAATTGGATCGGTAATCGGACCAGGTGGTAAAGTAGTTCAAGATATCCAAAAGCAATCAGGTGCTACGGTAACGATTGAAGAAAAAGAAGATGGTGGATACGTAAGTATCTTCTCTTCGAACGGAGATGCGATGGCGAAGGCGGTTAGCATGGTTCGTGGAATCGTTACTTTACCAGAGGTAGGAGAGATTTACGAAGGAAAAGTGAAGAATATTCAAGCATTCGGAGCATTCGTGGAATTCTTACCAGGTAAAGATGGTTTATTACATATCTCTGAGATTTCATGGGATCGCATCGACACGATGGACGGTGTTTTCAAAGAAGGAGATAAAGTAAAGGTTAAATTAGTCGAAGTAGATAAGAAAACGGGCAAATTCCGTTTATCTGCTAAGGTTCTTTTACCTAAGCCAGAAAAACCAGAGGCTCCAGCTGCATCAGCTGAATAATAAAATGTTTATCCAAGCGTCGCGCATTCGTGCGTGACGCTTTCATTCTGTTGTAAGATCTTATGAGACAGCTAAAAATTAGCAAACAAATTACCAACAGGGAAAGTCAATCTCTAGACAAATACCTTCAAGAGATCGGTAAAGTCGATTTATTGACTCCGGATGAAGAGGTAATCCTAGCGCAGAAAATTCGCGATGGGGATCAATTGTCATTAGAGCGTTTAACGAAAGCGAACCTTCGTTTCGTGGTATCTGTTGCAAAACAATACCAAAACCAAGGTCTTAGCTTAGGTGACTTAATTAACGAAGGAAACTTAGGTTTGATCAAAGCGGCACAACGTTTTGATGAAACTCGTGGTTTTAAATTCATTTCATACGCAGTTTGGTGGATTCGTCAATCGATACTTCAAGCATTAGCGGAGCAATCTCGTATCGTACGTTTGCCATTAAACAGAGTAGGTTCTTTGAACAAGATTTCAAAAACATTCTCTGAATTAGAGCAAAAGTTCGAGCGTGAGCCATCTCCAGAAGAACTAGCAGAGGTTTTAGAGATCTCTACGGGTGAAGTGGTAGATACGTTGAAGATTTCAGGTCGTCACGTCTCTATGGATGCACCCTTCGTTCAAGGAGAAGAAAACTCGCTTTTAGACGTATTAGAGAACGATTCAGAAGACAAACCAGATTCTGGTTTGATTAACGATTCACTTCGTCGTGAAGTACAACGCGCTTTATCTACCTTAACTCAACGTGAGGCAGATGTAGTTACCTTGTATTTCGGCTTAAATGGCGAACATGCGATGACTTTAGAGGAGATCGGTGAGAAATTTAATTTAACTCGCGAGCGTGTGAGACAAATTAAAGAGAAAGCGATCCGTCGTTTACGACACACTTCTCGAAGCAAAGCACTAAAAACATATCTTGGATAATTTTTAAAAGCCTCTTATGAGGCTTTTTTTTGCTATGGCATTCCCAAAAGGCATCATCGAATTAGTAGACTCTTTATACCAACAAGGTGTAAATGAGGCGGTTATATGCCCTGGATCCAGAAATGCTCCCTTAATGATTGCCTTAACCCGCCACGGCGGATTCAAGTGCTATTCCATTGCGGATGAACGTTCAGCAGGCTTTTTTGGCCTAGGAATCGCCCTAAAAACAGTTCGCCCTGTCATCCTTTGCTGTACCTCTGGTTCAGCGGGTTTAAACTTTGCCCCAGCCGTAGTCGAAGCCTTTTTCCAAGAAGTTCCACTAATCGTTTTAACGGCAGATCGCCCGAAAGAATGGATTGGACAATGGGATGGCCAAACCATTTACCAGGAAAACCTCTTTGGAAAACACGCCAAGGCCTTTTATGATTTCGAAACGGATGATTGTACAATTGCTCCATTGACCGCATTAGCGGAGCCGAAAGGTCCGGTACAGATTAATGTGCCGATTAGTGAGCCGTTTTACCCTGAGCCAGGTTTTGTCTTGGAAAAAAGTGAGACTTTTTCCCTGCGACAAAATCTGACAAAGAACAAAGAACAAAGCACAAAGAATAAGGTTGACTTTGCTTATTTCAATCAAGAGATTGCATCAGCGCAGAAAATTCTAGTTACAGTAGGTCAAATGGAAGACAATTCGATCTTCGAAACGTTGAAAGCCTATGGAATTCCTGTCATAGGGGATGCCACGTCGAATTGCGGAAGTACGATTGCGCATGATTTACTGTTAGCAGACGAATCTAGGTGGCCTTCACTGCAACCCGAATTACACATACATTTCGGTAAATCATTCGTTTCTAAGCGAATTAAACAGTTTTTGCGCTCACACAAGCCAAAGCAATCTTGGCTCATTCATCCTAATCCCATCGGAAGACCGGATCCCTTCTTGTGTTTAAGCCACGTAATAAACACGAACGCTGAAAACTTTTTAGCGGGTGTAAACTGGACGAAGAAAAACTGGACGGCTTGGGATATAAATGTAGAAGAAAAGCAATCAGCTTTTTTTGCTGAAAAAAATTGGACAGAAATCCATATTTACCAAGCAATCACCGAAGCCATTGAAGAACAAGAGGCGGAAGTACATGTAGCTAATTCATTGGCTGTGAGGTACATAAATTGGACTTTGGCAAAATTTACTAAAACAGAAGTTTTTTCAAACCGGGGTACATCAGGAATTGATGGTTGCTTAAGTACGGCGGTAGGAGCTGCGCAAAAAACGGATAAATTATGTATTTCGTTAATCGGAGATGTGGCCTTTCAATACGATCGGAACGCACTTTGGAACAAATACATCCCAGATAATTTACGCATCATCGTCTTCAATAATGGAGGTGGGGGCATTTTCCGAAATCTAGAAGGGGCAAAAAATCTGCCTGAACTAGATGAATTCATGGAAACGCAGCAAGGTTTTACAGCCGAGAATACGGCAAAAGATGCGCATATCAGCTATTTCTCAGCAAAGAACGAGAAAGAATTAGATCTGAATGCCTTTTTTAACAATAAGGGTGCCGCATTATTAGAAATTCACACGAACTCCATCGAAAATGCAGCCGAATTGAAAAAGTATATGGCCTTATTTAAGGCTTGATTTAGCCTGAATTTTGGCCCAATTCTTCAAATACAACTCATTCTTAGGATCTTTCTCCAGCGCTTTCTTCACATAAGACGCCGCTAAATCCCATTGCATCCGCTGAATTGCTAAATAACCCAGGTTATTATACAGTAAATCGGTGTATTTCCCAGTTTTAAGCGCTTTTTGAAATACCTGCTCCGCTAGATCAATTTCATTCATCTCCTGTAAAACCACCCCTTTATTAATCAAGGTTTCTATCAGGGAAGAATCAATCGATAAAGAACGCTCATAAGAGGCGAGAGAGCCATTTAAATCCTCTTTTTGCAACAGAATATCACCTTTTAAAGTCCAATTAGCCGCAGAATCAGGGAAAGTCTTCACCAGCGCATTCACACTAGTTAAAGCTTCATCAAAACGAGTCAAGGTCTGAAGCAATTCGGCCTTTTTGAAAAGGGCAGGGGCAAATTTGGGATCTAATTCAACAGCTTTGGAGAAATCCGCTAAGGCTTCGTCATTTTTCTCTAAACTTTGGTAGACTAAACCTCGGTTGTAATACGCATCCGAGAAATCAGGACGCTTCTCAATCGCCTCGGAATACCATTTAATAGCCTCGTGGTATTCTTTTTCCTTCCATTTTGCATTACCTCGCAAGAAGAACGCAGACGACTCCCGCTTTTCCTCTTCAGAAGAGTTACTGCAGGCAAAAAGGAAGAAAGAGGCAAAAAAGAATAGTAGGTATTTCATCGATCTAAAAGAAAGTTCAATTTAAATAATTCAAATTTCATTCGCATCTTTGTAGCTTAATTAAATGTAAAATTATGGCATACGCAGAAATGTTAACCGACAAAGGGTTAATGAAAATCGAATTCTACACAGAGGATGCACCAATCCACGTTAAAAACTTCATCGACTTAGCTGAAAAAGGCTTTTATGATGGCCTTTCATTCCACCGTGTTATCGCGGATTTCGTGATTCAAGGAGGTTGCCCAGACGGAACAGGAGCAGGTGGCCCAGGCTACACGATTCCTTGCGAATTAACAGGCAATAACCAGTTCCACGACCGTGGCGTTTTATCTATGGCACACCGTGGACCTAACACAGGTGGTTCTCAATTCTTTATTTGCCACTCACGTAACAACACGGCACATTTAGACCGTCGCCACACGTGTTTTGGTAAAGTAGTAGAAGGTTTAGAAGTTATTGATTTAGTACGTGAAGGAGATAAAATCCAAAGCGTTAAAATCATTCAAGACTAATGCATTTTATCAAGGAAATAACCCATCCACAGATGCGAATCTCACTTTTTGAGTGGAATTCGAAATACATTGTGAAGTTCGAGACTCCTCATTTAGAGCAGAGCTACAAGTATTCTGTTTTGGACTTTTCCTCCCAAAAAGAAATAGAGGAGCTGGTATCCAGCTCCTCCTTTCAAGATTTCGTCTTACAGACCTTCAAAAATATGTATGCCGAAATGGCAAAACATACCTTTTAATTACCTCCTAACCATTTGTGGCGTAATTTCAATGACGCCTCTGAAGGACTAGCCTCCGATTCAATCACAAAAGCCTTTAAGGGAGTTTGTTGCACAGCCACTAAGAACGTACGCTCTATGCCATCTCTTTTAACAGAGAACACCAAAGAATCACCCGGTTTCTTATCAGTTAGCAATTTATCGATTCCCGGAAAATCAGCTCCGTTCACTTTTAACACTTCATCACCCACATTTAAGCCGGCCACATACGCTGCACCACCTTTATAAACGGAGGTTACACGTCCACCTGCTACAGTCACACCAATATACGGAACTGTTTTAGCTAGATTCGCATCCGTAAATTGATAGCCAAAAGCCTTAAATAGAGAAGCATACGCTGGTGTCTTCACCCCATAAATATGTGTTTTAAAGAACTCAGCAGCAGAAGTTCCCGCTACTTTAGAGAAGGCATCTTCTAATTCCTGATCCGTAAAGCCACGCCCAGCTTTCAAGTAATATGTTTGGTATAACATTTTGAAAACATCATCTAGGCATTTAGTTCCTTTCGTTTGTTGAATGATCCACATATTTAAAACTCCTCCTAATAAAGCCCCTTTGTCATAATAGGACACAGACGCGTTGCGCGAGTTCTCGTTCGGACGGTAATACTTAATCCAAGCATCCCAGCTAGATTCAGCCGCAGATTCTACCTGATTCCCAGGCGTATTTTCTACTCCAGAAATATCGTCGCCTAAACCTTTGATATAATCCGATGTAGAAACTAATCCCGTACGCTGATTAATCACGTCAGCATAATAGCTCGTGATGCCCTCTGAGAACCATAAATTATGTGTGTAGTTCTCATTTTCGTAGTCGAATGGTCCCAAAGCCTTCGGGCGAATACGCTTCACATTCCATAAATGGAAATACTCATGCGCTAATAAGTTCAAAATACCTTGATAGCCTTTCGGCGTTTCATAGCTAGAACGAGTGACTTGACAAGTCGTTGAATACAAGTGCTCTAAACCGCCACCACCGCGATTTAAATTATGAATAATGAATAAATAATGATCGCAAGGATGTTCTCCTACCACTTTTTGGGCTTCCTCTGCCATCTTCTGCACATCCGCTAAGAATTTCACAGAATCGACTTTAGCAGGACCATAAAAGGCAATTTGATGAGGAATATTATTCACTTTAAAGTCCCAAACCTTGTGATTTCCAATCTCGATAGGGGAGTCAATCAATTCATCTAGATTCTTCGCGATGTAATTGAAGCCGCCTACATTCTTCATCGCAGTAGAAACCTTTTTGAAATCTTTATGTGGAATAATGCTCACTTCCTGCGGTCCTGCAGCGAATTTTGGGGCATACATCAAAACACTCGCTGGATTTATGTAGCCATGTGCATCATCTAAAAACGACGTACGAACAGACATTTCATAAGCATAAACACGGTAATGCACCGAAATTTGCTTCATTCCCGCTGTCAAGGCAACGCGCCACGTGTTTTTATTGATCTTCGAGATGGCGATTTTTTGACCGTTAGATTCAGCCGTTACGGATTCCACATTTTTCGCGAATTCACGAATTAAATAGGATCCTGGCGTCCAAGCAGCCATTTTAAGGTCAATAAAATTGGTCTCTTTACTGACATCAACCGTCGTTTTTACCTCAAAATAATGAGAAAACGGTTCTGACATACTGATTTGGTGCTTGATAGGCCCTGCTAGCGTGCAGAATGACATAAGCACACTGAATAATAGAAGTTTTATATTCATTGGAATATTTGTTGAGAAATAGATTTTAGTAAAATTATAAAAATCAGCCGTATAGTCTAGCATATGCTATTTTTTTCCAAATAATTCTAAATCACTAGACAATTATTTAACATAAAAATCGTATTATTGTTTAGTCGTGATAATTGACAATAAACCTATGGTATTTAGATCATCCTTTTACTTCCTCGTCTTATTTCTTTCGCTAACTTTCTCGTCATTTTCCCAGCAATCCATTGCCTTTGAGAATAGCTTGATTCATTTCAATCAGGGGAAAGAGTATTTTGAAGCGGCAAACTATGTGGCAGCGCGCGAAGAATTTGCTAATTATGTAAGCAGACAATCGGATGGGCAAAAAAATGAGGTAATTCTAGCGGAATACTACCAAGTTTTATGCTCACTTTATCTAAATCAACCAGAAATTGACGTTTTAGGGTATCATTTTAACTTAAATCACCCGAATAGCCCTCAGAGTAATTTATTGTTCAGAAAAATAGGTTTGTACTTCTATGATATCGCTAATTACGCTAAATCCATTCGCTACTTAGAAAATTCCTCTTTGGGGAATGTAGAGGCTCGGTATAAATTAGGGGTTGCCTATTTTGAGACAAAGGATTTTGAAAATGCATTAGCCTTATTCAATGAAGTAAAAACAGATCCAGACGAGGAATATGCCTTTTCTGCAGCCTATTATGCGGGTGTTATTCAGTACCAGCAAAAAAACTACCTAAACGCGATTGCTGATTTCAAAAAGTCCAACGGCCATTCAAAATACCGCAAAGACCTACCTTATTGGTTAATTTCTTCCTACCAACAAACGGCTCAATGGGATGAATTATTAAAATATGCGGAGCCTATCATCTCAACACATCCGGATTTGGCCTTATTAGTAGCCGAGGTTCAATTCAAGAAAGGCTTGTACGCAAAATCAGCTAAAAGCTTTGATGATTATTTAAAAGAACATAAAAATGAGGCAGCCAGCTATAAAAAAGGCTATGCCTTGTATTCAGTAGATAAATTCGAAGAGGCAATCAAAGCCATATCGGGTCTATTAAAACAGGATTCATTAGGCCAAAAAGCCTATTATCTGCAAGGATTAGCCAATTTAAAACTAGGTAAGAAAATGGAAGCTGCTGCCAGCTTCACTCAATCAGGTGCCCTAGCATTCGATGCTTCACAACAAGAAGAAGCACAATTTAAATCGATCTCTATTTCTGTGGATATAGGTAAGTGGTCTGAGAGTCTTTTGGCCATTGAGCGATTTGGGAAAACCTATCCGAAAAGTTCATTCACTGCAGCTTACCAAAGCTTTGCGGCAGATGCCATCCTTAAATTACCTGCCTTAAAACCAGCGACAACACTTATCAAATCAGGCATTCCAGTGTCAGAAGAGATGAAAGTAGCCTATCAAACCCTAACCTATAATTTAGGAATCAAGGCCTACAATCAGGAGCAATACAAAGAGGCTATTACTTATTTCGATCAAGCGATTGCACAGGCTGCGAATCAAAATTTGACAGACGAAGCTTCCTTCGGTAAAGCGGAATGTCTTTCTCAATTAAAAGACTTTGAAGCAGCCATTCAGATCTACAAGCCATTACTAAGTGGAAAACATTCATCGGATTTCTTACAAAGAAACCGCATCGGTATCGCCTATGCCTATTTCTCTGTTAAGGAATTCACGAATGCGAATACATACTTTAAAACCTATGTAGATCAATTAAAGGCTAATCCAACAGGCAAAGCGAATGCTAACGCGCTTTTACGTCTAGCAGACACCTATTTAGTTGCAAAAAACTACAGCGAAGCTTTGACCTATTATAATCAAGCTATCGAAAATATTAAAACGGAAAAAGACTATGCTTTGTACCAAAAAGGGATCACGCTTGTCTATTTAGAACGCGATGCAGAAGCCAAAGCAACTTTCCAATTATTAAAGAAGTCGTATCCGAACACGAAGTTTGGAGACGATGCTAGCTTCCAAGAAAACTTGATATCCTTCCGCACGGGCAAATACCAAGAGGCGATTGATGGTTTCACCGAACTGATTAATAATCAACCAAATAGTCCATACTACGCTGAGTCGATTCTGAAAAGAGCTCAGTCGTATTCAAATGCGAAACAACCAGAAAAAGCGATCACTGATTATAAAATCGTGATTGAAAAGTATGCAAAAGAGGCATTTGCCAAAGATGCAGTGGCTGGTTTACAGGAAGAATTGAATGGGGTAGGGCGACCAGAGGAAATGACGGCTTATTTAAGTATGTACCAAAATGGGAACTTAAATGAAGAGGAAAAAATAGATTTAGAGTACCAAGCTGCTAAAGGAATCTATTTAGGGGAGAAATACGATAAGGCAATCGAACCTTTGAAAAACTTCGTGGCTCACTTCCCAGCAGATGAACGCGTAAGTGAAGTAACCTACCTAATCGCAGATGCAGCGAATAGATCAAATAACAAGGCGTTAGCTTTCGAATTCTATAAAAAGGTGATTGAGCAAAACGTTCATCCTTCGCTTAACTCAGTGATTGCTAAAGTAGCTGATATCGAATTTGATTCAGCAGCTTACACACCAGCCATCGGTCATTACCGTCTATTAAAAGAGAAAGGTGTTGACTCTACCGTAATTCAACGCGCAAACAAACGCATTTTAGAATCTTACCTAAAATTTGGTGAATTAGATTCAGCCCTGATTGCCTACCAAGAGTTCCAAGCAAGTGCAGGAAAAGAGGCTGAAAGCGTAGAACAAGCTGCCTTATTGTACCTCGATATTATTCAATTAAATAATGCCAAAGGAAATTATGCCACCTCGAATGAAATGATCCTAGATAAATTCAGAAATGAGTTTGCAGAGGTTTCAGATGCCACCTTAGGTAAGGCCTATCTCTTATTAGCTAAAAACTTATTCGAGTTGAAAAACCTAGCTCAAACAAGAGCTACCTTAAAATCCATCATTGATAATTCAGAGGACAAAGAAAGCGTAGAAGCAGCAAAAGCCCTTTTGAAAACCTATTTCCCTAAATAATGCATATGAGATTCCCATATAAGATCGTAATTGCATCCTCATTAAGCCTGGTTTCCATGATAAGTTATGGTCAACAGAAGAAGGAAGGTACCATTCAAAACGAAGAATTCGTTACTGAAAAAGTGCGTAAAATCGAAGTGCAACCTACGATGAGTCGCTCTTTCGAAGCACTTAATGAAGTACCGGATTACAGTAAGGATCACAAAATAGACTATGATTTTGCGATCGATAAGCCGCAATCCCTCTTATTGCCGAGCATTAAAACGAACATTATAGGCCCAAGAGCAGGAGAGGATTTAAAATCTCTTTACGGCGCTAAGGCAAAAAACTCCATTAAAATCGGAGCGGGTAATTACGGCCACAACCTTCTAAATGGCCATTTTGGCTATAATCCGACTGAAAAAGAATCAAGAGGAATTTACATCAACCACGATGCAAACTCGAACGGACCTACGGATAATGCCTTTTCTAGCCGTTCTGAGAATGAAGTAAAGGTGTATAGCCAATCGCTTTGGTCAAAAGCCTTATTAAAAGGGGCGCTTGATTACCGCCGTACGGCCACTAATTTCTATGGCAAAGAAAGCTTCCCGGCGAATACACCTGAAGATGCCTATGGAGTTCATTATGACCAATTAAAGTTCAACGGCGACATCTATAGCGCAACAGAAGGTAAGAAGTTTAGCTACCAAGCGGGCACTGAGTTTTCCTCTTTATCTGGGAATCTTGCTCCTAAAGAATGGTTATTTAAAAACTATGTGAGATCAAGCTATGCCATCAGCTCAGGACTTGCCTTACGTGTTAATGGGGAAGCTATCCTTTCGAATTTTACTAGCAACACCTCCACTAATCGCCAATTCTTCCGCTTACAGCCTAGCATTTCATACGATGTTTTACCTCGTTTGAACCTAGTCGCTGGATTAAATGCAGTACAAGATGATGAACTACGCTTATATCCGAATGTACAAGTTCGATATAGAGCAAATGACTTTATCCGATTATTTGCAGGCCTAGAAGGAAATACCCAATTCAATTCTTACCACAGCAGCTTACAAATTAACCCTTGGTTAACCCAAGCTGTAACGCTTCAAAATACGCAGCAAAAATGGATGGTCTCAGGTGGATTAATGGGTAGCAATGAAAGAAACGTATCGTATGAATTAAAAGCTTCCTACGGTGAGTATACTAAAATGGCCTTCTTTACTTCATCTGCTGCAGACTTATCCCAATTCGATATAACTTATTCAAATGCAGATGCCGCTATTTCAGTGCTAGATCTACAAGCAGATGTTAAGATGTCCATTACAGATAAAATTCAATCCGACCTGAATGTTCAATATACGAATTACGCTAACCTAGGAAACTTATTATACGCCTACCACCGTCCTAATATCCAAATCGCGTTAAAAAACACGATTAAAGTACTTCCAAAATTCAACGTATTACCTGAGCTATATTATTTAGGTGGCCTTTATGGATTTAATCCAAGAACTCAAAAAGCAAGCACCTTGGATAACATCCTAGATATCAATGTAAAAGGGGAGTATGCTATTACGGAGAAATTCACTGCCTCATTATCAGCAAATAATATCCTAGGAAAAAATTACCAACGATATTTATTTTATCCGACACAAGGTTTTAACTTTACAGCAACTCTAGCATACTCATTCTAATAATGACTGAATTTTATTCCTTTCTTGAGCACTTATTATACGAAAACGAATGCGTGATTATTCCGCAATTGGGTGGTTTCGTTGTAAATGCAAAAGACTTTACGTTCAATGAACAGGAGGGAAAAATTTATCCTAAGAAAAAGTATGTGGCATTTAATGAGAAACTTAAAACGGATGATCGCTTATTAAGTACGGAATGGGCTAAGAAAAGAGCCATTTCATTGAAAGAAGCGTCATTAGAGATTGCTGAGCTAAGCAAACGTATAAAAAGCGAACTAACCTCTTCCGGTACAGTTCAATTAGGCGTATTAGGTACCTTTACACTGAATCAAGAAAATCGTATTTCATATTTGCCTAATCCAGACTTTAATGCTGATTTATCTGTTTTTGGCCTATTTCCAGTAGGATTAGGGCAAATTCCTGCGCGAGTAGAGAAGAAACCCGTACTTATTCCAGCCATTACGACTGAAGATTTACCAGAAATCAGTTCTACAGGACATCAACAGGTAAAATTGACCAAGTCAGTTTATGTATATGCCTTATTAGCCTTTTTAATAGGTGGATTGGGTGCCTTCTTTTTAACAGCACCTGCCACGAATCAATCGCAAAGTTCCCTAAACCCGATTAAAATCGAGAAAAAGGTAGACGTTGCTCCCGCGAAAACGGTTGCTCCAGCGGTGGTGGATACTTTATCTGTTAAAACAATTGAAGAACCTGTCGTAGCACCTTTGAATACGCCAGAAATTAATGATGAGGACGTCATTTACTTGGTAGCGGCTAGTTTTCAATCCTTGAAGCAGGCGGAAAAAGGCTTAAAAGAGTTTAAATCACGTGGTTTCAATCAAGCTGAGATTATTCTAAAAAATGAACAGACGAAATTCTATCGAATTTCACTTGGAACGGAGCATTCTATGGATGCGGGTTATGCGAAAGCGTCAGAATTGAAGGCAGCAAAGAAAGTTGATATCTGGGTTTATAAGGCACTATAAGAAATGAACCAACGCATCGAACAACAACGAGTAGAAAAACAAAACCAACGCAAAGCGTTAGCGATCACGCTCGTGATTCAAGGGTTGTTGTTTTTACTGTTTTGGTATGCGAAAATTTGGTCTGCCGAAGAAATGAAGCTGGAATTGCCTGAACCAGGTTTCGAAGTGAATTATGGGACAGATGATGAAGGTGGCGGAAACGTTCAATCCTATAATCAAGCGAGTGACCTTCCTAATAATGACGAGTCTCAACCGGCAGAGAAAGAAACAGAAGTAGCTTCTGTAACGAAAGCGAAGCCAACACCTAGCTCAAAGGAAACGGTTATTTCATCGGTGGTGAAAAGCCCTGTTAGTATTTCAGAGAATACGAAAAAGACTGCCGTGGTTTCAACCAAACCAACACCTGAACCAGAGGAAAAGATCGACGAAGGCGCTTTATTTAAAAAGAAAACTACGAGTAACGGAACCAGAGGCACGAATCCGAATCCCGGAGGAAATTCGAATGGACCTGATGCAGGTAAAATAGGAGACAAGGGAAGCCGAAACGGAACCATCAATAATTCAACTAACTATTCTGGCAACGGAGGCTTTGGCGAGGGCTCTGGTAGCTCTTCGGTAAATATCTCCGGCTGGAGAATTGCTAATCGTCCAAATGTAAAAGACGATACAGGCGAAACGGGTATGATTCGATTTACGATTAAAATCGATGAAGACGGTAATATTATCAAATTAGTGATAGCGGAGAACTCATTCTCTAATTCTTTGGCACAGAAATACAAAAGAGCCATCGAGAAATCAAAATTCATCAAAACCTCTTCCGGACCTAGTCCAAAGGAAGCGACCGGGTCTATCACCTTCCGAGTAGGAGAAAGATAGGCATTCCATGAATTATTTAGAGTCTATTTCCTTTTTGTATGCACAGCTTCCCGTTTTTCACCGAGAAGGAGCAAAGGCCTATAAACCAGGTTTAGATAACATTGAAGCACTTTGTGACCTGATTGGTCATCCAGAGCATTCCTTTAAATCATTGCATATAGCCGGAACAAATGGAAAGGGGAGTTCCTCCCATTTTATGGCCTCTATTTTACAGGAACATGGATTTAAGGTGGGATTATATACCTCTCCACATTTGCACTCCTTCACGGAAAGGATAAAAATAAATGGTAACGAGGTCCCTGAGGAATGGGTAGCTGCTTTTGTAACGGAGCACCTACACCTGATTGAAAAAGTACGACCTTCCTTTTTTGAATGGACGGTCATCATGGCTTTCTCCTATTTCAAGGAACAAAAAGTGGATTATGCCATCATTGAAACAGGTTTAGGAGGAAGATTGGATTCGACTAATATCATTAGGCCCTTGGCTTGCTTGATTACAAACATTAGTTTTGACCACCAGGATTTACTAGGGGATACATTAGAGAAAATTGCGTCCGAAAAAGCGGGTATCATTAAAAACAATACTCCGGTTACGATTAGCGAAAAGCAAGAGGAAACGTCAGCGGTTTTTATGGCCAAAGCCGCATCCGTCAACGCCCCTCTACAATTTGCAGCTGATCGGATAGGCGCCTCTGGATTCACATTTACAAGTCCCACCTGGGGAGAAATGACCATCAAAAGTCCCTATCAAGGACAATACCAACAAAAAAACATTCGAGGCGTACTAGCTTGGTGTGAGCAGATTCAATCCATCATTCCTTTGGAGGCGGCCAAAATCAAATCTGGAATCGAACAAACTCGATTAAATACTGGCTTGAAAGGCCGTTGGGAAATTTTAGGTGATAGACCTAAAATCATTGCCGACACTGGTCACAATAATAGCGGAGTTAGCGAGATCATTCAACAAATTGAAAAAGAGTCCTTCTCCCATGTATATATCATTCTAGGAATGGTAGCTGATAAAGACATAAACTCCGTCTTGTCCTTATTCCCTAAAGAAGCCACCTACTTTTTTTCCCAAGCGAATAATCCGCGAGCCATCTCAGCTTTGGACTTACAAAAACTTGCCTTGGAAAAAGGCCTTCAAGGAGAAGTCATTACCGACGTAAACGAAGCTATAGCGCGTGCTAAATCAGTAGCAGGTCCGGCTGATGGAATTCTCATTTGCGGGAGCACGTATTTAATAGGTGAAATAAATTTTAATTAGCGTTCAAATTGAGTAGACGAAAAACAGCCAAATACAATTTGGCTATCGAATTAGACAATGTCATCCAAAGCCCGAAACCCATATGGGGAAATCTTCAGGGCAAATGGAAATCAGCTTACTTTAAAAACGACCACCCACTAGTTTTAGAACTTGGATGCGGCAGGGGTGAATATACCAATGGATTAGGAAAGCTTTTCCCGGATATGAATTTTGTGGGAATCGATGTAAAAGGAGATCGATTAGCACAAGGAGGAAGAGCAGCTCGGGAAATGGAATTAACGAATACGACGTTTCTGCGCATTCATATGCAAGTGATTGATGAGCATTTTGCGGAAAACGAAGTTGACGAAATTTGGATTACATTCCCAGATCCCCGTCTACGAGATCGCGATGAGAAACGTCGACTTACCTTCCATACCTTTTTGAACCGTTATAAAAGGATTTTAAAGCCAGGTGGAGTGTTACACCTAAAAACAGATTCTTTGCCCTTCTTTGAATTTTCAGAAGGATCACTTGCGGAGAATGACTGGAAAATTATCGCCAAAACGAATGATCTGTATACCTCCGAATGGATGGATGATCATTATGGCATCAAAACTCGATTTGAGGAGATGTTCTACGAAAAAGGTTTCAACATCAACTACCTCAGAGCTACTAACACTAAATAAAAAAAGCCTCTCTTTCGAGAGGCTTTTTCAATTTAAGCTAATCAGATTATCCTACGCGAGCGATTAAATCAGCTGCACGAGAAGAATAACCAAACTCGTTATCATACCAACCTACCACTTTCACTAGGTTACCCATCGCAGTTGTTAACTTAGAGTCTAAGATACAAGAGTGTTGGTTTCCGATAATATCGATAGAAACGATCTCATCAGTTGTAAATTCTAGGATACCTTTCATTGGACCATCAGCAGCCGCTTTTAAAGCAGCATTAATTTCAGCCACTGTAGCTTCTTTCTTTAAAACTACTGTAAAGTCAGTTACAGATCCATCTGGTGTAGGAACACGCATCGCGTTTCCGTCTAATTTACCTTTTAAGTGAGGCAAAACTAAACCTACTGCTTTCGCAGCACCAGTTGAAGTAGGAATAATTGAATAAGCTGCAGCACGAGAACGACGCAAGTCAGAGTGTGGTGCATCTTGTAAATTCTGATCCGCTGTGTAAGCGTGAACAGTTGTCATAAATCCTTTTTCGATACCAAACGCATCATCTAATACCTTAGCCATTGGAGCTAAGCAGTTAGTAGTACAAGAAGCGTTGGAGATAATTGTCATGTCATCTGTTAATGTATCATCATTAACACCTAAAACAACTGTAGGAATATCACCTTTAGCAGGAGCAGAGATAATTACTTTGCGAGCACCAGCAGTTAAGTGTTGTCCAGCACCATCTTGATCGATAAAACGACCAGTTGATTCTAAAACTACATCAATTCCTAAAGCACCCCAAGGCAATTGCTTAGGATCACGCTCAGCGAAAGCCTTAATCACGTTACCATTAACAGTAATGCTGTCAGCATCAGAAGTAACAGTTCCATTAAAACGACCGTGAACTGAATCATACTTTAGTAAGTGTACCAAAGTAGCATTGTCAGTTAAATCGTTAATAGCAACGATTTCCACATTTTCTTTTTCCAATAAACGACGGAAAGTAAGTCGACCGATACGACCAAAACCATTAATAGCAACTTTAATTTTTTTCATTGAATAAATTAATTTGATTTCATACAAAGACCAAATATAGCATTTAAAATGTATTATTCCAAGAACCATAGGATTAAATAAACGTTATTAAACGTTTAAAAGGCCTATTTTACAAAAGTAAATCAGGATATTTTAATTTAGCTTTATTGCTAATTAAATGATTTTTACATAAAAATCACTCGGATACGTTTTTTATTCAAAAATATTTCGCATATTTGTATAAGAAATCATTGCTCTAGATCGATGGGGTAGGAGAGTGACAGAATGTCACTTGTCTTTTTAGCTAATTTTCTAGCGAAATTTACCGAAATATTATTTTGCAATCGAGTGCAACTGATTGATAATCAGTTAAATGACTTATTAAAGTTAAAGTTAAATTAATCCTGAATTTTAGAGCATTTTCCCGTGTTCTAGGCAATGGACCTGTATTTTATTTCGTCCAATCTCGGGAAGCCAAGGCTTTTTTGATTAATTTGCATCTTCATTTATTGCATACCATTTTTATGAATTCTCTAGAAAAAATAATCATCGCCGCTTGGGACAATACAGAGCTACGTTCACAAGCTGAGACGATCGAAGCGATTGAAAAAGTCGTTGATTTAGTAGACAAAGGCGAGTTACGCACGGCTGAGCCTAAGGCAGATGGAAGCTGGCAAGTAAACGAATGGGTTAAGAAAGCTATTGTGATGTATTTCCCTATTCGCCAAATGTCCGTATCAGAAGTGGGTATTTTCGAATTCCACGATAAAATGCGTTTAAAATCAAACTACAAAGAATTAGGTGTTCGTGTGGTTCCTCCAGCTGTAGCCCGTTATGGTGCTTTCTTAGCGAAAGGAACGATCTTGATGCCTTCTTATGTAAATATTGGTGCTTTTGTAGATGAGGGAACCATGGTAGATACCTGGGCAACAGTTGGCTCTTGCGCGCAAATCGGTAAACACGTACACTTAAGTGGTGGTGTGGGTATCGGCGGCGTTTTAGAACCACCTCAAGCTTCTCCAGTGATTATTGAGGACGGAGCATTTATTGGTTCACGTTGTATCGTAGTGGAAGGAGCACATATCGGCAAAAAAGCCGTTTTAGGCGCTGGAGTAACCATTACAGGGTCTTCTAAGATTATCGATGTATCGGGCCCTGAACCAGTGGAATACATCGGCTATGTACCTGAGAACTCAGTAGTGATTCCTGGTAGTATCCAAAAGACCTTTGCTGCAGGTACTTATGGCGTTCCTTGCGCTTTAATTATTGGCAAAAGAAAAGAGAGTACAGACTTAAAAACCTCGCTTAACCAAGCGTTAAGAGAGAATAACGTAGTCGTTTAACACATCACAACGAATTAATGCCCGGTTTATAGCCGGGCTTTTTTTATGGAAAATGAATTAAGAATTGGTGAGTACAATCATCTTCGCATCATTAAAGAAGTACCTTTTGGCCTGTATTTAGATGGCTATGAGGACGAAATCTTATTACCCTTGCAATACGTGCCTGAAACGTATGAAATCGATGCTTATATAGATGTATTCATCTACCGTGATTCAGAAGACCGAATTATTGCAACGACATTAAAACCCTTTGCAACGATTAAGCAGTTCGCTTATTTAGAAGTAAAATCCGTTACTCCTTTGGGCGTTTTCTTAGAATGGGGATTAGCAAAAGACCTTTTTGTTCCATTTAGCCAGCAATACCAAAAAATGGTGGTTGGGAAATCCTACCTAGTCTATATTTATTTAGATGCCCAAACAGATCGAATCGTAGCCTCAGCTAGAATCGAGAATTTCCTACCTGCTTTTATTGAAGACGAAGAGAATCGCTTTGCAGCAGGAACTAAGATCGAAGCTGTTCCATTTGAATACACAGACTTAGGTATAAAATGCTTGGTTGACAATTGTAAAATTGGGATGCTATTCAAAAATGAAATATTTACAAATGTAATATTAGGCCAAAGTACATTTGTGTACATCGAAAACTTACGTGAAGATGGACGCCTTGATTTACGTTTGGAACCGGTAGGAAGGTTGCGTTTGGATTCACAAGTGGAGAAAGTATTGCAGGCAATTAAAGATAATAATGGCGTGCTTTACCTGCATGATAAAAGCCCTGCTGAAGATATCTATGATCAATTAGGTATGTCGAAGAAGGACTTCAAAAAGGCGATTGGTGGTTTGTACAAAAGTAAACTGATTACATTGCACTCTGATTGTGTGTCACTTTTGTAAACTTATATTTTCTTGAATTAAGATTTGTAAATAATTCGCTTTTGGTTAATTTTGTAATACAACAATCTTGTTTACAAAAATGAATCTAAGCGCTAAAATAGAATTGTTAATTCAGGCAAAGAAACTAAGTGCCTCTCAATTTGCTGATACCTTAGGTATTCCTCGTAGCAGTATCTCTCATATTCTTTCAGGGAGAAACAAACCTAGCTTAGATGTTGTACAAAAGATTCTCATCGCCTTCCCTGAAATTCCTGCAGAGGAATTATTAGACGATAAAAGAGATTTGTCAATTACTGTTTCTGCACCCAAGGTGACAAGCACTCCGACATCTGTTACTCCCTCACTTTTTGATGCCGTAATTCCTAGCGCCTCAGAATCGCCTAAAAATTCTTTAGCTGAACAAACGATCGTACAATCGAATCTCAGACGGCCTAGAGAAAGCAGTCCAAAAACGGTGGTTCCAGCAGTAGCACCTGCTACAACCGCACACCTAGCTAAGAAAATTGAGCGAGTATTGATCTTTTATACTGATGGAACATTCACCGAAAGCAAACCTTTGTAATTAAGGAATGTAAACAAAACGGGACTTATCCACATAATCTCTTAAAGTTATCCACAAGTTATCCACACTTGTGCACAATTGTATTTTCGAAAATCGACCTTTCCCTTCATATTGTAAGAGCCCGATTAATTGTTTAATTTTAATAAATTGAATGATTGATATGGAAAAATTAGATTCATTAAACCAGGTGGCGCAATTCCACCAGACTTTTGGAGCTCCTATTTTAGCTCAACCCACAATCCCTGCAATTGAACGTTGTAATCTACGCGTTAGTTTACTAGCAGAGGAGTTGGATGAATTAAAGGAAGCCATTGCAGCAAATGATATTGTAGAGATTGCAGATGCGCTTTGTGACTTACAATATGTATTATCAGGGGCTGTTTTAGAGTTTGGAATGGGTGAAAAATTCGTCGAATTATTCAATGAGGTGCAACGTTCTAATATGTCCAAAGCATGCGCTAGCCTAGAAGAAGCCGAAAATACGGTGAAATTTTACCGGGATAAAGATGGCACAGAGGCAGAAATTAAGGAAGAGAATGGGGTTTGGAAGGTCTATCGTATTTCAGATAATAAAGTATTGAAATCCATCAATTACTCGCCTGCAGATCTACTATCTATCTTAAAATAATGATTAAAATACTCCTCATAGAAGACGAACCGAAAACGGTTCAATCCTTGAAACAAGGGTTAGAAGAGAACAACTATGAGGTAGAAGTAGCTTATGATGGTACCATCGCGAAGCAATTAGCCTTGAGAAATACCTACTCATTAATCGTTTCCGACATCATTATACCAGGTATCAATGGTATTGAACTTTGTAAACAATTAAGAGCTGAGGGGATTCAAACCCCCATATTAATGCTCACCGCCTTGAGTACAACGGATGATAAATTGGTTGGTTTTGAGGCAGGTGCTGACGATTATTTAGGTAAACCATTTGATTTCAAGGAGTTTTTAGCTCGCATAAAGGCCTTATTAAAGCGTTCCTCCCAAACCCAATTAGACGCCCAAACGTTAAAATTTGCTGATTTAGAAATGGATCTTATTTCCAAATTAGTAACTCGTTCTGGTCAGTCGATTAACTTAACTTCTAAGGAGTTTCAACTATTGGAATACTTCCTTCGTAACCAAGAGATGGTTATTTCGAAGGCACAAATTGCGGAGAATATTTGGGAAGTAGAAGATGAAAATAGCTCCAATTTGATTGAAGTATATGTTAATTACCTGCGTAAGAAAGTCGATAAAGGCTTTGCGAGTAAGTTAATTCACACCCAATTTGGCAGAGGTTATATCTTAAAAAACGAATAAAATGCAGATTAGATCCAGGCTGACTTATCAGTTTACCTACCTCGTTTCTGCGATTCTATTCGTATCTTATTTCATTATCTACATTTTCACTCAAGAAAATTACAAGGATAAATTTTATAGTCGTTTACGCCAAAAAGCGAACACCACTGCCCAGTTATTAGTCAACGTAAACCAGGTTGACTCCAAATTAATGGGGATCATCGGTCAAACAAACCGTGATTTACTGTACCGAGAAAGCATTTTAGTGTATGATTTATGCAACGAACGTATCTATGCTTCAAACGATAGTATCAATTTACATATTGATGTAGATTTAATTAAACAAGTACGCCAAAAGCAAGAAATACGCTTCCAACGCGAGGATATCGAGGTTTTAGGAACCGTTTTTGCGACACCACAAGGTCGTTTGGTCGTTTTTGCAGGTGCTGTAGATCAGTATTCCGCGGAAAATGCCAAAGATCTAAAGAACATCCTCATCGCCTTATTCCTCTTATTTATCCTCATTGTAGTGCTCTCAGGCTGGTTTTTTGCCGGACAAGCCGTTAATCCCATCTCAGAAGTAATCCAACAAGTAGATAAGTTATCACCAAAACGTCTAGAAGAACGCCTGAAATCGCCTGATTTTGAGGACGAAATAGGGAAGATGGTGTCTACAGTCAATCGACTACTAGAACGTATCGAAAACGCCTTTAAATTGCAAAAAACATTCATCGCTAACGTTTCGCACGAGTTAAAGAATCCATTAACCAAAATTTCTTCCCAATTAGAAGTGAGTTTACTAAAGGAAAGAGAAACAGGTGATTACAAAAAAACCATCAGCTCGGTACTTGAAGACACCCAGGATTTAGCTGCCATCACTGAATCACTCTTAGAACTCAACAAACTAAGCCTTTCTGACAGCCAGGCGGGCTTTAATGAGTGGAGAATTGATGAAATACTTTGGGAAGCGAGAAGCTTAACCCAAAAGCTAAACAGCGCTTACAAGGTCAGCATCGATACTTCACACATGCCAGAGGACGAAGAAATGTTATTGGTAAAAGGCGATGATAAGCTCATCTTAACGGCTTTGAAGAATTTAATGGAGAATGCCTGCAAATTCAGCCCTTCAAAATCAGCCCAAGTTAGCTTCAAAAATTCCGGTAATTCCATTCAAATTTTCGTCAAAAACGAAGGAAAAGGCATTCCAGCGAACGATTTACCTTATATCTTCCAACCATTCTTTAGAGGCGAAAATACCGCATCCTCTAAGGGTTATGGCATTGGTTTATCACTCGTAGAACGCATCATTCAACTTCACAATGGCCAAATCTCTGTAGTTTCTGTGCCTGATTCGTTTACGGAGTTTACGGTGAGCTTCTCAGTTGCTAGTCACTAGTTGCTAGTCGCTAGTCACTAGTCGCTAGTCGCTAGTCTCTAGTCTCTAGTCTCTAGTCGAGAGTCACTAGAATACTGAGAGAATATATAATTAAACCGCTCTAGACAAGCGACTGACAGCTAGCGACTAAATGTTATATAATTTATATTATGTTAAATAGAATATAAACCACAAGAAAAGGGCTACCTATTTCTAAGCAGCCCTTTCCATTATCAACTAGTGACTAGCGACTCTCAACTAGTGACTTATTTCTCTAACTCAGCTAATTTAGCTTCGTCTTTCAATTCACGATATACTTGCTTCAAGATTTCCTTCAAGTCTTCGTCTTTCTTCACTTTAAATCCACGCTCAAAGTACGGCAAAGCCTCATTGTATTTAACGGCTAATTTAGCTTCTAAATCTTTACCAGTCTTCTTGTATTCGTTCATATCCATGCTATTCACCTGACGTTTGATTTCTACAGCGTCATTATAATAGTATGCACCCATTTGATATAAAGCGTCATAATTGTTTGCATCAGCTTCTAATGCCTTTGTATAATAAGTAGGCAAGTTTGTACGAATTTCCTTCACTTTAGCAGACAATTCATCGATTCTAGCCTTGTTAGCAGCAGCATCACCAGCAGCAGCAACAGCTGCAGCTTTCTCGTCTTGAATACCTTTTAATACGTCATTTAAATCCTTCACTTTAGCCTCTAAACTTGCCACTTGTGAGTTGACTGAAGCTTTTGCCTTCGGTGTCGTTGCTGTTTTCAACTTCGCTTTTGTACGCTTAACTTCATCTTGGAAAGCAGAGATTTGATCATTCTGAGCAGTCAAACGACGTTCTACTTCTTGTACCTTAGATGATTTATCTTGAATCTTTCTGATTTCATCATTTATACCTGAAACCTTGTTTTCGTATAATAAACCTAGGTTTAACCAAGAAATACCATCTTTAGGATCATTCGCAGTTGTTTGAGTTAATTGTGTAATAGCTTGATCGATGCGATTGAAAGCAATTAACATATTGAACTTCTCCCCTTTCAAGTCCTTGTTTGCTGGATAAATTGAAATGGCTTTTTCGATAATACCTAAAGCTTTGTCTTCATCCTTGTTGTTTTTGTAGATTTGAGACAAACCATACAGGATGGCTAAGTCTTTACCGCCAATAGACATATATTTTTCATAAGCTGCCTGAGCAATCTTATCTTCTTGGCATAATTGCGCCGTTACACCAGTGTACATCGCTGTAATGGTGTCATTGGGAGCTACTTCAGAAGCTTTAGACATGTAGCGTAAAGAAGCTTTATAGTCTTTACCTTGGTATTTCACTACACCCATGTTTAAGAAAGCGTTAGAGAATTTCTTCTCTACCATCATTTGGTCTGCTTCTTTTGCTACAGAACCTTTTTTGCCGTCTTTTGTGTCTAATTTGATAGCTTCGTTAGCGTATTCCAAAGCTTGGAAAGCTGCCTCTGGATTCGTTAAAGCGAATGTTGAATCAGGGAAAGAAGCTAAATCCAAATAAGCTTGAGAACGAGTCAACCATAAACGAGCTTTTGTAGGGGCTTTCTTTACATCTTCGTCAGATTTCTTAATTGCGTCGCTGATGCTTTTCTTTTGTGCATCAACTAATGCTTTTTCTGCTTGGCCAAATGAAGCATTCATCGCCAAAGCCACCGTAAACAGGGATAAAAGTAGTTTTTTCATTGTTTTATTTAATTAAAAAAAAGGCTCGTATTTTCATACGAGCCTGTAAAATTATTCTTCAGTTACTTCTTCAGCAGATGCCTCAGATGCAGTCTCCTCCCCTCCTTCTGGAGCTTCAGTTACGGCACTAGTTGCCTCAACGCCATCCACTAACTCAACACCGTCTACAACCTCTACCTCTTCTGGCTCTGGTTCTTTTTCGATCTTCGTTACAGATGAAATCTCATCAGATTCATTCTTCAAGCGAATCAATTTAACCCCTTGCGTATTACGTCCCATCACACGAAGTTCAGCGACACTTGTACGGATTAAAATACCAGCTTTGGTAATAATCATCAAGTCGTTATTATCATTTACTTCCTTGATAGCGACTAAGTTACCCGTTTTCTCTGTGATATTTAAGGCCTTAACCCCTTTACCACCGCGATTCGTTAATCGGTAATCTTCTACTTCAGAACGCTTACCAAAACCTTTCTCAGAAACCACTAACAATTGCTGTACTTCTGGCTCAGAAACGCAAACCATTCCGATTACTTTCTCCGTCGGGATGTCTTCATCGATCCAAATTCCCTTCACACCAGCGGCTGAACGACCCATTGGGCGAACACGTGTTTCTTCGAAACGAACAGAACGACCCGTGTTCGTAGCGATAACGATTTGGTTGTTACCATTTGTTAAGGCTACATCTAATAAACGGTCTCCTTCGCGAATCGTGATCGCGATAATACCGTTTTGACGCGGACGAGAATAAGCCTCAAGAGATGTTTTCTTGATTGTACCGTCTTCCGTACACATCACAATGAAGTTATTATCAATGTAATCTGGATCTGTGATTGACTTCACGTTGATAACGGCTCTGATCGTGTCACCGTTCTCGATATTCATCAAGTTTTGGATAGGACGACCTTTTGATACTTTAGAGCCCTCTGGAACCGCGTAAACACGTAACCAGAAGCATTTACCGCGTTCAGTGAAGAACAATAACCAATTGTGCATCGTTGCAGAGAACAAATGCTCGGTATAATCATCATCTTTCGTAGCTACCGCACGAGAACCTACTCCCCCACGCGATTGTGAACGATATTCTGTGATCGGCGTACGCTTAATATAACCTTGTGCAGAAACGGTGATTAACATCTCGTCATCCGCAATCATATCTTCTACAGAGAATTCCTCATCCGTCATGTTGATTTGCGTTCTACGATCATCGCCATAACGTTGTTTGATGTCGTTTAATTCGTCTTTGATGATCTGTAATTGACGCTCAGGTTTGGCCAAAATATCTTCCAAATCTTCAATCAACTTCATAATCTCAGCGAACTCATTCATGATCTTCTCCCGCTCCATACCAGTTAAGCGTTGTAAACGCATCTCCAGGATAGCTTTCGATTGAAGCTCTGATAAGTTGAATTTAGACATCAAGCCTTCTTGAGCCGCATTCGGATCTTTCGACTCACGGATCAACTTAATCACTGCATCTAGGTTATCTAGGGCAATAATAAAGCCTTCCAAAATATGAGCACGCTTACGTGCCTCACGTAAATCATATTGTGTACGACGTACGATAATCTCATTTCTATGCTCTACAAAGTGATGAATCAAGTCCTTCAGATTCAACATCATTGGACGTCCTTTCACCAAGGCAACGTTATTCACCGAGAACGATGATTGTAGCGCCGTATGCTTGTACAAGTTATTCAATACCACATTCGCTACTGCGTCACGCTTTAAATCGAATACAATACGCATACCTTGGCGGTCTGACTCATCGCGAATCTCAGAGATACCTTCGATCTTCTTATCGTTCACTAAATCAGCACATTGCTTGATTAATGACGCCTTGTTAACCATATACGGAATCTCGGAAACGACAATCTGCTCTTTCCCCGTTTTCGATGTATCAAAAGTCGCGTTTCCACGAACCACAATACGACCACGACCTGTTTCAAAAGCATTGCGAATACCTTGAACACCATAAATTGTTCCACCCGTAGGGAAATCTGGCGCCTTGATGTATTGCATCAACTCTAAAATCGTAATATCCCGATTATCGATATAGGCTGAAATACCATCCACTACTTCGTTTAGGTTATGTGGCGCCATATTCGTCGCCATACCTACCGCGATACCGGAGGTACCGTTCAATAATAGATTAGGAATCTTAGCTGGTAAAACCGTCGGTTCTTCTAGGGAATCATCAAAGTTAGGCTGAAAATCAACCGTTTCTTTGTTCAAATCAGAAAGCAACTCATCCGCAATACGCTTCAAACGAGCCTCCGTGTAACGCATCGCTGCCGGAGAATCACCATCCACTGAGCCAAAGTTACCTTGACCATCCACTAAAGGATAACGTAAAGACCAATCTTGGGCCATACGTACCATCGTGTCATATACAGAAGAATCACCGTGTGGGTGATACTTACCGAGTACCTCTCCGACAATACGAGCAGACTTTTTATAGGATTTGTTGTAACTAACTCCCAGTTCCTCCATTCCGAATAACACCCTTCTGTGAACTGGCTTTAATCCATCACGTACGTCTGGAAGCGCACGAGACACAATAACTGACATCGAATAATCGATGTACGCTCCCCTCATTTCATCTTCGATGTTTATAGGGATAACATTGCTTTGTAATGACATAAAAACTGTTTTGATTCAAGAGAAAAACACAGCGAAAAGCGGTATTTTTCAATAGAACAAATATCTTAAATTTTGCCTATTTTTCCAAGAAAAAATGAGGGTAAAAAATGGGGTTTATTTTTTCTGAACAGAAGACTCCCGTACAATCAATTTTGTCTTTAAAACTTCCACTCTCGGGGTCGGATTATCGGTTTTATGCTCGATTTGTTCAAGCAATAATTCTACAGATAAACGGCCTATTTCTTCCAAAGGCTGCGCAATTGAAGAAATCGTAGGAGAAACTAAAGAACAGATCGGTTCGTTATTGAAACTAACCATTTTTACTTCATCCGGAACGGAGATATTCAATTCTCGAAGAGCAATCAATACGCCGATTGCCAAACGATCAGAAACCACCAGAATCCCATCAGGACGATTTGCTTCCTTCATCAATTGATGCGTTTTGGCAATCGCGGAATCTTGGAAGTAATCACTATGAATAATTAAGGAAGGATCTGATTCAATTCCTGCTTCTTGTAAGGCTCTGGAATAACCCATTCGACGCTGGTTACTGACAGATACGTTTTTGGGCCCTGCTAAAAAAGCAATGCGCTTGCAACCATTCTCAATCAGATGTTTAACTGCTTCATAAGCTGATTGCTCATTATCCACCATCACTTTAGACGCATCAATTTCGTCACTATCGCGATCAAAGAATACAAGAGGAATCCCACGTCTCTGCAAGCGAGTTAAATGATCAAAATTGACAGTCTCTCGCGATAAGGAGATAATAATCCCTTCTACTTGAGACCGAGAAAGGTTTTGAATATTCGTTAATTCACGTTCAAATGACTCTTGTGTTTGAGCGATCAAAAGGGAATATCCTGCAGCGATTGCGGCGTCTTCTACGGCTTTTACGACAGTAGAAAAGAAATAATAACCTAAATCAGGGACGATGAGACCGAGTGTTTTGGTCTTCGATTTAACTAAACTGGTGGCGAGTACATTGGGTTGGTAATCTAGCTCTTTGGCTAAATCCAAAACCATTTTCTTCGTATCAGGATGAATATCTGGCAAATCACGTAAAGCCCTCGATACGGTCGCAACTGAAACTCCCAGCTGTTTGGCAATATCTTTGATGGTAACTTGGTGACGCATAAATTCAGTTTAACTATGCCAAATTTAAACAATAAATCTATACAAAAATTAATCGAGGCGATAAACGACAGTGCTTCTACCTGAAGAAAGTCCCATAGGTGGGTTTTCCTTTGAAATTTGAACTAGAATGGACACTTCTTCTGAAATATCATCCCGAATTTTCTGTGCAATTTTTTCAGCTACCGTCTCCAATAAATCCACCGGAATAGCCATTATCTGCTTGCAAATGGCATATATCTGAGAATAATCGATGGTATTGGCAATGTCGTCAGAAAAATTAGGCTGGGTTTCAGATTCTACTATCACGTCTAAGGTATACCAATTCCCCAAAATACGCTCCTCTGGATACAATCCATGAAAAGCAAAAATCCGAATATCTTCAATAGAAACCTGGTAATTCGCCATGTGCTAGTTGATCTCCCCTACTTTACCACGAGGCCCAGATGATTTTGCGTAGGCCTCTAAAACCTTGTTTAACGTTGGCAAACCCTCATCAGAAACTGTTTCTAGACTAATTTTAGGCTTTGGACCACGCTTTGCAGGTGTCGGTTTTTCAGTTTTAACGGCAGCTGTTTTATCCTTTGGTTTAGGTCCTCTTTTCGCAGGAATTGCTTTATCGGCCTGTTTTGCTACTGCCGCAGGTTTTGCTTTTGCCACTACTTTCGTAGCAGGTTTTGCCTTAGGAGCCGGCTTTACTTTTGCCACTGATTTAGCGGTAGGTTTAGCTTTCGTTTTCGGCTTATTTTTCACACCTGGCTTACGACCTCTTTTAGAGGTAAGTTTAGGTGCAGCAGGTGTTAATGGAGCTATAGGGGCTACTAAATCAGTCGTTAACCAGTTCGCAATGGACCCTAAGGTTTGTTCCGAAATAGACTTTAATTGTGAAGCTATCTCTTTCTGAGCTTCTTGTAGATTACGTAATTGGCGCTCTTGCTCTTTTAGCTCTTGATTAGCTTGCGCTAAGGTTTGTTTACGCTCATTTTCTGTCAACAAAGCTTGCTTTTGGGCATCTGAATCTGCCTTCTTTTTGATCGCTTCTGCCTCTTTATTGGCCTTATCTAGAATGGATTTGGCTTCTTTTTCCATTTTTGCGGAAAAGTTTTGTTGACTTTCCTCCGCTAACTTTAACGCTCTAAATAGACTTGATTCAATTTCTCTTAATCGAACCACTTCAGCCTCTAATTCCGCTGTTTTTTGATTCGATTTTGCCAAAGCATTTTGGGATTCGGTCTCAAAGTTCTGCACACTTTGAACGTAAGCGTCTACTTCTGAGACATCATAACCGCGAAATGATTTTGAAAAGGAAGCTTCCAATATTGATAGATTTAGGTATACAAATGCTAAAATAGGAAAAATTTTAGTGAATTTTCCAAATAGAAAGATTTTTATCGTCCGATGCTGAGATCAGTAAATTGTCGAATGAGCTCCAGATTAGTTTATTAACCGAATTCTTATGCCCCCCATGTCTTGATGCATCCAACACCTTGCGCAATTTCAATCCCTGTGTTTCCCAAATCTTTACCGTCTTGTCCATACTTGCTGTCGCTAACCAATTCCCATCCGGTGAAAATTGTAAATCATGAATGGCATAAATATGTCCAACCACCTCATTTACAAGCGCATAATCAGCATCCCACTGCTTAATTCGAGCATCTTTACCTACGGAATACAAAACCCCTCCCCTCTCTGCGAGCGAAAAAACGGAAGATTCATGTGCTTGAAATGCCTTTACTAATTGATAACCTGTATCAAAAATTCGAATAAAACCGTCAGAATAACCTACAACAATCTTATTATCAGCTAATTGCAGTATTGATCGAACGCTCTTTTCGCTCGCTTTGACATGCTTCAGCACCGCCTTTGTGGCTAGATCAATCACCGTTATCAAACCATCATTATGACCTATCCAAGCCGTGGAACCCACAAATTCAATGGAAAAAATAGAAAAGCCAGTGGTAGGAATGGAAAAAACCAAGCTTTGATCTGCGACTCGAACGCCCTGAATACCTTGGTAATTATGACCTATCCATAAAATACCTTCTGAATCTAATTTAATGGCATAAACCGAACCTTCTACTTGGGCAATTACCTTGCCTAAGTCAGGTTTCGCTAAATTCCATTGAACCACCCAGCCATCGGATCCCGCAGAATAAAACAAGGAATCCTCCCCCGTTTCAAGGGCGTAAACAGGACCACGATGTCCTGAAAAGGTGTCAATACGTTCGATTTGTAGGGTACTCAAATTATTTCCATCGATTTAGCTACAAAAATGATAATTTTACGTCCAAATACCCCCAAACATGCCCCAAATATTTTCAAAAATAAGCTCAGTCGACTTCCAGATTCTAGTTTGGAAAATCGAAGAACCGCTGGACTATTTTGAAACATTCCCGGCGACCTGGTCCTCCCCTTCGGTGGAAAATCCCACTAAAAAACTAGAATCAACTGCTGTAAGGCATTGTTTGCAGCAACTTTCTACTGAATTCGAAACCCTAACATTAGTTCAAAACGATCGCAATCGCCCTTATTTTGAGGAGTCAGATTGGCATATCAGCCTAACTCACTCCTATCCTTACGTGGCCGCAGCCTGTTCAAGGGAAAAAAGAATCGGAATTGACCTCGAAAAGCCAGGTAGAAATATCGAAAAAATTGCCCCTCGATTCTTGCATGCAAGAGAATGGGAGAAATGGAAGTCCCAATCAAACCTTTTGACATTGGCTTGGTCGGCTAAAGAATCCATCTACAAGGCGGTGGGAAAACCAGGATTGTCCTTTCAAAAGGAAATGGAGATAGGTGATTTCGATCAAAACCCGTGCAAAGCACAGGTTTCTATGGGAGAAGAAATAGATATCTTTTGGGAAGAATACCCAGAATTCAGCCTTACAGTAGCCTTAATCCAATAAGTCAATTAATTCCGTTAGTTCTTCTTTGTAGTCTAATTCACCAGCCTTCTCGTAAGCCATCAATAGATTGCGTAGGACACGACGAATAATTTCTAAATTAGAACAAGGGTTATAATAAATCTCATTAGGTGTCAAATTCAATTGTGCGATATAATTATCAATATCTATCTTATTGAATATCAAACCTTTATTAAACACATTAATATAGAACTGCAGCCCTTTCTGCTTATAGGTTAAAACAAAAAGATTTGGGAGATTCACCCCGTAAATAGGTAGGCCTAGTTTTTGGGCGATCCACATATAAATTACACAAAGGCTAATCGGATTACCTTTTTTGGACGATAACACATTATTAATGAAGGAGTTATTCGCTGCATGAAAATTCTTCGAATTAGGCCCAAACTTCAATTGCTCGAACATCACCGAGTTCAGCACCTTTACTTGATCCATCGGGTGTAAATCCTCCCGCATTTGAGGCCAAACCTCATAATACAACTGATCCATCTCTACTTTCAAGTCATTGTAGCTGTAATCTGGGTAACGGTAGGTAGCGAGAATCCACATTCCCTCTAACAAATCCATCCCGCCCGATTCCTTCCATACCTGCAAACGAGTCTTTACCGATTGCCATTGGAAATCATGAATCAAATTCTCAATTTTAGATTGTAAGATGGGATTTAAACTTTCTGTTTCCCATTCCGACTCTAAAACAGGGATAATAGAAGGTCCTAAGGTCCGAATTTGCTGCTCCACCATGCTCACGACTTCCTGATCTGAATCGTCTAATAAATGAATCATTGCTTTAATGGCAGCATCCGTCATAGGAAACGTATATTTTTTGCAAAACTAAAGACAATTGGCCTATTTTCACTTAAATTTGTCTTTAATTCTTACAAAAATTAGATGCAAATATTAATAACAGGCGGTGCTGGTTTCATTGGATCACATACTTATGTGGTATTGAAAGAAAATGGTTACACGCCCATCATCGTAGACAATTTCTCTAATTCTTCGAAACAGGTGATTAAAAACTTGGAAATAATCACCAAAGAGGCGGTTATTTATGAAGAAGGCGACGTGAATGACCCTCAGACCTACGATCTTTTATTTACGAAATACGATATCAAAGGAATCATCCACTTCGCTGCCTCGAAAGCGGTAGGGGAATCGGTGGAAAACCCTTTGAAATACTACCGAAATAACGTAGCGGCAACGGTACTTTTATTAGAGAAAATGGCTCAATATGGCCTTTCTAACCTGGTATTCTCGTCTTCTTGCACCGTTTACGGTCAACCAGAAACCTTACCAGCGACGGAAGAATCCCCTGTGCAACCGGCTACCTCCCCTTATGGAAACTCAAAACAGATTTGTGAAGAGATCATTCGAGATACGGTGGCCGCTTCTTCTACTCTGAAAGCAATAGCTTTACGCTATTTTAATCCGATTGGGGCACATGAATCCGCATTAATCGGTGAATTGCCCTTAGGTACACCCGCTAATTTGATTCCTTTTTTAACTCAATCGGTGGCAGGATTGCGGGGTCCTTTGCAGGTTTGGGGAACAGACTATCCTACGCCTGATGGAACCGCAATCAGAGATTATATTCATGTGGTTGATTTAGCTAAAGCGCATGTGAAGGCCCTAGCCTATCTAATTGATGGTAAATCGGATGTCAAATACGACTTCTTTAATATCGGAACAGGGCAAGGAAGCTCAGTAATGGAGGTTATTTTAGCTTTTGAAAAAGCGACAGGTAAGAAGGTGAATTACGAAGTTAGAGACCGCAGAGCGGGTGATATCACGGCCGTTTATGCGTCTACAGATAAATCGAATCAGATTTTAGGTTGGAAAACAGAATATAGTTTAGAAAGAGCTTTGCAAGATTCTTGGAAATGGCAAGAATCATTAATTAAATAAGATGAAAAAGTTAGTGATTACCGGCGGTGCCGGATTTATAGGTTCTCATGTGGTCCGTTTGTTTGTCAACAAATACCCAGACTACCAGATTTATAATTTGGATGCCTTGACGTATGCAGGTAATTTGGCAAATAATGAGGATGTGGCATCTGCCCCTAATTACCACTTCATTAAAGCGGATATTACAGATGCAGATCATATCGATGCCTTGTTTGCAGAGCATCAATTTGATGGTGTATTGCACCTAGCGGCAGAATCTCACGTAGATCGCTCCATTACGGATCCTTTGGCATTCGTTCGTACGAATGTAATTGGTACCGTAAACTTATTGCAAGCAGCGAAGAAACACTGGGCTGGCAAGATGGAAGGAAAGCGCTTCTACCATATCTCCACAGATGAGGTATATGGAGAGTTGCATGATCCGAATGAATTCTTTTTGGAAACTACTTCATACGATCCTCGTTCCCCTTATTCAGCCTCTAAAGCAAGTTCAGATCACTTCGTACGTGCTTACCACGAAACCTATGGTTTACCTACCGTGATCACGAACTGCTCGAACAATTATGGCCCAAATCACTTCCCGGAGAAATTAATCCCGTTGATGATTCATAACATCATGAACAATAAACCACTTCCAGTGTATGGAAAGGGCGAAAACGTACGCGATTGGTTATTTGTTATCGACCATGCGCGTGCCATTGATACGGTTTTCCATGATGGAAAAATTGGTGAGACCTATAACATCGGTGGATTCAATGAGTGGAAAAATATCGATTTAGTGCATTTATTGTGCAAAATCATGGATGAAAAATTAGGTCGTCCGGAAGGAACTTCGGCTCAATTAATTACCTATGTAACGGATCGTGCGGGTCACGATTTGCGTTATGCGATCGATGCAAACAAGATTATGAAGGAATTAGGCTGGGAGCCTAGTTTGCAATTTGCAGAAGGATTAGAGAAAACGGTGAACTGGTATTTAGCCAACGAAAAATGGCTAAATGATGTTACATCGGGAGATTATCAAAAATATTACGAAAAAAACTACGCAGGCAGATAAGATGAAAGGAATTATATTAGCTGGTGGATCAGGAACAAGATTACACCCATTGACTTTAGCGGTTAGCAAGCAATTAATGCCGGTTTATGACAAACCGATGATCTATTATCCCTTGTCGATTTTGATGTTATCGGGTATTAAAGAGATTTTGATCATCTCTACCCCGCACGATTTGCCTCATTTCGAGAAGTTATTAGGGGATGGATCCCAAATCGGATGTCGCTTCGAATATGCCGTACAACCAGAACCGAATGGTTTAGCACAAGCGTTCGTCATCGGTGAGAAATTCATTGGAAAAGACAAAGTGGCTTTGGTTTTAGGGGATAATATCTTCTATGGCTCTGGATTGAGTAAATTATTGCAAGCAAATAACGATCCTTCAGGAGGCGTAGTGTATGCTTATTCTGTGAATGACCCAGAGCGTTATGGCGTGGTGGAATTCGATGCAGACAATAAAGTAATCTCGATTGAGGAGAAACCAGCGAAGCCTAAATCAAATTATGCGGTTCCAGGCTTGTATTTCTACGATAATGACGTGGTGGAGATTGCCAAAAACATCGCCCCATCCCCTCGCGGAGAATACGAAATCACAGACGTAAACAAAGAATACTTGAAGAGAGGTAAACTTTCGGTGGGTATTTTGAACCGGGGTACCGCTTGGTTAGATACAGGAACATTTGCTTCCCTAATGCAGGCTGGGCAATTCGTTCAAGTAATCGAAGAACGCCAAGGAATGAAAGTGGGTTGCATCGAGGAAGTAGCCTATCGCATGGGTTATATCGATAAAGCGCAATTAAAGAAGATTGCTGAGCCGCTAGTAAAAAGTGGTTATGGACAATATTTATTGAATTTAATCGCCTAATCGGCTTTAAATCCCCATTATTCCCGCTATCAACGCTAAAACAAACAGCAAGATGGCGGGAATTTTTGTTTTATCTGCCAAAAGAAAAGCAGCAGCCACTATCCCTAAAGAGAGAAACTGGACATCGATGAATAAAGGCTTCGTAAACGTAAATACAGCCACCAAAGTCAACCCTACAGAGGCCGCCTGAATTCCGGCTAAAGATGCCCTAATGAAGCGATACTGCTTCAATTGTGTCCAAATCCGAAAGACAAAGAAGATCAAGAAAGTCCCTGGCAAGAAAATGCCTAAAGCACCGATTACCGACCCAGCTAGTTCCCCTAAGAGACCATAATCCTTCATCAATAAGACGCCTAAATAGGAAGTAAAGGCAAATACAGGTCCCGGAAGCGTCTGTGAAAGCGCCATACCCGTTAGAAAAGCCTCTGAGCCTATCAGCTGTTTAAATTCCACAAATTCAGTGTAAAGCACAGGTGCAAGTATATGTCCTCCACCAAAAACCAAGGATCCATTCCGGTAAAAATTCTCAAAAAGTCGAATGGGGAAATAATCCGTAAAGTGCCCTAATAGGGCTAAAAACACTAAAAACCCCCAATACAAATGGAAATTGCCCCAGGGAATCACGAATTTATGTTTCGTTTGGCGAGGGAAAACTTTGTAGTTCAAGGAAGAAACAATGCCCCCCAATAATAATACGAGTGGAAAGATATAGGGACTATGAAAAGCGATACCTAGAAATAAGGTGACTAATAAAATAATTACATACATCGGCCCTGTAATCACCTTTTTGGCCATAAACCAACCCGCCTGCAAAATCAAACCGATACCAACTGGCATGACGTAATGCAAAATGGACTGATTACGTAAAAAAGTCATCCCATAGGCCGCTAGGGTCATAATGAAGACCGCTGGAGTAATCCAAAAAAACAAGGTTAAATAAGCCAAAGAAGCCCCACCTCGCTTCAAACCGATCGCTGTGATCATTTGAGTCGAAGTAGGGCCTGGTAAAACAGAGCAGAGCGCCTGAATTTCAAATAATTCTTCTTCTGTCAAATACGCACGCTTCCTCACCAATCGGTCTAAAAATAGCGCAAAATGTACTTGAGGTCCACCAAAAGAGGTGCAGGCTAAAACCAAGATATCTATCAGAAAATCTAGGTGTTTTAGCCGCTTCATTATGCCTTTTTAAGTCCTAATTCGATCAACCTTTCATTCAAAAACGCCCCTGCCGTCATATCCGTGTATATTTTAGGATACTCAGTAGACACACAAGAAGACAAACAAGTTAAATCCATTTCAGAACGCGGGTGCATGAAGAAAGGAATTGAATAACGCGATGTACCCATTTTCTCTTTAGGCGGATTCACCACGCGATGTATCGTCGATTTCAATTTGTGATTCGTCAAACGATCTAACATATCACCTACATTCACTACCACTTGGTCAGGCAAGGCTGTAATGGGTATCCATTTACCATCCATTCGCAATACTTCTAAACCCTCTGCAGATGCACCCATTAACAAGGTAATTAAGTTAATATCCCCATGAGCAGCTGCTCTCACAGCTCCTTCCGGTAAGGAATCCGGGTCTAAAATTGGGAAATAGTGAATTGCACGTAGAATGGAATTTCCATTCTTTACACGTGATTCAAAATAATCTTCAGGTAATTCTAAATAAAGCGCAATCGCCTGCAATAGAGCCTTCCCAGCTTTTTCTAAAGTTTGATAAGCTTCTACCGTATATTTTTCGAAATCAGGATATTCCGCTGGAAAAACATTTTCTGGGTATTCTGACCATACTGAATCTCCATCATCCTTGCGTGGCTGACCCACGTGATAGAACTCCTTCAAATCAGGTACCTTGAAACCTTTCGCTGTTTCTTTTCTCTTGCCTATGTAGCCACGTTGCCCTGCAATTCCTTCAATTTCATAAGTTTGCTTCAACGTATCCGGGGATTGAAAGAATTGCTCCACCTCGCTATACAGCTTGGAAGTGAAGTCATTCGTTAGTCCGTGACCCTTAATCGCTACAAATCCTATTGTATTGAAAGCAGCCCCTAAATCTTGTACAAATTTCGCCTTACGTGAAGCATCTCCAGAAAGGAAATCAGCTAAATCCAGCGAAGGAATTTCATCTAATAACATCTTATTTACTAAAGTTTGTTGATACAAAGTCCCAGTTCACTAGGTTCCAAAAGGCAGCGATATAATCCGCGCGCTTATTCATATATTTCAAGTAATATGCATGTTCCCACACGTCCAAAGCTAAAATCGGTTGTCCTTTTACTTCTGCCACATCCATCAAAGGATTATCTTGATTAGGCGTAGATGAGATGACCAATTTCCCATCTTTCTTTATCAACCAAGCCCAGCCTGATCCAAAACGAGACGTCGCTGCCTTGGTGAATTCAGCTTTGAATGCATCAAATGAGCCGAAATCAGCCTCGATTTGTTTGGATAATACCTCGGATGGCTTCGTTCCTTTGGCAGGCCCTAATACATTCCAGAAAAAGCTGTGATTCCAGTGTCCTCCCCCATTATTGCGTACCGCAACAGGCTGAGTGGAAACAGTGGCTAATATTTCTTCCAATGTCTTGGTAGTTCCTGGCAAAGCCTTATTCAAATTATCCACGTAGGCCTTGTGGTGGCGATCGTGGTGAATCTCCATCGTTAAACGATCGATATGCGGCTCTAAAGCATCAAAAGCATAGGGTAAACCAGGTAAAGTAAACGAGTCTGCCACAGGTGCAGAAAAAGAAGGCAAAACTAAGCTAGCTCCCGCAAGAACTACCGATTTCTGTAAAAACTCAGCACGTTTCATCGTTATTTGGTTTTATACTATTCGTACGTCACTCGACCTACTATACTTCGGCCCAATGTAATCTCGTCTGTATACTCTAAATCACCCCCGATCGGGATTCCACGCGCGATCGTTGATAATTTAACAGGGAACTCTTTTAATTTTTTGGTCAAATAAAAAGCCGTTGTATCACCCTCCATCGTAGGACTAAGGCCTAAAATCACCTCCGAAACCTTCCCCGAGGCTACGCGAGCAACTAAGGATTCGATGGTTAAATCACCTGGCGAAATACCAGACAAGGGCGAAATGATCCCTCCTAACACATGGTATAATCCGGTAAACTGGCCTGTATTTTCGATGGCTAACACATCCCGTAAATCCTCCACCACACAAAGGATGCTCTCATCCCGCTTGTGGCTGGCACAAATACCGCATAAGTCTCCGTCTGAAATCATGTGACATTGAGGGCAGTACTTCGTCTCAGTACGCAATTGAACCACCGCGTGCGCTAGTTGAAGGGATTGAGCTTCTGGACGTTTCAATAAATGCAAGGCTAAACGTAGCGCTGATTTTTTACCAATCCCTGGGAGTTTGGAAATCTCCTCCACGGCTTGTTCAATCATCTTCGAAGGATAAGTATTCATCATGCGCTGGCTTCTATTTCTGCTGAGATTCCTCTACGGCAAATTTCATTGCGCATAGCCACTAATTCGTCAAATCCTCCGGTTTTTACCCCACATTTTCCTCTAAAATGAATCTGTAAGGTACATTGCTCCGCTTGTTGAGGTGTGTGCTCACATACCTCAATCAAAGTCAAAATAACGTATTCAAAGGAGTTAACTTCATCATTATAGACGACCAGTTGATGGGCTTCGATCACCTCTTCCTCTACGAGGGTGGAGGTTTCTTCTTGCCATTTTTCCTGATTTTGAAAAGAAAAAGGTAGACGATAAATACTATCTACACAGAATTCCATATTTTTGATGAATTTGAAATCAAATTTAAAAAAAAATCCGTTCCAAACCTTATGTCTGTACAATTAGCTGGAGGAATTCTTGCCCTCTATTTTGGCCTGCTATTAGCGATCTCTTATTTTACCTCTCGAGGCGCTGATACCCACGCATTTTTTACAGCTAATCGCGAGTCCCCTTGGTGGCTAGTGGCCTTTGGGATGATTGGAACGTCGATTTCGGGTTTGACTTTCATTTCTGTACCGGGTGCCGTAGGCAAGACCTACTTCACGTATTACCAGGTGATTTTAGGTCATTCACTGGGTTATTTAACTATCGCCTTAGTGCTGATGCCGCTGTATTACCGATTGAATTTGATTTCAATCTATGGCTATCTAGAAAAACGCTTTGGTTTTTGGTCCTATAAAACGGGTTCTGCCTTCTTTTTATTATCGAGAACCATTGGTTCTGCGGCACGTCTTTATTTAGCGGTAAACGTCTTACAAATCGCGATTTTCGCCCCTATTGGAGTACCTTTTATCGTGACAGTATTCGTTTCTATCTTCTTGATTTGGCTTTATACGCACCGCGGAGGGGTTAAAACGATTATTTGGACGGACACCTTACAGACCTTGTTCCTTTTAGTTGCGCTCTTTATTACGATTGTTTTAGTAGGCCAAAAAATGGACATGAGCATCCCTGACATGATTCAACAAGTAAGTGCGAGCAAGTATTCTCACTTGTTTGAATGGGATTGGAAGAACCCACATTTCTTTGGAAAAGACTTCCTTGCGGGGGTATTTATCGCCATCGTGATGACGGGATTAGATCAAGATTTAATGCAGAAAAACTTGACCTGCAAGTCCATCGGAGAAGCACAGAAAAACATGTTCTGGTTCTACTGGGTACTGTTATTCATCAATATCTTATTCCTTTCGTTAGGCGCTTTATTGTATTTGTATACCGCTTCAAAAGGCATCGCAGTTCCGACGAAAACGGATGAATTATATCCGATGTTAGCTTTAGGAGGCGAGTTCGGAACCTTGGCAGCTGTCACCTTCTTATTAGGTATTATTGCAGCGTCATATGCGAGTTCAGATTCTGCCTTAACCGCCTTGACAACCTCCTTCTGTATTGATTTCTTGAGTATTGAAAAGTTCAAAGAGAAAAAGCAGAATAAAATGAAGCACTGGGTCCACATCGGGTTCTCTGCCTTATTTTTCGTGGTAATTGGCTTGTTTCATATCTTCAATACCTCCGAACTAATAGCAGCTGTATTTAATCTGGCTGGATATACCTATGGTCCTTTATTAGGCTTGTTCTCCTTCGGTTTATTCACAAAATATGCCATCCGAGATAAGTGGGTACCTATCGTATGCGTTCTATCACCGATTATCACGTTTGTGTTAGAATCTCAGGCACAGGGCTTATTTGGCGGATTTGGATTCGCTAAATTAATCTTAAACGGGGTGATTTGCTTTGTACTATTGTGGATCATCCGAGATAAGAACTCAGAATCGGTACACGTTGCGTAGGGCGTAATAGTGTACGTTTTGGCCTGAACCACTTTCTTGCAAATAGCTCCCCGCATCGCAATACCCTAGCTCAAGTTGAAAACTGAAATGTTTAGTAGGGAAATATTGCGCATCTAAGGCATAGATATTGCAAATGGGTTCGGCTACACTTGATTGGTTTTTCCCTAAAATAGGACGTGCAGGAGTCATATTGGGCGTAAATATGCCATCTTCGGTGCTCTGACGACTTACAAATGACGCTCTTCCTGTCACTAACCAATGTTTCAAATCTTGGTAACGAATGTAGGGACTAAAGTTCCAGGTATTGGTGATGTTTAAGGCAACGGTTTGGCCAAAAGGCGGACGTGCAAACAAGGTATTAAATGTATTCAACTGGCCATCCTTGTTTGATTTATCTCCAGGCACATAATTACCCGAAAATCCTACATATAAAGCCTTTTTAAGGGCCACATTGAAATCCCAAACACCCATAAAAGCATCTATGGCTAAATCTCTAAATTCACCTGATTGATGCGCAATTTCGATGTCATAATTCACCGGACCTATACCTGAGAATGCCCTAAATCCGAGCGTATGTCTCTTTTCTAATCCTTTTTTAAATAAATACTCTCGTAAATCACTTTCGAAATAGAGGTAGTAGGGTTCCAAAAAATGCCGTTTCTGGTAACGGTAATTTCCATAAAAACCACTTAAAATTTCATCGGTAGGCCCATCATCAAATACCCCTGGTTTTATCCTGATCGGGTGAGAAACGAAGGCATCCCATTGCAGGTTTTTTCTTTGGTACTTTAGGTTAACCCCATAGTAGGGTGTTCGCGTATTTGGACCCTCTCTAGTCGCGATAAAACGCTCTAAACCAAAGGAATACTCTTGTTTACCCACTCTTAATTTTAAGCTATTTGAAAGGGGGATATCCACCAAAAACTGATGCAGGGATAATAAATCTTGATCAAGTTGACCCGTTAATGGATTTGGGTTCCAAAAACGAGCCGTATTATTCAATTGTGCAAAAACTCTGATGCGGTGCGGCAATTCAACATTCGCATGCAACATTACACGATGCATCAACTGATACGGGCTTTTAGTTACAAAATCCGCTGGAACCTCACCAAAGTTGAAATGCGTGTAGGATTGATACTGTTCTCGCCATTCTCCACCAAAACTAATTCTTGAATGACCAACAAAAGGTATTTCTTTTAAATAATCGGTCTTTTCTTTCTTTAAGCTATCTGCCATTAATACCGAAAAATCATCATCGAACCGTAATCGAGCGATTTGCTGAGCAGAAAGTGTGAAAGAAAGAAGAAAAAGGAATAGAAAAACTCTCAAGTGAACAATAAATCTGTAGCACAAATGAAACCATTATTAAACAAAAAAACCACACGTCTTGTGTGGTTTTTTGCCTACCGATTAATCCCGTACGGGAAATGGAATCAGTTCGTCAATTTCCCAATCCGAACAAAAATGATTCCAGGTTAAACTACTTTAGTTTTTAAAATCAACTTTAATAATAATTTAGAACAAATCGAATAATTCAATTCTTTCTTTTAATTGCATTTAAAGTCTTAAAACTATTTGACACAGAATCAAAACCACCCCATAATTCAAAATATGTACCAGCATTTGGGGTGCGTATATGACCTACTTGAATATTGGAACTGTTGTATAAATAAAAAAAAACACTATCCACCAGCCAAGGTGATCTCTTAGGAAGTATTTTAATGTTTTTGTAAACTCGGTTACTTAAAATTAAATCGTTTGGGTAATTTGCTAAAACTCTAATATCTACGATAGAATCATTTTTATAGATTATTTTCATCCTTTTACCAATATCATAGTCACAACAAGTAACATCATATTCTCCTAAAATATTGCTAATCGGCGATGGATTGACGTCCTGCTTTTCACAAGAAAGTATTGTAAAAAATAGTAAAAACACGCTAGCGAACATAAAGGAGATGGGAGATTTCATCATGGATTAGTTAAGAAGAATTCTAATTTTTTCTACTTGATTATCTTTTTTAGACCCAAAACCCATATGAAGATAATATATTCCACGAGGCAAATCAGCGACATCTAAATCAATTTTCTTCAGATCAAACGCATGTGCCGGATCCAATAAAATGTCCTTTTTCTTTTGTTTCAAATCTAATGTTCTACGAGACTTATTTTTTTCGTCATAAAGCTCAATGTTATCAGGTATGCTTTCAGTTTGAAGTGGAGAATCCAAAAGTATAGAAAGTGTTGTTTGCGTCGGATTGGCCGCAATTCGATAACCACAATTGTTCACATTGACTATTATGCTCTTTCCTATGCTGCATGTTCCATTATAAGCATAAACTGTTAAATAATAACTTCCTGTATTATTCGTTCCAAAACAAATTCGATCGTTAGGAACATTTAATGTATTCGTATTTAAAAAAGATCCATAAGTAGGCCACCCTGAATATGAAAAATTTGTTGCCGTTGGAGTCCCAGTGCCAGTTGAGGCAGACATGCAATACCCAATCGTTTTACAAATTGATGTTGAGTTATAATTAATATTAAAAGTACCATCTGTAGTTAAAAATACATTTTCAGGACTTCCGACCCAAATTGGTTTTGAATTTATTGAAAAAATTGTTCCATCAGGTAATGTTACATTTAAAGTTACTATTCCCCATCCTTTATTTGATCCATTATTTGAAGTTGTAAAACTAAGTCCACTACCAGAGATAGTAGTAAACAAATTTGCTGGACTTGCCGACCAATTAAACGTAACTCCATCTGGCAGAAATGCTAAATTTGTAAAAGTTGTATTTCCACAAATTTTTTCTATTCCACTATTTAAATGAATCGTTTCTATTATCCATTGCAAATACTCTGAGATCTTTGTGTACTTCCCGCCTTGACCACAACCAGCTTGAGCATCACCGAACAAATTGCTACTTACAATTCCAATTGCTCGAGTAGAGGTATTACCTGGTGAACTTAAATTCGTTAATGGACCACCACTATCTCCATTACATGCATCATTAGTATTTGGACCTGAAGCATAAATTTTCTTTTCACTTGTTGAACTAGTATTGGATAATAAGTTAACATTTGTAGAAAGTAAAACTTGCGATAAATTACCTGAATTTGTGAATCCCATTCCATATACATATCCATTTTGACCACTTTCCCACATTGAAAAATTAATTGAACTTGCTAGCTTGATAGGTGCAACAGTTGAACTATATGTTATAGGTTGAGCTAACTGAATTAATCCAATATCATTAGATGGATTTGGTGTATTAGAAAATGATATTGGAGTTATTGAAGTTTTAACATTTAGAGGAAGAGGCAAATTATTTCTATTATTAGCTCCTACATAAACTGGTGAATATCCTGCAGTATGACCAGCTGTTAAAATCCATTTATCAGCTATAATCATTCCTCCACCAGGATTACTTGAATTTCCTAATAGTGTATAAAATGGCGCTGTAGATTGAATACCATTATATATAGTTTTACTAATGCGAGGAATATTTTCATTATCTATTAGTTTATTAGCTGAAAAGGATAATAAATTAAAAAATAATAGAATCAGAGTTAGTAAAATGTTTTTCATTTCAGAAAAGTAAGATTCAAACTATTTATTTTACAATGTAGCATATTTAAATTAAAAATAATCATGATATAATGCAAAATAACATATTTGTACTTCATTCACATATGCGGCATTAATAATTAATTTTAATTAAAATTCTTTACACTTTATTGCTCACCTTAAACAGACTAGATTAAATTTCAAAAAGAGTTTAGCCTAAAACTTTCGGTGGATAAGAACAAAAGAAGAATGAGAATGATATAGTTCAAATCAACAGATTTCCCGAAAAACAAAAAAACCACACGTCTTGTGTGGTTTTTTGCCTACCGAAGTAGTCCGTACGGGAATCGAACCCGTGTTTCATCCGTGAAAGGGACGTGTCCTAACCCCTAGACGAACGGACCATTATTTATTTTGGTGGCACAAAGGTAGGCTTTTCCCTTTTATATTCAAAACTACCAGCCAAAAAAAGACTAATTATTTTCTAATTTATTTTCGCTATTTTAGCCTAAACATTGAAGCAGAACCCCTTATGGCGAACGTACAACCCTATTCTAGACTTACTGATTTCGACATTGCCCTTTTCTTAAATGGCAAACATACAAGACTTTATGAGAAATTAGGGGCCTTCGAAATTGAACATGAGGGAGTCGTTGGAACATTTTTTGCAGTTTGGGCTCCTAACGCTAGAAATGTTTTTGTAACCGGAAATTTTAATTTCTGGGATCATCATTCTCACCCTTTATTCCCGCGTTGGGACTCCTCCGGCATTTGGGAAGGCTTCATTCCAGGTGTTAGAACAGGGGAAACCTATAAATATGGGATAGAAACGGAAGGTGGGGAATATTTGGAGAAATTAGACCCCATGGGCTTGTATTGCGAAGCCCCACCTAAGACAGCCAGTATTGTTTGGAATACGTATAAAGAGTGGAAAGATACAAAATGGCAGGAAATCAGAGGGGCTAAGAATGCCTTGAATGCACCTATGTCTATCTATGAGGTACATTTAGCCTCTTGGATGAAGACCTTGGAAAATGATTACCTAAGCTATGACGATTTAGCTGTAAAGCTGGTGAATTACGTGAAAGAGATGGGATTCACGCACGTGGAATTTATGCCCGTAATGGAATACCCTTATGACCCATCTTGGGGTTACCAGATCACTGGATATTTTGCCCCAACGGCCCGTTTTGGTGACCCTCAAGGCTTTATGCGCTTAGTGGAAGCCTTTCACCAGGCAGAAATTGGGGTGATTTTAGACTGGGTTCCCTCCCACTTCCCTGGTGATGCACACGGTTTATTTAATTTCGATGGCGGCAGTGCATATGAGCATCCCGATCCCAAAAGAGGCTATCACCCAGATTGGAAATCCTATATCTTCGATTACGGAAAAAATGAAGTTCGGTCCTTCTTGTTATCTAACGCCTTTTTCTGGTGTGATCGCTACCATGTCGATGGTTTGCGCGTGGATGCAGTGGCCTCGATGCTTTATTTAGATTATTCGAGAAATGACGGCGAATGGGAACCTAACCAGTTTGGGGGTAACCATAACCTCGAGGTTATTTCCCTCTTACAGGACTTGAATAGCCATATTTATGCCGAATTTCCGCATATTCAGATGATTGCTGAGGAGTCCACTAGTTTCCCTGGGGTGACGAAGCCGGTGTTTATGGGAGGTTTAGGTTTTGGCCAAAAATGGATGATGGGCTGGATGAATGACACCCTTCGTTTCTTCCAAAAAGACCCCATTTATCGTCAGCACCACCTCAATGAGTTAACTTTCTCGCTTATCTATGCCTTTACAGAGAACTTCTGCCTACCTCTTTCGCATGACGAAGTGGTCTACGGAAAAGGTTCTTTATTGAATAAAATGCCGGGCGATGATTGGCAAAAATTCGCGAATCTACGCTTATTATTAGCGGAGCAATTCACCCATCCAGGTTCTCATTTATTATTTATGGGTGGAGAATTTGGCCAAAGAGAAGAATGGAACCACACCCAAAGCCTCGACTGGCATCTAACGGAACATTATTCCCACAAAGGCATTCAGGAGACCGTTAAAGCATTAAATAACTTATATCGCTCAGAACCAGCTTTCTATAGCAAGCAATTCGATCACGATGGTTTTGAGTGGATTGAGTCAAATGACCAAGGCAATTCGGTGATTTCTTACATCCGAAAGGGAGAAACAGCGAAGCAGCAAGTCATTGTGATCTTGAATTTAACCCCTGCCCCTAGAGATGGGTACCGGATAGGAGTTCCACTCCCTGGTGTTTGGAAGACGGTTTTTAATTCAGACAAAGCCGAATTTGGTGGAAGCAATTACCCAGTTTCAGGGGCTACTATGACGGAAGAAATCAATTGGCAAGGAAAAGCGTTCTCGATCGCCATCAACCTCCCTCCGCTTTCAGCGCTTATTTTGAAGGCTTAAAATTCGAAATGGGTGGAAACAATAAAGACTCAGAAAAATTCCGAGCCTTTATTCAATCCGCCTAAGTAGTATTTTTTATGACCTAAGTCATTCAAAATCTTCGTTTGTATGAAATGTAAAAATTGTACACAAAAATACTATTATATTTCAATTGCGGAAAAATATTTAGAGATTTTTTTATTATTCAGATAAAAAATAGCACTATTTCCTCTTGTTGATAATCTCCTCCATGTCAGAGAGTTCGACCTCCAGCGCTTTGGTAGATATCGTAATCTCCCAGGCACTCAGTCCTAAAGAGATACTCATACCCAATAATCCGATGCCAAAGAACCAACGAGCCACGAGTTGTTCGTTCATAAAGAGCAAAAACATGCAAATAACGCTCAGAATCAAACTAAAAATGGCGATAATCTGCATACGTTGAATCAACTTCATGCGTAAACGCAAATTATCAATCTGCATCCGAATCGAATCATCCGGATTTTGCTGAAACTTTTCGTGTAAACCGCGAATCAGTGAGGCCATGGACATAAATCGATTCGTAAAAGCGATCATCAACAAGGAAACGGTTGAGAACAATAAGGCTGGGGTTCCGATGCTTAATTCCATGTTATTTATAATATTGATCTAGTAGTTGATTCATTTCCTCTTGCACTTTTTTCGCCTCTCTCGCCGCAGAAACAGCCGTATCATCACCAGCATAGATAATTCCACGGGATGAATTCACGAGAAGTCCTACGTTTTTATTCATGCCAAACTTCGCCACATCCGCTAAACTTCCCCCTTGGGCTCCTACTCCAGGAACTAAGAAGAAATTGTCAGGTGCAATTTCGCGCACTTTGGCAATATAATCCGTACGAGTCGCTCCTACAACAAACATTAATTCATCTGCGTTACCCCATTCCATAGCCTTTCTCATCACTAATTCATAGAATGGAATTCCATTAGCATCTTTCAATTGCTGAAAGTCATTGCTTCCAGGATTTGAGGTTAAGGCCAAAAGAATCACCCACTTATCTTCAAACTGTAAAAAGGGAGTCACCGAATCTTCCCCCATGTAGGGTGCCACGGTTACCGAATCGAAATCAAAACCAGCATGTGTGGGATCGAAAAAGGTTTGTGCGTATTTAGTAGCTGTATTTCCGATATCACCTCGCTTCGCATCCGCAATGGAAAATACCTCCTTAGGCAGGTATTCCATTGTTTTCTGCAAACTCTCCCAACCAGCAGGTCCTAGTGCCTCATAAAACGCAATATTGGGTTTATAGGCTACCGTGTAGGGTAATGTAGCATCGATAACGGCCTTATTGAAGGCAAAAATCGGATCTTTTTCCGTCTTGAATCGACTCGGAATTAGCTTTATGTCCGTGTCCAGGCCTACGCACAGGAAGGATCTTTTTTGTTCAATTTGCTTAATTAATTCCGCTGAATTCATGTGAAAGAAGGAAAATAGGATTAATTTTGCCACAAATCTATCCCTTTCCCTGCCAAAAAACAATTTATGGAATTCATTAAACATCGTTTATCAGGAGTCATTGAGTGTGTACCCACTAAATTTCACGACGAGCGCGGCTATTTTTATGAATCCTATAACCAAAAGCGTTTTGCCGCAAATGGAATACCGGAAGATTTCGTGCAGGATAATTATTCCTTCTCGACGAAAGGAGTTCTACGAGGCTTGCATTTTCAGCACAATCCGAACGGACAAGGCAAATTAGTGCGCGTCATGACGGGTATAGCCTTAGATGTGGTGGTGGATTTACGCAAGGACTCCCCTACCTTTGGCCAACATGAAAAATTCGTTCTAGATGCAGATAAAGGGAATATGTTATATGTTCCTATCGGATTCGCCCACGGATTTATAGCGCTAGAGGAAACGATTTTCGTGTACAAGTGCACGAACTTTTGGAACAAAGAAGCAGAATCAGGTATTCGCTGGAATGACCCTCAATTAGGCATTGAATGGGGTGTAGAGAACCCAATTGTATCGGATAAAGACCAAATACTGCCTGATTTCGACCCGAATCAAGCCATTTTTTAAATAAAATTTTGATATCTTTGCAACAATGACTCGCAAGCTGATTTTATCAAGCCCATTACTCGAAATAACCATCTCTCGGTTGTGTCAAGAGCTCATTGAAAATCAAATCAAAGACGTTGAAACTGTTATCCTAGGCCTACAGCCTCGCGGTATTTTCTTTGCGGAACGCATTGCAAAAGAACTCAGCAAACACCTCGAGAAAGCCCCTAGCGTAGGAAAAATAGATGCTACTTTCTTCCGCGACGACTACCGCCGCAGAGAAACGGTATCCCCTAATTCAACGGATGTTCCCTTCCTCATCGAAAACAAACGCGTCATTTTAGTGGATGATGTGTTAGCCACTGGCCGAATGGTGCGAGCGGCGCTGGATGCGATGAATAGTTTTGGGAGACCTGCTAAAGTGGAATTATGTGTCTTAATTGACCGTATTTATAACCGTGATCTGCCTATTAACGCAGATTATGTAGGTATGAGTGTAAATACCTTACCTACCGAAAAAGTACTCGTAGAATGGACGGAACAAGGCCATGAAGCGGATAGAATTTGGTTAATTCCTCAACAATCCTGATTTAACATATGCTAAAGTCGCCACATTTATTAGGAATCAAAGATCTGGATGAAGAATCCATTCAATTGATTGTTAAAACGGCTAGAGAATTTAAAGAAGTCCTAAATAGACCAATTAAGAAAGTTCCTTCTCTGCGTGATGTGACGATTGCCAATATCTTTTTCGAGAACTCCACTCGTACCCGTTTATCTTTCGAATTAGCCGAGAAAAGACTTTCAGCAGATACCATTAACTTCTCTGCCTCAGGGAGTTCGGTTAAAAAAGGGGAAACTTTACTCGATACGGTGAACAACATCCTTGCCATGAAAGTGGATATGATTGTGATGCGCCATGCGAGCCCGGGAGCCCCACATTACTTAGCTAAACACATCAAGGCCAATATCGTGAACGCCGGAGACGGAACCCACGAACACCCTACGCAGGCTTTATTAGACACCTTTTCTCTACAAGAGAAATTAGGGGATTTGGCCGGCAAGAAAATCGCTATCATCGGGGATATTTTACACTCTAGAGTTGCCCTTTCGAATATTTACGCCTTGAAAAAACAAGGAGCAGAAGTTCGCCTTTGCGGACCTAGCACCTTGATTCCGAAGCACATACAAAGTTTAGGTGTGGAAGTTTCACACGATGTGAAGAGCACACTCGCTTGGTGTGATGCGGCAAATGTGTTGCGTATCCAATTGGAAAGACAGCAAATCAAATACTTCCCTAGTCTTCGAGAATACTCTCAATTCTTTGGGATTAATCGGGCGATGCTAGAGGAATTACCAAAAGAGATCGTTTTAATGCACCCAGGGCCGATTAATCGCGGTGTGGAATTAAGTTCAGATGCGGCAGATTCGCCACATTCGATCATCTTGGATCAGGTAGAAAACGGAGTAGCCGTGAGAATGGCTGTACTTTACTTACTCGCTTCAAGAGCTTCGTAAGCCAACAACATTTTTTGGGTAGAGATGTGATTTCCGCAGGCATAGTGGCCTAGTGGGCAATTTTTCTTGCCATGATCTCCACAAGGACGGCAATCTAATTTCTCGCTTACCTCAATAATCTCCGAATGATCAGCCAAGGGCCCAAAACCAAAATCAGGCAAGGTCGAGCAATACATCGCTACCGTAGGTACATTTACCGCAGAAGACAAGTGCATTGGGCCAGAATCATTCACGAAATTACCCTTGCTTTGGGCAAAAATGGAGGTAGAAGCTAATAGTGCGTGTTTTCCTGTCTCATTATAGATGGGCCAGCCTGTACAGGCGTTTTCGATTTCATCAGACAGTGACTTCTCATTAGGGGAACCCATCAACACAATCGCCTGATCTCTAGGCAATACATGTATGAAATCAATCCATTTTTGAATAGGTAGGCGTTTCGTTTCCCACACACTGCCGGGTGAAATACAGATATAATTTGTAGCTGGAGGTGTGATTTTAGCCGGATTTAAAAAGGGTTTGTACACCTTATTTCCTAGCCAATCGCTCAATAAACCGGTATTCCGCTCCACTTCGTGTATCCCATTTCCGAATGGGTGCGGATAACTCTTCGTGAAAAACCAGGAAAGGGGATTTTTAGCAAAGCCAAAAACTTGCTTCGCTCCAATCATCAGGCTCAACAAACCCATCCCAAAGAAACGCTGCACAACAAATACTTTATCAAATTGTTCAGCCTTCAATCCTGTGCGTAATTCCATCCAAGATTGACGTTTATTGGACTTGTCATAAGTCCAAACCTTGGTCAAACACGAATGAGAATACGCTTGAAAAATGGACTCATTTCCTTTCCTAACCAACAGGTGAATAGACGTTTCAGGTGATTCAATCCGTATTTTTTCTAAGAGCGAGGTTACCAGAACGGCATCCCCTAGAAAAGCGGTTTGAATTATTAATACCTTAGAAACTGGATTCATGTAAGAAAAGGAAGCGATTAGCCATAAAATTACTTATTTTTGGGACATTTTTCTTAAGAACCCATTCATGAATTCAATTCACCTGCATACTTTATCTAATGGAATCACTGTGGTGCACCGTCAGGTGCTTCATACCGAGATCTCTCATTTAGGTATTATGTTAGATATCGGAAGTCGGGATGAATTAGCTGGAGAAGAGGGTTTAGCGCATTTTTGGGAACATTTAGCCTTTAAAGGCACCCAGAAGAAAAGCAATATGCAGATCATTAACCGCCTGGAAATCTATGGTGGTGAACTGAATGCCTACACGACGAAAGAAAAAATTTGTTTTCACGCCTCCATTCTAAGCCCCTATTTCGAGCGGGCGTTAGAACTATTAACGGATATCACCTTTGATTCCATTTTCCCGGAGAAAGAATTAGAAAAGGAACGTTCGGTCATTTTAGAGGAGATGTCGATGTATTATGACGCTCCAGAAGAGGCGATTCAGGACGATTTCGACGAATTATTATTCCCTAATCATCCCTTAGGTGTTAATATCTTAGGGACCACCGAGACGGTTCAGTCCTTCCAAAAGAAAGACCTAGAAGCCTTCATCGAGCGAAATTTAGACACTTCCAGAATCGTTTTTTCCTCGATTGGTAAATTAGATCCTACCAAAGTATTTTCCTGGGCTGAAAAGCATTTAGGATCGATCAAAGCAAAGAAACAAATCGTTAAACGCGTGGCGCCGTCTGCTATGATTCCTCAGACGAAAGTCATTAAAAGAGGCATTACACAGTCCCACGTGGCTTTAGGTCGTCAATCTTTTGCGATTGAAAACCCTAACCGACTTGCGTTCTTCCTTTTAGTCAATCTGTTAGGAGGTCCCGGAATGAATTCCTTGTTGAACGTTTCCGTACGCGAGCGACACGGTCTTGTCTATTCCATCGAAGCGAGTTTAACCTCCTTTTTAGATTCAGGTTATTGGGCCATTTATTTTGGCACGGAACCTAATCAGGTAAATAAGTCCTTAAAATTGATCCAAAAAGAGTTCGCGAAACTGCAGGAAAAAGAATTAACGGCTCCTCAATTAAAGAAGATTAAGAGTCAATTAAAAGGCCAATTAGCCATGGCTGAGGAGGGCAACTTGAACTTTATGTTAATGATGGCGAAAAACTTGCTTGACCGAGAGAAAATCGAAAGTTTAGACGAAATTTTCGATCAAATTGACCTCATTGACAGCGCACACATCCAATCATTGGCAGTAGAAATGCTGAATCCAGATACCCTGAGTTATTTGATTTTCGAACCTTAAATTCGTGCATCTCTACCTCCATATCCCTTTTTGCAGACAAGCTTGTCATTATTGCGATTTCCATTTTTCAACAAATACCAGTAGAAAAGAGGAAATGGTACAGGTTATTTGCCGTGAAATAAGCGCACAAAAAGACTATTTAAACGGAGCTCAACTGCAAACCATTTATTTTGGCGGAGGTACCCCTTCCCTCTTAAAGGACGCAGAATTAGACTCGATTTTTCATGCGATAAGCACTCACCATTCCATCGCTATCAATGCAGAAATTACCCTAGAAGCAAATCCGGAAGACTTAACTCCGGAATACTGCCAAATGATTGCCTCGAAAGGCATCAATCGACTAAGCATCGGAATCCAATCTTTTCAAGACAAAAACCTGGTCCTGATGAACCGAAATCACCACGCTAGCGATTCGATTCAAGCGATTAAAAATGCGCAAGAGGCAGGAATAAGTAATATTAGTATTGATTTGATTTATGGAATTCCTTCGAATTCTCCGGATGATTTAAATGAAGATTTAGCAAAAGCGACTTCCTTAGGTGTTCAACACATTTCTGCTTATAGCCTAACGGTGGAACCTAAAACGGTTTTTGGGGTTCAGAAGAAGAAGGGGGCATTTACTGAAATTCCAGATGCTGCGATGGCTCAAGCTTTTACCCAGGTTCGAGATTATTTAGAAGCGGCTGGGTTTGAGGGATATGAAACCTCGAATTTCGCCAAAGAAGGCCACTATTCCATCCACAATACCAGTTATTGGCAGCAAGAACCCTACCTCGGTATAGGTCCATCTGCCCATAGTTTTAATAGTTTTTCAAGACAATGGAATGTCTCTAATAACGCCAAATACCTAGCAGAAGGGCATTTACTAGCGGAAAAGGAAGAACTGAGCCCTGCGGATCAATTGAATGAGTACATCATGGTTCGCTTACGTACGAAATGGGGAATTAATCTCGTGGAAGTGCGGGAACGTTTTCATAAAATGGGACAAGAGTACCCAGAAAAAGAAGTACAATCCTGGATGGCGCAAGGATATGCCCGTTTAGAAGGTGAAAACTTAGTTCTAGTGAACGAAGGCAAACTAATTGCTGATCGTTTAAGCAGCGATATTTTTGTGGTCTAAGGCCTTTTTGTAATTTTACACAGCTATGGCAAAGAGAATTGAATTCACGAAAAATACCTCAAACGCAAAAGGCGGAGGAAATAAATTTGAACGTTTATCCAAAAAGAGCCCTAAAAAGCGAGGATGGCTAAAGAAAATCGGATTTTTCTTCCTTTATCTCATTGGATTCAGCCTTTTCTCAGTCGTATTCTTAAAATTTTTCCCGGTTTATTTCACACCTACCATGGCCTCAAGGAAGATTGATGCGCTGCTAGAAGGAAAGCCCTCTAAAATATACTCCCAGTGGACACCCTATAAAGATTTAGATAAAAATGTAGCCATCGCTGTGATCGCCTCAGAGGATCAGGCCTTTCCAGATCACCACGGATTTGATTTTGATGCCATGTGGGGTGCTGTAAGACATAATTTGAAGGGTAAGAAAATTAGAGGGGCTAGTACCATTTCTCAGCAAGTCGCTAAAAATGTATTCTTATGGCAAGGCAGAAGCTATGTTCGCAAGGGATTAGAAGTCTATTTTACCTTCTTGATTGAATTAATTTGGGGCAAAGAGCGTATCCTAGAAGTGTATTTAAATGTAGCGGAGACGGGACCCATGACTTTTGGGGCTGAGGCAGCTTGCAGACGCTTTTATGGGCATAGTGGTGCAGAAATTTCTACTTCAGAAGCTGCAAGAATCGCGGCGGTTTTACCCAGTCCCAATCGTTTCTCGATTGAAAATCCCTCCGCCTATGTGCGCAAACGAACATCGGCTATTCAACGCCAAATGAGAGGTTTAGGGGGTACGAAATACCTTCGAAACTTATAATAACTCGACAGAAGGATCCCAGAAATGGGAATGAAAGTTTTGAATTTGGTCATTCTGAATGGTCAAACCCTCTGCTTCTAACAATTCTTGCATTCGATTCCCACCGAAAAAATTCTTCCCAGTCAATACCCCATTTCGATTCACCACTCGATGTGCTGGAATAGACGCTTGACCGTGCGATGCATTCATCGCCCAGCCCACTAATCGAGCACCTCCTTTAGAACCTAAATACCCTGCAATAGCTCCATAAGAGGTCACTCGCCCCGAGGGGATCAAGGAAACCACCTGATATATCGCATCAAAATCAGCCATTATTCTTCTTTACGCTCTTCGATTTCTTGACATAATTCCGCGTACCATTTCTCGCCAAACTTGCGAATCAAGGGTTCTTTTAGGAAAACATAAATAGGTACACCTAAGGAAGCGCCATTCGAACAGGCATCCGAACAAATCGACCAACGGTCGTAATTTAAGGCCGTATAATCCGCTAATTTGGCAAGACGAATCGGGTATAAATGACAGGAAATAGGCTTTCTGAAATCTGTTTTGCCTGCAAAATACGCCTGCTCAATGCCGCATTTCAAATGACCCTTATCGTCATATAAAGCGTAGGCACATTCGCGTCCTTTGATGACCGGAGTAGAAAAATCACCATCGTCATCTTTCACCCAGGCTCCAGTTTTTTCTAATTCTTTTAAGCCTATTTCAGATAAAAATGGCTTGATATCGTCTTGAATTCGCTCTAAAATCTCTAGTTCCTCTTCCTCTAATGGAGCGCCTAAATCACCCTCCACGCAACAAGCACCCTTACATTTGGCTAAATCACAAACAAAAAACTCGTCTGCTACATCGGAAGAAATTACCGTATCGTCAATTAAAATCATCTGCGTATTTTTGAACCACAAAGGTACAGATTATAGTTTATTAAGGTAATTTTACAGGATGAAATACCTTTGGCTACTTTTATTCTGTTTGCCGCTTCATGCGAAAACGGCCTTCCCTGATTCACTCTTGATCGGGAATGTGAAAGTATTCATACATCCCTCAGCAAAAGCGATCTTAGAAACGGAGCAAAAACGCTTAGGAAGCAACAAGAAATTTGTGGAGGGAATGAAGGAGAAAATGCGCTTCTATTTTCCCGTCATGGAGCCTCTATTGAATGCAGCGGGCATTCCGAATGAATTTAAATACCTTTCCGTACAGGAAAGCGGACTAAATCCTGTAGCCGTTTCCACCTCTCAAGCCGTGGGGTATTGGCAATTTAAGGCTGGTACAGCCACTGATGTGGGCATGAAAGTCAATGCCCAGGTCGATGAGCGCAAGCACATTATCGAAGCCACAAGGGGTGCTGCGAACTATTTCACCCGCAATAACCGTGTTTTAAATAATTGGGTGGGGACACTTCTCTCCTACCGATTGGGTTTAGGAACGGCTAAGAAAACGTCCTATGTGATGGATTGGGTGGGTAAATCGGATATTCAAGTAGATTCAAGCACAGACTGGTATGTATTGCGTTTCTTAGCCTACCAAAAATTCTGGGCAGATGAATTTAAAAAGGATGATTCCCTAGGAATTCAACCTACGAATCAGGCCAAATTGATTTGTTACGACAATTCTTGTGGCAAAAACCTCTATGAAATAGCGGATGAATTAAACGTCAGTTATGATGATTTGAAGAAATACAATCCGTGGATTTTGAACGATTACATACCAGATGATAAGAATTACATCATTTATCATCCATCTTCGGTGACCTTTTTCGACAATTCCCTTCAGATTCCGGAGATTCTAGCGCCAGATGATTTTCTGCTACCGCCCAAGAAGAAATTAGATAACCCGCAAAAGGAATAATCCATCTCGAATAGGCATCAATAAGGGCTCCACACGTGAATCGGTGGCTACTTTAGTATTGAAATCGCGCAGGGCTTGCGTTGACTTGTCTTTAGCAGACTCATCGATAATTTTACCACTCCATAAGACATTATCTACTAGAATAAGGCCCCCTGAACGCATTTTATCAATCACTAGATCGAAATACAGCGCATAATTACGCTTATCCGCATCGATAAACACCAGATCAATCGGACCCGAAATCGATGGGATTTCGACAGCCGCATCAGCAATTCGGTAATCTATTTGATTCTTGAAAGAAGAGCGATTAAAGAAAGAACGCGTAAAACTTTCTAGCTCCTCATTGACATCGATGGTAATTAATTGTCCATCCTGCTGTAATCCTTCGGCAAGACAAAGGGCGGAATACCCGGTATAGGTACCTATCTCGAGAATGAGAGCGGGTTGATAAACTTTGGAAATAAAGGACAAAAAACGACCTTGCAAATGACCTGAAAGCATTCGAGGCTGCAATACCATCGCATGGGTCTCCCGAACTAACTCCTTTAATAAGTCGTTTTCAGGTTCCGTATGCAAGCGTGCATATTCCTCAATGCCCTGGTCAATAAACTCCATCTATTTGATACCTGTATAAAAGAAATCCAACGAATTAGCTGGATCCTGGCTTAGGAAATAATCGTCCACCTGAATAGAGCTCACTAAAGAATTATTCGATTTAGACATCGATAAACGGCTCATGCGATTCGCGATATCATAGGGAATCTGCAACCAGGTTCTTGGTAATTTGTATTGTAGATTGAAAATATCGAAACGCGTGATTCTCTTCACCGCCACCTTATTTTCTTCGTAATAATCCATCACTTTTTGATTCCCGTGTACCCCTTCTGTGATCACCTCAGAGAAATGTTTCTTCATCAAATCACGTAATTCAGGCGCTAAATACTCGCGTACATGCCATGGATTACGCGTTAAAGAGAAGGTCTTATTCACCGTAGTCAAATACAATTTCCCTCCTGGCTTCAGCACGCGAGCGGCCTCAGCTAAGAAGAAATCATCGTTTTCGATGTGCTCAATCACCTGAAAAGTCACCACATAATCGAAATGGTTCGATGGCAAATCCTTCAATGGAGGCAAGAACATATCAATGAACTTGAATTTCGGGTAGGTCTTAGATAGACTTTCCATTAATTCTGTATTCTTATCTACTCCTGTATATTCACTTACCGAATCTTCTAAAACGCCTACTCCGCGTCCCGTTCCACATCCGATCTCCAAGACATTACCAGAAAGCAATTTACTCACATGGATATAAGGATATAAAAGGCGCTGGTGAACAGGGTTATCTGAAGGAATATCAGAGGAAGCAATTTCGGTAGTTTTATACATTCTAAAAGGATTAGAAGACAAAGGTAAGGAATTATCTAGCTGAAATGTTAAAAAAAATGACGACCTTCGTGCAAAATTTCAAGCAACAACGTGTCAGAAGAAAACGCATCAAGACCCCCATTTAAGAGACCATTTAGGCATTATACTGCCCCTGTAACAGACAATAAAGAGTTTGTTTTTGGGGTACAATCTGTTCTAGAAACCCTTCGTTCTGGGAAGGAAATTGATCGTTTATTAGTCCAAAGAGAACTAGGAAACACGGAAATCCTCGATTTAGCGAAAGAAAAAGGCATTCAAGTTCAGAAGGTGCCTTTGGAAAAATTAAACCGCATCACACGGAAGAATCACCAAGGTGCGATCGCTTTCGTTTCGGCTATTCACTACGCAAAATTAGAGAATGTCATTGCAGATACATTTGAGAAGGGTGAAATCCCCTTCATTTTGATCTTAGACCGTGTGACGGACGTTAGAAACTTCGGTGCTATTGCGCGTACTGCTGAATGTGCAGGAGTTCATGCTATCGTTTTACCTTCTCGTGGAGCCGCTCAAATCAATGCAGATGCGATGAAAACGTCTTCTGGAGCCTTGAACTTTATCCCAGTTTGCCGTGAAGATAGCTTAATTCAGACCATCGACTTCTTACAAAACTCCGGTTTACGTGTGGTAGCTTGTACGGAAAAAGCTAAAAGCACGATTTACGAAGTGGATTACAAGGACCCGATTGCTATTATCATGGGATCTGAGGAAGACGGAATCACAGACGAAATCATCCGCAAATCAGATGAGATCGCTAAAATCCCTCAAACAGGTCAAGTAGGATCCTTAAATGTGTCGGTTGCTGCGGGTGTCATCATTTTCGAGACCGTTCGCCAACGTTCAATTTAATTTTTTCGAAGTATTTGTGTGGCTGAAGCTTGAGCTTTGGGCAAAATAGTCACGTCCGCAATATTCACATGAGCAGGTGCTGTAACGATATAGCGAATTAAATCTGCAACATCTTCTGCCACTAAAGGTTCGAAACCTGCATAAACCGATGCTGCTTTCGCCGAGTCCCCTTTAAAACGTACATTCGAGAATTCTGTATTAACTGCACCTGGAGCCACATTGGATACCTTAATACCGAACGCATTTAAGTCCTGACGCATTCCAGCTGATAAAGCTTCCACTGCTGCCTTAGAAGCACAGTACACATTCCCATTTGGATAGGTTTGCTTTCCTGCGATAGAGGATAAATTAATGATGTGTCCTGACTGACGTTCCACCATTCCTTTAATTACCTCTTTCGATACATATAATAGACCTGTTACATTAGAAGACATCATCGCCTCCCAATCAGACACGTCACCATCTTGAATAGCGGACATCCCGTGGGCATTACCTGCATTATTGACCAGAATATCGATATTTCTCCAATCCCCAGTTAAGGATTCAAAGGCCGAAATGACAGATTTTTGATCCGTCACATCAAAGACTAGAATCGTCGAATCCACCTTTAAACTTGCTTTCAACTCATCTAAGCGCTCTTTTCTTCTTCCACACAAGATTAAATGAAATCCTTCTTTCGCTAAAGATTCAGCAGTGGCGCGGCCGATTCCGGAACTCGCACCTGTGATACAGGCTATTTTATTCATCGAATTAATTTTTCACGAAGGTAAGTGCAAAGAGGTGTTCTAAAAAATTTGAGCGTAATTTGTATGCAAATTCAATACCCTATGAACTATTTAATCGTTGGATTGGGCAACATAGGCCCGCAATACTTATTTACTCGGCATAATATCGGATTTATGGCGGTTGATTATTTGGCCAAACAAAAAGACATCAACTTCAAAACCGATCGTCTAGCCTCTGTGGCTTCCTATAAAGAGAAAGGGCACACCATCTATCTGATTAAACCCACCACATTTATGAATCTCAGTGGCAAGGCCGTTAATCATTGGTTGAACTTCTATAAGATCGAAAAAGAGAACATGCTCGTATTAGTGGATGATTTAGCGCTCCCGTTCGAAACCTTGCGTTTAAAGCCCAAAGGTTCATCGGGAGGACATAATGGTTTGAAAAGTATCGAAGAAGTCCTATCAGGCTCTGAATACCCTCGTTTGCGCATGGGTATAGGTAGTGATTTTCCCAAAGGAAGGCAAGCAGATTACGTGCTTAGTAACTTTTCTAACGCAGAATTAGAGACCATTCCCTTTATTTTGGACAAAACCGCGGAGATAATTGAATCATTCTGCGTTGAAGGACTCACCAAAACAATGAACAAATACAACCAATGATTGTATTTTTTAAAGAATATTTGAATTTTTCCGTAATTCTTAAATAAGAATTAATCAAAAGGTTTGAAATAATAAGCCAAATATTATTCTGCAATACAAATAAAAACTTGCAAATAATTCTGAATTTAACATCGAATTAAGAATTTTCAGAAAAATTAAACCCAAAATAGACTAAAATAAAGTTTTGCCATATTAAAAAAATGCAATAATTTTGCATTGTTGATTTAGATAATAAATATAACAAAAATATGAAGAAGACATTATTATTAGCTAGCTGTTTAATTGGATTAAACCTAGTTGCGGTTGCAGGAGAAGAAGCACGTTCATTTAATCGTTCAAACGATTTATCAGTAAAAACAGAAACATTATCAGAAGTAATCACTTCGTTGATTCGCAAAGATGCTCAAGTGAAGAGCGCAAGCGCAGCAACATTGACTATATCGATTTTAGAAGATTTCCAAAATAACAATACATCTTACCTAAAAGTAACTGAATCAGAAAAAGCGGTTTTCAACCAGACCATTAAAACTATTTCTGAGCAAGGACAAAATTTTTCAGATGTTAAGACGTTAAATTGGATCAAAGAAATTAATCAAGCAGCGAAAAAGATCAACCTAGTATGGTCAATTGTTAGCGCTGAGCCCGTTATCGACACTAATTTTGATAACAGCTCGGAACAACAAGAGCACTTGATTGTTATGTTATAATTAGATTGTTAGTAGTTTTCATAGTTAAATAGGTTTAGAGGTAATCAAAAAAGGTGAAGTTTTTAACTTCACCTTTTTTTTATATTTTTTTTGCACTAATCTTATAAAATATCCGCCAAAGCATTATATTTGTATAAATTTTCATAGTTAAATAGGTTTAGAGGTTAAACAAATAAGGCCAGAAGTTTCTTCTGACCTTATTTTTATTTTATACCTAGCCTATTTTGGGGCTTAATTCACAGTCCCACCGTTCCAGATTTGCTTATTCGGCTGCACTAATGCTAGACTTCCATCTGCATCTTCTGCCATTAGAATCATCCCCTCACTCTCTATCCCCATCATTTTACGCGGCGCTAGATTAGCTAAAAAAGTTACTTGTTTACCTACAAGATCCTCTGGAGCAAAATGTTCTGCAATACCAGACAAGATCGTACGTGTCACAAATCCATCATTTACCTGAAGCTTCAAAAGCTTCTTGCTCTTTTCCATCTTCTCTGCTGCGACGATTTCGCCTATGCGAATGTCCATTTTGGCAAAATCATCAAAGCCTACCGTTTCTTTCAAAGCAGGCACCGATTTCGAAGCTATTTCCATCTGAGCTTTTGTTTGAGTTAATTTGTCCACTTGCTTTTGTACCTCCTCGTCCTCAATCTTTTCAAATAACAATCCTGGATTCTGCAAGGCAGTTCCAGCAGAGATTACCTCAAAATTACCTAAACTAGACCATTCAAAAGAAGTCATTCCTAAAGCTGAACGCAATTTGTGCGCGCTAAATGGAATAAAAGGTTCAAGTGCAATACTCGCTTGAGCCACTAATTGAACCGCGTAATTCAACACCGTTCCAGCCTTCGCTGTATCCTCTTTCATGATCTTCCAAGGCTCCGCTTCCGCCAGATATTTATTACCCAAACGAGCGATTTCCATCGCTAAAACGAGCGCATCACGGAACTTGTAGTTTTCTAAAGCAGCTTCCAATTTAGCTGGAATATCTGCCACAGCGGCCATTAAATCAGCCTCTAAACCAGTTCCTTCTAACTTAGGGGGAACCACTGAATTAAAGTTCTTATCGATTAACACAAAGGCCCGATTCACGAAATTGCCTAGGATGGCTACTAATTCAGAGTTGTTTTTGGTCTGAAAATCAGCCCAGGTAAAATCGGCATCCTTCGTTTCAGGACTCGAAGCCGTTAATGCATAGCGCAAAACGTCTTGCTTTCCAGGGAAATCCACTAAATATTCATGCAACCAAACCGCCCAATTACGTGAGGTCGAAATCTTATCCCCTTCTAGGTTCATAAACTCATTCGCAGGCACCTGATCCGCTAATTGATAGCCTCCGTGTGCCATACACATCGCTGGGAAGATCAAACAATGGAAGACAATATTATCTTTTCCAATAAAGTGAACAATCCGGCTATCTTTAGCTTTCCAATAGGTTTCCCACTCCGGCGTTAATTGCTTCGTCATGGAGACATAACCGATAGGCGCATCAAACCATACATAAAGTACTTTCCCCTCCGTATCCGACAAAGGAATAGGCACACCCCAGTTTAAATCACGTGTCATCGCACGAGATTTCAAACCTTCTTGCAACCAAGATTTCACTTGACCCGTCACATTTGACTTCCATTCCGGATGTGAGGCGATGTATTTTTCTAATTCTGGTTGCCATTGATCTAAGGGCAGGAACCAGTTTTTGGTAGGCTTTAAAACGGGCTTAGAACCACTTAAAGCTGATTTTGGATTAACTAATTCAGTGGGTGAAAGTGTCGTTCCGCACTTTTCGCATTGATCACCATAGGCGCCCGGCTGCTTACAAGAAGGACAATCACCCGTGATGTAGCGATCCGCTAAGAATTGTTTGGCCTCTTCATCATAAAACTGCTCTGTCACTTCCTCCACAAACTTCCCTTCCTTATATAATTTAAGGAAGAATTCTTGCGAAACTTCATGATGAACAGGATCGGATGTACGACCGTAAATGTCAAACGAAATACCAAATTGCTCGAAAGAGTCTTTAATCTCTTTGTAGTAATAATCAACGACTTGTTGTGGAGTTTTACCCTCTTTAGCGGCCTTAATGGTAATAGGCACTCCGTGTTCATCTGTTCCAGACACAAAAATCACATCCTTCTTTTGAAGGCGCAAATAGCGAACATAGATATCTGCTGGCAAGTAACAACCTGCTAAGTGACCGATGTGAATAGGCCCGTTCGCATAAATTAACGCTGCAGTAACCGTTGTCCGTGAAAAGTCTGACATAATTTTCTTTAAGATGAAAGCACAAAAATAGGCAAAAACATTCATTGAAATAATCGATTCAGCTATTGCGCATCAAAAAAATATTACTATCTTTGCACACAATTTAAAAAAACAGACAAAAGAAAATGTTAATTATTTCGATAAAAGAGAACGAATCAATTGATAAGGCTTTAAAGCGCTTCAAGAAGAAATTTGAAAAAACAGGTGTAGTGAAAGAACTACGTAGAAGATCTGCTTTCGAAAAACCTTCTGTAGGTCGTCGTAAAGAAATGATTCGTGCTGCTTACAAGCAAATCACTTACGGAAATATTAATAACTAATTTCCTATACATTCTTTAAAGGAATTGACTAATTTCGATGATGAATCGTGAATTAGTCAATTTTTTTTTGGACCACCTGTCCATCGAAAGGCGCCTCAGTTCGCACACGATTACCTCCTACTCCACTGACTTAGAGCAATTTACCGCTTTTGTAAATCCCACAGAACTCCAGCAGGTTCAAGCCATGGATGTCCGGAAATGGCTCATCAGTTTATCCGATGATAGCCTCCAAAACCGAAGCATTAACCGCAAATTAGCCACGCTTCGGACCTTCTATAAATACCTTTTGCGAACAGAAAAAATCACCGAAAATCCGATGACATCCATTCGGATGGTGAAAACCACGAAGAAAATCCCCCATTTCGTCCGAGAATCGGAGATGGAGAATCTCGTGGAGAACCGGATCATCGCCACTAATTTTAGTGAAGCGCGCGACGAGCTCATCCTATTTTTATTGTATGGAACCGGCATTCGACTCGCTGAACTCATCTCCTTGCAAAACTCACAAGTCAATTTAGCGGCTAAAACGATCCGCGTCATTGGTAAACGAAATAAGGAGCGGATGATTCCGATTCCAACCTTCTTAGTGGAACTCATGGAGACTTACCGTCAATTTTGCACCTTCGATAACGCTCATTTATTGCTAACGGACAAAGGAGAGCCACTTTACCCGATGTTTGTACAACGATTAGTCAAGAAAAATTTAGGGGAATTCAGCCAGCTGGAGAAACTATCTCCGCACGTATTGCGTCATACCTATGCGACGCACCTGTTGAATAGAGGCGCTGATTTAAATGCCATCAAAGAATTATTGGGCCACGCGAATCTAGCCGCAACCCAAGTCTATACCCACAATTCGATGGAAAAGATGAAGGCGATTTACCAGCAAGCGCATCCTAAAGCTTAATCAGCTAAGACTATGGGACCTTTTTGATTGATTTGGGAGACATATTGCTCGGATCCGATACCCAAAGCAGCGAATTCAGCAGCCATGGCTTCAGCCACTTTCTTTGCTGTTTCCTCTCCTTTCGATAAGGCAAATAGCGATGGGCCTGAACCAGAAATCGAGCATCCTAAGGCGCCATTTGCGATAGCCGCTGCTTTCACTCCTGCGAATCCAGGTATTAAGATGGCTCTTGACGGCTCGATAATCACATCGACTAGGGATCTACCAATTAATTCATAATCAGGCAGTAAGAGACCAGCTACGAGGCCTGCTACGTTACCCATTTGGGTAATGGTGGTGGATAAAGAGATCTCTTTATCTAAAATTCCTCGGGCATCCTTCGTATTAACCTCGATTTGAGGATGAACGATGCTGGCATATAAATCTTCAGGCACAGGTACTTGAATGATATCGAGCGGATCGTAGGAACGAATGACGATAAAGCCGCCTAATAAGGAAGGGCCTACATTGTCTGCGTGCGCGGAGCCGCAGGCGACGCGCTCACCTTCCATCGCGAAGGGCAAGAGGTCTTTTTGGGATAATGGGCGGCCCATGAGTTCATTTGCAGCGAAAACGCCCGCAACTGCGGAAGCAGCAGAAGAACCTAAGCCAGAACCTAAAGGCATATCCTTGTGCAAGGACAGCTCAAAACCCTGGTCTTCCCGACCGATGAAGGTTAAATATTTTTGGATGGCGATACCGGCGGTGTTTTTCTCCACGGCTTTGGGTAAACGACCATCGTCGCCTGTAATTTCTTTAATAATGATTCCAGGTGTAGAATTCTTTTCTAAAACGACCTCATCTCCCGGGTGATTTACCGCAAAACCGAAGATATCGAATCCACAAGCCACATTCGCTACCGTTGCAGGCGCATATACACGTATCTTTTCCATATTATGCGAGATGACTACCAATGGATACAATATCAGCAAAAACGCCTGAAGCGGTCACTTCAGCTCCTGCACCAGGACCTTTGATGACTAGTGGACGATCATGGTAACGTTTGGTCGTAAAGGCAATCACATTATCCGCGCCATCCATCTGATAGAAAGGATGAGTAGGACCTACCGAACGTAAACCGATCGTGATTTTTTGATTTTCCAAACAAGCAATGTAACGCAGAACCTCCCCTTTCGAAGCGGCTTCGTTCACTAATTGCTCGAAGAAATCGTTTGCCTTATCAATCTCCTCAAAGAAGGCATCCACTGATGGTTCTGCTTCACAAGCAGGAGGAATAATCTTTTCAATCGTGATATCAGAGAATTCTAACTTCATTCCAATTTCCCGACTTAAAATCAAAATTTTACGAGCCACATCCATACCACTCAAATCTTCTCTCGGATCTGGTTCCGTATAGCCTTTCTCTTTCGCCGTTCTCAATACCTCACCAAAAGATTTCCCCGGCTTAAATTGATTAAACAAGAATGATAAAGTACCGGATAAAATCCCCTCAATTTTCTCAAAGCGATCACCCGATGCGATTAAGCCTTGCAAAGTATTAATAACTGGCAAACCGGCCCCTACATTCGTCTCATACAAGAACTTAACACCCTTAGCTAGAGCCGTTTGATGCAATTGAGCATACAATTCATAAGGTCCTGAATTCGCTACCTTATTCGGGGTTACCACCGAGATATTGGACTGGAATAGGCCTAAATAATTCGTATAGATTTCTTTGTTTGCTGTACAATCCGCAAAAATAGAATTAGGCAAGTTCAAGGATTTGATTTGAGCAATAAAACCAGCTAAATCTGCCTCCTGACCTCTTTGATTCAACAAGTCCAACGCTTTATCTAACTCAATTCCCTCTTCTTGAATCAATTGCTTTCGACTATTAGCGATACCGATTAAACGAATGCGAATACCTTTGTATTTGGCCAAATAATGCTCCTGACCAATAATTTGCTCTAATAAAGTCTTTCCAATCAGACCAGCGCCTACTAGATAGAGGTGCAAGGTTTTGATTTGGGAAAAGAAAAAAGTTTCGTGAATAACGTTCAGGGCCTTAGAAAGGTCCTTATTTTCAATCACAACAGATATATTCAACTCGGATGAACCTTGCGCTGTAGCCACAATGTTAATTCCATTTTTACCCAGAGAAGAGAATAATTTACCACTCACACCGGTGTGCTTGCGCATACCTTCTCCCACAATTGCGATAACGGATAGGTCTTTTTGGATATCGATGCCCTCAATATCACCTGCAGCCATTTCTGTCGCGAATTCTTTTTCTAGCACTTTACGTACCCTCTCAGATACCGATGGATCAATGGCAAAACAGATGCTATGCTCAGATGACGCTTGGGAAATCAAGACAACTGATATTTTTTCGCGGGCTAATACCGTAAATAATTTAGCCGAAACCCCCGCTACTCCAATCATACCCGAGCCTTGTAAATTAACCAACGCTAATTGATCAATCGACGAAATACCTGTAATGATATAGGGACTACCCGTCGGTTCTTTGCTAACAACCGTTCCTGCAAAAGAAGGATTAAACGTGTTTAACACACGAATAGGGATATTTTTCGCAAAGGCAGGCTGTAAAGACGGAGGATAGATGACTTTAGCCCCAAAATGGGTTAATTCCATCGCTTCCGCATACGAAATCGAAGGAATCGTAAACGCAGACTTTACTTTGCGCGGATCTGAGGTCATCATACCATCCACATCCGTCCAGATCTCGATCTCTTTTACACCTAAAGCAGCACCCAAAACGGAGGCTGTGTAGTCAGAACCACCACGACCTAGAGTCGTAGTCTCCCCTTTTGAATTAGACGCAATAAAGCCGGTCACCAAGCCTATTTTGCCTTTATTTGTTTCAAAGAAAGAGTTAATCAAGGCATTCGTCTCAGCAAAATTTACTTCTGAATGACTAAATGCACTATTGGTTTTTATAATTTCGCGCGCATCGACGTAAAGAACAGGAAGTCCTTTCTGCTGTAAAATGGCAAAAATTAAATAGGTAGAGAGTCTTTCACCAAAACTAACCAATAAATCAGAGGTCTTAGGCGAAATCTCTTTGATCAAATTAATACCTTTCAATACATCCCGCAATTCATTCACCAAAGTACGCACATGGGCGATAACTTGGCTTTGCCCCGTCACCGGAATAAAGTGCTTAATTACGTCAAAATGGCGTGTTTCGATGGTCTCAATTAAGGTATTTACCGTGCTTTTCGGCTGGGCCGCAAGGGTGCCCGCTTCCAACAAATGATTGGTCACACCGCCCATGGCAGAAAAAACAACAGCAAAGTCTGAGGAGGATTTCCAGTTTGACTCGATAATCGTCAAAACGGATTGAATGCTTTCGATGCTTCCACAACTAGTCCCACCGAATTTTAGGATTTTTTCCATTAAATAAGAAAACAAAATGATACTCAGCTCTACAAACAGCTAAGATTTAAGGCAAATATACGATTTTAGGCTGTATTTCTGCCTATTATTTGCAGGGCTTTATGCTTTCTTTTACTTGAATTACGATAATTATCCGTTAAAACAGAAATATTCCCATCTACTTCGAATACAGCTAAATCCACCTCAGAAAGACTAGATACGCCATGTTCTCGAACGACCGCCTCTAATTGTACTAAAGTAAGCCCAGCTTTTTTAAGACCTGACTCTTTAACGACTCCGTGATAAATCAATAAGACAGGCTCACCTTCAATGGCTTTGGCTAAAAATGGGCTATAAGAAGAGAGAAATTTGAAACCATAATTCATCACAAATAAAGCGAAAGCGGCTACTAAACCACCGCCTAAACTGGAGTCTGAGCCGACCATGGCATTTTGAACGGCATTAGAAATCAACAAAATGAAAACCACATCAACCACCGATAATTGTGCAAATTCCTTCTTCCCAAAAAAACGAATAGCCGCTACGATGAACACGTATACGGCTATTGATTTGAGGGCGATGAGTACATAGCCTTCCATAAATTCTATTTTTTCTTTTCTGCGGCCATGACCATAGCTAATTTTAATTTAGCCGCTAGGTCGTAGATATTCGTTAATTCTTGTACTGTTTGGTTGCGATCCATACGAACCACTAATGTTACCGCTTTTTTAGAAGTGGCTTCCTTTGTTAATTCAGCCTCTAGATTCGCCACATCCACTAAACGATCATCAATATAATAGTTCAGTTGCTCATCGACCGTTAAACGAATGACTTCATTCGCTGGTGTAGGCATCGGCTTCGCCGTTTCTGGTAAAAGCAATTTAATCGCATCAGGTGAAGCAAGCGTTGAAATCATTAAAAAGAACATCAATAGAAAGAAAAGGATATCCGCTAGGGCGCCCGTTTCTACTTCTGATGCTTCTCTGGCTCTTTTTCTAAAGTTCATTGAATTAAGATTTAGAAGCTGGCTTGTGAAGAATATCTAAGAAATCAATCGCTGTAATCTCCATTTTATTGATCGTACGATCAATCATCGTCGTTAATAAAGTATACAATACATAGGCAATGATACCCACAATTAAACCCGATGCGGATGTCACCATTTTCTCATAAATACCCCCTGCAATCGTAGAGATATCAATTTTATTTGAAATCGAAATGTTGTGGAAGGTACGAATCATACCCGTAACTGTTCCTAAGAATCCGAACATCGGTGCAATACGAGCAATGGCACTAAGAATACCTAAATTCTTCTCCATGTTGTAGATTTCCACTTTGGCCTTATTCTCAATAGCCGCCTCAATATCGCGAATAGGTGATCCTAAACGAGACAATCCTTTTTCTAACAACTTAGCGATCGGATATGAATTCGTTTTGCAGAAATTAATCGCACCTTGTACATTTCCTGCTTGCAACATATCATTGATCGTGTGCAAGAAATTCTCATCTAATTTAGCCGTTTTACGAATGTATAAATAGCGTTCGATGAACAAGAAAACGGCTGCAGCAAACAAGAAACCGATTGGATACATCACATATCCCCCTTTTCCCAATAGGTCTAACACCGAAAATTCTTCTACGACTACTTTAGTCACTTCTTGAACCGGACCAGAAGCATTAACAATAGAATCTGCCACAGCAGAAGAAAGTGAATCGACGGTTACACCCGCCTGAAGTAAAATAGTTGCTAGCGATAAAGCCATAGGATGAATTGATTAATCTTATTAACTACAAGTTTACAATTTTTTTTTTATAATCTCTAGGGTTGTTGTGAGGAAGGAGCTAGTTCTTTAAACCAAAATCCTTCTTTCAAACTGTAGGAAGAAAACCAAAGCTGTTTTACTTCCAATTCCCGCAATACCTTCTCAATTAAAAAGGTGGCATAAGGGAAAATACTTGCCCTGAATGCTCTCATACCAGGATAGGCCTTCCGCTCTTCATAAGGCAAGGCGTCAAGGTTTAATTTATGTTGCAAAAACTGGTTCAAATCAATCTCGCAAGAAGCCGGTGCATTTCCTGGTCTATTCTCTAAATCCAAAATCGTCTCAAAAGCACCTGCGGCCCCTATCAATACCTCGGGTTTTGACTTCTTACAGATCTGGAACAAAACACCTATTTCTTTCGTCACATGCGCATCTAAATCCTTTACAATCGACAAATTAAACTCATTATTGACCGAAAAAAGAGACTTTAATCGCAAGCCACCTAATTCTAAACTCACTCGATACAGGACATCATATCCCTTAAATAAGATGAATTCCACACTTCCTCCCCCTATATCCATCACTAAACTCGTTTTCCCCCAACGATCAGGAAGCGAATTTCGTATCCCCGCATAGATATATTCTGCTTCTTGAATTCCATCAATCACTAAAATAGAGACTCCGAGTTCTTCTTTAACCCTTTGTAAAAAATCCCCGGCATTCGATGCTCGACGTAAAATGCTTGTTCCGATGGCATAAAAATCGCTAATGTCTCCTCCTTTGGACAAAAACAAAGAGACGAATTCGTGTAAGGCGACAAGCGCCCGATCCATCGCATCTTCTTGTAGCACTACCTGTTCCATAGCTCCCATCCCCAAACCCACCGGGCGTTGTAAGTGCTCTAACACCTGGAAATGGTCTAGTGGAGAAATAAGTAACTGGAAGGTATTCGTACCGAGGTCCGCAATAGCGCAGATTTTTGACATTATGAGTTATTTGGAACAAAAATAAGCCGAAAAGGGGTTCAAGAATAAATAATATTCTTTATTTTAGTAAAAATGTATTTTGAAAAATGCTAGATCCCGAATTCGACGAGAATAAAGAAGACATTCAATCTTCCGTACAGCGCTACGAAAACATGTTGAATCAGCAAGAAAACGCGTTTTTCGATGCAGAAACCCTAGAACAAATCGCCGAACATTACTTTGTTCAATCCCGATTTGACCAAGCTTTAGATGCCGTTAATTTAGGACTTTCCCATTTCAATTATTCCCTCGAATTAATTACCCTAAAAGCCCAAATTTTAGGTGAAATGCAGCGACCTGAAGAGGCCATGGAATTAATCGAAAACTCCATCCTGCTTTTCCCAAATGACATCGAATTAACCCTGGTGAAAGGCTATTTACTAAGCCAAATGGGCCAGCACGAGGAATCTATCCAACTCTTTTTAGCGGCTTTAGATCGAACAGAAGAAAAAGATGAAGTCTACTTTCGCATCGGTTTAAGCTACCAGGCTTGGGGGAAACCTCGGGAGGCTGTGGATATGCTGAAAAAGTGCTTAGAGCTTAATTCGGAGAATGAAAATGCCCTGGTAGAACTCGCTAATTGCTTAGACGAAATAGGTAAAATCGAGGAAAGTATCCCCTATTACAAGCAGTTTATTGATGCCGATCCGTTCTCCTTTACGGCTTGGTATAATTTAGGTATAGCTTATTCGAAATTAAAACAGTTTGAAAAGGCGATCGATGCCTATGAATATTCGCTGGCGATTGAACCTACTTTTGGGTCTTCTTTATTCAATTTAGGCAATACTTATATGAATATTCAAGAATATGCGAAGGCAGAAGAAGCCTATCAATTATGCTTGAAATACGATGATCCGAATCCAGAATTATATTGCTGTTTAGGTGCAAGTATCGAAAGACAACGCCGATTTGACGAAGCCTTACCCTTTTATAAAGAGGCCATCAAAGTCGATCCTTTATGGGATGAAGGCTATTATGGATTAGCGGTTTGTCTAACGGAGATGGACAAATGGTTTGAAGCCTTGCATTTCCTAAAAAAAGCGCTGAAACTAAATGACACGAATCCTTTATATTGGACCGGTTTAGCAGATGTAGAATCCTATTTAGGCAATCCCGTTTCTGCTGATGAGGCCTATGCCAAATCCGTAGATCTAGATTCCTTCTTCGCTCCTACTTGGGTAAAATGGGCGCAGTTGCATTACGATCTTAATGATTTCGAAAAATGTGCTGAAATCATGCTCTCTGCCATTGACGAACTACCAGAGGAAGCAGATTTATATTACCGTGCCGCTATCTTTTTAATCAAAGCAGGCCAATTTAAAGAGGCTTTTCATTTCTTAGAATCTGGGCTCCTGTTAGATTATGATAAACACGAAATTATATTTGAATACTTTCCTAATATGGAAACACAAAAGGCGATTTATAAGTTAATCCAACAGTACAAGAAATAATTATTGCCGTTCATCATTTTATCATTACCCTTAATTCAATTTATTTCTATTTTTCGAGTCAATAAACAAAATACCCCTATGAAGAAAATCATTCTATCGGGTTTACTACTTTGTCTCTTGCAGCCTGCAATTGCACAACCTAAACCCACTCCATCAACACAAAAGGCGTCCGCTAGCCTTCCTATCCCTGAAAAGGTGACCGAAGCGGAGGGAATAACAGAATACAAGCTAGCCAATGGCTTGAAGGTTTTATTATTCCCAGATCCTTCAAAGCAAACCATTACGGTGAACATCACCTATTTAGTAGGTTCTCGTCACGAGGGTTACGGTGAAACAGGTATGTCTCACTTATTAGAGCATATGGTGTTTAAAGGAACGAAAGAAAAACACAAGGAAGTAGCGAAAGAAATCTCTGACCACGGTGCTCAATTCAACGGAACTACCTGGTTAGATCGTACAAACTACTTCGAAACTTTCGCAGCGACAGACGAAAATCTAGATTGGGCTTTAGATATGGAAGCTGATCGTATGATCAATTCTCGTATTGCTAAAAGCGAATTAGAAACCGAAATGACGGTTGTTCGTAATGAGTTCGAGCGTGGAGAGAATGATCCAGGAAGCGTATTAATGGAGCGTATCGTTTCTACCGCTTTCTTATGGCATAACTACGGTAACTCGACCATTGGAGCTCGTTCTGACATCGAAAAAGTGCCTATCGAGAATTTACAGGCATATTACCGCAAGTACTACCAGCCAGATAACGCAGTATTATTAGTAGCAGGTAAATTCGATGCCATCAAAACATTGAAATTGATCAACGAGAAATTCGGTGTAATTCCTCGCCCTGAGCGTGTTTTAACTCCTACTTTCACGGCTGAGCCTACGCAAGATGGAGAGAGAGATGTTACTTTACGTCGTGTGGGTGATGTGCAAGTAGTGGGTATGGCTTACCATATTCCATCTGGCTTACACCCTGACTATGTGGCTGTTGATGTCATGACTGACTTGTTAACAGATGCGCCGTCTGGACGTTTATACAAAGCGTTGATCGATACAAAGAAAGCGAGTAGCCAGTTTGGTATGACTTTCCAATTGAAAGAACCAGGTCTTGTGTACTTCGGTTCAGAGGTATTAAAAGAGAAATCAGTTGATTCTGTTCGTCAAATCATGATTAATACGATTGAGAATTTTGCCAAAACTCCTCCAACTAAAGAAGAGGTTGATCGCATTAAGACAAAAGGAATCAAGAATATCGAGCTATTATTAAACAACGCACAGCGTGTAGGTGTAGGTCTTTCTGAATTCATTGCTCAAGGCGATTGGCGTTTATTATTCCATACACGTAATCAATTAGAGAAAATCACTCCTGCTGACATCCAACGTGTGGCTGCTGCTTATTTCAAATCATCTAATCGTACTTCTGGTACTTTCTATCCTACAGAAAAACCAGAGCGTGCTGAGATTCCAGAAGCGAAGGATGTAGCAACTATCCTAAAAGATTTCAAACCTAAAGCGGCTGTTAGCCAAGGAGAAGCATTTGATCCATCTCCAGCAAACATCGATGCTCGTACGAAAACTGAGAAAATTGGTGGTGTTCAATTAGCGCTTTTATCTAAAAAGACACGTGGTAACTCAGTTTATGCACGTATGACTTTACGTTTTGGCGATGAAAAGTCGTTAATGGGTACTGCAACTGCCGCAGATTTAGCAGCAGATATGTTAACTAAAGGTACAGCGAAACATACTCGTCAACAATTCCAAGATGAATTGGACAAGTTAAAAGCACGTGTTTCTATCTCAGGTGGACCTACGCAAGCGAATATTTCTATTGAGACAACGCGCGAGAATTTAATCCCTGCGATGAAATTAGTAGCTGAGGCATTAAAACAACCGGTATTCCCTGCGGATGAATTCGAGAAGTTAAAACAAGAAAATTTAACGGCAATCGAAGGTCAAAAAAGTGAGCCGCAAGCGAAAGGTTCTGAGGCTTTGGGTCAATTAAGAGCTGGTCACTACGATAAGAAAGATGTTCGCTACCAGCCTACGATGGCAGAGCAAACAGCTAATTATGCCGCAGTAAAACTAGAAGAGTCTGTTAATTTCTACAAGAACTTCTATGGTGCATCTAATGCTACGTTCTCAGCAGTCGGTGATTTCGATGAGAAAGAAGTGAAGGATTTAATTGCAGCAGAATTTGGGAATTGGAAATCTCCAAAACCTTATAAACGTATTGTAGATGAGTTTAAAGAAACAGGAGGAAAAGCGATTTCAATCGAGACACCTGATAAAGCAAACGCCTTCTTCTTAGCTTACCAACCGTTAAAAATCTCTGATAGCGACCCTAACTACGCAGCGCTAGAATTATCTAACTACATGTTAGGTGGTGGTAGTGGCTTGAGCTCTCGTTTAATGAACCGTATCCGTCAAAAAGATGGTTTATCTTATGGTGTGGGTTCACAATTCGTTGCTAGTCCATTAGATCAAAGCGGTGCATTTATCGGATATGCTATCTATGCTCCTGAGAACTTAGCGAAACTAGAATCAGCTTTCAAAGAAGAAATCGAGAAAGTATTGAAAGAAGGTTTCACTCAAAAGGAAATCGATGAGGCTAAGAAATCTTGGTTACAATCTCGTCAAGTAACTCGTTCTCAAGACAACGCATTGGTAGGTAGTTTGAATAGCAACTTATTCTTAGGCCGTAACATGATGTGGTCAGAAGAGTTAGAGAACAAGATTAAGAGCTTAACTCCAGCACAAATTCAAGAGGCTACTCAGAAATCAATCGACTTATTGAAGATGTCCTTCATTAAAGCGGGTGACTATGAAGGCGCTGCTAAGAAAATGGCTGAGAAAGCAAAGAATAGTACTTCAGAATCAGGCGCAATGGGCGGTGCGCCTAAGCAATAATCCTTTCTGAAAGGAAACAAAAAAGGGAGCTTCTTACGAAGCTCCCTTTTTTTATGACTCATTTTTATTAGCAGAATTCGTCAAAAACACCTTCTAAGTGTCCTGCAATCATATCTGCCGAACGACCCTCAATGTGGTGACGCTCTACAAAGTGAACTAATTCACCATCTTTAAACAAGGCGATCGATGGAGATGATGGAGGATAAGGAAGTGTGTATTCACGTGCTTTTTGAACCGCTTCTGGATCTACACCCGCAAAAACCGTCACTAATTGGTTTGGCTTTTTAGCTGAAGCTGCAACTGCATTCTTTACGCCTGGACGTGCTGTAGAAGCAGAACATCCACAAACTGAGTTAAAAAATACCAAGGTTGTACCTGGCTTAGCCATTACGTCTTCCACTTCTGAAGCTGACTTCAATTCTTGGAATCCTCCGGCCACGATATCCATCCGCATAGGATGTACTAAATGTTCTGGATACATATATGTTCTATTTATATTTATTTTTGATAACGCTATTACATAAATCCAAGTTCCAACTTGGCCACTTCTGACATCATATCTTGCTCATAAGGTGGGTCAAAAGTCAATTCAACAGATACCTCCGCAATTCCTTCAATTTCTCTCACCGCCTTTTCAATATCCACAGGAATGCTTTCAGCTGAAGGACAGGAAGGAGATGTTAAAGTCATTAAGATGTACACATTATTCACCGGGAAAATCTTGATTTCATAGATTAATCCGAGTTCATATACATCGACAGGAATTTCTGGGTCATAGACGGTCTTAATCGCCTTAACTACCTTTTCCTTTAATTCTACTTCATTCATTTGACTTGAATTTTCCATTTTAAATAATCGCTTAAGAGAAGGCCAAAGCATAGTGTTGCATTTGTTTTACCATGGAAACTAATCCATTAGAGCGAGTTTGGGCTAAGTGCTGACTCATTCCAATTTGATCAATAAAATATAAATCAGCTGCTAAAATCTCCGCTGGCGTGTGATTAGACAATACCCGAATCAACATCGAGATCATTCCTTTCACGATAATTGCCTCTGAATCAGCTTGAAATACGACTAAATCACCTTGTTTTTCGGCATGTAACCAGACACGGCTTTGGCAGCCCTTAATCACATTCTCCTCCGTCTTATAAGCATCAGACATAGGCGCTAATTTCTTGCCTAGGTCAATCAAATACTCATATTTATCTGCCCAGTCCTCGAAAAGACCAAACTCTTCAATTAATTCTTCTTGAATATCGTTTATCGCCTGTCCCATTTATTGTAACATTTGTAAAGTCTTCTCTAAGCATAAAACAAAGCGATCAATCTCCTCGAAGGTATTGTAGAACGAGAAGGAGGCACGACAAGTTCCTACTAATTCATAACGCTGCATCAAAGGTTGTGCACAGTGATGGCCCGTACGAATCGCAATGCCAAATTTATCTAACAAAACACCGATATCTTGTGGATGAACGCCGTCCACCACAAAAGAGATAACCGCAATCTTTTCAGGGGCAGTACCCACAATCTTTAATCCAGGAATGGATTGTAATTTCTCCGTAGCATAGGCTAATAAAGCCTCTTCCTGAGCTGCAAGCGCCTCTGATGGAATAGCTTGGACGTAATCCAAAGCAGCTCCAAAAGCAATTACATCCGCAATATTTGGTGTTCCTGCTTCAAATTTATAGGGTAATTCATTATAGGTTGTACCATTGAAACTCACTTCTTTGATCATCTCCCCGCCTCCTTGGTAAGGTGGCATGGCCTCTAATAATTCGCGTTTCCCATACAATACGCCCACTCCCGTAGGACCGAACAACTTGTGTGCAGAGAAAACGAAGAAATCTAGATCCAGTGCTTGCACGTCTACCGCTAAGTGAGCGACAGATTGAGCTCCATCGATTAGTACTTTAGCTCCAACTGCATGGGATAATTGGATAATTTCAGCAATCGGATTAATGGTTCCAATGGCATTGGATACATGGTTAACCGCAACAAGTTTTACTTTGGGATTCAATAATCCTTTTAACGCTTCAATATCTAGAACACCTTCATCACTCACCGGAATCACTTTGATCTCTGCCCCTTTCTCCTCCGCAATCATTTGCCAAGGCACAATGTTCGAGTGGTGTTCAAGGTTAGAAACGATGATTTGATCCCCTTTTCCCACATTTGCCCGGCCAAAAGTCTGAGCAACTAAATTAATTCCCGCTGTGGTTCCAGAGGTGAAGATAATTTGGTCTGTAGAGGGTGCGTTTAAGAAAGCAGCTAGCTTTTTTCGCGTTAATTCGTAAGCAGTTGTAGCGCGTTCAGCCAAGGTGTGAATGCCTCGGTGAATATTCGCATTATCCTGCTCATAATAAGCTGTAAGCGCATCCATAACGGCTTTGGGCTTCTGTGTGGTCGCCGCATTATCAAAATAAACCAAAGGCGCTTTGTTCACCTGCTGATGTAAAACAGGGAAATCCGCTCTAATTTGATCTATATTTAATTTTTCCGCCATGATTATATCGCTAAGGAAGTCTGGATTTTAGAAATAATTTTATCTGTCAAACGCAATTTCGTTTCTTCGTGCGAAACGCGATCAATCACTTCTTGAACAAAAGCTAGTAATAATAAAGTTCGTGCATTCGCTAAAGAAATACCTCTTGAACGTAAATAGAACAAGGCTTCCTCATTTAATTGACCCGTAGTCGTTCCGTGAGAACATTTCACATCATCCGCCCAAATCTCTAATTGAGGTTTTGTATTCATCGTTGCCCTGGTAGAAGCCAGAACGTTTTTACAGCTTTGGAAGGCATTCGTCTTTTGTGCATCTGGACGCACAAAAATCTTACCATTAAACACGCCTGTCGCATTCCCCATCAACACGCCTTTGTATAGTTCGTGAGATTCAGAATTCGGTTTGCGGTGATCCACCACCGTATGAGAATCCATTAATTGGTTCTCTCCTGGCACATAAAGTCCATTCAGGTTGGAAACTACATTTTCTCCATCGCTGTAGAAATGTAGATTATTACGCAAATATTCCGCATTCAATGAGAAGGTGAATAAATCCACCTGACTATCAGAAAGCTGTGTAATAAAGGTATGGTCAATGTGAGATGTATTTGCAGCTAAATCTTGTTCCTTCACATAGGTCAAGTTCGCCTTTTCACTCACATAAATTTCTTGAACAAAATTAGATAACACTTCGGCTGATCCCTCCTTCGTAAAAGCGCGTTCGATCAAGGTTAGGGAAGCATCTGCTTCTAAAAACACGATTAATCGGCTTTGAATAGCGGACGCTTTTGAGGCAGACACGATAAAATCGTGTGCGATGGCTTCGTCTACCGAAACGCCTGCCTTCACCCTTAATACCTGAGTATTCGCCACCAAAGCCGTATTTAAATCATACAAAGAGTTCTGATCTAAAATAGGAAGGCGTTGCTCCCATTTCGCTGCAAGTGCTGGATTGGAGGCTAAAAATGCATCGAAAGAGATGAATTCAACTCCGGCAGGCAAAGAACCTTGGAAAATGGTGTTGCCATTTTGAGTTTGCAAATTAGCAGTTGAGGACTCATGTAAGGAAGCGGGAGTCCAATCTAGGTCTTTTTCATTCCAAGACTTAAGGGACGCATACTTCCATTCTTCCCATTTATTGGTGGGAAAACCTTTGGCCTTAAAACGCTCTAATGCCTCCTTCTGAGTCGCTGAGCTTAATTCTGTATACAACATCTTATTCTCCTAAAGCTGAAATGATCCAATCGTATCCGCGCTCCTCTAATTCAAGCGCTAATTCTTTTCCACCTGATTTCACGATTTTTCCTTTGTACAATACGTGAACAAAATCAGGTACGATGTAGTCCAAAAGGCGTTGGTAGTGAGTCACTACAATTGTCGCATTATCTGGGGATTTCAATTTATTAACTCCCTCTGCCACGATACGTAGAGCATCAATGTCTAGTCCAGAGTCCGTCTCGTCCAAAATGGCCAACTTAGGTTCTAAAACCGCCATTTGGAAGATTTCATTTCTTTTTTTCTCACCACCCGAGAAACCTTCGTTTAATGCACGAGACAATAAACTTTGGTCAATATTCACATAGCTCATCTTTTCTTTGAACATCTTCAAAAACTGAACAGCGTCCAAAGCTTCTTCCCCACGGTATTTACGAATTTCATTGACCGCCGACTTCATAAAATTCGTCGTCGATACACCCGGAATTTCTACTGGGTATTGAAAAGCAAGGAATAAACCCTCTGCGGCACGTTCTTCAGGAGCTAGATCTAATAAATCCTTACCCAAAAAGTCAACCGAGCCTCCTGTCACCTCATAATCCTCACGTCCGGCTAAAACAGACGCTAAAGTTGATTTACCTGAACCATTCGGCCCCATGATCGCGTGAACTTCTCCCGCTTTGATCTCTAAATTAATCCCCTTCAAGATTTCCTTCTCCCCTATTCTTGCTTGTAAATTCTTTATTGAAAGCATGGTATGTGTTTTTAATCTGGCTATTTTACTCCAATTGAAACGCAAAATTAAGGCCAATGGTTTTGAAAAACTAGACTTTATTTAGATTCACTCTAAATAAATGATTTTTTTAGGGAATTTTTTCTTATTTTTGTGTCGGAAATTTATCAAAATAGAGCCAACATGATCACGATAACAGATTTAGCAGCCAATAGAATTAAAGAATTGCGTTCTAAAGAAGGTTTAACGGAGGAATTTAACATCCGCGTGGCTGTAGAAGGTGGCGGTTGCTCTGGCTTGATGTATAATTTGGATTTCGCAGCAGAGCCACAAGCTAACGATATGATTTTCGAAGATAAAGGGGTGAAAGTAATGGTCGACAAAAAGTCCATTCTTTATTTAGCAGGCACTGAATTAGACTTTTCTGATGGTCTAAATGGCAAAGGTTTCCAATTCAAAAACCCGAATGCAAGTCGTACTTGTGGATGCGGAGAAAGTTTCTCTATCTAATTAATAACTGCTTCCCGTCCAGAATATACGGTTTCATCAATTGATACACCTCATAGATGGGTAGGCCCATCACCGTGTAGAATGATCCTTGAATAGATTCAATCCCTACCATTCCTAGGTAGTCTTGGACACCATAAGAACCAGCTTTGTCCATACAAGAACCCTCTCTGACATAAAAATCAATTTCCCATTCTTCGAAAGTTCTGAATTTAACTAGAGCTGAATCCGCTTTCGTAAATAAGCCTTGTGGAGTATGAAGAGCTATTCCAGTCACAACCTCGTGTGATTTACCAGAAAGTTTCTGTAGCATTTGAATGGCTTCCGATTTATCTGATGGCTTATTTAATAGCTCATTTTCAAGAATTACCACGGTATCCGCCGCTAGAACCAAGGTCGATGGAGAAATCCGAGCTAGTTCACTGGCTTTTCTTTCTGCCAAATGCACAGGCACCTCTTGTGGTTTCATGGCCGCATCGAACGACTCATCCACATCACTGGGCAACACCGAAAATTCAAAACCCGCATTACGAAGAATCTCTTTTCTACGAGGGGAATTAGAAGCTAGGACAAATGGATATTGGAGGGATAAGGAATTCTGCATGTTCAAAAATAGGTCAAAAATTAAAATTTTCAGGATTTAACAATAATTTAATTTTAATTCACTTGCATTTAATGTAATTACATTTAATTTTGCTACATCAAATTTTAGTCATGGGTATTTCCGAGGATTTAAAACAGAGTAATTTCCAGTCTGAGGCACAAAAAGCCATTGTTAATGCGATCTATACGGGAAACTGGATAGTGCAAAAACAACAAGAGCTTTTGAAACCTTTTGGCCTTACCGTACAACAATACAATGTTCTCCGGATTTTAAAAGGACAACATGGCAACCCGATGACCGTTCTAGCCATTACGGAACGCATGTTAGATAAAATGTCGAACGCATCGCGCTTAGTGGACAAATTATTAGAAAAGAAATTAGTACTTCGCCGGGAATGTCCTCAAGATCGCCGAGCAGTTGATATCCTAATTCTCCCAGCTGGATTAGATTTATTAAAAGAAGTAGACCAAGTTCAACAAGATTGGGGAAAACATTTCGATGCTTTAGGCGTTAAAAGACTCGAAGAAATGAACCAACTATTGGACGAATTTAGAACAGTATTTTCTCACAATTAAACAATAAATTATATGAAATCTGTAAAAGTAGTAATCGCAACCTTGGCTTTAGGCCTAATCACTTTCGCTGGAGTAGCTGCACCGAAAGTAGTGAACGTTAACAAGTCAGCTAGTTCAATCGCTTGGTTAGCTAAGAAAGTAACTGGCGAGCACAATGGTACAGTAGGCATCTCTGCTGGTGCATTGAATGTAAACGGAAACAAATTAATCGGTGGAAACTTCACAATTGATTTGAAAACAATCAAGGCTCTAGATATCACAGATCCAGGTTACAACCAAAAATTCATCGGACACATTACTTCTGGTGACTTCTTCGAAATCGAAAAATTCCCAACAGCTTCTTTCGTTATCACTAAAGTGGCAGGTAACCAAGTTACTGGTAATTTGACAGTAAAAGGAATCACAAAATCAATCACTTTCCCAGCAGAAATCGCTGTTAAAGGTGGTAAAGTGACAGCTAAAGCTAACATCACCATCGATCGTACTGACTTCAACATCAAATACGGTTCAAAGAAATTCTTTGATTCGATTGGGGATAAGGCGATTTATGATGATTTCGCTCTTACCGTTTCTTTAGTTTCAGAATAAATTTAAATAGGGGGCTGTAAAATGGCCTACGTCATATTTTATACGCCCCCTATTCAAATTTATTCAATACTCAAGAAACTCTTTCGCTCTCTTAATTGAGCGCAGGAGTAAAAGAAATTGATTTTATTTATTTGATAAATTATCAAGGCTTATTCGTAGAAAATATGTCGTAGGCCATTTTCCAGAATAAGCCTTGAAATTTAGCTATAACAAGAAAAACATTATGTCTTTAATCGACTCATTATCTTGGCGCTACGCCACAAAAAGAATGACAGGAAACAAAGTTTCCGCAGAAAAAATTGATGCTTTATTAGAAGCAATCCGCCTTTCAGCATCTGGATTTGGTTTACAACCTTACAAAATTTTGGTGATTGAGAATCCAGAATTAAAAGCTAAAATTCAACCTATTGCTTATGGTCAACCACAAGCAGTTGAATCATCTCATTTATTAGTTTTCGCAGCTTGGAATGATATCACTGAAGCTCAAATCGATGCTTTCATCCAATTAGTGGCTGATACTCGTGGTTTATCAGTTGATATGCTAGGTGATTACCGTGGAGCTATTGCTGGATCCTTATTAGGTCGTACAGTAGAAGCAAAACAAAACTGGGCAGATCGCCAAGCTTATTTAGCGATGGGAACGGCTCTTGCTGCGGCAGGTGAATTAAAAATCGACACAACACCAATGGAAGGATTTATTCCCGCTCAACTAGACGAATTATTAGGTTTAGACGCAATGGGATTACACTCTGTGTTAATCTTAGCCGTAGGTGAGCGTGATGCAGCGAATGACTTTATGGCTAATGCCGCTAAGGTTCGTTATGCAAAAGAAGATTTAGTGATCAACTTGTAATCAGTTCGCTCAAAAAAGAAAAGGCTCCGAATTTCGGAGCCTTTTTTAGTTTATATCCGTTAAAGAAATAACGGGCTTGAGGTCTAGCTTTCTACCTTCTTCGATCAGCAGATCCCAACCAGAGGCTAATTCGTTTCGAATCACGCCTTCCAGTACTGCCTCCCGCATGGCGATTTTAATCAATCCAATTTCGCGACCAGGTCCGATATCAAAAACTTGCATAATTATTTCGCCCGAGAATACGGGTTGGAAATTCCGTAAGGAATCACTCGCCTCTACCTCTTTTAGTTTTTGTTCTACAATATCAAAATTGCGGAGATAACGTTTGACTTTGTCGCCATTTTTAGACGTAATATCTGCCCGACATAAAGTCATTAAGGCCTCAAGTTCTTCGCCTGCTTCGAATAAGAGGCGACGTAAAGCGGAAGCTGTGATTTCTTCTTTAGAGAGAGCGATGGGGCGTAAATGAAGGCGAACCAGCTTTTGGACCAGCTTCATCTTTTCATTTAAGGGCAATTTCAAGCGTTTGAAAATGTTGGGAACCTGGCGGGCACCCATTTCTTCGTGGCCATGAAAAGTCCAGCCTTTGCCTTGAGCGAAACGCTTGGTTTGCGGTTTAGCAATATCATGTAAAATCGCAGCCCAGCGCCACCAGAGGTCGTTCGTATTCTCCGAAATATTATCTAATACCTGTAAAGTATGGTAAAAATTGTCTTTATGTCCTTTACCATCTTCCGTGTCAACTCCCTTTAATTTCATAAACTCTGGGAAGATTATCGGTAGGATTTCACAGGCATCCAATAAAAGAAAGCCGTAAGACGGTTTTTTACATAAAATCATTTTGTTAAGCTCGTCGGAAATTCGCTCCATCGAAATGATGGACAAGCGATCTTTCTCCGTTTTTAAGGCCTCAAAAGTCTCAGGGTAAATATCGAAACCAAGCTGTGCTGCAAAACGAACAGCGCGCATCATACGCAGAGGATCATCTGAAAAGGTAATTCCTGGAGCAAGCGGAGTGCGAATGATTTTGGCTTTCAAATCATCCAATCCATTAAATGGGTCTAATAATTTCCCCCAATGCGCTTTATTCAATTGCACCGCCATGGCATTTATGGTGAAATCGCGGCGGTTTTGGTCGTCTTCTAAAGACCCTTCCTCTACGACAGGCTTACGAGAATCCCGGTTATAGGATTCTTTTCTGGCACCCACGAATTCAAGATCCCAGTCATCGACTTTGATCATTGCCGTACCAAAATTTTTAAAAACCGAAACGGCGTGTTCTGGTAAATCAAATTCTTTAGCAACTTCTAATGCTAAATCAATCCCTGAACCAATACATACGACATCAATGTCCTTACACTCTCGACCTAAAATCGCATCACGCACATAGCCACCGATGACATAACTATCTACCCCCAAACGATCAGCCGCTAAGCCGATTTTGGAAAATATAGGATCCGCGACTATCTCCTTCCCTTCTATCATCTAACCTCTGATTAATTTATAATCGCCGTGCAAACCTAATTGAACGATTTTACTTGCTTTTTTTGCCGGGCCCTCGCCTGCTGGATTCTCTAACACATGAGCTACCCCTGTTACAATGGAAGGAGCAATGCCTGCAAAATTCAAAGGTGAAGGCTCTCCAGAAAGATTCGCAGACGTGGATACGATCCCTCTTTGGTAGCGATAAACCAAACCTTTGCAAAACTCCTCCTTAACTAGGCGAATGGCAATACTGCCATCTAGCCCCAATAACAAAGGGGAAACGTTTTTTCCTTTGGGATATATAACTGTCAAAGGATCCTCCGCAAATTCAACCAGGTCCCAAGCAATATCCGGCACCTGCTCTACATACTCACTTAATTGCTCGATTTTAGAAATCAACAAAATCAATCCCTTGTTCGCAGGCCTGTTTTTGAGTTCGAGAATCTTTTCAATAGCTGCTTCATTACGGGCATCACATCCTAAACCCCAAATTGTGTCACTGGGGTATAATAATACGCCTCCAGCTTTTAAAGTTTGAATCGCTTCGTGGTATATATTTTGCATAATTGTCACAAAGGTAAGATTAATTTATTCATTTCTGAGCGGGAGAGACAAGGTTTAGAGTGATTTTAGCTACCTTTGCAGATTGACAAATCAGACCCTTTTCATGTCGAGCATACAACAACAATTACAAGAGCAATTAGCTAAAGGCCTACACGAATTATTCAGCATCGAAGTAACTGAAATCGTTTTACAAGAGACGAAAAAAGAGTTCGAAGGTGCGTATACCCTCGTTGTTTTCCCCTATACAAAACAAGCAGGCAAAGCTCCTGCAGCCATTGCTACTGATTTAGGGAACTATTTGTTAGCGAATTGTTCCATCGTAAAAGCCTTCCAAGTGGTTCAAGGTTTCTTGAATATTTCAATTCATGATTCGGCTTGGTTAAGCGTTTTAGCAGAGGTAGCCTCAGATAAAAATCCTTTCCAATTAGCATCAAAAGGGGAAAAAGTATTGATCGAATACTCGTCTCCTAACACCAATAAACCATTACACTTAGGTCATTTACGCAATAACTTTCTTGGATTCTCCGTGGCGCAGATTCTTGCCGCTGGGGGATACGAAGTGGTTAAAACGAATTTAGTAAACGACCGTGGAATTCATATTTGTAAGTCCATGTTAGCCTACCAGCTTTTTGGCAATCAGGAAACTCCAGAATCTACGGGTATCAAAGGGGATCATTTAGTAGGTAAATATTACGTTGCTTTCGATGTGGAATACAAGAAGGAGATCAAAGAATTGATGGCCACGGGTTTAGACGAGGAGCAAGCGAAAAAGCAGGCCCCTATCCTATTGCAAGCGCAAGAAATGCTTTTGAAATGGGAACAAGGCGATGAAGAGGTGATGAATTTGTGGAATACGATGAACTCTTGGGTATTTGCGGGTTTTGAGAAATCCTACCAAACTATGGGCGTTTCCTTCGATAAAATCTACCGGGAATCGAATACTTATTTATTAGGAAAACAATTAGTGGATGAGGGATTAGCTTCAGGTGTATTTTTCCAAAAGCCCGATGGATCTGTTTGGATCAATTTAGAAACCGAAGGTTTAGACGAGAAACTAGTCTTACGTAAGGACGGAACGTCTGTTTATATCACGCAAGACATGGGAACCGCGCAATTAAAATACGAGGATTTCAAAGCAAATCAATCGGTTTATGTGGTGGGAAACGAGCAAGATTACCATTTTGAGGTATTATTCCATATCCTGAAGAAATTAAACAAGCCCTTTTCTCAAGGTAACTTCCACCTTTCTTATGGCATGGTGGATCTTCCAAGCGGTAAGATGAAATCCCGTGAAGGAACTGTCGTGGATGCGGATGATTTAATGGCTGAGATGATCCAAACGGCGAAAGATCGCACCTTGGAATTAGGCAAGATCGATGGTTTTACGGAAGCAGAATCGAATGAACTATTTCACAACCTTGGTTTAGGTGCGTTGAAATACTTCCTGTTGAAAGTCGAACCGAAAAAACGCATGCTATTCAATCCAGAGGAATCGATTGATTTCCAAGGAAATACGGGACCATTCATCCAATATACACACGCTAGAATTTGTTCAATCCTGCGCAAAGGAGGAGACATTAAACCAGTCGTTACCGATTCAGAATTGGCGAACTCAGAACAAGAATTAATTTATTTATTAGGCGAATACAAGGCAATAATCGGACAGGCTGCAGCTAATTTTGCTCCTTCCGTAATTGCGAATTATGCCTTCGATTTAGCGAAAACTTTCAATAAATTTTACAATGAAATAACTATCCTATCAGAGGAAAATGAGGTGAAGCGAAACATTCGACTTACCTTAGCGGAGCTGACAGGAAAAACAATTCAGCATGCTACCTCGTTATTAGGTATAGTTTCACCTAATCGAATGTAATTTGAAACGTAAATACCTTTACCTCACCATTTTAATACTTATCATTATGATAGCAAGTTTTATGAAAATCGGATCGTTATTAACGGCTTTGGCCCTACCATTCACACAAAAAACCGTCTTAAACAGACCAGAAAAAATGGAAATTACTGCAGCAGCGAACTTTCACTCTTTCAAAATGAAAGGAATCGATGGAAAAGAGATTGATTTCTCTCAGTTTAAAGGCAAGAAAGTGATTGTGTTGAACACAGCTTCTAAATGTGGTTATACGCCACAATATGCAGACTGGGAAAAATTCCACAAAGCAAATAAAGACATCGTTATTCTAGGTTTCCCAGCAAATGAATTTGGGGGACAAGAGCCAGGTACGAATGATGAAATTGCTTCATTCTGCTCATTAAATTACGGTGTTTCTTTCCAAATGATGGAAAAAGTCGTTGTTAAGGGGTCTGGAAAATGTGATCTTTACCAATGGCTTTCAGACAAATCAAAGAATGGTTGGAATGAAAAAGAGCCTAGCTGGAACTTCTGCAAATATATCATCAACGAAAAAGGTGAATTGCAAAATTTCTTTGCTTCGGGCATCAAACCAAACAGTCCTGAATTTTTAGCTGCCATAGGAAAATAAGAATGAATAGATGGGTAGATGCGGCGAGACCAAGAACCTTACCGTTAGCAGTTGGAAGTATATTATTAGGTAATTTCTTAGCCTATGCGCAAGAAAAATTTGATCTAAGAATTGCCTTATTAGCTACTGTAACCACCCTTTTATTACAAATACTATCCAATTTTGCGAATGATTTAGGCGACTTCTCGAATGGAGTTGATAATGCAGATCGCAAAGTAGCTTTAAGAGCTGTCCAAACAGGGAAAATTAGTCAAGAAGAGATGAAGGCTGCTGTTATTTTAACGGCGGCCTTTGCTTTTTTGTCTGGTCTGGCCCTACTATATCTAGGCTTAAAAGATGCTCCCCTAGAGGTTTGGGGTACTTTTTTAGGCTTAGGAGTCGCTTCCATAGCAGCTGCAATTGCCTATACCGTGGGTAAACGCCCTTATGGTTATATGGGATTAGGCGACTTATCCGTTTTCTTGTTTTTCGGCTTAATTGGAACGGCAGGTACCTATTATCTTCAGACATTTAGTTTAAATCTAGCCCTATTTCTACCAGCTTCCGGTTGTGGATTTCTTTCGGTAGCCGTATTAAACCTGAATAATTTACGCGATATTGAAAATGATATCAAGACTGGGAAAAACTCGATACCCGTTAGAATTGGCAAAACATTCGGGTTTTACTACCAGAAATTCTTGTACCTAGCGGCCATTACCTGCTTTTACGCCTATCCATTTGTGGCTGGAATCAAGGTAAATGGAGTACAACAACTATTGATAGTCGGCATTTATCCCATCATACAACTTTTCCGTGAATTGCATTCGGGAATGAGTGCTGCTCAAATTGATCCATATTTGAAAAAAACGGCCTTGAGGACCTTGTTTTTGATACTTGTTTTTGGGGCAATTCAAATTTTAACAAGCCAGTAATTTCGCTTATTTTTACAAAAAATAAGATTCTATGAAATTACGCAGCGGAATTCTAACTCTCGCTTTAATTGGCTTTAGCTTATCTCTTTTAGCTCAGACAACTGAAATTAGTTATTTAGAGCTAGGTTTAAACCAAAATAAAACCGGGAATTACGCCGACGCATTACGCAATTTCACCTTAGAAATCGAAAAAACGGCTGCGAATCCAAATCCGATTGCCTTTTACAACCGGGGCTTCGCTAAATACAACTTGAAGGATTTTCAAGGAGCTATTTTGGACTTCAACAAAGCTCTTGAATTAAAACCTAATTACTTTGAAGCATTTATTGCCCGTGGCCAAAGCTATAGCAAACAAGATAACCATCCCCTTGCCATTCAAGATTATAATGAAGCTATTCGCCTCAATCCATTAGAAGGAACCGCTTATTTCAGCCGCGGTTTGTCGAAGAATAAATTAGAAAACTTCCGAGCTGCCATTACCGATTTTAATAAATCCTTAGAATTAGTTCCTGATTATGCGCCTACATTAGCCGCTAGAGCAGACAGTAAAGCTAAATTAGGCGATTTTGCAGGCAGTATTGAAGATTATAACAAGGCCATCGAAATCACACCAAAGCGCACGAACTACTTATCTGGTCGTGCTTTTGCCAAAATGAAAATAGCTGATTTCAAAGGAGCTTTGGCTGATTTCAGCGAAGTCATCAAATTAAATCCTGATAGAGCTGAAGAATGGTATTATTCTGGCTTCTGCAAAGCTCAACTAGAAAACTACAGAGGGGAAAACGGGGAGAAAGGCGCCTTAGAAGACTTCAACAAGGCTTTAGAATTAGATCCAGAAATGATCGAAGCGATGTATGGCCGAGGTTTTGTTAAGTCCAAATTAGGGGACCCAAGAGGTGCCATGGAGGACTTTACCCGTGCTATCGAATTTGGAAACAATGAAAATGCGAAAATACTTTACACGGCAAAACTGGGCAAAATTCAATTAGATGAATTGCGCAATGGGCTAGTCGATCGCACGAAAATGAGTGATATGAGTGCTAGCCGAGCAGAGGTATTCTTCCACCGTGGGCTAGCAAAATCTAAATCAGGAGACCCGAAAAGTGCCATTGATGATTATAACCGCGCTATTTCACTTCAGCCCACTTATGCAGATGCCTATTTCCAACGAGGTATCGCTAAATCAAATCTGGGAGATCAAAGAAATGCGATTCAAGACTGCAACAATGCGATCGACTTAAATGGAAAATATGCAGAAGCCTATTTCATCCGTGGAATCATCAAACTTGCCTTGAATGACACTACAGGCTGTCTAGACTTAAGTAAATCAGGTGAATTAGGCTATACAGCGGCTTATACGGTTATTCGCGACTTCTGTAATTAATCGAAACGTAAGTGTTTCACCGATTCTCCCGAATTCGCTAATTCCTCTAGGGAATCAATTCCTATCTGCAGGTGTTTTTGCACAAAGTTTTCCGTGACTTTTTTATCACTCGCATCCGTTTTTACCCCATCAGGTGTCATTGGATTATCAGAGACTAACAATAGGGCTCCGTGTGGTATTTTATTCTTAAAACCCACTGTAAAAATAGTGGCCGTTTCCATATCAATTCCCATCGCTCGAATATCCGATAAATAGGTTTTAAATACCTCATCGTGCTCCCAAACACGGCGATTTGTGGTGTAGATCAATCCGGTCCAATAATCTAATTCATGCTTCTTTATCATCGAAGAAACAGCCCTTTGCAAACGGAAAGAGGGTAGCGCTGGCACTTCTTTGGGCATATACTCATCTGATGTTCCCTCGCCACGAACAGCTGCGATAGGTAAAATCAAATCTCCTAACGCTAAATTCTTCTTCAAACCACCGCATTTCCCTAAAAACAAAACTGCTTTAGGCGTAATAGCAGATAAAATATCCATCACTGTGGCCGCCATGGGTGAACCCATGCCAAAATTAATAATCGTAATGTTATGTGCCGTTGCTGTCTGCATAGGACGATCATTCCCCTTGATTTCCACCCCGAATTTCTCCGCAAACATATCCACGTAATTCTTGAAATTAGTCAATAAAATATACTGCCCAAATGCATCCGCATTCGTACCCGTGTAGCGTGGTAACCAATTCTGAACAATTTCCTCTTTCGTTTTCATATTTATACGCGCATTTGTGATGAATTAATAAAGCAAAAAGATTAATTTAGAAGTTAGATTGATAAAGATGACAACATCTCCCGAATTAAACTTAGTCTTCCCTCCTTTTGCTCACAAAGTAAAGAAAAATGAGGGGAAACTATATATTTTCGAAGAGATCTCGAAAAAATATCGATTACTTACACCAGAAGAATGGGTCAGGCAACACTGCATTCAATATTTAGTGAATGATATGAACTACCCGGCCTCCTTATTTCAGATTGAAGGTGGCATGAAGGTGGATAAATTAAATAGACGAACGGATATCCGAATTTTTAATTCAAAAGGAGACGTTTTTATGTTGATTGAGTGCAAAGCCCCACACGTACAACTAACTGTAGAGACCTTGCAACAAATTGCACAATACCAAAAAGTTCAACGAGCAGAATACCTCGTCATAACCAACGGATTACATTACCATATTTTCAACAAATCATCTGAAATCATCACCGATTTCCCTTCCTATTCATGAAAAAGCTATTCTTTTTAACACTTACTTTACTAAGCTTATCAGCTGCAGCACAGAAAAAACCAGCACTTGTGGTAGGTATTGTGGTAGACCAAATGCGCTACGAGTATCTCTATAAATATTTCGATCGCTATTCAGATAAAGGTTTTAAAAGATTGATGAGAGAAGGCATTAATTGTACAGATAATCACTATAATTATGCTCCTACGGTGACTGCAGCTGGACATGCCAGCATTTATACGGGGTCAGTCCCTGCGATACATGGGATTGTGGAGAATGATTGGATTGATGTAGCCTCCGGTAAGAAAGTGTATTGTGTAGATGATTCGACGGTGCAAACCATCGGAAGTAAAAGTAAGGCGGGAAAAATGTCACCCCGAAACTTATTCACTTCAACACTGACAGATCAATTAAAGATGGCGCAAAATTACAAGTCTAAAACCATCGCTATTTCTTTGAAAGATCGTGGATCTATTATTCCGGGAGGACATACGGCAGATGCCTCGTATTGGTATGATTCTGCAGATGGATACTGGATTACTTCCTCTTTTTACATGAAAGAATTACCCACCTGGGTGCAAAAATTCAATTTGGAAGGAAGACCACAAAAGTACCTAAATCAAGGATGGAATACGTTATATCCAATTTCTACCTATACTCGTTCTGCGGATGATAATAGCGCTTACGAAGGTAAATTAGGCAATGAAAAAACGCCCACTTTTCCTCACGCGCTGAAAGGAGATAATATGCTGGAGGTTTTCCGCAAAACACCTTACGGAAACAATTTGGTAAAAGAATTTGCCTTAAAAGCGATTGAAGAAGAGAAATTAGGTAAGAATGGGACAACCGATTTTTTAGCCATCAGCTTCTCCTCGACAGACTATATTGGGCATGCATTTGGGCCGCAATCTATTGAAATCGAAGATACCTATTTGCGCTTAGATCAAGATATGGCGGAGATTCTAAGCTATTTAGATGCCAAAATAGGTAAGAATCAATACCTCGTATTTTTAACGGCAGACCATGCCGTGGCTGATAATCATGATTATATGATTAGTAAGCGTTTGCCAGCTGGCTCTTTTGACACAGGAAAAGCGATCAGTGAAGCGAAATCAGCATTAAAAAAGGAATTTGGCGATGTGGATTTGATTGTCGGTGTGGAGAATAATCAAATTTATTTAAATCATGCTAACCTGGATAAATTTCAAATTTCAAAGAATGCGGTTGGAAATATTTTGGAGAAATCATTCAAAAAACAACCAGGATTTGCTGAATTCATTAACATGAGAGAGGTCGCATTAAGCCCTATTCCAGCAATTTACCGTGAAATCCTCACAAACGGCTACAACCAAGCAAGAAGCGGGGATTTTATGTATTTATTAAGACCACAATGGGTTTCGGGGTATAAAACGGGAGCATCCCACAGCACGGTTTATGCATATGACACCCACGTACCCCTTTTATTCTTCGGGTGGAACCTGAAACCTCGTGAAATCAGTCAAAGAACAAACATCAGTGATATTTCAAGCACGATAGCTAATTGGTTAAAAATTAGCGAACCCACTGGAAGTATTGGAAAAGTAATTCAGTAAAATTATGAAAATAGCCGTTGTAGGAACCGGATACGTAGGATTAGTCACAGGTACTTGTTTCGCTGAAACAGGTAACCAAGTGACTTGCGTAGACATCAATGAAGAAAAAGTAAAGCAAATGCAGGCTGGGATCATTCCCATATACGAGCCTGGTTTAGAGGACTTATTCAAAAGAAATACAGAAGAAGGTCGTCTTCATTTCACTACTTCCTTGAAAGAGGGAATTGAAGGGGCAAAAGTTATTTTCCTAGCCTTACCAACTCCTCCGGGAGCTGATGGATCAGCAGATTTAAAATACATTCTGCAAGTGGCGAATGATTTAGGCCCTATTCTTTCCGAATACACCGTCATCATCGACAAGAGTACTGTCCCCGTAGGAACTTCGGATAAGGTAAGAGCTGCTATCGCTAAAAAGGCCTCTGTCGAATTCGATGTGGTATCAAATCCTGAATTCTTGCGTGAAGGTGTGGCGGTAGAAGACTTCATGAAGCCAGATCGTGTGGTTATCGGGACTCAATCTGATAAAGCGAAGGAATTAATGTCTCGCTTATACGCCCCATTAGTTCGCCAAGGCAATCCAATCATCTTTATGGATGAACGTTCGGCAGAGTTAACTAAATACGCGGCTAATGCTTTTCTAGCAACCAAAATCACCTTCATGAACGAGATTGCCAACCTATGTGAATTAGTAGGCGCAAACGTGGATGAGGTTCGCAAAGGGATTGGTACCGATTCTCGTATCGGAAAACGTTTCTTATTCGCTGGAATCGGATATGGTGGTAGTTGCTTCCCAAAAGATGTACAAGCACTCGCAAAAACATCAGCAGAGAACGACTATGAGTTTAAGATTTTGGACTCCGTCATGAAAGTCAATGAGAACCAAAAGACCAAATTAATTCCACAACTCTCCAAGCACTTCAAAGGTGATTTAAAGGGCAAAAAAATCGCCATGTGGGGATTAGCCTTCAAACCCTACACGGATGACATCCGAGAAGCCCCTTCTTTGTACAATATCGATGCCTTGTTAGAACTAGGTGCTAGTGTAAGTGCCTATGATCCGGAGGCCATGGGCCATGTTAAACAGATCATGGGAGATAAAATTACCTTCACAAAGAATCCATATGAGGCTTTAGAAGGAGCTGATGCGCTTTTGATTGTCACCGAATGGCCACAATTTAGAACGCCAGACTTCGATCGAATGGACAGCTTATTGAAAAATAAAGTCATTTTTGACGGAAGAAATTTATACGAATTAAACCAAATGGCAGAATTAGGATACACCTATTATTCAATCGGCCGCCAAACAATACAGTAAAATGAAAAGAGTTTTAATCACCGGCGGTGCTGGATTTCTAGGGTCTCATTTATGTGATCGCTTTATTAAAGAGGGTTACCATGTCATCGCCATGGATAATTTAATCACGGGAGATCTGAAAAATATCGAACATCTCTTTAAATTAGAAAACTTCGAGTTCTATCACCACGATGTTTCTAAGTTCATTCACGTGCCAGGCGAACTAGATTATATCTTACATTTTGCCTCACCGGCCTCTCCTATCGATTATTTAAAAATCCCAATCCAAACCTTAAAAGTAGGCTCTCTAGGGATTCACAATTGCTTAGGTTTAGCCCGCGTAAAAAACGCCCGCGTATTAATCGCCTCTACCTCTGAAGTTTACGGTGACCCTAACGTACACCCACAACCTGAAGAGTATTGGGGAAATGTAAACCCAGTAGGACCTCGAGGTGTTTATGATGAGGCCAAACGTTTTCAAGAAGCCATGACCATGGCCTACCACACCTACCATGGACTTGAGACTCGCATCATTCGTATTTTCAATACTTACGGCCCTCGCATGCGCCTAAATGATGGTCGTGTATTACCTGCCTTCATCGGTCAAGCCTTAAGAGGTGAAGATTTAACGATGTTTGGAGATGGTTCTCAGACACGTTCGTTCTGTTATGTAGATGATCTAGTAGAAGGCATTTATCGCCTCTTATTAAGCGATTATGCACAGCCTGTGAACATCGGTAATCCAGATGAGATAACGATCAAAGAATTTGGCGAGGAAATCATCAAATTAACCGGTACCTCACAAAAGCTGATCTCACTTCCTCTACCTACCGATGATCCCAAGCAACGCAAACCAGATATTACTAAAGCCCGCAGCATTCTAGGCTGGGAGCCTAAAGTAAGTCGCGCTGAAGGATTAAAAATTACCTATGACTATTTCAAGTCGTTGAGCAAGGAGGATTTGTTTAGAATGGCACATCATAAAGAGTTTTAGTCGCGAAGCGGCAAAAACAGTGACCAGTGGTCAGTAGACAGTAGTCAGAGAACTCTATGACTTAATACAACAAAAAAAGGCGCCGCTGGTGCCTTTTTTGTTAACTATATCTCTACTCCATACTCTATTATCTCTACTCTAAAACAGTAGTCAGTATCTAGTAATCAGTGGACAGTCCGAAGGAAATATTTCCTATACAACAAAAAAGGCGCCTGCGGCGCCTTTTTTGTTAACAAACTTTATTCTTTGTGCATTATGCTTTTTACTCTCTACTCTAATTAGACTAGCGACTGTCGACTAAAAAACAAAAGGGAGCAAATGCTCCCTTTTGTTTTGACTTAAAATTGATTTGGCGAAGCCAATCAATTTTAGTTGAAGATATAACGTACACCAAACTGTGCTTGCCATCTTGATCCTAAACCAAAGCTACGTTGGAATGAATCTGTCAATGGTACAGATGATGTTGGGTTTCCTTGGTAACGGTGAGGGAATTCAAACGTTGGTTTACCTGTAGTAGCATCATTACCTAAGTAAGATAATAAACCAGCACGTAAAGCTGTTTGATTTAAGCCCCACTGTGGAGACACATAGTTACCTAAGTTAAATACGTCTAAAGTAAATTGTAAGGTATTTTTCTTGCCACCTACGTTGATGTAGAAATCTTGGATTACTTTGAAGTCAAAGTTAGCAGCCCAAGGTAATTCAGCACCATTACGCTCAGCGTATTGACCACGACGAGAGTTCAAATAAGCATCTTGAGAGATATACTTATCTAAGTCAGCCCATTGTTGAGCAGCCGTGTAAGTGAATTTCTGAGATACGTTATAGGAAATAACTTTATCCTTTAAGATGATCTCACCTTCACCACGTGGAATGTACATTAAGTCATTCGCCGTTTGGCCATCACCATTCATATCACCTGAATAAGTATAAGAGAAGCGACCTGCTGGAGCTACTGAATAAGTAAATCCGAATGTGGTTGCAGCTTTCTCATTCAAGTAGTTCAACTTGTATGAACCATACGCGTTGAAACGGTGCGATTGCATGTAAGATGAATAAGACGCAACGTTCTCATTTGGATCTCCTGATACAACACGATCTCTCCATTGTGATTGGGCGATTGAACCACCGTCATTCACAGAGCGAGAATCAGAGTTCGTATAAGATAACGAAGCAAATAAACCATTATCAAATGCTTTCGATACCGTTGCAGTTAATGCATAAGAATAACCTAATTGTGTATTCTTGATAACGATTGCATCTGAGATATTTGGATTTAAACCTGTATTACCTGTAGCTGGTGCATTTAAACCTTTCGTACCACCATAGATTTGGTTGTTTTTGGTAGAACTTGGTAAACCATTTGTACCTAGCGTATAGTAGATTACACGGTTATCAGCACCTACTGCCTTCACTTTAGAGTCTGGTAAGTTCACATTCTCTAAGTAAACTGCATTGATATCTTTTGTGTAGATACCTTCTAATGAAACTAACCAGCCATTACCTAAGCTCTTGTCTACTGCTAAGTTCGCACGGAACACTTGAGAGAATTTAAAGTTAGGGTCTGTAACTGCTAAGTTATAAGACGTAGGAATAATGTTCGAAGAAATTGCTGGACGGTAAGCGTCTACATTTGCATTGAACGGACGATTCGTTGGATTTGTCAAACGCTCAGATCCAAATAACACCCCATTGTTAGACAATTGGTTAGATAACCAAACGTAAGGAACACGGCCAGAGAATACACCTAAACCACCACGTACTTGTGTAGTTTTGTCATCTTTCACATCCCAGTTAAATCCGAAACGTGGAGACCATAAAGTAGTAAAATCAGGTAATTGATTTGTTCTTAATACCGTATTATTACGGAATGTCAAACTTGGAACGTAGGCGTTATTGTATTTAGCATCAGCTTCAATTGGGAAACCAGTACCATCAGCACGAAGGCCAAAAGTTAATTTTAAGCCTTTGGCAGCTGTAAATTCATCTTGTGCATATAAAGAGGCTGTATAACCCTTCATTTCCGCAAATGGGAAAGTCGAGTAGTTAGACCAAGATTGTTGGTATTGAACTGCATTAGATACGCCTGTATTAACTGAAGCAATGAAGTCATCAACTGACTTAAATTGGTATCCTCCGTAGTAGTTAGGAGCAAAACCATTTCTAAATGCATTCGTTTCATACGCTGCTCCTAAAGTGAATACGTGCTTGCCAGCATAGATCGTTAAGTTATCAGATGCTTGGAAAATATCTGAATCCAACAAGTTATTTGCAGAGAAAGGCTCGAAACCAAACGCAGTCAACTCATTTAGGTTGTTGTTCCCGATATCAACTGTAGGGAACGGAGTGTTGTTTACAGGAGATTGACGGAAGTCACGCATTTGAGTGTAACCTACTGTCAAGTTGTTTGCAACTGTAGAAGAGAACGTTGAGTTCAATTCAGCAATGTACGAATCTAAGTTGTTGTTGATACGGTATAATGAACCTTGGAAAGGTAATACCGTAGCAGATGCTGCACGACCTCCAGATAAAGATCCCGAGTTAGATGGTAAGACATCTGCATAAGAACGTAAGTAATTATACTTTAAGTTAAACTTGTGCTTGTCTGAGATATTCCAGTCTAAACGAATGTTCGCCTTTTGAGAATAATTCTCTCTGTCATAATTCTCATAAGCACCTGGATCGTAGTTAAACTTCGACTTCAATAAGCTTTTGATGCTTTCTAATTGCTCAACTGTTGCAACCGATTGGTTACCAGCAGTAGAACCAGCGCGACGAGCTACGAAGTTAGAACCTGGCTGAGTTTGTAATTCTTGCTCAAATGAACCGAACACAAATAATTTGTTCTTAATGATCGCACCACCGATACGACCACCGAATTGTCCTCTTTGGAACTTACCATATTGGTTAACTACATCACCAATCTTGTTACCTACTTGGTTTTGGTCTGTACCAAAATAGTAAGCAGAACCTGACCAATCGTTTGTACCTGACTTAGTTACAACGTTGATGTTCGCACCTGTTGCCATACCTTGACGAACGTCATAAGGAGCAATTAATACTTGGAACTGATCGATCGCATCAACTGAGATGGGAGAAGCACCCGCTTGACCACCAATCGTAGGAGATAAAGCGAACGCATTGTTAAAGAACGCGCCGTCTACCGTTACGTTATTATATAGGGCATTACGACCAGCGAAGTTCAAACCGTTTGCACGTGGATCTAAACGAGCAAAATCACCTAATGAACGGTTTAACGTTGGCAAAGTAGTGATTGAGCTGTTTGAAACCGTTGTAGCAGCACCTGTACGACCTGAGTTAATCACAGATGAACGAGAAGCAACGACTTTCACTTCTTCTAATTGAGATTGATTTAATTCCAATTTGAAGTTTTGACGAAGTTCTGAAGCTAACGTCAATGAGATACCTGATTGAACAGATTCTTTGTAACCTACGAAGGATACAGTCACTTTATAAGGACCACCTACACGCATGTTAACGATGTTGTAACGACCATCTCCACGAGTAGATGCACCGTAACGAGAACCCGTAGGCTCGTGAATTGCGATCACCGTAGCACCCGGTAATCCTTCACCTTTTTCATCCACAACAGTACCCGACAAAGCGGACGTTGTAGACCCCTGAGCAAAGGCTTGCCCAATAGGAAGTGCCATCATTAGCGCGAAAAACGCTCCTAACAACACAGATTTAGTAATAAATCTTCTCTGCATAAATTTGGAATTTAGTTATAAAATAAATTGAGAAATGATAGCACAAAATAAACGAGAAAAATCAAATACTCCAAAATAAGTCAAAAAAGTATTTAGCCCATAAAACGCTTAATGGCTTGACAATTAGGATAAAAAGACAAATAACCTGCAATAATCTAACAATGCGAGCCATTAATAGTCCTATTAACTGCATTTATTTAACAGAAACTTAATTTTTAATTATTTAAAGAATATTTTTGTAGACCAAAAATGCCCTATGTCAGAACAAATCAAATTAACTTCATTCAGCCACGGTGCCGGTTGCGGATGCAAAATTTCCCCTCAGATTTTGGACAAAATCCTAAAATCAGATAAACCTAAGGCCTCTCATCCCTTATTATTAGTCGGAAACGAGAGCCGGGATGATGCAGCCGTATTTGATTGGCAAAATGGCGAAGCAGTTATTTCGACGACGGACTTCTTTATGCCTATTGTGGATGACCCCTTTGATTTTGGTAAGATTGCAGCGACGAATGCTATTTCCGATATCTATGCCATGGGTGGAAGTCCATTGATGGCGATTGCTATTTTAGGCTGGCCCATTGATAAATTAGCCCCAGAAATTGCGGCACAGGTATTAGAAGGTGGACGTGCTGCTTGTGCTGAGGCGGGTATTCCTTTAGCAGGTGGCCATTCCATTGATTCCCCTGAGCCCATTTTTGGATTAGCTGTAACGGGAAAAGTGCGCAAAGAGCATTTAAAACAGAATGATACAGCAACTAAAAACTGTATTTTATATTTAACGAAGCCGCTAGGCGTAGGTATATTATCTACAGGCCAAAAACGCGGCATCGTCAGCTCTGCCGATTTAGCCCGAGCAGTAAAGCAGATGAGTACCTTAAATAGCTTTGGTGAGAAACTAGGACCTTTAACCTATGTGAAATCTTTAACGGATGTAACTGGTTTTGGATTATTCGGTCACCTGGTAGAGATGGCAGATGGCTCTGGTTTGAGCGCTAAAATAGCCTTCGAAAACCTACCCTTGCTTCCTAATATTGATCATTATTTAGACCAAAAGTGTTTCCCAGGTGGAACCGCGCGCAATTTAGCCAGCTATGGCGATCGTTTGAGCGAAGATATTTCAGAGCGTCAACGCTGTATAGGTGCAGACCCACAAACATCTGGTGGTTTATTAATCGCTGTAGAAGCAGAACATACGGCTGAATTCGAAGCATTTGCGTTCGAAAATGGGTATGAATTAAGTCCTATCGGCGAATTAACAGACCGAAAAGAAAAAGCCATTTACTTAGCCTAATGAAATTATTCTATCGCGCACTTGGAGAATCGGGACCGCCGGTTATTATTCTACACGGAATTTTCGGAACCTCAGATAACTGGCTTGGTTTTGGAAAAGCCATCTCAGAAAACCACCGCGTATTTTTAGTGGACCAAAGAAACCACGGTCAATCGCCTTGGGATGATGCCTTTAATTACCAGGTAATGGCGGAGGATCTTTTGGAATTTATTCAAGACCATAACTTAGAAAATCCAATCCTCATCGGTCATAGCATGGGCGGTAAAGTAGTGATGCAATTCGATTTAACGCATCCAGGTATTGCTAGCCGGATAGTAGTCGTGGATATTGCGCCTAAATTCTATCCCGTACACCATACACATATTTTGGAGGGCTTAAACAGTATTGACCTGACTACATTAGAAAGTCGTCAAGCCGCGAATGAGCATATGAAACGCTTTGAGGAAAAAGAGGGAGTTCGTCAATTCTTATTAAAGAATCTCTACCGCAATTCAGAACAACTATTTGCCTGGAGAATTAACCTGAAAGTGATTACGAAAAATATCGATGTGGTCGGTCATGAATTATGGGTCAAGAATGCATCAGAGACTGAAACCCTATTCATTAAAGGGGCTGATTCACACTATATTCAACCGGAAGATGAACGCTACATTGCAGAATTATTCCCTAATTTTGAGGTGGTAGAAATTCCAGGTGCAGGTCATTGGGTGCAAGCAGACCAGCCTGAGCTATTTTTACAGGCGCTTCAATCGTATTTATGAAAATAGTTCTGATCCCTTGCCCGATTGCCGAAAATACCTCAACCGAGGTATTAAGCCCACAAATTTTAACGGCATTAATGCAGACAAAGCATTTTTTAGTCGAAAATGTCCGGACAGCAAGGAGGTTCATTAGTGAATTGAAACTAGGCATTCAGATTGAGGATTTGATTTTCGAAATACTAGACAAAGACACCCAGCCTAAAACAGTCACCGACTTCTACAAAAAGCATGTGGCAGTCGATTATATCGGCGTTATATCGGAAGCTGGTTGCCCCGGGGTGGCAGATCCTGGTGCTTTGGCAGTATCCATCGCACAACAACAAGGAATCGAAGTTTTACCTTTAGTAGGCCCCTCTTCCATCTTATTGGGCTTAATGGGATCAGGATTTTCTGGCCAAAGTTTCGCCTTCAACGGCTACCTTCCCATCGATAAAGCTGCACGCATTCGTAAAATCGAACAACTAGACCGCGATGTGGCTAAGTGGGGCCAAACTCAAATCTTTATCGAAACACCCTATCGAAACAATGCTTTATTAGAAGATCTAATTGCACAATGTGCGCCAGATTCCTTAATTTGCATTGCTTGTGATATAACGGCGCCCTCCGGTTTTGTCCAAACAAAAAAAGCAAGCGACTGGGCGAAATCGCAACCCGATTTGCATAAAAAACCTTGTATCTTCCTTTTAGGTAAATAATATGATTTTTCACCAAGCCTTCACGCTGAATCCATTTCAAGAAAATACCTATATCATATGGGATGAAAATGGCACCGGGATTATTGTTGATCCTGGTTGTTATACCTATGAAGAACGCCAAACGTTAAAAAACTTCCTAGAGGAAAAAAATATCACATTAACCCACATCTTAAATACTCATGCACACATCGATCATGTGTTAGGCGTGGAATATTTCAGACAAGAATATAAGATTCCGTTTTACTTGCACCCGAAAGATGAGCCTCTTTTAAAAGATGCCGCAAATCGAGCTCAAGTATATGGATTCCCGCATTACCAAGCCTCTGAAGTAGATGTTTGGTATGAGGATAACCAGATCTTGCAAATAGGTGAAATGGAAATCAAGATCTTATTTGTTCCAGGACACGCACCTGGCCACGTGGCTTTGTATTTCGAAAAGGAAGGCTTATTATTTGATGGCGATGTCTTATTTAGAAGAAGTGTTGGCAGAACGGACTTCCCCCTTTGCAACCACGCTGATTTAGTTCACAGCATTCAGACGCAATTGTATACGTTACCCGATTCAACGATTGTGTATCCGGGACATGGCGGAAGCACCACGATAGGTGATGAAAAAGTGTCTAATCCTTACGTAAAAGCATGAAAAAAGAAATCCCTAACCTATTGACGCTGGGCAATTTACTGGCTGGATGTATCGGACTTTGGTTCGTAATGCAAGGTGATTTAGTGAGCGCCTCTTATTGCATTTTTATTTCCTTGGTGTGTGATTTCTTCGACGGTTTTTTAGCCCGTGCTTTACAAGCTTATTCTGATCTAGGTAAAGAATTAGATTCCTTAGCAGACATGGTCTCTTTCGGGGTTTTACCTGCCTTTATTTTGTTTTCTTTAGTGGAACAAAGTTGCGGATCACAATGCACGGTGGGACTATTCGGATTTTATAAGCCATTTATGGTCTTTGCTTTGGCTTTAATGTCTGCCTATCGTTTGGCAAAATTCAATATTGATACCCGCCAAAGCGATCAATTCATCGGTGTCCCTACCCCAGCAAACGGCCTTTTAATTGCTTCATTACCACTGATTCTACGTTTTCAACCAGAATTCAGTCCTTATATATTACATTTCCAAGGCCTATTAATTTATGCCGTGTTGATGAGTTATTTATTGGTGTGCGAATTGCCTCTTTTAGCCTTTAAATTCAAAACTTGGGATTGGAAAAGTAATCAAGTAAAATTCATTTTCCTTATTTTTTGCATTGCTGCCCTTGTTATGCTTAAATTTGCAGCAATTCCGGTTTTAGTGATCGCATACATCCTTCTTTCCGGCCTTATTTTCCTTTTAAATCCCAACAAATAATGAAATTCTTAGCTGAAATCAACGTAATGCCTCAAAAAGAAATCCTTGACCCTCAGGGAAAAGCGGTACTTATTGGCTTACAAAACTTAGGTATTAACCAAGTAGATGGCGTTCGTATCGGCAAGCATATTACATTAATGGTGGAAGCGGCATCAGAAGCTGAGGCAAATGAGGTGGTAACGAATGCTTGCAAGAAATTGCTAGCGAACTTAATTATGGAGGAATTTGAGTTTACGTTAGTAGCTCAATAAATCTTAAAACTGGCCTGTATGCAATAAAACAAGCGTGCAGGCCTCTTCTGTTTGAATTCCCGCTTTATCTAATGCTCTTTCGAGTTCCGGATTCTCCGTTCCGGGATTAAATATAACGCGTCTTGGGGCTACTGCCTTTAGGTAATCCAAAAGCCCTTCCTGATTCGCAGGACCTACATACAAAGTAACCGTATCGATATCTTCTACTACAGGTTGGTCTTGCTGAATAGTCAATCCTAGCACCTCGCCTTTCTTAATTCCCACTAAAGAAACCTCATGTCCGTGCTGCAAAAGCAATTCTGTAGCAATATAAGCATATCGACTCGGGTTCGTACTCGCACCATAGACTAAGACCTTCATTAGAATAGTTTTTCAGCGATAGCTCTCACGCTATCGGACTTGCTCATCGTATAGAAATGAAGCGCTGGGACTCCGGCTTGAATTAATTCTTTTCCTTGTTGAACTGCCCATTCAATTCCTAATTGCTTAATTGCGGCATTATTAGCACATTTACGCGCCTCATTTACAAATACAGATGGAATCTCTAAATGGAAGATTTCAGGCAAAATGTCTAATTGACGTTCCGTTGCTAAGGGTTTTAAACCTGGAATGATAGGAACCTGAATGCCAATTTCTCTACATTTTTTAACGAAATCAAAATACTTTGCATTATCGAAGAACATCTGGGTAACGATATAATCCGCACCAGCATCCACCTTTTGTTTCAAATAGATTAAGTCCTGATCAAAAGAAACCGCATCAATGTGCTTCTCCGGATAACCAGCGACACCAATGCAGAAATTAGTAGGCAATGATTCCGTTTCCTCGTGCAATAAAATGCCTTGATTCATGGCTGCCACTTGCTCTACTAATTCATTTGCATAAGCATGACCACCTGGCTTAGGCACAAAATGAGCTTCGCCTTTTTCTTGATCTCCTCGCAATAAAAGCGCATTTTCGATGCCTAAATAATGTAAATCGATCAAGAAATCTTCCGTCTCTTCTTTCGTAAATCCACCACAAATTACGTGAGGAACCGCTTCGATTTGAAATCGCTGCATGATAGAGGCGCAAATACCTAAGGTACCTGGACGCTTTCGAATCGGAATGCGCTTAGAAACTCCGTCAATAACTTTTTCCACGTATTCCTCGCGGTGGTAAGTCACTTCGATAAATGGCGGCTTAAACTCCATTAAAGGCTCAATGTGCGACATTAATTCGCCCAAATGTTGACCTTTCATCGGTGGAATAATCTCAATCGAGAAAAGTGTTTTTCCAGCCGCTTCCTCAAAGTATTTTGTAATTTTAGTCATAATTCAAAACTGGGCTTAACCATCTTTCTACGTCGTCCAAGGACATACCTTTACGTTTCGCATAATCTGTCACTTGGTCTTTGGCAATCTTACCTAAACCAAAATACGTACTCTCCGGATGTGAGAAGTAGAAACCTGACACCGCAGAGGCAGGATACATCGCATAACTCTCCGTTAATTGAATCCCGATTTGCTTCTCCGCATCCAATAACTCAAACAAGCGCTTCTTCTCCGTGTGATCAGGACAAGCCGGATAACCCGGTGCCGGACGAATACCTTGGTATTTCTCCGCAATCAGATCTTCGTTACTCAATGTCTCCTCTGAGGCATACCCCCAAAACTCTCTACGCACTCGCTCATGCAATAATTCCGCAAAAGCCTCGGCTAAACGATCGGCTAATGCCTTCACCATGATGGAGTTATAATCATCATGCTCCTTCTCGTATTTATCTAATAGCGCTTCGATTCCTAAACCTGTCGTCACCGCAAAAGCACCGATATAATCTGTTTCTCCTGAGTTCAACGGTGCCACGAAATCGCTCAAACAACGGTTCGGAAGCGTGCTCGCTTTTTGGCCTTGCTGACGTAAATGGTGCAACCACTGACTCTTGTCAGAAGATTCATCTTTCGTGTGAATCTCATAGGATACCTGCTGATGTGACCCATGTTTTTCACAAGCCACCTCTAAAGCCTTCTCTACATAATCGTGCAAGATGATATCATCTCCTAGCGAGTTAGCTGGGAAAAAACCAAGTGCAGCTTTAGCCTGAAGTGACTTATTCACAATAATTTCCTTCAATAAAGCCTGTGCATCATCAAATAATTTCTTCGCCTCTTTGCCTACTACCTCATTATCAAAAATACGAGGGTATTTACCAGACAATTGCCACGTCGAGAAAAACGGAGTCCAGTCGATATATTTCGCAATTTCTTCCAAAGAATAATCCTCAAAATACTTCACGCCTAAGAAGGACGGCTTTTTCGCTTTAAATCCAGTCCAATCAATGCCACTCGATTTTACACGAGCCTGATCGATGGATAAGTAATTCTTTTCTTGTTGACGGGCAGCGTGAGCCGTTCTCAATTCCGCGTATTCCGATTTAATCTCGGTAAAGATTTCTTGTGAAGTTAATTCACTTTGCAATAAACGACCCGCCACCGGCACAGAACGTGAAGCATCTAATACGTGAATAACTGGACCTGAATAATGTGGATCTATTTTAACCGCCGTATGAATACGTGATGTGGTGGCTCCACCAATTAAAAGAGGCACTTTGAAACCAAGGCGCTCCATTTCTTTGGCCACATACACCATCTCATCTAAAGACGGAGTGATCAAACCGGATAAACCGATGATATCGACATTATGCTCCTTCGCTGCGGCTAAAATTTTATCGCAAGGCACCATCACTCCGATGTCAATTACCTCGTAATTATTACAAGCTAATACTACGCCTACGATGTTTTTACCAATATCATGAACGTCACCTTTCACGGTCGCCATCAAAATCTTACCAGCTGAAGAACTTTCTCCCCCTTTCTTTTCTGCTTCAATAAAAGGCAATAAATAAGCTACGGCCTTCTTCATGACACGCGCAGACTTCACTACCTGAGGCAAGAACATTTTTCCTTCCCCAAACAAATCACCCACCACGTTCATTCCATCCATCAATGGACCCTCGATTACCTGAATCGGGCGCTCCACTAATTGACGAGCTTCTTCTACATCCTCATCGATGAATTCGGTCAAACCTTTAATCAAGGCGTGCTCTAAACGCTTATTCACCGATTCTTTTCTCCATGCATCATCCACCACTTGCTCTTTACCAGCAGACTTCACTGTCTCGGCATAGGCTACTAATTTCTCCGTCGATTCTGGATTTCTGTTTAATAAAACATCCTCACATAAATCACGCAAAGTCTTATCGATGTCATCATAAACACCTAATTGACTGGCATTTACGATACCCAAATCCATGCCTGCTTTAATCGCATGGTATAAGAAAACCGTGTGCATCGCCTCTCTTACTAATTCGTTTCCCCGGAAAGAGAAGGAAATATTAGAGACTCCACCCGATACTTTCGCATATGGCAGGTTTTCTTTGATCCATTTTGTCGCCTTAATAAAATCAACTGCATAATTATTATGCTCTTCGATTCCAGTAGCAACTGTTAAAATGTTTGGATCAAAAATGATATCCTGAGCCGGGAAACCCACTTGATCCACTAAAATATCATAAGCTCTTTTACAAATTTCGATACGACGCTCGTAAGAATCTGCCTGTCCCGTTTCATCAAATGCCATCACCACGACAGATGCACCGTACATTTTGACCTTATTCGCTGATTCGATAAACTTCTCCTCCCCTTCTTTCAACGAGATGGAGTTAACGACCGATTTACCTTGAACGCACTTTAATCCGGCTTCGATTACCTCCCATTTCGAGGAGTCAATCATGATCGGTAAACGCGCGATATCTGGCTCAGCCATCAATAAATTCAAGAATTGTGGCATCATCTTCACACCATCAATCATCCCCTCATCCATATTGATGTCCAAGATTTGGGCACCACCATCCACCTGCTCACGAGCTACTGCGATGGCTTCTTCAAATTTTTCCTCGCGAATTAAGCGCGCGAATTTCTTCGAACCCGTCACATTGCAACGCTCACCTACGTTCACGAAATTGGTTAATTCCGTAATTTCTAAAGGCTCTAAACCGGATAGTTTTTGATTCACATTTTCCTCCGGAATTACGTGTGGCTTGTGTTTCGCAGCCACCTCTGCAATCGCGTGAATATGCGCTGGGGTTGTACCGCAACAGCCACCGATGATATTCAAGAAGCCATTTGCTAAGAAATCATCGATAATTACGGCCATTTCAGCTGGAGATTGATCGTATTCTCCCATTTCGTTCGGCAAGCCCGCATTCGGGTGAGCAGAAACTAGGAAAGGGGATTTATCGTTCAAGGTCTTCACATAAGGACGCATTAAATCCGCGCCTAAAGCACAGTTTAAGCCTACTGAAAGTAAAGGCATGTGAGAAACGGACGTCAAGAAGGCTTCGGTTGTTTGGCCAGATAAGGTACGACCAGATGCATCTGTAATCGTTCCAGAAACCATTACAGGAAGATATGGCTTCGATGGATGTTGTTTGAAATACTGATCGATGGCATACAAAGCAGCCTTCGCATTCAAGGTATCAAAAATCGTCTCTACTAGAAGCAAATCTGCCCCTCCCTCTACTAAACCATGTATTTGCTCGGTATAAGCAATAACTAATTCATCAAAAGTAACGGCTCTATAACCCGGATCGTTTACATCAGGTGATAAAGAAAGTGTACGATTCGTAGGCCCAATCGACCCTGCAACGTAACGTGGTTTCGACGGATCCTTTGCCGTAAATTCATCCGCTACTTCCCGTGCAATTTTAGCGGATTCGTAGTTTAATTCATATACCAAATCCTCCATGTGGTAGTCCGCCATAGCAATAGACGTACCTGAGAAGGTATTTGTCTCGGCGATATCAGCACCAGCCGTAAAGTATTTCGCGTGAATTTCCTTGATCACATCTGGACGAGTGATCGATAATAAATCGTTATTTCCTTTTACCTCGTGTGGGAAATTTTTGAATCGTTCGCCGCGGTAATCGGCATCCGTTAAATTGTATTGTTGGATTAAAGAACCCATTGCGCCGTCAAGAACTAAAATCTTTTCGCGTAATACGTCTTTTATATTCGGTCTTTGCATCTGTATAGAAGATCTTTGGGCTGATGTTTATGCCAAAAATCTAGCAAATATACCGCTTTTCAGGCTAAATGAGGCCCATTTTTTGAATTTTTTCTAGATCTTCCGGGGAATCAATTCCTATCGTTTCAAATTGCGTTTCAATGGCCTTAATTTGAACGCCATTTTGAATCCAACGCAATTGTTCTAGTGATTCTGCGAGCTCTAAACTCGTCGGCTTTAAGGCACTTAAACCTGGTAAAATATCAGCCCGATAGGCATATAAACCGATATGCTTGAAAAATGTATGCTTATTCAACCATGTTGACGGCTCCACCCCTCTCAAAAAGGGTATCGTTTGCCGAGAAAAATAGAGCGCATTTCCTTCTTCATCGCAGACCACTTTCGGGGTATTGACGTTAAATAGCGTTTCTGAGTCTGTAATTTTCTTAATTAAGGTCAAAATAGGGGCTCCAGAGCTGAAACCAACCGCCACTTCTTCTAATTGTGCTGGCTCGATGAATGGCTCATCCCCTTGGATATTTACCACATAATCTACCGATTCGCCCAGTCTACTCAGTACTTCTGCGCAACGATCCGTTCCAGTCAGATGCTCCGATGACGTCATCATCACCTCAGCATTGAATCCCTGAGCTGCATCATATATTCGCTGATCATCTGTAGCAATTATAATTCGATCGAAGCCTTTGACTGCTTTCACGCGCTCATAGGTACGCTGAATCATCGGCTTTCCACCTAAGTCAACTAAGGGCTTTCCTGGAAATCGGGTGGATGCGAAACGAGCCGGAATAATCGCGGCTACTTTTTTGCCGTGCAGCATATTTAATACGTTTTTTCGATAGAATTTTGCCAAATTTGCACATAATTTCCAAACTTTCGACCCTTTGCCCGCATTTTTCGAACATTCCTTTTCTGAACCTATCTGGAGTATCCGCTACTGGGGAACACCTGAAGAACCACGTTTATGGATCGAAACGAGAGGAAATGGGGAGGCATTTTGGCATTCCTGCGAACTAAGTTCAAAAAAAGTGGAACTATTAGGTAAAGCTCCCGCAGATTATGCCCAATTAAACTTCCACTCTGGCGACGAAAAAGAGGCCATTTTTATCAAATTACAGCAGTCAAAAAATCCGGGCATCGAATCGATTCAGACCTATTCTCTGCGGCCGGTAGCACTTTTGAAAGAGGAAAAACCGAGGCCTCTAATCACAGAGAGCCCTTTTCGCTTTCAAACCCCGCAGCATTACGAAGAAAGCCAAGATTATTTCAAAGACTTCCAAACTTTTTTCAAGCAACAATTCAACGAAAATATAGCGAAGGGAATAGATTATTTTGAAGGTGAGGATAAGCTATTATTTTCTTATTATCTTTACGATAATGGCTGGAAAAATTACCTTCGGGTTTGCAATTTAGCCTTCGAGACCTTAGTTCTAGAACTAATCGCAGAAGGAGATGCCATCGGTTACCATACCTTTACTTTACTTAATGACCAATTAATTTTTGTGAAGGACAAAATCAAACTTGTGATTTATGAAAAATTATAAATTAACTCTACTAATTGCCTTTTTATTAGGTTTAAATCTTGCAGCAAAGGCTACTACGCTTGATTCCCTAGGATTAAAAAAGGAAAACAATAAGACATTTTTGCTATTCAAAGTAGGACCTAAACAATCCCTATTCTCCATTTTAAAACGCTATAACTTATCCCTGACAGAATTCAAATCGGCTAATGCAGCTATCGAAATTCCTGTTAAAACCGGAGAAATTCTTTACATCCCACTTCATTACTTAGAGGAAAGCAATCCTGCACCTAAAGTAGTAGAGGAAAAAGTGGCTGAGACCCCTAAAGAGGCTGAAATACACATTGTAGCACCTAAGCAGGGTTTACTTTCAGTGGCGAACATGCACAAAGTAACCATGGCGGAATTGCGCAAATGGAATAACTTGACATCTGATCGTTTACAAGAGGGTCAGCGTTTAATTGTTTCAGATCCTTCAGGCTCAAAATCGACTATTGCAGTGGATAAAACGAGTTTATTACCTGCTGAAACAACGGTAGCCGCTACAGCTCCTGCTGCTGCTCCTGCTCCAGTTTCCGAAGCACCTGCCAAAGAAAAAGGGCCAGAAGACATCAAAAAGAAAATCGAAACGGGTATTGCGGAACTAATCGATGTACCGGACAATTCAGGTAAATTCTTAGCACTTCATCGCACAGCCCCTATTGGAACATTGGTTTTAGTAAAAAACTTAACGAACAACCAAAGTATTTGGGTAAAAGTTATCGGACGTTTACCAGGTGGTGACAGCAAAGTAATCATCAAACTCTCGCCTAAGGCTTTTGAAAAATTGAATGCGGTAGACAAACGCGTGAGAGCTGAAATCTCCTATTTATTACAGTAATGAACAAAAGAAAGAGACCTATTACGGCTGGACACGTAGTTTTTGAAATATTCTTTATTTTATCCTACCCCTTTATTGCGGTATTCTCGACTGTAGTTACTGTATTGGTTTGGCTTTTCTCTTTTCCATCCAGAATCATCGCCTTTTTTAGCCGAAAATGATTTCAGAAAAAATTGCGACCATCTTAGACGAGAAATTCGCTTTTTTCAATCATCCGCGCTTTATTGAGCACGATCCTATTCAAATTCCTCATTCCTTTAGTCGTTTACAAGACAAAGAAATTATGGGCTTTTGGGTGGCGATATTAGCCTGGGGACAACGAAAAACGATTCTTCAGAATGCCCATACCCTCATTAATTTGATGGATGGCGCTCCCTATGATTTCATTCTACATCATCAGGATGCCGATTTAAAGCGATTTGAATCCTTTAAACACCGAACATTTCAATACTCTGACACCCTCTATTTTATTGATTTTTTTAAACGGCATTATTCACATACTAATTCCTTAGAATCAGCGTTTACCAAAGGATTAAGTCCAGAGGACGTGACGATAGAAAATGGCTTGAATGGGTTCTACCACTATTTTTTCGATTCAGAATGGTCTCCTGAGCGAACGAAGAAGCACATTGCATCACCGTTGAAAAATTCAGCCTGTAAAAGAATCAACATGTTTCTACGCTGGATGGTTAGAAAAGATGAGGCGGGAGTTGATTTTGGACTTTGGAATAGCATAAAACCAGCTCAATTAGTTTGTCCACTCGATGTGCACGCAATGCGCACGGCAGGACAATTAGGATTGATGAAAGAGGAGAAGGCTAACTGGAAAACGGCTTTGGCATTAACGAATACCTTACGGGAATTAGATCCAACTGACCCTGTAAAATATGATTTTGCCCTGTATGGAATGGGCATCGAAGTGAAAACTCTATGGAAATAAAAATTAGCAATTCAATCGGGGATTATGCGGTCATCCAGGCGCAAACGGGGGCTAGCTTAATCGAACTACATCTAGCAGGCTTATCCCTCATTGATCTACCTGGAAGCAAAAATCATCCACTAGAAAGCAATCCATACCATCCATCTGCCCTCTTAACTCCGTGGGTTAATCGAGTTCGCAATGGCAATTATTCCTTTAAAGGCAAAAACTACCAATTACCCATCAATGAGCCCGCATTAGGCAACGCCATTCATGGTCTATTAGCTAGAAAGTCCTTTACTATCGTTAAGCAATCAAGTTCATCCATCACTTTAATGCACGAATATAAGGGGGAGGAACCTAATTACCCCTTCCCTTTTCAATTCCAATACACCTACACCTTAACAGATTCACGAGCATTAGAAGTGACATTTGAAGCACTAAATACGGGCGAAGGCCCCCTTCCATTCGCCTGTGGATGGCATCCCTATTTCAGCTTCCCCGAAACGAAAGTAGACGACTTAGAGATTAACTTTAAACCCATCAGCCGATTTTTATCTGACTCCCAAATGATTCCATTAAAAGAGGAAAATCTGAACGGAAAACAACAATTTAAATTCAGTACGGATAAAATTGATCACGTATTTCGTTTAGAACCAATGGAAATTCATCGCACCGAATTCATTGATACCAAACATCAAAAAAGGCTGATTTTAGAGCAATCTTCTATTTTATTTCCTTTCCTAGTGGTCTTCCAACCGGAAGGTTTTAGCTCTGTGGCCATTGAGCCCATGACAGCAAATACCGATGCTTTTAATACAGGCGACGGGCTAATTGAGCTTGCTCCTTCGGAGGCCTTTTCAGGACAGATCCGTTTATCCACAGGAAAATAGACCATTGAAACAGCTTTTTCGTACCTTTGCTTCATGAAGTTAATTACCCTCGTCATTTTTTGCTTTCTATCCACTTTAAGTCCCATTTTGGGGGAGTCAAAGGCGGATTCTACAGCAAATAAATGGAAGCAAGTGATGACTTCAGGAATTAACCTAAATCAATCTAGTTTCAGCGATAACTGGAAAGGTGGAGGGACTAATACTTTGGCCATTGGTTGGTATTTAAATCATACCGCGAATGTATCCAATGAGTCTTGGCGTTTAAACTCTGACCTTAATTTGCAAGTTGGTTTTCTCCAAAACCGTACCCAAAGTCTTCGCAAAAACATCGACCGCATTGCCTACGAATTTAAAGCGGGTTACCGAATTAGTCCTAAGTGGGATTTTTATGGCTCTACGAACTTCCAAACACAGTTCTTTAATGGCTATGAATATGGCAAGAAAAACAAAGCTGGCGTTCCAGTCGATTCCTTGATTTCTAGCCTCTTTGCTCCTGCCTATTTGACCTCTTCCATGGGCCTCGAATACCATCCGGACAAATCCTTTTATACGCGAATCGGTATTGGTAGTTTGCGCCAAACCTTTGTTTTTGATCAAGAAATTTCCAGAGCCGGTTTGTATGGTTTGGAAAAGCCAGGTGACAATATTCGTAACCAATTTGTGTTCCAATACCTAGTGAACATTGACAAGGATGTTTGGGAAAATATCAATGTAAAAGCCCGTTATTCCGCCTTAATCGACTATTTTCGATTAACCTTATCGAACAGCATCGTGCATCGCTTAGATGCGAATGTCACTATGAAAGTGAACAAGTATGTGAGCACGAATCTCCAGATGGTGCTTTTCCGTGACTACGACCAAGATCCTAATTGGCAGTTTTCTCAAATCCTATCCATGGGACTCGTATACCGAATTGAGAAATAACTATTTCTTGCGATTGAGATAGCGATCGTACAACATTTGGAGAATACCATCTTTTAAACCCAAGTCTGGCACCAAAATAGACTTACAGCCACCTAACTCCATCGCAGTCAGATAGATAGAAGCGGCTGGCACAATTACATCAGCCCTGTCCGTATTCAACCGCAACTTATTTACGCGATCCTCGAATGAAAAAGAACCTACATAGGCTGCCATTTCAAATAAGGTATCAAAAGTCATGGACTTCTCCTCGGCAGCTGGCTTCGATAGGTTAAATAATTTAGCAATGTTACCTCCGGTTCCAATGGCTTCCATTTCACCCGGAATCAGCTGTTTTTGTGTGGTAATCCAATTACGCATTTTTTCCCAATCACCCTCCTTTTCTGTTCCTTCCAAAAGACGAACAGAGCCGATTTTAAATGATTTAGAGGCTAATTTCTCTCGGTTACGGTAGATATTCAGTTCCGTACTACCCCCACCCACATCAATGTGCAAATAATTTTTCTTCGGATGCAGAGATTGAACTACCACATCATTAATTAACTCTGCCTCTCTGCTACCATCAATCAACTGAATTTTCATATCCAAAATCTTATGGATACGCGTAATAATCTCCGCAGAATTAGAGGCCTCTCGCATCGCTGAGGTCGCACAAATGGCGTAATCCTTCACCTCATGCAGGTCCATCAATAATTTATAGGCATGTAATAATTTAAAAATACGCACCTCAGATTCTGGTGAAATCAACCCATCGGAGAATACATCATGACCTAAACGCAAAGCGAAACGAACGTATTCAATTCGCTTAAAACTAATGACACCCTCGTTTTCTAGGACACTAGATATTTGAAGGCGGGCGGCATTAGAACCGATGTCGATGGCTGCAAATTTCATTTTTTCACGGGTTTATGGAGAAAAAAACCATTGCCTTGGGCTTCATAAGAAATTTCCGTTCCCAGGACAAAAAGTAATTGTCTTCGATCAATAATGACCGGTATTTCCTCAATTAGGTATTCCTCGTCATTTTCTGTTTTTGAATCAAAACCGAGTACATAAGTACCTCCGCAGGTTCCACCGCGCATTCCCACCCGCAAAAAGGGTTCCGGAAAGGCGATTAATCGCAAATTATCTTTCGCGGTTTGTGTGAATTGAACGGGTTGATCTAATAACATATATTAACATGGATGTCGAAGTAAAATTAGCTAATTTTAGGCTCGAACGGTAAATAATTGAACAATGACGTATAAAATACTTTGGGCAGACGATGAAATCGATTTATTGAAACCCTACATCTTGTTTTTAGAGAGCAAAGGTTATGAAGTATTTACCGTGAATTCCGGATCAGATGCACTTGAATTAGTAGAAACGCAGAAATTCGACATCTTATTTTTAGATGAAAATATGCCGGGTATGTCAGGATTAGAGGTATTGCTGCACATTAAAAAAATCAGGCCTAATCTACCGGTGATTATGATTACTAAATCAGAGGAGGAGGAATTGATGGAAGATGCCATCGGTTCTAAAATCGCTGATTACTTAATTAAACCCCTGAATCCGAATCAATTATTACTTTCCGTTAAACGTATTTTTGATAAAAAGAGACTCGAAGAAGGCAAAACGAATATCACTTATCAGCAGGAGTTCTTAGCCTTGTCGATGCAGTACCAGGATCGTTTGAATGCCAAAGAGTGGTCAGACATTTACGAGAAACTCGTTTATTGGGAACTCGAAATCGATACGACGGAAAACAAGTCGATGGCAGAAGTTTTGAACAATCAGAAAAATGAAGCCAACGCCCATTTTAGCAAGTTTATTGAGAAAAACTACGAAGATTGGTTGCAAAGGCCCGACGCTGACACCCCCATCTTATCGCATCTAATGATGCGCAAACATGTTTTTCCTAAACTAAACGACAAAAGCCCACTCTATTTTATCCTCATAGACAACTTACGTTTTGACCAATGGAAAACCCTGGATAAATACATTCAGGAATACTTCCGATTAGAGTCTGAAAACAAGTATTATTCCATCCTGCCTACTACCACGGCTTATGCCAGAAATTCCATCTTTGCGGGCATGATGCCTTCCGAAATCGCGAAAAACTACCCAGATAAATGGGTGTATGACGTAGGGGATTCAGAGGACGAAGAAGGGTTTAACAAGCAGGAAGAATTTTACCTACAAGAGCAATTGAAACGACTTAAAATCAACGCAAAAAGCTCTTACCATAAAATTGTACACCAATACCAAGGCAAACAATTAGTGGATAATTTCAACAAATTAGCCACCAATGATTTGAATGTCATCGTCTATAATTTCGTGGATATGCTTTCGCATGCCAGAACAGATATGGCGATGATTAAGGAACTAGCTCCCGACGAATCGGCTTATAGAAGTTTGACCGCTAGCTGGTTCCAGCACTCCCCTCTTTTTGATTTATTGAAGAAGATTGCAGAGAAAAAAGGACGTGTCATCATCACAACAGATCATGGAATGATACGCGTTCAAAACCCCATTAAAATTGTAGGAGATCGCCATACCAATACGAATTTGCGCTACAAACAGGGAAAGAATTTGAATTGGGATACGGCGAATAAAATGATGGTTTGCCGAAAGCCTGAGAATATTTTCTTGCCTAAACCGAATGTTTCAACGACCTATGTTTTCGCCAAAGAGGATAATCTGTTTGCCTATCCAAACAATTATAATCAATATGTAAACCATTACCGAAACACCTTCCAACACGGAGGAATTTCACTGGAGGAATGTATCATTCCAGTGGTTTATTATACCGGAAAATAACTAAAGGCTGGAAACAGGAAAGATTTTACCCCCTTCACATTTGAGAATTTGGCCAGGAACCTTGGTCATCGTGTTATAATCGTGACTAGCCATAATGATGGCCATTCCGCTTTGATTCAACTCCTTGAATAATTGCATAATTTCTAACGAAACTTCTGGATCTAAGTGACCTGTAGGCTCATCAGCTAACAATAATACGGGATTATTCAAGATGGCACGTGCAATACAAATACGTTGTTGTTCTCCCCCAGATAAACGGTGAATACGCTTTGAAATAGCAGAACTCATACCCACCCGAGCTAAAACCTCTTCAATCTTAAAGCGAATCTCCTCTTTATTCGTTTGTCCGGTGGCCTCTAGAACGAAAGAAAGATTCTTCTCCACATTCCGGTCCGTCAGCAATTGAAAGTCTTGGAATACAAAACCCAATTTACGACGTAAGTAAGGCACTTCCGAACGCTTGATAGTGTTCAATGAATAACCTGCCACCGAAGCAATACCTGACTGAATACCTAATTCAGCAATAATGCTACGGAAGAAGGTACTTTTACCGCTACCAGTCTTACCAATTAAATAATAAAAATCTCCTTCATTAATCGTTAAATTAATGTCTTCCAGTGTGTTGACACCTTCCTGTGAAATTGTTACTTGTTCAAAAGATAAAACAGACATAGAAATGGCTTTTTTAATTAGGAGTTTGCTTTCGCGTGATCCGCTAAAAATTGAGCTAATCCGTTATCAGTTAATGGATGCTTTAATAAAGCTAACATCGCAGATAAAGGACCTGTCATCACATCAGCTGCCGCTTCAGCGCATTTGATGATGTGCATTGGGTGACGAACAGAGGCCGCTAAGATTTGGGTATCAAATTCGTAATTGTCATAGATTAAACGAATTTGCTCAATCAATTCAATCCCGTCGAATGAAATATCATCTAAACGACCGATGAAAGGGGAAACGTAAGTTGCACCTGCTTTAGCCGCAAGCAAAGCTTGACCTGCTGAAAAAACTAAGGTGCAATTCGTTTTAATCCCTCTTTCTGAAAAATATTTCAAGGCTTTAATACCGTCCTTGATCATGGGAATCTTAACTACGATTTTATCGTCCAGCTCCGCTAATTCTTCGCCTTCGCGAATCATTCCTTCATAATCAGTCGCAATTACCTCCGCAGAAACATCGCCATCTACGATATCACAAATTGCTTTGTAATGACGTAAAACGTTGTCTTTTCCTGTGATTCCCTCTTTAGCCATTAAGGATGGGTTCGTTGTAACGCCGTCCAAAACACCTAAATCTTGTGCTTCCTTGATTTGAGCTAAATTAGCTGTGTCGATAAAAAATTTCATAGGTCAGATTTTTATAACAAAAAAATGGCAAATTCACCGCTACGACCGACCTACCCTTGCTTCGATCAAGACCTGGGGGATTCAGCGGGAGCTGGTAATTTGCCGTCACAAAGATGACAAAAAAGCAGCTTTTTTCAAAATATATATCGTTTTTTTGGAATCGGCACTTAACTTTAAACAATGAAAAAATCGATTCTATTTTTGAGCCTGGTATTTATGTGGGCATGTTCCACTTCAGGTGAGGCCTGGTTAGAGGAAGCGAAGACGCGCTTTGGCAAAGGAGAAAGTGTTTCAGCGAAAGAAGCGCTGGAAAAAGCCCTGGAGAAAAACCCAGGATTAGCAGAGGCCTATAATTTAAGAGGCGTCATTTTATTTCAAGAAAAAAACTATCCGGAGGCGGAAGCCGCTTATCGAAAAGCGATTGAATTAAAACCGTCCTTGTATACGGCACAATTGAATTTAGGGGCCGTATTGATGGAACAAGGGGTTTGGGATAAATCAATAGCACCCACGAACCGAGCTATTGCAGCACAACCTGATTCAGCCGCTGGCTATCTCCAAAGAGGCATCATACAAGCGGCCCTAGCTAAGCCCGCTGAGGCAAAAAATGATTTCACTGAGGCTATCAAACGTTCTCCGAAAGAAATCAATGCCTATTATAACCGCGGAAATATTTTATTTCAAGAGGAAAATTATCCGGCAGCTATCGCTGATTTTGCAAAGGCCGCTGAGATTAATCCGAATTTTGGCAAAGCCTATTATGCTTTAGGCTTATCTTACATCAAATCGGATCAAAACGATAAAGCCTGCCTAGCTTTCCAGCAGGCCCAAAAACTAAACTACCCTGGCGCTGCCGAGGCAGTTAAAAACCTATGCAATCGATGATCAGAAACGCCCAATTTATCTTAGGAGGAATTTTTGGCCTAGCCTTTACCTTATTCACCTATTGGCAATTGAATGACCCAGATCCAGTACTCTGGGTACCCGTCTATGCCACAGCTGTTTATACGTCTATTCAAGCGATGAGAGGAAAGACTAATCCGGAACTTTTGCTTGTCTTATTTTGCCTCTCCTTTTTTGCAGGATTACAATTATGGATGGAAATGACCGCCTGGGAAGGATTTATAACAGACGGATTAAGCATGAAAACACATAACCAAGAATTAGCGAGAGAGGCCGTTGGTCTTTGGATTGCATCGGGATCTTTAGCGCTTTTTTACGGTTTACACAAAATGAAATAAGATGTTAGACTTAGGTTTTGTCTCTGCCATATTGCCTAATAAAAGCCTTTTTGAGGTTTTGGATTATGCACATCAACAGCATTTTACCTGCGTGGAGGTTATGTGCTGGCCATCTTCCTCAAGCGATGCGCGTCGCTATGCAGGTGTTTCGCATATCGCGGTGGATCAATTATCAGCAACAGAACTACAAGAGCTGAAAGCCCAATTAGACGCTCATCCAGTAAAGGTCTCAGCACTAGGGTATTATCCGAACCCATTGGATCCTGATGAAACACAAGCTGCCTTTTACCGGGAGCATATCAAGAAGGTAATTAAAGCGGCGGCGATTTTAGGTATTGAACGGGTAAATACCTTCGTGGGACGCGATTACACAAAAAATGTGGCCTATAATGTGGGGCGATTTACGGAGGTTTGGCCAGAGATCATCGCCTTAGCTGATTCTCTACAGATCAAAATAGGCATCGAGAACTGTCCTATGTTTTTTACGGATGACGAGTGGCCGGGCGGAAAGAATTTAATGACCACGCCTAAGATTTGGGATGAGTTGTTTACGATTATTCCATCGGCGAATTTTGGCCTAAATTATGATCCATCTCATATGGTATTCCAAATGATGGACTACACCTACCCTATCTATCATTATGCTGATCGGATTCACCATGTGCACTTGAAGGATGTGAAAGTATATCCAGAGAAATTAAATCGCGTGGGCATTTTAGCGAATCCATTAGAATACCATTCGCCTAAAATACCGGGATTAGGTGATATTCATTGGGGGAAATTTATTTCTGCCTTGAATGATGTTCGCTACAGAGGTCCGATTGTCATTGAGGTCGAAGATAAGGCCTACGAAGGTTCTGAGGAAGATATTGATAAAGCAATTCGAAGCGCTCGAAATCACATTCAACAATTTTTACCCTAAAAAAAGGGCTTCATTTCTGAAGCCCTTTTATATTTCAACAACCTGTTTTTATTTACTAGGTTTAGCAAAGATCGCAGGGTCAATCGCTGGATTAATTTCTACGGAAACCGTTTCCACTGTCATGGTACCACCCATTGGGCTAGGTGTTTCTACAGTATGTGGGAAAGCTAGACCGTTAACCATCTTGTAGTTAGAGAAATTCACTTCCGAATCTACTTCCTGTCCATTAACATTCACTTTAGCTTGTGTTTTCACGACAAAATTAGTCGCAGTAGAAACATATACCTTACTATCTTCACCTGATGGCTTAGTTACTGTTAAGAGATACACATCAGCACCGTCTAATTTTTCTTTAGAGACTAATTCGATTTTATGGCCATCGTTCTTCGCAGAAGTCAAAATAGAGCCTAATACTTTCTGTGAAGCAGCCATCTTTACTTGTTCAGCTGGCATATCCTCTGGAGAACCCGTACCACCCATCATCGCTGGGCGATTCATCCAACCTTTGTCTCCATCAATCACCGTGATAATTTTATTTCCCATCACTTCGATCTCCGTACGGAAAGATTTTCCTACCACTAAAGAGGTTTTACTTTCGATATCCATCCCCTGAACTGAGAATTTATTCTTTAACACCGCTGTTTTTACGGTAGCCCATTTATCCAAGCCCCCCATCGCAGCTTCGTGTTTCGCTAAGATTTCTTCCGTTGTTTGTGCTGAGGCAACCGAAGCTACTAACATTCCCGCCACTAGGCAGATCGATTTGATCATTGTTTTCATTTTATTGGGGTTTAATTTGTCCAAAAATAAGGAATTTATTGAGATTTCTTCGGAATTGATCTCATTACAATGAACCAACCGATTAAAACTAAAATAGCTGCCATAAAGAAGGCGGCACCAGGAAATAAAATTGGGGCTTTTTCAGAAGCAAAATAGGCGAACAAATTAGAGGCTAACAAAGGCCCAAAAATCGTCGTAATTGATTGTAAACTCGTTAAACCACCCTGTAATTCTCCTTGTTCATCCGCGCCTACTTGCTGGGTAATTAAGCTTTGAAGCGCAGGACCCGCAATTCCACCAAGCCCAAATGGGATCATAAAGGCATACATCATCCAAGACTTCGTTGCATAAGCGAACATAAAAAAGCCTATGCCATACAGCAAAAGCCCGTAAGAGATCGCTTTTATCTCCCCCAGTTTTGGCATAATAACGCGAGCTAAACCACCCTGAACAATGGCAACAATTAGACCTACAAAGGCTAATGAATAACCCACTTGATCCGGTGTCCAGCCAAAAACCTTCATCGTAAAATAAGACCAGGTACTCGGGTGCACCTGACCGGCTAATTGCAAGCAGAAAAATCCGCCTACTAAACCGGCAATAACCGGGTATTTTGTCAAATTCTTTAAAGAACCTAGGGGATTTGCGCGCTTGATATCAAAAGCACGGCGATTTGATTTAGCTAACGATTCAGGCAAGATAAAATAGCCATAAATACCATTGATCAGTGTTAAAGCTGCAGCGGCGAAGAAAGGGATGCGATCTCCATATGAGGCTAAAAGGCCACCTATCGCAGGACCTATGATGAATCCAACCCCAAAAGCAGCCCCCACAACCCCAAAATTCTTAGCCCGATCCTCCGGTTTCGATACATCAGCAATATAGGCCTGAGCTGTGGTAAAACTAGCCCCTGTGATGCCTGACATGATCCGACCAATAAATAGCCACACGATATTGGGTGCGAAAGCTAAGACTAAATAATCGATAGTGAAGCCGAAAAGGGAGGCTAAAATCACTGGACGACGGCCCACTTGGTCCGAAAGCCCACCTAATATAGGCGAAAACAAGAATTGCATAATAGCATAAGAAGCCATTAACCAACCCGCATATTGAGAGGCTACGGAAATATCACCGCCTACAAAACCTTTAATTAAAGTAGGTAGAACCGGGATAATCAGGCCTATTCCTAAAACGTCTATTAAAAGTGTGATGAAGATAAATCCGATTGCCGGATCCTTTTTACTCGCCATTTGATGTTAGATTAGGCTGCAATTTAAGAAAAAGGATACTGAATTCTAGTCTTTAAAAATTCCTTACTCGTTTCTGCACACGAAAAAGGTGATTTACCGGCATCTGGTACCGCATCTAATTCAACGATGGCAAAGCCCTTAAATTTGATCTTTTCCAAATTAGCAAACACCTCCTCTAAGTTCACTTTCCCTTGCCCTAATTCCACGAAACGATAGCGAGGTTCTGTTTGGCGCACATCTTTTACGTGAAGAGAATGCAATACCTTTTTGTATTTCAAAACCGCCTCTGCTGGATTCCCTCCCCCTTGGAAATAATGGGCAACATCTAACAATAATTTAATCTTAGAGGGATCCATATGTTTCACTAATAATTCTACTTCCTCTGGTGTTTCACCAAACTGATCCATGTGATTATGGTAGGTCGCTTGAATGCCAATTTCCTTCGTTTTGGCACCGATTTCATTCATCACTTCAGCTAAACGAATCAAGTCTTTCTCCTCCGGCTTCACACTTTTTTTACGCAAAGAATTCGTTAGTTGTATCGATGTTCCACCCAATGCTTTCACAAAATTCGCATGCTTCACATGCTGAGCAATAGAAGCGTCTACTTTAGCTGGATCAATCTCCACATTTCCACTCGAAAACATACATAATTGCAGGCCTGATTGATCAATAAGCGCCTTTAATGCAGCAGGGTTTTCTCCATATTTCGAAAAGGTGTTCGCACGTAATTGAATACCCTTAAAGCCTAAACTAGCGATATCTTTAATCGCTTGCTCATCCTGCCCACTCCATGTGATGGAAGAATAACCTAAATAATAGGATTTTTGGGCAGCGAGAAGAGAAGAAATAGGTAGTGTAGTGGCCAGGGTTAAGGCTAGAAATTCGCGTCTTGAAGTCATAGTAGAGGTTTTTAATTAAAAGCCTCATTACCAGTTTATTTACTCTCGCTAAATTTCAAATAATCAGCTAATAAGGTCAGCTTATCGGTACCGATGTAATCCACCCCGATATCCAGTAGCGCTTGAAATCCTAATAAGGTATCTGGCGTGGCCCACAAGCGCACTTTTCGGCCGTTTGCATGGACTTTATCTACGTAAGATTTTAACTTTTCCTTTAGATTAGTCGGGATGGGACCCTGTCCATTCCAAAAGCCAAACTTGAACATAGATTCACTTTCTAACACCACTTTGTTCGTGGGAAAAGTTTCATCCGAACGCCCATCAAAGGTGATCCAAGCAGGGGATTCGATGTATTGGGATGGTTTTGGGCGATTGCCTGAAATGACAATACGAAAGTTTTTCCGCATCAGAATCTCGGCATGCGGCTTCAAAGCCGCAATAATTAATGGCAAAGTAGAATCTGAAGTGGTTTTCGAGTCAATTAATAGTTGATGAAAATTACCCTCTTTATTTGCCTTTAAAACGCGAATAATGGGATCGATATATAGATCTTTTAAATTGCGATTCAGGCTTAGTTGAGAACGTTCATGCCCTACCAGCAAATCTCCATTCACCGCATACACATCTGCCTCAATAGAACCAAAACCTAAAGCAAATGCCTCAAAAAAAGGTCTTTCATGCTCGTAATCGTTGTGAGCATGGGCCTTTTTTACAGGGCTTTGCGCCAATGCAGAAATTGAGAGCAATAAAAGAAGGATCTTTTTCATTAACCTTTTACATAATCACCCGATGCAATACGCGTTTTAGGGTCGATTTTCTTATTGTATAAATAAGCGTAAGTCTCTATTTCTTTGCCCTTCAAGCTCACTTTTACGTGCTCACGAACGAATAAACTCGACTCCGGTTTGTCAGAATTAAACTCCTCGTACTCATCTAATACGTTCAATAATTTGATGGTATTAGACAGTAAATACAACTCGCCTACCACTTGGTCTTTTGCATCCTCGGATGGGATAATCCCCGGGTAATCAGCTACTTGGTACATTTGACCTTGGTAGGTCGCCATGCCGATATAGTCTGAATTTCGGGCGATTAAGCGGTGTAAGTCGTTTCCACAATCGCGGCGCAAGGTTCCGTAAACGAATAAATATTCTTCTACATCTGGTTCAGGGAGTTTTGCTTCTTCCAAAGTCAAGACTAAGTCCTCCTGCTCTACTACTGTTCCTTCCGTCAATAATACATTGCCAATAATACCCTCAAAAGGCGCGGATACGATGGACTCCATCTTCATTGCCTCAATCACATATAATGGAGCGTTTAATTTCACCTCATCCCCCGGTTTCACCAAGATACGAGATAAACGACCTTGCAATGGAGCTCCTATATCTCCCTTCGTTTTAGCCTTTGCGTGTTGCGCACGCTCCACTTTAACGTTTTTATCTAAAATTTTGATTCGACGCGCTTGACCATTTAATTCAAATGTCACGTTGCGTAAACCAGATTCATCTGGCTCAGACATGTACAAGAACTTCACGATGATCGTTTTACCTGGCTCAATCGTAATCATAATCTCCTCATCCTGCTTCAAGCCATAGAAGAACGCTGGTGTAGGAAGTGCAGATAATTCACCAAATAAGGCAGAATTCTTGTAATAATCCTCGTACACTTTCGGGTACATCTTGTAAGACAAGTAATCAAAGAATCCATCTTCTGCCTCAGGGAATTTCTTTGTGAATGATTTGAAATCTGCATCGAAATCGATGGGTGCTAAATGATCATTTGGACGACCTTCGATTGCGTGCTCCCCTTTCAGGACAATCTCTTGTAATTGTTTAGGGAAACCTTGATAAGGCTGGCCTAAGCCACCTTTGAAGAAGTCTTTTACCGATTCAGGGAAGGATAACGTGGCGCCTTTGGCATACACATCCTCCGCCGTCAACGAATTCGCCGTCATAAAGATGGCCATATCCCCTACTACTTTTGAGGATGGTGTCACCTTCACAATATCGCCGAAAAGCGTGTTCGCCTCCGTGTAATTACGCTTTAATTGTTCAAACTTATCACCTACACCTAGCGAAATAGCTTGACCACGTAGGTTCGTATATTGTCCACCCGGAATCTCATTATTGTACACCTCCGCTGTTCCCGCCTTTAATTCAGATTCAAAAGGAGAATACATCGAGCGCACAGCTTCCCAATAGTTCGAATATTCATTTAATAGATCCAAATCCAAGTCCGATGCCTTCTTGTGACCTTGCATCATCGCCACTAAAGAGTTCAAGTTAGGCTGAGACGTCAATCCTGACATCGCTCCCAACGCTCCATCCACAATATCCACTCCAGCCTCAATAGCCTTCAAATAAGTCGCCGATTGAACCGAAGCCGTATCATGCGTATGCAAATGAATAGGAATATCCACCGCCTTTTTTAATTCAGTCACTAATTTCTCTGCTTGGAAAGGACGCAAAAGGCCCGCCATGTCTTTAATACACAACATGTGAGCACCCACATCTTCCAGCTGACGTGCCATATCTACATAGTATTGAAGATTATACTTCTCATTTGTAAAGACATCTCCGGTATAGCAAATGGCAGCCTCTGCGATGCCCGGAGTACGTTCGCGAACTGCCTTAATCGAAACTTTCATCGCATCGATCCAGTTTAAGGAATCGAAGATACGAAAGACATCCACACCCGCTTCAGATGATTTTTCCACGAATTTCTCGATCAAATTATCTGGATAAGCAGAGTAACCTACTGCATTCGACCCGCGGAAAAGCATTTGCAAAAGCATATTCGGCATTGCTTCGCGAAACTCCTGAAGACGCTTCCACGGAGATTCTTGCAAGAATCGCATCGCCACATCGAAGGTCGCTCCTCCCCAAACCTCCATCGAGAATAATTGAGGGAAAGATTTCGCAAAACCGTCAGCCACAGCTAACATGTCTTGTGTACGCACACGCGTCGCTAAAAGCGATTGGTGCCCATCACGGAAAGTCGTATCAGTGAAATAGATTTGCTTCGCATCGCGGATGTGCTTCGCAAATTTCTCCGGCCCCATCTCGGTCAATAATTGCTTATTGCCTTTTGGATATTCTTTCAAAGGATCCACATACGGAATAATCGGAGTGCGGAATGGAGCCGTTGGCTTCACTTTGACATCCGGATTCCCATTCACAATCACTTCACCTAGGTAACGAATCGCCTTCGTAGAGCGGTCACGAGTAGGCTTGAAGTTGAATAATTCTGGATGATTCGCAATGAACGGTACCGTGCAATGACCTTCCTGGAACACCGGGTGGGTGATTACATTGCGTAAAAACGGAATATTCGTTTTTACACCACGGATACGGAATTCGGTTAATGCGCGGTTTAAACGCTCGGACGCACCGCGAAGCGTGCGGCCTTTAGCCGATACTTTCACGAGCATCGAATCGAAGTAAGGGGAAATTTTTACCCCTGGATACGAAGATCCTTCATCTAATCGAATACCGAAACCAGCCGCGTTTCTATAAGCGATAATGGTACCAAAATCCGGTTTGAATCCATTCGCCGGATCCTCCGTCGTAATACGACATTGGATAGCGAAGCCCTTTAGAGGGATGTCCGCTTGGTTTTGGATGAAAATACCTGGATCCGATAATTTATAATTTTGAGCGATGAGGATTTGCGTACGAACGATGTCAATACCCGTCACCTCTTCTGTAATCGTATGTTCTACCTGAATACGTGGGTTGACCTCGATAAAGAAAATATTTTCCTCTTTATCCACTAGAAATTCTACGGTACCCGCGTTATAATAATTTACTGCTTTACCGATGGAAAGCGCGTAAGCGTATAATTTTTGCTTTGTTTCTTCTTTTAGACCAAAAGAGGGAGCAATCTCCACTACTTTTTGGAAACGTCTTTGTACTGAGCAATCGCGTTCATACAAATGCACTAAATTTCCGTGTTGGTCTCCTAATAATTGAACTTCGATGTGCTTCGGATCATCTATGAATTTCTCGATAAATAAGGTCTCATCTCCGAACGCATTTTTCGCCTCATTCTTCGCTTCTTGATAGGCCTTTTCTAATTCCTCTTCCGTTCTCACGACACGCATTCCACGTCCACCTCCACCCGCAGCCGCTTTCACCATTACAGGGAATTTGATTCGTTTTGCTTCTGATAAGGCCAAAGAATAATCCGATAAATCTCCCTTCGAGTCTTCAATCATTGGCACATTTGCCTTCAAGGCTGCAACCTTCGCGGCTACTTTGTCTCCTAAGGCATTCATGGCTTCAGGTGAAGGGCCTACGAAAACGATCCCCTCTTCACGGCAACGAGTCGCCAAAACCACATTCTCTGATAAGAAACCATATCCTGGATGAATCGCATCGATTTTCTTCGATTTACACAAAGAAATCAAGCCTTCGATATCCAAATAGGGCTTTAGAGGCTCGTCGTCTTTACCGATTTGATAGGCTTCGTCAGCCTTGTAGCGGTGAAGCGAATAGCGATCCTCAAAGGTATAGACCGCTACGGTGCGAATGCCTAATTCGGAAGCAGCGCGCATAATTCGAATAGCAATCTCGCCTCGGTTAGCGATCAATAAACTAGATATTTTCTTAACGTATGATTTTGGCATAATCAGTAAAGTAGGAGATTCTAACAAAAATGCTAAATATATTGTGAAATTTGCATCGAATAGCGCATTTTATTTGGTAAAACTTAAAAAAATACCATATTTATTGGGTTCGTTACCAAGAAAAATAAATCTACCGCCTTCAAACGTTTTTTCTTAACTTGCAGGTCGAACAAAAATTCCCCTTTTATGAAACCCATTATCGGCATTACATTAGGTGATTACAACGGAATCGGTCCGGAAGTAATCTTGAAATCCTTAGCAAGTCCAAGGATCCTAAAGTGGTGTACGCCTGTGATTTACGGCTCATCGAAGGTGTTAGATTTTTATCGAGCAAAATTCGAGTTAAAAGAATGGAACATTCAATCCATTCAAGATGCCTCAGAAGCGAAGTCTGGGGAAAGTTTTGTCATCAACTGTTGGGACGACACCGCGACGCTTATCGAACCAGGAAAAGAAACGAAAGAAGCTGGAAAAGCGGCTTTTGATTGCCTAGAACGCGCCTCGAACGACCTAGACCGCGGATTAATTGCAGCTGTAATCACAGCTCCGATCAACAAACACAACATTCAATCAGAGGAATTCAAATTTCCAGGACATACCGAATATTTTACCGAGCGCTTCGAGGCTAAAACCTCCTTAATGATGCTCGTTTCAGATAACCTACGTATGGGTGTTGCCACAGGCCATATCCCCTTATTAGAGGTCCCTGCTGCGCTAAATGCAGACTTATTGCGCGCTAAAATTCAACTTTTCTTATCCAGTTTGAAAGAAGATTTCTCGCTAGACAAACCACGTTTAGCAGTGTTAGGATTAAATCCACATGCTGGAGATTCTGGACTTCTAGGGCAAGAAGAATTAGAAATTATTCAACCGGTGGTGGATGAATTTAGAGCGAAGGGCCACTTGGTTTTTGGGCCCTATCCGGCGGATGGCTTCTTCGGAAAAGCGCAATTCAAAGAGTTTGATGGCGTTTTAGGCATGTATCATGATCAAGGATTGATTCCTTTCAAATACATCGCTTTTGATTCAGGCGTAAACTTCACAGCAGGTCTACCGGTCATTCGTACGTCTCCAGATCATGGAACGGCTTATGATATTGCCGGCACGAATGTAGCTGACCCGGGCTCCTTTTTACAAGCCATCTTCCTAGCCTTAGATCTCATAAAAAATCGAATGGATGCGTAATATGCGAGTTTTGATCGTCGACGAAGTTCATCCTTCGATGGCTGAAGGACTGACGAAATTAGGCTTCGAGGTAGAAACGCGTACGAATTTATCTCTCGCCGATTTCGCTTCTATTCTACCCTCTTTCCATGGTTTAGTCGTTCGTAGTAAATTCAAAATTACAGCTGACCTACTCGAAAACACGTCCTTATCCTTCATCGCACGCGCTGGAGCTGGACTTGATTTACTAGACGTAGACGCTTGTCTAGCGCGAGGAATCGCGGTTTTTTCAGCAAATGAAGGAAATTCAGACGCCGTAGCTGAACATGTTATCGGACAAATTCTTTCACTAGCTCACAAATTACATACGTCGGATACTGAAGTACGCCATGGCTTATGGGAAAGAGAAGGAAACAGGGGATTTGAGATTAAAGGCAAAACCATCGGTATCATCGGATACGGAAATATGGGAAAAGCGGTGGCTACACGTCTGGCTGCTTTTGGTTTACAAATTTTGGCATACGATAAATATGCACCGTCTGCTGATTATCCGGCTACTATGGAGCAAATTTTTGAAGCAGCGGACATCTTGAGCCTACATATTCCTTTGACATCAGAGACAAAAGGACTTGTTTCAACGGAGTTTTTAGCGTCTTTCAAAAAGCCCATTTTGTTCATCAATAGTTCCAGAGGGCCTATTGCACCGCTAGAACCATTGTTAGAGGGTTTACGTAATGGACGTATTAAAGGACTTGCCTTAGACGTTTTGCCGAACGAAAAATTATCCACCTGGTCCTCTGTTGAAAAAGAGCTATTCACTGAAATCGCAGCCTATCCAGCTACCATTTTTAGTCCACACGTAGCCGGCTGGACGACAGAGAGTTACATTAAAATCAACGAGGTTTTACTCGAAAAAATAAAGGCCCAATTTCACTTATGAATTACCCCGTAAATCTTGCTGAAAAACTGGGATTTAACCAGATCAAAGAGGAAATTAAGCAGATTTGCTTAAGTCCGATGGGGCAAGAATTTGCCGATAAAATGCGTTTCTCGGACCGATTCCCTTTAGTTAAACAATGGGTGGAACAAGTCGATGAAATGGGCCGCATTTTAGGGGAGCACGGTGGCGAATTTCCACAAACAGATTACCTAGATCTTCGTGCCTATTTAAGCCCTTTGCAATTAGAAGGCCATTATTTATCAGCAGATGAATGGAGAGATTGGCAACGAGCGTTGACGGTTTTGTATGAAACCATTCGTTTTTTTGCTGCCATCGATGCCACAGAATACCCTGAGATACATAAGATTACGCAGCATTTTTTAGCCAAAGGCGCGGAAAGCAATGGGGATTTTCGTCAGATTATTCCCATCATTCAGGATTTAGACCGCGTTTTTGACATCAATGGGCAGATAAAGGAGACCGCCTCCCCTGCCTTGGGCGATTTACGTCGTAAAAGAATTGCGGAGGAACAAGGTCTGAGAAAGAAACTCGATTCCTATTTAAGCCAGGCCTATAAAGAGGGCTGGGTGAGCAAGGATTTCTCTTTGACTTTACGGAATGGCCGGATGGTGATTCCACTCGCTGCGGAGCATAAACGTAAGATCAAGGGTTTCGTTCAAGATGAATCAGATACAGGTAAAACGGTCTTTTTAGAGCCTGCTGACGCATTGGCGATGAACAATGAGATCAAATCACTCGAATCCGCTGAACGAAGAGAAATCATACAGATTTTGTCTAAACTGTCTGATCGCATTCGACCTTTGACGCCCTTTTTAGCTCACGCCTTTTCATGGTTAGGATTGATTGATTTTATTCGGGCCAAAGCCCTTTGGGGAGCCGAACACAAAGCTATCAAACCCACATTTATTCAAGATCATCCAGTCGTAAACTGGACCGATGCGCGTCATCCACTTTTAGAGAAATCACTCGAGAAAATAGGCAAGAAAATTAAACCATTGTCGATTCGTTTAGAAGACGAACGACGCATTATGGTGGTTTCAGGGCCAAATGCGGGTGGTAAATCAGTGACGTTGAGCACCGTGGGATTACTTCAATTTTTGTTTCAATCCGGTTGCTTAGTACCCCTAGCAGAAGGAAGCACGATGGGATTCTTCTCCCAGATCTTCCTGGATATGGGGGATGAACAGAATTTAGAAAATGAATTAAGTACCTATTCCTCTCACTTGAGTAATATGCGGCATTTCTTGCAACATGTGAATGAGAAGAGTTTGATTCTAGTGGACGAATTCGGAACAGGTACAGAACCATCCTTGGGTGGTGCTATTGCGGAATCCATTTTAGAAAAGCTGGCAGATAAGGGATGTTTCGGGGCGATTAATACCCACTTTGGTAATTTAAAGAGCCTTGCAGACCGCCAAAAAGGCCTATTCAACGCCGCCATGCGCTATGATACCGAGCACTTGGAACCCCAATTCATCTTGGATATGGGGAAACCGGGTAGCTCATTTGCCTTTGAAATTGCACAGAAGATTGGATTGCCTAAAGCCATCATCGAAAATGCCCGAAAAAAACTAGGCAAAAAGCAAGTGGACTTTGATAAGTTATTGCTGGAAACGGAGACGGAGAAGCAGATTTGGGAAAGCAAAAATGCCAGCCTAGCCCTCGCAAACGAGCAGGCTCAATCCATCAAAGAGAATTACGAGCGATTAAAGAATCATGTTCAGGAAGAACAAAAGGCGATGTTAAATGCAGCAAAAGCTGAGGCCAAAAAGATCATTCAAGAGGCCAATCAACGCATTGAACAGACTATTCGCCAGATTAAGGAGAAGGCGGCTGACAAAGAAAAAACAAAGGAATTACGAGCGGATTTAGAACAATTTGTTCAGAAAGAATTAAAAACAGTGGCCCCACTCAAGGTCATTTCTGAAACACCTGGTATCGTTTATGCCAACTCCCCTATTGCGGTAGGAGATTGGGTGGTGATTAAGGGAAGTGGAGATGAACCTACTTTGGGACAAATACTCGAATTAAAAGGCAAAGACGCCATGATTTCGCTGGGTGCTATTCGAAGTACCATTAAGTTAAATCGACTTCAAAAAATCGTTCCGCCTAAACAACAGAAAAAAAGTACGGCTCCTCTTCGTGGCATCGACATCAACGATCGCATGGCACAATTCCAATTAAAACTGGATGTAAGAGGCAAACGTGGCGAGGAAGTTTACGTTATTTTGGACCAATACATTAACGATTGCCTACTATTAGGCGTTCCAGAAGTGCAAATATTACATGGAAAAGGCGACGGAATCTTGCGTACCCTCATCCGTGAACAACTAAGACGCTACAAAGAAATTAAATCGATTACTGACGAACATGCAGACCGTGGCGGTGCGGGAATTACCATCGTCCAATTCAAATGATCCGACTCATTATCGCTTTGTTTTCCCTCGTTTTCTGCAGCTCCTGCATGCTACAATATGCTGCTGGACTCAGCCAAATCCAACAAGAAAAATACGAGCAAGCCACCTATAATTTCTCTGTCGCTCTCACAAAAGACCCTAAAAACCCCGAAATCTACTTCGCAAGAGCCTTTTCTCGAGGATCCATGGAACAATATTCAGGGGCTATTTCCGACTTAACCAAGGCTATTCGCCTTGATTCTACGAATGCAGATTATTTCTTCTATCGCGGCTACTTCAAATCAAAATTAGGCAATGATAAAGGAGCCATTCGAGACTTCTCTAAATCCATCATTCGCTACCCCTATTACGCAGAGACCTATTATAATCGGGGAATAAATCTAATGCATTTAGGTCTTTTGGACGATGCTTGTCTTGATTTCAAGACGGCGATTGAGCTGGGGGATACCTTATCGCTGAAGTACAAAGCTTCGCTTTGTAGATAAGAGAGTATAGAGTAGAGATAAGAAATGGTGAATGGTAAATGGTGAATGGTAAATGGTGGCTTCATTTGCTTTGAAAGCCTGCGAAAATTCGTGTTATTTGTAGCTTATTTTTAAATTTTAACGATTCATTATGTCTATTGCAAAAACCGGCGACAAGGTTGCCGTACACTACACAGGTAAACACACCGACGGTTCTATTTTCGACTCTTCTGTAGGAAGAACTCCACTTGAATTCCAATTAGGTTCAGGAATGGTTATCAAAGGTTTTGATGATGGCGTAACAGGCATGGCAATTGGTGAGAAAAAAACCGTTGTTATCCCGGCTGCTGAAGCTTATGGCGAACATTCTCCTGAAAATACGGTGACTTTAGAGCGTGCTCAAATTCCTCCGCACATTGAATTAGAATTAGGCGCTTCTTTATCTATGCACCAAGATGGTGGTCATGTAGTAGAAGTAGTGATTACTGATTTAACCGATTCTCACGTTACTTTAGACGCAAATCACCCATTAGCTGGCCGTGATTTAACTTTTGAACTTGAATTAGTATCGATCTCATAAGAAATGAAAATTAATTTGCGCTCCTTTGCCCCCCATGGGATTGTCCTTTTGGGCTTTTTATTGATTGCTTTTATTTATTGTGGACCCGTTCTACAAGGAAAAGTATTGATTCAGCACGATATTCAGCAAGCCCAGGCGGCGGCACAGGAGAGCATACAGTTTAAAGAAAAGACCGGCGAGGATGCTTGGTGGTCTAATTCGATGTTTGGCGGAATGCCTACATATCAGATTTCTGGATCTTATCCGTATTCAATTTCTGCCAAAATTGGTTCTTTCATCACCAATCTCTTACCATCTCCCGTTAATTTGCTCGTTTTGCAGATGTTGGGGATGTATATTTTGCTTTGGGCGATGGGAGCCTCCCCTATTTTAGGCTTCGCGGGAGCCGTTTTTTACGCCTTTGCGACCTATAACATGGTCATCATTCCGGCAGGACACACTTCTAAAGTTTTGGCTTTAGCCTATGCTCCTATCGTTCTAGCAGGTGTAAAACTGGGCTGGGGGAATCGCAAATGGCTAGGAGCCGCCTTGTTTACGTTAGGAATGGCCCTTGAATTATACGCTAACCACGTACAGATAACGTATTACCTTTTTTTCATCATCGGATTCTATAAAATCTATACCCTTTCTCAAGCCATCGTTCAAAAAACAGTGGTTGAATGGTTAAAGCGCGGATTATTGCTAGGTTTAGGATTAGTTTTAGCCTTAGGGACTCACTCGATGCGTCTTTGGAATAATTATGAATATGCCAAAGAAACGACGCGTGGCGCCTCCGAATTAAGCGCCAATAAATCACGAGGAGATGGTTTAGACCAAACCTACGCCTTCGATTGGTCGTATGGGATCGCTGAAACTGGAACCTTATTAATCCCGAATTTCATGGGTGGTGCCTCAGGTGGTGATTTAGGCGGTACCGCTTCGAATACATATCAAACAATGACGAATGCGGGCATCCCAGAAGAACAAGCCTTAGGATTCGTCGAAAAAGGTCCTGCTTATTGGGGTGAGCAAAGCTATACGGCAGGCCCAGCCTATGCCGGTGCTTTAGTCATTTTCTTATTTTTATTCGGAGCATTTTACATCAAATCTGCCGAAAAATGGTGGATCATAGGCTTTACTGCCTTATTCATCACTTTCGCTTGGGGCAAATACTTCTTTTTTAACGGCCTCTTATTCCAGTACTTCCCCCTATTCAATAAGTTCAGAGCCATCACCATGGTGTTGTCTTTCGTTCAATTAGGGTTAGTTAGTTTAGGCATATTAGGTTTGATTCGCTTCATTCAGCAAAAAGCGAGCTGGTCGGATATCAAAAAACCATTATTGTATGCTGCTGGATTAAGCGGCGGGCTAGCTCTATTCTTCGGAATGGCACCGGATTTATTTTTTGACTTTAAAGGACCTAATTTTGGCGGAGCGTTAATTCAAGATACGGCACTAAATAACCAAATCTGGCGTTCGATTCAACTAGATCGCATCGAATTATTCCAATCAGATGCTTTCCGCAGTTTCTTTATTGTATTGATTGGGGCAGGCATTTTATGGGTGGCTAGCACGGGGAAAGTCAAGAAATCCATCTGGTTAATTGCCTTAGTTCTACTAGGTATTTTTGACTTGACGCCGGTGGCGAAACGTTATTTTGGCAAAGATTTCTTTGTTTCCAAAGCAACTCTCGATGAGCAAATCTTGCCTACACCAGCAGATCAAAAAATCCTACAAGATTCCACCCATTACCGTGTGGTTAACGTCGCAACCAATTTTATGAGCGACGCGACTACGTCCTATTACCATCAGTCTTTAGGTGGTTATCACGCGGCAAAATTACGCCGATACCAAGAGTTGATTGAGAAACAATTCACTGCGAATCCAGGACAAATGAACATCCTGAATATGCTGAATACGAAATACATATTAAGCCCAGATTCTACGGGACAACTAGCTCCTCAAACGAATCCAGGTGCTTTAGGAAATGCTTGGCTTGTCTCTTCGGTTCAAGTGGTTCCTACGGCGGATGAGGCCTTGAATGGAATTGGTAAAATTGATCCGCGTAACGTGGCATTAGTCGAGAAAAAAGATGCTTCTTTCGTTCCAGCAGCAAGCTTTAAAACGGACGGAACGATTAACCTAATCTCTTATAAGCCAAATCATTTAACCTACAGCTCAGACACAAAGAACCCTAGTTTTGCCATTTTTTCTGAAATCTACTACCGAGGAAACAAAGACTGGAAAGCCTATATTGATGGTAAAGAGGCGAATCACGTGCAAGCGGATTACGTTTTACGTGGTCTAGCTATTCCAGCTGGTAAACATACCATTGAGTTTAAATTCGCTCCTGTTTCTGTGATTACAGGAAATAAAATCGACTTAGCCGCTTCCATCGCGATGCTATTATTTATTGCATATGCCTTTTTTCAAGCAGCTAAGGCTAAAAAAGAAATACTATGATCTACTCCATGACGGGCTTTGGAAAATCCCAAAAAGAAATCCAAGACCTGCAAATCCGTGTCGAAGTTAAAAGTCTAAACTCGAAGTTTACGGATCTATTTTGCCGTGTTCCTAAGTCCTTTTCTGCTAAAGAAATAGACATTCGGAATTACCTAACTCAACAATTAGAGCGCGGTAAAATGGAGCTAAATCTCCATATTCAAAAGAATAACGAGAATGTAGAACAAAGCATCCTACCACAAACACAAATAGCGACTTATTTCGCTGAATTAAAGCGCTTCGCTACTGAATTAGGGGTCCAAAATATCGACGAAAACGCCTTGTATTTACAGGCCATGTCCATGCCAAGCCTTAATTCGTCCGATCAATCACAGGAGAATGAAGAGGAAATCGAGGCCTTGTGGCAAGTCGTATTTTCAGCCGTTCAAGAAGCGGTGAAAGAATGTAAAGAATTCCGTGCCCGCGAAGGCAAAGTGGTAGAAGATAAATTCCGTGAATACATCGCCTCCATCAAATCTGGTTTAGCTCAAGTTTTAGAGCAAGACAAAATCCGAATGCCGGGTATCCGCGAACGGATGCGCAATGCCCTTTTAGAACTTGGATTAAAAGAAGACTTCGACAAAAACCGCTTCGAACAAGAAGTAGTTTACTACATCGAAAAATTTGATATCTCAGAAGAAAAAGTGCGCCTAGCCACTCACCTTGACTATTTTATCGAAATACTAGAAGAAGGGAACGGTAAGAAATTGAATTTCATGGCCCAGGAAATTGGCCGCGAAATCAACACCATCGGCTCGAAAGCAAATGATTCTACCATTCAGCGCTTAGTGGTGAATATGAAGGATGAGCTAGAGAAGATAAAGGAGCAAACGGCTAACGTTTTATAATTGCAAAGCAATTATAAAACGTTAAAGCAAAAAGAATAAAGCAAAAAGAATAAAGATTGAATCGCCTTCGGCGATGAATTATGAAGGATTTTTCCTCTCAACATAAAAAGAGCGGCATTTGCCGCTCTTTTTATTCCAAATTTATTCTTTATGCTTTATTCTTTACAAAATGATTAAAGCTATCCCCGCACATCCTAATCCAATACCCACCCATTGCTTCTTCGTTAATTGTTCTTTGAAGAAAATCAAAGCCGTAAAGGCGCTCAACAGAATTACACCCAGGTTATAAATCGTTAGAACTACTGCCCCGTTTTGTTGATACGCATCTAATGCCTTTAATAAGAAATAAAAGGAAAAGAAGTTCGGCAAGCCTAAAGGTATTGCGGCTAATACGGAGCGCAAAGACCACGTAACACCACCCGTGAACGTCCAATAGGCTAAAACAAGGGCAGAAGTAGCCATGGAGCCCAATAGAAGCATCAGCGTAAAGGAAATACTTCCTCCTACTTGCTGCACGATCGCCGCATTCAAATAATTAAAGGCCGTATTGGTGATTCCATAAGCTACGAAAACGGCTACCAATGCCCATATTACGGGCTTTTGGGTAGTTCCGGCACCAGAAGGACTACAGAAATAAATGGCCGCAAATGATAACAAAAGACCAGCAATAACGGGAACAGTCAAATCCCCTCCGGTCTTCCAAATGAATAAATTCACCATGACCGGAATGACCAAGGAGATATTATTAGCTAAAGAAGTGGGTGCCATGCCATTCTTAACGGTGGAATAACCAGATAATAAGAACGTAATCACGAAACCAATACCAATGCCTAAAATACCCAAAGAGTAGCCAGTAGAAGGCCAATGAAAGGGTATTGCATCCATCTGATGGAAATAACCCGTTAAAAAACAAACGGGATAGTTCAGTAAAATGGCGATCCGGGTATCGATGTCAAACTTCGCGTGTGCCCGAAAATTCACCAATAACAAGACAGAAAAAACAATGGTTAAAAGTAAGGCAATCATCTTATGAATTCTTAACTAAGTCCTCTAACAAAGCCACATATTCTGGAGAGTTGTTTAAACTCTCCACTAATTGCCAATGTTCTCCACCCGCTTCTTCAAAGAGCTCTTTGTACTCCTCGCCTACTTCGATAGTGGTTTCTAGACAATCAGCTACGAAGGCTGGTGAGAAAGCTAAAATCTTCTTTTTGCCTTCTTTAACCAACATCTTAATGGTCTCATCAGTATAAGGTTGTAACCAAGGATCACGGCCTAAGCGACTTTGGAACGCTGTACCAAAAGTACCCGGTGTCAAGCCCATTTCTTTCGCAATTAAACGGGTAGTCTCATGGCATTGTGCCCGATAGCAATTGTGATTTTTTTCGGTAATTGTTTCACAGCAGGATCCAAAAACGCAGGTATTTTTGGTAATATCTCCTTTGCGAATATGGCGTTCTGGAACACCGTGGTAAGAGAATAAATAATAATCAAAGTCGACGTCTTTCTGGTAATTCGCTGCTTTATCGGCGAAGTATTTGGCAAAAATAGGATGCTGATAAAAATAGCTAACCATGGATAGAGAAGGCATAATTTGCCAGTCTGACATGATTTCCATTACACGCTCATAAACGGAGCCTGTCGTAGCGGAAGCATATTGAGGGAAGAAAGGAATGACAATTAATTTCTTCAAATTAGCTTGCTGCATTTCAGCCATCACTGACTTTAAATCCGGACTTTGATAGCGCATCGCTAGACGTACCATGTAACCATCGCCAAGATTCGCGGCTAAGGATGCACAAACGTCTTCCCCATAAAACTTCAAGGGAGAACCTCGTTCTTCCCATAATTCTTTATAGATTTTAGCAGATTGAGGCGCTCTAAAAGGTGCTATAATGCCATTCACTAACAAATACCGAAATGGATAGGGTATGTCGATGACACGACCGTCCATTAAGAACTCACGTAAATACTTACGCACACTAGGTGTACCTGGATCATCTGGGGTTCCCAGATTCACTAACAAAACTCCAATCATAGCTTTTATTAAAGCACAAATTTGTGCCTAAAAAACTAGAATACCCAACCTTCTGGAGTAATTTTTGTTCTAGTGTTCGATTCGAAACAAGGTACTTTCTCTTGACAACCTACAGATCCTGGAGGACAGGTATAGGTCTCCCCTGGGGTTACTGAAATAATGGGCAATTCCCCTACCGGAATATTCTTCGAACGATCGATAATAAATATCTTTTTCCGCACAGAGAATACATTGAATATACCGATTACCTTTTCTGCTGGGTTTGTCAGTGATTTGATATTTAAACTAAATCGAGTCTCCGCAGGAACATCAAACAAGGACCCTGATGATTGGATTTGAGAGATTAAAGATTGATAAAAATCATAAGCACTACGTGTAATTGATCTCTGCTCTAATCGGAAGTAATAAGGAGTCCAATTATCAAATGGAATACGCGCCACTTGTCGACCTACCACACGTTGTCCATTGGTCAATACATCTGAGAACACATTTAAATCATTATTCGTAGAAATATCCCAGCAATTCCCATCACACATGTAATTTAAAATCGCATCTGTCGGGAAACGAGGTTGAACGCAATCAAATTTCTTGAAATCATAACGTCCACCGTCTGTACACGTGGCACATAGGCGAATTTTTTCAAAATGCTTCCAATTCCACAGGTAATAATCTCCTTCCGTAGGTAGGTCTTTAAAGTCCAAATAAACTGAAAATCCAGCCCTGCGAACATCTACTTTGGAATATTGCTCTAGAGTCTCAAAACGAGTAATCACATTCTCAATTTCAGGGACAGCTTTCATCGTTTCAACTGAACTCTCGTATGCTTGACCGGTTAGTAGTTTAACTGATAATTTATACGATGAACCTACAACACCCTTAAATCCAGCTGTAGGATAATAGGTGCCGGTAGGTGTTCCTTCTGTGAAAGTTGTTTTCACTCCATTTTGATCCGATAATATGACGACGGCTTTCGAAATCGGTAAGGAGAATTGAGAAGTTAAGCGATTAGATGAACTCGTTAATCGCACTTTACTCAAAGCTGCATCATCTGAAATATCTGCTTCGATGGTGGTAAATGAGGTGGAGTCTATTTGGACAAAATCTTGAATTGGATTTACGCATGCCCAAGTCACTAGACCAAGTAGCAAGACATAAAAAAGTATATTTCTGATAGATAAAGGCATATTAGAAGAATTTGAAATTATAGGTCAACGAGATAAATGGCGAAGCGAATACACTTAATTCATACGCCCTTAGACCATTTCTAGTCGATTTGAAGAATACAGAATAGGGGTTTTGGCGACCATATAAATTATAAATGGTAAATACCCAGCTTCCCTCCCAACGTTGTTTTTTCATCGACGGGTTATTAATCGTCCAAGAGAAATCTAATCGGTGATAGTCTCGAATGCGATCGTTATTTCGTTCTGCAAAGACAGGGAATTTTTTACCTCCAATCTCGTATGAACCAGATGGTGAAGAGAAAGGACGTCCTGTATTGTAAGCAAAGGTAAACGAGAAACTATGGTGAGTCGTCGGTTGAATGTTCAACATCATATTAAAGGTGTGCGGCTTGTCATAATTAGTGGCAAACCATTCCCCTCCATTAATGGATTGAATTTCAGGATAATCCCCGATCATTTGATTGAAGGCACGCGCATAGGTATAGGAAACCCAACCAGACACCTCCCCTTTCTTTTTTTGGACCATCAACTCCATTCCATACGCCTTGCTTTTACCTGTAATTAATTGCGTTTCAATCGTCGGGTTTAATTGCAAATTAGCTCCTGAAATAAAATCAAGTGTATTTCTTACGTCTCGGTAGTAGGATTCAATTGAAGCCTCATAAACGTTTTCATTAAACGTTTTAAATAATCCCAAGGATAGGAAATCACTTTGCTGTGGTTTAATGAAATTATCAGCTGTTTTCCAGCGAGAAGTAGGTAATGGAGTCGTATTATTAGATAATAATTGGAAGAATTGTTGTTGTCGGTTATAGCCAAATTTCATCGTCGTATTCTCCGCGAGTGAATACTTCATCGTAACACGCGGTTCGAATCCGCCATAAGAGGCCATCACCTCACCATCCGCATACGTGTTCTTCCGAAGAATGGTATTCAGGGACGGCATTTGGCCTGAAGCATATACATTTTCTGTACCGGCTCCCATGCGGTAATAATGCGAATACCGTAAACCAGCCTGCAGTGTAAATTTATCACTTAAGGTCCACTCATCATCTGCGAAAACAGCTAACTCGTAGGATTGCTCAAAAGGCAATTTGACAGTTGATACCCTTGAAACAACTCCTTCGTTTAGAATACCAGGATTAATATCGTAGCGAGTAGCAGTTGCCCCAAAATTCATTTTGTGCCGTTCATTAGGCTGGTAATCAAAGCTGGCCGTCAAATTACGGTACAAAATGGAGCTCTTCAGATCAATCGTATTTACAGAATCAGGTGCAAATGTTTTTGTCGAATAATCTGTATAAGAACCACTCACCATCATATTTAACTTGGGAGAAAAATAATGATTCCAATGACCAGAAAAATTGGTGTGTCCATAATTAAACGAAGTTTGCTTCGCAATGACATTCTCAATGCTAAACAACGAATCTACGCGATAGTAATCGTGACTTAGGTAAGAAGACAAGGAAATGGTGTTCTTCGTATTAGGACGGTAATAGATTTTTGTGGCCACATCAGAGAAGTTTGCTCTCAAGTTTTTCAAATAATCGGGCGCAAACCATTTGAACATAAAGTCATTCACCGATAATCGACCTGCTACTAAGACCGATAATTTCTCTTTAATCAATGGAATTTCGGCCATCACGCGGTTTGAAATCAAACCAATACCTCCCTGCATTTTGAATTTATCCGTGTTCGGCTCAATCATCTTGATATCTAATACAGAGGCTGTTCTGCCGCCAAAACGAGAAGGAACCCCTCCTTTGTATAATTCTAAATCACGTATCGCATCGGAAGCGAAAACAGAGAATAAACCAAACATGTGCGTTGGGTTAAAAATAGGGGTATCATCGATGTAGATAAGGTTTTGGTCCACATTAGAACCGCGAATATTCAATCCATTCGCCCCTTCTCCCACAGAGGAAACACCTGGAAGCGATTGCAAACTACGAATCACATCGACCTCGCCCATCATCGTAGGCAGCTTCTTAATCCCTTTTAAACTCAAGACCGTTACTCCCAAAGAAGGGGTTTGAATATCCCGCTTCGTCGCAGCACTGGAAACAATAACCTCTTCCAATTGCTTCGTGACATTATTAAGCTCTACATTCAGCTCCGTATTTGCTTTAATATACACTTTCGTCCGGTACGGATTATAGCCTACATAACTCACCTTGACCACCCATTCGCCGTAGGGCAAATAAACGCGGTAATTTCCTAGTGAATCTGTGGTGACACCCGATTTTTTAAAATCGACCGATATGTCAGCTCCCCTTAAAGGCTCTCCGGTAGAGGCATCCAAAACTTTTCCAAAAATGGAAGGAAGGGAGGTCGTTTGTGCAATGCTTTGATGGGAAAGGACAAATAAAAGCCCTAGGCACAACACTCTGGGTAAGAGTTTGATCATAGAATATAGGTTAACAGATGCAATTCTGTAAATAAACAAAAATTAAAGGAGAATCCTTACATGAGTAGCGACCACACCGCAGAAATTGCGACGAAAATCAGGGCAAAGGGGGTCAGCACTTTCCAGCACAAATACATCAATTGATCGACTCGAAGGCGCGGCAGGGTCCATCTAATCCACATTTGGAGACCAATTAAAATATAGGACTTGAGCATGATCCAAAAGAAACCTAAAATAGTTGCAGATAACGTTCCGGGCTCTCCATTCGTCCAATCGGCTAATCTTATTGAACCCATATTAGGGAGCGGTGAATACCAAGAACCCCAGAATAAAATAACCCCAAGGACACTGACTAAAAGCATCATTCCGTATTCTGACAAGAACAATAAAGCCCAACGCATCCCGGCATATTCCGTGTGAAAACCTCCTACTAATTCAGATTCCGCCTCGGGTATATCAAATGGAGCTCTATTGGCTTCAGCTAATGAGGCAATAAAATAAAGGATGAATAGAAGAAAGAACAGCGGCATCCGAACCACATTCCAGCTTAAGAAACCTCCCGCCTTGGTGACATCAATACCTATACTTTTCAATCCAAATAAATACTGGGTTTCCGTAGCGAATATCCCCTGTTGTATAGAGATATCTTGTAAATTCAGGGAACCAGAAATTAATACAACAGATAGGATGGTTAATCCCAAAGGTATCTCATACGAAACTAATTGCGCCGCGGAACGAATGGCGCCTAGAAGAGAATACTTATTATTGGATGTCCATCCAGCTAATAAAATACCGAGGCTGTCTAGGGAAACAATACCGATTAAGAGCATAATGCCCATTTCGGTTTGGCTTCCTTGTAAAAAAGCACCCGAACTTAAGGGAATCACAGAAAATGCCCCAAAAACAGATAAAAATATAATCCACGGAGCAAATAAGAAAAGTCGTTTTTGAGCATCAGCAGGAACAATATCTTCCTTTTGAATCAACTTCAATAAATCTGCAAAAACTTGTAATAAACCCCATTTACCAACGTCCATAGGCCCTAATCGATCCTGCATAAAAGCAGATAGCTTTCTCTCCACATAAACGCCAATCACAACGTTTACGGTCAATAAAAGCAAACAAACGATCAGAGCGACCCACATTAGCTAATTTGATTAAGGGCTTGTAGGAAATCCGCTTTTAAATCTTCAATCGATTCTAAACCCACAGCCACCCGAACTAAGCCGTCCGTGATACCTAATGAAGCTTTTTCCTCCGCAGGTAATTTTGAGTGAGTGGTAGATGCGGGGTGTGTGATAATCGTGCGCGTATCCCCTAAATTAGGAGAAATCGAGGCTATTTTTAATAACTTACTCATAGCCACCACTTTTTCAAATCCACCTTTCACATCGATCGTTAAGATACCGCCGCCATATTTCATTTGGCGTTTCGCTAATTCATATTGAGGATGGGATTTCAAATAAGGGTATTTGACATTATTTAATGCTTTATGGCCTTCCAAAACTTCTGCTAATGCCATCGCATTTTCTGAATGCTTTTGCAATCTCAAGTCTAATAATTCCAAACTTTTAGAAAGCACCCAGGCATTAAATGGTGATAAAGAAGGTCCCGTATGGCGCGCAAAGAAGCGAATTTCATCGATATACACTTTCTTTCCACAGATCACTCCACCTAAGACACGGCCCTGGCCGTCAATATATTTCGTCGCGGAGTGAATGACTAAATCTGCTCCTAAATCCAATGGCGTTTGTAAAATAGGCGTTGCAAAACAGTTATCAACTGTTAAAATAATATCCTTTCCTTCTTTCAAAGCGGCTAATGCGGGTAAATCAATTAGCTCTAAACCTGGATTCGATGGAGATTCACAGAATAAAAACTTCGTATTGGGTTTAATCGCAGCCTTCCATGCGTTGATATCAGCACCTGGAACGAAAGTACATTCAATCCCCCATTTAGCCGTAATCTTTGTTAAAATCTGGATACAAGATCCAAACAACGCATTCGATGCAACCACGTGATCACCTGCTTTCAACAGACCGGCCATAGAAGCGAAAATAGCAGCCATACCCGTAGAAAAGGCGATTCCATCCTCCGCATTCTCTAGCATATTCATCTTTTCTACGAATTCATCCACATTCGGATTCATGTAGCGAGAATAGATATTACCGGCCATTTCATCTGCAAAGATGGCGCGACCTTGCTCTGCATCTTCGAATGTAAAGCTAGAGGTCAGATATAAAGGAACCGAGTGCTCTCTATTTTGAGATCTTTCGGCCTGTATGCGGATGGCTTTTGTCTGTTTTTGCATAGTAATCATTTATTAATCTACAAAAATAATAGAATACTTAATAAATACGGCTTCCGTTTCGGACTATTTTCCTGCCCTGATTTCACCCCCTAGACAAACTAAATTATTTAAAGATAAATGAGTAAATTTCGAAGATAAGAGCCTTGTAAATAAAACTTATATGAAACTATGAAAAAACTAATACTACCCTTTTTAGGCCTCTTTTTAGCAATTGGATCGTTCCAGGCGCGGGCTCAAAAATGGACTAACTTGTTCGATGGAAAATCCTTCAAGGGTTTTAAACAATTAAATGGACAAGCAAATTACGAAGTGAAAGATGGCGTCATGGTGGGAACTACCGTTGCGAATACCCCAAACTCTTTCATGGCTACCGAACAGGAATATGGGGATTTCATCCTGGAGTTCGACGTAAAAGTAGATAACAAAATGAATTCAGGCGTTCAATTCAGAAGCCTTTCGATTCCAGAATACCAAAATGGCCGCGTACATGGCTATCAAGCTGAAATCGATCCTTCTCCACGTGGATGGTCTGGGGGAATATACGATGAATCGAGACGTGGTTGGTTATCCCAAAACGAACTAAAGCCAGAGGCGAAGAAAGCCTTCAAATTAGGCGATGTTTGGAATCACTACCGCATTGAAGCTATCGGAAGCACGATCCGCACGTGGATTAACGACATTCCTGTGACGTATTTAGTGGATGATATGACCGCTAAAGGCTTCATTGCCTTCCAAGTTCACGCGATTTATGCGGACATGAAACCGGGCATGCAAGTGATGTGGAAAAACATCCGTATTCAAACGGGAAAAGATATGCAACCACGTCCTTTGGACAAAAACGTAGTCGTAGACAACTACCTATTAAACCATGTCTCTCCTTTAGAAAAAGAGCAAGGATTCCGCTTGTTATTTAATGGAAAAGATTTAACAGGTTTCCGTTCAGCCTTCAAAACAACGGCTCCTCCATCGGTGTGGACAGTAGAAGACGGAACTTTACACGTGAACAGCTCAGGTGGTAAAGAATCTGGAAATGGTGGTGACATCTTAACCAATGACAAATTCTCTGCCTTCGAATTAACTTTCGATTTTAAATTAACAGAAGGTGCAAATTCAGGCGTGAAATATTTCGTGAACGAGTCTTATAACTCGGGTATGTCAGCGATTGGTTTAGAATACCAAGTGTTAGATGATGCTAAGCACCCAGATGCGAAATTAGGCACAGTAGGTAACAGAACATTAGCCAGTTTATATGACATCATTCCATCGAATAAAATTGATGGTCGTTTCCAAAAGAAAATAGGCGAATGGAATCAAGGACGTATTATTGTGTATCCAAACAATATCGTTCAACACTGGCTAAATGGCTTTAAAGTAGTCGAATACGAGCGTAAGAGCAATATTTTCAAAGTATTAGTGGCTCACAGCAAGCATAAAGTTTGGGATGGTTTTGGGGCACAAGATTCAGGACCTATCTTATTCCAAGAGCACGGGGATTCCGTATTCTATAAAAACATCAAAATCAGAGAAATTAACTAAACCAACCTATGGAAAGAAGAGAATTTTTACACAAAGGTGCCCTAGCTTCTCTAGGTACTTTAGCATTTAGCCCAAAATCGTATAGCAAGATTCTTGGCGCAAACGACCGCGTTCGCGTAGCTTGTGTCGGTTTTTCAGATCGTCACCGTGCCTCACACGTGCCTCCATTTAAGGCATTAGCCAAAGGCATGAACTTCGAAATGGTTGCCCTTTCCGATCTATGGAATCGCCGTAGAGACGAGGGTAAGGCCTTTTTAGAAAAAGAATTAGGAGGAAATATCCAGACCTACAGAAACAATGAAGAATTGTATTCTGCTAAAGGAATCGATGCTGTTTTCATCTCTACAGCTGACTTTCAACACGCTTTACATACCATCGAGGCTGTAAAAGCGGGTTGTGATACCTATACAGAGAAGCCTTTAGCTGAAACGATGGAAGATAACCGCGCAGTTCTAAAGGCGGTGAAAGATTCTGGTAAAATCGTTCAAATCGGTTCACAACGTCGTTCAGGCGAGAACTATTGGGCAGCGGATGAATTTATCAAGTCGGGTAAATTTGGCGATATCAAAATGGTGGAATTAATGTGGAATGTCAATCAACCTGGTCGCTGGAGACGCCCAGAATTAACGAGTATTTTGAAAGAATCAGATATCGATTGGAAGCGTTTCTTAATGAACCGTCCAGCAGACAAATTTGATCCACGTAAATACTTAGAATACCGTTTATTCTGGCCTTATTCATCCGGAATCCCAGGACAATGGATGTCTCACCAAATCGATACCGTTCACTGGTTCTCAGGCCTTTCTCACCCTAATTCAGTGGTGGCAAACGGTGGTATCTACCAATGGAACGATGGTCGCGTAAACGCAGATACGATGACTGTGGTATTTGATTATGGCCAAGGAAACAAAGGTTTCCAAGTTCAATTTACGTCTCGCTTCTCGAATTCAGCGGGTGGAACAAAAGAAATTTACTACTCAAATGGGGGTGAATTAAACTTAGACACCAACACGATCTCTCCTAACGGGGGTCTTCGTGAGCGCGAAGCAAAAGCAATGGGCTTACAAGCGAACTTACTACCTACGATGAAAATCGAAGGAGCTAAAGTAGCAACTGACGCAGATACAGGTGGAGATATCTTAACTTTCAACCACGTGAAAAACTGGATGGAATGTGTTCGTTCTCGCAAAACGCCTAACGCACCTATCGAAGCTGGTTACCAGCACTCGATCGCTACGATTATGTCAAATGCAGCTTACCGCACGGGACAACGTGTTACTTTCGATGAGAAAACGCAAGAAGTGATGGCGGGAGATAAGGTGTTTAAGTACTAGTCGCTAGTCATTAGTCCGGAGTATAGATTATAGAGTATAGATTATAGAGTAATGATAATTTCAAAATGGGGGCGCAAGCCCCTTTTTTGTTTATCAGAGTGGAGAGTTGAAGGAAAAGAATAAAGCACAAAGAATAAAGTTGGATTCAAAATGGAGGTGAAAGCCACCATTTTTATGTTTTATGCTATTTTTAGTTCCTACAACTTCAATACTGGTTTTATTCTTTGTGCTTTATGCTTTATGCTTTAATAAGATTTAGTAAATTGCGGTACAATAGATTAATACTTCCATGGCGATCATTTCAACTAAATCAAAAAAGGACTTCTACCTACACGTAGCGATTTTAGTGACGTTGTTTTTAGTACTCTTCTTTGGTTTCTTTTTCGTCTATTTACCTTGGAGCACGCACCACGGCGAAACTATAAAAGTTCCTAATTTGAAAGGAATGTCGATGGATAAGATGGAAGAGGCTGTGGATGCGAATAACCTAGAATACGAAATATCGGATTGCACTTTTGTGTCTGATAAGCCGCCATTGACCATTTTATCGCAGTATCCATTGCCCAATGCGTTAGTGAAGTCCGGTCGTAAAATCTACATTACGATTAATTCAGAAACCCCTCCTACGATTCGAATGCCTAATTTAATTGGCCTTTCCGTGCGTAGTGCGGAGCAGCAATTAGTGATTGCAGGGTTGAAAAAAGGGATTGTGCACCAGGTGAATGATCCGCGATTGAAAGAGGTAATTGATATGGAGGCTTTGGGACGTAAAATAACGGCTGGAAGTAGTATTCCGAAGGGAACTGAGGTCGATTTGTATATCGGAAATGGAACGGCGGATGCGGAGATTGAATTGCCTGATTTGATTGGAAAGCCCTTAGATGAGGTGTCGATCATCTTAGCGGGAATGAATTTGAAATTAGGCAAAGTGACCTATGAGGCTAATAGCGATTTAGAGGCAGGAACTGTATTCAAACAAACATGTGCTACGTGTGATGGAACGAGTATTCATCCGGGAGATACGATTGATGTTTGGGTGGTAGGTGACGGAAATAATTAATATGATGGATATTACAATTGAAGAATTAAAAGAACGCTTAGATAAAGGCGAAAAATTGAACTTATTCGACGTACGCGAAGAATATGAATTCGATGAGTTCAATATTGGTGCGACGTTGATCCCTTTGGGTGAATTGCCAGATCGTTTGGATGAGATAGCTCATTTGAAAAATGAGGAGATTTTGATTCATTGCCGTTCTGGTGCGCGTTCAGGTCGTGCGAAAGACTATTTAACAGCTGAAGGCTACACAAATGTCCGCAATGTATTGGGCGGCATGTTGGCGTGGCAAGCGGCTGGTTACTAAGATGACCGCGGCTAAATTCAAAGCTGATTTAACACAGGTAAACCTCCTAGATATAAGGACGCCCAGAGAGTGGGATGACTTTAATTTAGGAGGTTTTCACGTTCCATTGGATGTGCTTTTGGAGCGCATCGATGAAATTTCTAGGGATAAAAACTGGGTGATTATCTGTTATAATGGGACGCAGAGTTTGATTGCTTTGCGTTTGTTGAAGGCCAAAGGCTTCACACACATCGACCACCTCGAAGGCGGATTGGAAGCCTATTTAAGCCTCTAATCGTTTCAAAATCTCCACAAATGCCGTACTTGGATGTAAGTACGTATACGCATCTTGATTTCTAAACCAGGTCATCTGCTTCTTCGCATAATGCCGGTTATTGCGTTTTAACAAGCGAATCATTTCTGCCTCATCGTATTCACCTCGCAGAAAACCATAGATCTCCTTATAGCCTAGCGTTTTCAGTGCGTACAAATGCTGTTTATCTTCGAAAGCCTTTGCTTCTTCCATCAAACCAGCCTCTAACATTTGATCCATACGTAGATCAATGCGCGTATACAATTCTTCGCGAGGACGCTCTAAACAGATTTTGATGACTTGAAAAGGTCTAGCAGGCTTTTGGGCTAAGCGAAATTCAGAGTAGGGTTTCCCGGTAGAAAGGCAAACCTCTAGGGCACGAATGACGCGCTGTGGATTTTTGGCATCTACTTTCGCTGCATATTCCGGATCAAGGGACTTTAATTCAGTGAATAGGGCCCAAAGTCCTTCCTTCTTCAACCGATTATTCAGTGAGTCACGTAAGTCGAGATCAGCCTCAGGCATCTCATCTAATCCTTCCGTCAAAGCTTTGATATACAATCCCGAACCTCCCGTGGCGATGACCACATCGTGTTTTTGAAACAAATTCTCCAGCAGTGCTGTCGCCTCCCGCTCAAAATCGCCGGGTGAGAAATAATCCTCCACCGAATGTGAATCAATGAAATGGTGTTTAACCCCACCCTGCTCATCTAAAGAAGGTTTTGCGGTACCGATGGCCAATTCTCGGTAAAATTGACGGGAATCAGCCGAAATAATGTCCGTCTGTAGGTGCTTCGCTAAATCCACACAAAGTGCAGTCTTACCCACGGCGGTGGGACCTACAATGACGAGCAATATTTTATTGGAAGACTTCAATTATCAATACGTATTTTTCTTGCCGTACCATTTTCGGCCAGAACTTGCCTTATCGAAAGAACGAGCCGGTTTCGCGTCCTTAGCTGCTGCCGCTGGAGCACCTGGACGAGAGCCACCGCCATGGCGTGATTGACCTTGAGGTTTTTTCGCCGCTTTCTCCACGTGTAAAACCTTCATCGGGTATTTATGTGCTTCCACGACTGGAATCTTCTTTCCAATTAATTTCTCAATGTCCTTCAAATACGCTTTCTCTTCAATATCACAGAAGGAAATAGCTGCTCCTTTTGCCCCTGCACGGCCTGTACGACCGATTCTGTGTACATAGGTTTCAGCAATATTTGATAGTTCGAAGTTGACAACGTATTCTAATTCGTCAATATCAATACCACGAGCGGCGATGTCGGTAGCGACAAGGACACGTGTTGTTTGGGCTTTGAAGTTTTTCAAAGCTGTTTGGCGGGCGTTTTGGGACTTATTCCCGTGAATGGCTTCCGCCTTTATGCTTGCCTTCAATAACATTTTCACCACCTTATCAGCGCCGTGTTTCGTCCGCGTAAAGACTAAGGCTGTTTTAATGGACGTGTCTTGTAAGATATCGAGCAAAAGGTCATTTTTGTTTCCTTTATCGACGAAATAGACCGATTGATTGATTATTTCAACAGTAGAAGAAACGGGTGTTACAGAAACAGATGCGGGGTTTCTTAAAATGCTACCCGCTAATTTCACGATTTCTGGGGGCATCGTCGCTGAGAAAAATAGCGATTGACGCCTGTGTGGCAAAGCCGCTAATAATTTCTTCACATCGTGAATGAAACCCATATCAAGCATGCGGTCCGCCTCGTCTAAAACGAAGTATTCTACGTCTGCGATAGATAAAAGACGTTGGTTCATTAAGTCCAAAAGACGACCCGGAGTCGCAATCACCACATCAGCACCGCTGCGGATGGCTGAAACTTGAGGACTTTGGCCTACGCCACCAAAAATAACGGCATATTTCAAATCCGTATGACGCGCATAGGCGCGGAAACTCTCCCCAATCTGAATCGCTAACTCCCTAGTAGGAGTAACAATTAGGGCACGAACTTTCTTATTTTTTGAAAAGCTTTTGTTCTCTTCTAACAGCTGAATGATGGGCAAGGTAAACGCTGCGGTTTTACCTGTTCCTGTTTGGGCACAACCTAATAAATCCGTTCCACGAAGGACAATTGGGATAGATTGAGCTTGAATGGGGGTAGGATTACTATAACCCTCTTCTTTGAGCGCCTTTAAAATGGGCTCAATGAGGTGCAATGATTCGAATGACATAAAAATGTATAAAGATGTGTTATGAGCAATGAAATAATAACAAACATCCTCATAATGCAGCGCAAAGGTACGCCTTTTATTTCACAGATTCGGTTAAACGTCCTAATTCGGCTAATACGGCCTTAATCTCCTCCCCTTTCTGAGTACCAATTAAGACAGGATCTCCCTCTTTAAAATTCAATTGGAGACCTACATTTCCGGCGGTATTATATACGAGACCATTTCCCTTAAAACTGTATTTAATCCCCCAGCCACCATATTCCATCAATGGACTGTAGGTTCTGACATAGCTAGCTGATATGGATTCCCAAGCGAAAAACTTCTCCTTAAAATGAAACGGGAAGAAACGCACATAAATGCCATCCTGCGCAATACGGGTGGTTAATTTCATTTGCCAAAACAGCAAAGGCAACAAAATACCTATGCCAAAAGATACGTATGCAGCCGCATCAGTTTGTAGTGGTGCAGTTATAATGGAATACACCATGGAAGACCAAACTCCTATCAAGATCAGCCATAACCACCATTGGGTAAAGCGTTGTGTTTCGTTGAATTGTTTCATTTTTTCAGCAGTTTGAATAAACAAAATTAAATATATTCTCACAAAATTACCATTTTTGGTAAATTTCTATAGCTTTGCTAAAATAATATAGGTACCTATGGCAAACTCCACCCCTTGTCCTCAATGTTCGTCGTATGAAATCGCAAAAAACGGCATCATTAACGAAAAACAACGATTTAAGTGTAAATCCTGTGGCTACAACTTTACGGTCGCCAAAATGGGTAAAAGTATCGATAGCTATTACGTGATTAAAGCTTTACAACTTTATATTGAAGGTGTTAGCTACCGAGAAATTGAGCGATTATTAGGCATTAGCCACGTTTCTGTGATGAACTGGGTTAAAAAATACCGGATCAAAATACCAAAACAGGAGTTCTATACGCCTACCTACCGCATACTCAACCACAAAGAGCTCTCGGAGTTCGTCATCGTCCCCGGAAACCTCAGTAACAAAGGGATGATTATCACGGAATTAGGGGATAAATTTATGGTTATTCAATGGACAAGAATAAAATCTATATAAAATTAGCAAGCCTATAGCAAAATTAGAGAACAGAAGATTTTAAGCGAATATTTGCTCAACCAAAAAATGCAAATAAAACCTTAAAAACTTATATTAGATGAAAAAACCTTCTGTTATTCTGTTTGCACTACTTTTAACAGCTTTGGGCATGAAAGGACAAGGCTCTCTCGATTATGGCTCAGGGATGAAAATTAACTTTAACGACAAAGGCTCGAAGTATATGCGCTTCATCCTTTGGAATCAAATCTGGGCTAGATCCATTGACAACAATCCAGGAACTAGCGTTAACGGCACGCCATCAAGCAATACGATTGATATAGGGGCTCGCCGAATCCGTATGCTAGGATACTCACAACTATCTCCCCGTTATATGGTGGTTCTTCATTTTGGGGTAAATAATCAATCCTTTATCCAAGGAGGAGGTTCAGGAAGCTCAGGCACAGGAGGTTATGGAGCTGGCAAAAAACCACAAATGTTCTTCCACGACGCTTATAGCGAATATGCGCTTATTCTTCCAGCAAAGGACAAGAAGTTTAGTATGTCTTTTGGGGCGGGTTTACATTACTTCAATGGCATCTCCCGAATGACTTCCGCAAGTACTTTGAACTTCTTAGCAGTAGACGCTCCCGTATTTAACTGGCCATTAATTGAGAATTCAGATCAATTTGCCCGTTTATATGGAATTTATGCAAAAGGAAAATGGGGTAAATTAGATTACCGCGTTAATATTAACAAGCCTTTTGCAACCTCCATCGCACCGGTTAATGGTACTACAGAAGCGATCGCTGTAGACAATAATGGGGATTCAAAACTATCAACTGGTGGCTATGCGATGTACCAATTCCTGGATCAAGAATCGAATTTATTACCTTACACCGTTGGTACCTATGTAGGCACGAAACGCGTGTTTAATATTGGAGCTGGATTTTATAACCAACCAGATGGAACAATGAGTTCTTTGAATGGAGTAAAATCAAAACATGCTATCAATTCCTTAGCCGTCGATGCTTTCTTGGATATGCCGATTGGGGATAAAAAGAAAAACATGGCGATAACAGCCTATACAGTGCTGTACTCGAATGACTTTGGCCCTAATTACCTTCGTAATACCGGAATTATGAATCCTGGAGCAGCAGACCCTAGCTTCACGGGTACTAAAGCCCTGGCTGGCGCAGGAAATGCGCGCCCATTGGTAGGTACTGGATCGATCTGGTATACGCAGGCAGGTTTATTATTACCTAAAAACTCAGATGCACCTAAATTAAGAGTACAACCATTTGTAGCTTACACGATGAAACAATTAGCTGCTTTACCTGCGGCAGGTAGTTATTTCGATATCGGATCTAATTTTTACATCGATGGCCACAACTCTAAAATTACCCTACAATACTCTTCAAGACCGATTTATTCTACCAAGGATAATATCAGCGATTACAAAGGAGAATTTATCATACAATTTGCCAACTACCTATAAAATCTATCCATTCTTAACTTAAAAACTATGTCACAAAAAAAACAAAGCCTGGCCTACATTATTAGTGCCTCATCTGTCGGGACACTCATCGAGTGGTACGACTTTTACATCTTCGGTAGCTTAGCGACGGTATTATCCACCAAGTTTTTCCCAACGGATAATCCGACCGCTGCCTTCTTAAATACCTTGGCCACCTTCGCGGCTGGTTTCGTTGTTCGTCCCTTCGGAGCCTTAGTATTTGGTCGTTTAGGCGACTTAATCGGACGTAAGTACACGTTTATGGTTACGCTTATGTTAATGGGTGGCGCGACTTTCGCGATTGGTTTAGTACCATCCTATGCTACCATTGGTGGATGGGCGCCATTTTTAGTTTTGACACTTCGTTTATTACAAGGTTTAGCCTTAGGTGGTGAGTATGGGGGTGCAGCCACCTATGTGGCTGAACATAGTCCAGCCGAGCGTCGTGGATTCTTCACATCATGGATCCAAACAACAGCGACAGTAGGACTTGTCATCTCACTTGGTGTTATCATGTTAACTCGTTCATCGATGAGCAAAGAAGCTTTTGATGAGTATGGCTGGAGAATTCCTTTCTTACTTTCCATCGTTATGGTAGGATTGTCTTTCTTAATTCGCCGTAATATGGAGGAGTCACCTATGTTTGAGAAAGCTAAAAAAGAGGGGACGACTTCAACGAATCCGTTAAAAGAATCTTTTGGCAATAAATTAAACTTGAAATTCGTCTTGCTTGCCTTGTTTGGGGCGACAATGGGTCAAGGCTTAGTTTGGTACACAGGTCAGTTCTATGCACAAACGTTTTTGTTAAAGATCTGTAACTTGGATGATATCCAAACGAATACCATCCTCGTGATCGGATTACTATTGGGTACTCCTTTGTTTATTTTCTTTGGAGCTCTATCGGATAAAATCGGCCGTAAAGGCATTATGCTAGCGGGTATGGCCATTGCTGTTTTTGCTTATCGCCCTATTTTTGATAAGATGTACCAAACAGTGAATGTAAACAATAAGGAAGTGGTTGCTGGTTCTGAGAAAATCGAAGAAACACGTGCTTTAAATGCGAAATCAACGGTTGATTCTTTAGTAACTATCACCACAACACGTGCTTACACGGATGGTGCAACGTATAAAAAAGTAAGCAAACAAGTAATCCTTGCGGATAAGGCCGCTGAGGCCCCTAAAGCGGATGTTAAAGAAACTATCACGATTAATGATTCTGACAAATGGACCCTTATCGGTATGGTATTCTTACTTATTTCCTTTGTAACAATGGCCTATGGTCCTATCGCGGCGTTCTTAGTCGAATTATTCCCGACTAAAATTCGGTATACGTCTATGTCATTGCCTTACCACATTGGAAATGGTATCTTCGGTGGTTTAATGCCAGCGATTGCGACTTTCTTAGTTACCACAGCGAAAGATGCAAACAAAACAGCGGAAGAAGCAGGACAAGCAGCTACCTATGCGAAACCTTATTTAGAGGGTTTAAATTACCCAATCGCTCTAGTGACTGTTTGTGTTATCATCGGTATTATTTACATCAAAGGCGATAAAAAACACGCCTAATAACCTATAAAAGAAAAATTATGAATGCTCTTAAAAAACTATTAGGACTGATTTGGATCGCATTAGGCGTATCTGCAGGAATCTACCTCATCTATTTTCAAGCGGTACCGCTTTTTGAAAAAGGGGGAAATGATTTAGTCCCAGCGATCATCTACACCTTTGTGTTAGCTCCGCTGATCTCCATTGGAATGTCCGTTTTCGGATATTATTCCCTGACTGGAGAATTTGATAATGTATAATCAACAAACAAAAACGGCCTGCCTTCTAGCAATAGAGGGCAGCCGTTTTATCTAGTATGCGCAATAATCGCCTGGTTTTAGTGGCTTTCCTCTTTTTAGGACTGATTAACTTTCCGATCATCAGCCTTTTTGACAATTCAAAAAGTGTAGGAGGTGTTCCGCTACTCTATGCTTATTGTGTGGTTGTTTGGGTGTTCGTCATTCTTTTAACGGGCATCATACTGAATTATAAAAACAAAAAATGAGTACCTGGATTATAGCCCTTTTATCGGTCGTGTATTTAGGAATACTTTTCTTTTTAGCTGCCTGGGCTGAAAAGCAAAAAGTACGCTCAAAAAGCCTGATTAATAATCCGCTTATTTATGCTTTATCCCTAGCCATTTATTGCTCCGCCTGGACATTTTACGGATCTGTGGGTCAAGTAAGTACAGGTGGAATGAGTTTCCTAACCGTGTATTTAGGACCCACTTTAGTGATGATTTTAGCTTGGGGATTTGTGCGCAAAATGATTCGCATTGCTAAAATTCACCACATTACAAATATTGCCGATTTTATTTCCACTCGTTTTGGAAAAGATAACCGCTTAGGTCAAATCATTACCCTGATATCCGTCTTTGCAGGTATACCCTATATCGGATTGCAATTAAAAGCGATCTCACAAAGTTTCGACCTAATCACACATAGTACACCAGAGGGTACATTTTACCAAGACCCTTCTTTCCTCCTTTTCATTGCCTTAACTCTATTCATCTTAGTCTTAGGTCCGCGCAAATTCGATTCTTCGGAAAAACACGAAGGCATGATTTTTGCGATTGGCATCGAATCCATCATTAAATTAATTGCCTTCCTGGCGGCAGGAATCATTCTTACCTATTATTTCCAGGAGGGTTGGTCGAGCATAGTAGATCAAGCTTCTGTTGCTCCTATCTCGCTAAAAAATCAAGGAGGATATGGTAATTGGTTTATCCAATTAGTCATTTGTAGTGTGTCATTTCTATTTCTACCCCGTGTTTTTCATGTGGCAGTCGTTGAAATAAATGAAGAAGAAAACCTCAAACAAGCTTCATGGATTTTTCCACTTTACATGGTGTTAATTAACCTGTTTGTCCTCCCTTTGGGTTACGCAGGATATACCTATTTACATAGCTCCGGATTAAATCCAGATTTATACGTTTTAGGATTACCCTTACACTTTTCATCTACTACACTTGCTGTCATTGTTTATATCGGGGGCTTCTCCGCTGCGACAGGCATGGTCATTATGGAGACCATTGCCATCAGTTCCATGATCAGTAATAACTTATTTATGCCGCTCCTATTACAGCGCAAAGCCTTTGTCGAAAGAAATCAAGAAAAACTCGGGTCCATCATTCATAACTTAAGGCGTTTATTTATTGTGGTCATAATGGGGATGGCCTATGCACATTACCGAATTAATGAGAATTTCGTCAATCTAGTGTCCATCGGAATGACCTCTTTTTTGATTGTAGCGCAATTTGCACCCGCTACCATTATAAGTCTTTATTGGAAGAATGGGACTCGCTTAGGTGCTCTTTCTGGCATCCTGGTAGGCTTTTCGATCTGTTGCGCCTTATTATTACTACCAAGCCTTGGGATTTCTGTAGATAATTTTCGAATTCCTGGATTTAACCCCATCAATAATGCGGGTTATTGGTCTTTAAGTCTAAATACATTCGCCTTCATCAGTGTCTCTATTTTAACGAAGCAGTCTGCCAAAGAAGCCAATCAAGCTTACCTTTTTGTCAACGTATTTGAATATTCACAAAGCTTAGAAGATGCGACTTTGTGGAGAGGGAAAGCTAAATTAAAGGATTTGAAAAACGCTTTAGCTGGATTTATGGGTAAGCTGAAAGCAGAAACTAATTTAAAACAGTTTGCTGCCTTACATCAAATCTCTTTGCAAGAGACTTATGCTGACCCTCGATTGGTGAACAATACAGAGAAAATGCTAGCAGGGTTCGTCGGTTCCACTTCCGCTCGCCTCATTATTTCTGCCATTGCAAAAGAAGAGCGTATTGGCGTTTCTGAAGTGGTGGATTTAGTACAAAAATCAAGGGATTTGCAACAGAGTAATTTGAATCTGCGCAAATTAGACGCACAAAAAAATGAGTTCCTAACGACGGTAACCCATGAAATTCGCTCCCCTATCACCTCCATTCGATCTCTTTCTGAGATCATGGTGGACCATGAGGATATTGATCCAGAGGATCGTAAAAAATTCCTAGAAACCATTATTCAAGAATCTGATCGTTTAAGCCGATTAGTTAACCAGGTATTAGACTTAGAAAAATTAGACGCGGGGAAACAGAAATTCAAACTAGAAGCCATCCTTTTAGAGGAGGTCATTGAAAAAGCGGCCCAAAATTTCATAGCCATTGCTAAACAAAATCAAGTAAGCTTACTAATTGATCTAGGCCAAAAAAGAACCCAACGAAAAGTAATCGGTGATTTTGAAAAACTCGTTCAAGTAGTCATCAATCTGATTTCCAATGCCATTAAAAATGTGGAACCAGGAATCGGAAAAATCACTGTTCGTTTAAAAGAATCAGCCACACACATTTGTGTAGAAATTGAAGACAATGGCATAGGAATTGATCCTAAATTCCATGATCAAATATTTGAAAAATTCAAACAGGTAGATAACCCTAATCGCAAAATTGAAAGCTCTGGTTTAGGGCTATCCATTTCGAAAAAAATTGTGGAACACCTACAAGGAAGTATACATGTTCAGAGTTCTTTAGGACAAGGAGCCCTATTTTTGATTAAATTACCTATCGAATAAAACCGCCTACTATGAGAATACTAATTGCAGACGATGAACCAGCTATCTTAATGTCTTTGGACTTTCTAATGCGAAAGGAAGGACATCAAGTGTATGTGGCACGAGATGGAGAGGAAGCCATCCAACTAATCGAAAAAGAATTGCCAGAAGTGATCATTTTGGACATCATGATGCCTAAAATTGATGGATATGGCGTTTGCTCACAAGCAAAAGCCCTATCTCCTTCTTACCTCCCTAAAATCATTTTTATTTCTGCCAAAATTGCTGATTCAGACATTGAACGTGGCTACCAGGCAGGAGCCGATTTATACGTACCAAAACCTTTTTCCAATAGAGATTTATTGAAAAAAGTCCATGAATTAAACCTACAAAGCTAAAACTAATCAATACTGTTATGAGAATTACCTCCCTTCAACAATACCATGAGGCCTACGAAGAAAGCGTAAAGACGCCAGAAAAATTCTGGGCTGGTATAGCGAACGAATTCGACTGGATTAAACCTTTTACGAAAGTACTAGACTGGAATTTTGATGATTATTCGGTCAAATGGTTTGAAGATGGCCAAATGAATATTACCGCCAATGCCCTAGATCGTCACTTAAAAACGATTCCAGATCAAGCAGCCATCATTTACGAACCAAATGAACCAGGCGATGAAGCCATCACCTTAACCTACCGCGAATTACATACCCGCGTATGTAAATTCGGTAATGTGTTAAAAAATCAAGGAGTTAACAAGGGCGACCGTGTCTGTATATACATGCCGATGATTCCTGAATTAGCCATTGCGGTTTTAGCTTGTGCTCGCATTGGTGCTATACATTCCGTAGTTTTCGGTGGATTTTCCGCCCAATCTATTGCCGATAGAATTAATGATTCCGAATGCAAAGTAGTTATCACTACCGATGGTGCCGTTCGTGGAAATAAAACAATTCCCATGAAAGAAACCGTGGATGATGCCTTAGTCACTTGTCCATCGGTCGAAAAAGTAATCGTAAAAACACGCACAAAAACACCTGTATCGATGATCGGTGGCCGTGATCTATGGTGGGAGCAAGAAGAAAACGAAGCATCAGCAGATTGCCCAGTCGAAGCGATGAATGCAGAAGACCCTTTGTTTATTTTATATACTTCAGGATCAACCGGAAAGCCCAAAGGCGTTGTGCATACTTGCGGAGGCTATATGGTTTACACAGCCTATACTTTCGCTAATGTTTTCCAATATAACCCAGGTGAAGTCTTCTTCTGTACGGCTGACATTGGCTGGATTACAGGTCACTCTTATTTGGTTTATGGCCCGCTCTTAAACGGGGCTAAATCCGTTCTATTTGAAGGCATCCCGACTTATCCTGATGCTGGACGTTTTTGGGATATTATCAAAAGACATTCCGTTAATATTTTCTACACCGCACCTACAGCGATTCGTTCATTGATGGGTTTTGGAGATGAACATATCGACAATAAAGATTTAAGCTCTCTTCGCGTTTTAGGATCTGTAGGTGAGCCCCTGAACGAAGAAGCTTGGCACTGGTACAATGATAAAGTAGGACAAGGAAACTGCCCAATTGTCGATACTTGGTGGCAAACAGAAACGGGTGGATTAATGATTTCCCCTATCGCCGGAATAACTCCGCTAAAGCCAGCATTCGCGACTTTACCCTTACCTGGCGTCCAACCGATGCTGGTAGATGAGAACGGAAAAGAGATTACAGGGAACGGGGTAAATGGTAACTTATGTATCAAATACCCATGGCCATCCATTATCCGTACCACCTACGGTGATCATGAACGTTGCAAATCAACCTATTTCTCTACCTACCCAGGACTTTACTTCACTGGTGATGGATGTATGCGAGATGAAGATGGTTACTACCGAATCACCGGTCGTGTAGATGACGTAATGAACATTTCTGGACACCGCATCGGAACGGCAGAAGTAGAAAATGCCATCAATATGCATACAGGTGTCATTGAATCAGCCGTTGTAGGTTACCCACATGATGTGAAAGGCCAAGGAATTTATGCCTATGTCATCTGTGAACACCCGACGATTAATGATGATTTAACCCGCAAAGATATATTAGCAACCGTTACACGCGTCATTGGACCTATCGCTAAACCGGACAAGATTCAATTCGTGACTGGCCTTCCTAAAACACGCTCCGGCAAAATCATGCGCCGTATTCTACGCAAAGTGGCGGAAGGTGATACCTCTAACCTAGGCGATACGTCGACGTTGTTAGATCCGAGTGTGGTGGAATCGATTATTTCAGGAGCATTATAAAAGAGCTTCGCCGCTTTAGAGTAGAGATTAGAGAGTAGAGAGTATAGATTTAAAGCAAAAATAATAGAGCACAAAGCATAAAGATGGAATCGCCTGCGGCGATACATTCAGAAATGATTTTTACTTCGGACTTATTTCCTTCGGACTGACCACTGATTACTGGCTACTGGCTACAAAAAATGGGATCGAATTTCGATCCCTTTTTTTATAAAGTCGTTGCTTCGCAACTTAGTCGCCGTTTCACGGCTTAGTCAAAGTGTCCTAAGAAAGAATTTTGTGTTAGCGTTCACAAAATTATTTGCGTAGCAAAATTTTAAAACCCTTAGCTGAAAGTTTTACCAAAAATAAGTATACAACGCCACAATCCCCATCACCACAATCACTGTTCCAGCGATGAAAGAAGGCTCCAATTTGAACATTTTGGCATCAATCTCAAGACCTTTCGGATTGTTCTTGCTTTCTGGATCAGCTAGTGAAATAATCACCATAGAAACCACGCAGAAGATAAATACCCAACCCATACGGTCCATAAATGGAATCATGTACACATCACCATCTAAGAACGCCGTGTAGAACATACAATCGTTTACACCTGTCCAAGCAGGGATGTATTTAGTAATGATAGAGAAAGCTAAACCGCCGATCATTGCGAATAACGCAGCGTTTGAAGTCGTTCTTTTCCAGAAGAAGCCCATAATGAACAAGGCGAAAATACCTGGAGAAACGTAACCAGTGTACTCTTGAATGAATTCAAAACCACCTTTTTTGTCGATACCCATGAAAGGAGCAATCGCAATGGCTAATACCATCGCAGCTACGACAGCGATACGTCCGATATTCACTAATTGCTTCTCATTCGCATCCTTATTGATATATTTTTTGTAGATATCTAGAGTGAAGATGGTAGAGATTGAATTCGCTTTACCAGCCATAGATGCCACTACAGCTGCCGTTAAAGCCGCAAAAGATAGACCTTTCAAACCTGCAGGCAATAAGTTCAATAACACTGGATAAGCGCTATCTTGGTTGATTACGCCATCTTTCAACATCTCTTGTTGGAACATGCCATCCTTGTGTAATAAATACGCTGCAATACCTGGTAAAACCACGATGATAGGCATTAACATTTTTAAGAAAGCGGCGAACAAGATACCGTTACGCGCGGTTGGAAGATCTGCTCCTAAGGCACGTTGCGTGATGTATTGGTTGCATCCCCAATAGTTCAAGTTGATAATCCACATACCTCCGATTAATACCGTAAGGCCTGGAAGCGATGGATAATTCGCATTGTCTTTGTTTAAGATCATGTGGAAATGCTCCGGCGCTTTGGTCATCAAATGATTCAAACCGCTCATCACACCTTCGCCACCGAAGTGATCAGACACCATTTGTAAAGCTAAATACGTCGTTGCTAAACCACCTAGGATTAAGAAGAATACTTGAATTACGTCTGTAAAACCGATTACTTTCATACCGCCTAAGGTGATAATTACCGCGAAAACGGACATTCCGATCATACATACTGTGAAGTCGATTCCGGAGATGGTGGTTACTGCCAAAGCTCCTAAGTACAAAATCGATGTCAAATTCACCGCTACGTATAATAATAACCAGAAAACGGCCATAATTAAACTAACGGTAGGAGAATAACGCTGCGACAAGAACTGAGGCATCGTGAAGATTTTGTTCTTCAAATAAATAGGCATGAAGAAAATCGCTACGATTAAAAGCGTTGCAGCTGCCATCCATTCGTACGTAGCAATGGCTAGACCCAGTCTAAAACCATTTCCTGACATACCAATAAACTGCTCTGCAGAGATATTAGAGGCAATTAATGAAGCTCCAATCGCCCACCAGGTTAAAGAACCTTCCGCTAAAAAGAAGTCATTTGAATCAGATAATTCGGATTTTTTCTTGTTATAAATCCAATAGCCGTAACCGGCAACTACCACGAAATAAAAGAGAAATACGAGGTAGTCAAGTGTTTGTAAACCGTTTGATTGCATAGAGTTTTAAAGTTAATTAAGGTCTTGAATTGCCTAAATTAAGATTTTTATCGGAAATGTACTAATTCCAAAGTTCGGGTTTCACCAAAACAACTTCCTCCTCCCGATCCACGATGACCATCCCAGAGAGTAAATCCTTCGTTTTACGAACGTATTTCTTCGAGGTAACAATCACTGGGCAAAGGGATTCAGTTTGTCTTTTGGAAAAATAGGCCGCTAAACTCGCTGCTTTTTCGATGACAAAGGCGGGAACCGTTTTATTTTGGGGATTTCTCACAATCACGTGAGAACCAGAAACGTCACGAGCGTGCAGCCAGATATCCTGTTTTTTCGCATATTTGAGCGTCAGTAAATCATTGTTTTTCGCATTCTTACCCACCCATATCACCCATCCTTCTACCTCAAACTGCTTAAAGGGTAATTCTTCGGCTGATTTTTTATCAGTAGCGAGAGCTAAAAAAGGCTTCAAGCCTTTTCGGGTTTCTACAGAGGCTAAGGCTTCTAATTTTTCAACAATTTCAGCTATTTCTTGCTTCTTGCGCGCAATATTCTCTTCCCAATGCGCCAATTCCTTACTGAAATTCTTTGCCTTTCGGTAGTAATTCTCCGCATTCGCGGCTGGGCTCAAAGTAGAATTCAGCTTAATCGTAATGGGTTGATTTCGGTAGAAATCCTCCAAAGTCACCTTACTTTCCCCTTCCGGAATGAGATGCAAATAGGCCATCAAAATATTGCCTATTTCCTCAAATGGCACATTCGTCTCTCGAATCACCTTCTGCTTCTCGAGCTCTTGTAAATACAAATGGGATTTAGCTAAGTTTCGTTCTAAGCCATCCTTCACTTGAGTCTTTTCTCTTGTGAACTCCCCAACCGAATAATGCAGCACATAAAACTGGTTTAATGCGGCAATGGGATCGGAAGTTTCAAAAAGCGAATCCTCTGAAGGGGGGAATAAAGTAAACCCAATTCCTTTAGGCGTCTTGACTACATAGAAATGACCCTCCTCAAGTATTTCAAGCATCTTTTGAAGTAAGGCCCATCGGTCTTTGAGATGTAAGCGCTCGTAACCTTGAGCTGCCAGCCAGGCTTGCCCTTCTTTTCCTAAAGTGGGAAAAAGAGGAAAATAGTCGCCATCAGCGGCTTGGAAGGCTTCGAAACTCTGATCGATTGATCTGGATATGCCCGACAATACTAGCTCATCGTCCTTCTTTAGGCGCTTTTGGAACTGAGAATCATATTCTCCATCAAGGTATAATATTAGATTAGCTCGGTTGCCAAAAAGCTTAAAAACTAGCACATAATTGCCCAAGAAATGAATCCCAAAGGCTCGTTCATTTTCGTACATCTCCACTTCCTGGACTTCGGCCAGGAGTAAATCGGAGAAAAGATCGATGGAATTTCGGCCAGCGCGGTGGAAAGATTCCGGAAATTGTAAGCTAGAGAACTGGGGACCCAAAGAACATTTGATGTAGAAATCTTCGCCGTTTTGGCGTTCAAAACCTAAAACTAATTCGTCCTTCTCCTGCGAAAAACACTGTTTTAAGCGCGCATACATCAATATCTGCCGTAAATGGCTCGATAAAATCCGCAGAAAATAATAGTTATTATGCATCGCTTAGCTTAAATTTATCCTTATGTCATTGATACCCGACTCCTATCTCACCATCGCGAAATCTGCTGAAGGACTTTACAAAGATAAAGGAAGTAAATTCATCAGCTGGGCATATCCGGTGAAAGATTTGGAAGAAATCAAAAGCCACTTAGCCTCACTAAAAGAAGCGCATCCTAAGGCCAGACATATCTGTTATGCCTATCGCCTGGGTTTTACGCCAGAGGAAGCTCGCTCGAATGATGACGGAGAACCATCAGGAAGTGCAGGAAAACCCATTTTAAATACGATTTTATCGCATAATGTACACTATGTTTTAGTGGCGGTGGTTCGGTATTTCGGTGGAACTTTACTGGGGGTGCCTGGCCTGATTCATGCCTACAAGGAAGGTGCCATCGATGCGCTGGCGAACGCGGAAATTTATGAAAAAGAGCCCATGAGCGTTCGTAGCATCGAATTTAGCTATGCGCAGATGAATGAGGTGATGAAAATCTGCAAGAAACACCCCATCCAAATAGTAAATCAAGTGATTGATAACCTTTGTACCTTTGAATTGACCTATCCATCTTGGCACGCCGCGGAGATTGATGCCTCTCTAGACAACCTATGAAAACCTATAAAATTTATCTAACCTCCGCAGGAATTCAAGTGCAGAATCAGCATGGTCTGATTTGCTCGGTTCCTGGCAAATGGGATGACTTTATTAATCAGTCTCAGTTATTTCAAAATTGCGCGTCTCTGCATTTTCAAGAGGCCAAAATCGAGAATCCACTTTGCCCTATCGATTCACAGGAAATTTGGGCAGCTGGCGTGACCTATTTGCGCAGCAAAGTAGCCCGAATGGAGGAATCCAAAGAATCAGGCGGCGATACTTTTTACGACAAAGTCTACGATGCCGTTCGCCCTGAAATCTTCTATAAAGGAAACCGCTTGCGTTCAGTAGGTCCAGGTGGTAAGGTGCGTATTCGGAAGGATTCGATGTGGAATGTGCCAGAACCTGAATTGACCTTATTCGTTAATAAACATGGCGAATTAGCCGGCTACAGCATCGGTAACGATATGAGCTCCCGGGATATCGAGGGCGAAAATCCCTTGTATTTGCCTCAGGCCAAAGTATACGATGCCGCTGCCGGCCTCGGCCCCTGCCTTTTGGTGACGGAAAAACCCTTAGCACCTAGCACGGTAATCTCTATGGAAATCTTCCGAAACGGAGAAAGCGTATTCCATGGAGATACGGAAATCTCTCAAATGAAGCGCTCCCACGCCGAATTAGTGGATTATTTAACCCGCGAAATGTCTTTCCCAACCGGCGTTTATTTAATGACCGGAACTTGCATCGTTCCTGATCCTCCTTTCACTTTACAATCTGGGGACAGCATCCACATTACGATTGAACCTATTGGAACCCTTATTCAAACCGTTGCCTAATGAACTATAAAGACGCTTCGATTGCTGAAATCGACTCAGCAATAGCCGCTGCCAAAGCCGCATTTCCCCTTTACCGTCGTATTTCAGATGCGAAACGCGCTGAATTTCTTCAAGCCATTTCGCGTGAAATTCTTGCAATTGGTGATGAATTAATCCAAACAGCGTGTGCGGAATCACATCTCCCGGAAGCTCGCATCACAGGTGAAAGAGGTCGTACCACAGGTCAAATTCAAGCTTTTGCCGATTTCATCTCCAACCCTTCCTGGAAAAAAGAAATCCACGATCCAGCTCAGCCAGACCGCGCTCCGCTTCCTAAACCAGATTTATTTCAAACCCAAATTCCATTAGGCCCTGTCGCTGTTTTTGGTGCAAGCAACTTCCCGCTTGCCTTTTCTGTGGCCGGTGGCGATACCATTTCTGCGCTTGCAGCAGGCTGTCCTGTTATTTTCAAAGCCCATCCGGCTCACCCTAAAACAGGGGATCTTGTGGGTGGCGCTATATCTAAAGCGGTCGCTTCTTACGGTTTACCTGCAGGCGTATTTAGTTTAATCCACGGTGCTTCAAACGAGGTGGGATCCCATTTAGTGCAACACCCAGACATTCAAGCGGTAGGATTTACCGGTTCATATCGTGGAGGAAAAGCCTTGTATGACCTTGCGGTGCGCAGACCACATCCTATTCCAGTCTACGCGGAAATGGGAAGCGTGAATCCCGTGGTACTATTATCCAATAAAATCGCCGAAAACCCTACAGCACTTGCTGCCGGTTTAGCTGGGTCTGTTTGCATGGGTGTAGGACAATTTTGCACGAATCCAGGCTTACTGATACTTCAGAAAAAGGATGCCTTTTTCTTAGATTTATTGGCTGAAGAATTAGATAAATTGCCTTTAGGCACGTTTTTAACTCCAGGAATTGCAGATGCCTACGCAACAGGCGTTTTAAATCTGGCCCAACATTCGAAAAAATTAACTTCACGAGATTTGCCTTCCCCTGCCCTATTTGTGGCTGAATCTGCGACTATTAATCGAGTAGTTTTAGAGGAAGTTTTCGGCCCTTGCACAGTGGCCATTTTAGTGGAAGATGAGACAGAAATGATCTCCTTCATCGAATCAATCGACGGTCAGTTAACTGGGACTATTCACGGAACTAAGGCGGAAATTTCAGAGGAACTGGTCGATGCTCTTTTACAAAAAGTAGGTCGCTTGCTTTTCAACGGCTTCCCTACCGGCGTAGAAGTTTCTGGAGCTATGGTCCACGGAGGTCCTTTCCCAGCTACAACGGATTCTCGCAGCACGAGTGTGGGAACGCAGGCTATTTATCGGTTTGTGAGGATGGTATGCCTTCAGAATAGATTATAAAGCACAAAGAATAAATAATAAAGGCGGAATAAAAAGGGCTCGAAATTCGAGCCCTTTTTTACATTTATGAAATATTTATTTCTGAATCTATCGCCATAGGCGATCTATTCTCTATACTTTATTCTTTGTGCTTTATGCTTTAAACTTCGACAATCACGTTTTCAAAAGTCAACTCCCCATCCGCACCTAACTCCATCATCACCGCCGAATCTTTCACGATTTTGCCTGATAAAATGGCTTTAGACAATTCGTTCAGCACAGCTTTCTGAAGCACACGCTTCATGGGACGACCACCGTAATTCGGGTCATAACCATCAGCCGCTAATTTATTCAAAGCATCTTCCGTTGCTTCCAAAGTGATGTGTTGGTCAGCTAAACGCTTCTGCACCTCTTTGAACTGAATCGCTAAAATTTTGCGCGCATGTTCTAAGGTTAATGGTTCGAATAAAACCACTTCATCTACGCGGTTTAAGAATTCAGGACGCACGACTTGTTTCAGTAAAGTCATCACCTCTTCTTTGGTTTCTTCTAGGATCAACGCATTGTTCCAGCCTTCCATCTGCGCCATTTTCTCTTGAATTAAGTGGCTTCCGATGTTAGAGGTCATGATAATGATCGTGTTCTTGAAGTTCGCGGTGCGACCTTTATTATCCGTTAAGCGACCTTCGTCTAACACCTGCAATAAGATGTTCCAAACATCCGGATGCGCCTTTTCGATCTCGTCTAATAACACGACCGAATAAGGTTTACGGCGCACGGCTTCCGTTAATTGTCCGCCCTCATCGTAGCCCACGTATCCCGGAGGCGCTCCTACTAAGCGACTTACTGCATGGCGTTCTTGGTATTCGGACATATCGATGCGAACCATGGCGTTTTCGTCGTTGAATAGGTAGGAGGCCAAAGTTTTGGCTAATTCCGTCTTACCTACCCCCGTAGTTCCCAAGAAGATAAACGAACCGATGGGACGTTTTGGATCCTGTAAACCAGCTCTCGAACGGCGAACGGCATCCGAAACCATCTCAATAGCTTGGTCTTGACCAGCCACGCGTTTGTGCAATTCATCTTCTAAATGCAATAGCTTCTCCACTTCGGTTTGTAGCATTCTGCTGACTGGAATTCCGGTCCATTTTGCGACTACTTCCGCTACGTTTTCTGCTGTCACTTCTTCTTGCAACATCGAATTTTCTCCGGCTGGCTGGGCCTGCATATCTTTTAATTTCTGCTCGGACTCCACTAAACGGCCGTACCGAATCTCGGCTACTTTACCATAATCGCCTTGTCGTTCGGCTTGTTCGGCTTCTAACTTGAGTCGATCGATGGTTTCTTTTTCGGCACGTACGGCATCGAGAACAGATTTTTCCGATTGCCATTTGGCCTTCAACTCATCTCTTTTCTCTGACAAATCCGCTAAATCGCGGGTCAAAATTGTTTCCTTTTCCTTATTATTCTCGCGGCGAATGGCCTCGCGCTCGATTTCTAGCTGCATAATTTTGCGCTGAATATCGTCGATTTCTTCTGGAACGGAATCGATCTCCAGGCGCATTTTGGCAGCAGCTTCATCCATCAAATCGATGGCCTTATCGGGTAAGAATCGATCCGAAATGTAGCGATTCGATAATTCGACAGCCGCAATAACCGCGTCATCTTGGATACGCACCCCGTGGTGTAATTCGTATTTATCCTTGATACCTCGCAGGATCGAAATGGCATCAGCCACATCAGGTTCCTCCACTAAAACGGATTGGAAACGGCGCTCTAGGGCTTTGTCTTTCTCGATGTACTTTTGGTATTCTTTTAAAGTCGTAGCTCCGATTGCATGCAGCTCTCCGCGAGCCAAAGCAGGTTTCAATAAGTTCGCCGCATCCATCGCTCCTTCGCCTCCGCCTCCCGCACCGATTAAGGTGTGGATCTCATCGATAAATAAGACGATTTCTCCGTCGGAATCCGTTACCTCTTTGATGACCGCTTTCAAACGCTCCTCGAATTCCCCTTTGTACTTTGCTCCAGCGACCAATAGACCCATGTCGAGCGACATCACGATCTTGGATTTCAAGTTTTCAGGCACGTCACCTGAAACGATACGTTGGGCTAATCCTTCTACGATGGCGGTTTTACCTACCCCTGGTTCTCCCAAAAGAATGGGGTTATTCTTCGTACGACGGGATAAAATCTGTAAGACCCGGCGAATCTCTTCGTCACGTCCAATCACCGGGTCGATTTTCCCGGCCTTCGCTAATTCATTCAAATTCTTACCGTATTTCTCCAAAGACTGGTAAGTACTTTCTGCATGTGGATCGTTCACTTTTCTATTTCCTCTAAGTTCTATGATGGATTTCTTAAAATTTGCACTCGTAATGCCTAAAGACTTCAACAAATCTCCTGTGGCATCTTTGGATTCGATGAGAGCGAGAAAAAGTAGTTCAACACTCACAAAGGAATCACCAAATTCTGATTTCAAAGCCTCCGCTTTCGTTAGTACCTGTTGCAACGCATTGCTCGCATAGGGCTGAGCGCCCGATACTTTCGGATAAGAAGAAAGAATGGTTTGTAATTTCTCTTGAATCTGCTGAACAGACACGTTATTCTTTTTTAAGAGAAAAGCAGATGTTTGGGTGTCGTCTTGCAAGATGGCTTGCAATAGATGCCCCGTTTCAATGGCTTGCTGGCCATTCGTGCTCGCGATTTCCATCGCGTTTTGGATAACCAATCCAGCTTGTGATGTGTAATTATTTGGATTCATATCGGCTAGGTTTTCACACTACTTAGCAAATGAATATCCAATCGAATAATTCGGAAAAAATGACATTAAAAAACGCGTGGCAAAGAAGAAAAATACGCCAAAATGGCGCATATTAGGCGAATTTGGCTTTAATCGCGTCTTCAAAATTCTTCAACGCAATTTGTAAATCCACAATCTCAGAAGGGAAATGCTCGAAATCACATACTTTGGCCTTCAACTCGATCTTTTCACAAATTGAATGCACTTGAGCCGCACCTAAGGTACCTGAATTCCCTTTTAAGGTATGCAACTCCGACTGAACGCCTTTGCAGCTTCCGGACGCGTGAAAAGAAATAGCCGAAGCAATCTGGTCTTTGGCCTCCACAATAAACTCCTCTAACATGCTTTGCACGAAGGCAGGATCTCCGCCCACCGCATCGGAAAGCGAAGCTAAAACCTCCTCGTCCACTACGAATTCAGTTGCGACTCTAGTCTCCTCCACAACTCCGTGACCATCAGCCACCCAACGAGAAACCGTCTGAATTAATTGTTGTGCCCTAATCGGTTTAGCTAAATAATCATCCATTCCTGCAGCGAGGAATCGTTCTCGATCTTCCTTCATCGCATAGGCCGTCATAGCCACGATAGGCGGCAAATGAACAAGCCCCAAAGCTTTCAGGCGGCGCGTAGTCTCCATACCATCCATCTCAGGCATTTGGATATCCATCAGGACTAAATCAAAATTCGCGTCGCTTTGAAGAACCGAAATAGCTTCCTGTCCACTGGAGGCCATCTCAACCTCACAACCAGCCTTCATTAATATTTGGCTGGCTACTTTTCGATTCGTGGCATTATCATCGACTAAAAGGATGCGCGCATGAACTGACTGCAGACTACCTGCAATCGATATATCCGAAATATTCTTCGTTTTCGCAGCTAGTGAAGAATCCCCGATAGCCAGCTTGATCGTAAACCAAAACGTACTCCCCTTTCCTTCCTCCGACTCCACACCGATTTCTCCGTCCATCATCTTACAAAACTCGCGGGAAATAGCTAAGCCTAATCCCGTACCTCCGTAATTTTTCGAGGTAGAATTATCCACTTGCTGGAAGGCATTGAATAGTTTTTGCAGATTTTCAGGACTAATACCGATACCTGTATCTTTTACACGAACCTCGAGTTCTGTCATCTCTGCTGAAACCGTGAGCGCCTTAACTGAAATCGCTACAGCTCCATTCTCGGTAAACTTCAAGGCATTCGACGTTAAATTCGAAAGTATCTGCAATAATCGCGTCTCATCCGCCTTCACGAAGGCTGGTACACTATCGTCCAGTTTATAAGAAACCTTATTGCCTTTTTGATGTGCTAATGGCGTAAATAAGGCCATTAGACGATCAAATACCTCTTCTAGCAAAATATCGGTCGGATGAAGGACCATTTTGCCTGCTTCGATTTTGGCCAAATCCAAAATATCATTCAGAATATGTAATAGCGTTTCCGAAGACTTCCGAATCGTCTGTAAATAATCGCGCTGATCCTCATCTAGCGGCGTATCGCACAATAGATCGACCATCCCAATCACTCCGTTCATCGGTGTACGAATCTCATGTGACATGTTCGCTAAAAACTGCTCCTTTACCTTCAACGAATGCTCCGCTTGCTCACGGGCTTCCACTAGTTCGCTTTGGTACTTCTTTAATTCCGTAATGTCCCTAGCGATACCAGATACCTCCGAGATGGTGTCCTGCGTCAAAATAGGGTTCAAGTAGATCTCTAACCAGCGATCTGTTCCATCTTTCTTCTGTAAACACAACTCAAAGTGTTGCTTATTCCCTCGAAAAGCCAATTTATAGCGTTCTTCCATCACTTTCCGCTCCTCTGGCGCCATCATCTTGAAGCCCATTGTCTCTGAACTGAAATTCAGTTGCGGCTTAATCCCTATCTCCTGTTCTAGTAGCTCCGCATAGTCATGGTTGAAACTCTGCAATAGCAAACGCTTATTCACTGACCACATTAAGTGGGAAGAACTCTCAAAGATGGAATTTAATCGGGCAGTTTCTCTTGCCAAAGCCTCTTCCGCCTGCTTTCTCGAAATCGCAATCGCCACTTGCCCCGAAATAAAGTCTAATAACTCCAAATCTCGGTTCTCGTATTTGTTTGCCCGCTCATAGGACTTCACCCCGATAATCCCCGTCACCCGATCACCGATGCGGAGGGGAACGCAAAGCATAACTTTGGGGACCACACCATACAGGTAAATCTTCTTCTCAGCTGCCAGTTGATGAATATCATCGTCATGCAAGATGAGTGGCTTATTCTCCATTAAGGCATATTCCGTCAAACCATTTCCTAAACGGCGCTTCGTAAAATGTACCCGAGAATTGAAGTATTCGTCTATGTAATAGGGGAAATAGATATAGCTCTTTCCTGGATCGTATTGCGCGATAAAGAAGTTCTTCACATCAATCACCTCGCCTAATTGCTTGTGAATATTCACAAACAAATCATCCAGGTTAGAGGAATTAATGGCCACCTGCGAGATGGACGAGAACAATTTATTCGCCCGCTCTGCCCGCACTTTCGCTGTCGAATTATGCAAAATACAGCGATAAGCCGTAGGGGTACCCCGTTCGAATCGACAAGTCGCTGAACCTGAGACATACAAACGGCGACCATCTTTACGCCTAAATACAGCCGTAAATTCAGGAATATCTTCTCCCTTGGCTAATTGATCAAATTGGGCTTGTGTCAGGTGCGCAAACTCGGGATGTAGGACATCCTGTATTTTCAAATCCTTCGCCTCTTCCTCCGTGTAACCCATGGTTTCTAACCAAGCGCGGTTCACGAAAAGGAAACGACCCGTCACCCCGGTGATTTGGATCAGGTCGGTGGTATTGTTAATTAAGTCTTGTAATTGGGCATTCGAACGAGTTAAGGCTTCAGAAACCTTCTTCTTCTCACTTACATCCTCCCCTATGATACTCAGAAAATTATCGCTAACCACAGTGGACGCAACTTCCACCCACTTGATGGCGCCCGATTTCGTCCTATAATTTCGCTCCCGCTCTTCGAATAAACCACCCGTCTGAATGGCCTTATCGAATGAATTGCGACGTATTTCACTTTCTCCGTCTGGAACTAAGGTTGTAAAGAAGTCTTGCCCATTTAATTCCCCTGGTTTATAACCAAGTAATTGATGTGTATAGGCATTCGCATGCGAGATAGTGCCATCTAGCGCCATAATGATGCCAAAAAGCTTCAAAGAGTCCAATGTACTAATCAGGGCCTGCTTATCCTCCATGCCTTAAATCACAAATTTTGTTTAAATGTACAAAAAAGGGCTTAATTTTACCCCTTAAACCCACAAGACACGGTGCAAGTAAGAGCAAAAAAGAGTTTAGGACAACATTTTTTAAATGATTTAGATGCCGCTAAGCGCATCGTAGATGGCTTGCAACCGAATGGCGCCTATACGAAAGTATTGGAGATTGGTCCGGGTATGGGGGTATTGACACAGTTTTTGGTCAAAAAAACAGAATACGAAACCTCCCTCATCGAAATCGATAAAGAGTCCGTGGACTACTTACGTAAAAACTATTTAGAGTTTACCGGCCCTCGTTTAATTGATGGTGACTTCTTACGTTATCCCCTTGAAAATATTTTCGGAGAAGAGAAGTTCGCGATTGTGGGCAATTTCCCTTATTTCATTTCTACTCAGATCTTCTTCCGAATTTTGGAATACAAAGACCAATGCATCGAAGTAGTGGGCATGTTACAGAAAGAAGTGGCTGTCCGTTTAGCGGCGAAACCGGGAAATAAAGATTACGGCATTTTAAGCGTATTGCTTCAAGCCTTTTACGATATTGAATACCTCTTCAGTTTAGGACCTGAGGTATTTACGCCTCCCCCAAAAGTCAACTCCGGTGTTATTCGACTGGTACGGAATTGGGACAAAAAACTAGACTGCGATCCGGCTAAATTTAAGTCTTTGGTCAAAATGGCGTTCAACCAACGTCGCAAAACCTTACGTAATGCCCTCAGAGCCTTGCAATTACCAGAACACCCATTGCTCTCTAAACGCGCGGAACAATTGGGTGTAGCTGAGTTCACCGAGTTAACGATTTTATGGAAAGATAATGGCTACCAAGGCGCTTAATCGAGCTATTTTTAGTAATTTGCGCCGTTACATCTAAAATCCCTCAAAACATGGAAGAATTAAACCCAAATCACCTTCCGTTTGAACTAACCAAAGAGTTCTTAGAGGACATTCGCTTATTGATCGAAAATCAAGCGAATGAGGAATTGCTTTTGAAATTAGATGAACTATTCCCCGCGGATATCACGCACATTCTTATCGAGTTAACGACAGAGGAAGCGAAGTATTTAGTGTTATTAATTGATACTAAACTAGCCGCTGAAATCATTTCTACGCTCGATTCTGACGACCGTAAGAAGTTCTTAAAGAACTTTACTTCGAAAGAAATTGCTCAATACATCAACGTGATCGATTCAGATGACGCGGTGGATATTTTAAATGAACAACCCGTAAAAGTACGTGAGGAAGTAATCGCCTTATTGAAAGACCGGGAGCAAGCTCGATTCATAATCGACTTAATGCATTACGACGAGGATTGTGCGGGTGGTTTAATGCAGAAAGAATTAATTAAGATTAATATCTCTCAAACTGTTACCGAGTGTGTGGAGGAAATCCGCAAACAGGCGGAAGACGTGGAGAAAGTATATTCCGTCTATGTCATAGATGATGATGGCAAATTATTAGGTACTGTTTCTCTGAAGAAAATCATTTTAGCTAAGCGAGGTTCTAAAATCGCTGATGTTTATGAAGATGATGAAATCGTATCCGTTCAAACCTATGCCTCTGGTGAAGAAGTGGCGGATTTAATGCAGAAATACGATTTAGAAGCCATTCCTGTTGTCAATATTCAAGGTCGACTTTTAGGCCGAATCACCATCGATGACGTGGTCGATTTCATTACGGAATCCGCGCAAGAAGATATTCAGGTCATGGCCGGTATCTCCGAGGACGTAGAGGAAGATGACTCAGTTTGGTTATTAGTTCGTTCCCGTCTTCCATGGTTAATCGGAGGTATGGTCGGTAGTTTTTTAGCGGCTAAAATCATTGATCGATTCGACGATACCATCTCCATTTTACCTGCGATTTCAGCCTTTATTCCCTTGATCGGCTCTACGGGAGGAAATGTAGGAATTCAATCATCCTCTTTAATCGTTCAATCTTTAGCAGATAAAAGTGGTCTAGATACTACGTTGTGGAAACGTCTTCAGAAAGTGCTCCTAGTTGCTTTAATCAACGCTTTAATTGCGTCCATCTTCGCATTTGGATGTTCCTTATTAGTGGATTCAGGCCAAATCATGTTATCCATGACAGTCTCTCTTTCTTTGTTTGCCGTGGTAATGCTGGCTAGCTTAATGGGGACAATCACTCCGCTCGTCTTAAATCAATTAAAGATTAACCCAGCCGTAGCTAGTGGCCCTTTTATTACCACGACCAATGACATCTTAGGCTATGGGGTTTATTTCTTAATTGTTTACTGGCTTCTCTAGCATATGATAGCGGTTATTCAACGCGTCAGTCAAGCGACACTTCATATTGACGGAGCATTACAAGCTTCTATTCAACAAGGCTTTATGGTGCTTTTAGGCATTCATGTGGAGGATACTCCAGAAGATGTAGCCTATCTCGCTGGCAAAATCGCAGGACTACGTGTTTTCTCAGACGAAGAAGGCAAAATGAATGTAGATCTACAGGCGATTAACGGAGAACTATTACTCGTAAGTCAGTTCACCCTGTATGCTGCCACTAGAAAAGGCAATCGCCCTAGTTTTTTAGAATCTGCCAGACCTGAACAGGCTATTCCGCTATATGAACTACTGATTAGCACATTATCTGAAAAGCTAGGCAAAAAGATCCAAACCGGCGTTTTCGGTGCCGATATGCAAATTAATCTCACGAATGATGGTCCTGTGACCATAATCATCGACTCTAAAAATCCTTAATGATGACTATATCTGAAGCCCAACAACAAGTAGATGAGTGGATTAAGACGGTAGGTGTTCGCTATTTTAGTGAGCTGACTAATATGGCGATGCTGACAGAGGAAGTGGGTGAAGTCGCACGCATCATTGCGCGTCGGTATGGCGAACAATCAGAGAAAGAGTCGGATAAAAATAAGGACCTTGGGGATGAAATGGCGGATGTCTTGTTTGTATTGATTTGTCTAGCGAACCAAACGGGCATTAACCTAGAAGAGGCTCTGAAACAGAACCTCTTAAAGAAGACGGTACGCGATGCAGACCGTCACAAGAACAACCCTAAATTAACCTAGCGAACAGGTATTTGGCTGGATTCAATTTTCTTTGCTATCCCTTTACCCTCTTCTTTCGATGGGATATAAGGTTTCAAAATCGTGATTTGTTCTAGCGTTGGGTTCATTTGTTGAATCGAAGGATGACGCACATCAAACTCTGCCTCTCCTGACACTTTATTGAATTCTTCTACGGAAATATTTTGACGCTTATTACGGAAGGAAACTTGGTGCGTTAACGTGCTATCACCCGCTAATTTGCCCCCTTCCCAGGAAACGACAGAACCACCGTGTGCCCAGCCAAAACCGGAGATCGTGAAATTCTTTGTATTAATCTTCTCTACTTCTTGAAGTGTTAATCCTAAATAAAGGCCTGAACTTGTTTTCCAAGCAGAATTATCACCTTGAATACTCACATCTGATATCTTACCTTCATGGAAAAACACACTGGCTTGTTTCGCTGTACCAGGGAAAATAATCGCGCCTTTTAACGTGTCATCGCCCGAAATGATGGAGGTATCCAATATCACAGATTTCTCCCCATATTTTGCAATTAAGCCTTTCGCATCCGTACAGGCTAAGACTTCGTTTAAATTCTCGGTGGGTGCACTCACTTCAGGATTTGAGCTACAAGCGGCAAATACAGCCGCAGCTAAAAAGAGGATGATTTTTTTCATGGTTACAGAATTATACCTAAAATTACCGAAGCTTCCGGAGAGAAGCAAGTTAGAAATATTCCAAATTAGCTCAGCAAAATAAATCCAAGTTCTCAGCGTTTATTGATTTATACCTATATTTGTTTTTAAAATGCTGCATCCTATGCTTCGTACTAGTTCTTTACTCCTTCTGTTTTTGTTGACTTTCTGTTCAGCTACGCAAGCTCAATTTTGGAAAATTGGTAAAAAAGGAGGAACCGGTTTCAAAAGGTCGACTTTTAATCCGCATACATCTATTGGCTTTGGAGTAGGCAGTTCCCATTACTACAGCTTAAACGACGAATTAACGATGTTTAATCGTTTAGTAAATGATCAATCTCGATTTAATGTAGGTACTCATTTAACCCGTCACGTCAGCAAGAACTTCAGCATTAAAGGAAATTTGAATTATATCCGCCTGGCTGGTAATGATTATACTTTTGATAATTCAGCGCTATTACCGACCACACCCGATTTACGTTTCCGGTTTAGAAATGATATTGTGGAGTTTGGGTTATCGGGTTTATTAGAGTTAAACGGTAATCAACAAAGTTATATGAAGCGTAATCGCTTCTCTCCCTATTTGTCTGCTGGAATAGCCTTAGTTTCTACTAATCCGGAGCTTTATCAATTAGATTCACTTGGAGGAGCGGGTATTCCCGGGGCTTCTTGGAGAAACTATTCAGACATCATTGCGACTGATTACCCAACTAACCCTATCCGTAATTTCAACGAAACAATCCCCTCCATTGGATTTTCTATTCCCGTAGGTGTTGGTTTTAGATATCGATTGAATGATTTTATGGATTTCGGATTTGAGGCTAGTTTACGAACGCAACTGGGAAATTTGTTTTCAGCTCCTAAAAATCAACCCGCTCAAACGGAGTTAACAACCAAACTTTTAATTCCCTCAGAATACGCGACTAATTTAGTCGATCACTATTTTGTAACTCAATTTCAATTAATCTTCCACCTTGATCGAAGCATTGATTGTCCACCTATCAGAAGGTAAAATAAACACACATACTTTGACATTTGAAGAACTCGGGCTTAGCCCACAAATTTTAGACGGTATCAGTTCCATGGGATACAAGACCGCAACACCGGTACAATCCCAAGTTATCCAACCCATATTAGCAGGCCGCGACATTTTAGCCTCAGCGCAAACAGGAACCGGTAAAACAGCCGCCTTTCTTTTGCCCATCATCCACAAATTAATTACCGAACCTCATCCCGAGGATCACATCAATGCCCTGATTATCGTACCTACCCGTGAACTGGCCATTCAAATCGCTGGAAACATGGAAGGCTTGGGCTATTTCACGAATGTTAGCTCAATTGCCATTTATGGCGGAGGGGATGGAAATTCCTTCACGACGGAGAAGACAGCTTTGACCAGCGGTGTGGATATCGTGGTTTGCACACCAGGTCGCATGATTGCCCACTTGAATATGGGTTATGTGAATTTAAAACACTGTAGTTATTTAGTGCTCGATGAAGCGGATCGCATGCTAGATATGGGATTCTCGGATGATTTGATGAAGATCATCTCATTCCTGCCGGAGAAACGCCAGAACCTTTTATTCTCTGCGACCTTTGCGCCTAAGATGCGGACGCTAGCACAAAAACTGTTACAAAATCCGGTCGAAATCAACATCGCCGTTTCGAAACCCCCAGAGCAAATCGTTCAAGAGGCGTTCGTGGTATATGAAAAACAAAAGAGTCCGTTAGTAAAGCACTTATTAAAGTTGCAAGACTATACCCGCGTGATTGTTTTCTGTTCTAAAAAGCAAAATGTCAAATCCCTGACGGCTGATTTAAAACGCGCACGATTCTCTGTAGAGGAAATACACTCGGATTTAGAGCAAGAGGTTCGCGAACAGGTTTTGCAAGATTTTAGAAATAAGAAGACGAAGATTTTAGTAGCCACGGACATTCTAAGCCGCGGTATTGACATCGACGAAATCGAATTAGTGATTAATTACGACGTACCTAACGACGGCGAGGATTATATTCACCGCATCGGTCGTACGGCACGTGCACAAACGAAAGGAACGGCCTATACGTTCATTACGGAATCTGAACAACGTAAGTTTAAGACAATCGAAGATCTGTTAGAAAAAGAAGTGACAAAAGCGGCCGTTCCGGAGGAATTTGGGGAAACACCTGAATACAATCCAGCAGCTCAGAAAAGTTCTTTTGGTGGATATAAGGGCAAATCTGGTGGCAAGCCGGGTGGCGGCAAGTCTGGCGGTGGTAAATTTTGGAAAAAGAAATCATGAGAATACTCGCTTTATTATTGTTTTTTAGCCTTCAGGCTTACGCACAAGACACCACTCAGCACATCATCGCTGGACGTTCAAATGCCCTAAAACAACAAGAAAAGCCTTATGTTATTTTGATTTCAGCAGATGGATTTCGCTCTGATTTTTCTCATAAATACGAAGCAAAATTCCTGCAATCGAAAGAAAAATCCGGTGTAAAGGCAAGCTATATGCAAGCCTCCTACCCTACACTCACCTTCCCTAATCATTATTCCATTGCTACAGGATTGTATCCAGCGCACCATGGTTTAGTAGATAATACCTATTTAGATGTGAATTCTGGACAAGAATACCGGATGTCGAATAAGAAAATGGTAGGCGAAGGTAAATGGTATGGTGGAACACCGCTTTGGGTATTAGCCGAGAAACAACAGATGATGGCTGCCAGCTTCTACTGGGTGGCCTCTGAAGCAAATATTCAGGACACCTATCCTTCTTACTACTACGTCTACAACGAAGCCATTGATATCAAAACGCGTATCGCACAAGTCAAGAATTGGCTTTCCCTACCTGCAGACAAGCGTCCGCATTTAATTACCTTCTACTTCCCGGAAGTCGACCATGACGCCCACGAATTTGGCCCAGAGGATCCCCGCGTTCAGCATTCTGTACAATTTGTGGATCAGGTTATTGCAGATCTAGAAGCGGCCGTAGCACCGTTAGGTCTTCCGATTAACTTCGTGTTCGTCTCGGATCATGGGATGAAAGAAGTGGATAACGTGAATACGATCAGCAAACCGGCACCTTTGAACACTACCGCCTTTCAGGTACCTTGGGGAGATGCCTTATTGCATGTGTATGCAAAAGATTCTACCAAAATCGATTCTACTTACCAAGAATTGAAGAAGGATACGCGTTTTACAACGTTTCGCCTTGATGAGACTCCAGCACATTGGCATTACCGTAAAACGGATGATCGATATAACCGCCTAGGTGATTTATTATTAGTCCCAAAACTTCCACAGGTATTCAACCTCTCCACGCGCAAAACCTCAAAAGGGAAACACGGATTCGACCCATTGCTTCCTGAAATGCGCGCAAGCTTCCAAGCTTGGGGGCCTGCAATTAAATCAGGACTCACTTTAGAAGGATTCGAAAACGTGAACGTCTATCCTTTTGTCGCCAAAATCTTAGGTTTAAGCTATGATCCTAAGTCGATCGATGGGAAACTGCAGGTTTTGCAGAAAGCTTTAAGATAAGCGCGATCAAGCGAATATCTCCTCTACATGCTTTTTTATATTGGCAGCAATTTTATCTGTAGGTAAATCATTGGCATCAGTACCAAAAGGATCTTCTATTTCCTCTGCAATTAATTCTAAACTGGCCAATACATAAAAGATAAAAACCACCACCGGTATCACATAATATCCTAGCGTAAACACGTAACTAAAAGGTAAAGTCATCACATAGATGAAAATAAATTTCTTAATGAATGCGCTGTACGAATAGGGTATTGGCGTATTTTTAATTCTTTCACAAGCCCCACATACGTCCGTAAACGACTGCAATTCAGCATTTATATATAAAAGTTGATGGCCGCTTAATCTACCCGTATTATAGAGGTCATTTGACTTTTTCATGATCATCTTAGCCACCTGATTAGGCTTGTGCTTGGTATGGTCTATTTGCAAATCCAAGCCTTCAAAAAGGACAAGACCTGATTCATCATCTGCTAAATATTTTTGAAGTACAAAGGCATATAAAGGGATGACTTTCTGATAAAAGTGACGATCAACTTCATTATCTAAAATCGCAGCTAATTTCAAGGCTAAATTCCTACTAGAGTTCACTAATGATCCCCATAATTTTCTTCCTTCCCACCAACGATCATAGGCCGTATTAGTTCTATAGGCAAGTAACAAAGAGATGACAAATCCCAACATACCGTGCATAATGGATATATTCTTCACTTTACTATCCTCACCTAAGTGAAAATATTCCATTTCCAAAAAGCAAATAAGTCCAGAATATACCCCTATAAAGAACATTAGAGGCAATAATTTTCGAAATGTATCTGACTGATGTAACTTAAAAATAAAGGTGATCCAGTCTTTTGTATTGTATTGTACCATAGGCCTGTAAATTAGGCAAAAAAAAAGACCTGTAAAAATACAGGTCTTTTGATTTCTGTGGTCGCGTAGGGATTCGAACCCCAAACCTTCTCATCCGTAGTGAGATGCTCTATCCAATTGAGCTACGCAACCATTGCCCTTTCGGGATTGCAAAGGTAGAATTTCTTTGGCAAAATGAAAAACTATCCCCTAAAATTTTCTAAAAATTATTTCCCTTTGAAATGAGGAGCCCTTTTCTGCATAAAGGCGGTCACGCCCTCTGCGAAGTCTTCACTGTGACCAAGTATCGTTTGCTCCTCTGCTTCGGAAGCTAATGTCGCCGCTAAATCTTGATTATAAGCACGTTGCAAACTACGCTTCATGAGAGAGATGGCTAAAGTGGCTTTCTTTGAAAAGGATACGGCAATCTCCTGGACTTTAGCCTCCCATTCTTGTTCTGATACGACCTCAGCCACTAATCCTATTTCTTTGGCTTCCATTGCTCCTACTTTACGTCCTGTCGTCGCTAATTCAAATGCGCGGTGATAACCTACTGACTGCATCAAAAAGGAGGTGGATCCAGCGTCCATGGCTAAACCGATTTGGACAAATAATTCGGAAAAATAGGCGTCCTCTTTCGCGATGAGATAATCGCAGGCCAATGCTAAACTGCAACCAGCCCCAGCCGCCACTCCATTAATAGCTCCAATAACTGGTTTATTTAAGCCACGTAAGGCAGAAATCATGGGGTTATAAGTTGATCTCAATACATTGCCTAGATTAGGGTCTGTTACACCTGACTTCAAATCTGCTCCCGAACAGAAGGCTTTCCCTTCGCCCGTGATGACTAAAACACGGACTTCATCGTCTATTTGGGCAGCTTCCGCTACTTCTCTGATCTCATGAATTAAACCCGCATTTAAGGCATTATATACCTCAGGACGATGTAAGGTTAAGGTCCACATGGGACCGTTGCGGTGAAGCTTTAGGTAATTCATATTGAATGGTAAATGGTGAATGGCAAAAGAATGATAAATGGTAAATGGTGAATGGTAAATGAATGGAATCTATTTAGTGTTCAATTCATGTTTTGCTTAACTGTTATCAAAATTCTTGTAATGATATGCAAAATATCGTTTGCATCTTTCAAGGGTAGAAATAATTGTTCGGAGGATATATAATTCGATGCTTCCAAAAGCTTTAGCCAATAAATAGATTCATTAATTTCTTTTTGAGCAATACTCATTTTATGTCTAAAATCTGCCCTGGATTCAGCATGGTCAGCTTCCATCACCATCGCACCCACAGATGTGGAGCAGCGTAATAATTGCTTAGATAAGACGTATTCCCTTTCTTGTTGAAGTAATTTATAAACAGAAATAATTTGGAGAGAAAATGCGAAGGTTTTTGTTTGGATAAGATTAGTTGCCATAGTTTTTGGCAGAAAACTAAAGAAAATTAGGCCCAATTCATATCAACATTTTGATAAAAACTGCCCCCTAATTTACCATTCACCATTTTAATGCCACTCATTCACCATTTACCATTTACCATTCACCATTCACCATTTAAATGCCATTTAACATTCTTAGAGGTGTTTCCTTAACCTCGCCACTGGAATACCCAATTGATCGCGGTATTTAGCCACCGTTCTGCGTTTCACGACGAATCCGCGTTCGAGTAATAATTGCTCTAAATCCTCATCTGAATGGGGTTCCGAGCTAGGTTCTTGCTCGATGATTTCGCGCAAGATATTTTTCACTTCGCGAGTGGAGAAGTCTTCACCCGATTCGTGGGTGATGCCTTCGGAGAAGAAGTATTTTAGGGGAAAGATGCCAAAATCAGTTTGGACTGACTTCGCAGAAACCACACGAGAAACAGTGGAAATATCCATCTCAATCATCGCCGCGATTTCCTTCATCTTCATTGGTTTCAAAACTGCTTCGTCACCAGTACTAAAGAAATCAAATTGTTTAGCGACAATACTCTCCATCGTCTTCATCAAAGTACCCTGGCGCTGCTGAATGGCAGAGATAAACCAAGAAGCAGAATCTAATTTATGCTTGATAAAAGTAACGGCTTCCTTGATATCCTTTTGCTGCTTATCGCCTTTATCATAGGTCTGAAGCATTTCTTGGAAGGCCTTAGATACCCGAAGTTCAGGGGCATTTTTCCCGTTGAGTTTAATTTCGATCTTTCCGTTTTGATTCGAAATGATGAAATCAGGCTGCAAATAAGGAGCGATAGGTGCGTCGTCTCCCCCACCTGGTTTTGGATTCAAATGGGTGATGACATGCATCGCCTTTTTAAGCTCCTCTTCGGTGATGGCAAGTTTGGAGAGTAAAACACTAAAATGCTTTTTGGAAAACTCCTCAAAAAAATCATCAATCAAGCGAATAGCTAATGCATGAGCTGGTGTATCCGATTCCTTGCGATGTAATTGCAATGACAAACATTCTTGTAACGAACGGGCAGCAATTCCGGCTGGATCTAGTGATTGCACTTTAAACAAGACCTGCTCCACTTCGTCATAATCGGTTTCAAAGCCTTGTGTGAAGGCAAGATCGTTCACAATGCTTTCGATGTTTCGGCGTAAATAGCCGTCCTCTTCTAAAGAACCGATGATTTGCTGTGCTAAAACTTCTTCGCGCTCGGTGCAAACAACGTAACGGATTTGGTTTAACAAATACTCCTGAGTGCTAGATTCGGTGGCCAAAGGGCGTTCACGCGTCTCCTCATTCGGATCATATGAATCACCGGCCATCTTGTAACCGGCATAATCATCCTGTAGATAATCCCCCACTTCCATCTCCTCGCGCTCTAAATCATCAATCGTTTCGCGTGGGACATCTTCAGCAGAGTGATCCAAACCTTCTTCCAGCGCCGGATTATCCTCCAATTCCTCCTCGATTCTGGCAGCTAATTCAGCTGTCGGAATCTGCAACAACTTGATATACTGTATCTGTTGTGGAGAAAGGTTCTGTTGTTGATTCTGTTTTAAGGATAATCCCTGCATCGTCTGTATAATCTACACCAAAGATAAGCCGATTTTTAATTACAAATAAATAAAATAAATCGGTTTTTTATCCGTATTTTTGAGGGTTATTGCCTCTATTGAGGCCTTTTCCTTTTAAAATGCCCGAGTCATTTATGCAAATCAAAGAAATACTAGGTTTAACACCCACGCAGCAAAGCATCGTCGTGAAAGGTTGGGTGCGTACAAAAAGAGTATCCTCCTCTGTCGTTTTTATCGCCATCAATGATGGGTCGACTATTCATAATATCCAAGCCGTAGTTTCTGAGGGAACTGTTTCTGAAGAAACCTTGAAATTAGTGACGACTGGTTCTTGCATCGCCGTGACGGGTAAATTAATTGCCTCACAGGGTCAAGGACAATCGGTAGAAGTAGAAGTGGTTTCCATCGAAGTGTATGGAACTGCAGATCCTGAAAAATACCCTTTACAGCCAAAGAAGCACTCTTTAGAGTTCTTACGTGAGATTGCGCATTTACGCCCACGTACGAATACCTTCTCTGCGATTTTACGTATTCGCCACGCATTGGCTTATGCGATTCATACCTATTTTAACAACAACGGTTTCTTCTATTTGCACACGCCTATCATCACGGGATCGGATGCGGAAGGCGCTGGAGAGATGTTCCGCGTGACGACTTTGGACCCCATTAATCCTCCATTAACGGAAGAGGGTAAAGTGGATTACAAAGAGGATTTCTTTGGAAAAGAGACGAATTTAACGGTTTCTGGCCAGTTAGAGGGTGAATTAGGGGCGATGGCTTTGTCCAAAGTCTATACCTTCGGCCCTACTTTCCGTGCAGAAAATTCGAACACAACTCGTCACCTGGCTGAGTTCTGGATGATCGAGCCAGAAGTCGCTTTTTATGAACTAGCTGATAATATGAATTTAGCGGAGGACTTCACTAAATTCTGTATCAAATACGCTTTAGATAATTGCGCTGACGATATCGCCTTCCTAGAGAAGCGCTTAATCGAAGAAGAAAAGAATAAAAAGAAGGAGGAGCAGTCAGAAATGACCTTGTCTGAGAAGTTACGTTTCGTGACAGAAAATGAATTCGAACGCTTAACTTATACCGAAGCGATCGACATTTTATTGAATTCGAAAGCGCACAAAAATGGCAAATTCGTTTATCCAGTAGAATGGGGAATCGACCTTCAGTCCGAACACGAGCGTTATTTAGTGGAGAAACACTTCAAAAAACCAGTAATTCTAACGAACTACCCGAAAGACATCAAAGCCTTCTACATGAAGTTAGATGAGGACGGGAAAACGGTTCGTGCGATGGACGTTTTATTCCCGGGTATTGGTGAAATCATCGGGGGATCTCAAAGAGAGGACGATTACGCGAAGCTTTTACAACGCACGAAAGAGGTAGGTATCGAGGAAGAATCGATCTGGTGGTACTTAGAAACACGTCAATTTGGTTCAGCGCCACACGCTGGTTTTGGACTTGGATTTGAGCGTTTAGTGTTATTTGTGACGGGTATGAGCAATATTCGTGACGTAATTCCATTCCCTCGTACACCTAAGACGGCTGAATTTTAAGATGTTTGGTTTAAAGCACGCAATTAACGGCATTATTGATCTTATCAAGCAGGAACGCAATGCGAAGTTCCATGCGGCAAGTACGGTTGTGGTTATTTATGTGGGTTTTAGACTTGGATTTACTGGATCTGAGTGGATTTGGATTTCGCTGGCTGTGGCCGGTGTTTGGGTGGCTGAATTGTTTAATTCTGCTTTAGAGCGAATTACGGATTTAGTTTCTCCACAACAGAATGAATTAGCGAAGAAGGCCAAAGATTATGCGGCTGGAGCGGTATTGATGATGGCTATTTGGGCAATCATCGTATTTTTAATCATCGCTTTACCTCGCTTATTATTGAATTTAATGCTTTAAGAGCAACAAAATATGAAAGAATACGGATCAAGTGTTCAAAAATTAGTGAATTACATTTTGACCATTGCGGATGAAGAGCAAAGGACAAAATACGCGTTTTTGATGGTCGAGGTGATGAAACAAATTCACCCGAATATGAAGGATAATAGCCAAGACTATTCGAAAAAATTATGGGATGATTTATACATCATGTCTAATTTCGAATTGAATGTGCAAGGCCCATTCCCTCCTCCTTCCCCAGAATCTTTAGGTAAAGCCCCTCGTAAAGTGGCTTATAACCAACATAACCTACGTTTTAAGCATTATGGCCGCAACGTAGAGTTATTAATTCTTCGTGCGATCGCTGAGGAAAAAGTAGAAGACAAAAAGATTTTAGTGGCCTATATCGCCCGCTTAATGAAAGGATTCTATGTGACCTGGAACAAGGAGTCAGTAGATGATGCGGTGATTTGGCAGAACATCAAAGAGATGTCCGAAAACCTATTAGGCACCATCGTGGACGAATTATCTCAAGAAGGTTTAGGTCACGCCAAGGTAGCTAATAACGCAAGAAACGCCTATAACGCACCGGAATACCCGAATAGCAATAACAATAACCGGAACAATAATTACCGGAAGAACAACTTCAGAAATAATAACAACAACCGAAATAACAATTTCCGTAAAAATAAGTAATCATTTATGGCATCATTTAAAGTAACCGGTGGCCGCCGTTTAAAAGGAGAAATTACTCCTCAAGGAGCAAAGAACGAAGCATTACAGATCTTGTGTGCCGTGGTTTTAACAGCAGAGCCTGTAACCATCCACAATATCCCGAACATTCGCGATGTAAATCAATTAATTGATTTATTAGGCGATATGGGCGTGAGCATGCGTCGTTTATCCGAGTCAAGCATTGAATTCGATGCCTCACAAGTCAATATTGATTACTTAGAATCAGAAACCTACAAGAAAAAAGCGGCTGCACTTCGTGGTTCAGTGATGCTTTTAGGACCTACGTTGGCCCGCTTCAAGAAAGGACGTATTCCTTCACCAGGTGGAGATAAAATTGGTCGTAGAAGATTGGATACGCACTTCTTTGGCTTCATGAAGCTAGGTGCGAAGTTTAACTATAGCCCAGAGGATGGCGGTATCTACGAAGTAGATGCGTCTGAATTACAAGGTGCTTACATGCTTTTAGATGAGGCTTCGGTAACTGGAACGGCGAACATTTTGATGGCAGCTGTTTTAGCGAAAGGTAAAACAATCATTTACAATGCCGCTTGTGAGCCTTATTTACAGCAATTGAGCAAGATGTTAAACCGCATGGGGGCGAAAATCTCCGGTATCGGTTCGAACATGTTGATTATCGAAGGTGTTGACGTGTTACATGGAACAGAGCACACAATGCTTCCAGATATGATCGAGATCGGTTCATTCATCGGTTTAGCGGTGATGACTCAATCGGAGATTACGATTAAGAACTGCCAAATTCCTGAACTAGGCATCATTCCAGATGTATTCAAGAAATTAGGTATCAAAATGGAATTCCGTGGAGACGATATTTTCATACCTTCTCAGGAGCATTACGAATTAGAAAACTTCATCGATGGGTCGATGTTAACGATCTCTGACCACCCGTGGCCAGGTTTCACACCGGATTTATTATCGATCATTTTAGTAACTGCGATTCAGGCCAAAGGAACGGTCTTAATCCACCAAAAAATGTTCGAATCCCGTCTATTCTTTGTTGACCGTTTGATCGAAATGGGTGCTCAAATCATCCTTTGCGATCCACACCGTGCTACGGTTGTTGGTTTCGACCGCAAGCAGACCTTAAAAGGAATCCGCATGTCATCTCCTGATATTCGCGCGGGTGTTTCTCTTTTAATCGCTGCGATGTCTGCCAATGGAACGTCTATCATTGATAATATCGAGCAAATCGACCGTGGTTACCAAAACATTGATACGCGTCTTAACGCCATCGGCGCAGAAATCGTACGTATCTAATGTCCCTTCTTTCTAAAATAAAACAGACCGTCCAATTAGCCTTACCCATCGTGGTAGGGGAATTGGGCGTTATGTTAATGGGTCTAGCCGACACCATTCAAGTAGGCCAAATGTCCACCGGTGCCGCCGAAAGCCTAGGAGCTGCAGGAATGGCACAATCCATATTTTTTACCATTGCGATTATCGGTATCATCTGTATACAGATTGTATCGCCCATGATTTCCAAAGCAGTTGCTGAAGGAGACAAAACTGAATGCGGTAACCTCCTACGAGCTAATCTCCGTGTAGCCACCTTTTTAGGCATAATTACGATCCTTATTACCTACCTCATTGGTTTAAACTACGATTTATTTGGCCAAACAGAGGAAAACAAAGCGTTAACCCTACCCTTCTTAAGTTTAATCTCTATTTCGGTTTTACCCATATTCTGGTTCATTGCCTTAAAAAGCTTCATGGATGGATTACAACGGACAACAGTGGGTATGACGATTACCATCATCGCCTTAGCTCTAAATGTTTTCGGCAACCATTTATTGATCAATGGATTATGGGGATTACCTGCCCTAGGCTTATTCGGATCAGGCATTTCGACCTTGCTGTCCCGTATATTTATGGCGGGAGCATTAGCTATTTATGTATTTACAAGAGAAGAGTTCAAGCCCTATCTGAGTAAAGGCCATGTGCATGTGGTGAAGAATGTCTTAGAAAAAAACATTCTCCGCATTGGAATTCCTTCCGGAATGCAAGGTTTCTTTGAAATCGCCACTTTTGGAATGGCGGTCGTTATGATGGGCTGGATTTCTGTGACAGCACAAGCGGCTCACATTGTGGCGATTAATATGGCATCCATAACCTACATGATGGCAACCGGGATTGCAGTCGCTGGCGGAATTAATGTAGGAACTGCCATCGGTGAACGAAATCGTTCCGGGATTATTCAATCTGGGAAGGCCGCACTCGTACTCTCCATTTTATTCATGGGGGCTTGTGCTTTAGTTTTTTTCTTCGGCCGGGAATACCTAGTTCGCGGCTATACTCAAGATTTACCTGTTATTACGATTGCTGTCACCTTAGTAGTTTGGGGGGCTATTTTCCAGCTATTTGATGGCATTCAAGCCGTATCACTAGGATTATTACGCGGGCTACAAGATTATAAAATCCCTACAGCAATCACCGTGATCTCCTATTGGGCAGTCGGAATTCCTCTTTGTTACTATATCGGTATTTACCAAAAAGTAGGCGCTGTAGGCATCTGGGTAGGCTTAACTGCAAGTTTAGTGTGTTCGTCAGCTTTGCTTTCGTGGCGGTTTTATGTGCGAGCGAAGGGGGTGAATTTTGAGGACCTTGAAGTTGAATAAAAGCACAAAAAACTTTAACTAAAGTATAAAGCACAAAGAATAAAGTATAAAGTACGTGAAAAAAGGGCTCGAAATTCGAGCCCTTTTTTTGGTATCATGAAATGCTGATTTACATTACCTAAATTCATCGCCAAAGGCGATTCAAACTTTATTCTTTTTACTTTATGCTCTATTCTTTAAATCTTCTGTATTCATCAAAAAAGGCGCAAATTGCGCCTTTTTTAATTCCATATCTATACTCTACTCTATAATCTCTAATCTAAGAATGAAGAGCTCTCTTCGCCGTTGCTGCCAAGCAAGCCTCTTTCATCGCCTCCGTATACGTCGGGTGAGCATGAGACATGCGAGCAACATCTTCAGCGGAAGCACGGAATTCCATTGCAACTACTGCTTCAGCGATCATATCAGCGGCACGAGCACCAATGATGTGAACTCCGAGAATTTCGTCAGTGTTTGCGTCGGCTAAAACTTTGGCTAAACCATCCACATCCATAGAAGCAACTGCGCGACCTAAGGCTTTGAACGGGAATGAACCCTCTTTGTAAGCGATACCAGCAGCTTTTAATTCTTGTTCCGTCTTCCCTACAGAAGCCACTTCTGGCCACGTGTAAACAACACCTGGAATTAGATTATAGTTGATATGAGGTTTTTGGCCAGCAATAACTTCTGCTACAAAAACGCCTTCCTCTTCTGCTTTATGTGCTAACATCGCACCGCGAACCACGTCACCGATGGCATAAATGCCTGGAACGGATGTTTGTAAAGTATGCTCATCGACTGCGATGCGACCACGCTCATCAGCTGTCAAACCAGCCGCAGCAAGGTTTAATCCATCTGTGTACGGACGACGACCGATACAAACTAAGCAATAATCACCTTTGATCTCGACTTCTTTTCCAGCTGAGTCTTGGGCTTTCACCGTCACTTCTTTGCTTTTTACAGCAGCTGAAGTCACTTTATGCGATAAGTAAAAGTCTGCGCCTAATTTAGCAATCGACTTTTGTAATTCTTTTCCCATCGTCTTGTCCATCGTTGGAATCATGCTGTCAGCAAATTCGACGAAAGATACTTTGGAACCTAAACGAGCATACACCGATCCTAATTCAGCACCGATTACACCGGCACCGATCACGATTAAATGCTTCGGAATTTCTTTCATTTTCAACGCCTCTGTCGACGTAATGATGCGTTCCTTGTCTACCGGAATGAAGGGCAAAATAGTAGGCTTCGATCCAGTGGCGATGATGATATTCTTCGCTGATAAAACTTCAGAGCTACCATCTTCTTTGGTCACTTTTACTGTTTTAGCCGAGTCGAATGATCCCAAACCGTGGAAGGTCGTAATCTTGTTCTTCTTCATCAAATACGTAATACCACCGTTCATTTTCTCAACGACACCCGTCTTACGAGCGATCATTTGAGCTAAATTAACTTTAGGCTTCGCGATTTCGATTCCATGCTCTGAAAAACTATGTACGGCATTGTAATAGTGCTCGGATGAGTCCAAAAGGGCTTTGGAAGGAATACAACCTACGTTCAAACAGGTTCCACCCATCACGGCATATTTCTCCACGATAGCGGTTTTAAAACCTAACTGAGCCGCACGGATCGCCGAAACGTATCCTCCTGGGCCTGAACCAATAACAACTACATCAAATTCTTGCATATAGGCAATTGAAAGCGAATAGGCCCGCTAAGGCCTATTCTGTTAATTAAATGTCTAATAATAAACGAGCTGGATCCTCTAGTAATTGCTTTAAGCGAACTAAGAAGCTCACGGACTCACGACCATCGATAATGCGGTGATCGTATGATAAAGCAAGGTACATGATCGGACGAACCACGATTTGACCATCTACCACTACTGGACGCTCTACGATATTGTGCATACCTAAGATCGCAACTTGTGGTGCGTTGATAATCGGAGTCGAAAGCATCGATCCAAATACCCCACCATTCGTGATCGTAAAGGTACCGCCGCTCATTTCTTCCAAGCTCAATTTGTTCTCGCGCGCCTTACCAGCTAAACGAACCACTTCTGATTCGATTCCAGCTAATGATAAGTTTTCCGCAGAACGGATCACCGGAACTACTAAACCTTTCGGTGCAGAAACTGCAATCGAAATATCACAATAGTCGTGGAATACGATTTCGTCTCCATCGATTTTTGCATTCACTGAAGGGAACTCTTTTAAAGCCACACAAACAGCTTTCGTGAAGAAGGACATAAATCCTAAACCAACACCGTGTTTCTCCTTGAATTTGTCTTTGTATTTACCGCGAAGATCCATCACAGGCTTCATGTCCACTTCGTTAAACGTCGTCAACATCGCTGTTTCATTCTTCACCGCCACTAAACGACGAGCTACTGTCTTACGCAATGAGCTCATTTTTTCGCGACGTGTTCCTCCTTGTGCTACGGCTGGTGCAGCGGCAGCTGCTGGAGCTGAAGCGGCAACGGCTGGTTTTGAAGCAGCTACCGCATCCTCTTTCGTGATGCGACCACCTACGCCTGAACCTGCTACTGAAGCAGCGGAGATACCTTTTTCGTCTAATATTTTTGCTGCTGCTGGAGATGGATGACCTGCGGCATAAGATGCGTCACCGGATGAAGCAGGAGCTGCCGGAGCAGAAGGTGCTGCTGGAGCTGCAGCCGGAGCCGAAGCTGCTACCGCACCACCTACCGTGATTTTCGCTAAAACTCCACCGATCGGAACAACCGTTCCTGATTCAGCTACTATTTCCAATACACCCGCAGCTTCTGCTGGCAATTCGAAAGTCGCTTTATCTGATTCTAATTCACAAAGAACTTCGTCTAAAGAAACGCTATCTCCCGTTTTTTTATTCCAAACAGAAACCGTCACTTCCGTGATCGACTCCCCTACCGCTGGAACTTTAATTTCTAAAACCGAAACAGGACCTGGAGCTGCTGCTGGTGCCGCTGGTGCTGCTGCAGGAGCTGGAGCTGCCACGGCTGCTGCAGCAGGAGCATCTGCTACTTTCACAGAAGCGGTTGCGCCACCTGCCTCAATCGTACAGATAACTGCACCGATCGGAAGAACATCGCCTTCTTTAGCCACAATGTGCAACACACCTTCTGCCTCTGCAGGCAATTCAAAGGTCGCTTTGTCCGATTCTAATTCGCACAAAACCTCGTCTAATTTCACGTGATCGCCTTCCTTCTTGTTCCAAGTGGCAACGGTCACTTCTGTAATCGACTCGCCCACAGCGGGCACTTTCATTTCTATAGCCATCATAATTCTATTATTCGAATGCTTTGTTAATTAGGTTTGCTTGCTCTACGCCGTGAACTTTTAGGAATCCAGTCGCTGGAGAAGCGGATTTTTTACGCGCTACTAAACCTTTGAATTTAGACCAGCCAAACTCACGGATCACATACGACCAGTAGCCCATGTTTTCTGGTTCTTCTTGAACGAATACCACATCTGCTCCTTTGTATTTCGCTAATTCCGCGTCTACTTGCTTCGTCGGGAATGGGTGTAATTGCTCAATGCGAACAATCGCCACATCTTTGCGCTTGTCTTTTTCTTGGCGATCTAATAGATCGAAGTATACTTTACCTGAGCAAAGTAATACCTTTTTCACTTTGGCCTTATCTGCATAACTATCACCAATCACCTCTTGGAACTTACCTTTCGTAAATTCTTCGATAGGCGAAACCACTTTCGGATGACGGAAAATCGACTTAGGCGACATCACCACTAATGGCTTGCGGAATTCCCAAGTCAATTGACGGCGTAAGGCGTGGAAGATATTCGCTGGCGTTGTTAAGTTCGCCACGATCATATTGTTTTCCGCAGCTAACTGCAAGAAACGCTCTGGACGTGCATTTGAGTGTTCTGGACCTTGTCCCTCGTAACCGTGTGGCAATAACATCACTAAACCATTTTGTGTACCCCACTTCGACTCATGAGAAGAAACGAATTGGTCAATCATGGTTTGAGCGCCATTTGCGAAGTCTCCAAACTGTGCTTCCCAAATCACCAAGGCATCAGGATTAGCCAAAGCATAGCCAAATTCAAATCCTAACACGCCATACTCAGAAAGTAAGGAGTTGTAGATCTGCGCTTGCTCTTGACCTTCTTTAATGTGATTTAACGAGTTATAATTCTCATTCGTATTCGCATCGTGTAATACGGCGTGACGGTGAGAGAAAGTACCACGTTGTACATCTTGACCAGATAAACGAACAGGCTTTCCTTCCAAAAGAAGAGAACCATAAGCTAATAATTCAGCTGTTGCCCAGTTTAATTGACCTTTCTCAAAATATCCTTTACGGTCTGCAATGACCTTTTCAATTTGCTTTAAAGCAGTGAAACCTTTCGGCAAGACCGTTAAAGCTTTTGCTACTTGATCAATTACCTCCTTAGAAATTGCTGTCTTCGGAGATGCATCGAAATCTTTCTCGTTAGAGAAACGTAGAGCAGACCAACGGTTGTCTAATTTTAAGGGAACGTAAGGTGGGCTAACTTTTTGCTTCACCATATCTAAACGAGCTTGCAATTCCGCTTTGAAAGCTGAATCCATTTCCTCCGCTAATTTAGCTTCGATCTCGCCGTTCTTGATTAATTGTTGCGTATAAACCTCGCGTGGGTTTGGATGGTTCGTGATGTTCGCATACAAAGTAGGCTGCGTAAAACGAGGCTCATCTGATTCGTTGTGACCATTACGGCGGTAACAAACCATATCTACAAATACATCGCGATTGAATTCTTGACGGTATTCAGCGGCCATGCGAGACACGAAAACCACCGCTTCAGGATCATCTCCATTCACGTGGAATACCGGTGCATCGATGATTTTAGCCACATCCGTGCAATAAATCGCCGAACGTGCATCTTCAAAATCAGTCGTAAAACCTACTTGGTTATTGATCACAAAGTGAATCGTTCCCCCCGTGCTAAAGCCTTTTAATTTCGCCATCTGAGTTACCTCATAGACGATACCTTGACCAGCTACCGCCGCATCTCCGTGAATTAAAATAGGCAATACTTTATCGTAATCTCCAGCGTAATGCGCATCCGCACTTGCACGGCAGAATCCTTCTACTAGTGGATTTACGGCCTCTAAGTGAGATGGATTTGGAGCTAATTTCAGTGAAATCTCGCTGCCTTTTGGAGAAATATGCTTGCTAGAATATCCTAAGTGATATTTTACGTCACCGTCACCGTGGATTTCATTAGGTACATTTCCTTCGAAACCATCAAAGATCGCTTCGTAAGATTTGTGCATAATGTTTGCCAAAACGTTCAAACGACCTCTGTGCGCCATACCGATCACCGCCTCTTTCACACCCGCATCAGCTGCCACATTGATAATCGCATCTAAACCTGCGATAGTGGATTCACCACCTTCTAAGCCGAAACGCTTTTGGCCTAAATATTTAGTTCCTAAAAAGTTCTCAAAAACAACCGCCTCATTCATCTTCTGAAGAATGTGCTTCTTCTCTTCAAATGTAGGCTTAAAGGAAAGTGCTTCCTTTTCAATCTTATTGCGCAACCATTCTTTTTGTTGAACGTCACGGATATACGAATATTCAAATCCAACAGAACCCGCATAGATTTTGTGTAAAGCTGCCTGAATTGTACGCAAGGTTACCGCGCCTAAACCCATGAAAGAACCCGCTTGGAAAACGGTATCTAAATCAGCGTCAGACAAAGAATAATCCGCCAAATCTAAACGTGGCTTGCGATCCTTACGTTCACGTACGGGATTGGTTTTCGATAATAAGTGTCCTCTAGAACGGAAGGCTTTAATCAACGAGATTACCGCCATTTCCTTTTGAACATGGCTTGAATCAGCTGAAACAGCGCCCGCAGGAGCTCCCTCGCCTAACCAGGTCTGAGAAAAGTCAAAACCTTTGAAGAAGTCTCTCCAAGAGCTATCAACTGAATTGGGATCTTGTTTGTACGCCTCATACAAGTCAGCTATGACTTGTGTATCGGCATTGGCTACGTAGGAAAATGGATCCATAAGTTAATTTTCTAGGCTTTAGGCCAAAGAAATGTTTCAATGTTTTGGTTTAGTATAAATCTTAACATTATATAAATGCTAAAATCTACGCAATTTACTATTTGCTCCGCAAAATAACCCTAATTTTCACCGGGTTTTTTAGCTATAAGTGCACAAATTTCTGAGGAATTCTAACTACTAGTAAGGAGCCTTTGAAAATCTTTAATAATTTCAATTTTTTCCTCCTAAATCACCAATAATTAACCGATTCTTTTAGGGATGAAATTGACCTAATTTTCCCAAACCAAAATCCAGGTCATATCTAAGGAAAATTTGGTGAAAACCAGCTGCTTCACTCGTCGTGGAACTACCTAAAGTAGATACATTTTTTCCCAGAAAATCGTAGGAATAGCCTACCCGAAAATTAACACCTAAAGGCACCTCTAGGGTTCCTAACAAAGCCGGATCACCAAACTCGGAACCCGTCTGCTGGTACCATAGCCCTACTCCAACTTTTTCTTGGTACCAAAAAACGGCATTCAAATCTACTTTCGTCTGCCGATTCTTCCTTACAACTGTCCCTAGTTTCAAGGTATGCAAATTACCTACAGGAAAATAATAAGAGGCTTGAACATATAATGGTGTATCTCCTAATCCATCTAAACGATTAGCTGGCTTTGAAATTCCGACCTTCAACGCCTCTTTTCGATAAGTCACTCCGACTCCGACACTTCCGAGCATTTCACTGGTACCAGATTTTCCCAAAATCGGATACTGATTTATCCCCACATTCGCTCCATAACTTAATTGATTTCCTCTGCCCCAGTACATATGATTAGAAACGACTGCCGCTAAACCCAGATTGGAAGAAATCAAACCCGAATTTGTTGCATAGGATTGATCTGTGTTGAATGCCAAAAACCCCAATCCCCAGGCCCCCTTTTTCATAGGCATATCAATACTCATTAATTGTTGTGAGGACGAAGCTCCGCCGATGGTTTGAAATAAGGGCTTTTTGCGAAAGACTCCTTTGGCAGAAAAAATCTTCAAGGCTCCTGCATCCGCCGGATTAATGGCTAAGGGCAAAAATGGATACGCCATCTGTAAAGATTCTTGCTGCGCGATTGAAGTAAAAGTGACCAATAAGAATAGGACAATTTTTCTCATAAAATCTGACAATGTGACACCCCCGGGAGGCTTGGAATTAAAATTGCAAAAGTATTCCTAAATGTAGGAATTATTAACATCAAAAAATATGAAAGAAACAGGTAACATCTCCATTCACACCGAGAACATTTTCCCAATCATCAAAAAATTTCTCTATTCGGATCACGAGATTTTCCTTCGTGAGCTAGTTTCTAACGCTGTCGATGCTTCCCAAAAAATCAAGCGTTTAAGTTCTATTGGTGAATTTAACGGCGAATTGGGCGAGTTGAAAGTGAAAGTTAGTTTTGACAAAGACAAAAAGACCATTACGATTTCTGACAACGGTATCGGTATGACCGCAGAAGAAATCAAGAAATACATTAACCAAATCGCTTTCTCCGGCGCGACAGAATTCGTCGAGAAATACAAGGATCAAGGCGATGACAAAGGAATTATCGGACACTTTGGTCTAGGTTTCTACTCAGCCTTTATGGTCGCAAAAGAAGTAGAGATCATCTCTAAGTCCTACCAAGAAGGTTCAGAAGCCGCTACCTGGAAGTGTGATGGTTCTACGGAATACACGATCGGACCAGCGAAAAAGAAAAACCGGGGTACAGATATCATCTTGCACATCGCGGAGGATTCAGAAGAGTTTTTAGAGGAGTTCAAATTAAAGTCCATCCTTGAGAAATATGGTAAGTTCTTGCCAACCGAGATTGAATTTGGCGATAAGGTCATCAACAATCCGAACCCGATTTGGACTAAATCTCCATCTGATTTAACGGACGAAGATTACTTGAAATTCTACGAGGAATTATATCCATTCCAAGAGAAGCCACTATTCTGGATTCACTTAAATGTGGACTATCCGTTCAATTTAACGGGTATTTTATATTTCCCAAAAGTGAAGAACGAGATGCAATTGCAACGCGAAAAAATCTCCCTTTACAGCCGTCAGGTATTCATTACTGATGAAGTAAAAGACATCGTCCCAGAATTCTTGATGTTATTACACGGGGTGATCGATTCTCCAGATATTCCATTAAACGTATCTCGCTCGTTCTTACAAGCCGATTCGAACGTGAAGAAGATCAACTCGTACATCACGAAAAAGGTGGCGGATAAATTAGCTGAATTATTCAAATCAGATCGCCCAGCTTTCGAAGAGAAATTCGCGAACATCGGCTTATTCATCAAGTACGGAATGATCTCGGATGAGAAATTCTTAGAGAAGGCAAAAGATTTTTGTTTAGTGCAAGATACGAATAACAAATATTTCACGTTAGACGAATACAGTGAAGAGGTGCAAGCTGCCCAAACTGACAAAGATGGAAACAAGATTTACTTATACACCACCGATGTCGAGCAACAAGATGCCTTTATTCAATCCGCCCAAAACAAAGGTTATTCAGTCATTAAATTGGATACCCTGATCGACAGCCACTTCATTAACACGATGGAGTCTAAACTAGAAAAGACGCAATGGAAGCGTGTGGATGCTGATGCGGTCGACAAATTAATTGATACAGGGATTACGTTAGAAGCTATTTTATCTGATGCGCAAAAAGAGAGCGTGAAGAAAGTCTTCGAAGAAACTCTGAATGACAAACAAAAAGTAGTCGCAGTGGAAGCGATGTCACCCGATGAATTACCTGCTATCGTAACTCAAAACGAGTTTATGCGCAGAATGAGTGACATGTCTAAAACCGGTGGCGGTGGAATGGGAATGTTTGGTGCTATGCCAAATACCTACAACATCACCATCAATGCGAATCACCCATTGATCAATAAACTAGCTGATTTAAAAGACGAAAGCGAACAAAAAGCGCTGGCGAAACAAATCTCAGATCTAGCTTTATTATCACAAAACTTATTGACAGGGGCTGATCTAACGGCCTTCATCAAAAGAACAGTTAGTGGATTTTAAGTGATGTATTTCAAAAAGAGCCGCCTGCTATGCAGGCGGCTCTTTTTTATTGCTTTCTAACCATCAATTTCTTCGTGGCGACGGGTTTACCATCCACCAGCAACTGGTACATATACAAGCCACTATTCAATTCTTTTAGCGAAATCTTAGCGGATCGATCTTCCCGATCTAACTCTACTTCCTTCACCAGTAATCCTAGCACATTGTAGATTGCAATCTTCACCTCTTGATTGTTCGTAGAAAACTGATAATCAACTAAGGCAAAATCTGCAGCTGGATTAGGGTATAAGTGTGAAACGAATATGCGATCGCCTTGAAAAAGTAAGGTGTCATTTTTAAATCCAAACAGGGCTGCTAGGATTAAAAATAAAGTGATATGTCGTAATACTATTTTCATGCTCAATTCGTTGAGACGAAAGTAGTACAAATTCACATCCCTTTGTTCATTTTAAGGTTTTTTAACAAGATCTTGATATTCAACTCGATTCAAAATCGTTTGAAGCGAAGGCTTCTCTGAAATACGCCACCTGAATCCGTCTAATTCTTGAAGATCCCCTTTCCATTCTTTTGGAGGGACGAATTTAGCTTCAGGCTTCGTTATAAAGGCAATTTTCTTGACTTTATTGTCCTCGAAAAACAAGTTCATTCGACTACATTCCACCCGGTTCAGACCCGTGGTTACTTTCTTGTCATCAATGACGTAATAAATACTCTCCCCATTTCCCTCGACATTCACTCGATTCAATTTGGAATCCTCTTTGAAATGCACCCAAATCTTACGACCCTTTATCTGATTGAAATGATTTGCAGAATCAATCGAAATCACGAAAGACTTTCCACGAAGGCGCATCTCTTTCAGCTTTTGATTACCCATAAATAAAGAAATAGAGTCGGCTTGCGATTGAGAATCTTGGGTCCAGAGAATGGGTTTTTGGTAGAAATAAATAATCGAATCCTGCACATTATATCCTAACGAATCACAGCGACCAGACAAATCCGACTTATAAATGAGCACGTTTTTATAGGCAAATAATTTCCGAATGGAATCCTTTTTAATGTTAACAGAAACCAAGGTATCCGCCGTCAAATACAGCGTATCTTTTTCCATGATATTCTGCATCCAAGCATGTCCATAAACTCGCGTGACACCTGTTTTACCCGCATAGCGGCCATTATCGCCTTTCAGGATGACCTTTTCCTTTTGAGAAATGAATTCCACTTTTCCTTTTGCAACCCCAATTTGTGTGGGAGAATCATAGAATAAGGTATCAGCCGTCAAAATATATTCATCTGTTTTTGCCGTCGAACGACCGGTGAAATTAGAGACTTTGGAAATCGTATTATAAAAACCGCGACTCGTAATGACCGTATCCTTCTTCGTTATAATCTGCGTGGGTGCGATGAAATAGGCTTCTTTCGAAGCTGTATTGTATTTCAAGGAATCGGCCTTGACAGAACCTCCGTCTTTATCAATGACCCGCACCTTTTCCTTAAATAAGAAGTTCTTAGTTACAGTATTATAAAATCCTTCCCGGCTCGTTAAAGTGGATTTCTTGTCAATAATCCTTGCTCCAGAGTGGTAAATTGCCATTTTAGAGTTCAAATCATAATCCAATTTAGGGGTATTCAGAAGGATAGTATGATCATCTAATTTCACGCGGCCACTAATGTAGGCTTGGCGCATATTTCCATTGTAAAGAGCGGTATCACCTGTAATCGTCACCGTATCAGCTTGAATGATCCGAACGTGGCCATAGGCTTCCACATTATTCGTGGTCGAATTTAAAACGGCCTGATCGCAATAAAGCGTCGTTGTTCCTTGTTGCAGTAATACGCGACCGATTAAGGTTTTGCGCATGATTAATTCCTGCTGCATTCCGTTCAAACTATCTGCGCGAATGACTTGCAAAAGCTGACCCTGAGCCTGTGCGAATAGCGACAAACTCAGAAGAAATACCAGGAAAATCCAACCTTTGTAACGCATCTTGAAATTGAATCGCTAATTTCGTAGCTCCATTGAACACGCAATTTACCATTTTTATGCTGGAAGATTTTATCCATTTTGTCCAAAAAGAGAATTTATTCCAAACCGATCAGAAAATTTTGGTCGCTGTTAGCGGCGGAATCGACTCGATTGTATTGAGTAAACTGTTTTCTTTGGCCAAATTTAATTTCGGCATCGCTCATGTGAACTTCAGCCTTCGGGGAGAAGAGTCCTTAGCAGACGAGGTATTTGTAAAGAAATTCGCTAAAACCCTCAAAGTCCCCTACCACACCATTTGCTTCGACACCAACGCCTTCGCTGTACAGGAAAAAATCTCCACCCAAATGGCGGCCCGCATTTTGCGCTACCAATGGTTTGAAGAAATCCGTGTAAAAGAAGGATACGATTACATCGCCACCGGTCACCATCAACTCGATAGTGCCGAAACGATGCTCATTAACCTCGTAAGAGGTAGCGGAATCGCCGGTTTTCACGGAATTCCTGTAAAATCGGGTCACTTAATTAGACCCCTTTCCTTTGCAAGTCAAGAAGCCATTTTTGATTTCGTTGTCTCGCATAAATTAGCCTGGAGAGAAGATTCTTCCAATGAATCCACTAAATACCAGCGCAATTTTATTCGGCACGAGATCCTGCCCAAATTCCAGGAGCTAAATCCCCAGTTTGAGCAAACGCTATCCGCTACCAGCGCAAAAATCAAAGGGATCGAATCTTGGTTACAAGATGAACTACAGGCCTTTAAAAATGAATACTGCACGACAGATTCCGCTGGAAACACTTGCATTAAATTGCCTGCCATCTCTTCCAAAACCACCGTTTTACTCACGGAGTTATTACTTTCATACCACTTTAACTCAGCTAGTATTGAGTCAATATTACATGCTGATAAAGTAGGTGCTATCTTTGAATCCCCTAGCCACTCGTTAAATATCGATCGCGGCCAATGGATTATCAGCTTAAAGAGCCAAGCAGATTATAAACCCATCGTCATTTCAGAAGAAGATGAGGTCATCACCATTGGCAATCAAGAATTGCACATTTTCATTGAAGAAAGAACAGCAGACTGGAAAGCCATCACAGATCCAAACGTAGCCTGCCTTGATGCAGACACCTTGGATTTCCCTTTAGAAATCCGCAAAGTGCAAGAAGGCGACTGGTTCTGCCCACTTGGGATGAATCAAAAGAAATTGATATCTGATTTCTTAACGGACAAAAAAGTCCCTCTTGCTATCAAAAAGAACACCCAAATCCTTTTAAGCAAAGGCTCCGTTGCCTGGATTTTAGGACAAAGAATCGATAACCGCAATAAGGTGACGGACAAGACGGAATTGGTAGCGGTGTTTGAGTTAAAAAGCGGAGCTTCTGACTCAAACATAAAAGCATAAAGAATAAAGCACAAAGTATAAAGATGGAATCCCCTGCGGGGATAGTCTCTGAAATGTTTCCAACGAACTCATTTCCTTCGGACTTTATTCTTTATTCTTTGTGCTTTATGCTTTATCGCATTTTACTAAAATAGCCAGAGGCTATTTTAGTAAAATGCGATACGCCTCCGTTCGAATTGGATCCAACATACTCAGATACGTAAACGCTTGCTGACGCTCCGAAGGACTAGCTTCGTTGAGAATGGAAATAATCTCCTCCGATTTTGCATCAAAGAAGACCCGAATTGAGGCGGCTCCTGGCCGTAAAGTGTTTACTTGACGAATTTGCTTGAGGATTTCTAGCAAGCCTTTTCTGGCTGCATCCGGATTCTCAGCCATTTTATCAAGATAGACGCGGTGGTAATCATAATATACCTCGCGCATGGCTTGCAAATTTTGATTAATCAGATTTTCAGAAATACCGATACGACTGCGAACATCAGCCATTGTTCCCCAGCCTGAGCCGGAGTTTTGGGCTAAATTAGTTAGGTTGGTGAGCTTTTGAACGAAGGGCTCCCCTCCTTTCGGGCCAAATGAATCGTAGGAATAGGTTAATGCGATGTAGGCATAAAAGGCCATCAGAGAACTCAAATTATCTGAATAGCTATTGTCATTATACGTGATGGGGTTACCTATTTGGTATTTGAAGTTGAAGTTCTTGTCAACTAAATTCAGAAGTACAGTCTCGTAAGACGTATTAAAAACAGGGCGCAGTACTTGAATGCGCGCTGAGGCTTCAATATCACCTTGAGCAGATGACTTCGTTAATAGTAAATTGATATTTAGCTTGATTTTTTCTTCCGGGGCAAAATTATCTGATGACCAGCGGCGGCCATTCATAAATTCTTGCATCGTTCTTTGTAATTCAACGTAGACTTGAGAACTACCACGCTGCTGATCGAGCTGTAATTGCTCTGTACTGATCGTTATAAAAGTAGAAAGTTCTTGAGCTTGAACAGCCCAAGAACTTAATAAGAATATCAATAGAAATCGGATGGATTTCATGATCGTTCGATCAAATAAAAACTATTGGTTTTCAGTTGTACCTTCTTCGCGGTTTCTGAAATCTACTTTATCAGCTAAGAAATCATCGATAGCTAAAGCAGATGGCTTAGGCATACGCTCGTAGTATTTAGAGATTTCGATTTGCTCGCGGTTCTCAAAAATCTCTTCTAAGTTATCCACAGATGAAGCAAACTCAGATAATTTACCTGATAATTCTTCTTTCATCTTGCTCGAAATCTGACGAGCACGTTGCCCTACGATGGTAATTGATTCATATACGTTACCAGTTTTAGCAGCGATCTTATCTACATCACGTGTAATGATGGATGGATTTGTTGGGGTCTTGGACATCTCTATATAATTTAAGATAGCAAATTTAACGTTAATTTTTAAGAAATACTATTGCGGACTGGTAGCAATTTTAGAGGTATTCGATTTCTCTTTTTCCTGTAGGGCCTTGTATTCCGCTTCGATTTTGGCAATACGAACTACCTCATTTTGGCTTTCCGTATACCATTTCTCTGCCGTTTTCAAGTAAGAGCTCTGAGGGTATTTATCAATAAACTCTAAATAGAATTTAACAACCTCTTCGTAACGCTCTTTTTGTTTGTATTCTACCGTGCTTTTGGCCAAATCAAACTGGGAAACTACCTTGAAATAGGCCATCTCTTCATTATAATCTGAATCGGGGAAATCACGTTGAAAGTTCGTAATCTCAATAACCGCAGACTTTAAAGAAGCGATATTGAAAGGCGACGTTTTATAGTATAATTTAGCCTTCTCATAGGCTTTCTTCTCTAATTTCTTACGAAGATCCTTGATCATCAAACTGCAATCCTCCCGGTACTTCGAATCCGGGTAATTATTCAAATAACTCTGCAACTCATTAATGGCAGCCAGAGTACCCGTTTGATCTAAATTGAAATTAGGCGAATCTTTGTACAGCGAGAATGCCGCCATATAAATGGATTCCTCTGCAAATTCAGAACGAGAAAAAACCTCAGAAAAACGTTTAAAGTGCGTATTAGCTACCGTGTAATTCGCTAATTCAAAATCGCATTTGGCCTGATAAAAAGTAGCCATTTCCTGCGTAGAATCCCCTGTCAGTAAAGGCAATACCTCATCAAACAGAATCCCAGCCTTGTCAAATTCCTTTTTCTTGTAATAATCTACCGCGGCTTTGTACTTCGTAGGAACGCTGGCGCTCTTTCTGAACTTCTCGAACTTTCCGCACGCGCTTAACCCGATCAAGGCGACTAAAGCAATTATAATTTTATTTTTCAAATTCATAAGCCCGTAAAGATACGTTTATTTTCTGAATTGTAGATGATAGAGTTGCGCATATAAACCATCCAAAGCTAACAATTCATCTTGAGTGCCGCGCTCTTTAATTTCCCCTTTGTCCATCACTAAGATTTGATCGGAATTACGAATTGTAGAAAGACGGTGGGCAATAACTACGGCTGTGCGCCCTTTCATTAAGGTAGAAATGGCCTGTTGAATCAATACTTCCGTTTCTGAATCCACGGAGGAAGTAGCCTCGTCCAGCACGATAATTTTTGGATTATGGACCAAAGCCCGCACAAAAGAAATCAATTGACGTTGACCCACACTTAAGGTCGCCCCCCTTTCTTTTACCTCATAGGCATATCCGCCCGGCAGCGACATGATAAAATCATGCACACCCACTGCTTTCGCCGCTTCGATCATTTTCTCCTCCGTAATCGACTCATCACCCAGGTTAATATTATAGGCAATCGAAGAGCTAAATAAGAAAACATCTTGAAGAACGACGGCGATATTTTTACGTAAAGATCCTATCTCATAGGAAGTAAGGGGAACGCCATCGATTTTGATTTCGCCGCTTTGGCAATCATATAAACGACCCAAAAGCCCAATAATGGACGATTTTCCTGCTCCCGTTGCCCCTACAATGGCACAAGTCTTTCCTACCTCCACTTGAAAACTAACGTTCTTCACAACCCATTCCGGCTCCTGGTAAGCAAACGTAACATCGGAGAACTCAATTTTTCCATTAATCTCGTCCGCCTGAATCGTTCCATTATTTTGAATATAATCGGTCGAGTCGAGTAAGGTCAAAATACGTTCCGTTGACACAATACCCATTTGAAGCGTATTAAAACGATCCGCCAACATCCGGATAGGTCGGTAAAAAAGATTAATGAACATAATAAAGGCGGTCAATGTCCCCACCCCCATCTCTTCTTTCACGATATAGGTAGAAGCCGCCCAAACCACTAATCCAGTCCCAATCGCTGCAATCACGTCAGCTACAGGAAAAAATACCGAATAAGCGAGAATTCCGCGGATATTTGCATCCCGATGTTCCTCGTTAATGCGATTAAACTTGGCTAATTCTTGTTTTTCGGCGTGGAACATTTGGACGATAAGCATCCCCGAAATATGTTCTTGCACAAATGAATTCAAGTTCGCCACCGCCGTACGCACCTCAGTAAAGGATTTCTTGATGTATTCCTTAAACACATAAGTCGAAAAGATCATGAAAGGAACCGTCGCCACGATGATTAAAGTCAATCGCCAATCCGCGTAAAACATCACCGCTAGAATCAGAAACAGCTGCAGTAAATCACCCGCAATAGAGGCTAATCCTTCTGAGAATACATCATTTAGGGTTTCAATATCCGAAACGGTACGCGTAACAAGGCGACCTATGGGTGTTGCATCAAAGAACGCTAAGCGCAAATTGACAATCTTCTCATACAATTGGATACGAATGTCGCGGATGACGGTTTGGCCTAAATAACCCGCTAAATAGGAAGTAGAGAATTGCAATAAGGTTTGCAAGAGCAAAGCCCCTAACATCCAACCGAGCATGCGGAATAGATCCGAGGCAAATGTCAAACCGAGGTAATGATCTAAGGTATAGCGAATTAGGAGTGGAACTACGGGGGAAATTCCCGCCATGCAAAGAATTAGAAAAACTAAAAACCAAAAACGAAAACGATAGGGCTTAATGAAGCCATACAAACGTTGAATGATCTGAAAATCGATTATTTTGGCTGATTTAGCTTCTTTCACTGTTCATCTTGTCAATAGTGGATGAAGCAGCACAGGTCCCGCAGCCTTTCGCACAATTACCCGCACTAGCACCCCAAAACTGGTTATACACCATCCGAACCAGGTAAAATACCGCGGCAGCAAAAACCAAAAAGATGAGGATATTTTCCATGTTAATCAAACCACTTTGACTGCAAAGTTCCTAAAAATTCCGAGAAAATAGGACCCGCTCCAATAATTTCACCCGTAAAAATTACATCCTGGCCACCAGAAAAGTTAGTCACCATTCCTCCTGCCTCTTCAATGATAATTTTACCTGCTGCCACATCCCAGGGCTTCAAATTCGCTTCAAAGAACCCTTCAAAACGCCCACAGGCCGTGTAAGCTAAATCAATGGCCGCTGCTCCCATGCGTCTTAAACCATGAGAAGAGCGCATCAGTTCCTTTAATAAATCTAAATACCGATCTTGGTACGAGAAATCATAATAAGGAAAACCGGTAGCTAATAAGGATTTCGACAAAGAATTCTCCGGCGAAACCTGAATAGGTTTACCATTCAAATGGGCCCCATTTCCTTTTGCTGCCGTAAATAATTCATCGCGATTAGGCTCATAAATGAGACCTAAAATGGGTTGCTTTTGATAAATCAAACCCACAGAGACGGCAAAAACGGGCAATTTATGCAAGAAATTCGTGGTGCCATCTAAAGGATCTATCACCCAATAGTGGCCATCCCCTACCTCTGCGTAATTCGAAGAGGTTTCCTCCGCGATAAATTGCGCTTCCGGAAAAACGACTGAAAGGCCTTGCTTTAATTTCGCCTCGGCTTGTTGGTCTACAAAAGAAACTAAATCATTCGTCCCTTTGTAGATGATATCTGAGCTCGTGAATTGAGATGATTGCTGCAAAATCCATTGCCCAGTCTCCCGAACAACCACTGCAGATTCACTCAATATATCAGCCAGTGCTTTCATTATTTCTTAGCTACTGCTTTAACAGGTGCCACAGGACCTTTTAACCAATCAGCGATAATCTGCTGTGTTTCCTTTAAATACGTATCCTTCGCGTGCTTGTCTTTTTCTTTTGACTCCACTTTCTTTTCGTCAACAATAAGTGTTTCTGAGCCCGTTAAGGAAGCCATTACCTCCTGAGTTTCATCTGGCTTTTTCTTTTGGTCATCTAATTCTTTCTTACGCTTATCGTAATTTAAGGCAATGGAATTCGTCTCCTTTAACTTCTTCCAACGCTCTAAATCTTCTTTCAACTTCAACAATTCTGGCTTCGTTTTTAAACGTGCCTGGAACGCAGCTTGTAATTGTTTCACCACCACTGGATTCACTTTACCGGTCTTCGTAAACGTAGTCGAGCGAATCATATCCCAAGGCAAGGCGCTTGGCTGAGAACTTTCGCCAAATTCTTCGGCTGAGAATGCAGAGGGTAAAGCGAAATCAGGGCTTACCCCTTTGTGCTGCGTCGAACTACCCGTGATGCGGTAGAATTTCTCCAACGTAATTTTCAATACCCCAGGATTCTCTTTTTCCGAACGAACAAAACGGCTTAAATCCAATACGCTTTGAACCGTACCTTTTCCGTAAGATTGCTCACCTACGATGATTCCGCGTTGATAATCTTGAATCGCACCTGCAAAAATTTCTGAAGCTGAAGCTGAGAAACGGTTAATTAAAACGGCCATCGGTCCGTCATACACAAGTTCAGGATTCTCATCGTTTTCTTGGGTGATTTGGCCAGTAGACTCTTTTCTCTGAACGACAGGACCGGAAGTAATGAACAAACCGGTTAAGTCTACCGCTTCGATCAATGACCCTCCCCCATTATTACGTAAATCGATTAGTAAAGCATCGATTCCTTCTTTCTTGAATTCGACTAAGAACTTACGCACATCGGCTGAGGTAGATTTGAAACCTGCTTCATTATTACGCGCACCCTCAAAATCACGGTAGAACATCGGGATGGTGATTAAACCAATTTTCAAGGTTTTGTCGCCCTGTTTTTGGAACAAAATCTCCTTCTTCGCCGTTTGCTCTTCTAATTTAATCTTCTCGCGAACGATGCGAACCTCCGTTGTAGGTGAACCTGTCACGCCAGAAGCTGGTAAGATTTTTAAACGTACGACCGTTCCTTTCGGGCCGCGGATTAATTTCACTGCATCATCCGTAAACCAACCGATCACATCAACAAACTTGCCATCATCTCCTTGCGCCACACCCACGATGCGATCTTTCGGATTAATTTGTTTGCTTTTATACGCTGGACCGCCAGGTACTAAATCAAAAATAGTTACGTAATCCCCCTCTAAACGAAGTGTTGCCCCTATCCCTTCGAAACTTTGGGACATATCCTTATTAAATTCTTCCGCAGCCTTTGGAATCATATACGATGTATGTGGATCAATACTCTCGGTATAGGCATTCATGAAAATCTGAAATACATCCTCCGATTTCGTCTTCGCCATGTATTTCTCCGTCCGCTTATAACGCTCTTTTAATTCACGTACAGACGTTGTATCAGCTTTCCCGCCAATTTTCCAATCCAATAATTGACGCTTGATGTCCTTGCGCCAGAAATCATCTAGCTCAGCCTCTGATTTAGCCCAAACCGCTTTCTCGCGATTCGGCTGATACGTTTCGTCAATCGTGAAATCAACCGCTTTATCTAATTGAGCGTTGATGAAGGCATAACGCGCCTTCATTCTTTTTTGGTAAATATTATAAATCTGAAATGCGGGAGTCAAATCGCCTAGATTAAGCGCCTCATCTATCGCTAAACGATACTTTTCAATCTCATTTATATCCTCTGCTAAAAAGAACACCTTGTTCGGGTCTAATTGCTTGATGTAGGCATCAAAAATCTTCGAAGACAACGAATCATTCACAGGAATCTTCCGGTAATGGTAGTTGCTCAAAATCTCGAATACCTTACTCTCCACCTTACGTTGCAAAGCAGAAGGCTGTAAATCACCTTCTTGGTAGGTCACTTGATTTTGCAGGTCTGAACCATGCATGAACCATACGACTAATAAGGAAAGCGGGATAAAAATAGGTAGTATCTTCTTCATCGGTTTACTTTTCGATCTCTAATAATTCGACCTCAAAAACTAATGCGGAATAAGGTTTGATGGTTTGACCACCGCCACGAACTCCGTAAGCTAGGTTTTCAGGAATAAATAATTTGAATTTAGAACCCACTGGCATTAATTGCAAGGCTTCTACCCAGCCTGGGATGACGCCAGAAACAGGGAATGAAATAGGCTCACCGCGTTGTACGGAAGAATCAAACACCGTACCATCGATTAATGTTCCGTGGTAATGCGTCTTGACTTTATCCGTTGCAACAGGCTTAGGACCTGTACCTAATTTGATGATTTTGTATTGTAATCCAGAAGACGTCACGATGATCGAGTCTTTCTTTTTATTTTCTGCCAAAAACTTCTCACCCGCCTCCTTGTTAGGCAAAAATTCTTTTGATTTTTCTAAGGCCAAGGCCTCTTGATTCTTCATCATGTAGTTTGAAACGATGTTTTGACATTCCTGCTCTGTCATTTTCAAGGCTCCACCTTGAGTGGCTGCCTCAAAACCTTTCGCCACCATCGCTGGATTTAACGTAACTTTTTGAGATTTAAAATTCTGTGCCACTAATACCCCTACCGCATAGGAAACAGAATCTACTTGATTAGCGAATTCTTTTACGGGCACTTTAGTTAACGAAACCGTTAACTTGGGCTTCGTGGCAGGCTTCGTGGTAGGCTTCGGTTTTATCTGCGCTACAGAAGTCAATGAAACAAAACAAGTAAGGATGGCAAGCAATTTAATTTTCATATAGATTGTTTATTAATTGTCAAAAACAAAGGTTCGAAGATACAGAAAAAAGCCTCTTTTTCAAGAATTTTAACGGCATTTAACAGGCTTTCCAACTTAGCTCAAAGACACTTCTTCAAAAAGTCTTATGATTATCGTCTTTTTTTTGATTAATTCATGGGATTATTCAAATTTCATGACTAATTTTGCACCCGAAATTTGATTCAAAATAAATAGTTTAAAAATCAATTTATAAATTATTAAACCCCTCCATTTTATATGGCATCAGTAAGACCAGATGAAGTTTCAGCTATTTTACGGGAACAATTGTCCCAAGCTAAAACTGTCGCAGAACTAGAAGAAGTAGGTACCGTACTCCAAGTGGGTGATGGTGTGGCACGTATTTACGGCCTATCTAACGTACAAGCAGGTGAGTTGATCGTTTTCGAAAACGGTCTGAAAGCTTTAGCCTTGAACTTAGAGGAGGATAACGTAGGTGCTGTATTATTAGGGGATTCTAGCTCTGTAAAGGAGGGTGATACCGTAAAAAGAACGAACCTTATTGCCTCTGTAAAAGTAGGTGATGGAATTTTAGGTCGTGTAGTGAACACTTTAGGTGAGCCTATCGACGGAAACGGTCCTATCGCAGGAGATTTATATGAGATGCCATTAGAGCGTAAAGCACCAGGGGTAATCTTCCGTCAACCAGTAACTGAACCATTACAATCAGGTATCAAAGCGATCGACGCGATGATCCCAGTAGGTCGCGGTCAACGTGAGCTAGTAATCGGTGACCGTCAAACAGGTAAAACTGCGGTTTGTATCGATACAATCATTAATCAAAAAGAATTCTACGATAAAGGAGAGCCAGTTTTCTGTATCTACGTAGCGATCGGTCAAAAAGCTTCTACTGTGAAGCAAGTTGAGCAAACTTTACGTAAAGCAGGTGCGATGGATTACACAGTAATCGTTTCGGCGACAGCTGCGGATCCAGCTCCAATGCAATTCTACGCTCCATTTACAGGTGCAGCAATCGGTGAATTCTTCCGCGATACAGGTCGTCCAGCTTTAGTTGTGTATGATGACTTATCGAAGCAAGCGGTAGCATACCGTGAGGTTTCTCTATTATTACGTCGTCCACCAGGACGTGAGGCGTATCCAGGTGACGTTTTCTACCTTCACTCTCGTTTATTAGAGCGTGCGGCGAAAGTAAACAACTCGGATGAGATCGCTCGCAACATGAACGACTTACCAGAATCAATCAAACACTTAGTGAAAGGTGGCGGTAGCTTAACAGCTCTTCCGATCATCGAAACACAAGCGGGTGACGTTTCTGCTTATATCCCAACGAACGTAATCTCCATTACTGACGGTCAAATCTTCTTAGAAACAAACTTGTTCAACGCAGGTATTCGTCCAGCAATTAACGTAGGTATTTCGGTATCTCGTGTGGGTGGTAACGCGCAGATCAAATCAATGAAGAAAGTAGCGGGTACTTTAAAGTTAGATCAAGCACAATTCCGTGAGCTAGAAGCTTTTGCGAAGTTTGGTTCTGATTTAGATGCATCGACGAAGTTAACGATCGACCGTGGTCGCCGTAACTTAGAAATGTTAAAGCAACCTCAATTCGCACCACAACGCGTAGAGGAGCAAGTTGCGATGATTTATTTAGCTACAACTGGTAACTTAGATAACGTACCAGTAGAAAAAGTTCGTGAATTCGAACAAGATTTCATTCAAGTATTACGTGCGACAGAAAAAGCAACATTAGAAGCTTTAGGTCAAGGTAAATACGATGATACCTTAACCGCTACGTTGAAGCGTGTGGGTAATGAAGTAGCAGCTAAATACAAAGCATAAAATTAGAATACTATGGCTTCCTTAAAAGAAGTAAGAAATAGAATTGTATCGGTTAACTCGACGCAGCAGATCACGAAAGCCATGAAAATGGTTTCCGCTGCGAAGCTACGTCGTGCACAAGATGCCATACACCAAATGCGTCCTTACGCTAAGAAATTAGCGGAAATGATTGCCACCGTTTCTGCTCAAACAGAAGCGGGTGCGGAGAATCCTTTCACCGAAGTACGTGAGATCAAGAATGCCTTAATCATTGTAGTAACCTCTGATCGTGGACTTTGCGGCGCATTTAATGCGAACGTAGGAAAAGCGACCATGGCTTTAATACAAGAGAAATATGCCGATCTTCAAGCGTCTGGAAATGTAGAGATTCTTTCATTAGGTAAAAAAGGAGCAGAATATTTATCACGTCGTGGATACAAAGTGAATGATGCGCATACAGACATCTTCACACGTTTGAACTTCACAAACGTACGTGAAATCGGTGAAGTCGTATTAAATGCCTTCACGGAGAAGCAATATGATGTTGTAGAAATTCTTTTCAATTACTCGAAGAACGTTGCTACACAGATTATTCAAACAGAACAATTACTTCCATTAGTAGCCTCAGAATCAGGTGAAAAAGCGAGTTCAGTAGATTATATCTTTGAGCCATCTGAGGAAGAAATTATTTCTGAATTAATTCCAAAGTCAATTAAATCATCCATCTTCCGTGCCTTATTAGAATCTAATTCTTCAGAACACGGCGCTCGTATGACAGCAATGGATAAAGCAACTGATAACGCTGGCGAATTAATTAAAGCATTGAAATTAGAGTACAACCGTTCACGTCAAGCAGCTATTACGAAGGAAATCTTAGAGATCGTAGGGGGTGCAGAGGCGCTAAACGCATAAGTAGAACAGCCTATCTAACAAGAAAGCCTTTCTTCACGGAAAGGCTTTTTTTAGCTAAAATGAAAAACAACGTAGTACATCGTACGGATGAGGAACAAGAAACCGCGGTCTTAGTCGCGGTCACTTCTCAAAAACAAAATGCCGAACAAACGGCCGAATACCTCGCGGAATTAGCCTTTTTAGCTTCTACTTCCGGCGTCGTGACGCTTCACAGCTTTACTCAAAATTTAGCCAAGCCCGATAACAAGACTTACGTAGGTAAAGGAAAATTCGAGGACATCATGGCCTATGTCATTGAGAAGGATGTCGACATGATCATCTTTGACGATGACTTAAGCCCATCTCAGGTGCGTAATATTGAATTTAATATTCAGGAATACGGCAAAGAAGTTAAAGTATTAGATCGCAGTTTATTGATTCTCAACATTTTTGCCTTGAGAGCCCAAACCGTTCAAGCTCGTACCCAGGTAGAACTCGCACAATACCAATACATGTTACCGCGATTAACCCGCATGTGGTCTCACCTTTCCAAACAACGTGGTGGCGTAGGTATGCGTGGTCCAGGAGAAAAAGAATTAGAAACGGACCGTCGTATCGCGAACGACCGTATCGCCTTTCTGAAGGACAAATTAGAAGCCATCGACAAGCAATCCTTCACCCAACGTAAAAACCGCGACCGTATGGTCCGCGTTTCATTGGTGGGTTATACAAACGTAGGCAAGTCCACTTTGATGCAAAAACTAGCAAAAACAGACGTTTTCGCTGAAAATAAACTATTTGCCACAGTAGATTCAACAGTTCGTAAGGTAGTCTGGGAAGGCATTCCTTTCTTATTAACAGATACCGTAGGTTTCATCCGCAAGCTCCCTACCCTCTTGATCGAATCCTTTAAATCGACTTTAGATGAGGTTCGCGAAGCCGATGTATTATTGCACGTGGTAGATATTTCCCACCCGAATTTTGAGGAACAAATCGAAGTAGTTCAAGGCATCCTTAACGAAATGGGGGTAGGAGATAAACCTACCATCCTCGTTTTCAATAAAATTGACCTCTTCCCTGTCGAGGACATTTTCTTCGAAGGATCTGAAGTGGGCATCGATGGCGAAGTGGAATTAAGTAAAATGGACCGTGTGACTGCCTTTTTAAAGCGCACTCACTGGCAAACCAATACACCAAAAACCGTTTTCATCTCTGCAGAACAACGTAGTAACTTAGCCGAACTTCGCGAGACGATCATGGGACAATTAAAAGACAAGCACATGCAGATTTTCCCGAACTGGCTAGAGGGAAATCACTTGATGGGGCATAGTGATGGGTATAGTCCAGAGCTTTAGCTCTGGAAAGTATAAAGCACAAAGAATAAAAAAGATTGGCGCTGTAGTTCAACGGATAGAATAGGCGTTTCCTAAACGCTAGATGCGGGTTCGATTCCCGCCGGGGCCACCCAGAGGGAAGCAGAAGAGCGCTCCTTCTAAACGCTAGATGAGGCCGGGGTCGCGCTCGACTCGATTCCCGCCGGGGCCACAAAGTCACTTCGTGACAGTAGTCGGTAGTCAGTGGACGGTAATCAGTCCGAGGGAATGAATCCGAAGGACAAAACATTTCAAAAAGTCATCTGCGCAGCGGATACCGACTTTGTGCTTTTTGCTTTGTGCTTTGTTCTTTGAAGACGCGGAGCGTCAGTCCGGAACAATTCTCACAATTTGTGTGTTACACACCCATTAAACAAATCATTTGAGTCTCAATTACACCCATCAACTTTTCAAAAAAACAGCTGAATTACCCGAAAACTGGGATCAAGTGTCGGCGTCCTGCCTTTTTTTGCAGAAGAATTATTTGCAGACTTTGGAGGAATCTTCGCCTGAAAATATGGAATGTACTTTCTTGGGGATATTTGATAGCGAAAAACTGGTGGCTACCAGTTTGATTCAAGAGATTGATTTGGCGAAATTGACTGGTTTTGGAGAGAGAGATCACGCCATCAAAACGGCGATGCGGAATTTTCTGTTTAAGCAATTTGCATCGCAATTACTTTTGGTGGGGAATAATATGCTGAGTGGCCAAAATGCCTATGCTTTTTTGCCTGAAGTAGACGAGAAAATTTTAGTTGAAAAACTGCGCGTGATTGTTGAAAATTGGCCAAATAAACCTCATTTAACCATATTCAAAGATTTTAATGAAGGCCAAATCAAGACCTTCCATATCCCTGCCTTTGGAACTGATTATGAATTCAGCTCACAACCAAATATGGTTTTTGAGATTAATCCCAATTGGCAATCAGAAAACGATTATGTGGCTGATTTGACAAAAAAATACCGTGACCAATGGAAACGGTGTCGAAAAAAAGGGGACGGCCTAAGTAGAAAAGAGCTTAGTTACGTGGAAATAGTAGAACAGGAGGAAAGGATTTATGCTCTCTATCTACATGTGGCTGAGAATGCACCATTCAACACCTTTATCCTGCCTTCAAACCATTTTTCCACCTTTAAAAAATACGTTGGAACGGATTTTATCTTGCGAGGGTATTTCCTAGATAATCAGTTAGTTGGATTTTCTACTGTCATACGCCATGGGGAGGAATTAGAAACGTATTTCTTAGGATACGATGAAACGATACAGCGTGAAAAAATGCTTTATCTGAACATGTTGTACGATATGGTAGAATGTGGTATCGCTGAAGGGTTTAGCCGGATTATTTTAGGCAGAACAGCACTTGAAATTAAGAGTTCAATTGGGGCAAAAGCGACACAACTAAAAGGTATTATGCGGCATCGTTTTGGCCTAATTCATCGCAATCTGTCATGGATTTTTCCCATACTAGAACCGGAAGCTGACTGGATCGAGCGTCATCCGTACAAAGACTAGACCGCAGAGGAGTCAATTAAACATTCCACATTCGGGTGCATCCATAAAAAAGAAGCAGGACAATCCGTTCCTATTTTACGTTCCATAATTCGCTTCACAGCCCCTTGCTTTCCTTTCCCCGTAATCAAGAAAATGATTTTTTTTGACTGCATAATTCCTTCCATTCCTACGCATAATCCATAGGCCGGCTCATCCCCATGTGAGAGTGCAGGGTCATGTGCAATCGTAGACTCAGCTAATAAAGCTTTGTGAAAATAAAGCTGCAAGGTTTCAGCAGGCTCATTAAATGCGATATGACCATTTTTACCTAAGCCTAAAATACAAATATCCAAAGCTCCGTTTTCGGTCAAAAATGCATTCATTCGTTGGCATTCAGCTTCCACAACCTCAGACTTCGTATCAAATGTGGTATAGCGATTGTCATCGATTTCCAAAGGTCCCAATAAATGCTTTTTCAAATAGGTCTCGCATGAATCTGGATGTTCTGACGGAATTATCCCCCATTCATCCATTTTCACTACCCGCATCTGACCAAAAATCTCCTTTTCTTTTGCCATTTCTGCATACATGCCTGTGGGACTACCACCCGTGGCAGCACAAAATAGCAAGTCAGGGGTATGCTTTACTTCTTCAACAATAAGAGAAGCTGCTTTTTTACTTAAAGCAGCATAATTTTCAAGAAAGGAGATTTTCATTTTACATCAATTGTGTGGCAATATACCAAAATTTAAATAGACCTTTTAAAGGCCTTTACAAATAATAAATTGACAATCCTAATCCGAAAGTGAGATTATCAGTTTCTTGATAATTTGCAAAAGCCACAAAGCATAAAATCGACCTCAATTGCACGCAATTGAGCATATAATCCATTTGCCAGGTAGCTGATTTTTTTAGCATTTAGCATTCCAAAACCTTTTATGTAGCTTGCTTTTGCCTTCGGGTAATTGCCTAACCACAATAGTATGAAAACAATAAAATACCTAACCCATTCATTTACTATTTCCTTTATCTGCTTAATCTCCATTTTGTGTTCACAAAAACTGCTAGCACAAGATTGGAGATTTCAGGTAGGAATCAATTCCGCTCAATTCAGATTCAATAATCCTATTAATTCCACGGCCCACTCATTTCAGCCTGAGGCAGGATTACACCTATCCATTGCACATAATAGACCACTTGTCGATTCGTCCAAAACGAAAAGCGCATTTGTCCGAAAACTCCTTTTTCAATGGGGTATTCATCTGAATGAATTTAATTCTTCAGGTGTGGTCCAAAATATTCCCTTCAGCTATACTACTACCTACGCAGGCCTAAAGTCAGGTCTGAGAATGAGATCAAATTTGGGAAAAGGATTTGCTATCTCTTATACAGGTCTACTTCAAGTAAGCCAGCTGATAATGGGTAATCAAAAAATGGGAGTCCACACCTATAATCTGCAAGGAAATAATCAATTTGACCGACTTCAGTTTCATCTAGGAGCAGAATTGCAAATACTTAAAAAGTTGAATGCTCAAACTGATTTGTTTATTTACTTCTCTGATTCCTGGCAATTAAATACCATCCAAAAAGATGGAAGCCAATTCGCGATCAATCCTACCTCGTTTGGGTTTGGGCTACACTATTCTCCTTTCAACAGCCATGAATAATATCCAACGAATTCTTCTTTTGATCGGAATCTCTTTTTGTGGATATGCACAAAAAACAGGCATCAATTACCAAGCGGTCATCCTAGATCCTAACTCTATTGCCATGCCTGGCAATAATCATTCAGGTCAACCATTGGCAAAATCTCCCGTTCAAATCAGATTTAGCCTACTAAAAGGCACAACGCTAGAATACCAAGAAACACATCAGGCTCAGACGGATGAATATGGGTTAATCAACCTGACTATTGGGAAAGGGATAAAGCTATCAAGCACCACTTTTGATGATATCCGATGGTCAGACACCCTAAAAACATTACAGGTCGAGGTGAAGTTTTCCTCCTCAAATTCTTACACGGAAATTAGCCGTAATAGCCTAAATTATAGCCCCTATGCTCTGTATGCAAAATCTGTTGACTACCAAAATATCCAAGGAAAACCAGCCGGCCTCTCCTACTTCTCGAATGATGCGGGTCTATTAAATCAAGCCGACTTAGCTTCCTTACGACTTGAAATAAAGAATCAAATCGACCAAATTATCCTAAACGATGTACCCTTAGCCTCTGACATTTTACCCGGTAAAATCAAGCTTTCTGGTGACTTATCTGGACTTGCCACCGCCCCCCTTATAAAAGACGATGCCGTTTCACATACCAAAATTAGCGATGGGGCGATTCATGGACCAAAACTAAGAGACTCAAGTATAGTAGATCAAAAAATCGCATTTGGAATCAATCCAGCAAAAGTAGGCTTAGACTTAGTTGACAATACTTCAGACCTAAATAAACCGATCAGTACGGCGACTCAAACCGGATTAGATTTAAAGGCGGACAAAACCGAATTGAACGCTAAGGCACCTCTCCTCTCACCCACCTTTACCGGAATCGTTTCAGGTGTGTCTGCTAGCATGGTAGGCTTGTCTAATGTCGATAATACCTCCGATGCAAGTAAACCTATCAGTGCTGCCACACAAACGGCATTAGATTTAAAAGCTAATATTACCGATTTAGCTTTCAAAGCCGACTTGTCCAATCTAAACCTAAAGGCGCCTATTGCCTCACCCACCTTTACTGGGATGGTTTCAGGCATTACAGCGACGATGGTAGGATTGAACAATGTAAACAATACAACGGATCTAGCTAAACCCATTAGCATTTCTACCCAAACTGCTTTGGATTTAAAAGCATCCATTGTATCCTTAAATCAAAAAGCAAACTCGACAGATGTTGCCTTGAAGGCAGATATCACTGATTTAAATTTAAAAGCACCTATTGCCTCCCCAACTTTCACTGGAATAGTATCAGGAATAAGCGCTGCTATGGTAGGTTTGACTCATGTGGATAATACGTCTGATGCGAATAAACCAATTAGCACCGCCACACAAACCGCGTTAGATTTAAAGGCAAATTCAACTGATTTAGTGGCGGGATTAGCAACAAAAGCGGGAACAGCCTCTCCTACTTTTACAGGAATCGTTTCTGGAATTACAGCCAGCATGGTGGGATTAGGTAATGTTAATAATACTTCAGATGCCAATAAACCAGTCAGTACGGCAGTTCAAACAGCCCTGGATTTAAAAGGTTCGGTTAAAAGGGTAAATGGAGTAACTCCTGATGTAAATGGGGATATTGCCATTTCTCTAGGAAGAAACTATACTGGATTATACAATAATGGTAACATAAGTATCAGTGGCACACCAGTAGGAGGTGATATTTTTATCGTTTCCTCTGATCCAGTTGGCGCAAATAACGGTAGAACATTTATTTATGTCAGTCCAAATTGGAATGAAATCACTAATAACATTGGGACGACAGATGCACGATATGTACAATTAGCCGGAAGTACTCTTCAAGGAAACTTAGTTTTTCCTACTGGAAAAAAAATAACATTAACAGACCAGCCCAGTCTATCAACTGATGCAGCAAATATGGCTTATGTAGACGCCTCAAAAACAATAGATGCTACCTCACTTGTCAATGGAAAAATTAGACTCGCTGGTGATTTAACAGGAACAGCCTCTAATCCAGAAATAGCAAACGCTGCTATTACTGATGCTAAAGTAGCCAACGGCATCAGCCAAACGAAAGTGGGGCTAGGTAATGTTAACAATACGAGCGATTTATTAAAACCCATCAGTAATGCAACTCAAGCAGCGTTAGACGCAAAAGCTAGTAATACTGCTCTTGACTTAAAGGCCCCCATTGCCTCCCCTACCTTTACCGGGACAGTAGCAGGAATCACGAAAGCTATGATAGGTTTAACTAATGTAGATAATACAACAGATCTATTAAAACCGATCTCATCAGCTACTCAGACTGCGTTAAACCTAAAAGTTAGTTTGACGGGCATTGAAACATTAACAAATAAAACCTTGACTTCCCCTGTGTTCACGAGCCCTACCTTAGGAACACCGGCATCAGGCTTGGCAACGAATTTAACTGGCTTAACGTTGTCTTCTGGAGTAACAGGTATTTTACCCGTTTCGAATGGAGGAACAGGAGTTAATTCCCTAAGTGGATTAGTTAAAGGGAATGGAAGTTCGGCCATGTCAGTCGCCATTAATGGAACTGATTTTAGCCTAGTTAGAGAGGTGAGCGATGAATATACGGCTACTGTAGGCCAAACAGTTTTCGCCCTTACTCAAACAAAATCGGCGAACACACTCATGAGACTCTATATCAACGGTGTCAGAATCTCCAAAACAGCCTTCAGCTTATCTGGTACCACCTTTACCTACCTACCCGCGAATAACGAGACTTACGCTTTAATTGCAGGAGATCGTATCCAAATCGACTATTACTATTAATCCCATGAAAAGCATCATACTGTTAATTTTCATACCGTTCCTAGTTTTTAGTCAATTGACCAAGTCAGGATTTCGTCAAACTAACCCTAACATTTATGTGGATTTTAGTGGAAAAATAGGAAGTGGCAAGGGATTAGAACGTTTTGGAAAAAAAACACTATCCTTTGTCTGTGGCAATGCACTTACGATTGTTCATACCACAACTAATGGGGTCGCTCCTGTAAATAAAACGGTTATCTATGGTACCGTAAAATCATCTTTAAGTGGTTCAGAAAAATGTTGGATTACCCAAAACCTAGGCTCAACAAATCAAGCCACATCGGAAACAGATGCCACTGAGGCAGCGGCAGGATGGTATTGGCAATTCAATAAGAAAAAAGGATACAGGAATAATGGCGTGTCCACTTCCCCTACATTCCCCTCTACGAATACAAACACGGAGACTTTGAATTGGGGAGCAACAACTGATCCCTGTACTTTGGAATTAGGTGTGGGATGGAGAATACCTACTGTAACAGAGTGGACCGCCGTCAACAATGCAAATTTGAGAGCCCAAGCATTCGCAGGTGTATTAAAAATGCACGCTGCCGGCTATTTAAGCACAGGAAGCAGTAGCTCATTAATGAATCGGGGATCACAATTCTTTTATTGGAGTTCCACTCATAGCGACGTTACCTACGCGAAAGGCTTGGTCATTTATACGACTTCAACCTACAACCAAATATCTAATAATGATAAGGATGCAGGTCTTTCCGTTCGTTGTATTCGAGATTAAAATGAGGAGTTTCATCTGGTTAATCCTACTATCTTTTACCGGATTTTGTCAAGGCAAATCAGTGGGCTTTCCCGATTTCAAACAGTCTAATCAGAAAAAATTATCCATCGAAATGGTCATTTCTCGAATCAGAGAAACAAGACGAAGTGACTCTTTACATTATGGAGATGCGCTTGATTTTTATTATCCTAAAATCGCAGCAACAGGCAAAAACGATTGGATTGAAAAATTAGCTGAATTCAGTTTAGATCCAGATTGCCCTGCGAAATTTAAACAAAAAATAAACGCCCACATTTTGTCTATTAGAACACTACAAATTGGAGAACTGGCTCCGGATTTCATAGTAGACAAATTTCAATTAAGTTATTTTCATCCCGGGACAAAACAAATTTTAATCTTGTTCTATAGTCCATCTTGTTTCCACTGCACTGAATTATTAATTGATTTAATTCCCTATGTCAAGTCGCAAAAACTATCTGTTATTGCGCTGCAAATAGATAATGATACAAATCCCTGGGTTTTTCCCAACGATTGGATACTTATTAAGGCTACTGAAAAAATAAGGAAGGCCTACGGAGTGTTTTCAACTCCGAGTCTCTATTTAATGAATAATGAAAGTCGCAAAATCAGCTGCCTGCCTGAAAATATGGAACAACTAAAAAGTATGGAAATATTGTTCTAGAAAGAAAATGGATGAACGCATCCATTCATGTTTCTTTTTTGGGTAAATTACGAGTATGAAACATATAGTCCTATTCGCTTTAGGGATCCTCGTATTTTCATGCGGAAAAAAGGAAGAAACTAGTCTTCCTATAGTAGGTCCCATTACAGAATCAGTTTATGCCTCAGGTGTACTAAAAACGGCTGATCAATACCAAGCTTATGTCACCGTTAATGGGATAATTAGCCAGTTACTCGTAAAGGAAGGTGATTCCGTGCAGGTAGGGACTCCATTAGTTGCCATCACCAACGAGACACAACGTTTTGCTGCAGAAAATGCAAACATTGCAGCTAATTTTAATGATTTCTCCGCTAATTCAGGAAAATTAGATGAGGCAAAATTAGTCATTGAATCCGCTAAGAATAAATTCCGAGTAGACTCGTCTTTGTATTACCGCCAAAAAAATCTTTGGGATCAACAAATAGGAACGAAAGTAGATTTCGAATTGAAAGAATTAGCTTTCCAAACGTCTAAATCTAACTATTTGGCCGCTATTCAACGCTACAAAGAATTAAAGAGAAGTTTAGAATTCAGTTCCGCTCAATCAAAAAAGAGTTTACAGATTTCTAGAAATCAAGCCCAAGATTTCATTCTACGTTCAAAAACAAATGGAATCGTTTATAGTCTATTGAAAACGATTGGCGAAATCGTTAGTCCACAAACCCCTATTGCGGTGATTGGAAATTACAAGGACTTTGTTTTGGAATTACAGGTAGATGAAAATGACATTTTACGTGTTCAAAATGGCCAAAAGGTGATTTTAACATTAGATAGCTATAAGAATCAATCATTTGAGGCGAAAGTCACGAAAATCTCCGAGATTATGAATGAGCGCAGTAAGACATTCGTAGTTGAAGCAAAATTCACCAATGCTCCCCCTAAACTATTCCCAAATATTACTTTTGAGGCTAATATTTTATTAAGCAAAAAGGAGAATGCGCTTTTAATTCCTCGAAATTATTTAAAACAAGACTCAATTGTGACCTTAGCATCTGGTGAGGAAAGGGTTGTGAAGGTGGGATTAAAGGATTTTCAAAAAGCAGAGATTCTATCTGGGTTAAAAGCCACAGAGGAAATTGTAAAGCCTAAATAATGAAATTCAAACTCGTATATCAGGTCGCATTCTCGCTTTTGATTGCCCGGTGGAAGCAGACGTTAGTCGCGGCTATCGGTGTGACCATCAGTATAACGATGTTTGTCACTGTCCTTAGTTTCATGTCTGGATTAAATGACATGCTAGATGGCTTAATTACGAACAGAACGGCACACGTTCGCATCTATAAAGAAATTCAAATTTCGGAAAAACAGCCAGCAGATTTTGTAAATCAAAACGGTCACAATTTCGTTTCCTCCATTAAACCGAAGAATGAGTTACTAGGTATCAATAATAGCAAGATCATCATTTCATCTCTTCAAAAAGATGATCGCGTTTTAGGGGTTGCTCCTAAAATAAGTGCTCAAGTTTTTTATAATGTGGGGGCGGTAGATTTGACGGGATCTATTTTTGGGGTTGATCCTGTGGAAGAAAATCGACTTTTTAAGTTTAGCGATTATGTTACTTCCGGGAACTATATTGACTTGAAGAATATCCCCAACAGTATCATTTTGGGAAAAGGCGTAGCCACTAAAATGATGGCTAATTTGGGCGATGTCATTCAAATCACAACAAGCAAGGGTGATCAGGTGGCACTAAGAGTGGTGGGAATTTTTCAATCTGGAATTCAGGATTTGGATAATGTCCAAAGTTATTGCTCGCTGTCTACCACCCAGAAAATTTTAGGCAAGCCCAGTAATTACATCACAGACATTCAAGTAAAATTAAAGGATATTCTTTGGGCGCCTGAGGTAGCTAAAGAATATAAAAAGGTGTATGAATTAAATGCCGTTGATATACAAACCGCGAATTCACAATTCGAAACGGGAAGTTCGGTCAGAACGCTTATTTCTTATGCGGTGGGTATTACCCTATTACTAGTCGCAGGTTTTGGTATCTATAACATCCTGAATATGATGATCTATGAGAAAATGGATTCTATCGCCATCCTAAAAGCGGTAGGGTTTTCAGGAAAAGATGTCAATAAAATATTCATTTCTATTGCATTAAGCATTGGCATTTTTGGAGGAGTGATGGGACTACTGCTCGGCTTTGGATTAACCTCCATCATCGACCAGATTCCATTCAACACAGAATCATTACCTACGATCAAAACATACCCGATTAATTACAACCCTAAATTCTATTTAATAGGCGGAACTTTTGCCATCGTGACCACCTATTTTGCAGGATTCTTCCCATCACGTAAGGCGAGTGGTATTGACCCGGTCATCATCATTAGAGGAAAATAATATGAATAAGGTCGTATTAGAGGCTAAAGAGATATCGAAATACTTTCACGATCCCGTGACAGTGAAGATTTTAGATAAAGTTAGCTTCCAGCTAAATCAAAGTGAATTTGTATCTGTCATCGGTCGGTCAGGTTGTGGTAAATCAACCCTACTCTACATTCTATCCACCATGGATACGGATTACGAGGGAGATCTATTGATCGATGGAGAATCGATGCGTGACAAAAAAGAAGGAGAGCTAGCCATCGTCAGAAATGAAAAAATAGGTTTCGTATTTCAATTCCACTACTTATTAAACGAATTCTCGGTCCTAAAAAACGTTATGCTCCCTGGCTTGAAACTCGGGAAGTATTCAGAAAAAGAGATTGAGCACAGAGCATACGAAAAGCTGAAAATATTAGGGATTGAAAATGAAGCTTTAAAAGACCCGAATCAACTCTCAGGTGGACAAAAGCAGCGCGTTGCCATTGCAAGAGCACTCATCAATGACCCCTTATTAATTATGGGTGATGAACCCACTGGAAACTTGGATAAGAAAAACTCCGAAATCGTATTTAATATTTTCCAAGAGTTAGCCGAAGAGTATAAACAAACCTTATTAATCGTTACACACGATAATGAATTTGCGGCAAAAACGACTCGTATCATCGAGATGGAAGACGGCCATATCAAATAAAAAAAGGAGCAAAGGGTCAATAACCCTCGCTCCCTGCATTCATCTGTTCTATTATTATTTCTAGTGGTTAGGCGGTATCAGATTCGCTTAAACAATAATAGGGATTTAGTAGGGAGCCTGGAAATTAATTCCCATTTGTATGTTCCATTTTCGAAATACCGAACAAAGTGTCTAAAAAAACGGGCGAATCGCCACTATAGCTTGCTTTTTCTTTCTGCATAAGCTGAGGGGGACTCCCCCACTATTTCTTTGAAGTTGACGAAAAAAGTCGTTCTGGACTGGAAACCTGATTCAAAACCAATAGCTTCTAAGGTGTGTACTTTATCTTTCCCCGCATCGATCAATTCTTTTGCATATCGAATTCGCCAGCGCATGCGTTGCTCCAGAAAATTAGATTGCTGTGTTTTTCTGAAATAAAAATTAAAATGGTGAACCGGAATATCTAAAGCAGACGACAGTTGTGCGAGCGAAAAAGAAGTCTTTAAAAAGGGTTTATACTCCTCTAAGTATAAATCCAATTTGGTTTCAATTTCAATTAATTTTTCAGGCGATAATTCATAATGAGGTATTTTCAATTTCGCTTCTCTTTCTTCTATGATATAGGGCTCATATAAGAACTCTGGAAAGTAGAAAACACTTAGCGAGAATACTAGGTAGGAACCTAAGCCCAGGTAATTCCAAGGGGTATTCCCTTGGTAGGTTAACTTATACTGCTCAAGATGGGGAACGATTAAAAAGAAATAGACCAAAAAGAGGACCAATAATACCTGAAGCACGAGGAAACCTGGAATCCAAAAATGCAATATGAAATTTTTAGGCCTTTCAGGTCGATGAAGTAGGTATAATCGGGCACTGTAAAAAATATAACCACTGCTTAAAATAAGTTTGAAGTAAAAATGAAAACGAGTGGACAAGAGGAATCCGAATTGTTGCTGAACTAATTCATGTACATCAAATTTAACTAATTCAGCTACCTCTACTTTATGAGCGAAAGAGGTAAAAGCATAAGGTAACATATCTACTAATTGGATAGCAAAAGGGAGTAAATGAAACCAATCGTAACCCGAAAAATGTACTTTAACCTTTAACATCGCCCGGACATACAAGTAGGCCAAAGGATATAGTAAATAATAAAACGCGTCGAAATTACCTAGAAGAACGGCAACGACCTCTACATGCCATTCGATAAAAAGACAGTAATGCAATAAGGTAAATAAGCCAAAAAAGAGAAAATAGAAAAATAGGAATCGCTTCGGACTTTTGAAGAAAGCCCCAGTCGATTTAAAGAATAAAAGCAAGAGAATGAAAAAGCTCATGAACACCGCAAGCGTGTGCCCCAACTTATAAATTTCGTGCATTAAATGGTTAGGTATGAGTGGTTAAAGGTATTCTAACGAATGTACAAAAATACCCCCACAATCAATCAACCAGCCAAGTTTTTAATCAGTGGTATTTTTCGCAAAATCCAGACAATGGAACCCGAAATTAAAAGACAGGCCAGAGCAGTCAATGGCACGGCAATGCTGGGATGAAGCATTTCACCGTAAATACCTGCTTTGGCAAGATAAAACAACACAATGATATGAATTAGGTAGATACCATAACTGTGCGAACTCACCCAGTCCCGAAATGGCTTCAGGAAATTAATATCAAGGTTTTGATATTTAAAAGTCAAGAACACTCCTACCGTAGCGAGGACCACACTAGGGGAAAAATTCGCATACAACAAGCCATAAAACTTACCGCTAGCCGCCGTAAAGAAGTAGGATCCCACCATGGTCCACAAAGTCCCCACAAGGAAAATCAACAAGGCCTTCCATTTAATACCAGCACTAAATTCTTTCGTACTTAAATAGTAGCCAAGCACTAAATAACCCACATAACCCGTAAAATCGGTTAGAGCTACAGGCAATTTCAGATAAGGAAAGTGGGGATTATTAAACAAAATAGTCAATCCCCAAACGCCTAAAAAATACTGAATATGGGACTCTGGAGCCGATCGAATCCAACGACCAATGATGGGAATAAACAAATAGATTCCAATAATCATGTAGATATACCAAAAATGGTACGAAGCTCCATTAAAATATTGCTCTCCTATCCACGTTAATCCATCTGAAAGTCCGAAAGATTTACCTCTCAGCCGAACCTGCCAATTGAAAATGGTAAAAATCAGGTTGTAGAACAGAAAAGGCATAACAATGCGCTGAAAACTTTTCTTCAAAAAAGGGCCTATTGGCTCTTCTCTAGGCAATAGCAAGGCACCTGACAACATGACAAAAATGGGTACCACATAGCGGTACCCCCCATTGTATAAATTTGCAATCCACCAATGATCCGCTGGCACTTTCGTAAATCGGAATAAAATGGTCGCAGAGGCATGAATCAAAATCACACCAATGGTTGCATTCACCCGAAGATTATCTAGCCAGCTTATTTTCATTAGCTAAATGGTTGTTTGTAATGACGCTTTTTAGTGGCTGCATAAATCGCATTCGCGATAGAACCTCCCGTAGGTGGTAAAGCTGGTTCGCCTAATCCAGTAGGTGCAATTCCATTATTCACAAAATGTGCATCAATTACCGGAACCTCATTTCCCCGAATCATACGGTAGGTATTAAAGTTATTTGGGCTGGCCACTCCGGCTTGGAAATTTAATTTCGCAAACATCGCGTGGCCCATACCATCAATGATGGCGCCTTTTACCTGGTTTTCAGCTCCACTTAAGTTAACTACTTCGCCACAATCCGTCACAGCAGTCACCTTCGTTACTTTGGGTTTTCCATTCTCCACTTTAACTTCTGCAACTTGAGCCACATACGATAAGTGTGAATAATAGACGCTGAAACCTTGGTGAACACCTGGCTTTTTCTTCCATTGTGACTTCTCAGCTACTTGTTTAATCACCTCTTCAAATCGAGCAGGCTCATAGGTGATTTTACCAACTGGTTTCGTTTTGACTCTTTCTAAAAGCGCTAATCGCATCTGAATCGGATCCTTTCCTGCTGCCTCAGCTACCTCATCTAAAAAGGCTTGTTCAGCAAAACCTAAGAAATTCGTGATCGGTGCGCGCCATGGGCCAGTGGTGACGGCGGATTTTTGGTCGATAGATTCGATCAAAACGTTTTCGATCGCTCCTACTGGGAAATTATCTTGGCGAGTAGAATTACCGGCATTTAAGCCTACGCCGCGTAAATAAAACGCCACGATATTACCTGAAGCATCGATACCCGCTTTGAAATGATAACGAACTGCTGGGCGGTAAGTACCTCCCGTCATGTCATCCTCCCGCGTCCACATCACTAAAACAGGTTTCTTGATGATACTCGAAAGCTCAGCAGCTTCTAACACAAAATCATTACTTAAGCGACGGCCGAAACCTCCACCCATTTTGGAAATCTCTACCTGAATTTTATCAGAAGGAATTTTCAACAGGTCTGAAACTGCTTTTTGAGCAGGTTGTGGAACCTGGGTAGGTCCAGCTAAGAGCACGGAGTCTGGCTTAACATCCGCGAAGAAATTCATCGGTTCCATCGGACTATGCGAGATGAAGGGACATTCATAGGTCGCTTCAATTACTTTAGTCGCTGTGGCGATGGCTGCTGTAAAGTCTCCATCCTTGCGCATCACTTGCGCCTTGTCGGACTTCATACCATCGTCGAACCATTTTTGGTGCGTTTCTGTGCTTTCCAAAGGAGCATCAGAACCATAATCACATCGCAGACTAGCGCGAGCCTGCAAAATAGCGTAGGTATTCTCCCCTACGATAGCCACTTTATTTTTAAAGGAAACGACGTCGATAATGCCCGGCATTTTCTTCACATCGTCTGCCGAGAAAGATTTCAACGTAGCACCAAAAGGAGGACGCACGATTTGCGCAAACACCATCCCTGGCTTTCTAATGTCTATTCCGAAAAGAGGTTTACCCGTAATGACATTTTTATTGTCCACCCCTTTCACGCGGGATCCTATGATTTTATAGTCCTTGCGATCCTTGAAGGTAACTTCTGTGGGTACAGGTAATTTAGCAGCAGCTTCGGCTAAAGAACCATACGTCGCTTTTTGACCTGCAGGTCCTAAGACAACTCCTTTTGCTGTTTTGCAAGTACTTACATCCACCTTCCATCGATCTGCAGCAGCCTGCATCATCATCTTACGAACCGTTGCACCCGCTTTTCTGAGGCGCTCCCAAGAATGTTTCAAGGCACCACTTCCTCCAGTCAATTGGCGTTCAAAGAGTTTCGTATCTAAATTTGCTTGCTCTACTTGCACCTGAGCCCAGTCTACGTCCAATTCTTCTGCTACTACGACTGGAAATGCGGTTTTAATTCCTTGACCAATTTCTGGGTTTGGGGAATATAGAATCACTTTTCCTAAGCTATCAATCGAGAGAAAGGCGTTAAAACGACCCGCAGATCCCACCACTTCCATGGCCGAGGCATCCGCTGAAAACCAGTCGAAACCTAAGGTAAATACACCCGTAAATAGGGCGGTTTTTTGTAAAAAATCTCTTCTGGACGTTTTCATTTCTTGATCTTTTTAGAGGCTAATTTTACGGCTTCTTGAATACGGTGATAGGTTCCACATCGGCAGATATTGCCTGACATTCCATCGATAATTTCTTGATCTGTCGGGTGTGGATTATTTTTCAAAAGTCCAGCAGCTGTCATGATTTGACCTGCTTGGCAATAACCACATTGTGGCACGTCTAACTCGTCCCAAGCTTGTTGCACCGGATGTTTTCCGGCTGGATCTAAACCTTCAATCGTGGTAATTTGCGCGTTAGATACCGCTGAAATAGGTAGAACGCATGAACGCATCGGTTCTCCATTTACCCAAACGGTGCAGGCGCCACATTGGGCAATTCCACAACCGTATTTCGTTCCTAAAAGTGATAAATGGTCTCTTAAAGCCCACAACAACGGTGTGTTAGGGTCTATGTCCAAGGAAACCTTTTTCTTGTTTACTGTGCAATTGATAGCCATCGTAAGGTTTATTAAAGATGCAATTTTGTCTTAGCTACAAAACTCACTACGAGACAAAATGGTTTAAGCCTAAATATATAAATTAATTGGGAATATTTCCGCTGATAATTTGTTTGTTAACCTGGTCTAATAGTGGTTCCAAAGAGGCTTGATCGCCCCAGGATTTTAATAGGGCCAAAACAAAAAGTTTAGCCTGCAATTGATATCCTTCTTTAGTTAAATGCACTTGATCTTTTAAATAATAACCCTTCTTAACCCAGGAATAACTCGAGCCAAATCCACCCATCACAGCATTTAAATCATAAAACGGGAAAGCTTGCTTCGCAAATAATTGAACTAGTTGATTCTGGTAGCGAGGAACCCGTTTTTGACTCCTGCTATCCGGCGGGCTTGTCCATAAAAAAACGGATTGCGGAAGCACTGTCTTTATGTCTTGTGAAAATTGAATTAGAGATCGCTCATAAAGACGCGCATCCCAATTCAAATTATAGGCTTCGTTAGTCCCAAATGAGCAAATAATTAAGTCTGGTTTCAAGGCCCGCACTTGATCTAGGACCAAATTAGCTCGAGATTTTAATTGAGTAAATTGCGCGCCAGCCACTCCTAAGTCAACGTATTCAATGCCTTTTTTGGCCGAAATTAACTCAATTCCGTGTAAGGTAAATTGATCTTGCATCGGCGCATTTCTGCGCATTTGTAATGTGAATTGATTCAAAGGTAAACTTGATTCAAAGTCAATAAAACGCAAATTTCCCTGTTGCTGCACTTGGGTTACCTGAAAGAAAGGCCCTAAATCAGGCGTTAAAGCGCAAGAATCAGATTCAGTCCATACTCGAACCCTTCGAAACGAAAGCAAAGAATCTTTCGCTATCCATTGAATATTCGCTGAGGTATCCCGCGTAGAAACGGCGTAACCCGTTAAACTGATGTTGATTCCCGAAGCGGGTTTTAAAACCGATACGCCTGTCCAATGACCAGAAGCTTTCGTTTTAAAAAGCCGACCATCCACACTTTTCGCTAGTGGGTAGGGAAAATGGATACCTGAATTTTTGGCTTGCAATAAGCGCTTAATCTCGCCCGAAAAATGACCAATTTGAACGTGTGAATCGCCCAAATGTAAAATCTTTAAATCACCTGATTTCCATTTAGTTGCAAGCAAGGCAAGAGAAGAATCCTTTTGAATTTCATTGCAAGGAAGACAGACCTGCAAGGAATCTACTTCCGCCTTTATAGGCGCTGATAAGAACCAAAAAAACACAAAGACATACCTCAAAATTGGAAATAAATAAAGGGTTGAACTAGGGAGTCACGGAACTGTATGATGAATTGCAAAGCGGCTAATAGAAAGAAAAACCAGAAAAAAGAGGGAATATAAAAACTCCATTCAAATCCTTTTTTCTTCCAATTAGCCGGAATCAAAATCCAAACCAGTAACGTTATCAGCAAGATAGCGAGTTCATTTCGAGAAAACCAAAAACCCAGAAAATCAAGCTCGGATGTAGCGTACGTGATTTGATTTAAGATAGTTAAGGCTGAATCGAAATCCTTTGCTCGGAAGAAAATCCAGCAGAAAGTGACAAAACAAAACGTACAAATCCCACCTATAAAATCCATCCATTTACCCTCAGGAAGGTGTTTATTGGCTACTTTGTGAAGTGCTAACGCCAATCCATGCGCAGCTCCCCAGGCCACAAATTTCCAACTTGCCCCATGCCAAAAACCACCCACGAGCATCGTGATCAACAAAAACAGGTAGGTATTGAATGCTCCCTTCCGATTCCCTCCCAAAGGAATGTATACGTAATCACGTAACCATGAGGATAAAGAGATGTGCCATTTGCGCCAAAATTCGGTCACATTCGAAGCGCCATAAGGATGATCAAAATTCTCTTTTAATCGATATCCGAGTAATAAAGCCAAGCCAATGGCGATATCCGAGTAACCAGAAAAATCAAAATAGATTTGGAAACTATAGGCTACTGCGCCTAACAGATTTTCGCCTCCCGTATAAAAGGCGGGATTTTCGAAAACCATATCGACATATTTTCCTAGGTAGTCCGCAATCAACAGCTTTTTCAAAAGACCCAATATGATACGTAATAAACTCTCCTTGTATCGGCGAGCATCGGGACTTTCGGGGCAATTTACTTGATTCAAAAAATCCTTCGCTCTGACGATAGGACCCGCCACTAAATGAGGAAAAAAGGTCATATAGAAGGCATAATCCGTGATATTTTTAGAGGCCCGAATCTCTCCCCGATAGACATCTACCAGATAGGAAATCGACTGAAAAGTATAAAAAGAAATACCAATAGGAAGGAATAAATCCACCGACTCGAAATGCGTTAATAATAGCCAATTCGTATTCTCAATAAGGAAATTAGGATACTTGAAATAGAGCAAAAAGGACAGACTAAAAAGGACAGCAATGGTTGCCCAAATCTGCTTTGCATTTCCTTCTGTCCGTTCAATTTTTCGAGCAAAAAAGTAGTCTACTATAATCTGAAATAAGAATAAGCCTAAAAATGGTCCGCTCGATTTATAATAGAAAAACAGACTAAAGGCGATCAAATAGACTTTACGAAGGACATTCTGCGTGAATAAAATCGCATAGAAAAACAAAAATAGTCCAAACGTAAACAAGAACGAAAACTCCGTAAAAAACCAAGGCTGCTTCGTGGAATACAACATGAATTCTCGAAGAAGCTGCTCAAAAGGGACCGTCCCTATTGCCTGCCTAATAACCTCGATAATCTGCTGCATTGAGTACAATTGCTTTGTATTTTTTAGGGTAACCAAAACGTACGGGAGGCATCATCCGAATTTTCCAACGACTCGATTCTTGCAACCAATTCGCCACATTCCCCATCCAAATCCGGTATCCCGGCAATGAAGGATGGCGACCATCTGTCGCTTTAGGCAAATTTAAGTGCTTCGAAGGAAAGAAAGCGGCAGAATCTGCAGCCGCTTGAAAAGCATCCGTCACGACATAATCATAACCCCAATTCGTAGGGCCTATCCAGGCATAGGGTAATCCGTTAAGCTTTTTTTGGAATTGTCTTGCTAAGGCTTTTCGGGTGGAATAATCCTTCGCTAGCACCTCATTCAATCCAAATAGGACAAATACAAAGGTGGGGCGGTAACGTTTGATGATCTTAGAAATGGTGTCCGACTTGGCGAAGTTTAGGGAAGTCGCAGAGGACCATTCGACAGTGGCGACGAGTTTGTGGCCATTGCTTTGGCAATAATCATTCAATACATTTTTCATCCCTCCGGCTTCTGAATCACCGATTAACAAAACCCGATGCCGAGTCGAATCATCCACACTAGAGTCAGGCAAAATAGGCTCAGGAATGCTAGAATAAACAATTTTTGTCGTGTCTTTAGGAATAATAAAGGTAGGTAGCGTGTCTATTTTCGCCACCTCTATTTTCCTCTCCACTTTCTGTACGGGTGTTTCAATCTCAAATAATTTCTTGATTTCTTGGTCCCCTACAATATACGTGCTAGGTATATAACTGTACAAATACAGCGCAGAACACACTAAAATGAAGCACAGAGACGCCAGAAACAAATATCCTGTCTTCATATCAAGGTAAAAGATTTTTTCATTAATCGAATCCAACGCTTCGCATTCGCCGCATAACGCGCCTTCGCCATCGCCCTCGTCCACTTCATCGGATCCTGATTCCCCTTTAAATTAGCATAGTATTTCTTGCTCGCTAAAACCTCACAAAAGTCCACCATACTTTCCTCTGGTCGATTATAATGCTTGAAACTCGACTTTTTTTTACGGGAATATTTACCTCGCAAACCGAAGTAATTATTTTGTTTAATGGATTGTTTAGATTGGCCAAAACCGGATTCACAAATCCCTACCCCAATGATTAATTTCGTAGGTATTCCATAGACCTGAGACAAGGAATCAATGTAGGGTTTGTAACGTTGAATTTTTTCTTGAGTCCCTTCAGAGGCTTGGGTAACTAGCCCTGTAAAAAAGAGAAAAAAGAGGATGAGATGCTTCATACGAAGCAAAAATACAAAATTATGCGTGGATTACCACGGTCAAACTCCGCGCACCATGTGCACCAATGACGAGCGATTGCTCAATATCGGCGGTCTTAGATGGACCAGCTAGGAACAAACCGAAACCCGTGGTTTGATTAGTTAACTCCTCATAGGCTGCATGCATATTAGGAACTATTTTCTGCACATGAATGACTAAATGCTGGCAAATAAAGGGAGCCACACGATGCGGAAGAGCTTCCTCAGTTAACCAAATCGCTCCATTTTCCGCTACGCCAAATGCTCCATCAATCTCCAACACCTCGACCTCTGCTAAACTTAAGCCATCCAAGGTCTTTTCCAATCGTTGTCTATTGGGAAATATACGCTCGAGCTCCTCCGGGGAAACCATTCGCGCACCCACCAGTTCTAGTGAAGCTTTAAAATCAAAATCCTCCGAAGCGCCTTGAAAGGCCCCTGGATGTTTGATTTCCGCTAACGGTTCGATTTTCCCTAAAATTTGTTCTCTCGCGCTCATCGTTTTTTATACCATTCTTGAAAACTTTCTTTTGGCGCCTGTGGCATTTCACGTTGCTTGTACCAAGGATTCAAACCTGAATTTAACAGGCCTGAAAATCTACGCAGCAGTGATCCACCCAGACGATAAATCGCGGGATGAGCTAGCGTATAAGCCATTAATTTCATCCCAATCGACTTCCCGATGGGAGCTAAACCTGCCGCCATCAAATCTTGGCGCCAAAACCACAATTGCTCGTGGATATTGATCTTTACCGGACAGACATTCGAACAAGAACCACACAGCGTGGAAGCAAATGGTAAATCTGCATTCGCTTTCTTGTCAATATTGGGTGCTAAAATAGATCCTATAGGTCCAGCCACTGGTTGGTGGTAACTATGTCCCCCGCTCCTTCTGTACACCGGACAGGTGTTGAAGCAAGCCGCACAGCGGATACATTTCAAGGAATTCTTGTATTTCGGATCGGCGAGTTGACGCGTACGCCCGTTGTCTAGCAATACGATGTGCATTTCTTGTCCTTCGCGAGGCTTGTGAAAATGCGACGAATAGGTCGTGATTAACTGACCTGTTGCACTGCGCGCGAGCAGTCGTAGAAATACAGCCAAATCTGCCCTTTTAGGGATGATTTTTTCAATTCCCATACACGCGATGTGGACTTTTGCCAGATGCGCCCCCATGTCCGCGTTTCCCTCATTCGTACAAACGACAAACTCCCCTGTTTCGGCTATGGCAAAATTCACACCGGTAATGGCAACCTCCGAGGCCAAAAAATGCCCTCTTAAATGTTGGCGAGCTGCCTCCGTTAAGAATTGAGGATCCTTGTTCCCTTTTGGGGTTCCTAAATGTTTGTGAAAGGTCTCCCCTACATCCTCCTTTTTCAGGTGAATCGCTGGAAGGACAATATGACTAGGCGCCTCATTCCTGAACTGAACGATTCGTTCACCTAGATCAGTATCCACGACTTCGATGCCTTTTCCTGCCAAATAATCATTCAAATGGCATTCTTCCGTCAGCATCGACTTACTTTTCACCAAGATTTTAGAACCTTGATCTGCGATGATTTTGTGTACAATGGCATTATGTTCCGCCGCATCAGCAGCCCAATGGACATGGATTCCATTGGCTTTTGCTTTCGCTTCGAAGGCTACTAGGTAGTCCCCTAAATTAGCTAGCGTATGGTCTTTGACCTGAGAGGCATGCTCGCGCAGGGCTTCCCATTCTGGCAATACCTTAGAAGCTTTGTCGCGTTTTGCGCGTACAAACCACAAAGTTTCGTCATGCCAATCCGTCCGTTCCGCATCCGCAATAAAATTCTCCGAAGCTTCCGCGTGACTAAGCATGATTCAATATTTCAACGATGTGTTTTACTTGAACTTTCGAGCCCTGACGTCTCAAAATTCCTTCCATGTGCATCAAACATGACGTATCCGCACCCACAATATAGTCGACGGCATTCGCCGCATGTTCCTTAATTCGATCCTGCCCCATCTTCACCGAAACCGCCTCTTCTGTCACACAAAAAGTGCCGCCAAATCCACAACACTCATCTTCTCGCTCCGGCATCACAACTTCTACACCATTCACCAGCGAGAGTAAATCTTCTAATTTCGAATAAGGCTTTTCGTTGCGTTCAGACATCGAACTTAAACGTAGACCCCGTTGTCCGTGGCAACTTTGGTGCAATCCGACGCGATGCGGGAAAGTCGCGGACAAAGCGGAGACTTTCAAAACGTCCGTCAAAAACTCGCAAATTTCATAAACCGAATTTCTGATTTTCTCTGATGGATGATGCTCCTTCAAGTGTAATACGCAGGATCCTGAAGGCCCTACGATGTAATCAAATCCTTCAAAATTTTGGGTAAAATTTGCATCGCATCCTTCCGTTGAAGAGGCAAAACCGGAATTGGCCATCGGTTGGCCACAGCAGGTTTGGTCAGTAGGAACAATTACTTCGCAGCCCAGTTTCTCTAACAATTCCAAACTCGCCACCGCAACCTGCGGATAGAATTGGTCAATGTAACAAGGAACAAACAGAGCTACGCGCATCTTAAAATCGTTTCAATTGAATTAAATCTTTGGGAGTCTCCCCTTCGTAAACCATCAACGCAGCGCCTAAAGCACTCGCTTGCGCTACTTCCGCCGCATAAACTTCCACTTCTGGCAACGCATGTGCTAACAAGCACATGTACCATTCGTTTTTACTAAAACCACCGTCCACTAGCAATTGTTTGACCGGCGCATCCTTCAGCAACAGGTTTAAACTATGGAGCTGTTGACCTACCAAATCTACCATGAATTGATCATACGCCGAAGCTAAATCTGGAAAATCATGTAAATCACGTGAGGCAAAGGCACATTCAAAAACAGTCGAACTCCTACTGGATAGTGAAAATACCCGTTCCGAAAACGTCAAATCATGATAGGAACCACCAAAATGCGCCTCCATTCTCGCTACCTGCTCCTCGTGAAAATGCCCTCCAAACAAGCGAGATGCCTTTACTGGTTTGCCATTTGGCTGCAAATAACACAACACGTCCTCCGCTAATTCCTCCGCACTTAAAGGCGATTCATTGAACGGGTGCATCGCGATGCACCAGGTTCCGGTAGATAATAGCACAAATTCATCTGAAATCGAACGTAAATAAGGAACAAGTGCCGCGGACGAATCATGCAAACCTAATCCGTAAATAATCCCGTCGATGGGTACGTAAGCTTCCGTCGAAATAGGGGCTAATTGATCCTGAATAGTAGCAACCCATGGATGGTATTGACCTAAATCAAAGTCCCATAAAGCGGTGTGACAGCCGATGGACGTAATCTCCGAAACAAGACGACCCGTAAATAAGGACGCTAAATAGTTCGGGAAATGGACCGCCTTAAATACCTCAGGCCAGAAAGATCTAAAAGTGGATTCATACACTTGCAAACCCGAATTCAAATTGCCCAAGATGGGCGAAGCCGTCTTGCGTGCAAATTCGTCCTCTCCACCGTATTCAGTATATGGAAAGGATTTTGAGACAGGTTTCAAATAGTTATACAAGGGAGCTAGCGGTTCGCCCATCCGATCCACATAAACAATAGACGCGCCATAGGCGGAAAAATTTAAGCCTATAATCTCGAATTCGGGTAATTGACAAAGCTCAGCAAAAGTGGATACAATCCATTGTTGCAATGCTCCTAAATCCTCGCAGGCAAAGCCATCTTCATCTACGATCTCGTCGAAAGTCTGCTGCTTTTCAAACACAATCTCGAAAGTGGTTGACCAGAGAAAGACCTTCTTATTGGTCTTTCCTATGTCAAATACCGCGATAACTGGTGTTTTCAAACTCATCTTACAAACCCGTCGCTACCGTTTTAGCACCCCGCGCCGCGATTAATTGCTCGCGCATTTTCTCTTGACGGAACAAGGCAATTGGATCTAAAGCTCCGCCTAATTCTAAACGAGCCTGCGCCACCAAAGCGCGCACATCGGTGCGGAATACCGCCTGTAAAATTTCTTGGCAACGCACTACATCATTGGCTTCTCTTGCTGCTTCTAATGCTACGCGATCAACCAATAATGCCTGAGCATAGGCGATTTGAATGGCCTCAACGGATTGCAACAAATCCTCTAACGGATCTTTTACGTTGTGGGAGGCGTCGATCATCCAGCCTAGGTCTTTGGCATGATTCATACCTTTTGCATCCATCCCGTCCACTAATTCGTTGAAGATCAAGAACAATTGATAGGGTTTAATCGAACCCGCTGTTAAATCATCATCACCATACTTGGAATCGTTGAAGTGAAATCCACCTAATTTTCCTTCCATCAAAAGGATTGAGACGATTTGTTCGATGTTCGCATTCGGTAAATGGTGGCCTAAATCGACCAAAGTCTTCGCTTGTGGTCCTAATTTATTCACCATCGAATACGAGGCACCCCAGTCCCCTACTGTCGTCGAATAGAAGTTAGGTTCGTAAGCTTTGTACTCTAAATACAAGGACCAATCCGATGGAAGCGCTGCATAAATCTCGCGCAAACTATCCACCGTGCGCTCATAGGCATGACGGAAGTTCAATTGACCCGGAAAACAAGAACCATCTGACAACCAAACGGTTAATGCCTTCGAACCAAGTTCGACCCCGTGCTTTATCACCTCGATATTATGATCAGTCGCCTGTTTCCGAGTCGCTGCAGAAACGTGTTGCAAAGATCCGAACTTATACGAATGAGCCTGATCCGCTTGATCCTGAAAGGTGTTTGAATTCACCGCATCGAAGGCCAATCCGTGTTGAGCCGCTAACGTACGAATCGCCGCTGGATCCGTGGGGATGTCCCAAGGAATGTGCAAAGAAATCGCACCTGATGATTGATTCAATGCGTGCAATAAACCCACATCCGCTATTTTCTCTTCTAAATTACGTGGTTCGCCTCCGCCAGAAAAACGGCCGAAACGAGTTCCTCCTGTACCTAAAGCCCAAGAAGGAATAGCGATTTGGAAATCCTTTAATTTCTGTAAAATCCCAGCTGGCAGATTTACCTCAGATTTTAAAAAATCCAAGCGGCGATTATGTTGCGCTAGTAAAGCATCGTTATGGTTCGAAATATTCATAGTGCTATTCAGACTAAATTATCTTAAAAATCCTGCCGCTACACCGCCATCTACGTTCAAGGCATTTCCGGTCGACTTATTCAATAAGCCACCCACGAATGCGAAGCATGCGTTAGCAATATCATCTGGCAAAATAGATTCATTTAAAAGGGTACGTTTCGCGTAATAGGCTGGCAATTCGGCTACAGTAATGCCATAGGCTTTTGCACGACCTTCGGCCCAGCCTCCAGCCCAAATGTTCGAATCCGCAATCACCGCATCCGGATTAACCGTATTGACACGGATGTGATCAGGTCCTAATTCAGCCGCTAATAATCGGGTCATATGCGCTTGAGCAGCTTTGGCAGAACCATAACCCACGTTATTCGGTCCAGCTACGAAAGCATTTTTCGATACAATATTCACAATATCTCCGCCTAAACCTTGCTTGCGCATCACGGCAATAGCCGCCTGCGAAACCAAGTATTGGCCTTTCACTAATATGTCATATAATTTATCCCAATCGCCCTGCGTGTGCTCCAGAATTCCCTTCGAAATCGAAATACCCGCATTATTTACGATCAGATCCACTCCACCAAAATCCAAACAAGCCTGCTTCATCGCCGCTTCAATCGACTCTTGATTCGTCACGTCAGCGATAACCGTCGAAACGACATCCTTCCCGAACAAACCAATGAACTCAGCTTTCGCCTCCGCTAAACGTTCTGCATTCACGTCATTCAAAATAACGCAGGCACCTTCTTGTGCCATCTTTTTAGCGATGGCCTTTCCAATTCCCCCACCAGAGCCTGTTACAAAAGCGACACGGCCTGACAAAGCTTTTGGCTTCGGCATACGTTGTAATTTCGCCTCCTCTAATAACCAATATTCAATATCGAATGCTTCTTGACGCGGTAGCGAAGTATAGGATGAAATCGCCTCCGCACCACGCATGACGTTTATGGCGTTAGTATAGAATTCAGCAGCAACGCGGGCAGTTTGTTTGTCTTTGGCAAACGTAAACATGCCCACCCCTGGATATAAAATCACCACGGGATTCGGGTCACGCATCGCTGGTGAATTCGCATGCTTGCATCCATCGTAATAGGCTGCATACATTTGACGGTATTCTTCGAATAAGGGAGTCAATGCCTCCACCGAAACATCCGTTCCCAACACTAATGGCGAAATCTTCGTCCGCAAGAAGTGATCCGGGCAAGAAGTACCTAATGGAGCTAAACGATCTAAATCTTTTGAATTAATGAATTGCAATACGCGCTCATCGTCAGAGAAATGCCCTACCATTTGAACATGGGAGGAACAAAAACCGCGTAAAACAGGTGCAAGAGCAGCCGCCTTCGCCAAACGTTCCTCAGGAGAAAATGAAGAGATACGTGCACCCCCAAAAATCGTCGACGTTTTCGACTCAATGAATTCCGCACATTTTTCGATCACCTCTAAGGTATTCACATAACATTCGTATGAGGTATCTCCCCAGGTAAATAAACCGTGAGAGCCCAGCATAATTCCGCGCAATTGAACACCGCGAGAAGCCGCCTCGTCTAAACAAGCCTTTAATTGCAATCCTAGGTCGAACCCTGGACGTTGCCAGCCTACCCAGCCAATTAATCCACCAAATAATTCTTTCGTAATTTGTTCTCCATCCTTCGAGGCAGCAATTGCGATCGCAGCATCTGGATGTAAGTGATCTATGTGCTTGAACGGTAAGAAACCGTGTAAGGGAGTGTCGATGGAAGGTGCTTTGGACGACAAATCAAAAATGCAATGGTTGAATAATTCCACCATCTCATCCTCGTGTGCTAATCCGCGGTACACATTCGTTAAAGAACGTAAACGGTCCACATACAAAGCCGCACAACCTGATTTCTTCAAGGTGCCGATGTCGCCGCCTGATCCTTTAATCCACATCACTTCCGTCTCCGATCCGGTTAACGGATCTTTGTCTTGCAATTTCACCGAGGTATTGCCTCCGCCGTAATTCGTGATGCGTAAATCCGCTCCCAAAATGTTAGAGCGGTAGATAAATAAGTCGACTTCATTCCCTGCGAGCGTCGCTGCTTTCGCGTCATCCCAGAGATACGATACGTGTTTGTACATGTTTATTTCTTTTTTTCTCAAAACTACACAGGCAAAAGGGCTCAACCGTCCTATCCTACCTAGGGATAGTCAATAAATTTTTTCCCGCTTTTAATGGGTATTTCTTTCCTTGCCAAACAAAGCTTCCACTGATCGTTCCCGGCAAGGTAATCGAAGCGCTGCCTGGTTTGTAAGCAACCTGTATTTCTCCCTGCGGATGAGGAACAATTCCCTCTGCTTGAGAAAGTTCACCTAAATGTGGTTCGATTTTCACTTTTCCAAAAGCCGGCGCATCCGAATCCACCCCTAACACAATTCGGAAGAATTCAATATTCGGACTCGATCCCCAAGCATGGCAATCAGAACGCGAAGTGGAAATATCAGACGTCTCTGCCCAAGTCGTTAAACCCATATCAATATTCTCCTTCCATTTGTCCAACCAAGTCATATAATCGTTCCCCTTACCCGCTTTCGTTAAAGCCAAGTGAAGGTAGTATTTGAAATAGATGGAAGCTGGAGCTAAATCCTTTTTCACTAAAAGCTTATCCGCCACACCTGAAGCAGGCATTCCGGCTAATATCGCCAATGAATTCGCATGTTGAGAATATTTATCATGTACTTCCGTATCCGCATACAATCCGCGTCCAGCGTCCCAGTATAGCTTTTGAAGAACCGGCTTCAAGGCTTTCACCTTCGCCTCATAGCGAGCAGCCATCTCTGGATAACCAAAATACCTTTCTAATTCCGCCGCATTTTGCAAGACCCAGATATACTGAAAATCAAGTACAGAAGAACGCCCCGAAGGTCCCACTGGCGCAATTCCCCGCGGCCAGGCATTCACCCAGTCCGAGAACGTCCAATACGGAATATTTTGCAAGGTTCCGTCTGTTCCCTCAAAGCGAGCAAAATAATCCAAAATACCCCGCATCCCCGCCAGCTTATTTTTCAAGAAAGACGGCTCTTTTCCATACCGTAAGTAATCATGCAACATCCCGATGTACCATAAGGAGAAGGTCGGAATTTGCTGGTGCAAATCGGTCGGGTAACGACTAAGCGTAATCCCTTCCGCGATGCGCGAATGATCCATGTGATCTAAAGCTTGGCGAACTAAACGCTCATCACCTGCATAATACAAACTCACGAGGGCCTGAATCCGCGCATCCCCAATGTATTGCAATTGTTCATAGTAGGGACAATCCATATAAGTTTCCATCGCACATAATCGCGCGGTTCTGAAACCCACATCCAGCAATTGTGGAATCAAAGGATTGTTCGTTTTCAATGAGGCTTTGGCCTGAAATGGAAAACCAGTAAACACACTTTTGAAATCATGTAAAGTCAAATCCTCCGCTTCCGTCTTCACCGTCAGACGCACATAGCGAAATGTCCGATAGGTCATCGTCTCAAACGTATGTGCTCCGCCATCTGCGATAAGGCTATCTTTGCGCCCTAACCAGTATTTATTTTCAATCTCATTTCGATTACCCTTGTGGTTGCCGTTCTTCGTCGTCGTACTCAAAGGCTTCTTCTCATACAGTCCCTCTGCATAAGTCAAACCAATTTTAGCCTCTTTACCACCAGAGAAAATCAATTGCGGATACGCATTTGTTAGTTCTCCTTGATCGACCCATATATCCATAGAAGAATTGGCCATAATCACCAATGGACTTCCATGAATCAAATCCCCCTCCCCTTTGCGAATCGCCGCAAATCGTTGCGATTTTAATTCCATAGCAGGAATAGCGGACGGGTGTAACATCCATCCTCTCGAATCGATGGCCGCGCCTTTTGTTAGTCCCGGACCTAAAGATTTAGCAGAGATGAAGGGCGACCAACCTTTGGCATAGTCCTGCAGCTCTCCTGCGCCCGCCACATAATATCCGGGCACACGAACAGCCAGCGGACTAATTCCTCTATTTTTCGACACCTCCCAACCTACATTCGTGTTGAAAGCTTCAAAAGTCTCCTCATCAGCCTGCAAAATAAAACCAGTGGCATAGGATATTTGGGCTTCGGACTTCCCTTTCCCCTCATTCCAAACCAAGGCCTCCACTTTATTCTCTCCTGCCTTAAGATAAGGGGCAATATCAAGCGTTTCAAAATTCCAGAAATACAAATCCCCCCGCGCTGGCCCGGCGGATACCCAGGTTCCATTAACGTATAATTTGTATCGATTATCTCCGGAAACGTGAATGATGCATTTCGCAGGTTTCGCTAATAAGGGGACTTTGCGCTGAAAGCGGTACACTCCGTAATCCTTCAGCCCAACTAAATTATAGGCATTCGCCGAGTTTTCGGCGTAAGTTATCCAGGTGGCTTTCCAAGGTTTTTTCCAAAGTTCGGTCTTGATATTTTGGCCATAGGCGAAAGATCCTACCAAGAGGAGAAGGAGAAGTTTTTTCATAGGTTTAGGATAAAAAAAGGGATCTGCCTAAAATAGCAGATCCCTAATGAATTATTTCTTGGCTTGTTCGAAGTAATCGACTACTAAGCTAGAGAGCGCTTTCACCCCTACTTGGAAATGACCTTCATCTAAATGAAAATCCGGAGTATGGTGTCCTGCCACTTCGTCCGCCTTCTTGTTATCCGCGCGAGCGCCTAAAAAGAAGAAGAATCCAGGGACTTTTTGTTGGAAGAAGGAGAAATCTTCTGCCCCCGTATGCGCAGGAACAACACGTACCCTGTCTTTACCATTCACCCCCTGTAAAGTAGGCAACATTTTCTCCACAAGCTGTGGATTGTTGTAGGTAACCGGATAACCTGTACCTATCGTCACATCGGCCTTGCCTCCACCACTTACAGCGATATTTGTAGCAATGTCCTTAATACGTTGGTGTACTAATTTACGTTGCTCTACCCCAAAGGTTCGGATGGTACCGATCATGTGAGACGATTCTGGGATAATGTTTTGGCGAATACCACTGTGGATAGCCCCTACGGTTACAATCGCTGGATCCTCCGTGATATTTACCGAGCGAGAAACGATGGTTTGTAAACCCATCACGATCTGAGATGAGATGACAATCGGATCGATTCCCGTCCAGGGGCTTGCACCGTGTGCCTGCTTTCCATTTACTTTGATATCTAACTGATCCACCGCAGCCATGGTAGCCCCCGGCTTGTACTCGATCACCCCATTGTCAGAACCGGCTGCGATATGTAAACCAAAAATAACATCCACCTTCGGATTCTCTAAAACGCCTTCTTTCACCATCAATTCGGCTCCAGAAAGTACCATTTCCCCTTTGTCGTTATACACGCCTTCCTCTGCAGGTTGGAAAATAAACTTAACGGTACCCGCTAATTTTGCTTTTTCGGATGCCAAAATCTCAGCCACCGCCATCAAGATCGCCACATGTGAATCGTGACCGCAAGCGTGCATGACACCCGTTTTTTGGCCATTAAACTCTGTAATTACCTTCGATTTAAATGGCAAATCACCTCGCTCCGTTACAGGTAAGCCATCCATATCAGCACGTAAAGCGACCACAGGACCAGGTTTACCCCCTTTCAATACACCGACAACCCCCGTATATCCTACTTTCTCTTGCACCTCAATCCCTAAAGAGCGTAAATGAGCCGCAACAATTCCAGCGGTTCTCACTTCTTGATTCCCAAGTTCTGGATGCTCGTGAAAATCACGGCGCCAAGCGATGACCTTATCTTTCAAGGCATCTGCTTTTTGCGTAATTACTGGTTTTAACGAAGACTGTGCGTCCGCTAAAAAGGGTGCTGCTAGTAAGGTGATTAAGGCTAGTTTTTTCATAAGTGTATTATTTGTATCCCCATCCGCGCATAATCGCGATGTTTTCTTTCATGCAATCCAATGGCTGTAATCCTTGGTAGGCTTCTTGTTCAATGATAAAGTGTTTTGTTCCACCCTCCTTATCCCCTAATTTAACTAGGGCTTGCACATCGATTTGGCCTGAACCTTTTCCTAAAACAGTCGATTCAAAATGCTCGTGACCGGACTTCGCTGGCACCTCATCTTTTACGTGCATCGACACGAAACGACCCGGGAATTTCTTCATCACCTCGGCTGGAACCCCTCCTCCGTTGATCATATTACCTATATCTAATTGTTGTGCTACGAGCGTAGGATCCGTATTATTTAACATGAGGTCGTATAATAATTCCCCATCTAATTTCTCAGAGAACTCGAAATCGTGGTTGTGGTAGCCGAAACGCATGCCCGATTTTTGGCATAACTCACCCGACTTATTAAAGATATCCATGTACTTCAATAACAGGTTCTTATCCTTGCGAATCCCCATATCGATTGACGGAGAAATCACCAATTCTTGCCCCATGACGGCTGCATCTTCTACCGTATATTTCCAAAGATCTGTAAAGTCATTCTTCGCATCATCCCAATGCAATTTTCCCATCACCGTGTGACCAGAAGGCATTTTCATCCCTAAATCATCGAGACGTTTCTTGAATTCTTTTGCTTCCCAGCCATAAAATTTACGACCAATGTAATTAGCATGTTCCACATACTTGTAACCCATTTGGGCTAAAGCTTCTAAAGTGGCTTGTGGATCCTTTCGCATGTCATCGCGAACAGAATACAATTGAATGCCGACAAGTTTTTTGTATTTAACGGCTGCTAATGCCTGCAAGGCAGGTGAAGCGAAAGCCAATGCGCCTAAGCCTAAAGCGGAGGAACGCAGAAAAGAGCGTCTAGAATGATTCATAATTGATAGGTTTATTTAGAACATCAAGCTACAAATTCTATTTCTATTTTACAAAATTCCCGTAACTTCGAAAGATGATGCAGCCTCTCGCAGAACGAATGCGCCCCACTACTTTGGATAAGTACATTGGCCAAGAAAAGGTCGTGGGTGCGAATGCGCCTCTGCGAAAAGCAATCGAGGCGGGTCATTTGCCTTCCTGTATTCTTTGGGGACCTCCGGGTGTCGGAAAAACTACCCTAGCTACCTTGTTAGCGGGCGCTCTAAAGCGCAAGATGTATTCCCTTTCTGCCGTTCAATCAGGTGTGAAAGAAGTAAGGGAAACCTTAGAATTAGCGAAGAAGAACCGAATGTTTGAGGCGCAATCGCCCATCCTTTTTATTGATGAGATTCACCGATTCTCGAAATCGCAGCAGGATTCACTTTTGAATGCGGTCGAAAAAGGAATCGTTACGTTAGTGGGTGCGACCACAGAGAACCCTTCCTTCGAAGTGATTTCTGCCCTTTTATCACGCTGTCAGGTCTATGTATTGGAATCGCTCTCGAATGAGCATTTGAATCAGATGTTGTCCAAAGCAATTGCCACCGATGCACTTTTTAAGGATAAAAAAATCACTTTAACAGAGACCGATGCCCTCTTCCATTTCTCAGGAGGTGATGGGCGGAAATTGTTAAATCTATTCGAGCTTTTAATTACCACGGAAGGCGGAAACGAACTCGAAGTAACCAATGCTTTAGTCACAGAGCGTTTGCAGAAAAACTTAGCGCAATACGATAAGGATGGCGAGCAACATTACGATATCATTTCTGCTTTCATTAAATCCATCCGAGGGTCAGATCCAGATGCGGCCGTTTATTGGTTAGCACGAATGCTAGCGGGAGGAGAATCTTTGGAATTTATCGGTCGCAGATTGTTAATACTAGCCTCTGAAGATATTGGATTAGCGAACCCGAATGCGCTACTGTTAGCTCAATCTTGCTTCAATTCCATTCGCGTGATAGGAAATCCAGAATCTCGCATCATTCTTTCACAAACTGTTATCTATTTGGCCACATCGCCAAAAAGTAATTCGGCCTATAACGCCATCAACAAAGCGATGGCCTATGTCGAACAAACAGGGGATTTGCCCGTGCCTTTGCACTTACGCAACGCACCTACGCGCATGATGAAGGATTTAAATTATGGGGCTGATTATAAATACCCGCATGATTTTCCGGGCAATTGGGTGGAGCAGAATTACTTTCCAGAGGTAGCCTCCAGACCTGTTTTTTATAAACCTTCAGAGCAGGACAAAATCAATCGTGGCACTCCATCAAAATAAGCGCCCCGCTTTCGTAGCTAATTTTCACGATTCCATCTTCCCGTGCTTCATTGCTCGAACTTGTTTGAGTTCCTAGTTTTAAAACAGGATGATTTAAATCGTAGACTAAACCGGAAGACTTCACTTGAAACGCCTCTCCATACGGAATCAATGAAATAGGCGTTCCTGCCGGATACCACTTTTCGAAACTCGTAGGCAATAAATAAGACGTGGAATAATCGTCAAAGAATACAATCTTCAGTTTATGCCCATAACGTACTAGAGAATGAAAATTATTTAAGGTATGGTCCATCCGTTTTCCGGATGCCCAAACGACATTAACGGCCGGATAACCCTCCTCAATTAAGTATTCAAAAGCTTTTTCTAGATCGGTTAAATTTTGATCCGGCGTATGGATTTTTTTCAAAGGATAATCACGGTAATCTGCCTCGTTCGAATGATCGAAATCCCCTAACCAGACATCGACTTTGATGCCTAATGAGATGACTCTTTCCAAAGCCCCATCGAGCACCACTACCGTAGGTGACCATTCGAGCAATTGTTCCACTAAATCCAAAGAACAGGCCTCCCCATTCGCAATAATGAGCGCGGGTTCTTGCTTGTCTCGAATGATGTGGTGAGAGGACATATTAGGCTTGAAAATCGGATTTACCGCCTGATTTAGAAATCAGTTTGGTTTCTTTTATCACGATGCCTTTGGACACCGATTTACACATATCGTATACCGTTAAAGCGGCTACTGAAGCTCCCACGAGCGCTTCCATTTCTACTCCCGTCTTCGCTTCTAATCGGCAAATACAGGTAATGATGATTTGATCATTCTGTACTTCTGTCTCGAATTTGCAGGAATCTAATCCCAAAGGATGGCACAAAGGAATCAAATCCGAGGTCTTTTTAGCCGCCATGGTTCCAGCGATAACCGCTGTTTGCAGAATGCTCCCTTTCTTATTTTGCCAGCCAGCCGCCTCAAAATGCTGCACGATTTCGGCTCCTAAATAGACGATAGATTGCGCTTTGGCTTCGCGAACCGTTTCGTTTTTTGAACTAACATCCACCATTCCGGGCGTACCATCTGATTGCAAGTGAGAGAAGTCGATTGACATAGCTAATTTGAAATTTAGAAGACAAAAATACGGGAGAATTAGCAAAAAATAGCGAAATTTAACAAATACGATAAAACCATACACATGATCAGCCCACTAGAAGCGATTGAATTACTTAAAAACATCACCATTCCTTTCCGTACAGAGAAAATGCCTTTGGCAAAAACGTTAGGAATGAACATCGCCGAGAAAATCGTGGCTGACCGTGACTTCCCTCCTTTCGACCGTGTCATGATGGATGGAATCGCCGTAAAAGATATCACGGCACCTACCTGGAAAATTGAAGGCATTTTATTTGCGGGAGAACCAGTAAAGGCCATCAAAAAAACCGATGGTGCCTTAGAAATCATGACTGGTGCGACGGCACCACGCGGAACAGAAGCGATCATTAAGATCGAAGATCTGAGCATAGAAAAAAAGATCGCTACTTACATCGGCAAAACGCCATTGGAAAAAGGGCAACACATACATTCACAAGGGGCTGATGCGCCAGCAGGATCGGTTTTAGTTAAGAAAAGAACAAAGATTGGACCTGTCGAAATTGCGATTGCAGCGACGGTGGGAAAAGCCCACATTGAAGTTGAATCAAAGCCTCACGTGCATATTTTCTCTACTGGCGATGAAATCGTCGGCTTACATGAGACGCCAGCTGACCACCAAATCCGCAGCTCGAATGTGATGATGCTTAAATCCGTTTTATTGTCCAAAGGATTCAAAGCGAACTCCAGCCACTTAGCCGATTCCGCTGAGAAAATTAAAGCTAGTATTGATAAGGCTTTGGATTCCAATGACATCATCTTATTGTCTGGTGGCGTTTCAGCTGGCAAAAAAGATTTAATTCCTGGTGTTCTAGCGGAGGCTGGTTTCGAAACCATTTTCCATAAAATTTCCCAAAAACCAGGTAGACCGCTATTAGTGGCTACACGCCCAGATGGCAAGGTCGTTTTTGCTTTCCCGGGTAATCCAATCTCGACTTTAACTTGTTTCTGGGTGTACTTCCTTCCTTGGGTTTCAGGGGAATGGCCGGAATACCAGGTGAAGGAGATTAAATTTTTACCAAAACCTTCCGCAGAACTAGACCAATGGATTCCAGTAGAAAACGGCGAGGTATTAGCCCATAACGGATCAGGGGACTTGATTAATTGGTCGCGTGCGGATGGATTAGTTTGGCAAAAAGCAGGAGATAAAGCGAAGAAATTACCCTATATTCCACTCAAATAAGCCTGTATGGAACTGAAACTACATACCTTCGATCTGCCTCTAAAGCACACATTCACGATTACGCATGAATCGAGAGATGTGCAACCCACGCTAATTGTGGAGTTGAGCTGGCATGGTAAAAGTGGTTTTGGGGAAGCAACGGAAACGCCCTATTATGGGGTGACGATGGCGAAAATGAAGGCGCAGGTTGAATCTATTATTGATCTGTTGCCACACGATATTTTACCTCACCCGAGTGATTTTTGGGCGATGATGTCCAAAATGCTCTTAGATGAGCATCCCTTTGCGCTTTGTGCTTTGGATGTGGCTTATTGGGATTTGTGGGGCAAGACGCATAATAAGCCACTGTATGAGATTTGGGATTTAGACACTGCTAAGAATCCGATCACAGACTACACGATAGGAATTGATACGGTGGAAAAGATGGTGGCCAAAATGCAGGAAACGCCCTTCCCTCTCTACAAAATCAAACTAGGCACTCCAGCTGATTTAGAAATCGTAGAAGCCTTGCGAAGAGAAACTAACGCCATTTTCCGCGTCGATGCGAACACCGCTTGGACACCTGAGCAAACGATATATTTTGCTCCTGAATTGCAAAAATTAGGAGTCGAATTCATCGAACAACCGCTAAAAGCAGATAATTGGGAAGGCATGAAACAGGTGTACCAAGAATCCTCCTTGCCTATTATCGCCGATGAAAGTTGCATCCTAGAGTCTGATGTGGAAAAATGTGCCGGCTATTTTCATGGCATCAATATCAAACTAATGAAATGTGGCGGCCTCACTCCTGCCTTACGCATGATTAAAAAGGCAAGAACTCTCGGCCTAAAAGTGATGGTGGGCTGCATGACCGAATCCACCATAGGCTGTTCAGCTATTGCTCAACTGCTTCCTTTACTGGATTACGTGGACATGGATGGTTGTTTACTTGTGGATGACACGATTTCTAGAGGGATTACCATCGATTATGGAGTCGTTTCTTATTCTAATTTACCAGGAACTGGCGCTGAATTGTTATGAGTTATTCCATCACAGAAACACAGATTCCAGGCCGTAAAATAGCTTTTGAGGGGGCGGAATACCTTTGGCTAGGAGGCACGAATTATTTAGGTATTGGCTCCCATCCTACTTTTCAAAATGCCTTAGCGGAAGGAATTCAGCAGTATTCCCAAAACTTCGGCAGCTCACGTCGCAATAACTTACAATTCTCCATTTGGGAGGATTTCGAACAGGCTTTAGCCGCCCATTTTAAGGTAGAAGCAGCCGCCTTATGTTCCTCCGGTTTAGCCGCAGCCCAAATCGCAGTACAATTTGCTCAGCAAAAAGGCTTAACCTTAAACTTAGCTCCACAGTCGCATCCAGCGCTTTGGAGACATCCTCATTTACCTTACCCTGGCACCTATTCGGATTGGATTTTAAGCCATCAAAAAGGTCAAATTCTAGCTTCTGACGGCATTGGTTCGCCTTGGATAACCACTTTCGACTTTTCTTTTGCGGCCTCCATGCATCCGGATAATTTTTTGATTGTGGATGAATCGCACCGAGCTGGCATTCAGGATATTCAGATAAAATGTAGCGGCCATCTGTTGCAGACGATTTCGCTTTCGAAAGCCTTTGGCATACCAGCTGGGGTTATTTTAGGGTCATCCGCAGATATTTCCGCCATTAAAACAGATTCCTTCTGGGTGGGCTCCTCGCCTCCTAATCCAGCCTTTTGTCATGCAGGATTGCAGTCGATGGAGGCATACTCTGACTTAAGTGAAAAAAGCAAAGTCCTTGCGAATCGCTTTGCCACTAAAATACAGGGACTTCAACCAGCCATCACTTACGAAGCGTGCTATCCTGCCTTTTGTTCCAAAGCCCCAGGGCTTTTTGAGCACTTGAAATCTGCCGGCATTTTAGTCAATCATTTTTCTTACCCAGATATCACCGCACCTCCCGTTTGCCGCGCTATTTTACCAGCCTGCCTAACAGAGGCAGATATCGACCACATCACTGCAGCCATCCTCAGCTATGCGTAACCTACTTTTTCTATTGATCAGCATGAGTACATTCGCTCAAAAACCCACGAATATCCTAGAGCAGCTCTTGCTTGCCCATCCAGAAAAGTTCAAGAAACTAACAGATCATCCGGAGAAATACCGCCTTCAAATCCTGTATACTCAAATTGATCGGGATGCAAATAACAAACCTAACCTAACTACCTATTCTTATCGTGTAGATACGAATGAATATTTCTATCCAGCGAGTACGGTAAAATTAGCGGCTAGTGTGTTAGCCCTAGAAAAACTGAATACGCTTAAAATTAAAAAAGAGACGACCTTTCAAACATTTAAAAACCGACCTTCTCAGCTAGAAATTAAGACCGATTCTACGGCAGCGTCCGGTTTACCCAGCATTGCTCATTACATCAAAAAGATTCTTTTGGTCTCTGATAATGAGGCCTATAATCGCCTATATGAGTTTTTAGGCCAAAGACCCTTCAACGAATCCATGGCAAAAAAAGGATTCCAAGGAGTCCGCCTCACGCACCGCCTACAAACTCCTCTTCCCCGCCTAGAAAATCAATACACGAATCCCATTCAATTGATTGATGCCTCCGGCAAATTGTTGTATCAGCAACCAGAAGCATTTAACGATAAGCCCTATGCAGCAAATAACCCCATTTTATTAGGAAAAGGAACCATGAATGATGCGGGGGTGGTGGAAGATCGACCTTTGGACTTTAGTCTTAAAAATGCCTACCCTTTACAGGCTCAGCATTTGTTTTTACAGCGATTAATGCTTCCTGAGGCATTCCCTAAAAAGGAACAATTCAAACTTTCAAAAGAGGATTACCAATTCCTTTACCGCTACATGTCGATGTATCCGACTGAATCGAAAGAGCCCGCCTACCCAGAAGAATTCGCCACCTTTTGTAAGTTCTTGTATTATGGATCGGAGAAAAATGCCGTATTAAACCCCTCGATTCGGATATTTAACAAAGTGGGTGATGCCTACGGCTTTCTACTAGACAACGCCTATGTGGTCGATTTTGACAAAAAAGTAGAATTTATCGTAACGGCGGTGTTACTCTGCAATGAAGACGAAATCTTCAATGACGAAAAATACGATTATGACTCCATCGGATTTCCTTTCTACAAAAACCTCGGGGAAGTCATCTACGAGTACGAGCTAAATCGACCTAAAAAGCACCTGCCTGATTTATCGCACCTGCGCTTTGACTATACTAAGTAGTTTTACGCTTAGCATACAACAGAACGCCTACCCCGAAAAGAACGGCTGGAATGGATAAGATTTGACCCATATTCAACGACAAACCGTCCTCAAATGAACTCTGATTTTCCTTCAAAAACTCATAAAAGAAACGAAGCGTAAAAAGGATAATCATAAAAAGACCGGTCAAAATCCCATGGGGTGTATTTTGTTTTTGACGGTTCCACATCCACAACAAAAAGGTAAAGATGACCAAACAAGAAAGCGCCTCATACAATTGAGATGGGTGACGAGGTACAACGAAGGCAGCTAAACCACTCGGATTAAACTCATAATCTCGCATAAATTTAAAGCCCCAAGGCAAATCAGTCGGCTTGCCAATAATCTCAGAATTCATCAAATTCCCGAAACGTATAAAGAAGCCCGCTAAAGCTGCAGCTATCACTATCCTGTCAGTTACGTATAAATAGGACTGATCTTTGTTCTTTTTCGTGTACAGATAATAAGCCGTAAAAAGACCAATAGCTGCTCCATGAGAGGCTAATCCTGAAAAAGGTGGGGTAATCATTTGAATAAAAAAACGAACCGGATCGGCTAAAAGTAACGGAAATTCATAGAAAAAATAATGCCCCATTCTCGCACCAGCCACCGTACCCACCATGGTATAGATCAATAATTGATCCGCTTGCTCGACAGGTCTACCCTCTTGCTTGAACATATAGGAGACTACCTGAAAACCAGCTAAGAAGGCAAATGCGAAACATAATCCATACCAACGGATGGGGAATCCCAGCAAATTAATGATGGTCGGATCAGCGTTCCACTCAATAAATAAGTTTATCATTTTTCGGTCTTTTGACCAAAATTAAACATTATTTCTTTACGTTTTTCACAAAAACCTGGATTGTCTTTTTAAATAACTTAGCCGGGTGTAAACGATGAGGAAAGCCTAAAGATAAGGCCTGGAAGCTGCAAAAGAGGATTAGTAGTAAGATAACAAACCGCTGTTTCATAGTTGAGCTGTTGATTGTAATGCAAAGATAAAAAACAAAAGGTACTTTGCAATACAAGGTACTATAATTTATCAGCTAACTGATAATTTTGTAGACTAGATGCGCCCGTTCGTCGATTGGTTGCACCGACATTTCTTTTTTAAATGATCGAATTATATAATTGCGACAGAATTACCGTTTGATAACCGAATCAAATCTTTTAAATCATGAAAACAAAAATTTCATTAATCGCCTTCGTATCTGTTTTGGCATTAAATGCCTGCACCAAGGATCAAAACGTAGATCCACAAAATGCATCAACTCTTGCACCTCAAGAGGTTCCCGTATTAGTCACTCAAGCAGTAGCTACCGTTTACCCGAAAATGACCGCAGTTGATTATACCTCTCTGCAGACGAATTCGATTTATGTTGCTAATGTAACCACTCCTGTCACTGAAGCACAAGTTGTTGTTTCAAATAAAGGCATCGTGAAGGAAGTGGCCGTAAAAATTGCTAAAGCTGATTTACCAGCTGCTGTGATTACCTACATTGATTCAAATTTCCCAGGAGCTACCTTTGAGCACGCTTTGAAAAAAACTAAAGGAGATAAATTAGGTTTTCGGGTTGAGCTTATCTTCAATAAAGAGCATTATTCCATTTTCTTCGATGAAACAGGTGCTTTCTTGAATCAAGTAACTGGATTACAAGGAAAACCAGGTAAAAAAGGCCCTGCTCCTGCTGCCACTGAGATTGCCTTAGCTGATCTTCCTGCTCCGGTTCAGGCGGCATTGAATGGGATGACTTTCAAACGAGCTATTTTAACTAAAGATCAAAATGGGGTAGCTGTTTACCATATTCACGTAGACAAGGCTGGCGTTCTGTTAAGTTTAGATCTAGACGCGAATGGAACGGTCCTAAAATCAAAAGAGGTAAGCCAAAAAGGAGCTAATTTCACTAAAATTGACCTAACAACTTTACCGGCTGGATTAACTAGCTTTTTGAATACAAACGCAGCAGGATTTACTGTAGATTATGCCGTTGCGATCAAAAAGGATTCAGTTATCGTTGAATACCATATTGGCGTAACTATTGGAACAGCCAAAAAAGAATTTCATTTGGATGCTAATTTCCAACTACTAAAAAATCAACCAACAAAAGGTGGCCATACACCTCCTAATGTAACTATTACGAATTTAACAGCATCTACTCTACCTGTTGCCATCAAAACCTATTTAGATACAAATTATGCAGGATGGGCCTTGGTAAAAGCAGCAAGTGCAGCGGTTGACTCTGTTGTAAAAGATTACCATGTCGTGATTGAAGTGGCTACAAAAAAGTATTTACTTGAATTCGATGGTGATGGCAAATTTGAAAAGGCCGTTGTCCTTTAAAATTTAGCTATATACTTGATTAAAAAGGCTTGCGATTGCAAGCCTTTTTTGTGTAATTAGGGTATGCAAAACATTGAGCCCTCGTTTCAGTGGGAATCCATTTATGTCGCGGCACGCGATAAAAAGTCCCCTTTTTTTGGTAGACATTATTCAGAAACCACGTACGAAAATGATATTTATGGCTATTATATCCATCCCTTATGGGACGATATAGGCTCTGAAACACTCTTTTGTAAGATTCTTTATACGGATTATGCGGCGAAATACACGATTATCGAATTATTTGGGGAGTGGAATGATACGCTGCATAATGACATTATGCACCTGAAAAGAATGGTGGTGGACCATTTAGTGGATGAGGGGATTAAACATTTTATTCTGATCGGAGAAAATGTACTTAATTTTCACGGGGCTTGGGAGGATGACTATTATGCAGAATGGTTTGAGGATGTGGAAGATGGGTGGATTGCTGCGATGCATTTTGCGCCTTTTGTGGAGCAGGAATGGACAAAATACAAGGTGGATTATTACCTGAATTTTGGTGGGAATCTCCAAATTCCAAACTGGAGAACGCTGAAACCTGAAATGCTCTTTTTTATGCTGGACAAATTGATGAAAAGAAGATTAAATCCGTAAATTCGTACAAACCTATTTAAAACCATGAAAAAAATATTCCTATTGACCTTGCTTTGTGCAGGTCTATTTTCGTTTGCTATACAGGCAAAAAAAACAGATAATCGCTACTTCGAAATGCGCATCTATTATTGCCATCCAGGCAGATTAGACGCCTTAATCCAACGATTTACGAATCACACCACGAAGATTTTCGAGAAACACGGAATGACGAATGTGGGGTATTGGATTCCAACAAACAATACAGAGAATGCCCTCTACTATATTTTAGCCTACCCTTCTAAGGCAGAACGTGATTCTTCTTGGAAACACTTCAGCAGTGATCCAGAATGGAAAACAGTTGCTAAGAAATCGGAGGAAACCGGAAAAATCGTTGCTAAAGTGACGAGTATTTTCATGAATGCAACTGATTTCAGCCCTAAAATTAAACCTTCGGGAGGTGCGGTAGATCAAGTTTTCGAATTACGTACCTATACCCAATTGCCGGGAAGAAATCCGGCGATTTTGTCTCGATTCAGAGATCATACCATGAAGATCTTTAAGTCGCATGATATCAAAAATATCGCCTATTTCACCACCATCGAAAAGGATCCTACGGTTCAAAGTAAATTGGTTTATCTAGTAGCACATCCATCGGAGGAAGCTGCCAAGACGAATTGGGCGGCCTTTGTGAATGATCCAAAATGGAAACAAGTTTCTTCTGATTCAGAGAAAGATGGCAAGATTATCGAAAAAATCGAGTCCATTTTCATGACTCCCACTAGCTTTTCTACCATTCGTTAAAACTATGAAATTCGCTAAAAATACACCGCTCCTATTCCTAGGTGGGATGATTAGCCTTGTTAGCTTAGGCATCCCAGCTGTGATTCAGCCGAAAAAAATAACGTCTGATTCTGTTCAAGTGAAAGTTTCCGAACTTCAGGTACCTGAAGGCTTAGAGGTCAAACCCTTTGCTTCGGAGCCTATGCTGATCAATCCTACGAACATCGATGTCGATTCGAAAGGACGAGTTTGGGTATTAGAAGCCTATAATTACCGTCCAGGCATCAATGGAAATCCAACAAATCCTCAGGGGGATCGAATTGTCATCTTAGAAGATACAGATGGAAATGGACAAGCGGATTCGAGAAAGGTGTTCTACCAGTCTCCAGAGCTCAATTCTCCCTTAGGCATCGCGGTGTTAGATTCGATGGTCATTGTTTCCCAAAGTCCGTATATCTGGCGCATGTTTGATGATAACCGAGATGGGAAAGCGGATCGCAAGGAAGTGATGTTCTCTGGCATTGGAGGCGATCAGCATGATCATGGGGCGCATGCCTTTACGTTTGGGCCTGACGGGAAATTGTATTTCAACATTGGAAATGAAGGGAAGCAGTTGTTAGATGCCAAAGGCAATCCCGTTTTAGACCAAGATGGAGACCCAATCGGACCTAAAAAATACCGCCAAGGGATGGTATTTCGCTGTAATCTAGATGGAAGTCAGGTGGAAGTTTTAGGTCACAACTTTAGAAATAATTATGAAGTGGCGGTGGATTCGTATGGAGGACTTTGGCAATCAGACAATGATGACGACGGCAACAAAGGAGTTCGAATTAACGCCGTTTTCGAGCATGGAAACTACGGATATGTGGATGAAATGACTGGAGAAGGATGGTCAGTGAACCGTACGAATATCGAAAAAGAGATTCCCTTGCGTCACTGGCACTTAAATGACCCAGGCGTCGTACCTAATTTATTGCAAACGGGTGCAGGATCACCTACCGGAATGATTATCTATGAGGGGAATTTATTGCCTTCTAAGTTCCAAAACCAAATGATTCATACCGATGCGGGTCCCAATGTGGTGCGTTCGTATGCGACTACGCCTTGGGGAGCTGGATATGAAGCTCGCATCAATAACTTGATTACTTCCCGTGATCAATGGTTTAGACCTGCCGATGTCGCAGCAGCTCCGGATGGGTCTTTATTTGTAGCAGATTGGTATGATCCAGGCGTAGGAGGACACCAAGCAGGTGATCAGGCCAAAGGCCGCATTTACCGCATCGCACCTAAAAGTCATGCCTACAAGAAAACAACATTCGATCTCAGCACACCAGAATCGGCCTTTCAAGCGCTACAGAACCCGAACATAGAAATTCGTTTCCTCGCTTTTCAGGCTTTGAAAAAAATGGGTGCAAAAGCAGAATCTGTTTTGGAGACTGCTTTTAACACGAATGAAAATCCTCGCTTCCGAGCAAGAGCTTTTTGGCTATTAAATCAAGGACCTCGTTCGAATGAGTTTATCTCCAAAGCCTTCGAACAGGCGAACCCTAATTTAAAAATGATGGCGATTCGAGCGGCAAAGCAAAAGCCTTTCGCTGAATGGTCTGCCCTAGCGGCGAAAGCAGCGAGAGATCAACACGCCTCGGTGAGACGTGAATCAGCGATTGCCTTACGCCATCTTTCAGGAGAGGCTGTCAATCAAATTTGGGCATCTTTAGCTATGCGCCATGGCGGAACAGATCGCTGGTATTTGGAAGCACTGGGTATTGGGGCGGATGGAAATTGGGATGAACGTTTTATGGCCTATGCTGCATTAAAACCTGAAAATTCGAAGGGTTATGCTGATATTGTGTGGAGAGCAAGAACGGAAAAAGCATTACCAGCCTTAATCGAATTGATTGGGAGTACGAAGTCACTAGCTTATTTCAGAGCTTTGGATTTCATGCCTGGGGAACAGAAATCAGAAGCCATCATCGGCCTCATTTCAGGGAAATTTGCGAATGACCTAACTGCACAGCTGGAAGCGATTCGCCATATTAAACCAGCTTATATTGCAGCACATCCAGAGGCTAAGGCCATGCTTTCTACTTTACTAAAACAAATCGATGGCAAAGCTTACCTTGAACTTGTCGATTATTACCAATTAAAAGAAGAAAGCTCCCGTGTTTTAGGGATGATTCTAGCTAAAACAGAATCATCTAAAGCCTGCCAAGTATTGTATAACCTTCCAGGCGGTGCGGAATTAATTCGTGCGAAATTCTTTGCAGGAAAAGAAACAGAGCAATTAGCTTTCATTGAATCCCTGCGTTACCAAGGAAAAACGGAGTCAGCTCAATTATTATTTGATGCAATGACTACACCAGCCTGCAGTAAAACAGTTCAAATGCAGGCCGCACGCGTCATAGGCAATGCCTATCCTACGGAAGAATTCGTATTGGACCTATTAGAAAAGAAGAAAATTGCCGTATCCTACGTACCCTTAGTGGTAGAGAGCTTACAAAAAGCCTGGAGAAAGTCCATTCGCATGAAGGCAAATAGTTATTTAGACAAACATCAAACTGAAACCAAAAAGGCACACCCTGCCTTAGCCGAATTAGTTAAAATGTCAGGGGATGCGGTGAAAGGCAAAATAGTCTTTACTAATTCCTGCGCGATGTGCCACTTGGTTGATAAGGAAGGAATAGATTTCGGTCCAAAACTGTCAGAAATTGGCTCTAAACTCTCAAAAGAGGGTATGTATACGTCTATCTTTTATCCGAATGCAGGTATTGGTTTTGGCTATGAGACCTTCGAAGTAAAAACAAAAAGTGGAGATACCTACCAAGGGATAGTCGTTTCGAAAAATGAAACGGATATCGTCCTTCGTATCCCCGGTGGTATCGTGAAGAGCTTCAAAACATCCACATTAAAATCCTACAAGCAAATGCCTGAGTCATTAATGCCAGAGGGTTTAGCAGATGGAATGAGTACAAAAGAATTAGTTGATTTGATGGATTATTTATCCACTTTAAAGAAGAAATAAGATGAATCGCAGAGATTTTGCTTCGCTCTTAGGTGCTAGTTTACTGTTACCCACATTCAGTAAGGCATCGAGTCTTGCTAGAGAAAAACCTTTTGATTTACATTACGCACCCCATTTTGGGATGTTTAAAAATCACGCTGGGCCTAACGAACTAGATCAATTACAATTTATGTATGATCAAGGGTTTACTGCTTTAGAGGATAATGAATTGATGGAGAGACCTGTTGCCTTGCAAGAAAAAATCGGGGAGAAACTAGCGAAACTGAACATGAAAATGGGAGTTTTCGTTATCAAATTCGATGGATTTTTTGACAAGCAAACTATGACAACGGGTAAAAAGGAATGGACAGATGCATTCCTAGCCTCCTGCCGAAAAGCTGTGGAAACCTCGAAAAGGGTCAATGCCAAATGGGCAACCGTTGTTCCTGGGAATTTCACACGTGAACTACCTATGGGAATTCAAACAGGTCACGTGATAGATAACTTAAAAAGAGCCGTTGAAATACTGGAACCCGCAGGACTGACCATGGTATTAGAGCCTTTGAGCGACAACTCAGATCTATTTTTACGCTATTCCGACCAAACCTACAGCATTTGCCGTGCAGTAGACTCTCCTTCCTGCAAGATTCTTTTCGACATGTACCATATGCAGCGAAATGAAGGGAACTTAATTGCGAACATGGACAAATGCTGGAACGAAATTGGCTACCTCCAAATCGGAGACAATCCAGGCCGTAAAGAACCGACTACGGGTGAGGTCAATTACCAAAACATTTTCAGGCATCTAAAACAAAAAGGATATTACGGCGTTCTAGGCATGGAACATGGGAATTCGAAGCCTGGGAAGGAAGGAGAATTAGCTTTGATAGAGGCTTACCGCAAATCAGATGTCTAATTTCTTGTTAATTCAAAAAATAATTTAGACATTCGCTTAATTATCTAATTAAGATGGACGCAAAATTCAAAGCAATCAACGACCCTACCCGGAGAGAGATCTTGCAATTTCTAGTCAATGGCCCGCAGAATGCAGGTAAAATTGCTGATCAATTTGAGATGAGCAAGCCTAGTATTTCGCATCATTTGGATTTGCTCAAGCAGGCAAAACTGATCCAAGCGGAGAAAAAAGGCCAATTTATAGAATACAAGTTGGATAAATCGGGATTCGAGGTAATTCATACCTGGTTTCAATCCTTTTCTAAATATTTTGAATTCCCTAAGCCTAAAATTAGAATCGAAATTTAATCTGTTTTATTATGCAACTGCCCAGCTCATTTCAATTTATCCAATCACACCTACCTTTGAATACAAAAGGATTAGGAATTACAACATTAAGTAAACGTAATTTCTTTCAGTCTATTGGGGATTATTTCGCAGAAAAATCAGGTAAGAATCGGGTATCCTATGTGGCTGTAGGGGATGATTTTATCACCCTTTTGCACTTTCAGGGAACTGATCTTATTGATGAAAAAACAATTAAATTAGATCAATTAGACCACTTTTACGTTTCAGAAGGGCAAACGGCAGACGGAATTATACACCACCTATCTTGTGATGCCACGGTCATCATTTCTGAAAAGAAGATGCTTGATCACCACGTTAAGATATTGCCTTGTTTATTAGGGGAAAACGCTAGCAATGTGCAGGCGATTCAAAGTATACAATGGGCACAGGAATCCAAAAAAATCATCACAGATATATTGAAAGGATGGCCAGAACTAATCGCTAAGAAGAAAGCGAAATTGGCAGAGGAGAACGCTTAATCTTCGGCTATTTTTTGATCGACTTTTAAATCGAATAATTCTTTGGAGGTCAAGGCAACTAAGCTCACTAATACTAAGGTCACGCCTGCTCCGAGTAATACAGAGGGCACTGTTCCGAAAAATTTAGCGGCCACACCTGATTCGAAAGCACCCATTTCATTCGAAGTACTCACGAATACACCGTTCACGGAGGATACACGGCCTCTCATTTCGTCGGGCGTGTAGAAACGAAGCACGGTTTGGCGGATAACTACGGAGATTGAATCAAAGGCCCCTGTGAAAAATAAGGCGACCACAGAAATCCAAAAATTAGTCGAAACTCCGAAAATCAAAGTCGCCACACCAAATCCCGCAATAGCTAAAATGAGGTTTCTCCAAGCGTGTTTTAAGGGGGGAAAGTAAACCAAAGTGACCATCGTCACCACCGCTCCTACCGATGGCGCCGCACGCAAAATGCCCAATCCCTCTGCTCCTACCTTCAAAATATCTTCAGCGAAAATGGGCAAAATGGCGATTACACCACCAAACAACACCGAAAACAAATCCAAGGAAATCGAATACAGGATGATCTTCGTCTTAAAAACATAGGCAATCCCTTCGCGCAAACTATGCCAAATCGATTCGTGCTGCACAGTTTTCACAGGTACAGGCCGGTTTTCTATTTGGAAAATACAAATCATAACACCCAGTAATAAGGCGATTACCGTCATCAAAGAACCCGATAATCCAGCATAGGCGTATAAAAATCCAGCCACCCCCGGACCTAAAATGGATCCTAACTGCCAGAACGAACTATTCCAGGTAGCTGCATTCGCAAACACCTCTTTAGGCACTAAAAAGGGATTGAGAGAGGAAGCGGCGGGGCTGAAAAAACCTTTGGAAAGTCCGATAATAAAAATGACCGCGTAGATCGAATAGATATGGAAATCTTGATCCGCTGATTGCAGTTGCGTGCTCGAGTACAAGAGGAATACGGAGGACGCAATGATCAAGGATAGCGTCACTTGCATGATTTTTTTCTTATCTCGGTTATCCGCAAAATGCCCTCCAAACAACACCAAAGAAATAAAAGGAACAGCCTCAGCCAATCCAATCAAGCCTAAAGCAAGCGGATTGTGCGTAATCTTATAAATCTCATAGGCAAGTACGACTTCTTGAATCAACAAGGCTATCGTAAAAAGGGTATTTCCAGTGACATATGCCCTAAATTCCGGAAATTGCAAAGCTTTGTACGCGTCTTTATGTTGAAAAAATCCCATGTAGTAGATAAATAAGTGGACTCCAAAACGCCAGCTCAGCCCAAATTCGCCGATCTTCAGACAGCGACATTCGAGACAAAAGGAACGTTATCCCAAATGTAACCAAAAAAGGTAATACCAGGAAAAGATCCTGCCCACTCGCATACATTCCACTTAGGAGGCCCATAATCACCCACTCAGACTTTCGTAAACGCGACGTATAAAATGCACTATGACCCTCTAAAAGCGCGAAATAACAGAGATTTTGATACGCCAATGCAGCTAAAGCAAGCACCCCGAATAAAGCGCGGGGCTCTCGAACCCATACCACTAAACCCACACCTGCAGCATATAAAACAGCTGTACACAATTCTTTTTCGTGCTGAAGCCAGCCTTTGTGTGTGAAATACCCATACAAAACGACAGCCATGGCAAGCATCACTCCTGCCCGTAAAACCGCAGAGCTAACAAAGGGCAATAAACCTAAAATCGCTACTAAAATCCCGACCAACAAAAATCGTATTACTCGCTTGTGCTCTAGGTGAAATTGATGTCTTCGATCCTTTGAAGGGAGATAATGATTATCCACTTGCCGGTCTAATAGATAAAAAAACCAAACCACTAAGGCTAAAATTACCCCCTCTTGAAGGGATGGAAAGACATGTAAATAGAATGCTGAAAGAAAAATTTGGTATAAACATGCCCCAATGACGACTTCAAGAGAAGAAAACTTAATAAACCGCATCTTGCGTCCGGATTACCTGAACCTCGTCACCCACCTGGATTTCTCCTAGCGAAATCGGAACAAATTGTTGACCAAAATAGACCTTGTTATTCAAGGTTCGAAACGAAGCCAGCGTCTTTAATGTCTTTTTATCTGATTCTCCAGAATAGGGATCCACATTCACTAAGGGGCATCTAGCACAAGGCTTGGCACCCGATAGACGAAGCTCCCCTACCTGAATTTCGGCCCAAGAATCTTCGATAAATGGCGTTTCAGAGGAGACAATGATGTTAGGTCGGAAACGCAAACGATCTACTTCTTGCTCCATCCGATCTTCTAAGGCTTGATACGAAGCTGAACCTACTACTAAAAGTGGCAAGGAATCAGCAAAGGAGGTATTTTTAGCTAAATCAGTTTGGTATTTCGCCTTCATCTCCCGGGGACTATCCTCAGTAAGTTGAACTAAGCTCACCGATTCAGCAAGCGCTTTGGAAAACCAATCAGACCAACCGTCCAGCACTTCCCGCGCAGGTAAATGATCCTCCCAAATCTCCACCTGCAGGTGAGACCCTAACACAGGAAACCAAGGTAATTCCTTCGCTAATCCTGAAACGACGTCCTTTACTAAAAAGCCCCCCACTGTTTCAGATAGCACAAAACGCGTTAATTCTGGTCTGGTTCGTTGGGTGATAAATTTGCCCTGCGCATCTACCAACATAAATCGACGATCACCCCGTAGGCCTTCTTTTTCCATTACTACTTTTTGCAAAGAGATGGCTCCTAATGATTTAATGGGATAAATGTAGAGATGCGAAATCATGAGACAAAAGTACTCTTTTCTGTGAAAAATGCCTTATGGGTACTTATAGGCTTTCGTCTTCCTAATGTGCACAGATTTTCCTAAGTTTGTTACCTTGTAAATACGCAACCTACATCTATGAAACATATCCGCCTTTATTTTATCGCTTTATTGTGCCCTGCCCTAGCGCAAGCGCAACAAACATTGACCTTAGAAGAAGCGATCCAACAAGGTATCACGAAGCAATATTCGATTCAAATTTCGAGACAAAGAGAGCGAATTGCAGCAAATGAGAATAGTCTAGGTAATGCGGGTTTTTTACCTACAATTACTGGATCAGCTAATAAAAACTATACGGTTTCAGGATTGAATCAGTCATTTTTTGGAGGCTTACGTCCCCCATTAGTACAGTCTGGTGTTAATTCAAACTCGGGGAATGCGGGTGTGGCGATGGCTTGGACGCTGTATGATGGAAAAGGGATGTTTATCCTGCGTGATCGATTTAAGGAATTACAAAACTTAGGTGCGAAGCAAACTGAGAGTAACATTGAGAACCTAATCGCCTTAATTTCAAGCACTTATTATGATATTATACGCCAAAGTCTTCGCGTAAACAACTTCAAAAAAGGGCTAGAAATTTCCAACGACCGCTTAAAATTAGCCAAAGATCGCTACGAGGTGGGACAAGGATCGAAGGTGGATTATTACTCCGCACAAGTAGATTACAATGAAGATAAAGCCTTATTAATCGCCCAAGAGCAAGCTTTCACCAATACAAAGATTGGTTTCAACACTTTACTCATAAAAGAGTACAAAGCTGACTTTAGCATCAACAATACCATTGACTTGTTACCTAAGTTGACGCTTAGCGAATTAAAAATGAGTGCCTTATCTCAAAATCCAGCGCTAATCGGGGCTATTTTATCGAAAAAAATTAGCGATTTAGAGACGAAAAATATTCAGAGTCAGCAGAAACCACAAATCGATCTAGTAGCTGGTTACAACTTAAATAGTGTGGCGAATGGGGCAGGTTTTGGCGTGGAGAAAGGTAGTAGTGATGTTTTCAACTATGGCTTACGTGCAACTATCAATATTTTTGATGGATATAATCAGAAACGTAGAATTCAAAACGCGAAAATCAATGCAGAGATTGCTTCTATGCAAATTGAGGATTTAAAGAATGCCTTGTTATCAGCCTTAGAAAGAACCTATGTGACCTACGAGAACTCTTTGAATTTGATTCAGTTAGAGACGGAAAACTATGCGATTGCGAAACAAAACATTGACATCGCTTTCGATCGCTTTAAAGTGGGTATTGCCACTTCCTATGAATTACGTGAGGTACAACGAAATGCGGTAGCAGCAGAGACGCGATTGATTGAGGCAAAATTTGCAGCTAAATCGGCTGAAATTGAATTAATTCGATTGAGTGGAAACTTGTTGTAACTCCTCGTTCAACTGTTGCTGGTAAAGCTCAAAATAAAGCGTTTGGTCTTTCATTAATTCGTCATGCGTTCCGCTTTCGACGATTCTACCTTCCGCTAAAACAAAGATTCGATTCGCTAATCGAGCGGAGGAAACACGGTGAGAAATAATCAGAGAAGATTTCCCTTTCGTCACTTGCTTTAAATTCTCCAGAATAGTATGTTCCGTGTGCGTGTCTACCGCAGAAAGACAATCATCCAAGATGAGCATCTTCGGATTTTTTGCCAAAGCACGAGCAATGGACACCCGTTGTTTTTGGCCACCAGAAAGCGTAATTCCGCGTTCTCCTAAGATAGTCTCGAAACCATCTGGAAACTCCATAATATTAGCATACACATCTGCCTGCTTCGCTGCCGTTTCAATGGCTTCTTGATCTAGCTGATCATTTCCAAAACGAATATTATCCGAGATACTTGTTGAAAACAAAAAGACATCCTGCGGAACAAAACCTACAAAAGACCTCACCCAGGCGATATCCCAATCTTTTAACGGGATCCCATCGAGTAAAATCTCCCCGGAACTTGGGTCATAAAAACGAGCCATTAAAAGGGCCACAGTAGATTTACCGGAACCGGTTTGGCCTAAAAGAGTCACGGATTCTCCAGCTTTAATGGTCAAATTAATCTTCTCTAAAACCGGGCGATCAGAACCTGGATAAACAAAGCTTACGTCCTTAAATTCCCAATTCCCCACAATATCTTGGCGTATCTGCTTCCCAGGCGTTAACTCTGATTTTGCTTCTAGAAACTCATTAATCCGCTTCTGAGAAGCGGCAGCTCTTTGTATCTGAGAACTAGTCCAGCCCAAAGCCGTCACCGGCCAAGTCAACATGAACACATACATGATGAACTCGGTGATATTGCCCACCGTCATCCGACCGGCAATCACCTCTTGAGAACCAATATAAACGACAAGAATGGTGGAAAATCCTACAAGCAAAGCAATCAAAGGGGTAAACAACGAATCCACTTTCACTAAACCAAGCGATTTAGAGCGGTAGGCATTCGAGGCTTCGGCAAATGAATTCACTGATTTTCGCTCTCTGACAAAGGACTTCAACACCCGAATTCCTGAAAACGCTTCTTGTGCAAAGGTGGAAATTTGAGATAGAGCACCTTGAATTTCCTCAGACTTTCGGATGATGACCGAATTCACATAATAGATACTCAATGACAAAATGGGCAAAGGCATCAAAACGTACCACATCAATTTTTGATTCACCTGCCACATGGAATAAATCACCAAGATAAATACCGTGATCAAATTAAGGCCATACATGATGCTGGGACCTACATACATCCGCACTTTTCCCACGTCTTCGGAGATACGAGCCATTAAATCTCCCGTATTTTGTTGTCTGTAGAAGGACAAAGGCAGTTTTTGGTACTGCGTATAAATCTCATTTTTTAATTCGAATTCGATGTGACGGGACATCACAATCAGTGTTTGACGAACTAAAAACAGGAAAACACCTTTCAAAATGGCCATCAAAATGATCAAGCCACCATAAAAAAACAGGGTAAAACCAAAAATTTCGTAGAAGGCCTTTTGTAAAGTAAACTGACTGAAAAGAAAATAAATGGCGATGGTTTCAGTCACTAAATCGAGTGCATATCGCACTAATTGAGCAGGAAAAACACCGAAGAAATTCGATAGTAGGGTAAACAAAATCCCCAAAATGAGTAGCGACTTATATTTCCAGAAATACTGATTGATATGACTTAGCGCGCCCATATATTGATTAATTGCCCACAAAGATAGGACCTTTCTCAATTAAAATTCTTAATTTTGGAATTCAAACAAGACGCTCTTTTTTTTCGGATGGTTAACAGGAGATTACTACGGGTCAAAGCATTTCAACAATTGTATGCTTTTTACACCCAAGAACGTGCCCAATATCAATTAGCTTTTGATGGTTTAGCGACCATTTTTCAGCCTGATTTATCCCTTATGGTCTCAAAAGAGGACCAAATGCCTCGTTTAGAGGGCCTGAGACAACTAGCCGAGATTCAATTAAAAGAGTATTTCCAAGAAATCACTTCCGAAGAAAGCATTCCCGCAGAAGCGCAAGAAGCGGCTCAATCTGTCTATAAATTGTACCAAGCGAACGTGAAACAAATCGCGAAACGCCTGAAGCAAGACATGGTGGTAGAGGTTGAAGCGATTAATAAGCAGTATTTAAAAATCCTTTATTACTTACAGCAGTTGCCTATAATTGCCCTTTGGGATGAAAATAGACGACTTTTGGAGAATAACACGAAGACATCCTTACTTGCGAAGAACAAGGTCTTGTATATTTTGTCCAAATGGGGAGATCTACAACGTGCCTTCGAGAAAAATCACATCGGCTGGTCGGAGGATGAAGAAAATTTAATCAAGAAATTATTTATCGAGAACATCTTGACCGATGAAACCTTTTTAACTTACCTTCCTGCAGCAGGTAAAAAGTTCGAAGATGATTTAGAATTCGTCAAATATGTGCTGAAAAATTTCCTTTTAAAACACGAGTCGATGACGGAGTATTTTGAGGAAAAAGATTTAAATTGGTCTTTGAATAAGGATGTGGTGAAAAGTTTAGCGACTAAAACCTTTAAAATAGAGGCTTTGGAAGACTTAAGTTTACAACCACTCGCGATCCAATGGGAGGACGATAAATTATTCTTTGAAGAATTATTCGATTACAGCGTTACAGAAGACAAGCAATTAAGTGCTTGGATCGGTGACCAAACGAAAAACTGGGAGTCAGATCGCTTAGCGGTTGCGGATTTTATTATCCTAAAAATGGCGCTTGCAGAGATGGTAAAATTCTCGAGCATCCCAGTGAAAGTAAGTATCAACGAGTACATCGAACTAGCTAAAAACTATTCGACACCGAAGTCTGGCCAGTTTATCAACGGTATATTAGACGTGGTTTCGAACCGCCTAGTTCACGAAAAAGTGATTAATAAATCAGGTCGAGGATTAATCGACATAGCTAACAAATAAAATGAGCAAATCATCTAGATCTTTTTGGGCCTTCGTAGTAGGTGCTGCTGCAGGTGCGGTTGTCGGTATTTTATACGCTCCAGATAAAGGGGAAAATACACGTAACAAATTGTATTATCAATTAAATAAATACCGTGATCAATTGAAGCAATTGATTAATGATATCGTGGATGGTAAAGAGGTGATCGAAACTACCGCAAAATCAGAAGGTAAAAAAGTGGTGCAAGACGCGAAAATCAAGGCAGAAAAATTGCTTGAGGACGTGGAAAAAATGATGACCCAAATCAAGGCTAAATAAAATGCGCAAGACTCTCCTTTTATTCTGTTTAGGTGGGATGCTCTCCTGCACGAATCAGCAAAAAGAGGCGAATAATGCGACGGAAAATGCCATTCCAGCCGCATTAAAACCAAGTGCAGAAAAACAGCCCATTCTGAAAGTAGATAAACCCTACGTTTCACTAGGCAGAATCACCGAAGGAGATAGTGTTTTTCACACCTTCAATTTTAAGAATACCGGCAATTTGCCTTTGAAAATTATCTCTGTAAATGCCTCCTGCGGGTGCACAACACCAAAATGGACGACAGAGATTATTCAACCTGGGAAAAAAGGTTTCATTCGCGTGAAATTTGATTCAAAAGGGAAAGAAGGAAAATTGCAAAAGTCCATTACCGCCTACTGTAATACGCTTCCAGCGGAGAACAGAATGGCATTTAAAGTAGAAGTCTTACCTAAAAAATAAAAACATGTTATTATTACAAGCTCAGAGTCCTGCCTACATGCAAATCATCCTTTTTGGAGGAATTTTCGTGGTATTTTATTTCTTCATGATTCGTCCACAGCAACAAAAAGCGAAAGAAGCGAAAAAATTCATTGAAGAATTAAAGACAGGGGATAAAGTTGTTACTATCGGTGGTGCACACGGCACAGTGGTAACGATTCGCGAAAAAACCATCGTTGTAGAAGTAGATTCGAGCAAAGGTGTTCGCATGGTATTTGAAAAAACAGCGATCTCGAAAGATGCATCGTCTCGTTTAGAAGAGTAATCGATATGACTACAGGCCTGAAACCATTCATCGGAATTACAGGCGGAATCGGATCCGGCAAATCAACTATTTGCCGGATTTTTTCGTGTTTAGGCATCCCTGTTTTCGAGGCTGACAAAGCAGCTCGTGAAATTTGTGAACAAGATACGGCTGTAAAAGAAGCGATTATTGCGGAGTTTGGGCCTAAAGCCTACCTTCCGGATGGAAGCTATAATCGTGCTTGGATGAAGGGCTTACTCCAAAAATACCCAGGCGATGTGGCCCACCTAAATGCCATCATTCATCCAGCGGTTCGACAAAAAGCAACGGAATGGTTCGCGGCTACACCAGATGCCCCCTTCTGCTTGTACGAATCGGCCCTCATCACACCGCAAAAGAAACCCGAGCCTATTTCACAAATCATCACGGTGGATGCTCCTTTGAGTGAACGTATTCAAAACATTCAAAAAAGAAGTAACATGAGTTATATGGAAACGATGCAAATAATTGACCTGCAACCGAAGCCCAAAAACTATTTATGGGGCGCTGATTTCGTCATTCAAAACGGGAAAAATAATCAAGTTTTCCCACAGGTGATACAGATTTTAAAAGCCTTTACTTGCTTTCTATTGCTATTAGTGGGCCAATCTGCATCCGCACAAATTAAAGCGATGACCTTCAATGTCCGCCTTGATACGAAATCTGATGGCCTAAACCAATGGAAATACCGGAGCAAACACTGTGGCGAACTTATCCGTTACCACCAGGCAGACATCATTGGATTACAAGAGGCATTTTTACATCAAATAACGGATTTAGAAAAAGAATTACCTGGTTTTGGCTGGTTCGGCAAAGGTCGCGATGATGGCAAAGCAGAAGGAGAATTCTCTGCTTTGATGTACCGCAAATCCAAGTTTAAGTTGATCAAAGAAAGTACATTTTGGCTTTCCGATTCCTGCGACAAAGTAGGCTTTGGCTGGGATGCGGCTTGTCGCCGTGTTGTGACCTGGGGCCAATTTCAAGAAATAAAAACGGGGAAGAAATTCTTCGTATTTAATACCCATTTCGATCATTTAGGCAAAGTGGCACGTAGAGAAAGTGCAAAGCTTGTTTTGAGAAAGATAACCGAAATCGCAGGTAAATCTCCAGTCATCTTAACAGGGGACTTCAATGCCACACCTGACGACGAACCGATTCAAATTCTAGTAGACCCCAAAAATCCAGCCCGAGTGATTGATACAGAAAAGATTAGCCAAAATGGTCACTATGGACCATACAGCTCATTTAATGGCTTCACGAAGGAACAGGAAGGCAAACACATTGACTATCTATTTGTAAAAAATGGGCCTGTTGTATTGCAACATACGACACACAGCGAGACTTGGGAAAACAAATATCCGACAGATCATTTCCCGGTGAGCGCGGTGATTAGAATACCGTAAGGCATTTGGGAATTAAGGCTTAAAAAGGTAAATTTGATTATGGAAAATTTCATCGTTTCAGCGCGTAAATACCGCCCTACCCTATTTGATTCTGTGGTAGGCCAAAGTCATATTACCACCACCCTCAAGAATGCGATTAAATCGAATCATCTAGCACAAGCTTTTTTGTTTTGTGGTCCGAGAGGTGTGGGAAAAACGACTTGTGCGCGTATTCTTGCGAAGACGATTAATTGCCAAGATCTAGGAGCGGACGGTGAAGCCTGCGGAAAATGTTCGTCTTGTCATTCATTTCAAGAAAATACCTCATTAACGATTCACGAGCTAGATGCCGCTTCGAATAACTCTGTTGAAGATATTCGTAACCTGATTGATCAAGTTCGCTATCCTCCTCAAAACGGAAAATACAAGATCTACATCATCGATGAGGTTCACATGTTATCGGCTGCTGCCTTTAACGCCTTTTTAAAAACCTTAGAAGAACCCCCTTCTTATGCTATTTTTATTTTAGCGACGACGGAAAAGCATAAGATTTTGCCTACGATTTTATCTCGTTGCCAAATCTTTGATTTCAACCGCATCCAGTGGAAAGACATGGCTTCTCACCTGGCGTCTATCGCCAGCAAAGAGGGTATTAATGCAGAGCCTGCTGCCTTGGAATTGATTTCCATTAAGGCAGATGGGGGTCTTCGTGACGCCTTGTCTATGTTTGACTTAAATGTTACCTTCTCGACAGACAATTCGCTAAAACATGCGGATGTATTGGAGAACCTGCACATTTTAGATAGTGACTATTATTTTAAGTTAACAGATTTCTTTGTTAACCAGCAACATACGGACGCTCTTGTTTTATTAGACGAGATTATGCGCAAAGGTTTCGATGGACAGCAATTCATCGCGGGACTTTCTGAGCATTTTCGTAATTTATTATTTGCCAAAGATCCGAAGACGCTTGCCCTCATGGAGTTAAGCGAGGAAAATCGGGCAAAATTCCAGGCTCAATGCGCTAAGACGTCTGCTTCCTTCCTACTTTCAGCCATGAATCTTTGTTCTCAATGCGAGATTCATTACAAAGCAGCGAAAAATGCCCGTCTTCACGTAGAGCTTACCTTACTTAAGATTAATTATTTGCCGTCGGTCTACCAGCCTGCAGCACAACCTGCGGTGGAGGGTGGCGCCGGAAAAAAGTCTGAGAGTAAACCGATAGCTCCGGCTGCGGTTTCCGTGGCAACTACAACCACTGCTCCGACCTTCGAAGCTCCAGCACCAATAGAGGCAGTGGTTGCTCCTACACCGGCAGCTCCTATTGCACCTGCACCTATTGCGGTGACTCCCGAAATCCCAGCTCCTAGACCTACCAGCCATGGATTACGTAGTGCGAAGAAAGTGGTCAGTGCGAATCAATCAGAAAGTACGGATGAGGCTAGTGTTCAAGGAAAGGCACAGAATGAGCCTTTTACTTTTGAGGAGCTAAATTTTGTTTGGACTCAAATCGCTCAAGGATTTAAGCAGGGCAATTTCATCAACAAGTATGTGATGATGAATCGAGAGATTAGTCTAGTCGATTCAGTGATTCACATGAAGGTGGAAGGCGAAGTACAGATTCAACAATTTAATGACTCCTTGAAACTGGAATTATTGACTCAATTAAGAGAGAAATTGAAAAATGACTCGATTGATTTGAGCTTAGATCTCATTGAAGGTGACGTGTCTGATAAAAAGCTGATTTACACACAATCGGATAAATACGAATTCTTATCCCAAAAGCACCCTATTTTAGTGGAAATGAAGCAGAGAATGGGCTTAGATCACGAATTTTAACGGATTTGTCCCTGACCTTTTCCTATCCATTTTTCTGTCACTAATTTCTCCAATGCAAAAGGCCCGCGGGCGTGCAATTTTTGGGTAGAAATACCGATTTCAGCTCCAAGACCAAATTGTCCACCATCCGTAAATCGGGTAGACGCGTTCCAATACACTGCCGCAGCATCTACAGCCGAAAGGAAATAGTTAGCTTCCGATTCATCCGATGTGATAATTGCTTCGGAATGTCGCGAAGAATAAGTAGCAATATGGGCGAGCGCTTCAGAGAAATCATCTACAACCTTTATGGAGCAGGCAAAATCTAAGAATTCGCGACCAAAATCAGCTTCTATTGCCTTCTCGAGTAAAGGGTATCCTAGTGATTCCAAAATCGTATAGGAGGATTCGTCCGCATATACTTTAACCGCGTGTGCTGTAAACGGCTCCCTCACTTGAGCTAAGAATTCCGATGCAATGGAACGGTGTAATACAATGGTATCCAAGGAATTACAGACAGATGGACGAGAGACTTTGGCATTCACCACTACCTCCACCGCCATCTTCAAATCTGCAGATTCGGCCACATAGGTATGACAAACCCCTGCCCCCGTTTCTATGGTGGGAACTAAGGATTCCTTTCTCACGCGCTGAATCAAGGCTTCTGAGCCGCGAGGAATAAGTACATCAATGTATTTAACCGCCGTTAATAAAGTAGAGACTAACTCACGGTCTGTCGGCATCAAGTAGACTACATCGGTTGAGATCCCTTGCTGCGTTAAGGCTTGATGAACGATATCCACTAAGATGGTATTCGTATGAAAGGCATCTGAACCACCTCGTAAAACCGCGGCATTCCCAGAACGAATACATAGCGCAGCTACGTCAATGGTCACATTGGGTCTAGATTCAAAAATAACGCCCACCACTCCTAAGGGCACCGTTATTTTTGTTAATTCCAATCCATTAGGAAGCGTTTTTTGTGATAAAACATGGCCTGCAGGATCTGCCAATTGGGTCACTGAAATCACACTTTCCGCTAAATCGACTAATCTTTCTGGTGTTAATTTTAGACGATCACGCATGGGATGATCTACGGACATTTGATCTAAGTCCTTTTGATTTTCCTGCAAAATGTTAACCGACTTTTCCTGAATTAATAGGGCCATATGACGAAGAATCGCATTTCTAGTCTCCCCACTTGCCATCGCTAAAGAGGCCGCAGCTGAACGGGTACGTTGAAATTGAGCAATAATCGTAGACATATTAATTCGAAATGGTTAACCTTAATTTTTGACTTGATCCTTCTGTTGCATTCCATTGAAACAGATAAGATCCGGCAGGTAGGTTGGAGAAATCTAAGGTATAAATCTGCTCCCCTGCCCCAAAATTAAGGCTTTTTGAGCTAATTAACACACGTCCTTGCAGATCAAGTACCTGGTAATTGACTTCGGCTGATTTGGAAAGAGTAAATCGCCAAGTAAAAAGTCCTTTGGACGGATTAGGATACACCAGAGAAGGCAATTCAACCTGTTCATTGCCCAGGATGGGACTATCAAAAAGAGCCATTTGGGCATCTAACCAAGTCAATCGTCCTTGAATCCAGTTTTTCAACCAATTCACCTCATCCGTCAAACTTGATCCTACATAATAATTAGGCCAGATTTTACGGCCCATCAATTGGTATTTTTGGAAATTTCGAGTTAAGGGTTCTTTTAGAACCACCTGAGCTGAATCGATCGTCGAATTTAAGGTATTTGTGTTTAGAAAAGAGGATCTCACTTCTTTCCAACGCGTCGCCAGCGCTTTTCTAAAACTAGCATCTTGAATCAATTTATTCCACCAAAAAGGTACTTGCCAATAATCATTTTTACCCCCATCATTCTCCATCGCCTTGTACACAAAGCCATTCGTCATCCAACCATTTAAGTAATCAGCGTTTCCAAAAGCAATATTAAAATCCCAAGCAGGCCCCATTTTGATTTTACCCCCTAAAGATTCTTTGTCTTTATACAAATACGTACTTAAGCGAAAGCCATCCACGTTACGTGTAACTTCATTCAAGATGAAAAAATTCACGAAGGAGGGCATGTCCATCATATCTCTAAAACTTGCTTTGGGGTCATTCATGTCCTCAGTCATGAGTTTACGTTCCCAGGTATTGATGTAATCCCGAATGTAAATCAATTGCTGCTGGGTGATAATCCCGTATTTAGGGTATTCAATCTGAAACTCACACTTCTGAGTAGCGGTAATACCAGAAGTGTAATTACTTTTCCAAGAGGTAGATGGCGAACCACTCGTTTTATCAATCTTCAATAAATACCCTCCTGTCACATCATCTCCCGAATTTTCTGTCGGATAAAGATCAGAGATGGGCACCCGGTTTTTACCCTGCTTAATTTTCTCCATTAGGATGTACACCCCCCGGTATTCGTCATTAATAATTAATTCAACGAATTTCGTTTTGCTATTTAATACACCAAGACGCCCTGCGATCATTTGCGCTAAGAAATCACGCATAAAAGAGCGGTCATTATAGGAAGCATTTAACACCCAATCCGTCTCCTCCGGCATCTGAACTAGGGACATTTTTTTAGCATTCACACCCGATGTATCTGTCCAAATTTCAAATCCATATGGCTTTTTAACATAACCAGGTAGGAAAATAAAATCAGCTTGAGAAGTCGAACCCCTAAACTCAATTCCGGCAATCGTAGTAAGGGTAGGCGTCGAAGAAACTTGATTTAATTGCCCAACCCCTTTATCAAAAATTTCCATCACCACTGGAATCTTAGGTTCATCCTGAATAACCCTTGAATTTGTGTTGATGCGAAGAATGGGCAGGTTAGAGACGCTGAGACTTTGGCCTACTAAAAGAGCAGGCAACAGCAGCCAAAAAAAGAATAGGCATTTTTTCATTTAAAAGTCGTATCCCAGAGTTAAATAGGTCACTGGAGATTTCACTTCCTTATTTTCTAGACCAAACGCATAATCAAACTTCACAAAGTACCCAAACACATTCGCACGTGCCCCCATTCCGTAGCCCATTAAAAAAGGATTACGAAAATCTGTCACGGTCGCTTGGAAGGGGTTCGTATTCCCGCCATACACATTGGTATTGAATCCATTTGATTTTTCAAAAGGACTGGAGCCCGTCCAGGCGGTTCCTACATCCGTAAATCCGACCAATTGTAGGGAATTCAAAAAAGAAGAAGACTCAACAGACATTAAGGACTTAACAGGCATTCTCAATTCGACGTTTAACAATAAATGACTGTTGCCACTCAATTTATTATAGGAGAATCCACGCAATGGGGCGATAAATTCACTCATGAAAATATCCCGATTCGCTAATCCCTGAGTCCCCAAAGGAGTTTCCTGCGTTCTAGTTTCTGCTTTATTAAACAACCAATTATCCACCCCGCCTAACATAGAAGCTGGAGCGGAAGAGCCCACTTGGTGCGAGGCAGAAAACCGCGTCGCCACATAAAATGAATTGGATATTTTTTTGTAGTAGCGGGTGTCCAAAACCAAGCGAATAAATTCCCCCGACTTCTCAACTGCCGTATTTGCCTCAGCACTGACACTGAATCGTAAACCAGTCCTTAGATTCTCTCCTGCCGGTATCGTATGATCGTAGACATAATTTACTTGCGCACCGGCGTAACCGATATAATCCTCAGGACTGGACAAAGTGTATTGACTAAACAACCGATTTGTTCGGTACATTCCCGTCATAGTCAATCTACTGAGTAAGCTGAAGGGATAACTGGCACTCAGCGCAAATCGATTATAACGTATTTTTTGAATTTCTGATTCCGTGTCTTGACCCAGCACTTTCCGATCATAGCGGAATGTCCAATCTAGCTTATTCGCTAGGTAATTGTATTCACCCCAAAGATCTGTATTACGCAGATTCGCCGCTAAAAATACCCCTGCCTTGAATAGGTGGTTTTCGAGTAAATCGTTTGCCTTCAACTCATAAGCATAGCCTAATCCTCGAATGGGATCTGATTTGAATAGCCCCTCTGAACTATTCATCACAAAAGAACTTTCATAATCATAGGGCCCTATCAACTTCCCTGGCTCTCTTTTCAATCGAATACTTTGCTGTCTCTCGAGTCGAGCACGTCTTTGTTTTTTAGCCACATCTGTAGTTTCAATAGCAGGCGTTTCCAGACTCGCTTGCACCACTGGATCTAGGATGGTAGGTATCCAGGCTGAATTCGTTAGTTCGTCAATACTCGACCAAGAATAACGCGCGATTTTGTCTGTCAATATGGTATTCTCCTTACTCGAGATTCCCGTAGGGGAAATTTCAAATTGATCCCAAGCTACAGAACGTAAAGCCATTTGCTGGAAGGAGGTATCCGCTAGATTAAATCGGATGAGTCGGTTTCCTTGACTTTGGGAATGTAAAAAATAGGCAATTGAATCCGAGCGAAACTGAAAATTAGACACTTTTCCCGAGGTAGAAAATAGGCGTATCGGATTCTCAGGCTCTTCTGGATTATAGACAAAAATAGAAGAGAACGGTGCAGCAGGCGCAGGCAAGGAATCAATGTACCGATCGCTTACATACAAAATGCGGTTATCTGGCAATAAACGAGCTTCCGTTTCATCAAAAGCATCTTTCGTTATCAGATTTAGGCGGTTGCGCTTTACATCATACATCCCCACATCCACTTGACCTTTTTCCAAAACACGCACCAACATCTTCGTTCCATTCGCATTCATCTCCATGGATAAATACGACAGATTCGCGATCTTCTTTTTTTGATCACCCGTGCTGCGGCCATTTTTGTCAACTTGGAACGTTTTTAACCACGTGAATCCTTGATCTGAAAACAAAACATGTAACTGATTTTTACCGCTCCAAGACAATAATGGTCCTTTGCCTGAAGACAAACGATTGACCTCTTTCAAGCCAGACTGCAAAATTACCTGTGACTTTTTCGAAGCAAGCGTATGTAAATGAACACTGAAACGTCCGGATTCATCACTTACCCACACCTCGTGCAATCCATCTGGGCTCATCCGATGTGATTGAATTCCGGCAGGCGTACCCGCGAAATCATCCGTAGAGAATACTTTTTGTGAATTTACTTCCAGCTGCTTCGCATCGTTTAAATAATAGTCAAACCATTCCTTTAAAAACTTAGTGAAGGGCTTCCTAATCGTACTAGCTACACTTGACTGCTCACTCCGTATAATCCGAGTCAAATTCAAAATATTACCAATGGCTTGTTTCCCATACGTGCTTGCGATATAGGACCAAATCGATTGCCCTAGTAGCTCCGCTTCCTTACCTTTCGCTAATGGCAGTTTTCGTATCTTATTTTCACTGATGATTTGGTAGGTAAAACGGCGCATTTCTGGTGAATCCCCTGTAGCAATATAGGCGGCCATCCCTAAAACGTACCAATCAGATAAGTTTAACAATAACGAATTTTGTAATACATCCTTTACACTTCCGCCATAGAGCAGGTCATGCAAGTAGACACGCACCACTTGTTTCGTCAATTCCTGCTTAAACGAGTATAAATTATCCTTAAAGGGGATTTCTAGACGGAATTTAGAGAGGTTTTCACTGTCCACTTCTTTCGCATCACTCAGCGATATTCCACTGTTACTTTGTAACCACGATTCGTGGTTAGGGTAGATAAAAATTTTGACTTTTTGTACCGGAGAATAAGAAATCAGTTCCGTAATTCGAACAAAATCCGCTTCTAAATAGGTGAGCGTGGACTTAGCTAATGGCTCGTCCTTATCCAAGTAATAGACCTCGTAATTCGAACTTGCCACATATTTCCAGGCAAATTTCTGGTATTGAATGCGGTGATTCTCTTCTATCCATTGCGAATTCTGCGCTTTAAGCTGATTATAGCTGAAAGACAGAAGCAGTAGAACGGCGAAAAAGAATTTTACACTACGCATTTGGCCAAAGACTTTAAAACCAAATTTACTGATTTAAACGGAAAATAAATGATAAAATCGACGAATTGATGCTTCAGAATTTACCTCTGCTTTTCCGAGAATTTCTTGCGTCCATTGTTTAGCAAAAAAAGGACTCAATGACACTCCTTTTGAGCCAAATCCGTTAAAAATACCCGCTTTCCCATCTGGTCGAAAACCGACAAACGGACGTCGATCCTGGGTCGCGGGACGAACACCAGTTTTTTGGGAAATAAATGCATAAGCCTCCACACCCATTCCTTTCAATTTATCCTCTAGGGCTTCTCGGGATTCTGAGGTAATTTCATTCGTGAATTCCTTCCAACTATAGGTAGCTCCAACCTTGAATTGCTTTCCACCCAAAGGCAGGATAAAGCCATTTTTGTTTAAAATATAGTCCTCCGAGGGTTCGTCTGATTGAATTTCCATCAACTCCCCTTTAGCCGGCAAGAAAGGCAAACTTGCCCACAAGGGATTTTTTTGACTATGAAATCCCTCACAAAAAATCGCTTCATGGCCTGTATAGGTTTCTGTTTTCAATAGACCCTTTTCGATGAAATAAAGACGAGAGACCTGCAATAGCTTCACTACGTCCACCCAACCGGCCTGTTCCACCCAAACTCCCTCCGCTTCCCAACGCAAAAAAGCATGGTCAATCGTCTCCTTTCGATCCATTAACCAGGTCTTCATCTCCACATTCGCAAAGGGACGAAAAAGAGGCATGGGGTAAAAAAAGGAAGCCCCTAGAGTTGCCTCTAAGCGAGAATAAAAATCAACTAAATAGGGAAATAAGTCTTCTGCAAGCCAGGTCTTTTCTAATTTTCTACCTGTTACCGGATTAAAAATGCCACCAGCGGCCTTTGATGAGGTAAAATGAGTCTCCGGGGAATCGTAAATCACAAAGGGAATCCCGGCCTCCAAGAAATGATGGGCTAAAATGGTGCCAGCTAAACCCTGGCCTACGATGATAAATGGACTAGCGTTTTTCACCTTGCACGCGTCGAACGTGATCTAAAACAAACTCAACTTGCTCGTCCATCGTACGATAAGAGGTATCTAAATCGATCGCATCGGCAGCCCGCTTCAAAGGCCCTTCACTTCGGTTTGAATCAATCTCATCCCTTTTGCGCAGGTTTTCAACGATTTCTTCCAAAGGTAAATCTTCTCCTTTTTGCAGTAGTTCTAATTTGCGTCGCTGGGCCCGAATATGCGGCTCGGCTGTCATGAATATCTTTAATTCGGCGTTTGGGAAAACAACCGTTCCAATGTCACGGCCATCCATCACAATCCCCTTCTTTTCGCCCATTCGCTGTTGTTGAGCCACCATCGCATGTCTTACTTCAGGGATAGCCGCTATCTGGCTCACTAAATCTGAAATATACATTTTACGAATCTCCGCCTCTACATTCTCCCCATTCAACAAGGTATCTGATGCTTGTTTTGAAGGATTAAACTGAAAGGTAATCTCTACATGCGAAAGTGCGTCTTTTACGGCTTGAAGATTTGATACATCGACGTTTTGGCGGTGAAAATACAGGGCTACTGCTCGGTACATGGCACCCGTATCCAAAAAGGCATAGTGCAAAGAAGCCGCTACGTGGCGGGCTGTCGTACTTTTTCCACAAGAAGAAAAGCCATCAAGGGCAATGATAATATCAGACATTCACAAATTGATTAATCGCCTCAGCAACTGCTTCAGGCGCTTCGTAGGTACCTTGATGGCCTACATTGGGCAAAATTACGACGGATTTTTGAATAAAACGAGTAATGGATTCAGGAGAGATTAGGGCATCCTCAGCTCCCAAAATAAATAAAAAGGGTATCGAAGTAGCTTGAACAAAGTCCGTGAAATCTTTTCGGTCTCGCATCGCTTTTGTCGCCGCAATTAACCCTTCCACAGGCAAGGTTCTATACCGATCTGCCAAGATAGCAATCTGCTCACTAGAGGAAGAAGCAAACAAATTAGGGAGAAAGGGACCTATAAAAAAGGCAGTTCCTTTTTTAGCCAATAGTTCTGCCGTTCTATCCCGATTGACTTTCTTTTCTTCGGTATCTGGTAAAAAAGTAGAATGCAACATCACCACTTTTTTTACCTGCTCAGGGAATAAAGACGCTAATTCCAAGGCGATGTACCCTCCCATCGAGTGACCTACCACACAAAAGGTAAGATCAGTAGGCAAGGAAGATTGTATTTTCTTTGCGTAATCTGAGAGCGTAGCACAATCCGTCCAAGCGGCATAAGATGGCGCGTGAAGGATGAAATTCTCCCCTAAATAAGGAGAGAAATCCGCCCAAATACGTTCATCTTCCCCAAAACCATGCAATAAAACAAGCTGGGTTTCAAGCATCTTAATAGGTGTGCAATAAGCCTGCAATCGTAAATAATAGGCCAATAAAGGCAGATAAACCGCCGACAAAACCTAAGCCTAACACCACCAAAATCACACCCAAAGCAAGCAGGGTAAAACCTATTTTTACTTTCGGATGCCATCCTCTTGGCTCCACCGCTTTTTTAACTGCTTTCACCTCAGTGCTAGGAGAAACCTGCTCTTTCCGAGCTTTCATTTCGGGAGCAACCTTAGGGGCAACATGCGTTTCCACCGCTGGAGCAACAACCGGTGCAGTAGAAGGCGCGACCTGTTCAACCGGCGCCATCTGCAAGGCAGTTGGTTTATTGTTTTCTTCTCCAGCAAAGGCTGGTAAGCCCATCAATAAAAATAAAATGAATTTTTTCATAGGTTAAGCGACTACTTTCATTTGATGAAATACCGTTCTTTCGAACTTTGATTTTGCATAATTCAAATCCACCTCGAATTTCTTTAACTCAGTTTGGGATGGAATTTCGTACATCGCGTCAGTCATCACCGCTTCCATAATAGAGCGTAACCCACGCGCACCTAATTTATATTGCATGGCTTGTTCCACCATGTAGACTAAAGCATCGTGTTGGAAAGTCAATGAAACACCTTCCATCTCGAAAAGCTTCTCGTATTGCTTCACTAACGCGTTCTTTGGCTCCGTTAAGATAGACAACAAAGCCGTCGTATCTAATGGATTCAAATAAGTCACGACAGGAAGACGACCTAATAGTTCAGGAATCAAGCCAAAAGACTTCAAGTCCTGCGCCGTCACATACTTCATGATTTGGTCCTTCTCGAATGACTCGTGGAAGGTATCATCGCCTGAGAATCCAATCGGACGCGAATTCAAGCGCTTTGCAATGTGGCGATCGATGCCATCAAAGGCACCACCACAGATGAACAAGATGTTCTCCGTGTTCACGGCAATCATCTTTTGATCCGGGTGCTTGCGACCTCCCTGCGGTGGTACGTTCACAATCGAACCTTCTAGTAATTTCAATAAAGCCTGTTGTACTCCTTCTCCAGACACATCACGTGTGATGGATGGGTTATCTGATTTGCGGGCAATTTTATCAATTTCATCAATGAAAACGATACCACATTCGGCCTTCTCCACGTCATAATTCGCCGCTTGAAGTAAACGAGTTAGAATCGTTTCCACGTCCTCACCCACATAACCTGCCTCCGTAATAACAGTGGCATCGGCGATACAGAAAGGGACTTGTAATTTTTGGGCAAGCGTACGAGCTAAATAGGTTTTACCCGTCCCCGTCTCACCTACCATCAGGATATTCGACTTCTCGATCTTGACATCGTCATTCGAAGGAGCTTGCATTAAACGCTTGTAGTGGTTATAAACCGCCACAGAAAGATGCTTTTTAGCTTCTTCCTGTCCGATGATATAGCCATCTAAATATTCTTTCAAATCCTTTGGCTTCACTAATTCAAACGAGTGTTTCGTGCCCGCTTTCGCTTGAGCCGCTACACCCATCTCCTCTTTCACCACCTCATATCCTTGTTGCAAGCAGTTATTGCAAATGTGGCCATCGATGCCAGAAAGCAATAAACCTACCTCGTTTTTAGGACGACCGCAGAAGGAACAACTTGTTTTTTTACTAGCCACTAGACAGTTCTTGTTAAAATCTCGTCAATTAAACCATATTCTTTCGCCTCAGCCGCTTTCATCCAATAGTCACGATCTGAATCGCGCTCGATATCTTCGAACGATTTCCCCGAGTGCTTCGCTAGGATTTCATATAATTCTTGGCGAATCTTCACGATTTCACGTGCGGTGATTTCGATGTCACGTGACTGACCTTGCGCACCACCAGAAGGTTGGTGAATCATCACACGCGCGTGCTCTAAGGCAGAACGCTTACCAGCTGCACCACCAGCTAATAAAACCGCTCCCATCGAAGCAGCAAGCGAAGTACAAACCGTAGCCACTTCTGGACGGATATAATTCATCGTATCGTAGATACCTAAACCAGCGTAAACAGATCCACCTGGGCTATTGATATACATCACGATGTCTTTCTTTGCATCCGTAGACTCCATGAATAATAATTGAGCCACAATGATATTTGCCATATAATCATCTACCGGAACACCCATAAAGATGATGCGATCCATGATTAAACGAGAGAAAACATCGATTTGAGCGAAACGCATGGGGCGTTCTTCAATGATGTATTGCGTCATATCTTCGATTTGGTGCATCGGGCGACTACCGATGTTATTCATATATTGATCAACTGCAAGACCGTTCAAACCTCTGTGGTGAACCGCATACTTGCGAAATTCTTCTGATGATAACTCCTTTGGATACATAGATTTCAATGTTTAAGAATCAAATTTCTGCTTTTAATAGGTAGAACACAAATATACAAACCTTTGTTCACAGAAAACCCCGCAATTTGCGGGGCTTTCAAAAATATCAGGACAATTTAAAATTAAAGTGCCGCAGCGATTTCTTTAAACTTGTCTACGTCGATTTTCGTCACTTTGTGAGGAACGTTTGCCACAATCGCCGCTGAAACTTTATCAGCAAAGGCTTGATTGTATAAGTTCATGAAGTTATCTGACTTCGATTTATCGCTCAAGTAACCCATCGCGATTTTCTCGATCATTTCTTCAATACCTGGCTCATTAGATGATAAATAACCACCAAACTGTGCACGTACCATATCTTTCGCCTTCTCCACTACCTCTGGATATTCTACTTTCACGTCGAATTTCTCAGCGATTTCGTTCTTGATCAAGTTCCAACGAATGTCTTTCTTCACATTATCAAAGTCTTGATCAATTTGCTCTGGTGTAAATTTACCTTCGTTGATACGGATTAACCAAGTGCGTAAGAATGCCTCTGGTAAATCAATTTTCACTTGCTCTAAAATTGCTTTTTCCGCATCAATACGTAATAAGTATTCCGCCTCACGCTTGTAGTTTTCTGTTACAATCGTTTCAACCTGCTCACGGAATGATTTCTCATCTGTCGCTTTGCCAGCACCTAACACTTTGTCAAAAAACGCTACGTTTAATTCCGATGGAACTTGACGTGTAATATCTTCCACTACGAATGAAACCTCTCCTTTCAAATCAGCTATTTCGTCTTCTTTCTTTCCAGTTGCTAAAGCTAAAGCCTTTGCATCTACGAATACTTTATCGATCGCAAATTTCAAGGTATCGTCTTTCTTCGCTCCGATGAACACTTTCTTCGACTTATCGTTGATCGCGTGCATGGGGATAGCTGATTTCTCTACCCACTCCCCTTGCGTGAAAGTACCGAATACTAAATCACGGTCTTCTACTGAATCTGGGTGAGTTTGATCGCCAAATTGCTTCTTCAAGTTCTCAATCGTTTCTTCGATTTCCTTCTTGTCAGCTTTGATTTCGTAAGAGTTGATTGTTTTGATTTTGGCCAAATCCACCGTAAAATCTCCGTGGAAACCTACATCATAGTGGAAGGTAAATTCCGTATCTTTTTCCCAGTCGATCGCATCTGCCTCTTCAACAGCTGGCAAAGGCTCTCCTACTAAGTTCAATTTGTTTTCTTTGATATAATCAGAAACCGCATGTCCTAACAAGTGGTTGATCTCGTCTACTAAAGCAGATTGACCATATAATTTCTTCACAAGCGCAGCTGGGAGCATTCCTGGACGGAATCCTTTGATGGAAGCTTTTTTGCGATAATCTTTCAATTTAGCCTCTACTTTGTCCGCATAGTCTGCTGGTGAAACTGCCACGGTCAAACGACCTTCTAAATCTCCTGCCTTGTTAAGTGAAATGTTCATTTGTGATTATTTATAATTAGCTTTTAAAATAAAACCCTCAAAACCTTTTTGGTGTTGAGGGCTTGCCATTGGTACGGGTGAAGGGACTCGAACCCCCATGCCTCGCGGCGCCAGATCCTAAGTCTGGTATGTCTACCAATTCCACCACACCCGCGTAAATTGGAGTGCAAAGGTAGTCAGCAATTTTAAAAATTCAAAAGCTTTTAAATATAAATATTGGATTAACTTTGGCAAAAATAAACCTCCTATGAAATTCAGTCGCTGGTACGTCGCATTAATGGCATTCCTCATCGGAGTAATTGCCACATTCATTTTTTTAACAGAAACCTTTAAGTAGTCATGCAAGCACTCGATTGGATCGTTTTATTGGTGACTATTGGTGGAATTGTGGCCTATGGAAGCTGGAAAGGAAATCAAACTAAGCACTCGTTGCAGGGATTTCTGTTAGCCGACCGCGAATTACCTTGGTACCACATATTATTATCTGTGATGGCCACCCAGGCCTCTGCGATCACTTTTTTATCGGTTCCAGGCCAAGCCTACCACGATGGAATGCGTTTTGTGCAGTTTTACCTGGGTCTACCTATCGCGATGATTGTTCTTTCGATGACCTTCATTCCGCATTATTTCTCTTTAAAAGTATATACCGCCTACGAGTTTTTAGAGAATCGTTTTGATGCCAAAACCCGCGTACTCACCTCCCTCTTATTTTTAATACCACGTGCCTTGTCTACTGGAGTGACCATTGCGGCACCTTCAATCATTTTATCCACCTTGCTAGGCTGGGATTTAGCCGGAACGAATGCGCTGACCGCTGCCATTGTCACTACGTATTGTATGCTAGGTGGATCTAAGGCCATTTCTTATACCCAAATGTTACAGATGGCCGTCGTTTTAACCGGGATGGTTTTCGTCGGTTTTTACGTCGTGTCACAATTACCAGCAGAAATAGGCGTGAAAGAATCCCTTCAAATCGCAGGTAAAATGGGCAAAGTGAATCTCATCGACTGGAAATTTGATTTGAATAATCGCTATAATATCTGGTCTGGAATCATCGGTGGATTCTTTTTGCAGCTGTCTTATTTCGGAACAGACCAAAGTCAAGTGGGCCGCTACCTTTCTGGAGTTTCTGCCTCTGAAATTAAGAAAGGCCTATTAATGAATGGATTTCTAAAGATTCCGATGCAATTCTTCATTCTTCTAGTCGGCATCCTAGTCTTTACCTATTACCAATTCAACGCCCCTCCCACCTTCTTCAATAAGAACACCGAAGTGGTGTATCGCTCTGTGCCTGGACACGAGGCCATTGAAAAAGAGAAAGCGGATATTTTTACGGCTAAAAAAGAGGCCATCTTACAAAAGAATTATGATCGTCTACATGAACTGAATGCGAAGGCGGGCGAAAACCAAGAAAAGGCCGTCGAATTATTGAAAACGGCACAGCCAAACAACGACGCGCAGGATACGAATTACATCTTCCTCCGCTACATTATCGATAATCTACCCATTGGATTTATTGGCTTCTTGATCGCGATGATCTTGTTATCGTCGATGGGCTCGATGGCCTCGGCTTTTGGGTCTTTGACTTCCACTTCGATGGTCGATATTTATGAACGCTTCATTGCCCCAGAAAGAAGCAATCAGCATTATTGGTGGATCTCGAAGCTGATTACGCTGGGATGGGGAATCATATGTTTAGTGGTGGCTCAGTTTGCTGTAAATATGGGCAGCTTAATTGAGGTAGTGAATATTTTGGGGTCTTGGTTCTACGGGACTATCCTAGGTATTTTCTTATGTGCATTTTATTTGCCTAAAACCACAGGGACACAAGTTTTCGTGGCGGCATTGATTGCAGAAGCCTTTGTGATTTATGCTTGGAAGGTGGAATGGATGGCCTTTCTTTGGCTTAACGTCTTAGGCTGTTTGCTTGTGATGGCGATCGCCTTTTTATTAAGCCTTATTTCTAGTCCAAAACAGACATCGAAAACTTCACCGGAATAACAGGTTTCTCATCAAATGAACGTTCTTTTTTGATGGAATCGACGACCGCCATCCCTTTCGTCACTTTGCCAAAAACCACGTATTTACGATAAAACCGGGCTGCTTGTTCCGTATCGGTCACGATGAAAAACTCGGTAGGTGAAGAAGATTGCAAGGGATTACCTTCGTCATAACGGGCCATAGCGATGCTTCCACGAACTGGCCTTAACTCTTCACGGTACTCCGCCGGCACTAAATAATTCAAACGATCAAAATACTCTCCTCCGCCTTGAATCCCAATCTCATAGACATTTCGATAGAAGTAGCGATCTTTAAAATAACCCATCTTTACCAGGCGAATAAAGTTCACCGAATGCAAAGGGGTGCGATCGTCTAATTCAAGTTCAAAATCCCCCAAACGAGTTTCCACTTTGATGTGGCGCTCGGTATTTTCTGCTGCCTTCGCCTGCAATTCCTCCTTTACACGCGTAGGATCGAGTCGCCAATTTGGCTTACAGGAAAGAAACAAAAAGGGTAGAAATAAAAGGTAACGCATAAAAAAAGGGGGCCTTTCGAGCCCCCTAAATTAATTAAAATTCTATACTAAGCGAGCTTCGCTTTCTTTCCGAAGAAATAAAGACCCGCAAATGCCACGATTAAGATCGCTGGGAATAACACCATTTGTGCCATCGTCGCTTGACCAGCCGCTAAAGCTACTGCATCTCCTGTTAAGGTTTTAGCCGCTTCCGCCGTGTTAGCATCTAACCAAGAACCGATGATAGGTTGGAAGATTGAAGTAGCAAACATACCCATACCACCCATGATAGAAAGACCAAAAGCACCTGTTAAAGGAATGTTTTCAGCTACATATCCGATCATTGTTGGCCAGAAATAGCATACACCTAATGCGAAGATAATCGCAGAAATGTAGACCATATTTCCAGTCGCACCAGCCATCAAGTAAACACCTACCGTTGTTAAGATAGCCGAAACTAATAACACGCCACCTGCATCTAATTTGTGTACAATCGGACCAGCGAAATAACGACCTACCGCCATTAAACCAGTTACGATCGCTAAGATAATCATTGGACTAGCACCCGCTTGACCCATAATTGGTCCAATCCATTGCTCAGGGCCGAACTCAGAAATGGCAGTTAAAGCCATACAAGCAAGCATAAATAAGTATAATGGAGATAACATCGCTTTGAAGTTCTCCCCTGTCGAAGCACCACCTTCCACTTTCGCTTCTGGGAATACTTGACCATAGAATAAATACGCATAAATAACTGCAGGAACTAAAATCGCAGCGATTTGCAATTGCCATCCCATGTTGTTATCTGTCATAAATTGAGATAATAACGTAGCGATTACGATACCACCAGGGAACCACATGTGGAAACGGTTTAACATTTTAGTCTTGTCCTTACCTTCGAACATATCCGAAATCATCGGGTTACAAGCCGCTTCTACCGTACCATTACCGAATCCAACGAAGAAAGTAGATAATAATAAAGTCCAAAAACCACCTGAGAAAATCGTCATCACAAGACCAATTACGTGCGTAAAGAAAGCTACCCAGATAATTTTTTTAGGTCCTAATACATTGTACAAAGGTCCACCGATGATCATGGCGATAGGGAAACCTAAGAAGGCCATTTGGTTAACGTAACCTAATTGCTCGTTATCCAATTGGAAACTAACACCTAATTGAGTTAAAACACCGGCCCGGATACCGAAGGCCATTGAAGTGGTGATGAGGGCAAAACATGACGCCAAAAATAATCGATTGGCATTAACCGTTTGATTCATAATTGTTTGAGGTTTAGTTACTAAGTTTAGATTGGTTATTCTTTAAAAAATTAAATTCTTCATTGGAAAAATCGTAACAAAAAAACAAAAAGTTTTTGGGATAATGCTATCAATGGGCATTTATTTTTACAATTATGTCAAAAAAAGAGGGATTTAGAGGCTAGAAAACCAAATTTTGCTCTATTTTTGTAACATATCTAAATCTATAAAAATTATGATTCAAGGAGGTTCTGCTACACAGGCAAAATCACGCCAAAGTAGGAAAATCAGAATGGGAATGATCGGTGGAAGCCAAGAGGCCTTCATCGGTGCAGTACACCGTCGCGGTTCCCAATTAGACGGAGAAATCGAATTAGTTTGCGGCGCATTTAGTTCTAGCGCTGAAAAATCAAAAGCTACAGGTAATGCCTTATATCTCCCAGAAAACCGCGTTTACGGTTCGTACGAGGAGATGATTTTAAAGGAAAAAGAATTGCCTGAAGGAGAACGCATGGATTTCGTTTCCATCGTTACCCCTAATCACGTGCACTTCCCTGCCGCAAAAATGGCACTGGAGAATGGATTCCATGTCGTTTGCGATAAGCCAGCGACTTTGAATTTAGCGGAAGCAAAAGAATTAAAGAAAATCATCGAGAAATCGGGGCTGATTTTTGCTTTAACTCATAATTACACGGCCTATCCGATGGTAAAAGAGGCGAAACACCTAATAGACTCAGGTAAATTAGGAGAGATTCGCAAGATCATCGTAGAATATCCACAAGGTTGGTTAATTGACTTAGTGGAAGCAACGGGCCAAAAACAAGCAGCTTGGAGAACGGATCCAGCGCGTTGCGGAGCGGCTGGTGCGATCGGAGATATCGGTACGCACTGCGAGAATTTAATCGAATACATCACTGGATTACATATTAAAGAGCTTTGCGCAGATTTAACCATCTTCGTGGAAGGTCGTATGCTAGATGATGATGGCAATATCTTAATCCATTATGATAATGGGGCCAAAGGTATTTTACATTGTTCCCAAATCTGCAACGGTGAGGAAAATGACTTCAACTTCCGTATCTATGGAAGCAAGGCAGGTATTACTTGGCATCAGATGGAGCCGAATACGATGGTGTTTAGGACGCGCGACGAAGGAGCGCGGATTATTCGTACGGCCGTAGGCAAGCTATCTCCGGCAGCAAATGCGCATACGCGTCAGCCAGCAGGTCACCCAGAAGGTTATGTGGAGACTTTTGCGAATATCTACCGCAACTTTGCTTTTGCCCTAAGGGCAAGATGGGAAGGCAAAGCGCAAGATCCGATTTATGATTTCCCAGGCATTGACGAAGGAATCATGGGTATGGCCTTCATCGAAAATGTGGTGAGATCTGCCCAAGACAATACAAACAAGTGGACAAAATTTGAACTATAATATAACCATGACTAAAATCAAAGTTGGAATCGTAGGAACCGGTTTTATCGGACCCGCTCATATCGAGGCATTACGCCGTTTACCTAATATTGATGTAGCTGCGCTTTGCGAAGTGACCATCGAACTAGCTGAAGCGAAAGCGAAGCAATTAGGCATTGGCCGCTGGTATACCTTTGAAGAATTATTAAAGCAAGACGATATTCAGTGTGTACACATCTGTACGCCTAACTTCTTACACTACTCGCAGTCGAAAGCTGCTTTGCTAGCTGGGAAGCACGTGGTGTGTGAAAAGCCTTTGGCAAAAGACCTACACGAAGCAGAAGAATTAGTCGAATTAGCGGCTAAAACAGGTTTAGTGAATGCGGTTCACTTTAACTTACGCTACTACCCTTTAGTACGTCAAATGAAGACGATGCGCGAGAAAGGTGATTTAGGAGAAATCTATTCCATCATCGGTAGCTACTTACAAGATTGGTTATTCTACAATACGGATTATAACTGGCGTTTAGAGCCGGACAAATCAGGTGATTCCCGCGCTATCGCCGATATCGGATCTCACTTATTAGACGTTATCGAATACATCACAGGTTTGAAAACAGTCGAAGTGATGGCTGATTTCAACACGGTTCACAAGGTGCGTAAGAAGCCTTTGAAGCCAGTAGAAACGTATTCAGGCAAAATGTTGCAACCTGAAGATTATGCGGATGTACACATTAACACGGAAGACCACGCGAACGTTTTATTGCGTTTTGACAATGGAAACCGTGGTTGTGTGACTGTATCACAAGTTTCAGCAGGTCGCAAGAACCAATTGAAATTAGAGATCTCTGGTTCGAACAAGACTTTTGCCTTTAACTCTGAGTCCCCTAACGAGATGTGGATTGGTAACCGTGATCAAGCGAACCAAGTGTTGATGCGCGATCCATCTTTGGCTTACCCAGAAGCAACGGCGTTAATGACTTTCCCAGGAGGTCACAACGAAGGTTTCTCTGATACATCGAAGCAATTATTCAAGGAAGTGTACGCAGCCGTTGAAGCTGGCAAGCAACCTGAAAACCCGAAATACCCCACTTTTGCAGACGGATACCGTGAATTACTAATTTGCGAGCGCATTTTAGATTCAACACGTTCTCAACAATGGGTTAAAATCTAAACCTCTATTATATGAAAACGATACAAGGGCCAGCGATATTTTTGGCACAATTTATGGGCGACGAAGCCCCATTTAATTCCTTAGACAGCATCACCACGTGGGTAGCTTCTTTAGGTTACAAAGGTGTGCAGATTCCTTCTTGGGATTCACGTTGCATCGACCTACAGAAAGCCGCAGAATCAAAGACGTATTGCGATGAGATCGTAGGGATGTTAGCTGCCAAAGGCTTACAAATCACCGAATTATCTACGCACCTTCAGGGTCAATTAGTCGCGGTTAACCCGGCTTATGACCTAGGATTCGATGCTTTTGCCCCAGATTCCGTAAAAGGAAATCCAAAGGCACGTACTGAATGGGCGATCCAACAATTAAAATACGCAGCTAAAGCCTCTCAAAACTTAGGCCTAAACGCGCACGCCACTTTCTCCGGCGCTTTAATGTGGCACACGGTTTATCCTTGGCCACAACGTCCAGCTGGATTAGTCGAGCAAGGATTCAAAGAATTAGGACGCCGTTGGTTACCGATTTTAAATACCTTCGATGAATGTGGCGTAGATTTATGCTACGAGATTCACCCTGGTGAAGATTTACACGATGGCGTGACGTTTGAGATGTTCTTAGACGAGGTAAAAGGTCACAAGCGCGCGAATCTATTGTATGATCCATCGCACTTTGTGTTACAGGCTTTGGACTACAAACAATACATTGACTTCTACCACGAGCGCATCAAAATGTTCCACGTAAAAGACGCCGAATTCAATCCAACAGGAAAGCAAGGCGTTTATGGTGGCTACCAATCTTGGATCAACCGCGCCGGCCGTTTCCGCTCATTAGGCGACGGACAAGTGGATTTCAAAAGCATCTTCTCTAAATTAACCCAATACGGATACGACGGATGGGCTGTTTTAGAATGGGAATGCTGTATCAAAGATCCAGTTCAGGGAGCAACAGAGGGTGCGCCGTTCATCGCGAGCCACATCATCAAAGCAACCGAGAAGGTATTCGATGATTTTGCTGGAACCGGAGCGGATGAAGAGTTCAATAAGAAGATTTTAGGTCTTTAAGACTTACCTCATTATTCAATAAAAAAGCCCCTGAATTTACAGGGGCTTTTTTTATTCCTTCGTTAACACATAGATAAACCAAGAGGCAGATAACAAGACCACATTCTTAATAATGTATTGTCCTGTCAAAGTCAGGGTTAAAAAGGATTGCCACGTTTCGTTTGGCAAGAAAATGACTGGCAAAAATGTTGTAAACATATGCGCAATCATCACCCAAAAAGCCACTTTTGTCAAGCGCGGGAACAACCATAAAAAACCAACAACACACTCCCCTATTCCTAACATCACTAGAAACGTTTGAATTCCCATATAAGGCTCTAACGTTAGATTGAAAAGCTTAGTCACCAATCCCTCTGCAGGAGAAGTACCTAGCACTTTCAAAAGCCCAAACCAAATATAAACCAATGCGATCATCGCTCGATTCATCCAAGCAGCCGTCTCTAAGGCATGCAAGCGTGTTTTGCTGATAGTTACCACCTTACTAGTAAATTAAAAACGATGGGTAACTGTGGCTGTAATAATGTAGTCAGCAAAAGCCGCATCTCCATGTTTATTATTCGCCCAATCACTTGCACTTTTGATGCGGTTCCGCTGCGTTGCAATGGGTAAAGAAACGAATAAGGTATTCTTTGCTGTAGAATAACTTATACCTGGTTCAATAGAGAAAACATAACCTGGACGACGGAATCCATCAGAACCTCCTATCAAATCATAGGCTGGAATTCCCTCAATTCGAGCCCCCAGTGTAGCACCGATTCCTGCTTTGGGCGCTAGAGCATAATTCAAGCCGACACGCCCCGCATATTGATCCGCTACTGACATAAAGCGCACCATTTCGTCCGTAACCACTTTATCAGGCGCTACGTTGGCAGCGCTATTGACATTTTTCGGATTGGACATATAGAATCCATTGTAGTATAAAGATGTACGACTAAACAATTGCTGATAACCTTGAATCTCCACGTTAATTCCTACTCCACCATCACCTAATTGAATCGATTGATCTACCGGTTTTTCAATGGTGTAATCAGAACCATCAGATGCTCTTCGGTGAAATTTATCCATAGCCTTATAATCACCCGTAGGTAATTTCACACCCAAGCCCACTGATAAATTTCCTTTCATATGCTTCAAAGGATCTAATAACCAATAAGAAGCCGTCAAACGCGCATCTCCAATTCCATTTGCCATCGTCCCAAAACGCTTTTGAGCTGGGTTCCCTGCTAATGCATTTCCATAATGCTCATACAAAGAAGTACGGTAATTGAAACTAAAAGGTAAATTAAAGGCCACAGATAAACGATCCGTTACAGAATAAGTAACCCCAAGATCGAAGGCTTGCTGATCATTAATTACATTGGTACCCGCAGCCTCACGTGCAGGTTGGTAATCTGCACCCACAAAGTGCTTATACGAGTGAAGGTTTCTAAAACCCACAGAAACTTGCCATTGACCTGGGTGCATCATCGAGTTCGTGCTTGAACCTGTACCCACAGAGCAGCTCATATGTCGAACCGCTACACAACCTTGACCGAAAGAACTAGACATACCTACTCCTACACATAGGAGTGCTAATAAAATATTTTTCATTTGCTTAATTTTTTAAATAATACACGATGTTCTGAGACATTCCTGTCCTAGAAAATAAAGAGTAGAAAAATTAAGCTTGCCGTGGCGGCGAGAAAAATGCAGACGAGAAGTCTTGAGTGGGTAAAATTGGATGACTGATTGCCTCTTTAGCAGCAGGCCAATCTAAAATATAGAATACCCAGCCAGTTGACTGAGCACAATATTCTTTCACTAAGGTGTTAATTAATTTAGTTTTAGCTGGAGTAGAACCAGGCTCATCTGTTAGATGCTCGTTTACCTGCTCGGCTAAATCAAAGAAATTTTCGCGCGCGTTCCGGTCTTTCACCATGACCGTTACTAAGGTGTCATTTTCCACCTTACGCGACTTCATCTCATAGAATTCATCTCCTTGGCGAACAGATCCATCTACTTCTTCAGCAGATACCCAATCTGTTTGATAAGGCAAATTGATCGGGATTTTAACGACAACCGTTTCTTCCGTTTCCGGATCGATGGCTACCGTATTCCCATCCGAAAGATACTGCAACGCGAAACCGCCTGCTTGGTAAAGCAGCACAGAGAATAGCATTATGGCAAGTATTTTCTTCATTATAGAGTAAAAATAGGCTATTTTTCAATAACTGTGCCTAATTCTTGGGAAATATTTTTTTGAATTTCTTTCAAACGGAGGAATTCTAGCAAGACGCCATCCATCTCCGGAGAGTCCGCTTGCAAGGAATCCAATTTAGAAAGTACTTCCTGTAAATGCTGATCATTATATACTTTACGGAGACGTAACACATTTTTATAGGCCAAATCCTCCAGCATCTCCTCATCCGTGTTCACGCGAATTTCATGCTTATCCTTCCATTCGGAAGACACAGAATGCTTATCAGACGAGATATTAATCGAGAAAGATTGGATTTCCTCATCTGCATGATGTAGAAAGAAATCAGGCTTAGGTGCACGCTGAGCCGCAAATTCTTGCTTGCAAAGGTCCAAAATGCGAATAAAAAGCGGCGTTTGAAAAACGGTTCCCTCCAATTCATCTATTAAATAATGAACCACCGTTAAGCCTGGCGCTTGTGTTGGATTAATTTCCAAATGACCATAATTGATCATCAAACGCACACATTCTAATTCTTGGTAATAGGCTAGATTTTGTACTTCAACCGTCTGATCACCCTGAACAGGTTCGATCAGGTCTCTTACCTCCGCATATTGCTGCGCGGAGATTTGTTGAGGCTCATTGGAAGCCCCTTTCATTTTCTTTAACTGAATCTTATTTAATTCAGCCAGCAAGACATCTTCATCCATCCGCATCATGGAGGCGGTCTTTTGAATGAATAAGCTACGCTGAATCGCATCAGGTATTTTGGAAATGGATTGCACCATTTCTTTAATCATCTCTGCTTTCTTGAAGGGATCGTCTCCGGCTTCCTCCTTGAAAAGATTCGCTTGAAATGAGATGACATCCTTCGCCTCTTTCTTAATATAATCAACAAAGGCCTCAGAACCGATTTTCCGAACGAAGGAATCCGGGTCATTCCCTTCAGGGAACACCACTAAATTCACTTGTAAGCCTTCTTCAAGAATCAAATCCATTCCACGTAATGCGGCCTTGATACCTGCAGAATCACCATCATACAACACAGTAACATGCTGAGTGAATCGACCGATCAACTTGATTTGCTCGATAGTCAATGAGGTACCTGATGACGCTACCACATTTTTTATCCCTGCTTGGTGCAGGGAAATTACATCGGTATAGCCTTCTACTAAATAACAAACGTCTTTCGAACGAATCTCATTTTTCGCTTGGGAGATACCATATAAAGTGGCCGACTTATGGTAGACTTCTGTTTCAGGAGAGTTGAGGTATTTCGCTTGGTTCTTTGCATCATTACGCAGGATACGCGCACCAAAAGCGATGATCTTACCCGACACATTGTGAATCGGAAAAATTACTCGATTACGGAATCGGTCATAGACTTTTCCGTCGTCATTTTTCTGTGTGACTAGACCCGCCTTTTCAATGATTTCTTGCGAGAACCCTTGTTTTAAAGCCGATTTCAAGAAGGCATCCCAAGCTTCTGGGCTATAGCCTAAATCGAAGGATTGTAAGGTTGCATCGGAGAAACCGCGTTCCTTGAAATAAGGAAGTGCGATAGACTTGCCTTCGTCTGTATCGTATAATTGCTTTTTGAAAAATTCTTTGGCGTATTCGAGGATGATGAGTAGACTTTCGCGCTCGTTTTGACGAACGAGCTGGTCGTCGGTCATTTCCTCTTCTTGGATGTCGATGCCGTATTTTTTGGCCAAATGACGTAAAGCCTCGCCATATCCCAGCCCCTCCATATCCATAACAAAGCGGACAGAATCTCCGGCCTTACCACAACCAAAACATTTGTAGATTCCCTTCGCAGGTGAAATAGAGAAGGAAGGCGTTTTCTCGCCGTGAAAAGGACAACAAGCCCAATAGTTCGCTCCCTTTTTCTTAATAGTGACATAATCCCCGATGACGTCTGCCACCGCAGCCGTTTGCTTTATTCGCTCGACGGTTTCGGGATCAATGCGCATATTACAATAATAAACCAGCTAGGGTTGCAGATAAGTAAGAAGCTAATGTACCCGCGATTAAGGCTTTAAATCCTAATTTAGCTAAGTCTGAACGACGGGAAGGAGCTAATTCGCCGATACCACCGATTTGGATAGCTACCGAAGAAAAATTAGCAAAACCACAAAGCGCAAAACTTGTAATGGCAATTGTTTTAGGGTCTAAAGTCGCCTTCAAGTGAACCATATCAAGATATGCCACAAATTCATTTACGACCATTTTCTTACCCATTAAGGCACCAGCCACTTCAATATCTTGGGCAGGCACACCCATAGCGAAAGCAAATACAGAGAATAACTTGCCTAAAATCGTATTCATCGATAGTTCTGGATAATTCACCCAAGCACCGATATGGCCTAAACCTAAGTCAACTAAAGCAATTAAGGCAATAAAACCGATTAACATCGCGATGACATTTAAACCTACTTTCAATCCCTCACTCGCACCTGCCGCGATCGCATCTACTAAATTCGTATGCGTTTTAGACAATTCTAATTTCACTTCGCCTTCGGTTTCTGACTTCTCCGTTTCAGGGAACATGATTTTAGAGATAACTAAAGCACCTGGCGCCGCCATTAAACTAGCCGCTAATAAATAGGCCGCTGGAACACCTAGCGAGATATAAACAGCCATAACACCACCTGCGATGCAGGCGAAAGAACCTGTCATCGAAGCCATCAGCTCCGAATTCGTCATATTTTTCAGATAAGGCTTGATCATGATTTGCGCCTCTACTTGGCCTACAAAAGTAGATGCCACATTCGAAAGAGCCTCTGCCCCACTCACGCCCATTAACCAGTGTACACCTTTACCCATGAAAGAAACGACACGCTGAAGAATGCCTAAATGATAGAACATATTCACTAAAACAGCCACAAAAATGATCGTAGGAACTACTTTAAAGAAGAAAATATAATCGTTTCCTGGACCAAAAGCCTTGATCATCAAATCACGATTCACTAACGAACCGAACACAAATTGTGCCCCTTTGTCCGCTTGACCTAACAAGGTATTGATGGAATCACCTAACCACTGGAAGAGGTTTTGGCCTACTTCAGTCTTCAAGATAAAGACGGCCAACAACACTTGTAACAAAAGACCTACGCCTACTGTCCGGTAATTAATTGCTTTACGGTTATTTGACATTAAAAATGCTACCCCTAAAATCAATACAATACCGAGTAACCCTGTAAATCTTTCCATTATTCTGTTGTTGGTGTAATTCGCCTATTTTTTTTCAAGGCTAATTGTAAATTTATCAAATGCTAAGCCCTCAACCAAATCCTCTTCTTTGATTTCATAAAATTTCGTGTGGATATCAAACGGCTCATCGCTTTCAATTTTCCAATATGTACCATCCTCCTGCATTTCATAGGAGTTTTTGGTATCCCGTAAATTCCAATCCAAGATGGTAATGGCCAAATTTTTAGCGCGCGTGTTCACCATTTCAAAGAGTGACTCAATACGTCTATCAAAGCTTCGCACCATTACGTCTGCACTTCCTCCATAAATTTTCGCATCGCCCTCATTGTGGAAATAATACAAACGGGTATGCTCTAAATACTCCCCTACAATCGATTTAATGAAGATATTCTCTGATAAACCCTTGCGCTGCGGACGTAAGCAGCAAATGCCGCGCACGATCAATAAAACTGGCAAGCCCGCTTGAGAAGCCTTATATAGCGCATCCATCGTCTTTAAATCTTGTAAGGAATTGATCTTCCAGCAAATACCAGCAGGTTTCCCTTCTTGGTGATTCTTCACCTCATTTTGAATCATTTCAATTAAACGGTTTCGCATATCACGCGGAGCCGTAATCAAATGCTCGTAATGAGTCGGCATCGAGTGCCCTGTAATTACATTGAAGAACTCTGAAATATCTTGTGTAATACGCGTATCTGTCGTTAAAAGACCAATATCGGTATAGAGTTTTGCTGTATCCTCATTGTAATTTCCAGAAGAAAGATGGGCATAACTCACCACATGATTCCCTTCATTTCTGATCACCTGAAGTAATTTTGTGTGCGTTTTCAAACCTGGAATACCGTAAATCACAAAACAACCTGCTTTCTGTAAACGAGTCGCTTCTTTAATATTGTTTTCTTCATCGAAACGCGCCTTCACTTCAAACAAGACAGAAACGTGTTTCCCTTGTTCCGCAGCTCGCAATAAGGCACTCGCAATTCGTGAATTTTTCGAAATACGGTATAAGGTAATCTTTATAGCTAATACCTTCGGATCCTCTGCCGCCTGTTCTAACAATTGAATAACCGGCTCGAAATTATTATATGGATGGTGTAGTAAAATATCACCCCGTTTAATAGTATCAAAAATATCATCAATCACGACCGACTTAAGCCCTAAAGCAGGCACCACTGCTGGGCTAACCGCTAATTGCGTTTTAAATTCGGAGTGTTTTAATATTTGCCAAAAAGACGTAAAATCAAGAATCGAATTCTTGACAAAAATATCTGAACGTTCTAAATTCCAACGCTTTAACATCTCTGTTAACAAGAATTCCGAATGGAATTTCTCCACCTCTACCCGTGTCACTCGACCCAAACGACGGTCTTTAATCTTCTTCTTCACCTCATCCACGAAATCCGTATCCGAATCTTCGTGTTCCACTAAATCAAAATCTCCATTCCGCGTAATTCGGAATAAAGTCGTTGATTCAATCTCCACATTGCGGTACAAAATCTGTAAGTGATGGCGAATAATTTCTTCGATCGGCACAAAGAGCACCTTTTCCTCTCGTTCGATCACGTAGAAACGATTCAGATTCAATGGAATTTGAACGAAAGAGATCTTCTGCTCTTTCTCATTTCTTGTTTTCTTCTTGTCCGAAACCCCCAGCGTCACTACCCCAAAAATCAAGGTCTTCGCCAGTAAACTCGGAAATGTATGCGTATGATCAAAGACCATCGGGGTCAACATCGGATAAATTGTCCGTTGAAAATAGGTTGCTACCTCTTCCTTTTCATCCTCCTCTAAATCATCCAAACAAGCTAATAAAAGACCATTCTCCGGAAACAAGGGCAAAATCTCTTCCATGAAAAGACGGTGCTTTTCTTGTGTAAATTCCTGCGCTTGATCAATAATGGCTTGTTTAAATGGAACCTCCCGAAGGCCACAATAATCCGTCCGCTCTTTTCCTAAATCGATGTAATTATACAAGGAACCCATCCGGATAGTAAAAAACTCATCCAAATTAGAGGCTGTAATGGCTAAGAACTTCAAGCGATCAAATAAGGATTTTGATGAATCCCTCGCCTGGTCTAAAACACGTTCATCAAATTTCAACCAAGATAAATCTCGTGAGATGAACTTAGCCTTGGCGATGGTTTCATTGGACTTTTGTGTCGTTTTGTCCACCTTGCGATTTGGCTCCCGAGGAGCCATCAGATTAATCTTCCAATTCGTAGGCGTAAGTAAAGACAAAAGATTCCCGGTAAGGGAATCTTTTGAGTCTTCGTGTTTCAGTATTTTATCTAATTCACTCATTTATTCAGTGGGTATTTGATTTTTTATCGCTTGGTAATCAGAACGCAAACGCCCCATTTCTGTGGCCAAGAATTTCTGAAGTTCTAAGTTAAACAAGCGCTTTTCTTGTTCTGTTAAGGAATTGTAAAAGTCTTTCAATTCTTGATTGATCTTTTGCTTTTCTTCTAACGTCTCCGCGTGAATACCCCGCAAATGGTAGGATTTAAAATCAAAATTCATTCTAAACGTCTACTTTAGCGTATTTAGCATTCTTCTCAATGAAGTCACGACGTGGCGCGACCTCGTCACCCATCAACATAGAGAATAACAAATCAGCTTCAATCGCAGATTCCACCGTTACTTGCTTCAAGGTACGAGACTCCGGATTCATCGTAGTTTCCCACAACTGCTCCGCGTTCATCTCTCCAAGACCCTTATAACGCTGAACACCTACATTATCTTCTTTTCCACCACCTGCTAATTCCTGAATAGCCTGCGCACGTTGATCTTCCGTCCAAACGTAACGAATTTGCTGTCCTTTCTTCACTTGGTACAATGGTGGCTGAGCGATGTAAATACAACCGCGATCTACTAATTCGCGCATGTAACGGAAGAAGAAAGTTAAAATCAAGGTGCGAATGTGACTACCGTCAACGTCCGCATCGGTCATGATGATTACCTTGTGGTAACGTAACTTGTCCATATTCAACGCACGCTCGTCTCCATCTTTTCCGAAAGAAACGCCTAGCGCCGTAATCATATTCTTAATCTCTTCGTTTTCGTAGATACGGTACTCTTGCGCTTTCTCTACGTTCAAAATCTTACCACGCAAAGGCAAAATCGCTTGGAATGCACGGTTACGGCCTTGTTTCGCGGTACCACCTGCTGAGTCCCCTTCGACAAGGTAGATCTCACATGTTTCAGGATCTGAATCAGAGCAGTCAGCAAGCTTACCTGGCAAAGAGTTCGAACCTAAAACCGTTTTACGCTGAACCATTTCACGTGCCTTACGAGCTGCGTGACGCGCTTGTGCGGCTAAGATTACTTTGGCTACAATTTGACGAGCCTCTTTCGGGTGCTCCTCTAACCAAGACTCTAACATATCTGACATCGCTGCAGAAACGGCACCAGAAACCTCCCCATTACCTAGTTTGGTTTTTGTTTGGCCCTCAAACTGAGGCTCCGCCACTTTCACAGAAATAACCGCTGTCAAACCTTCACGGAAGTCATCACCCGCGATATCGATTTTTAATTTATCTAAAGCACCTGACTTATCTGCGTAGTTTTTCAACGTACGAGTCAAGGCACCACGGAAACCTGCTACGTGAGTTCCTCCTTCAATCGTATTAATGTTGTTCACATAAGACACTACGTTCTCTGTGTAAGAGGTGTTATACACCATCGCCACTTGAACCGGCACCCCATTCTTATCGCCTTCCATGTAGATAGGCTCAGACAATAATGGCTCACGAGTTGAATCCAAGAAAGTAACGAATTCACGAAGACCTCCTTCAGAGAAGAATTCTTCTGATTTCGCAACACCATTCTCATCCAATTCACGCAAATCAGTCAATTCAACACGGATACCCGCGTTCAAGAATGACAACTCACGTAAACGACCCGCTACTGTTTCGTATTTGTATTCAGTTACTGTGAAGATCGTTTCATCCGGCTTAAATAAAACCGATGTACCTGTACGATCCGTCGTACCAATCTCTTTTACTGGGTACTGAGGAACACCAATCTTGTATTCTTGTTGGAAAATTTTCCCCTCTCTGTGTACCGTTACTTTTAAGTCCGTCGATAAGGCGTTCACACAAGAAACCCCCACACCGTGCAAACCTCCAGATACCTTGTAGGTATCTTTATCAAATTTACCACCGGCGTGAAGAACCGTCATAACTACCTCTAGGGCAGAACGCTTCTCCTTCGTGTGCATTCCCGTAGGGATACCACGACCGTTATCTTCTACTAAAATGGAATTGTCTGTATTGATTGTCACTTTGATTTTATCACAGTGACCTGCTAACGCCTCATCAATCGAGTTATCAACTACCTCCCAGATCAAGTGATGAAGGCCTTTAAAGCCTGTATCACCGATGTACATGGAAGGACGTTTGCGAACCGCCTCTAAACCCTCTAATACTTGAATATTATCTGCACCATAATTTGCCCGATCCTGAGCTGATGTATCTTGTGCTTCTGACATAATGTAATTTAATGTGTGTTAAAACGAGCTTATTAATCGCCCGAAACTCTTGTTGATTCTTAACCTTAAAAATAAAATTTTTATCTAAATAATCCTAATGTTTAAAGTGACGAATTCCTGTCATTACCATGGCTAAATTGTTTGCATCACAATAGTCGATTGAATCTTGGTCTTTAATCGATCCACCAGGCTGTGTAACTGCTACAATACCAGCGTTTCCAGCGATTTCAACGCAATCTGGGAAAGGGAAGAAAGCATCAGATGCCATCACCGCTCCATTTAAATCAAAGCCAAATTCTTTCGCTTTATCAATCGCTTGCTTTAAGGCGTCCACACGAGAAGTTTGGCCTACACCGGAAGCTAATAACTGACCATCATTCGCTAAAATGATGGTATTTGATTTCGTATGCTTACAAATCTTTAAGGCGAAGGCCAAAGCGCGCTTCTGCTCATCTGTCGGAATGCGTTTGGTCACCGTTTTGAAATCTTCCACGCCTTCCATCACTAAATCTTTATCTTGTTCTAGTACCCCATTTAACAAGGTCTTGAACATTACTTTCGGGAATTCAACTTGGTTACGCTTTAAAAGAATACGGTTTTTCTTTGTCTTTAAGATTTCCAAAGCCTCCTCGGTAAAGTCGGGTGCAATTAAAATCTCACAGAACAACGGATTAATCGATTCTGCAGCAGCTTTATCAACGGTATTATTGGTTGCTAAAACTCCTCCGAAAGCCGAAATTGGATCACAAGAAAGCGCTTTATCATACGCCTCTTTCACCGTAGAACCAGTCGCGACTCCACACGCATTCATGTGCTTAATGATAACGAATGCTGTTTCTTGAAACTCGTCTAATAACGAAAGACAAGCATCCACGTCCACTAAGTTATTGTAAGATAATTCCTTACCGTGTAGCTTATCAAATAATGCCGCTAAATCTCCGTAGAACTTACCTTGTTGGTGCGGATTTTCGCCGTAACGTAAACCGTGCGCTGGCAAGGTCGTGTAATTGGCCAAATCAGCAGATTGACCTGCAAAATAACGCTGAATCGCTCCATCGTAGTGTGATGAAACAGCAAATGCCTTACCAGCAAAACGTCTACGCTCTTCTAAAGTCGTTGAAGTAGAACCGTGCGCGGCAAAAATCGCAGAAACTTCTGCGTATTGATCACGAGATGAAACGATTAATACATCGTTAAAATTCTTCGCTCCACCACGGATTAAAGAGATACCTCCGATGTCAATTTTTTCAATAATATCCTCATCAGATGCTCCAGACGCAACCGTCTCCTCGAATGGATATAAATCCACCATCACTAAATCTAGCGCTGGAATATCGTATTGTTTAGCTACAGCCACATCCTCCGCTAAGTCGCGACGGTGTAAAATTCCACCAAAAACCTTCGGGTGCAAAGTCTTCACGCGACCGCCAAAGATCGACGGATATCCCGTTAAATCTTCTACTGCAATCACTGGAATACCTAATTCTTCGATGAAAGACTGCGTCCCTCCCGTAGAATAAAGTGTCACTCCATTTTTATGAAGTTCTTGAATGATAGGCGCTAAACCGTCCTTGTAATAAACTGAAATTAAGGCTGATTGAATTTTCTTAACTGACATGGGGCTTGATAAAAAATGAAGCTTCAAAGGTACGAAATTCAGCCCAAAAAGCCGTCTATTTTTTAGCCATTTTTTGGTAGCGCAACAAGCCCTCTAAATAATAGTAATCTGCGTAGATTAAGGGCACATCAATCTCTGAATTCAACGATTTCGCTCCTACGCAGTGCTTGATCAAGAAGTGATTATTTTCACCTAAAGCCGCGCGGTAAGCTGGCGACGAAAGTGACTCTAACATCTTCACCGCATCCGCATAGTAGCGCTTTCCTTTCTCCCCTGAATACGTACTCAATTCTAGCAAAGCAGACGCCGCAATCGCACCTGCCGAAGCATCTCGTTCCTCTGTCGGGATATTAGGCGCATAAAAATCCCAGTACGGAATTTTGTCAGCTGGCATATTCGGGTGGTTCAAGTAGAAATCAGAGATTTTTTGAGCGAAGTCTAGGTATTTCTTATCCTTCGTATTGCGGTACATTTCCACGTAACCGTACATCGCCCAGGCATGACCACGCGTCCAGGTAGACTCGTCTTGGTAGCCTTGGTGTTGTTTTTTTGCCAAAACCTTACCATCCACATCATAGCAAATCACATGATAACTCGAATAATCCGGTCTGAAATGATTCTTCATCGTATTATCCGCATGCGTGATTGCGATTTGTTTGAAACTAGGATCACCCGTCTCCCTAGAAGCCCAGAATAGCAATTCCAAGTTCATCATATTGTCAATGATTACTGGATATTGGTAACCGCCTTTGAAGCCATTCCAAGATTTGATTAAACCTATTTTAGGATCAAAACGCGTCGCTAATGACTTCGCTGATTGAATCAACACCTTCTTGTATTCTGGATCTTTCGTTAGACGCAAGCCATTCCCGAAAGAATCGTACATCATAAATCCTAAATCGTGCGTACCCGTATTGAACTGCTCTTTCTTCACCGCAGCCGTCCATAAACGCGCAGCTGATTCCCATTTCGGATCTTTTGTTTTTTCGAATAAGTACCAAAGTCCTCCCGGGAAGAAACCTGAACACCACCACTTCGAAGGCATGTTTCGATACGTCCCATCTTGTTTCGCAGAGTGCACCGTCGTACTGGTATCAGGTTGCGCCGCCAACATCAACTGGTATTGTTGGCCAGCTAATGCGATTTGTTTATCCACGTCTATTTTCTGCGCGAAAAGCGAGGTGGAGAGGAAAATGAGGGATAAGATTTTTTTCATAGGTTTAATTTTTTAATTAGAGCACAAAGAATAAAGCATAAAGAATAAAGTTGGAATCTCCTTCGGAGATGAATTTATGAAAGATTTTTCTCGAATCCATCCGCGAAGCGGATTCAATCTTTATTCTTTATTCTTTGTGCTCTATTCTTTCATTATCGGCCCATCCAGCCGCCATCAACGGTCAAAATGGTGCCGTGTACATAGTTAGAGGCATCCGATGCTAAGAAAACCACTGGACCCTTGAAGTCCTCTGGTTCTCCCCAACGTCCTGCCGGTATTCGTCCTAAAATGGAGCTGCTTCGGTCTTTGTCTTCCCGCAAGGCAGCTGTATTATCTGTTGAAATATAACCTGGAGCAATTGCATTGACATTAAGTCCCTTACCAGCCCACTCATTCGCTAAGGCCATCGTTAAACGGGCAATTCCGCCCTTGCTAGCTGCATAACCCGGCACATTGATACCGCCTTGGAAACTCAATAGAGAAGCAGTAAAAATGATTTTACCAGAACCCAGGGCTAGCATAGTAGAACCAATCTCTCTACTTAAGATAAATTGAGACGAAAGATTCACCTCTAATACCTCATCCCAAAACTCATCCGAATGCTCTGCCGCTGGATTACGCAAAATGGTACCTGCGTTATTGACTAAAATATCGATGCGAGGAAAATCTACTTTTACCTGTTTGATAAAGGAATACAACGAATCGCGGTTAGAAAAGTCAGCTTGATAGGCATTGAATTTTCGACCCAATGCCTCCACGGATTTTGAAACCTGAGATCCTGCTAATTCAAGATTAGCCGAAACTCCGATGATATCGGCACCAGCCTCCGCTAAGCCTAAAGCCATCGCCATCCCGATGCCTCTTTTGCAACCCGTTACGAGCGCTACTTTTCCTGTTAAATCAAATGCGTTTTTCATATTATTTCAAATGTACGGCGGAATCGTTGATTTGGTAGTTGTTGTGTTTCAGTAAATCCATCATTGCTGCTCCCGCTAAAAGCACAGGGCCATAACCGTGCGCTGCGAAGGGAGAAATAGGTCTGTGGTAGTAAAAGGCCGGATCCCAAGCTAAACCGGTGCCCACGCAGGTACCTTCAACTTGGCCTTTTTCATTTACTTTCGTGTTCACTGCATTCCAGCCCAAAATGGCTACAGGGCCGTAAATTTTCGGATCTAACCAGCCTTTATTAATACCTTTGGCCATCACATAAGTATAAATCGCCGTACAAGAGGTCTCTAAATAGGAATCGTTTTTATCCAATAATTGATGCCAAAAACCAGTTCCATCCTGCAAGGCCATCAGTCCTTTCAAGTGATTTTTCAATTGTGCCAAAATCGCCGGACGAGCTGGATGATTCGCCGGCAAATATTCCAATAATTCACAATTCGTCAATAAGGCCCAGCCGTTCGCGCGACCCCAATGAAACTCCGGGTGCTCCGTCGCATCCACTAAATAACCGTGCATATAGATATTTAGGCTTGGATTGAACATGCGTTTTTGATACGCGTTGAACTGAAACACAGCCTCTTCGTATTCTCCTAATTGCAATAAGGCCGGAATAGCCATATAGACATCATCCAGCCACATCGTGTGGTGCAAAGGACGAATTCTCACCAAGGTGCGATCCGGCAAACGATGCTCTTCTTTTAAGATGAAATCAGACGCGCGCTTCGTGATAAAGGACATATCGGTAGTGAAACCCGCTTTCTTTGCTTTAATCACCGCCATTCCCATGGCACCGATGTCATCAAGTGCTCTTGGGTGAACTAATCCTTTTAATACATGGGATTGCTCTGAAGGAATCTTGATGGCCTCTGGAACAGCTGAATTAATCAAGTTCAAGCGATTAAATACATAGTTCTTGTATTTCAAATCGCCTGTCACTTCGGTCAAGGCTAGCATCCCAGAATAGGTCACTCCCCACTCATACGAGATCGGGCGAAAATCGCCTTTGCTGAAAATGGCGTTAGAGTTATAAGTTTTCACCTCAGCACCACTGGATTTATCGACAAAACGATTGGGGGTAGCGGCATCTAAATAGGTAAATACGCGGTCTATCGTTTTCTGAATATCTGCTACCGCTGGTGCCCCGTAAGGCGTGGGATAATCTGGCTGCAGTGCATGTAAGGGCGCTGTGGCATCAGAGGCGGTGGTGATGTTTTTTTGGGCGAAAAGGGACCCAGAAATGAAGAGCAAAAGTAAGGTGTAACGCATAAAAAAAGGTTCTCTCTATTTAAAGCAGAGAGAACCTTTTACTTACTATAATCGAGGGATTATTTTTTCATTTCAATACCCGAAATCTGCACCACAATTTGTTGCTCTGTGGCTTTCGGATTTACCGCCACAAAATACAGGTCGTGAGATCCGGAAGTGGCTTGGATGGCTACTTTTTGGGCAGATGGTCCTGACATACGACGAGGTGCAGCCGGTGCCGCGGCAGCCGGTGCTGCTGGCGCCGCTGCAGGTGCTGCTGCCGGTGCAGCTACTCCCGTTCCTAGTGGTGCTCCCTTTCCTGGCGTAGCAGCTGCTGGAGGAGGTCCACCAAAACCACCTTGAGAAACCTCAATAGGCGCTGTTTTACCAATAACCGTTCCTGTAGGTGAATCCAAACGTATTTCAATCACCCCACCTGCCGCGTTTGTTCTAGCTTGCGCAGAGGCTGAAATTTCGATGGTATTGATACCCGTTAAATCTAAATCCTTGTAACCTAGGTACGGATTTTGGCCCACCATGTTCGTCGAACGACCTGGTGTGATTAATTGCATAATGCCTTTAGACACATCCGCTTTCTCCACATTCAAGGCAGGGTGACGTAGGAACAACCACTTCTCTGATTGCACCGGCGCCATTTTCTTATTTCCTTTATCAAAGTAAGTCGCACGTACGACGAATACGCCTTTTGATGAAGATTGATCTGCTGGTTTTTTCAGGCCTAATTCTCCAGCGATACCGATTGCATTGCTGGCTTTTTTATCCCCTAAACTAAGGATATAATTGACCATAGCTTTGGCATCCGCCTTCGAAATACTCGGGTGAGCAGACATCGCATGTTCTCCCCAAACGCCCATACCACCTGAAATCACCTTATCAGACAATTTCTCTAACACATCTTGTCCCTTATATTTCTCCGCAACCTCTTTGTAAGATGGTCCTACCGAGCGCACGTACATTTGGTGACATGACTTACAATCACTTGCATTAATTAAGCGAAGACCTGCTGACGCAAATAAATCGCTATCAGCCTTTCTGTGTGATTGCGCCATTTCTATCGGATCATAACCTGAAGCTACATAATCAACCGTAGCAGCCACGGCCTCTGGAGCGATTCCTTTTCCTAGAGAACCATCTTCCTTATCTTCCACTTTTACCGCATATTTCAAAGGCTGTCCCTCGAAGTAGAATGACTTATTACCTTCCACGGCGATATCCACTACTGGAGCCTCGTTTCCTACTAATATTTCCAAAGAAGCCGTGTTCGACAATCCTTTTGGATCAGCCGCCTTCAACGTCACCTCGTATTTACCTACGTCTTTTAAGTTTAAAGTAGCCGATGCGCCCGATAAATTCTTCACGAATTTCCCTGCCTTCTTCACCGTCCACGTATACGTTAATTTATCGCCATCGAAATCTTTCGTTCCATCAGCCGATAAAGTAGTTGTGAATGGCGCTGCTCCCGCTTTCTTAACTGCCGAAGCCTCCACATACGGCTTGCGGTTTCCACCTTGGTATTCAATCTTCACTAAACGCGCATTTTCATTACCACGGAACCAAGCCGAACCATATTCCAATACATATAAATCACCCTCTGGGCTGAAATCCATATCAATCGCAGAACCAAACGTCGTAGACGGCATAAAGCGCTCCATTGATTTGTAATCTCCTTTTTCGTCCATCGTCACGGCCATAATCCAGCCACGCATGAACTCCACGATTAACCATTTTCCTTCATAATACGATGGGAAAGCTCGTTTAGCGCCAGGGAAATCGGCTTTTCTAAATACCGGTCCACCCGTTGCAGAACGTCCCGACGACCCTACTAAAGGAAACTCTTCTGAAGTTCCATAAGGATACCAAATCATCGCCTTCGTTGCTGGGGGCAATTCACGTAAACCGGTATTGTTAGGGGATTCATTCACTGGAGCTGCAGGATTGAACTTAGGACCAATCGCCATTGTCTCAAAGTTCACATCCGCATAGGCCTGATTATTTCCGATGAAATAAGGCCAGCCGTAATAGCCTGGACCTTTGGCCTGATTAAATTCATCATAACCACGAGGACCTTTTTCCGAATCCACCGACGCATCTGGACCTACCTCACCCCAATACAAGAAACCTGTTTTCGAGTCAATACTCGGTCTCCACGGATTGCGGTGACCCATCGTATAAATTTCAGGCTTCGTCTTAGGTGTGCCAGGTGCAAATAAATTTCCTTTAGGAATGGTATACGTACCATTCGGCTCTGGGTGAATGCGCAAAATCTTTCCACGTAAATCATTTGTATTCGACGCACCACGCTGATCATCCCAATAGGCTTGACCTGGACGCTCATCGATAGGCGCATAACCATCTGAATTACTGTTACTTGTGTTATTTCCTACCGTTAAGAAAAGGTTACCTGATTTGTCAAAAACCATTCCACCACCCGTATGGCAACACTCCTCACGTTGTGTAGGAACCTCTAAAAGGACTTTTTGCTGCTCAACTAGCAACTCATCCCCACGCAATTCCATACGTGCTAAAATGTGCTTCGTTTCCGTCGGATGTGCATAATAGAGATATAACCAGTGATTTTTGCTGAAGTTAGGGTCCAAAACAATTCCCATCAATCCCTCCTCTGCCACACGCTCTTGACCCAGACGGTTCTTGTATTTCGTGTTCACATTTAGGTGAGCGATTGTCTTCGTTTCTTTAGTCTTCGTATCATAAGACTTCACATCCCCTTTTCTTTCGACAAAAAGGATACGTCCATCCGGCAAAAAGGTGAACTCCATGGGCTCATCCAATTTGTCCACTAAGACCGATTTTACAAAACGATTTTCATCTGGGGCCTGCGCAAGCGATTGAAGCACAGGAAATGCCATCAAAATGGCGAGGGTAATTTTCTTAATCATTAGGTTTAATTTATTATTCTACAAAAATGATACAATAATCGGATATTCAAAAAAGTGAAGTAATAATTGAGACGAAATCCCAGTTTTAGAGCATAAAGAATAAAGCACAAAGAATAAAGTCCATAGGGAATTAGTGCACAGGAAACAGTTCAGAATTCATCCCCGCAGGGGATTCCTACATTATTCTTTATGCATTGTGCTTTATTCTTTATTAATATATTTACAATATGAAAACACTCCTCTACTGCCTTCTCTTCCTCCCCGCTCTCCTATTCGCTCAAACAAATAAAGACGAATCCGACATCAAATCTGTCCTGAATACTCAGATTACCTTGTGGAATGCGGGTGACGTGAAAGGTTTCATGGAATACTATGAAAAATCCCCTAACCTAAAATTCATCGGAAAGTCAGGTGTCGTATCAGGATGGGAAGCCACATTAGCGCGTTATTTAAAATCCTATCCAAACAGAGAGACGATGGGAACACTGGATTTTGACATTCAAGAAATCGATGTAACAGCGGGGAAAACGGCCTGGGTATTAGGTAAATGGCATTTAACTAGACCAACGGTTGGTGATGCTGGAGGATATTTTACGTTGCTGATGAAGAAGGTGAAGGGGAAGTGGCTGGTTGTGAGGGATCATACATCGTAGATTTTAGATATCTGTTACAAAAATGGCCTACGTCATATTTTTCGTAACAGATATCTAAAATCTAACGATGATCTAATTCTTATCAAAAGATCAAGAGCGATGTAGAAAGATTTACTGCTTGCGAGCTAACTTGGAGGTATTTCAAGAAAATATTTCGCAGGACATTTTCGGAAATACCTCCAAGTTAGCTCGCAATAGAAATCTAGATACTAACTCTCGAAAACACATAAAACATCTCCCCCGCAATTTGTCTAGACCTCGCATCATATTGCGCGGCTTCTTCCGGCGTATCATCAAATGCTTTTGGGTCCTCGTAGCGTACAGGGATTCTAGCTTCTGCTCCTGGAATAAAAGGACAATTTTCATCCGCATGCGAACAAGTCATGACCGAGGCAAAAATGCCATGCGGGTTGATGACGTCATTATATAATTTCGAAAATAAGATGATGGGCCGTGCATCTTGGGTGTGCAAGGCAAAGTAGATGGGGTTCGAGTGTCCGTGTTTGGAGATGATGAAACCCATTCTTTCTAAAGAGGCCACTGTGCGTTCATTGCAAGCCGTTACTTCTACCCCGCCAGAATAGCACTGAGCTGGGATTTGGAAATAATCGGCAGCGGTTTGTGCCCAGACTTGCGAGAATTGCGAGCGGCGTGAGTTGTGCGTGCAAATGAAATTCAGTCGAATTGGCTGCTCTTTCTTGCGTTTGTCTTTGATGTAATCAATCAAGACCTGTAAAATTTCTCTGCGTTCCTCTGGAATTTCGAGGGAGAGGATTTGTTCCAAATTTTGGTTTAATAAATCTTTCATCTTAGCAACATCCAGAGCCTGGAGCACAAGTGTTAGCAGCTTGAACTTCGGCGATTTTAAGTTTTGGTTTTTCTATCACAGCCGCTGCTGGGGGCATGCAACAAGCGGAGGCATCTTGCATTTCATAGTGCGGGTCATTGAATTCTGCATCCTCGTGGAAATAATATACTTCCCATTGAACACCATCTGGATCCGTAGCCCAGAATTTATCTTGAACGGCATAGCAGCAAGAGGTGCCTATTTCCTCTTTGGAAACAAGACCTTGTTTTCTAGCTACTTCTAAACGGGCGTTCATTTCTTCAGCTGTCTCTACCTGGAAACCTAAGTGGCCAAAGTTTGACTGAACACGCTCCGGATTTTCAATGAACGAGATAATTAATGACGGGCTATCTAATACATATTTTGCATAACCCGGCTTCACTTTGGTGGCTGGTTGGCCGAAAAAAGTTGAATAAAAATTCACCGATGCCGCTAAATTGCTGACATACAGGGAGACGTGCATTCGTGGAAAAGTTGACATATTAACAACAGTTAGATTTTTGTGCGATAAAATAGTTTTCAAAAAATGTTCCAAAAAGCTGGCTAAATTCCGCCCACTTCGCTGGATTTATGCAATAACATACGGAAACTCCTTCGATGGTCCCTTGGATAAATCCGACCTCTTTCAACTCTCTTAAATGTTGAGAAACGGTAGCTTGTGCTAAACCTAATTCTTGAACTAGATCGCCGTTTATGCAGGTATTGGATTTGACCAAAAATTGCAAAATCGCGACACGCGCTGGATGCCCTAGTACTTTGGCCATCTGTGCAATCGCATTTTGCTCGTCGGTAAACAGATCGGTTTTAGTAATTCCCATAACTTAATTATTACATTGCAATATTACGATGAATGAAATAAATAAAAAAGGCCGAAGCCTATTTTATTTTTAATCTCTATAATTCAAAGCCGGTTTGCGATCGCCTAAAAGAGCCTTGTACTTAAATTCAGCCCCTTTTCGCTTATTCCACTCTGCTTTTGCCGCTTCGATTAACGCTGGGTTTTTAAATAGATCGAGGGCGGTTCCTGCGATCGTTTTCGCAGCTACCATCATTCCTTTTTTACCGATGCTAGTCCCACCGGCAGCTACCGCCTGCCAGCTGTGTGCTGTCGTACCTGGGACCCAAGTCGCTGTACCTAGACCAATGGTAGGAACTACCCAGCTTACATCACCCACATCCGTCGAGCCTCCGCCGCTCGGATCTGGACGACCTGGAACCACAGATGAAGTGGACGCTAAATCGGTTTGTAACATACCCGGAGTTTGCTGTATTTGTTTCGCAAAGGCTAATTCAGTTGGATTTAAGGTATAACCACCCACGGTTTGCAGATTTGAACTCATGATAGAGGCTAGCTTTTCATTTGGCAAAATTTCATAAACTCCACCGATAACTTCTAATTCGTATCGTGTTCCTGTTCCTAAGGCTGCACCTTCGGCTGCTTTTTCCAAGCGATTCCAAACGTCCATCACGATATCGCGTTGTGGAGAACGCACATAATAATAGACCTCCGCGTAATCTGGGACAATATTAGGTGCTTTCCCTCCATTCGTGATGACATAGTGAATACGCGTAGAAGAAGGCACGTGTTCGCGCATCATATTCGCCATGAAATCCATCGCCTCCACCGCATCTAGTGCTGAACGACCTCTTTCTGGGGAAGCAGCCGCGTGCGAGGAAAGGCCGTAGAAACGGAATTTACCAGTTTTATTGGCTAAAGATGAACCTGTCGAAACGGAGTTCGCATCACTTGGATGCCAGTGCAACATGACATCTGCGTCATTAAATAAGCCTTCGCGAACCATGTATACTTTACCAGAACCACCTTCTTCGGCAGGACAACCATATAATTTTATTGTCCCTTTCCCGCCCGTTTCTTTCAACCATTCTTTCACCGCGATAGCGGCAGCAGAAGAACCTGTCCCAAATAAATGGTGGCCACAAGCGTGTCCAGAGGCACCACCCAAGGAACGCTTAGTCGGAATAGAATCCTGCGATAATCCAGGCAAGGCATCGTATTCAGCCATAATTCCAATCACCGGTTTACCTTGACCATAGGTCGCAACGAAAGCGGTAGGAATACCGGCTACGCCAGATTCGATGGTAAAACCCGCTTGTTTTAAAGTTTCTTGAAGAAGAGCAGAGGATTGCTTTTCCTTGTAACCGACTTCGGCGTAATTCCAGATTTTTTGTGCGATATCGCTGTAATGGGACTCCTGCTGTTGAATTCGAGCAAGGACTTTCTTTTTGTCAGCGTCTTGGGCTAAAACAGGAAGACTTAAAATAAGGAGTAAGACTATTTTTTTCATAGGGAAGGTACAATAAACTTAAATTTAGCAGGAAGAACTTGGAAATCAAATTGATCTGACGTTTGGACTTCTCCGTCTACCTGGGCACTGAGGACACGATCCGTTTTAATCTTGATGTCTTTCTCCTTCGAAAATTCCACGATGGGTAGTTTCACATGTTTGCCCGACTGAATGATGGGCATGTAGAATAATCGCTGCCAAACCGGAATATGCCGGCAATACATCACGTCTAATAATCCATCCTGAATCTCTGCGTGGGGGAAGAAATGAAATCCTCCTCCGGCTCGAGAGGAATTAAAGACCATACAAAGAAAGACTTTTCTTTGGCCCTGAATATGATACGATTTGAATTGTAGTAAATTAGGAATTGCTGCCAAATAATAGCCTAGACCTCCTTTAAAGTAGCGAATAGATTCCATCGATTTCAAGACCTCTCCCTCGATTCCGATGCCCACACCATTTAAAAATAATTGCCCATTACAGGACCCAGCATCGAATAACTCTGTATGTCCTGCCAAAACGGCATCCAGATGCGCCTGCCGAGATCGCTCCCCAAATAGCTTCCAATAAAAATCATTTCCTGTGCCTCCTTTAAATAGGGCAATGGGCTTATCAAGCGAAGGATATTTGTTCACAAAATAATTAAACGTGCCATCGCCGCCCATGACCCAAACTTGATCAAAATCACTTAAATCTGTTGGCCATTCTTTTGCAAAAAGCTGAATTTCCCAGTCTGATTTTTTTACCTTTACCGTTTCAATGACCCAAGAAAAATAATCCGCAATAGCGACAGTCTTTTTTAAGGGATTGATGAGAAACGCAATTTGTTGATTCATACCTATATTGGAATTGTCTAAATTTAACAAAAAATAATCTTATATGTCAAATTCCCTACCTACCGCCATCATTACCGGAGCCTCTCGTGGAATCGGCCGTGCATTAGCTATCTTATTGGCGCAGAACAACTTCCAACTCAGTTTAGTGGCTCGTAACAAAGGTGAATTAAAAGACTTGGCGGCAGAAATAACCGACATGGGGCATCGCCCGCTGTATTTTGATGGGGATGTGTCTGACGAGGCTTTTGTCGAGATGGCAGTGGAGAAAACGATACATACTTTTGGACATATTGATTTTGTGATCAATAATGCGGGGATCGGGGCTTTTGGGCCTACGGAATCCTATTCTGCAGCACAATGGGATCAGGTATTTGACACGAATGTAAAAGGCACCTTTTTATTCTCACAGAAGGCGCTTCCTCATCTGAAAGCCGCTAATAAGGGCCATTTTATTACGATTGCCTCAGATGTGGCGAAACGGGTTTTTGATGGAGGCTCACTGTATTGTGCTTCTAAATATGCACAGCATGCCTTTACTGAGGCACTAAGAAAAGAAGTTAGAAAAGATGGAATTAAGGTAAGCACTATTTACTCTGGATTAGTCGATTCCCATTTTCATGCGGACCCTGCGGGAGATCCCTCTCACCAAGGCTGGCTAAGCCCAGAAGATATGGCGAACAGCATCTATTATGTAATGAATCAACCGGCCCACGTGGTTATCGATGAATTGATGATCCACCCTTTAAATCAAGAATATTAGGTTCAACAGTGTAGGACAGTTTGCTGGTCTTGGGTAGAATAGTTAAATTTCATCTACGAATAAACCTATCAAACATGTCATTACGTAAACCCTCCTTGAGTTTCAGCCAAATCGTCAACATGAACGTTGGATTTTTTGGTATTCAATATAGTTTCGGATTACAGCAGAGCGCTGTGAATCCCATTTATGATTTTCTAGGAGCGAGTCCAGACGAAATTCCCTTATTAAACTTAGCTGGACCGGTTACAGGTTTATTAATTCAGCCTTTCATCGGTGCCTTAAGTGACAGCACCTGGCACCCGAAGTGGGGTCGCCGCAAGCCCTATTTCTTCATAGGAGCCTTATTATGCAGCATTTGCCTCCTGTTATATCCGTTCAGTTCTTCCTTATGGATGGCAGCGAGTTTATTGTGGATCCTAGATGCAGGGAATAATACGGCCATGGAGCCTTACCGTGCGTTTGTGGCAGATAAATTAAACGACGAGCAGCAGCCGACAGGCTTTCAGATGCAGAGTTTCTTTACAGGTTTTGGCCAAACCTTAGCCAATCTTTCCCTCTTCATCTTCCCAATGATATTTATTGGAAAAACCGGTTCCTTGCCCACCTGGGTATATGCCTCCTTCTTTTTAGGGGCCGTTTGTTCGATCGGGTCGATTTGGTGGAGCATGCACACGACCTCAGAAATTGAACCGACTGAAGAAGAATTAAAGGAAATTCGAGCTCGCAAAACCAGCGTGCTTGAATCCATTTTCGAGATTTTCCATGCGATTGGAGAAATGCCCAAAGTGATGTGGCAATTAGCTCTCGTGTATCTATTCCAATGGTATGCCCTATTCTGCTACTGGCAAAATTCATCGAAGAGTATTGCGCTGTCTGTTTGGAACGCAACACCGAAAGATAACCCAGAACTTTACGAACAAGCGGTTTCCTGGACAGGCTTAGTCAATGGATGGTACAACATCGTCACCTTCTTATCTGCCTTAGCACTAGCTCGTTATGCCAATAAATATGGAGCTAAAACCGTGCATATGGTTTGTTTGATATTAGCGGCGGCAGGCTTTCTTGCTTTCCCACACATTGAGAATAAAAACTTGTTATTCTTCGCCATTTCTGGTTTCGGAATCGGCTGGGCTAGTATGATGGGCATCCCGTATTTACTCGTCGTGGGCGATATCCCTAAAGAGCGTTATGGGGTTTATATGGGTATCATCAATATGATGATTGTGATTCCGATGATCTTGCAAAATCTATCGTTTGGCTATATTTTAAAGCATTTTTTAGACAATGATCCCAGAAATGCGATTACCTTTGCAGGAGCTTTATTAGCCATTGCAGCCCTAGCGACTGCCTTTATTAAACCATCCCCTACTAAACAATCCGCATGAGTGTCATTTGTATAGGCGAAGCCTTGATTGATATGATTTGTACTGATAAAGGTTCTAGCCTGTCAGACGGTCAGCATTTTTTAAAGAAACCGGGAGGTGCTCCCACGAATGTAGCAGCCGCGATAGGAGCTTTAGGTGGTGAGGTTTTATTAAGTGCCAAAGTAGGAAATGACCCTTTCGGTCGCCAGCTCATCTCGGTGATGCAGGATTTTAACGTGGACACGAAACATGTTCATTTAGACCCAAAGTCTTTCACGACTTTTGCCTTCGTTTCCTTGATGCTAGACGGAGAGCGCGATTTCGTATTTAATCGAGGCGCAGATGCGGCTTTAACAGAAGCAGAAGTGGCGGCGATTGATCTAGCTAGCGCGAATATTGTTCACTTCGGATCAGCTACGGCATTTCTTGAAGGGCCACTAAATGCGGCCTATTATTCCTTAAAAGACCGAGCAAAAAAGGACGGAAAAATCATTTCTTTTGACCCGAATTACCGCCATTTATTGTTTGGCGATAAAATACCGACCTTCATTAAGCAAAGTCTACTCTTTCTGAAAGAGGCCGATTTCACAAAGTTATCAGATGAAGAAGCGATGCTAATCACGGAGACGGAGACCTTAGAGGACGCAACTGAAGCCTTATTGGAGATCTGCAAGGGTGTTTTTGCCATTACCCTAGGGAAAGAGGGTACTTTATTAGGCCTAGCTGGCAAAACCTATGTTATTCCTAGTATTGCCATTCAACCGGTCGACACCACAGGTGCAGGGGATGCCTTTGTAGGCGCTGTACTTTATCAATTAGATGGTTTAAAAATCCAAGATCTTGATTTTGCGGCTTGGAAAAAGATTGTGGAAAATGCCAACAAAGCAGGTGCAAGAACGTGCGAATACCTAGGGGCGATGGAGGCCTTTAAAAATTTGAACAACAGTATTTTTAATTAATAGAACGTGTACAATTCCGCTTTACAAAAACAGGCGCATGCGCTTATAAAGAACCATAAGATCAAAGATGCAGGCTTTCAAGAGCGTTTAACTGCGAATTTGGACGATATCCATACCCATTTCAGAACGATTTATGGCGACAGCCCTTTATTCACCGATTTAATCAACGCTATTTTTCAAGCCCACCTAGATCGCCCTGCGGATTTGAAAAAGCGGGATGAGGCGAAAGCGAAGAAAACCGAAAACTGGTTTTTAAGTCAAGACCTCGTGGGAATGAGTCTTTACGTGGATCGTTTCGCAGGAAAGATTAAGGACCTGCCAGCTAAATTGCCTTATTTGGAGAAATTAGGCGTGAATTTCCTCCATCTGATGCCCTTATTTAAGAGCCCTGAAGGCGAGAGTGATGGCGGTTATGCGGTGGAAGACTTCCGGGTGGTAGAGGAAAAGCTAGGAACCATCGAAGATCTGCGCGCTTTCCAGCAAGAATTACAGCAAAAGGACATGTACTTGATGATCGACATCGTGTTAAATCACACGTCGCATCACCATGAATGGGCGAAACTGGCGAAAGCGGGAATTAAAGAATATCAAGATTATTTCTACATGTACGACGACCGCCGCATTCCGGATGCGATGGAAGAGACGATGCCAGAAATTTTCCCTGAAAGTTCACCCGGCAGTTTTACTTATGACGAGAAATTAGACAAATGGGTGATGACGGTTTTCCATCATTACCAATGGGATTTGAATTATACGAATCCCAAAGTCTTTGTGGAAATGCTCACTAACGTATTCTACTATGCGAATCTAGGCGTGGATGTGGTGCGTATTGATGCTCCAGCCTTCATTTGGAAACAGATGGGCACTTCTTGCCAAAACCTACCCGAAGCCCATCAATTATTGCAATTAATTAAAATGTGTGTGGAGGTGGCAACGCCAGGAATGGCCATTTTGGGCGAGGCGATTGTGGCACCGGCACAGATTATGGAATATTTTGGGACGGGGCGTTTCGCGACACACGAATGTGATTTCGCTTATAATGCCACCCAAATGGCAGTGCAATGGGATGCACTTGCTACAGGCGATATTCGCGTGATGCGCACCGCACAAAACGAATTAAGCCGTAAACCAAAAGGTGCGACTTGGCTAACGTATACGCGTTGCCATGACGACATCGGTTTAGGATATGATGATTGGATGATCGAACAAGCTGGATATAATCCCTACGATCACCGCTCGTATATCAAGAATTATTATAGCGGCGGAATCGACTCGCCAGCCACAGGGGCCCTTTTTGCGGTGAATCCAAAGACACAGGATGCACGCTTATCTGGTTCACTGGCCTCTTTATGCGGTTTGGAAAAAGCCTTAGCTGCAAAAGAGGCAAAGGCCATTCAGACATCAATCGACAAGATTACCTTGATGCAGGCCCAAAGTATGTTTGTGGGAGGCGTTCCTATGTTATTCTATGGTGACGAGGCAGCCTACACGAATGATTACAGCTATTTACAAGATCCAGGAAAATCCTATGATAACCGTTGGATGCACAGACCTATCATTGATTGGAAGAAAAATGCCGCGGTGGACGCTAAAAATACGGTGGAAAACCAGGTATTCTCGAATTTACAAAAGCTGATCAAGCTGCGTAAATCGTTGAAAGCGGTGGCTGATTTGAAAAATATTCATTGGTTAGAGATTCATAATAACTCCATCATCGCTTTCGAGCGCTTTGTTGATGGTGAGAAAGTATATTTTTTATTCAACTTTAGCGCAGCACCACAAGAAGTGACCTATTATGTACTCGGTGCTTATGGAGAACGTCCTACTTCGCTGAAAGACCTTTGGTCAGGCAAAACAATCCAGATCGGAATGGATCACGACCATTTAGCGTTTGCTCCTTACCAGTTTTACATCCTAAAATAAAAAAACATCCCCCACAAGGGGATGTTTTTCCAGATTCTAAATTCAATCATTAAACACTAAAAAACCGTTAGGCGGATTATAAAATTGCGTCCAAAGCCTTCTTACTGATGCGAAGACTTTCGAAAGCGTCTTTCGGGAAGTCATGTTCTACAAAGAAGTGTTCTAATCCTCCTGATTTAGCTGCATCAAAAATGCGCTTGTAGTTAATGACACCCTCTCCCACTGGGAGAATATTTTTAAATTCTGAGTCAAAATCTTTGATATGGCAGAGTGGGAAACGTCCAGGATGCTGCTTAAATAAGGCAGGCACATCCACGCCCGCTTTGGAAGCCCAGCCTAAGTCTAATTCAAATTTCAATAAGTCTGCTGGAACCTGAGAGGCGAAAACGTCAAACGCTTTTTGGCCATCTACTACTTTAAATTCTGCATCGTGGTTATGGTAGCAGAAAGTTAAACCCGCTTTCTTCGCTAATTCACCCACTTTATTTAGAGAGACAACAGCTTCAGAAACCTCGTCCTTCGTCTCAATCGGGATATTCGCACAAACTAAATACTTCACACCTGCCTCCGCAGCGTTATCTACTGCTTGCTGCGCGTCATCACGTAGATTCATCATCTTCGGGAAACGTGACATATCCACACCTGGACGCGGTTTTAGCGGAGCCCCCACCACGTGATGTGCCACCCAATTAAGACCCAAATCTGCATTTAAAGCCTTAAATTCCTTGCCTTTCATTCCATAAAAACCAGGCAACATACTGAAGGCAGATTCGATTTCGGTATATCCGAGATCTGCAATTTTCTGCAGATTACCTTTCACGTCTTGGTCGAATTTGCCAAAGAAGGTAAACAGTTGAATACCTACCGGACGGCTTGTGTAAGTTTGGGCAGATAAAAAACGAGGAGCAAAAACGCTAGCGGCTAAGAATGCGCTGGACTGTTGTAAAAATTTCCTTCTCGAGTTCATAAAAATAAGTTTAGAGGTAATGCTTCAAAGTTAATGTATTTTATTGATACAATAAATTATTTTTTCCATTTTTCTCCAAAAATCGTCTGAAAAGTCATCTCTGTGGCCTTTATCTTCGTATTGTTTTTATGCCAAGCGAAGTCCCCTCCATCCCGGTGACTTTCCGAATAATACACGCGGTGTCCCCAATTAAGCACTCGATCGCCAGATTGGTAGATAGGCGCATCGGCCATATTTTTATCAAAGGAACAGTTGAACAAATAAAATTGTGCTTCCCGGTGGTAGCGACCTAATTTATATCCCGGATCACCAATGAAACGGCAATTCTTCAAAACCGTTTTCGCCTGCTCATCACCCGATCCATCATGCCAAATCGCCGCACTAAGATTATGACAAACGAATGTACAATTTTCTGCCAAGGCATAGCCCCGAGGACAATACAAATCCACTCCTCCCTCAATTAAACAGTCATTCAAATAATACATACCCGTATTCACATCCCAAGGACTCATCGTATCCCCACCTCCGGAACGAAGTGTGCAATGTTCAAAAGACAAGCGGGTCGCGCCCGGCATCGTCCGAACCGCGAATTGATGACCATCCACACGCACGATCTTTTCACCCTCTTTCTCCCCTTTTTCTCGTGGTAAAGCATATTTCTGAACCGTAGTTGTCGTCTCCTTCCCGGCCTCATTTAGGCAAGGGATGGTCACATCGCTTTTGGCATTAAAACCGTAGTCATTCATAATCGTCAAATTTGAAAACGATAAATCATGCCCCTTTACATTCAACACGCCTGCACCGTAATCATCTGGATTTGAACAACGCCAAATATCCCGCGCAATCGTCTCCTGAATCACCACGCCTGCCCTACTTTCCCCCACAAAACGTAAATGATGCTTCAAGGAATCGACGAAAATCTTCTCCCGATAAACGCCATTCTTGATATAAATCTCTTGTCCCGGACGCGCTACATCCACGGCAGATTGTATCGTTTTAAATTCAGTACCGACCACTAAACGCTTCTTCATAAAACGGTCCATCCGATTCACCACCTGGTCAATGTAACGATTCATTAGCACGAAGGTATGGTGTGATTTCTCGAAGGTATAGTATTCTGTATGTATGCCAAACGTCGCCATTTTTCGCATAAAATCATCGCGACCTGCGTGCATTCGATCATCTCCTGAATTTAAAAACAAAACCGGTGGATCGCCTTTTGTGACATGGCCTAACGCTGAGGCCTCTTTCCAAATCGCTTCTCCCGCTACTTTGTTGTATCCAAAATAAAGCGTGGCCGCCGAAGTACGTTTGCTATCATCCCCTTCCCCTGACTCTGGATGAATAAAAGCTAAAATACCGTCCACATCGATAACACCGGCTAGCTTAACTCCTTTACCGTAGGTGTTTTCGTCTTGAACCGAGCCTAAAAGCGCAGCCATTTGGCCCCCTGCTGAATAGCCACCAACATAGATTTCTCCGACATTTTTTCGCTTAGCTACCCATTGCAGGGCTGCCTGCGCATCGAGCATGGCCGCTGGATATAAAGCCTCCGTGGATAAACGGTATTCCACTAGAAATACGCGATAACCGCGATCTGCGAGTGCTTTTGCTAATGGAATATGTTGAGAACGATGGCCGGTACGCCAACCTCCCCCATGGAAAAAAACCAGCGTAGGTAGCTTGCGGGAGGAAATGGAATATTCATCCACCATCAATTTTCTCGCTCCTATCACTTTGTACACTGAACTTTGAACTTTGCACTTTGAACTTTGATACTCAGCAAGGCGAATTGTAGGATCTTGCTTCGATACCATTCTCAAGGCGGAGTAATTCGTGAAGGAGGTATCTGGTTTCCCCGTAATACCCGATTTGTCTTGGGCTTGAAGTGACCAGCAACTTAGCAGAAATAAAAGAAGGAGTTTGCGCATAATTTGTAAAGGGGAAGATTCGATATTTCTAATCATTCTTCCTAATTTACGACTCTAAATCGATTAACATGAAAAATATACGCGTGCTCGTGGTGGGTTGCGGAAACATGGGAGCCTCTCATGCGAAAGCCTACCAGAATGTAGCTGGATTTGAAATTTGTGGACTCGTTTCCCCAGGAAATAGCAAAGAAGTATTGAATGAAGCATTAGGTGGGGGCCAAAAGCTCTACAGCGACTATTATACCGCCCTTGCCGACTCTAAACCCGATGCCGTTTGCATCTCCACTTACCCAGATACACACGAAGCTTATTCCATTGCAGCCTTAGAAGCTGGGTGCCATGTATTTTTAGAGAAACCCATCGCTGACTCCTTAGCCGGCGCGATTCGCGTCGCAGAGGCGGTGCAGAAAAGTGGCAAGAAGCTAGTCGTGGGCTATATTTTACGCCACCATCCCTCTTGGATTAAATTCATTGAAATCGCGAAGACGATGGGAAAACCCCTCGTGATGCGTATGAATCTCAACCAGCAATCCCACGGTTACATGTGGGATGTACACCGTAATTTGATGAAATCCCTAAGTCCTATCGTGGATTGCGGCGTTCATTATATTGATGTGATGTGCCAAATGACTCGCTCTAAACCCCTTCGCGTTTCAGCGATCGGTGCTAGAATGACGGAAGATATTCCGACCGGAAATTATAATTACGGTCAGCTTCAAATCCATTTTGAAGATGGATCCGTAGGCTGGTACGAAGCGGGCTGGGGTCCAATGATCTCACAGAACGCCTATTTTGTCAAAGATGTTTTTGGGCCTAAAGGTTCCGTTTCCATCGTCGCCAAAAACGCCGGTGGTGAAGGTAAATCCGATGATGTGGAATCCCACACCAAGACCGAATCCCTTCGTGTCCATCACGCAGACATTGATTCCAGTAACGAATTTACAAAAGACGACGAATGGGTCAATCTTACCGATGAACCTGACCACCAAGGCCTTTGCGATCGCGAGCAGGCCTATTTTCTGCGTGCCATTCAAGACAACGTGGATCTAACCGATCACGTAGAGGATGCAGTAAACAGCCTTCGCATCGCCTTTGCGTGTGATGAGTCGGTAAGGACGGGGGAGATGGTGAGGCTATAGTCGCTAGTCGCTAGTCGGGAGTCGAGAGTCGGGAATCTGAAGTATGAGAGTCACTAATTTTAGACTTATTCACTTTTGACTAGCGACTAGTGACTAGCGACTATTTAAACTAACAAAAAAGGTCTCTTACCGAGACCTTTTTTGTTAGTTTAAATACTTGGCTAACCAGCCTTGTATCTCCGCATAATGGAACTTCGAATTATCTGGATTTAGAATCCAGTGATTCTCACCCGGGAAGACGATCAGCTTGGATGGAATCTGCAAGCGCTGGTGAATGCTCCAGTTTTCCAAGGTATTGTTAATCGGCACGCGGTAATCATTTTCACCTACCGTTAAGAGCATAGGTGTTTTGAAATTTGCCGCGAAGCGCATTGGATTTTGTTCCTTCCAAGTCTTAGTAGGTACCCAAGGAGCTCCTCCATTCATTAATTCTCTGCCCCAAATCACATCCGACGTTCCCCACTGTGCCTCAGAGTTCACTAAACCGGCATGGGAAATCAGACATTTGTAGTGAGACGTAGTTGCTTGCATCCAGTTCGCTAAGTGACCACCGTAGGACGCTCCACCAGCCGCTTGTTTGCTCCCATCGATGTAAGAGAAGCGTTTGATAGCATCAGCAGCGGCTTCTTGAATTTCTTGACCTGGACCTTTGAAGGGATCAAATTGAATATCTTGTGCGAATTTCTCGCCATAGCCCACAGATCCGGTATAATCTGTCATCACGATCACATAGCCTGCTGAACCTAAAATATAAGGGTTCCAACGGTAGCCAAATACATCTTTGAACGAACTAGCTGGACCTCCGTGCATTAAAACAAACAAAGGATATTTCTTCGAAGGATCAAATCCAGTCGGCTTCAATACCACCGAACGGATGTTTTTTCCGCGAGATGATTTAGTCCAAATCACTTCCGGCTTCTGCAAATCCAATCCAGCTAAAACGGCGTCATTGGCTTTAGAAATGGCCTTCAATGTAGTATTAGAAGAAACCCATACTTCGGGTGGAGAAGCAATGGATTGGTAATAATAGGCAAAAACGGATGACTTTGCAGAAAGACTTAATCCAGTAAAGGATCCTGTTTCGCCCCCAAGAACAGGCTTAACCGAACCATCAGCCACCCAAATTTCAACGATGCGATCAACACCCTGATCTTCAATACTGGCAAAAATAGAGGAACCGGCCATTTCCATATCATTGATGGGACGGTCGAGGGAGGTGGCTAATTCTTTTTTAGCGCTATGAGTCGAGGCATCAAATCGATACAAGCGATTCAAATAGTAGATTTTAGTGCCAATGGCGGAACCGGATGCGATTAAATACTTTCCGTCTTCCGTGTATTCTGCAGACGAATAATCGGTTTCATCATTGACTAAAACGGACTCTTTTCCTCCAGAAAGGCTTACAGAATAGATATTGGATTTTGCCGATTGATAGGCTGTGGTGTTGTATTCGGCGGTTGCAGTAAATACCACTGATTTTCCATCTGGGCTAAAATTATAAGAACCTAAACGGAATCCAGGGGATTGAACCAGCGAAATATCCTTCATTAAATTCACCGGTTGAGCGCCAGATTTTAAATCCATCGCAAAAATGTGACCTTGTTTTTCATCTAACCAAGCATCCCAATAGCGAACAGGGAAGGAATGGTAGACTCTGGCTTTGGTCTTGATTTTCTTCTTTTCATCTGCTAATTTCTTGCTAGCAGAATCGCTGAAAGCGGTAGGGAAAACGCGGCTAGAGAAGATGATTTTAGATCCGTCTGGGGAGAATTTAACATCGTTCACGCCGGTTGATAAAGTGGTTAGTCGTTGAGCTTCTCCCCCAGCTAAGGGAAGTACATATAATTGAGGGGCATCGTCGCCGTCTCTTTTGGCAATAAAATAGATCTTATCTGAAGCAACAGACCACTGGTAATTGTCCTCGCCTCCTTTTGAATTCGTTAGCTTGCGGGGTTCAGAAGAGCCATCCGCTGCGGCAATCCAAAGATCGGAAGTTTGCTCGTCAAGATTATAGGAAGTCTCCACTCGAGAATAGATGACGAAGCGGCCATCAGGTGAAATTTTAGGGGCACCCACTTTCTTTAATTTGATCATGATCTCATGGGTCATGGGCTTTTGGGCATTAACTGAGAAGCCTAAAACCAGAAAGCAGGTCAAGAATTTTAACAATTTTTTCATATAGGTAGTTTAGATACATTAAATTAATTAATTTAATGTCACATCAACCTTTTTCAAATGAAAAATAAATACTACCAATTACTTATGGCAGGTTCGCTACTCTTCGGTGGCAGCCTGTATGCCCAGGAAAAACCGGGTAAATTTATTGATCGCGACAACATGAATTTGAGCGTGAAAGCGGGAGACGATTTCGTGGAATACTCGAATGGTCCCTGGGTTAGAAGGAATCCAATCCCTGCCAAAGAAACACGCTGGGGAGCTTTCAACCAATTGCGTGATTTCAATATCAATGCGATTAAAACAATCTTAGATGAGACTAAAGGAACGAAAGCTCCAGCAGGTTCTCCAGAAAGAAGAGTGGCTGATTTCTATGCAGCGGCTATGGACAGTTTGGCCATCGAAAAATTAGGCTACACTCCTATTCAAGCCGATTTACAACACATCGCAGGATTGCAATTCAAGTCACAAATCGTGACTGAAATCGCTCGCTTGCGCTCTTCAGGTATTGCTTCGCCTTTATTCGGATTCTATATCGGACAAGACCGCAAGAATGTGGAGAAAATGGTACCTCAATTAGGACAAGGCGGAACATCCCTTCCTGATCGTGACTATTATTTAAAAAATGATGCGCGTAGTTTGAAAATCCAAGAGGCATTCAAGAAATACGTAGCGACGTTATTCACTTTAACGGGAACTCCAGAGGCACAAGCAAAGGCAAATGCGGAGACGGTTTTCCAATTAGAGAAGAAATTAGCTGAGGCTCAAATGGCGCGTGTTGAGATGCGTGATCCTTATAAAACCTATAATAAGTTTGCGTTTGCAGAGTTCAACCAAAAGACTCCAGCGTTTAACTGGGCTTTGACTTTCCAAGATTTTGGAACAACGGCTCCTGATTCTATTTTAGTAGGTGCTCCTAAATTCTTCGAGGCAGCTAATAAAATGTTAATCGAGACGCCAGTAGAGACTTGGAAGACCTATTTAGCTTGGAATGTATTACGTAGCAGTGCAGGGTATTTGAGCTCGCCTTTCGTAAAAGCAAGTTTCGCTTATTCACAAGTATTATCAGGTCAAAAAGTACAAGCACCAAGATGGCAACGCATGTCTTCTATGACAGACGGAACTTTAGGCGAATTATTAGGTCAATTGTATGTAGCTAAATATTTCAAGCCAGAAGCGAAAGCGAGAATGGTAGAATTAGTAGCTAACCTTCGCAAAGCGTTTGCCGTACGCATCAACAAATTAGATTGGATGAGCGCGGAGACGAAAGAAAAGGCTTTGGCAAAATTAAATGCCTTCACGCCTAAAATCGGGTATCCTGATAAGTGGAAAAACTACGATGGCTTAGAAATCTCAGCTACAGAATACTATGGCAACATCCGCCGCGCTGGTGCCTGGGGCTTCCAAGAAAACTTAGCTCAATTAGGCAAGCCTGTAGACAGAAGCAAATGGGGAATGACTCCACCAACCGTGAACGCGTATTATAGCCCAGTAATGAACGAAATCGTATTCCCTGCGGGCATCTTGCAATTCCCTTTCTTCGCAGCTGATGCAGACGATGCGATCAACTACGGTGGAATCGGAGCCGTTATCGGTCACGAAATGTCACACGGATTCGACGATTCAGGTAGCCAATACGACAAAGATGGAACTTTACGCAACTGGTGGACAAAAGACGACTTAGCGAAATTCAAGGCTAGAACAGAACTTTTGGGCAAGCAATTTGATGCCTACACGGTTCAAGATACGATCCACGTGAATGGTAAGTTAACGATGGGCGAAAACATCGGTGACTTAGGTGGTTTGAACATGGCTTACGAGGCATTCAAAATGACGAAGCAAGGTAAGTCCTCTAAGAAAATCGACGGATTCACTCCAGATCAACGTTTCTTCTTAGCTTGGGCACAAGTTTGGAGAGGTTCATCTCTTCCAGAAACAGAGGCACAACAAGTATTAACAGATCCTCACTCACCTGGTCAATACCGTACAATCGGTGCTCCAGTGAACATGGATGCGTGGTACAAGGCATTTGATGTGAAACCGGGAGATAAGTTGTACAAGAAGCCGGAAGATCGGATTAAGATTTGGTAATCTCTAGAGTAGAGATAATAGAGTAGAGAGTAAAGAATAAAGAATAAAGAATAAAGAATAAAGAATAAAGAATAAAGTACAAAGCATAAAAATGCAGCGTATGTAGAAAAAAAGAGGCGACCCTGCGGGTCGCCTCTTTTTTGTTCTACACTTCCATTATTTCACGTATTTTTCTAACCATTGGAATTGCTCCCAAAGCAAGTGCAACACGTTTTCTTTTCCTCTATAGCTGTGTGCTTCATAAGGCAAGTAGACAAAACGCGTGGTTCCTCCGTTTCCTTTCAAAGCAGCATATAAACGCTCTGAGTTGATAGGGAAAGTACCTGTGTTGTCGTCCTGCTCGCCGTGTACTAATAAAATCGGTTCTTTGATTTTATCCGCATAGCTGAATGGACTCATCTCGTAGTATAATTGAGGAGCTTGCCAGTAGGTACGGTCCTCGTTTTGGAAACCAAAAGGAGTCAAGGTACGATTATAAGCCCCACTACGTGCGATTCCAGCTTTAAACAAATCCGTGTGTGCTAATAAATTCGCCGTCATAAAGGCACCATAACTGTGGCCACCCACGGCCATACGCTTGCGATCGCCCACACCCAGAGAAACCAAATAGTCAATCGCAGCCGAAGCATTTAAACGCAATTGATCGACAAAGTTGTCATTCGGCTTTTTCGAGGCATCCGTAGAAACGATTGGCATCTCCGCATTATCTAAAATCGCATAGCCTTGCGTCGCATAATAGATAGGCGAAGCCCAGCTTAAAGTAGTAAAGCGATCTTTACTTCCACGAATCTGAGCAGCATCGGCAGCGGAATTAAATTCACGTGGATAAGCCCAAATCAAGACTGGAAGCGGACCATCTTTTTCTTTATTATATCCTTTAGGTAAATATAAATCACCTGTTAAGTCTACGCCATCCGCACGCTTGTATTTGATTTTCTCTTTTGTGATCCCCACTAAATTAGGATATGGATTCTCAAATTGAGTCAATGCTTTATCCTGAGCCGGATTTAACAAGTTCTTGATGAAATAATTAGGCACCTCCGTCTGAGATTCCTTTCTGCTTAAAACCAACAGTTTATCGGCATCGATTACCTCTTCGACTTGCTCAAAATAACCCGGTTTCGCGCGCCAAATAATCTCATTCTTCTTCGTCGCTAAATCAAATTTCGAGATAAAAGGAAGATCACCCTGATCAGAAGAACCCACCGGATTATTCATCAAAATTTTTGTTCCTCCATCCGTTAATTGAATTACCTCGCGACCGAAGGCATTTTTCGTCATAACGGGACTGCCTGGATTTTTGTAGGCATCTGTTAAATTACGCTCATATAATAATTCGAGAGATCCATCCACTGACGAATAAGCACTCACTTTCGATGTCTGCTTACCACGTAAAACCTCCGTCACTAAAGCCAATTTTGCATTTCCCCAGGTAACTCCGGCAAAACGGGTTTTGGTCTTAAATAATTGCTTCGCTTCTTGCGTAAAAGGAGCGGATAATGAATACACCGCATCGTGGAATTCGACTTGCTTTTTGATAAATCCACTGTCTAAAGGCATCGCGTATACCAATGAAGCTGGCTCATCATCACGCCACTCGAAACCTCTAGGCACATTTTGTACGTTATCATTACCCGATGGAGCGCTCTCAGCAGAAGGTAATTTTGCCACCTCTTTCAGCAGTTTACCTGTTAAATCGAGTAGGCTAACAGTCGTTGGAAATCCATAGGCAGGCACCGCATACGAGAAAGGTTTCGCAATCGTGCGTGTCATAATATAGCGGCGGTCCGGAGATAATTGGAAAGCACTGTACAAGGCAGGCTCCCCTATTTTCTTGTTTACTCCGTTTTTATACAGCACTAATTGGGACTCCGCATAATAGGCAAACAAGCTCTCGTCATAGGGGGATTTAATTAAATCCTGGTAGGTTGGACGAGGTGCTGCTTTCCCCACATTCTGCTGAATCGTGGGTCCTTTAGGCGTAATAGGGCGCTTAGGAGCACCTGCCGCATCGTGCGTCGTCACCTTGTATAAAATGGTTTGGTCGTCCACCCAAGTGAAGGCATTTCCCACCACCTGATTCAGTGGGGCTGAATTCACGCGGGACGCTTTTTTAGTAGCGATATCGATTACATATAAATCGACACCATTCACCTCCGTTTGTGCAAAGGCAATTTTCGTTTCGGAAGGGTTCCAAGCAATAGCTCCAGCCGCTAAGTTTTTAGGCAATCCCGCAATTTCCATTTTTGCGCCCGTGCGAATCGATTGCAAAGTAATGCTGCTGATGGGACTTTGGCGAGAGGGTGAAAAGTTCAAGGGGTTCAAACGAAGACCCGCAATCTTCATCTCTGGCTGACCTAATTCCTCTACAGTTGGATAGGAATTACGGCCTAACAATAAAAGAATCTCCGCCTTCGAATCGATTCGAACTAGGGGCGTTGGTTTCGCTAAAAGTAAATCCGCAATGGCCTTAGGAGGCAATTGATAGGTATCGTCCTGGCCAAAGGAGGGAGAAAAAGACAAGACGCTAAGCGCCGCAATTAAGATTGATTTTTTCATAGTTGAGATTTAAACAAAAAAAGGTGGCCTATCGCTAAGCCACCTTTAATTTACAAAAATAATTATAACGGATTCTGTACAATCGCTGGATTTGCATTAATCTCACGACGTGGGATTAAGAACTCCCAACGTACATCACCTGGTGCTACATCAAATAACAAGGCAACAGATGCAATCGCATTCGTACCATTTCTATTTAAGGCTGCATTCGTACGCTTCAAGTCTAAGAAACGATGTCCTTCTCCCCAAAGCTCAATACGACGCTGTAATAAAATTTCATTAATCAAGGCTACACCTGTCTTAGTTGATTTTACATAACTAGCATCTCTGGTCTTTACTAAATCAAATAATACCTGAGAAGCACCAGCCGCATCATTTAAACGCGCTTTTGCCTCAGCCTCAATTAAGTACATCTCAGCTGCACGCATGTAAGGAACGTCTCCTTGTGCAGAAGTAGATGGCGTACCTGGCAATCTGAACTTCTGATTTAAGAACTTCGGACGAACACCCCCTGGAGGAACGATTGAGTTAGCCGTTGTCGGGTTTTCTACCCACATTTTAGATCTGATATCCGTTGTTGGAATCTGAGCATATAGCAAGTTGTTAATCACTTTAGGATACGTTCTAATAACCGTGGAGTTATAGTTACAAGAGATATACGAGTGGTAGGCACCAAAATATTCCGTTTGATCTTCTAAGTGATCAAAGCCCCACATCCACTCTGAATTCGTCAAATCTTGGAATCCATCTTGGTATTGTGTCTGAGTCATAGGTGCATAACCTGCACGCGCCTCAGCCGCAAACTTCGCCGCATTTGTCCAATCTTGTTGAACTAAAGCAACACGTGCTTGCAAACCTTTCACAACGCTCAAGTTAATGTGGGATTTATTTAAACGAGATGTCGTCAATAAAGTAGCCGCTTCAGCTAAATCCTTGTTAATCTGCGTATAAACTTCCTCTACCGTATTACGTGGCTTACCTTCTGTAGTAGGTTCTAATACCAAAGGCACACCTAATTGCGTGTTTGGCTTAGCCGTCGCATCGTAACGCTTTCCGTATAATTGCACTAAGTTGAAGTAACCAAAAGCACGAAGTGCTAAAGCTTCCCCTTTCAATGCATTACGATCAGCTGCAGGACCTACTGCCTTATCAATATTAGCAATTCCAATGTTTGCATTACCGATAATACGGTAGTACATTTCATACGGAAACTGAACCATCGTATTAACGTCAGAACGGTGAGCTGTCCAACGCGTTTCTCCCACGTGCCATGAAGCAGCTGTAGTTCCTAAGACCATATCCTCTCCCATGTGATCTAAGATGATCATCATCGCAGGATGACCAGAGTGACCTTGAGAACTTAAATAACGAACGATAAATGAACGGTAAATTCCGTTAATGGCAGCAGCTGCATTCTTTGTAGTAGAATAGGCTGAGCCCGCATCAATACTAGCGGTAGGCGTAGTATCTAAATAAGCTTCTTCGCAAGAAGTGAATAGTAATGCGAATACAAGCGAAAAGTAAACTAAATATTTCTTTTTCATGATTCTATATTATAAAGAGAATGATAGACCTAATACCAATGACTTAGCAGGGCTGTAGACGTTACTAGTTGTACCACCAAAGTTCTGCTGAACATTCATTCCGCTTCTACGTGATAACATCAAGAAGTTTTCACCACTGACATATACCTGTGCATTATCAATTTTTAGTCTGTTCAATACCGTTCTAGGTAAACGATACGATAAAGTGACAGTTCTAATATTCATAAAACTTCCATCAATTAACCAACGATCAGAAGCCGCATCGAAATCAGCTGTTCTTCCAGCATCCATACGAGGAACATTTGTAATATCGCCTGGATTCACCCAACGCTTCAAGATATCTACGTGTTTCGCATTGTGGTATCCTGCACCCATTAAACCAGCATACGCTGCATCATAGATTTTACCCCCTAATTGATACACCATTAATGCCGTTAATGAGAATCCTTTATAACGTAATGAAGTATTTACCGATCCTGTTAAATCAGGAATAGAAGTACCATTGTACCAATATCTTGCATTCGCAATATTATTCGTCAAGGTATCTCCATTAGCCGTAATTCTTGAGTTAGAAGCCACATAAGAAATAGCACGGTATTCAGCTACACCCGTTTCTGGGTTCACACCTTTGTACTCACGTAACCAATAATCGTAAAGTGAGCTTCCCTCTTTTAATTTCTTCGTACCATCGATGATCTCCTTGCTTTCTGCAGGCATCTTCGTGATCTTATTCTCTAAACGAGTCGCGTTTAAGTCTACATTCCAAGTAAAGTCTTTCGTTCTTACCAGGTCAGCACTTAACTGAAGTTCGATACCTCTGTTGTACATAGAACCGATGTTACGTGTCTCTGAACCAATACCTACTGATAATGGAAGAGGCACCGCAAAAATCAAGTTAGTCGACTGACGATCGAAATATTCCACCGTACCAGAGATTCTGTTTTTGAATAAACCGAATTCTAAAGCCACATCAAATGAGGTGTTCGTCTCCCACTCTAAGCTTTTTGAACCTAAAGATGATTGCAGAATACCTGGCTCTGTCGCATTATTCCAACCTAAAGCATACAATGGCTGCCAAGCATAGTTGCTGATACCACCATCGTTACCTGTTTGGCCCCATGAACTTCTCAATTTTAAGTTATCGATGAACGTTAACTCCTTAATGAAATCTTCTTGATCTAAACGCCAAGCAGCCGATGCTGAGTAGAATGTACCCCAACGCTTGTCTTGGTAGAACTTAGAAGAACCATCACGACGTGCAGAGAACGATACGAAATACTTCGAATCATAATCGTAGTTCAAACGAGAGAAGAAACCTTCCACACGACGAATGTCATACTGAGATGTCAAGTTCGTAGTAGTCGTAAAGTTGATTAACTCGTAGTTACCATCTAAGATTTGCTGTGAACGTGAACCATCTAAGCTATTGCTCACTAGGTTATAATTTTCATGACCTAAAAGGGCATCCACCGTATGCTTTCCAAAAGAATGGTTATACGTTAACAACTGCGATAAGTTGTAGTTTGTAATATTTTCAAATGAATTAGACGCACGACCTGCTGGCGCACCGTCACCGATTTCTGGGTTACCAAATACAATCGAATTCGCATTCGTAATATCCACACCCACGTTATTCGTGAATTTAAAATCCTTCAAGAAAGAAATCTCGCCATACGCACGACCACCCAATAGATTTCTGCGGAAGAAGTTTTCGTTTAATTCGGTTTCAGCAATCACGTGACGACCACCGTATTGAGGACGGTTAGATAGTCCTAAAGCGCTTAAATTACCATAGTCATAGCGACGTTTTCCATTTTCCAATGTCAGAAATGAACCAGGGCTTGCTGGATTATAGGCATATACCGGATAGATAGGTGCCATTCCACGTGTAAAGAAAAAAGGATTTACGAAAGAAGTACCCCCATCAGCGGTTGACTGATTCGAAGTCGTTACAGTCGTATTCATGTTTGCACCTACTTTGAACCAATTGTTCATCTGGCTGTTCACATTTAAACGAGCCGTAAAACGATCGTAATCTGATTTGATTTGGTAACCCTTATCATTTAGATAGGATACTGATAAGAAATAATCTGACTTACCATTCGAACCAGAGAAGTTCGCAGCTACTTCGTCACGGATACCCTGACGCATCACCGCTTTCTCCCAGTTTAAATCATCTGCATTGTAAATCAATTGAGCAGCCGAATTTAATTTACCATCTGTTCCTACTAATTGAGCGAAAGGTACGTTATATACGTTATATCCAGTTCCTACGATGGCACCTAATCCAGCCGATGCTGTTGTATTTGCAGTAGCAATAGCTACCGGGTTAGTCGCACGATAAGCTAAATTATTACGATTCGACTCCCACATTAATGGGTAATAATCCGCAGGACCTACGCGATCATATTCAGGAAGTGCACGTGTGTTAAATCCTTTTGTGTATTTAACATTAATCGAATTTTTACCTTTTGCACCTTTCTTCGTTGTCACCATTACCACACCATTTGCTGCACGAGCACCATAAAGTGCCGTAGAAGCAGCATCTTTCAATACGGTAATAGACTCAATATCATCATTATTTAAGTTCGCAATACTCGCAGAGTAAGGCACACCATCAACAACGTATAAAGGATCATTCGAAGAAGAGATCGAACCAAAACCACGTACACGAATAGCTGGAGCTGAACCTGGTTGACCAGACGTAGATGTCGTTGTCACACCCGGAGCAATACCTTCTAAGGCCTGTCCAATGTTCGTGATCGGTCTAACACCTAATTTTTCTGCAGTAACTTTCGCTGATGAACCGGTAAAAGAAGATTTCTTTGCGGTTCCAAAGGTCGTGATAACCACTTCATCTAAAGTTGAAGTTGCAGAAGCTAGCACCACGTTGATTTGGGTACGGTTACCTACACGAACCTCCTGAGGAGTATAGCCTACCGAACTTACAATAAGTACGGCATTAGGAGAAACCGTTAATTTAAATGAACCTTCAGCATCGGTATTCGTTCCTTTGCTGGTCCCTTTGATGGAAATGTTCACACCTGGCAATGATGCACCATCGTCACCCGTGACTTTTCCTGAGATGGATCTATCTTGTGCTTGTAGTGGAATCATCGCCACTAACCACAAGAAGATACTTACTAGTACTGTTTTTTTCATAATAGAATTATTTAGAATGAAGGATAATGATATGAACCCCAAACTTATCCAATTTGTTTAACATATGATAATAAAAAAATAATATCTATTCCATAACGAAACCTTATAAAAAGCCCCTCTTCGATTCAGGCATAACAAAAGAAGGGCGACCCTCGCGGGTCGCCCTTCTTAAATCCAATCTAAAAAAAGAATTAGTTTTTATCCCAGAATAACTTCGTAGTTACTACGTCTCCACCGATTGCCGCAGCAGCCGCTGTATACGAAGTACCATTTAAAGTTTGCTCTGTATTAGGATAAGTTAAACGAGTAGGGAATCCAGACTTCGCGTTTACTGGCGCAGTAATCACTGGATAATCTAAACGACGTAACTCAGTCCATGTCTCATATGAACGATTGTATAATGCAATCCACTTCTGAGTACCAATTTTTTGCTTCCAGTTACCTGCAGCAGTCGTATAAGCTACTTCTGGCTGAGCTAAATAAGCAGCCGCTTCAGCAGCAGTTCCACCCCAATAAAGGATAGATGCAGTGATTGCGTTGTTGTAGTGTTGCTCAGCAGTACCTGCTACATTGAATCCTCTTTCTTTTGCTTCAGCGCGTAAGAATTCAGTTTCAACGTAATCAGCTAAAACATAAGGAGCATCAGCAGCAATTACTTTCGCACCAGCGCGAGAAAAATCAACATAAGTATTTACTTTTCCTACAATACCACCCGCATAATTACCCGCGTTATTTGTAGAGAAGTAAGCCGTTTTACGTGGATCATTCCAACCTGCTAATTTATCCATTAAGTCTTTCGCTGCAATGTAATCTTGACGACCACCTAACACGATATCAACGTGTAATGGGTTTTGATTAGGAGATGCAGTTAAATAGGTGAATAAACCGTTATCTGAAGATGATGAAATAGCACCTGCATCAGACGCTTCAACAGCCGCTTTTGCAGCAGTTGCATTTTCGTCCGCTACAATCATACCTAACTTCATACGTAAGGTATTCGCAAATTTCACCCACTTCGCTACCGAACCTTTGTAAACTACATCTTCTCCTGAAGTAAATCCAGCTGCAGATGCATCTAATTTAGCAATATCCGCATTTAAACGCGTGATTAAATCAGCTGATACGGTTTTAGCATCATCGTACTTAGGGAATAATTTTTCAGCATTTAATGCCTCCGTGTAAGGAATATTACCAAAAGTATTTACCAAGATACCGAAAGTGTATACTTCCATGATATCTAAGATCGCTAATTTATTCGCTTTCTCCTTCGGAAGCAAAGTCGCATCCGCATTGATTAAACGAGATGATTCACGTAAATCAGCTAATACGTCACGGTACATTGCACTCCACCATGTATTTGGGATCGCACGTGTAGCGAAATCATATTGAGCCTCATCTTGGTAAACCGCCATAGCCCATTGGCTAGTCGTAAAACGGAACACGTTCGTGTTCACACTCGCAGTCGCTAAGTTTCCTGAAAGAGACTTAACTGCATTTGAAAACAAAGTAGGTGCTGGAATTGCAGCAGGCTTCTTCGTTTCAACATTTAAGGACGCTAAGTCCTCTGTACAAGCTGATGCAAGAAACAAAAGCGGTACAAAAACTAAAAATATTCTTTTCATCTGTTTAAAATTAAGGATGATTAAAACAATAATTTCACGTTAAATCCAATCGAACGTGTCGTAGGATACGCACCTGATTGATATCCCTGCACGTTACCAGCAGAAAGATTCTCTTCAGGATCAGAGTGAGGAAGGTTTTTGTGAATGATCCACAAATTACGTCCGTACAATGATAAATCCACTCCTTTAATTCCACCTAACTTCGCTACAAGCGCACGAGGTAAAGAATAAGTAATGTTTGCTTCACGTAATTTCACATAGCTCGCATCGTAAACGAAAGCGTGTTGTGGGTTAAATGCATAACCATAAGTACCATAATAGTTATCCACACGAATATCGTTAGGAGTTCCATCTGCTTTCACACCTGGCATAATCACACCACCACCATCAGCGATATCCGCACGAGATGGGTTACCCTTGTCATTCAATAAAGCTGATTCTTCTAATACACCCGTAGCAGCACCATAGTACTGATCTAAAGAGAATACAGAACCACCAGACTTTACATCGATCAAGAAGCTCATCGTGACATTCTTGTAACGGAATGAGTTATTGATACCACCAATCCAGTTAGGATTTACGTTTCCGATGTTATTGGTAGTTGTCGTCGTCACATCATAACGACCATTCGCTTTAACCAATTTCTCTCCATTTAATAATTTCCAAGTTTTACCCTTTAAGATACCATATGGTTCGCCAACAGTTGCGTTCAATGTAACACCACCTTGGAATGAAGCTAATTGTAAGTTTTGGCTTTCATTGTAAAGGCTTAATACCTTGTTACGGTTACGTGTAAAGTTGATATTTACATTCCATGAGAAATCTGGAGTCTTGATTGGTGTACCATAAAGACTTAATTCAACACCATTATTTTCAATATTACCAGCATTTACATAAGTCGAGTTATAACCTGTAGATGTTGTTACCGATGCAGGCATAATTTGATCTAATGTATTTGTGTGATAATAAGTAACGTCAAACCCTAAACGGTTTTGTAAGAAGGCCATTTCTAAACCAACCTCTTTAGAGATTGTTTGCTCTGGCTTCAAGTTCGGATTATTTTGAGTTCCAGGAACTGAGAATAAAATCGTAGAACCAAATGGAGATGGTTGATCATATACGTTAGAGATCGACCCCCAAGGTGCATCATTACCTACCGTCGCATAGTTAGCACGTAATTTACCTGAAGTTAACCAAGGTAAATCTTCAATGTGGTGTGAGAACAACCAAGAAGCTGAACCTGCATAGTACAAGTACGCATTATTAGCTACAGGTAACGTAGAAGACTTATCTTGACGAATCGTTCCATCTAACGTTAAGAAATCTTTGTAAGTCAAAGTAGCTCCACCAAATAAACCGAATACCTCACGTGGGTTATACGATTCAGACGGAGCAGCCACCGTACCCTTAGAGTTTGCAATTGAATATAAACCCGGAACGATCAAACCACCATTAGTAGCAGCAAAAATCGAACGGTTTAATGACTTACGTAAGTTCAAACCAGCTAATGCCTTTAAGTTTAAATCTTTTGTTAAGTTCTTATCAAAGTTCGCGATTAAATCATAGTTGATTTCCTCAAAGTGACGATCATAACGAGAATACTCAGCCACATCAGTAGAACCTACAGCGATGCGCTCCTCTTGGAATTCATCATAAGTATCCATTGTGATACGACCCATTACATTTAAGTAATCAGTTGCCTTGTAGTTTAACATCGCATTACCGAACATACGCGTACGTGTATCGTTCTCCTTATTTTGGTAACGAGTCCAATAGTAGTTATCTGTATAGATAGGCTTCAATCCAGCGGCTGTAGATGGATCAGACCAGTTCCAAGTTACGTTCTTGTTGTTACGGAAGTACGCTTCTTTTTGCTCAACGATATCTACGTTAGTTTGATACCATTGACGGAAGTTTTGGTTAACGTTCAATCCATCATAACCTGTACCATAACGACCTAAACCTTCTACAACTGAGAAGTTAGCCGCTGCTGATGCTGTTAATTTAGAAGAAATTGCATACGTACCTGAAAGGTTCATGATGTTCTTAGAAACCTTCGAGTTAGGTAAAGTTCCACGATCTTCGTTACGAGTAAATCCTAATTTGAACGTACCTTTATCTGTCGCTCCATCTAAAGAGATGTTTGTGTTGTTAGAAATAGCTGTCTCGTAGAATTTATCAGGCGTATTTGCCGCCGCAACCCACGGCTTTGCTTTTTGGTAGTTAGGACCAGCAGGATCAAAAGCATCCCAGTGGTATACCTTTAAGCTAGGGTCAAATTTTGTTCCATAAGAAGCATCTTCAGAAGTAGGAACTACTAAATCATCAGCTCCGTCGCCGTTAGCATCAAAATAGAAGAAACCATCTTTTTGGTATGGATCTGAATAACCAGCACCGTATTGGTTTTGGTATTTAGGGAAAGTTGAACGGTCGATTGTACCTACGGATAAACCAGAGTTGATCGTTAAACCTAAACCTTTCTTAGCTTTCTTAGACGTGATCATGATCACACCATTCGAAGCACGTGAACCGTAAAGAGCGGTTGCCGCAGCACCTTTCAATACCGTCATTGACTCGATATCATCTGGGTTAATATCCGCAGCTGCATTACCATAGTCATAACCACCACGACCTGTACGTTGGTTAGACGTGTTCGTTACCGAGTTATCCACAGGAACACCATCTACAACGAATAAAGCTTGGTTATTACCAGTCAAGGACTTAGAACCACGGATCACTACGTTAGTAGAACCACCGATCGCGTTACCTTGTGTGATTTGCACACCTGATACTTTACCTGAAAGTTGTGAGAATGCGTTACCTGAACGAACACGTGTTAACTCTTCTCCTTTAACTTGCTGAGCAGCATAAGGTAAGGAGTTCTTTGTACGTGTAAGACCCAAAGCCGTCACAACTACTTCATTTAACTCAGACGCATCTGAAGCTAAAACAACGTTGATAGCGTTTTGATTTCCTACAGAAACCGTTTGTGGCTTGTAACCCACAAAGCTAAAAGTGATTGCAGCGCCATCACCTACTGTGATTTTGTAAGTACCATCTGCTGCCGTGGTTGTACCACGAGATGAACCTTTTAGGCTGACACTAACTCCCGGAAGAGCCGCACCATCCTCTGAAGCCGTAACCTTACCGGTCACTTGCCTTGTTTGAGCCATTGATGTGCTAAATACAGCTAACACCAATACCCCAAGGAGTAATAGTTTTTTCATGTTGTTGAGTTTAATTAATGAAAAAATAATAGAATATGTTTGGCAAATTAGGAGTTTTCCGATATAAATACAAACTATTTAACAAAAAAAGAGGCACCATCTCAGGATAGTGCCTCTTTCAAACAGAATTAAATAATTCTTATTTTGGATTTTTAGTAGGTGCAGAACCTGCGCCAGCTGGATTATTAGCTAACTCATTATCTGGAACATCCCAATAATCTAAATAACCATACTTAATCGTTGCGTTAGTCGAGATAGATGAACCATCCTTCGAGATAACTACCGCACCTGTGCGACCGTTATCCAAAACTCCCCAACGACGTGCATCATAGAAAGATAAACCACGGAAAGCTAAAGCCACACGACGTTCTTTACGTAATTCTTCTTTTACTACTGCTGCGTTTGTAGATGTGATAGCTGCAAGACCTGCACCTTGGTAAGCACGAACTGCATTAATGCTTGCAGCAGCACCCGCTACATCCCCTTTCCATAACTTCGCTTCTGCTTTCATTAACTCGTTTTCTTCGTAAGAACCTAACAAGAAAATTTCAGCGCTACCAGCCGTACGATTCACATACGTGTAAACACCTGCTAAACCATTCCCTCCGTCTTTGATGGCGTAACGCGTATTAAACGCATTACCACGGTCTGAGTTTCCTACCCAAACAGAGAATAATTTAAAATTCTGAGCTAAACGCTGATCTCCTACGTTAAAGTCTTGAATTAAACGCTCAGAGATTTTATACGTATTACCAGAGGCGTTAGATCCCACTGCGCGTGCTGCTACATTATAGTTAGACGCAGAGAAAATATCACCATTTGCGTTTGTGTTACCTGCAAATACTGGATCAGAAGAACCTACACCTGCATTTGCTAATGCTAGAATAGCATCCCATTGAGCCGCAGTCATGGTAGCAGTTGGCGTATTCACCAAGATGTTACGCGCCTTCATCGTGTTCAAGTTCTTGATCCACTGAGCCGCTGTAGGGACTGCACCTTTATCGTTTTGGAAAAAATCCGGAATTAAAGCCGTTACGATAGACTCGAAATCAGCCGAAGAACCTGAAGCATTAATAGCGGTAGCAGCTTTATCAAAATTTGCTGAAGCTTCTGCAATAATTGCTTCCTTCGTCACATACACATTATTAGTAGCAGAAGGTGTATTCACAATTAAACCGGCATAGTATAAAGAACCAATACGAGAATAAGCTAAACCTTTCCACGTGTATGCCCATGCTTTAATCGCATTTTTCTTTGCTGTAGCATCACCAGAGAAGGTAGTTTTATCTACTGCATCTAAGATGGTGTTACACGCATTGTTCAATTGATACATCATCGCCCACTCGTGGAAACCTGGATTACCACCTTGCTGTGAGTTCGTGTTAACAGCACGCAATAAGGCTTTTTGAGTTGATGGACTGTTCGGATTAGGAACCTGAGTTCCATTATCTAACGTCACCATATCAGGAGCTGATAAATTATTCATGTAGGTGTTAGCCGCTTCAGCGCCTACTACGTCACCCATTAAATCATGAATACCTAAAATACCATTGTAGAAAGCACCTACAACACCATCGTAATATTTATTACCTGCAGAAGTAAATCCGTTTTTGTAAACAGAACCTTGCGCTAAGGCAATAATTCCAGCCTCAGACGAAGCCGTTGAAGGCGTAGGCTGGTTTGGATTTTGGATATCCAATTGATCCTTGCACGACATGACCGATCCAGCTAAAAGCAGAAAGGAAAGCGCGGTTATTTTTATATTTTTCATTTTTTTCAAATTTAAATGATACCTTTTTCTCAATTCTGAATTAGAAACCAATGTTCAACTGTACTTGGTATGAACGCAGGTTAGGCATTGTATTGTGATCGATACCACGATCCCAAGCAGAGTTATTTCCACCAGAAGCAATTTCTGGATCCATACCTGAATAGTTAGTTAAGGTATACAAGTTACGTCCTGAAGCCACTAATTGTAACTTGCGGAACCCTTTGATACCAAATGCTCTAACTAAATCCACTCCAACTGAGATATTTCTCAAACGGGCGAAAGAACCATCTTCATAGAAATAATTCTTCGTTCCATTAAATGAGCGAGCGGCATAAACACCGCGGTAGAATGCTGACCAAGCTCCAGTTTGTCCATCGATCGTGATGGGCTGCGCATAATCTGAGTGGATACCGTCACGGTACATCCAACCTTTTGTTTGGTTATAAATACCTGCGCCTTGCACTAAATCAACTTGCAAATTTAAGGTAATAATTCCTTTGTAAGCTAAATCGGTGATAAATGAAGCTGTAAAGTCAGGATTCGGATCTCCTAAAGCATAACGCTTTGGTGAAAAGAAAGGAGCTTTAGTCGTTTTGTTTACAACCCATCCGTTACTTGCTACTGTATAAAGACCTCTGTCAGCTTCTGGAATAGCTACTGTACCATCTGGTAATTTAGCATCTAAGCTATGAATACCATAGTAACCGTACAATTGACCGATTTTCTCTCCGGCCTTTAAGATATAACCTGTAGATCCTGCTGCAGAAGTAAGAACTACCTCAGCACCACCACGAACGGCTGTGATTTCAGAAGATTGCTTACCAAAGTTCATCGTAAAGTTCCAAGTCCAATCCGCATCCTTATATACCTGCGCATTTAAGCTAGCTTGAATACCATTCGATGCTAAAGAAAAGGCATTATCTTTTACTGTACCGATACCTGATGAAGGGATACCATCTACATTAAAGATCGCGTTGTCTGTCGAACGCTTCCAATACGTACCGGAGAAATTCACATTGTTTAACCAAGCTGAATTTTTTCCTAAGTTCAAACCGATATCCGTACCAATTTCTAATTCTTTAGAAATTTCTACGTTCAAGTTCGGGTTAGATTGCGTTAATGGGAAATAGAATGCATTTCCTGCACCGATAACACCTGTATTTAGTGTGATATAACGATCAAAAGGTCTTGGCTGAATACCCGCCTCACCATAGGCCGCACGGATTTTGAAGTCCTCTAAAGTCGTGCTAATCGCTGAGTTTTTGAAAATTCCTAACTCAGAAATGCGGAAGTATGCATCTCCACGAGGGAATGTTTGTGGTGTAGACGCAGCACCGAAGGCAGACGAATAATCCGTACGGAAACCACCAGAGAAACCTCCTAAAGTACCGTAATCAAAACGCTGATTCACTAAATAACCATAGGTAATAAATGGCTCACGGTAATCACGAGCTACATAAGTAGACGCTGCCTGAGACGTATTGTATGGTGTGTAGTTTGGCAAACCAATACCATAAGAGACATATGATGTATTCTCTCTATTACGGTAATCAAATGATAATTGCGTAGAAGTACGTAATGGAATGTTAATGCCAAAGTCTTGAATGAAATCTGTCTTAATAAAGGCAGATCCAATTAAGTTTTGGAATGAACTAGTCGACTCATAATTGTTGATCTCACCCGTTGCATCATTACCATTGTAATTATAGTACCAGTATTGCTGATCCATAATGTTTTTATTACCTGTTTGATTCAAGTATGTGTACTTTGTACGATCAGTTTGGTAATTCAAACCATACTTCGCATCTAAGGAGACAAACTTGTTGATCTCATAGTTTAAGTTCATGCTTTGGCTAATATCAATACGCTTACCATCAGTAGTCGTGTAGTAGTTTACGGCATTGGGATTGTATCCATTCACACCCACTGCATCACCGAAATAACCTGGGAAGTTTCCATCCGCATCCTTAAAGTCATAATCAACAAAAGGACGAGAGTTAAATACGGAGAAAATAATCGAACGGCCCGTTCCATCATTAATCGTATTTTTTGTGTGTACTAACTGCGTGATTGAACGCAATTTCAAACCTTTCGCTAATTCGAAACCTAAGTTAGCTGTTAAGTTCGTACGATTTAAACCACCTACATTTTTGAATGGACCCGCATTATCTGAATTAGATAAAGATAAACTAAAGTCACTCTTATCTGAACCACCAGAAATAGCTACCGAATTATTGTAGTTTGTCGTTGGAACAAAAAACATAGCAAAATGATCATAGTATTTCAAGTTACGATCATATGCCTTGTTAATGTTAGTTGTGGGATCTGTTGAAGCTAAGATAACATTCTCACCATAAGCACCGTAGACTGGATCTAATGCTAGTGGATTCCCTGAACCACCAATTACTTCATTATTCGCGTTTGTCTTAAATCCGTGCTTGTTCGCTTTACTTAAGTTACCTACGTTTAAAGGAGTTGAATTAATTACCGATGAATTGATATCAATAGTAACTTTTCCTGCTTTACCTTTTTTCGAGAATAATTGAATTACTCCGTTAGCTCCCTGCGCGCCATAGATTGTTGCAGCAGCAGCACCTTGAATAACCTCTACTTTCTCGATGATATTTAAATCGATCGAGTTAAGATCAGTAGCCCCTAATTCAACTCCGTCTAATAAGATCATCGGAGATGTTCCGCGGTTAATCGTGTTAATACCACGTAAAACGATGTTCACTGGCTGACCTGGCATACCGTTTGCAGAGGAAATCTGCGCACCTGCAATTTTACCAATCAATGCCTGATCTACAGAAGCGGATGGAACTGATGGCAAGTTCTTTGCAGTGATCGCCTGAACGTCAATCGCTGTGGAACGCTTGTCAATTGCCGTACCTGTACCTGTTACAACTACCTCTGATAGTTGACGAGAATCAGTTGACAATTTCACATCAATAACAGTTTGGTTACCTACTGCAATCGATTTTGAATTTAATCCTACAAAAGAATAAACTAATGTAGCTGAACTTGGTACAGATAATGAATAGTTACCATTCATATCTGACTGAGTTCCTTTACCTGTTCCTTTAATTTGAACAGTAACACCTGGAAGACCAGAACCGTCCTCGGCTGAGGTCACCTTTCCTGTCACCTTTTTATCTTGAGCGAAAATAGTCGCTACCGATAGCATGGTTAACAGAAAAGTCATGAGTAAGTTTTTTTTCATGAACATTTAGTTAGGGTTAAAAATTTGTTGATAAAAAAATCAATCGTGTGAAAATTAACAAAATGTTAATAAACAAACAAAAAAATCAAGATAAAAGACGAGGATTAGGACTGAAAAATGAGAATAATCAATATTTTATACCGAAAATGAGCCGTTTGAGCATATAATATTTTGATAAATCCTATAACTCAGAATTATAAGAATTTTGTATTTTTCTGATACAATAGCACAATTACAAGAATTGATTCAAAATCATAACGCCAGCTAGACCCGTTATCGACACGATAGTCTCCATCAAAGACCACGATCTTAAAGTTTCCTTCACCGTTAAATTAAAGTATTCTTTGAACAGCCAAAAGCCCGTATCGTTCACATGAGAGAACATTAAACTACCGGCACCAATGCTTAATACCATTAAGTTGGCATTTACTGATCCAGAAGCCACTAATGGATAAATCATACCTGCCGCAGTAAGCCCCGCAATGGTTGCTGAACCCAAACAAACGCGAATAATCGCCGCCATCATCCAACCCAATACCAAAGGATGAATGGGAAGTCCTCCTAAATAGTTCGCAATCTCCTTGCTAACCCCAGAAACCAATAAAATCTCTTTCAAGGTTCCTGCACCCGCTATGATAAGGAGAATCATCGCCACATCTTTCACTGCTTCGCCATAGACGTTCATCACCTCCTCGATTTTCTTCCCCATTCGTATCCCTAAGACATAGGTGGCTACTATGATGGCAATCAGCATCACCATCGCTGGATCAGCAATTAACTTCACTAATGGGTTGGTAGGCAATTGAACTTCCGCGATAGTCGTTCCTACTAATAGGAATACCGGGAATAAAGCGGCAACGAAACTAGCTGTTTTGCTCGGCAGGTTTGCTTCATCGATTTCGGCTGAGGCGAAGGCTTTGAGTGGTTTGATGGGAAGATGGGCCAAGGTTTTGGCAAAAATAGGACCCGCTAATATTATCGCCGGGATCGCTATGATAATGCCTAACATCAAAGTCTCCCCCATATTCGCGTGAAACTGCGCCACTAATGCCGCTGGAGAAGGATGCGGTGGCAAAAATCCGTGCGCCACAGATAAAGAAGCCATCATCGGAACCCCAGCCATCAAAGGTGGAATCTTGTATTGATGTACGAGGGAAAAAATCAAGGGAATCATCAAGACAAATCCCACATTATAAAACAAAGGAATTCCGATCACGAAACCTGTCAACATGAGGCCCCAGGTGATGTTTTTTAGACCAAATAGATCAATTAGAGTACCCGAAATCTGTTTAGCTGCACCAGAACTAGCCACTAATTTACCCAGCATCGCACCTAGCACAAGGATAACGACTAAGGAACCGAGGGTATCACCTAATCCTTTTTGGATGGATTTAGCAATATCTGGCAAAGGCAGACCAAGGCAAAAACCCGCAAAAAGGCTAACAAGTAAAAAGGCTATAAAAGAATTGACCTTCCAGTACGTGATTAACAGTACTAAAAGGCCAAGGCTTGCAATTACAATGAATAAAGTCATAGAGTGAATAGGTTATCACTCCCAATTTACTAGTTAGCTTTTAAAAATCGCCATAGGTTTCTTCTAAATATTTCTGCATGACTAGAATATCCTCTTTAGAAGTTAAATCAGGCACATTCTCTGCTAAAGGAATTGCAAAGAATCCTTTACCCTCCCCTTCGCCAAACATCACCACCGACGTAGGCAATTCCTTTTCGTTACGAACTGGATGGAAAGGTGTTTTCGCTAAATAAGGCAAGAATGTACTCGCCTCAAAAACGAAAACGTTCATACTCACGCCTAAACGACCTTGCTTCGCCATCAATTCATCTGCCTGCTCCTTCGTAGGCTTCTCAATAATCTCTAATAAATAGCCTTCTCCATCCGTACGAATCAAAGCAAAAGCCGAAATACGTTCAGCTGGATATAACAAACTGTCGCGGTGATACGAAATCAAAGCCTGAGGAACTTCGGATGCCCAAAGCGTTTTCAATGCATTCACCGAATACAAGTTATCTGAATTACACACGATCACGCGGCCTTTCTGCCAATCCGCATGTTGAGATAAAGCTTGGTACACCGCATCCGCCGTTCCTGCTGGTTTCTCGCGATCCGCAGCAATTTGCTGACGAGCAAACACGATTGTCATTCCCCAAGTAGCATCTTTCGCCATTAAAGACTCACAATACTCCTGAGAAACATTGTCTGTAGGGTGCAAAAGCAACATCACCTCTTCGATTCCCGCTAGGTGAGCATTGTATAATTGATAATCAATCAAGGTCTTGCCATTCTTTCCCACTTGGATCATCCCTTTCGTCACTGCATTCGCCTGGGCTACTAATTTAGGGTCTAGATCGCTGTTCTCCTCGGCTAAAGCTTTCTTCATACGAGAGGCCATACCACCCGCTAAAATCAATAATCTCTTCTTCATCTTATTTTAGTTGTTCCTTTATCTACTGTAATAATATAGGCCTTTCCACCCTCTTTTTCGATGGCTGCAACCACTTTTTCTGGATCCTTAGGCGCATAGGCAAACATACATCCGCCGCCACCTGATCCATTTATTTTAGCTCCCAAAGCTCCTGCCTCCAATGCCTTCTCTATCATTCGATCGATTTTTGGCGTAGAGATTCGCTTGTGTTCCCGCAAATTTACTTGATGTTCGTTTAATAAAGAACCTAATTTTTCATCTGACCAAGGGTTTTTTCCCTCAAACATGGCCTTTGCCTCTAAAAGCAAATCTCGATCACCAATATTAGATTGCAAAAGCACCCACTCATCCTCGGTTAATAGTTCTCTATACTTTTCTGAACTAGTTTCCGTTGCTAAATTAAATTCTGGATATTTTGCTTGAATCTTTTTCATCCCTCCCAGCATCCCAAACTTCACATGACTCAAGATCCCCAAGGTATCTTTCGGCTCCATGGAATCCCCTAACACAAAGGTTCCCAATTCTCTAGCATAGGTTTCAATGTGAATTTCAGGTACACTGGCTAAGTAAATCACATTTCCCACCGCCGTTGAATATTGATCCATCATTCCGCCTGGCTCGGAAAATTCTAAAACCTCCGCTTCGTACGTGATCTCACCGACTTGTTTTTGGGAATAGCCTAAATTGTAGATTTCATTCAAAAAATTCACCCAAGAAACGAGTAAGGCAGAGGAACTGGAGGTGCCAGAATTGATGGGAATATTTCCGCTAACGCTTAGTTCTAACCCTCTTTCAAGTCGATGACCCTTCCGGTGCAATACATTCAGTACACTCTTAAAATAATCGCGTTCTTTCGTGTAGGCCAGTGGATAGTGTAGTTCAAAAGACTCTTCCATTCCTACATCAGGTAATGCAAAGTGAATGGTTTTTGTGTCATTAAAATCCCCCTCTATCTGAATTCTCTTAGATATCGCCGCTGCAATCACCGGTAAACCTAGATAATCTTGATGTTCACCAAAAAGACAGATGCGACCCGGTGTAGATACGATCATTCTAGGCAGGGTTTTTCGTTAAATAATCTAATTTGTAGGCCCACGTCGCAGCGATATTTTCCGCCTTCGTTATCGCCTCTTCTGTCTTCGGTCCTTCAAACAAATCCCGCAGCGTTTCTCTAAACATCGAAAGCCATCTTTCGAAGTGCGCAGGGGTTATTGGATGAATTTGGTTAATCTGCAAGTGAGGTCTCATGGGCGCCCCTTTGTAGGCCGTCTCTTGAAAGAGCAACATCTCCCAAAAATCATACATTTTAGGGAGATGTGTCGAAAAATCTACGTGCATCACTTCCATAAATACCTTACCAACCATATCATCGGAGGGCATTTTAGCATAAAATGCATCTACAAATGTTTTAATATCAGCCTTAGAAGTGATGTCATTTTTCATTAGTGTGTTTTCACTTTTTTTAGCAAATATTGCGCCACTTTATCGCCTTGAATCACCCCTTGATCGAGCGCGGGACGGAAGTGAATTCCCCCATACAAACGACTTACAGAAGCCTCATCTGAGGCTTGCTTAAAGGACGTAAATTTACGCGGAGGTAAGCCGTAGGGGATTTCCGTCGAGTCATTAAAGGCCACATTATCCCCATACAATTTCGTCAATACCGTAGCCGCCGCACTTGAAATAGTACTATGTCCAGAGGTGTATTCCGGGAATGGAGGCGTCTGTAAAATCGGTATCCATTTTTTATCAATACTGTTGTTAATGACCGTCTCTGGACGAATTCTTACCGAACGGTATTTCTCATCCCAGCACGAAATAAATCCATCGAAAATGGACATCGATGTCAGCACAAATGCTTCAGCTACTTGCACGTGCGACTTCTTTAATTGACGAGAAACCTGTCCAACAATGCCCATCCAGTGGCCTCCTGGCGACATTTTCTTCGTTGCAAACATCGCATGTCCTGTGATATTCATTTTAAAGGGATTACAATCCCAGAAATTCGCAATATCCCGCTGTTCATTGGTTAAATTCTTCACGGTATTATACGATTCCATCACCTCTTTGTAATAAGGAGTACCTGGTGTTAAATCAAATTTAGCTGGAATAGGCGCCTGAAATTGAGCCGATGAATCTAGACCTACAGGGCGAATCTTTGTCCAAAAAGGCTCCACCGCATCCATGTAGGCCGGTGGTGTAGGCGTCCAAGTTCCTGGTTCGTTTGTTACCGTAAAACGGAAACCACGGGTCTGCTTGTAATTATCTTTTGTTGAATATTTAAAAACGGATTCCGCGATCGAATCCCCTAAAGCGATGGAACGCTCATAAACATCATCCGGAATACCGGTCGCTTTGTAATCTTCTTCTAATTTTTTATCAAACTCCTCATATAATTCTTGTGCAAAAGTCAACTTCTTACCCACCGTTAGGAAGGCACGTGTAGAAGCTAATGGATAACAATATTCCTTGCCTTTTTCCGGCTGAGCGACTTTTTCAAAACCATTAATTTGCCCTACTAAAGACTTATAGCCCTTTTCTCCATGAATCGCTGCTTCATAGCCTGCAATACTAGCATACATGTAAATACGAGAGGAAACGGGAGGTGCGAAAATGTCATGAATGATACTTTCCGTCAACATGACTTCGGCACGAATCAGAAATTCCGGATTAGCAGCCGCTTTTTGGTAGTCTTTGTTCGAAGTGGAACATGATGCTGCGAACAAAACGGCGAAAAGAAGAATAATTTTTTTCATGTAGGGCTTGATTAACCACACAAAGGTAAGAAAAATCAAACATACATTTCGCTGATGAAAATCAGGATTTGGCTAAAACTTCTTCTGCCGCCTTTCTGCCTGAGGCTAAGGCACCTTGTAAGGAAGGAAACTCCAAATAATCCCCCGCTAAAACGATTCCATTCGCCGCTTTTTTTACCGCTTCATAGTCATCCACTAATTGCAAGGAATGCGGTATATCGAATCTCATGACTAGACTTAGTTTCTGACCTGGCAATTGCTTTTCTAACGATTCTTTTACTTCCTTTTCCGAACTATGATGTAGTGTCGTCGCGGAATACAATGCCTTGCCTTTGGGCGCAAAATCAGGGTAAATATCCGTTAAACAGGTATAATGCAATAAATGTTCATCGCCCACAAGTCTTAATAAGGCCGGCTGAGGAGTTGATTTTTTAGCTGAAAAATAATAGGTTTTGGAGGCCAAAGTGGATGGATTTTTTTGTCCTAGTAATCGCGCTGCAACGGGTAAATCCACCGCCAATATGACCGCATGGCCTTCGATCTTTTCTCCCGTGCTTAGTGTGATGCTCGTGGCATCCACCTGAGAGATTTCTTGATTCAATCTGATCGAATCTTGTGGCAAACGTACCGCCAGTTGATCTGGAATCGCCTGTATTCCTTTTGCAGGAATCGCCGCATCACCCGACAAAAATTGATCTAAATAATAATAAAAAAGCGAGGCCGGCTGGGTCAAGTTTTCTTGCAGGAAAATGCCTTGAAAAAAAGGAATCAAAAACGCATTTTTGAATCGGTCTGAGAACGAAAAAGAATCAATTAATTCCTGCGTAGTTTGAGTGCTTCCATCTAAAGGAGCCACCTTTCCTTGAAGCTTTAACCAAATCCTAGTCAGCGAAAAAACATCCTGAATGCTAAGCAGATCTGAACTAAACAACTCAAACGGCTTACGCAAAGGGTTATAAAAAACCTGATCCTGTACCATGGCACCTGATTCAAAATACTGTAAATCAAGTGCGTTTAGATCTAGAGAACGCTGAACTTCAGGATAGGAGGTTTGTAATACTTGAAAACCACGGTCTAAAATAAATCCATCTTTTTGCATTGAGCAAACACGCCCACCCACCCGTGCTTCCTTTTCAAACAAAATGAAGTCTCTGCGGTTATCATGTAAAATATTGGCTGCTTGCAACCCGGCAATTCCGCCTCCAACAAGTAGGATGGGTTTCATAGATAAATTATATTTTTTAAAACTCTACAAAATTAAAATTGTTTAACATTCTTTTTGTTAAATTGCACATTATAAATATAAAATTGCTGAATGGAGTACCTAGTTAAGGCAGAAGGAGAGTACAAATACATCGACGAAGGACAAGGCGAAACCTTATTATTACTTCACGGATTATTTGGCGCATTGAGCAATTGGGCTGGAGTGATTAACCACTTTAAGTCTAACTACCGCGTGATTATCCCCTTAATGCCCATCCACGAGATGCCCATTAAAGAGGCTGGATGCGAAGGCTTGACCGAGTTTATTGAAGGCTTTGTTGACTTTAAAGGCTTAGATAAATTCAGTGTGATCGGAAATTCTTTGGGCGGTCATGTGGCCTTGATTTATACGCTTCGCCATCCAGAAAAAATCCAGCGATTGATTTTAACAGGTTCCTCAGGTCTTTTCGAAAACTCCATGGGAGGTTCTTATCCGAAAAGAGGCAATTACGAATACATTAAAGAACGCGTTGAATATACGTTTTATGACCCTAAGACGGCTAGCAAAGAATTAGTCGATGAGGTTTTTGAAATCACGAATAGTATCCCTAAAGTGATGCGTATTATCGCGATTGCGAAATCTGCACAGCGTAACAATATGGCCAAAGATATTGTTCACATCAAGGCCCCTACCCTATTGATTTGGGGTTTAAACGATACCATTACCCCTCCTGAAGTGGGTCACGAATTCAACCAATTAATTCCAGGTTCGACCTTGAAATTTATTGACAAATGCTGCCACGCTCCCATGATGGAAAGACCAGCTGAATTCAACGAAATAGTTACCGAGTGGTTAAACAATAACCCGATCTAACATGCTAATTCTATCACACCTAAATTACGATTTACCGGTGTTACGAATGAGTGATTCTGTGTCCAAAACCCAGAAGACCCTTCGTGCAAACGGAATCAATGCCCTAGCGGTGGTAGAGAAAAAGCAATACATTGGTCTTGTTACCGAAGAAACACTGGCGCAGGCTATCTCTCCTGATCAAACAATAGCTGACCTTCAATCCCACTTTTCTACTTTCCAAATGGAAGAGGATGAAGATGTGTTAGCCAGCTTACCCTGGTTTGACGATTCCACTGTTGAACTGATCGCCATTACGAATCCTTCGGGCTTGTTTACTGGCTATTTGACTAAATCAACAGTCGGGAATTTATTACTCAAATCAGGCTTAGAACAGAAGAATGGAGGAATTATTCGTATTCCGTTCCAAAGTTCCCGCGACAGCCTAAGTTCCATCATCCGAATTATAGAGGAGGAAAATGGATTTGTGGTGCGTAGTTTTTTCCAAGAACCAATCCTGGTGATACAAGTGCAAACCGAGACTTTTGGCAAAATCATTTCGAACCTAGAAAGACACGGTATTTTTATTGAAAAAGCGTTTGTTTTTGGGGAGCAATTAGAGGTCGATCAAGATCGATTTGATCATTTAATGCGTTTCATCGATTTATAATGGGTGTTCAATTAGCCATTCATGGGAAATCATTTTCGGCAGAAACGAAGCCGTTAATGGAAAAAATGTGGGCGGACATTTGTGCCAAAAATTGCCAACCCATCCTGTCTGATTTTTTCAAAAATCATTTATTGGAGCACGGTTTTTCGGTCGCTGAAGTTCCCAGCTATTCTACTGAAAAAGGACTAGAATCTGCGGACATGGCCTGGAGTATCGGTGGCGATGGTACCTTATTGGAAACTTTAACTCAAATAGGCCCAAGAGAAATTCCTATTTTGGGTATCAATACGGGTCGCTTGGGCTTTTTAGCCACGCTTTCGCCACCCGAAATAAGCTCTGCCTTAGACACCGTTTTACAAGGTAATTACCGAATCGAAAACAGAAGCCTTGTGGCTGTAGAATCTGAAATGGACTTTTTCGATGGCAAAGGATTCGGTTTAAATGAAGTAGGTATTATGAAAACAGATACCTCTTCCATGATTACTATCAAAGCATTTGTGGACGGAAATTATTTGAATTCGTATTGGGCTGATGGCCTTATCGTTTCCACCGCAACGGGCTCTACCGGTTATTCCCTAGCCGTAGGTGGACCTTTGGTGATACCTAGCTCCGATATATTCATCATTGCCCCCATGAGCCCGCACAATTTAAACGTGCGTCCACTCCTTGTTTCCAGTTCTGCCGTATTAACATTTGAGGTGAGTTCTCGAAGCAAAAATTTCCTTATCTCTTTAGACTCCCGTTCCAAAGTAATCGACAGCCACTTCAAAATCGAAGTCAAAAAGGCCCCTTTTTCAGCGAAACTAATCAAGATTCCCGGGGATGATTTCCTACAGACGTTGCGGAGTAAATTGAATTGGGGGTTAGATGTCAGAAATTAAAAAAGAGCTTAGGCTCTTTTTTAATTTCTGACATCTAAAGAATAAAGCAAAAAGAATAAAGAAAATATTTCGCAAAATCATCCCCGCAGGGGATTCCAACTTTATTCTTTATACTTTGTGCTCTATTCTTTAAAGTAGTCTTTTAAGCTCATTAAGCTTGAGTAGCGCCTCGATCGGCGACAACGAATTCACGTCGAGCTCCTTTAGTTGATCCTCGATTTTCTGTAATCCCTCTGGAATTTCAGCACCGAAAAGAGACATCTGATAGTTTGCCTTCGGCATCTCTTTTAGCTTATCGATGTTGTCTTCCAAGACGTGGTCTTTTTCTAAATTCTGCAAGATTTCATGCGCACGTAAAACTAAGGAAGTAGGCATTCCGGCTAATTGAGCGACATGAATACCAAAACTATGTGCACTTCCACCCGGCAATAATTTGCGCAAAAAGATGATTTTATTGCCCACTTCTTTGACAGAAACGTGGAAGTTTTGGATGCGCGGAAAGTCCTGCGTTAATTCGTTTAATTCGTGGTAGTGGGTGGCAAATAAGGTTTTGGCCTTATGAACTGGATGATTATGCAAATGTTCTGCAATCGCCCAGGCCATCGAAACACCGTCATATGTCGATGTTCCACGACCGATTTCATCCAATAAAACGAGCGAACGAGACGATAAATTATTCAGGATTGCCGCTGTTTCGGTCATCTCGACCATGAAGGTAGACTCGCCTTTCGATAAGTTGTCAGAGGCACCCACACGCGTAAACACTTTGTCCACTAAACCCAAGTTAGCGGATTCAGCAGGCACATAAGAACCCATTTGGGCGAGTAAAACGATGAGTGCCGTTTGACGCAACAAGGCTGATTTACCGGCCATATTGGGACCTGTAATCATCATAATTTGCTGCGTTTTATCGTCAAGATAGATGTCATTAGGCACATAATTCTCCCCCGCTGGCAATTGCTTTTCGATGACCGGGTGACGACCACCTTTGATATCGATGATTTCCGTTTCGTTTAAAGCGGGACGAACATAATTGTTTTTCTTCGCCACCGTAGCAAAGGAGGCTAAGACGTCCAAAGTTGCAATGCCAAGCGCATTCTGCTGAATCTGAGTGATATAGCTCAAAGCCGAAGCCACTAATTCTTGGAATAAGCGGAATTCAATCACTGAGATTTTATCTTCTGCACTAAGAATCTTTTCTTCGTACACCTTCAATTCTTCCGTGATATAACGCTCTGCATTCACCAATGTCTGCTTGCGAATCCATTCGGGTGGCACGCGATCTTTGTGCGCGTTTGTTACTTCCAAATAATACCCAAAGACCTTGTTATAAGAGACCTTCAGCGAGGTAATTCCTGTGCGTTCAATTTCACGTTTTTGGATATCCGCTAAAAAGTTCTTGCCCGAACTCGAAAGTCCGTGCAATTCGTCTAATTCCGCTAAATACCCACTCTTTATCATGCCGCCTTGGTGCATGAGCACCGGCGGGTCTTCGCGCAAAATCGTGTCAATTTTTTCCACTAATTCCGTGCAAGAATCTAAACTGGCCGCAAGACCTGAGAGACTTGGCGATGTGGATGCTGATAAAAGTGTTTTAATCTCCGGAATCTGCTGCAAAGCCTTTTTCAAGGCATTCAATTCGCGGGGATTGATGCGACCGGCGGCGACTTTGGAAATCATTCGCTCCACATCGCCAATCGGTTTTAATAAGTCCGAAACCTGATCTAATAAACTCGAAGAGACTAATAAACCTGCGACACCCTCTTGTCTTTGCTCAATGGTTTTCAACTCTTTTAAAGGCAATACTAACCATTTACGAAGCAAACGACCACCCATCGCAGTCAAAGTCTGATCGATGAGCGAAATCAAAGGAACTCCCCCCTCTTGTGTGGGATGAATTAATTCCAAATTTCGAATCGTAAAACGATCTAACCAGACATATTTATCCTCTTCAATTCGCTGTATGAAGGAAATATGACCGATGGCGCGGTGTTCGGTTTCCGCTAAATAATGTAAAATAACACCGGCAGAAATGATGCCTAGCGGACTATTTTCGATACCAAATCCTTTTAGGTTTTTGGTCTTAAAATGCTGTGTTAAAAGTGGATACGTGAATTCGTGAGTAAAAATCCACTCCTCCATGGTGAAGCTGTGAAATTGCTCACCGAAGGCATCTATGAAGGCGTTTCTATGCTTTTTGGGATACAAAATCTCGGCCGGCAAGAAACTTTGGACTAACTTCTGAATATAGGCTAATGGGCCTTGAGAGCACATAAACTCGCCTGTAGATATATCTAAAAGGGCAATTCCATAGGTAGAGGACTTCTCATCTAAAGAAATCGCAGCCACATAATTATTGCGCTTATTATCTAATACTTGGTCGTTAAACGACACACCAGGTGTCACTAATTCAGTCACCCCACGCTTCACAATCCCCTTCACGGTCGCAGGGTCCTCTAATTGATCACAAATCGCCACACGTTCACCCGCGCGAACTAATTTAGGTAAGTAGGTATCCAAGGAATGGTGTGGAAAACCGGCTAATTCGGCATCCGCGTTGCCGTTATTACGACGCGTCAGAACAATGCCCAAAATTTTCGAAGCTTTCACCGCATCTTGGCCAAAGGTCTCATAAAAATCCCCCACCCGGAACAATAAAATAGCCCCAGGGTATTTCGCCTTGATTTGATTAAACTGCCTTGAAAGTGGAGTTTCCCCTTTTTTCAATGGCTCCTCTCCGTTGTCTGCTTTCCGTGCCAAATATTTCTTTTCTATTAAAGACAAAAATAAACCAAATTTTCTATTTTTGATTTCTCTAAACCAGATTAACAAAATGATTAATTCCTCAATTTACATTAAATCTCAACAAGAGGTTTTCGATGTAGTGATCGTGGGTTCCGGTGCAGGTGGCGGTATGGCGGCTCACACCTTAGCTAAAGCTGGCGCTAAAGTTTGCATCCTGGAGGCTGGACAGCCTTTTGACCCGGCAGACCCGAAAGATATGACCCAAATGAAATGGCCTTACGAATCTCTCCGCCGAGGAGCGAGTAGTTCGCTACGTAATTTCGGGGATTTTGATGCGGCTTATGGCGGCTGGGACATTGAAGGTGAACCTTATACTCGCAAAAACGGCACGAAGTTCGATTGGTTTCGTTCTCGGATGGTAGGTGGTCGTACGAACCACTGGGGCCGTATTTCCTTGCGTTTTGGTCCAGATGATTTTAAACGGAAAAGTATCGATGGTCTTGGCGATGACTGGCCTATCGGTTATGATGATATGAAGCCTTATTACGATAAGGTGGACAAAATGATTGGGGTTTTTGGGACAAATGAAGGCCTAAGAAATGATCCAGATGGTTATTTCTTGCCTCCTCCAAAGCCTCGTCTACATGAATTAATGATTAAAAAGGCGAATAAAGCTTTAGGCATTCCGACTTACCCGTCGCGTATGTCGATGCTAACTAAGCCGATCAATAACGAGCGTGGATCTTGTTTTTATTGCGGCCAGTGTAACCGCGGTTGTTCAGCTTACGCAGATTTTTCGTCGTCATCGGTTTTAGTAAAACCAGCTGTCCAAACAGGTAATACTACCTTACTTCCATTCGCCATGGCGCGTGAAGTAATGACAGATCCAATTACAGGCTTAGCAACGGGTGTTTCTTATGTGCATACTGGCACGATGATGGAATATTCTGTCAAAGGGAAAATCGTTGTTTTAGCAGCTTCTGCTGGTGAAACGGCGCGTTTATTATTGAATTCAAAAAGTGCTCGTTTCCCGAACGGTATCGCGAATTCCAGCGGTGTTGTGGGTAAATACATCAATGACTCTACGGGAGCATCACGCTCAGCCATCATTCCCTCTCTATTCGATCGCAAGCGCTACAATGAAGATGGTGTAGGTGGCATGCACGTGTATACACCTTGGTGGTTAGATAACGCTAAATTAGATTTCCCACGTGGATACCACATCGAGTACGGTGGAGGTATGGGTATGCCTAACTATGGTTTTGGCTGGGGAATCGAAGGCTTGAACGGGCGCGAAAACTTCAACCGAGATGGCATTAAAAAAGCAGCAGGTGGATACGGTGCGACCTTGAAAGAGGATTACCGTCGTTTCTATGGTGCTTATGTGGGTTTTGCGGGTCGAGGAGAACCCGTTCCTCGCGAAGATAATTACTGCGAAATTGACCCGAATGTGGTAGATAAATTTGGTATTCCTGTTTTACGTTTCCACTATAAATGGAGCGATTATGAAGTGAAGCAGGCCAAACACATGCAGGATACTTTTGAAGAAATCATTCACTCGATGGGTGGAGAGGCTTTAGGCAAAAAACCTGGTGCTGACAGCAATTATGGTCTAGCAGATCCAGGTCGCATCATTCACGAAGTAGGAACGGCGCGTATGGGTAACGATAAAAATACTTCAGTATTAAACTCGAATTGCCAAGCTCACGACGTGAAAAACTTGTTCGTAGCAGATGCGGCACCATTCGTTTCTCAAGGAGATAAAAACGCTACTTGGACGATTCTAGCGTTATCCCTTCGTACCTCCGAATACATTATCGATCAACGCAAAAAAGGCAACCTGTAAGATGAAAAGAAGAGACTATTTAAAAAATATGGGCTTAAGTTCACTGGGCTTAGCCGTTTTCAATCCCGATGAAAAAGCGATTGAGAATTTAGAATTAGGAAAAGTTCCGGTTAAAAGACCGAATGGCCGTACCCAAGAGGAAGCAGAACAAGAAGCCGCACTAAAAGCGGAAATATTCTTGAATGCGCACGAATTAGCGACCATTACGATCCTATCTGATATCATAATCCCAGCGGACAAAAAATCTGGCAGTGCCTCTCAATCAGGCGTAACCGCCTTCATCGAGTTTATCGTGAAGGACAAACCTGAATTTAAGACGCCGATGCGCGGTGGATTACGTTGGTTAGATGTCGAATCAAACAAACGATTCCAGAAAAATTTCACTGAAATCACCCCTGCTCAACGCATCAATATCGTAGACGATATCGCGTATCCCGGCAAAACGCCAAAGCATTTAACGCAAGGTGAGTCGTTTTTCACTTTAATGCGTAATTTGACTGCCACAGGTTTCTACACTTCGAAAATCGGTATAGCAGACTTAGAGTACAAAGGAAATACGCCGAACCAATGGAATGGTGTTCCAGATGAAGTTTTAAAACAATACGGTTTGAGTTATGACGCCTAATCGTGTCGCCAGACCCCGTATTTTTCAATCAATTCCTAACCTCGTGGCGGGTGTTAGCACCCGCCACGGAGGTGTAAGTGAGGCTCCCTATTCTTCCTTAAATTTAGGCGTGCACACAGATGATTCACCCGAAATCATCGAACAAAATCTTTCTATTTTCTGCGCTGACTTAGGCATTTCTCCTAGCGATTTAGCGCGATCCTACCAGGTCCATGGGGATAAAATTTGGGTGACAGGACGTCCAGGATATCAATCAGGCTTTGATGCGATGGTTTCCGTACAGCCTGGCGTTTTTGCCGGTGTGGGAATCGCGGATTGCACACCCATATTATTAGCTGATCCGGTTACCCGCGTTTGCGCGGCAATTCATGCGGGTTGGAAAGGTACGGTAGCTGGAATCGTGGAGAAAACAGCGTTACGGATGATTGAGAATAGAGGATCGAATCCGGCGGATATTTTGGCCTACATAGGCCCCTGTATTAGTCAAACTCATTTTGAAGTGGGCGATGAAGTAGCGGCACATTTTGCGGAGGATTTTAAAACACGAAAAGCTAGCAAATGGCACGTGGACTTAAAAGCTTCTAATGCGGCTCAATTAAGTAGATTGGGAATCCAGCAAATTGAAATTGATTCAGCCTGCACCGTAGAGAACAATGCCGATTATTTTTCTCACCGAAAAGAAGCAGGAACCACAGGTAGAATGTTAGCCCTAATTGGATTTCAAATTGCGTAAAAACAATTGGCGATTGATGTTTTCCTTCGGAAGTAATTCGTAGGCTTTTTGGTAATCCTTACGCTTCAAATCCCCATTTTTCACGGATTTAATAAAGTTAATCCACGCAAATGGATTTGTCAAAGCCAGCATGGGACTACTGAAGAAATTCTTATTCGCTTGGGATGAAATCATCATATCAGAGAAATTCCTAAAATTAGACGATGCTCCCATGCCCGCCTGCATCGCAAACACATTTAATTTAGACTGCTCCAGGTTATCTCGCGCATTATCTCGCTCTTTCTTATTGCGTAATTCCATCGCTAAAAAGGCCTGCTTAAATTCCTCTTCGCTCGAATGAGGGAACACCTTCACATCGCGCAACATCGTGGTCATCTCTTCCATCGGAATGATCACCTGGTGCACTAATTCGGTATCACGCGGAACGATATAGTACTTTTTCTTATAGCCGATGTAGGAAATCACTAGGCTATCCCCCGGAAAAACATACATGTCCACTTGACCGAAATTATCACTCAGGGCACCACGACCGGCTTGTGGATTAAAAATATAGGCCAAAGGAAGGAACTCCGCATTCGATGATGCCACCACACGTCCTTGGAATAAGACCGTTTTGTCTTGCCCTTGTGAGAAGGCTGTCCAAGACAGGAGACTCAGCAACAGTATTCCCAGAAATCGCATCGCATGTTTCATTTCGAAACCGAAGTTATAAAAAAATAAATTTCACCCATGTTAAAGCCTGTTAAAGCTTAGTGTTTGGGGAATAATTTCAAGAACGTAATGATGAAAGGAATTGATAATAGTAAGCCATCGAATCGATCCAAAAAGCCCCCATGACCTGGAATCGTATCTGCTGAATCTTTGATATTAATACTGCGCTTGAATAAAGACTCCACTAAATCGCCGTATGTTCCTGCCACCACAATAATCACACCGATACCAAACCATTGCCATGACTCAAAATTGGTATAATAAATAGACAAAACATAGGCCACAATCATCGCGGCAATTAGGCCACCGATACTTCCCTCCCAAGATTTCTTAGGGGAAACACGTTCGAATAATTTCGTTTTACCAAACTTCGTCCCCGCAAAATAGGCCCCAGAATCACTAGCCCACAACAAGAAAAGGCAACCTAGGACGATCTGGGGATCATAGGTTTCGTTTTGGATAAAGGCTAAAACAGTTAATAAGGCAAAAGGCAAGGCCACATAAATAATACCAAGGAAGGTATAGGCGATGTTTTTGAAGGGTTTTTCATCATTTGCCTTGTACAACTTGATGAAGAAAATGAGCGCCAATAAGGGCGAAAGGATATAATAATTCGAATAAGCGATCTCCCCTTTTTCGATAAAAAAGGTCAATAAATGAAGGACTACTCCGCAAAATGTTCCGTAAAAAGTAAGGGGTAAATTATCGCTAATGCTACCTACTAATTTATAAAACTCTAACTGAGCCGCTACTCCGATTAAGAGAAATAAACCCAAAAAGGTATAATCGCTAAACAGCACACAAAATAGCAAAAACGGTACCGCCACGATGGCTGCGATCACGCGTTGTTGCAAATTAGACATCTCTCTTAAACCCATATCGTTATTTTTCTAAACGCATGCCGTGTAAACGGCGAATATAAAACACCACCAAAGCAGCGGAAATGACAACGGACCACCAAGGAGTTATTTCCCCTAATTTCTCCGGATCAACAGCTATTTGCTTTTGCTGGTACATATATTGCATGGTCAGCGTCCAGCCATTATTAAATAAATGCGCCACAATCGGAATCCAAATGTTGCGATTCCACACATATAAATAACCAAAAAAGGCGCCTAAAAATAGGCGTGGAAAGAATCCAAAAAATTGAAAATGAATAAAACTAAAAATCCCTGCAGACAACCAAATTGCCACGTGGTGATTTCCAATATAGCGCTCAAATAAAGATTGCAACACACCTCTGAAGAATAATTCCTCCCCTAAAGCAGCTAAACCTGCAATCACCGCAAGTCCAATCGCAAAGTCCATCGGACTGTGGAAGTCCACTAAAAACTTCGTTAATTCTGCTAATTGAGTCTCCGATGCCCGCATCCACTTCTCCGTTTCCTCAAAACCAGCCGGCAACACAAGGGATTCGTTCCATTGAATAAGGTACTCCAAGAACGGCATTCCCACTAAAATCGTAATAATAGACCAAAGAAAAATACGGTAATCGGGTGTAGGACCCTCCGAAAGAGAATTTAAATCCCGCTTTTCTGACCAACGCAAATAGGCCCAAGAACTCGCTACGAAGGTAAATAGCGCAGAAAACCATTGCAAGGCCATCATGGCTCTGAAAGCTCCCTCATAACTTTGGGGGTGGGCCATGAAATCCAAGACTGATTTCTGGAATTGATTGACATCCTGAGTAGGAAAACCAATAATTAATACCACGGATAAAAGACCAATGAATTGGCCAATAAAGCCTCCCAAAAGGAAAAATCCGAATAAAATTAAAATTTTGGACAGCAATCCCACGTAACGTTCGGGGCCCTGAAAATTGTTATCTACCATAATGCTCGTAAATTTACGGAATTTTTAATCAGAATGGTAAAGATAGGTAACATCGAGCTAGGCTCATTCCCATTACTTTTAGCCCCCATGGAGGACGTGTCTGATCCGCCTTTCCGCGCGGTCTGTAAGGCGAACGGGGCTGATTTGATGTACACCGAGTTTATTTCTTCTGAGGGCCTCATACGAGATGCGGCGAAGAGCGTACAAAAGCTCGATATATTTGAATACGAAAGACCGATTGGGATTCAACTTTTTGGTAGTTCCATCGAAACCATGGCTGCTTGTGCAGAAATTGCGACCAAGGCTGGCCCGGACTTAATCGATATCAATTACGGTTGCCCAGTAAAACAAGTGGCCTGCAAAGGCGCTGGTGCTGCTTTACTGCAGGATATCCCTAAAATGGTCTCCATGACCAAAGCAGTGGTGGATGCCACACACTTGCCAGTAACCGTTAAAACGCGTTTAGGCTGGGATGATTCTACGAAAAATATTGAGGAGGTGGCGGAACGCCTGCAGGATATTGGTATACAGGCTTTGACTATTCATGGCAGAACACGCGTACAGATGTACAAGGGGGCTGCGGATTGGGAATTGATATCGAAAGTGAAGAATAATCCACGGATTAAGATTCCGATTTTGGGCAATGGCGATATCGATTCTCCGGAGAAAGCGAAAGAATACCGCGATCGCTACGAAGTGGATGGCATTATGATAGGCCGCGCTTCGATCGGATATCCTTGGATTTTCAACGAGATAAAACATTATTTAGCCACTGGAGAGCACTTAGCGCCTCCTACCTTGCAACAACGCTTGCAGGTTTGTTTAGATCACCTCGATTTCTCCATCCGCTGGAAGGGAAATCACGGGGGTATCGTCGAAATGAGACGGCATTATGCGAATTATTTCCGCGGAATGGATCACTTCAAACCGTTTAGAACCCGCTTAGTTACTAGCTACGAATTTGAGGAAATCAAAGAGATCCTGAATGAAATCTCAGCGCATTACGCTGGAGAACCCTTACCAGCCTAATGGAAAACAAACAAAAATCCCCCGTAGTACTTGTCATTTTAGCCTTTGTGGCCCTTTCATTGATTTGGGGAAGTTCCTTCATTTTAGTGAAGAAAAGTTTAGTTTATTATAGCTCTCCTCAAGTAGGTGCGTTACGCATTTTTGCCGCCTTTATCTTCTTTATTCCGGTGTTTTTAAAACAAAGACACGAGGTGAAGAAAGAACATTGGAAGAGCTTTTTATTAGCTGGCTTGACGGGTAATTTATTGCCTGCTATCCTCTTTTCAATCGCGGGAAAGCATTTGACTTCAGCCTTGTCTGGCATGTTAAACGCCTTTACACCTTTGTTTACGCTAATCGTAGGAATTTTACTATTCAAACAAGGCTTTCAATGGCGCCAAATACTGGGTATTGTGTTAGGTATCGCTGGCTGTTTTGGCTTAATCGTGGGTGGCGAAGGATTCCATATCGATTTTAATTACCATGCGCTTTGGGTGGTGTTAGCCACTTTCTTGTATGGGATTAATTTACATATCATTAAGACCAAATTATCCGGATTAAATCCCTTCACTTCTACGTCAGGTATTTTTATGGCGATCGGACCTTTATCGCTGATATTATTAGGCTCCACCGGATTTTTCGCTCAACCCATTGAATGGTGGCCCTTTTTAGCGGCTTGTTCTTTGGGCGTTTTCGGCTCCGCGATTGCCATGGTCTTGTTCAATCAGTTGATTAAATGGACCAATGCCATTGTCGCTAGTTCCGTGACCTACATCATTCCGATTGTGGCTGTGGGTTGGGGCGTTTTTGACGGCGAACAAGTCTACCTTTCGCAATTTATTGCGATGATCGTCCTGCTCATTGGGGTATATGAAATCAATCGATCAAAGGCTTGATTTTGATTCAATCATAGGCCCACGAGTTCCTATGCCATTTTCATTGAAGGCTTCGATTTGGAAATAATAGGTCTTTCCTCGGTCCATGGATTTGAAATAATACTCATTAGTCCCAAAAACCTGCACCGACGTGTACATTTTATCGGGGGCAATTCCAGAGTAGATAACGTATCCCGTAGCTTTCGGATCATGGCCCCACTTTAACCAAGCACTTCGAGAATCGTGTTCCCCACGCAAGACCAATAGATCCTTGATGACACCCGGTTTTGCTCCATGGCCAAAACCAAAAGCACGAATCCCCGAAATCGCGAATTTACCTGCCGCCATATGGTGATTCACCAATTTTAAGTACCGCACCTCCACCGAATGTGGAAGCTCTACATAATCATGCGGGATATCTGTCTTGTTTTTAGACTTATCGATAATCAGCTGCCAGTTTTTACCATCCTTACTTCCGAACACCTGGTATTGGTGGTAAATCCCATTCATCTTTCCTAAAAAACTTGAATCCACATCTTGATCCGCATAGTTTATCTGCAAAGCCTTCAAGGTGGAAACATCGCCTAGATCTGTTTCAATAAACTCGCCCTTTTTATTCGAAGCTGCAGACCAATAGGTCCTCATCTGCTCATCCACCGCAAAATTCGCCGAATAACCTGGCAAACTAGAGGAAACGCGCACTGGTTTATTGTAATTCAACAGCATCCAGCCCGTAAATAATTCAGAAGGAACATCGACTTTTTTCGTCGGCATTCGATGCGGATAATCCCCATAAGCTGTATTCGTATAAAGAATACCGTCTTTATCAAAATAGGTAGGCCAAAGCCCCAAGCGACGCTCAAAACTATTCTTCACCGCAATTGTAATCGTAGACACATGCCACCAATTGCCAAACTCTCCCTCAAAAGTAGCCCCATGCCCAGCCCCGCGCGTAAATCCGCCTGGTTTAAACGAGAATGGATTATGTGACTGGTAGGTAAATGGCCCCATCGGATGATCTGAAGTATACACCCCATCTCCATAAGCAGAGAATTCAGTTCCTGGCGCACCATATTGCAAATAATATTTGCCTTTGTACTTATTCATCCAGGCCCCTTCCATAAACGGTTTTAAGAACGTATTGTCTTGGTATTCCCCAAAACGCTCCCATCCATGCACCTCATCATTCAGCTTAATCAAATCTTTACGTTCACCGATCGGTTGCAGCGTTTTGCGATCTAATTCCTGACCATACATCGGGTAGAAATTGCTCGATCCGTGGTATAAATACAGGCGGTTATCATCGTCTAAAAAGAAAGCCGGATCCCAAGCTCCAGCCGTGAAGGCGTGTACGGCCTCTTTCCAGGTGTCGGTTTCTGGTTTTTGGGAATACCATAACGTAAAATCCTTCGCATAGGTCGATCCAATCACTAATAAACTATCCCCTAAGGTGAGTGTAGCTGGTGCACACAATTCATCATAGACTTTATGGTAAGGCTGTAAGAATCGGCGCGACACAAAGTTCCATTTTAGCATGTCGTTGCTCCACCAATAGCCCCACTGATTCGTTGAAAAAAGATAATATTTCCCTTGAAAGTAGGAGATAACGGGGTCCGCAGTGGCTCTGTGACGCCCCTGTTCAGAGAAATTGGGAATGGGAGTAAACCCATAATCCAAGTTCATGGGATTGCAATAAGTGGACGTTGATTGTGCCGTCAGGCTAAAAGACAAAATAAAAAGCAAAAATGCTGGAACAATTTTCATAGTTTTGAGGTCATATAGGTGCCGGGCTTAGCTGGCCAAAGTATGGACAAAGTAACTAAATTTCAGGGAATTATTTGGGCAGTGGTGTTGATCTCTTTGTGGTCCGCTAATTTAGCCTATTGGATACAGGTCGATTTCAGCTGGTCAGACCCTTTTGTTTACCTTTCGATTCTGATACAAACCCATTTATATACGGGATTATTTATCACTTCGCACGACGCCATTCATGGGGTTGTTTATGCAGAAAATCCACGTCTAAATCATGCGATTGGACGTTTCTGCACGATTCTTTTTGCCTTTAATGATTACAGCACCTTGCGAGCGAAGCACCACCTGCACCACGCGCATGTGAATACGGAAGGAGATCCTGACGTGCACCAGGGGTCATTTTTGCTGTGGTGGTTCAAATTTATTTGGCAATATGTGACCTGGAAGCAAGTGCTGGCCATGGCGATTACTTATAATGTGTTGAAAATTTGGTTCCCCATGTGGAATTTGATTTTGTTTTGGGAGCTTCCGGCTATCTTAAGTACGCTCCAGTTATTCATTTTTGGAACTTACTTACCACACCGAGGGGAACATGCGCCGGATAACAAACAGCAATCTAGAAGTCAGAGTAGAAACCATGTGTGGGCCTTTATTTCCTGCTACTTTTTTGGCTATCATTTTGAGCACCATGCGCATCCCTATTTGCCTTGGTATAAATTACCACAAGCGAAGGACGAAAACCTTGCCTAGACCTAGATTTTTCCTAAATTTGCATCGCACAAAATCGACATAAACGATCCCCTCATGAAAGAACCTAAATACAAACGCATTTTACTTAAACTTTCAGGCGAATCTCTTTCGACCGATGGAGAGGTGATTGACCCAACCATTTTAGGTCAATATGCCGCTGAAATTAAAAAAGTGCATGATTTAGGCGTGGAAGTAGCGATCGTGATCGGCGGAGGAAACATCTTCCGTGGTGCGAGTGCTGCCAAAGCCGGAATCGACCGAGTGCAAGGTGATTACATGGGCATGTTAGCGACCGTAATTAACGGGATGGCTGTTCAGGCTTCTTTGGAAAAACAAGGATTATATACCCGCATGATGACCGCAATCAAGGTCGAAGCCGTTTGCGAACCATTTATCCGCCGCCGTGCGATGCGTCACTTAGAAAAAGGACGTATCGTGATCTTCGGAGCAGGAACGGGTAACCCGTATTTTACGACGGATTCAACTGCCTCACTAAGAGCGATTGAAATCGAAGCAGATGTGGTTTTAAAGGGCACGCGTGTAGACGGTGTTTACACGGCTGACCCAGAAAAAGATGCATCAGCTACTCGCTACACGAATTTAAGCTTTACGGAGGCAATCTCGAAAGGGTTAAAAATTATGGATACAACGGCATTTACCTTATGCCAAGAAAATAATGTTCCCATTATCGTATTCGATATGAACAAAGAGGGGAATTTAGCGGCCTTAGTTTCAGGTGAGGACGTAGGTACATTAATTAGCTAATTGAAAAATGGAAGAAATTGAATTCTACATTGACGCGACTGTCGAAACCATGGACGGTGCGATCAAGCACTTAAACATTGAATTATCTAAAATTAGAGCAGGAAAGGCGCACACATCGATGTTAGATGGCCTAACCATCGATTACTATGGCATGCAAACACCGATTTCAGGTGCTGCCTCAATTACAACACCGGATGCGCGTACGATCGCGATCAAACCTTTTGAGAAAGGTATTTTTGGTGAAATCGAAAAGTCTATTCGTAATTCTAGCTTAGGTTTAAATCCAATGAATGACGGTGAAATTATTCGTCTTTCGATTCCTCCATTAACGGAAGAGCGTCGCCGAGATTTAGTTAAGCGCGTAAAACAAGAGATTGAAGTAGCTAAAATCAATATCCGTAATGCGCGTCAAGACGGAAACAATAGCATTAAGAAATTAAAGGGCGACGGCGTTTCGGAAGATTCGATCAAAGAAGCAGAAGATAAGATCCAAAAGAAAACAGATGCCTATATCGCGAAGATCGACCAGATCTTCAACGAAAAAGAGAAAGACATCATGTCAGTTTAAAAAGGAAAGCCTCGAAATTCGAGGCTTTTTTTATGCTTGTAATCCTTGTGCGTAACCCATCTCTAGCATCCGACGAATATCCATTTTCGTAAAACGCTGAATATCGATGCTCAAGGGATGTAAAGGTCGAATAATCGTTAATTTAACTTCTGATCGCTGCAGGCGAAGATCCGCATTTAAAATCTCATTGACCGCAATATCCATCACCCGATCTACTAGGGCTAACAAATCACCAGAATCAAAATCTCCTCCATCGATCATCTCCGTGTGGCAGGCAATCACGACTACCTCAGTCGCACCATCTTGAATAGCTTTCTGCAAGGGTGCCACATCGCGTAAACCACCATCTAAATAGGATTTACGCTTCTGCCCCTGAATTTTGACAACCGGCATCAAAATTGGTACGGCAGATGAAGCTAGTAAGTATTCTGTAAAATCCTCAAAACTAGGATCCACGTAATGCATCGCTCCTTCAATCACATTCACAGCCCCCACTTTTAATCCCACAGGACTTAGCTGAAGATTACGAATGCTTAAGACATCTGTCAAGAGATGGCGGAGAGGAGTTGTGTCCACGAGGCCTTTGAACTTCTTGGTCAAAGCAGTCCAGCCTAATTCGAAAATGTTAAAGGGCTTAGATAGACTTTTAGGATGCGTAATGCGCGTCTCCCAAAAATCCCATAAATCTTGTGCTGCTTGCGGATAAGAAATCGGAATTCCCTCATGAACTTGGTGCCCAAACTGATTCACCAAATACGCAGCATTCAAACTCCCAGCTGACACACCATAAATGGCATCTGGCTGATATCCTTTCTCAAAAAGTGCTTTAATGACCCCAGCCTGAAAGGCCCCTTTTACAGATCCTCCTGCTAAGACTAAAATCTTGCTCATATTACCTTTTTATCCACAATTCTGTTTAAATTTACGCAATTTACTGGCCTAAACAATCCCCATGCCTTACTCCATCTCTTCTATTCAAGCTCCCATCGATGATTCGATGAAAGCATTCGAAGGGAAGTTTAAATCGTTCATGAAGACAAAAGTGATGTTGCTAGACACCATCATGCATTATATTGTCCAAAGGAAGGGAAAACAGATGCGTCCGATGTTCGTTTTTTTAACGGCGGGATGTATGGGTGAAATATCAGAGAAAACCTTCAGAGGCGCTGCCTTAATTGAATTATTACACACCGCTACGCTCGTTCACGATGACGTCGTAGACGATTCGAATTACCGAAGAGGATTCTTTTCCATCAACGCCATCTGGAAGAATAAAATCGCCGTTTTAGTGGGGGATTATTTATTATCCAAAGGCCTATTACTATCTGTCGAGCACGAAGATTTTGATTTATTAAAATCCGTTTCTACCGCGGTGCGCGAAATGTCAGAGGGCGAATTATTGCAAATTGAGAAAGCGAGAAAACTAGACATCACGGAAGAGGTCTATTTCGATATCATTACCAAGAAAACAGCGACTCTGATTGCTGCTTGCTGCGCAGTCGGATTTCAATCAGCTGGAGCAGATGCGGAAATGGTCGAGAAAGCGCGTTTGTTTGGGGAGAAAGTGGGTATCGCCTTTCAAATTAAGGATGACTTGTTTGATTACGGAGATGCGGAAATTGGGAAACCTTTGGGAATCGACATCAAAGAGAAAAAGATGACGCTTCCACTGATCTATGCCCTTCAAAACACCGATAGCTCCACGAAGAATCGCATCATACAAATCATCAAAAAGGAGTCCGAAGATTCAAATAAAGTACGCGAGGTCATTGACTTTGTTAAATCAACGGGAGGCCTAGCCTACGCAAGCCAAAAGATGAACGAGATTGCGGAAGAAGCCAGAGCCATCTTAGCCAGCTTCCCTGCATCCGAGTACCGCAACTCGCTGGGCGACTTGATTAGCTATACGATCGAACGTAGCAAATAAAAAAGGGAACCATTGCTGATTCCCTTCCTTCCTGTATCCTAATGTAGATTAACGTGGACCACCGAAGCCACCGCCTCCACCACCCATACGCATGCCTGGCATACCCATTGGTTGAACAGGTGCTGGAGCTGCATCACCACCTTCGCCTTTCGTATCATCATTATTCACTGATTTCTTCTTCTTCGTAGGACCGAATGACATCTTACCAATACGGTAAGAGAAGTTGATCTTGAAGTTCATATTTCTCAAGGTATTCTCACTTACCTGGTTGATCGTCGCCGTTTTCGTCTCGTTGCGAATAATAAAGCCATTAGGCGTCAAGAAGTTCTCTGCCCCAAAACCAATGCTTCCCTTCTTATTCTTAAAGTCCTTCTTAAAGCTCAAGCTATAGATTCCGAATCCGCCTTGAGAACCTTGCAATTGAATTTGGTTCACCCGGTAGAAAGAGAATACTTGCGCTCCCCAACCATTTCCAATGTTGTAATTACCAAACACACGGAAGTTCGTTTGAAGACCTTCATTTCTTGCATTTAAAAGTGGATCAGCTACATTATTTGCTAATACTAAGTAAGACAAGTCACCGCCACCACCGATCATCAATTTATTCGATAGATTCACGTTCAGGTTAATGTTCATCCCAAAGGCATCTTCATTTCCAATATTACGAGATGTTGTCTTTACCGTATCACCAAATACCTCTCTGATTACATTTATCGCACCCGTCGTATTTCTCATGAAAAATGAAGTCGAGATGTATGTCTGCTTGATGAACTTACTGTAAGACACCTCGTAATTATTCGTGTATTCTGGCGCTAAATTAGGATTACCCGTCGAGATATTTAAAGGGTTGGTCGCGTTCACGTTCGGATTCAAGTTCTGAATACCAGGACGTTGAATACGGCGGTTATAGCTAAATCTCCAAGTACCTGACTTGAATGTCTTCGACATGTTAAAGCTAGGAACAAGTACACCGTAAGCTGGAATTACCGTATTTTGACCCTCTTTTTTCGAAAAGCTAGCCGAGATGTCGGTATATTCATAACGAGCACCCGTCTTAATACTCCACTTATTTTTTGTTGTTACCGTGTAAGAACCGTAAGAACTAAGAATATTTTGATTATAATCAAATACGTTAGAAGGCAAAATAGCCGAATTGACTTGGGTGTATACCCCATTACTACCTGCCGTATAGGAAGTATAATCAGAGGTCACATTACGCACAATACCTTTAGATCCAAACTCCAACATTTGATTTTTAGCTATCGGCGTCTGGTAATCTAATTGGAAGGTAGCCTCCTCATTATACGAACCATTCTCATTCTTAATGGAACTCAAAATCTCCGACATCGTCGACTTGGGATTCAAGATCAAATTATAAAAATCATTTGAGCGGTTATTGCGACTGTACATCGATAAGATCGAAAATTCCTTTTGTGGTTTTTCAAATGTATGGGTATAATCCACGTTAATGTCCACGTTTGCAGACTCATCTAACGAGTTCGTATTACGTAGAGAAGTAAGCACCCCATTTCTAATTTGTTGCAAGCCGTCTTGCCAGTTATTTCCATTACGTAAACCAAAACGTGTACTAGCTGTAATCGAATTGTATTTATTGATGTCCCAATCAAAACCCAATTGGTAATTTCCAAACAAACCTTCTCTTCTCGATTCAGCTGTCTGCACGTTACGCGTCTCCACGCCCATGTTCTGCGTTAATTGCGTGCTTTCGAATTTACCATTCACATTGTACTCAGAACGTCCAAAACCACCCAATGACAATCCCCAGTTCTTATTTCTAAAATTACCGTTTAGGGATAAATTAGAACCTCTGACACCGGCTGAAGAATCAAAAGATAAAGTCAAACCTTGCAAAGTATTCTTTTTCGTCACGATATTAATGATACCCGCTGAACCTTCTGCATCATACTTTGCTGAAGGTGAAGTAATTACCTCTACGGTTTTGATCATATCCGCCGGAATTTGTCTCAACGCATCTGCAATACTAGACGCCATAATGGTGGATGGCTTGTTGTTAATTAAAACTCGAACACTGGTAGATCCGCGAAGTGATGGATTACCATCTAAATCCACAGAAAGCATCGGCACTTTTTTCAACACATCTGTCGCATCTCCCCCTTTATTAGAAGCATCTTTTTCTGCGTTATACACCGTACGATCCACGCGCTCTTCAATTAAAGCACGCTGACCTTCCACCGTCACTTCAGAAAGCATTTTAGAACTTTGTTGCAATTTGATTACCCCTAAATCGCGGTCGTCATTTTTCTCCGTGATGTTAACAAAAACCGTTTTGCTATCGTATCCGATAAAGGAAACAACGATTTTATAGGAACCTACTGCGACTTTATTCAAGGTGAATTTACCCACGCCGTCCGCAACAGTTCCATCGACTGGCTTGTTTGTTTTTGTATTAATTAAGGCCAAAGTGGCGAATTCCACTGGCTTTGAATCGGTTGAATCTAATAGAAATCCGATGATTTTTGCACTTCCTTTCGGTGCTGCTTGAGCCGTACCTGGGATAATCGTTTCTTTCTTAGGCGCTGCACCGAAACCACCCATCCCACCTGGAATTTGTGCGATAGCTGATACTGATAAGGTAATCAGTGCGAGTAAGCTGATAATTTTTTTCATTGTTTGTTGTTTATTGCTTCCATTAACGGATGCAAAATTTGTTCATTCTAGTTAAAGGCCTTCTTTTTTGCGACCAAAATGGGTAATTTGTAGTCCAATATGTCATTCAAACTCCAGACTCCTCGGCTAACTTTGATCCCGCTTCAACAGCAGCACTTGCTGGTTTGGCAAAATTCAGGGCGCAAAGATCTGGAAAAAATGCTAGATCTACAGCATAACCCCTGGGAATTGGAATTGTTCTATGAACAAGAAACCTTGCTGGCCTTGCGGGATTTTTGGATCCCACAAACGGCAAAATTTCCACTGGATTACTATTGGTACACAAATTGGGAAATAATCCTCAAATCCTCGTCCTGCTCTGTGGGGGGAATCGGCTTAGCTGGCTTACCCGATGACGAAGGCACTAGCGAAATCGGATATGCACTCGATCAGAAATTCAGAGGCCAAGGAATCGCCACAGAAGCGGCACAAGCTTTGACCGAATGGGCCTTTCAAGATGCTGGCTTGCAAGTTTTACGCGCGGAGACTCCGGTGGATAATGCGGGATCGCAACGTGTTTTGGAAAAAAATAAGTTCCAAAAAACGGGAGAGAAAACACTCCCGCTCGAAATACCCCTACAAGTTTTCACCTGGGAACGCCGTCGTTACTGATCTTTTTCAGTAATTTTACTGAATTGCCAATGTTAGACAGCTGAACACATGCAAAATTTCACCTCCGTAAAGGACGCGTACAATATCCAAAACTTAGTCAACGAAGCTTTGTTGATGAAGAAGACACCCTATGCTGATAAGCATATTGGGAAAAACCGTACCCTCGGTTTATTATTCTTCAACTCGAGTTTACGTACCCGTTTATCTACCCAAAAAGCCGCTCAAAACCTCGGAATGGAGGTGATGATTATGAATGTAGGGGCAGATTCTTGGCAATTAGAAATGAACGAAGGCGTTATCATGAATGGTGATAAGGCGGAACATATTTCAGAAGCCGCCGCTGTAGTGGGCTCATATTGCGATATCGTCGGTGTTCGCAGCTTCCCAGGTCTAGTAGATCGGGAATTAGACTACAGCGAACAGGTATTAAATCAATTTTTAAAATATACGGGTAAGCCGTTAATTAGCTTGGAATCGGCGACTCGCCATCCATTGCAATCCCTGACAGACTTAATTACCATCAACGAATATAAAACGGTGGCGCGTCCTAAAGTCGTTTTGACTTGGGCACCTCACGTGAAAGCATTGCCCCAATGTGTGCCTAATTCCTTCTCTGAATGGATGAATCACGCAGACGTGGACTTCACGATTGCCCATCCGAAAGGCTATGAATTAGCTCCTGAATTCGTAGGTAACGCGAAGATTTGTTACGACCCGAAGGAGGCATACGAAGGCGCTGACTTCATTTATGCGAAGAATTGGTCATCCTACCAGGACTACGGAAAGATCCTTTCTTCCGATCCAGCTTGGATGGTCGATGCAGCTAAAATGAGCGTAACTAATAATGCCAAATTTATGCACTGCCTTCCTGTAAGACGGAATTTAGTCGTGGCAGATGAAGTCATTGATTCTCCTAACTCGATTGTGATCCAGCAAGCTGGGAACCGGGTTTGGGCGGCACAGGTCGTTTTAAAGGAGATGATCTTAACCTTAATGAGAACAGAAAGCCCTTATTTATTCTAATATGTCTTCAAAGCAAAATCTTCAAGTAGTCAAAATAGGCGGGAATGTCATCGACAATCAGAGCGCTTTGGCTAGCTTTTTGACAGATTTTGCTTCTCTTGAAGGTCCTAAAATTCTCGTGCATGGCGGTGGCAAGATTGCCACTCAAATGGCAGCATCTATGGGAATAGAGAGTCAACTGATCGAAGGCAGACGAGTAACAAACGAAGAGAGTCTTCGGATCGTCACCATGGTATATGCCGGCTGGATTAATAAATCCATCGTGGCAGACTTGCAGGCCATTTCCTGCAATAGCCTAGGTTTATCTGGACCTGACGGTGGATTCGTTGTTTCTAAGAAAAGAGCCGCACAGCCTATCGATTATGGTTTTGTGGGTGATATCATTCACGTGAATGCGTCATCGCTTTCGGGGTTGTTAGCAGCCGGTTTTTCACCGGTCTTCGCTCCCATCACGGCGGATGCATCCGGTCAATTGTTGAATACGAATGCGGATACGATGGCACAGGCTTTAGCCATTGCCCTCAGTTCAGCCTACGATGTGACACTAACCTATTGTTTTGAGAAGAAAGGCGTATTATTAGATCCTGCAGATGATGATTCTGTTGTTTCGTCGATCAACCCAGCTTCTTTTCAAGACCTAAAAGAAAAAGGCATTGTCTCTGCGGGGATGATTCCCAAATTAGAAAATGCTTTAAAGGCCATCTCTGCCGGCGTTTCCGTAGTGAGATTGTGCCATGCGGATAATCTGCAAAAAGCAGAGATTGGAACTAAAATAAGTGCCTAATATGTACCAGGAATCTCAATTTCTAGCCGCAAAAGACCTATTAGCTCAGCTAATAGCTTGCCCTTCGTTGAGTAAGGAGGAGCAGGGAACGGCGCAGATTTTGGAAGATTTTTTTGCAACGCAGAGCATTCCTACGAAACGTATAGGGAATAATATCTGGGCTTCTAATTTGCATTTCGATGCATCGAAACCAACGATTCTATTGAACTCTCACCACGATACGGTGAAAGCAAATGCTTCCTGGACCTTTGATCCATTCAAAGCAACGGAGCAAGAAGATAAACTGATTGGATTAGGATCGAATGATGCAGGCGCTAGTTTAGTTTGCTTGATTGCCACCTTTGTATCTTTTTATTCCGAAGAGAATCTAGGATTCAACTTAGTGGTAGCTGCCACCGCCGAAGAGGAAATCTCCGGAACGGGTGGAATAGAGGCCCTTTTGAATTCAGGTGAATTACCGCACATCGATTTCGCGATCGTAGGTGAACCTACGGATTGTACCATGGCCATTGCTGAAAAAGGATTAATGGTAGTGGATGCACAAGTGAAAGGAATTGCCGGACATGCGGCGAGAAATGAGGGGGTGAATGCGATTTATTTAGCTTTGGAAGATATCCAAAACATCCAAAACCATTCGTTTGCAAAGGTTTCCGAGCTTTTAGGACCTGTAAAAACAACGGTTACTGTCATCAATGCAGGTAAACAACATAATGTGGTTCCTGATGTGTGTGATTTCGTGATTGATTGCCGGGTAAACGAATGTTATTCTTTAGAAGAGGTCTTAGCTGAATTGAAAACCATCGTTCAAGCGGAATTAACTCCGCGGTCAATGCGCTTACATTCCAGCAAAATGGAGGAAACGCATCCACTTGTTCAAGCGGCTAAAGAATTAGGCATTTCTTTATTCGGTTCCCCTACCCTTTCTGATCAAGCTTTATTAACGATACCTTCTGTCAAAATCGGTCCCGGACACTCCGGTAGATCACATACGGCAGACGAATATATCTTCTTGGATGAACTAAAACAGGGCATCCAAACCTATCAAAATCTACTAACAACCCTAAGCATTTAAGATTGTGGCAAAACTTTGGCAAAAAGAAAATCAGACGACAGACGCTAAAATCGAGAAATTCACGATTGGGAATGACCCCGTGTATGACTTGCAATTAGCGCGCTATGATGTGCTGGGTTCCCTGGCTCACATCACGATGCTAGAAAAAGTAGGGCTTTTAGGTGCGGAAGAATTAGGACCTCTTTGCGCTGAATTGAAGGCCATTTATGCCCAAATCGATGCCGGAAATTTCACGATCGAAGACGGAATGGAAGATGTCCACTCCCAAATCGAGTACTTATTAACACAAAAATTAGGCGATCAAGGTAAGAAAATCCATGCGGGACGTTCCAGAAACGACCAAGTTTTAGTGGATTTAAAGTTATTCATGCGGGCAGAAATCCAGCAAATTGCGGATTCCGTGGAGCGCTTATTTGATTTATTAATCGCCAAAAGCGAAGCGCACAAAAACGATTTATTACCTGGTTACACGCACTTGCAGATTGCGATGCCGTCTTCTTTCGGACTTTGGTTCGGAGCTTATGCGGAAAGCCTGGTAGAGGACATTGAATTATTGGAGGCGGCCTTCCGTTTGGCGAACAAGAATCCACTGGGTTCTGGCGCAGGATATGGCTCTTCGTTTCCTTTGGACAGAAAATATACGACGGAATTATTAGGCTTCGAATCGCCACACGTGAACGTAGTTAATGCTCAATTATCGCGTGGAAAGACCGAATTATATGTCTTAACAGCCATCGCACAGATCGCGACCACGCTGAGCAAATTAGCGATGGACGTGTGTTTGTACAATTCCCAAAACTTCGGTTTCATCGAACTACCAAGCTCCTTAACGACTGGCAGCTCGATCATGCCACACAAAAAGAACCCAGACGTTGCCGAATTGCTCAGAGGAAAAGCCAATAAATTAAAGGCCTTGCCTAACCAATTGCAATTATTAACCAGCAATTTGCCATCTGGTTATCACCGCGAATTCCAATTAACGAAGGAATTACTGATGCCGGCCATCGAGGAAATTTTAGACGGTTTAGAGATCACGCATTATATGGTCAGCCACATGAAGGTGAAGAAAGACCTCTTAGTGGACTCGAAATACGATTTATTATTCTCGGTAGAGGAAGTAAATAAATTAGTCGTTCAAGGAATTCCATTCCGCGAGGCCTACCAAATTGTGGGTAAAAAGATCGAAGAGGGTGCTTTCGACGGAAGTACACGAGAGATCAATCACTCGCACTTAGGAAGCATCGGTAATTTAGGACTGAAAGAGATTCAAGATCAGAAAGAAATCGCTTGGAAGCGTTTTGGCTTTGAAAAAGTGAATAAGGCTATCGCTGCATTAATTTCTTAATATACTTACCTAGAATATCGAATTCCAAGTTTACGCGATCCCCTATTTTTAGTTGATGAAAAACGGTGTGTTCGTAGGTATAAGGAATGATACAAACGGTAAAAGAGTCATCTTGCGAATCCACCACCGTTAAACTAGTTCCATTCACACAAATCGATCCTTTTTCGACGGTTACATGTCCACTGCTTTTGGGATAGCTAAAGCGGTATTCCCAGCTTCCATTCTGATCAACTATTTCAGTACAAAGTCCAGTCAAATCCACGTGGCCTTGAACAATATGCCCATCAAAACGAGCATTTGCTGCCATGCAGCGTTCTAGGTTTACTTTTTGGCCTATTTGCAAATCTCCTAGGTTCGTTTTTTGCAAAGTTTCATCGATAGCTGTCACCCGGTATTGTTCGCCTTGAATTTCCACGACCGTTAGACAAACCCCATTGTGTGCTAGGGATTGATCCACTTTTAATTCCTGCGTAAATGGAGAGGTGAACCAAAATTCTACATTCGTCCCCTTTCCTTCCTGCTTTACTAGCGAACCCATCGCCTCTACAATACCTGTAAACATCTGATTTAATTACTATTTTTGTGTACTCAAAATTACACCCATTCCGATGAAATTCAACAAATGGTTCCTCTTTCTGATTCCGGTCATCGCGATTCTCGCCTATTTAAGCATTCCGAGTGCTAAACCCGTAGACGAAACGGGAGCAGATGTGGCGAAAATCCGAAGCGATAAGGACGAAAACTTTCGTAACTCAGACGAATCCCCCATCAAAGATAAAGCCGCCTTTAAAGGACTAAACTATTATCCCTTTAACAAAGAATACATCGTGGACTTTGTGCTAGAAAAAGCGGAGAAAGCCGAAACGGTAGAATTGAAAATGACGGATGGAACGACAGAAAAGTTGATTTTTTTTGGATTCATTCAGGCGGAATTTAAAAGCTTCACCCTGAAATTAAAATTATACCAGCACGAAGACGGCAATTTCTTTCTCCCCTTTAAAGACAAAACCGCCCCCACAGAAACCTATGGAGGCGGACGTTTTTTAGATTTACCCCTAACAAATGTAAAAAACAATCGGTTGCGGGTGGACTTTAATCTGGCCTATAATCCCTATTGTGCCTACAACAAAGATTTCGCCTGTCCCATTCCTCCCGCGGAAAACACCCTCCCTATTCGCATAGAGGCAGGTGAGAAAATATTTAATTAACCTGGTGCAACGAAGCAGCTCCAGATAGATCTTTACTAATCACTGGACTTCCTTTGTACTTCACGTGCGATGCACCTGATGCGTCTACTTTTAAGGATTTCTGTACATGTAATTGTGCGCTGCTAGCTCCTGAGGCTTCCACGTCGACATTGCGAGCGAAGAAATCCAAGGCTTTCAAGTGACTCGCGCCAGAAGCTTCCACTTTTAAATAATCCGTGTGACCCGTGATTTTGCAATCTGAGGCACCGCTTAATTCAATTTTCAACTTATCTGCATGTAAGCCTTCGATCAAGCCCTTAGAGGCCCCCGAAAAAACAAGTGACATTTCCTCCTCATTTGTAAATCCTTGCAAATCCACTTTGCAGGCACCAGAGAAATCTCCCGCACTTAATCGAGGAAGGGTAATATTGATGACCATTTTGGAACGGTTATTATTCCAGCTCCATTTCCACTTCTCCTCATACGAAATTTCCAATTTACCAGCAGATGAGTTCACTTCTAATTCATCTATATCACTTTCTTTTCCTGTGACAGAAACAGCGTAGAAATTGCCTTTATGGACATGCACTTCGAAGGCACTCCCTACTTCAATGGATTTAAAATTAGCTACTTTGAATTTTTTAGTCACAATCGCAGGATCTGCGAACGAACTAAATACAATTACTAGGGCGGCGAATAAAGACAGAATTTTTTTCATAGAATTTTTAATTTGTTGCTAGATGCAGGCCTGTTAAAAAAGGTTGCATGTTATTTAATCACGTTCCATTTATAACTCACACCGGCGCTCGCTTTATTAACGAAGGATGAGCTATCGTATTTTTTACCTTGTACGTATTTCGACGCATTTACCTCTATCTTAGCATATTTATCCAAAGTCACGTAGGCCTTGCTAACTGCAAAATCAGGTGCAACTAATTCAGCCGAATCAAATAGAGCCGCATTTAATTGATCACCCCCACCTTTAAGCGTTAATGAGTGAAATCCGCGTAAAACTACATCGAAAGTGGAAGACGTAAATCCTTCGATTTCGGTACTTGCATTACCGCCTAATTCCACCTTAGTTAATTCCGGCACCACAATCTCCACCTGGATACCCGGTTGAATTTTGTCCACGATTAATACGTTGTTTTCCACGTGAACCGAACTTTCTAAGGCCTGATTACCCTTGTACGTAATCTTATGAAGATCTCCCCGCGTGATTTTGATTTGCGATGACTCCGTATTCAAACCTTGAATGGAAGTAAAATTTTGCAAATCCTTCGTGATGGTGAAACCTACTTTTTCATCGGAGAAGTCTTCATCTTTCGACTCTTCGTCCGTATGCGGAACCCGATTTAGGCAAATCAAGCCTTTGTCAGCAGAGAATGTCCACAGGGACCCAATGAATAAATCTTGGCCTTCTTCGTGGAAATAACCACCTTCTAACACATTGTCCATGTAATAAGCAAAATCACGCGTCATAGAGAAAGATTTACCATACGGAATCATAATCTTCACTTTTAAGCGTTGTGCTCTAAAACGGGCATCCGAAAGACCAAAATGCGTATCAAAACGTAAGTCTTTCCCTTTTTGTAGGTAATTGTACTTGATCTTTTTGGCATTCGACTCCGCTTCCTTACGTGTTAAACCTTGAGACTTCGCATATTGAATCACCTGAATGGTTTTGCCATCATAGCCTTCAATTTCGATATTTGCCCGGTTAAAACGCTCCTCGTTATAATCGTGGTTATCTTCATCGTCTTCAAATTCAAAGCCCAACTCTTCCACTTTCTCCCCTAACATCATCTGCCAGATCGTCTCGTTATCTTTTTTATCGATATCTAACACATAGGTAGTCGAATCTGAGACCGCGATATCCTTCACTTGATTGTAAGATGCAGAGCGTTGGAAGTTACGGCCATAGAAAGCTGCCGCAGCGAATAAACCCACCCAACCCACAATCATCATCGTCGTCGAAGCAATCTTATAAGTCTTATTGTAAAATTTACGATTTGCTAGTAAGGAAGCTCCTGCGATAGCAATTGAAACGAAAACAGGTAAGAAGGCCAAGACCAAGGCAGGTATCGCCCAGATAGGCAAATCTTTCGATATTAAATAAAGTGGCAATGGTCCCATATGAACGAATTGTCCTTGATCAATCCCCGTAAATCCAAACAGGCATATGCCCACCAAAGCAACGATAAAAGCAATACCTAAAATCAACAAAATGATTCCCACGAAGATTTGAACGACCCAACGAATAATATTCAAAGGGCCTTTCAAGGCACCGAAAACAGTCGCAGCAATACGGAAAGGGAACAATAATACCTTCGTTAAAGCATTTTCTTCTGTCTCATTCGGCTGAATACTCTTCTTAATGTTGTTCTCAATATTTTCCAAGGTAATCGGCTCACCGGTCATCTCCATCTTATCCTTCATCGTTTTAGCCTCAGGTGTAATGGCTAAAATAACTAGATAAGCAATCACACCCGACCCAAATAATCCAACCGATAAAACCGCTATCACGCGCAATAAACCCACATCCCAACCCGTATAGGCCGCGATACCTGCCATCACACCACCGATCACTTTTTTCTCTGGATCACGATAAAACTTACGATACGATTTATCGTCATCTGGATTTAATTCACCCGGAATGGCTGCCCAAAGAATAATATAGGCCCAGAATATAATATTTCCCAAATGAAATAAAGGGAAGCTAGCGCTTAATAAGGCTAATAAAACCAGGCGAACCCAGATCGGATCTATCTGAAAATAGCGGGCAATTCCTGCTGCTACACCGCCTAGTTTTTTGCGAGTGATGTCACGGCGGAAAACCTTAGGACCCTCCTCAGATTTAGGGGCTGTATAGCCTTCCTTCTTGTCTTCTTCCTCTTCCACTTGCTTGAAATCTGCAATGGTTCCTAAAGAAGCAATCAAGGCATCCACGTGCGCCTGGGAAATGGCCTCAGTTTTCTCTGTTTCTCTGATGTTCCAAAACTTCTCCGCAATACTCGATTCAATATCAGCGATAATCTCCTTCGATCCCTCGAATGACGCGAAATACGCATGAATGGATTTTAAGTAGGCATCTAAAGTAGCGTAGGCGTCCTCTTCGATGTGGAAGACAAATCCAGCAATGTTAATTGATAAAGTCTTTTTCATGTGTGTTTTCGTTATGCCTGTAAGGAAGCGTTTGAGATTTGGTTAACGGAGGACTGCAATTCGTCCCATGTTTCGGACATTTCAGCTAAAAACTCCTGTCCTTTTTCTGTTAATAAATAATATTTCCTAGGCGGTCCGGAGGCAGATTCGACCCAACGGTAGTCTAAAAAGCCCGCATTTTTTAAGCGAGTTAATAAGGGATAAAGCGTACCTTCCACGACCATAATCTTCGCAGAAGTTAACTCAGCTAACATGGTAGAGGCATAGACCTCCCCTTTTGAGATAATTTTAAGGATGCAGAATTCAAGTATTCCCTTCCTCATTTGCACCTTGGCATTTTCAATATCCATGGGTTATTTGTTTAATTTGGCAATGCAAATATAGACAAGGTACTATGTAATGCAAAGTACCTTAGAAAATTTATTTGGGAAATTGGATAAACGGTAGGTAATTTGTGATGAACGCACTCTTTTTAGGGTTGAGATAATTATGATTTTCAAAGAATTTTCCTTGCCTTTAGCCTTTTATAACCGGGACACCTGGTTGAAAGTAGCCTTTTTTGCGGTTAGCGTGGTGATGGCGGGCTTCTCTTTGTACTTCACTGATGGCTTGGTAACCAAGCTGGAGGAACGGGAAAAGCAACAGATTGAGTTATATGCGGAGACCATTCGCTATGCGCTGACCAGTGATAATAACGCCGATATCAATTTCTTTTTCGAGCGAATTAAGAAAATCAATGAGAACAATACCATCCCTGTGATTTGGAAAGATGGTTCTGGTCACTTGAATTCCATCAATATTCCCATTCAGGAGACGCTTTCTACCGAGAAAAAACAAGAGATTTTAAGGCAGAAGCTGCAAGAGATTATTGCGGAAAACAACCAGCCCATCGAAATGGACATGGGTTTTCAAAAAGAATATATCTATTACGGTAATTCGAAATTGCTGAAATTATTGCGCTACTATCCCCTTTCTCAATTATTAGTCGTGCTGATTATCGGCTTTCTCGGCTATATATTTCTTTCGTATTCTAGGCGGGCGGAGCAGAATCGCGTTTGGGTGGGTCTTGCGAAAGAAACCGCTCACCAATTAGGAACACCTCTTTCATCATTGACTGCCTGGGTGGAATTATTGCGGAACGAGCCACACATCAATCCGGATATTGTGGTGGAATTATCGAAGGATATTCAGCGTTTGGAGACTATTACTACCCGTTTTTCGAATATTGGATCTACGCCGGTATTGAAGTTAGAGGATATAGAGGCCGTTATTCAGCAATTTATTAGCTATTTGAAAATTCGTATTTCGTCCAAAGTCACCATCGAAATACATTCCTCCCTTGCAGTGAATCAAGTGGCGAATTTGAATAAATACCTGTTTGAATGGGTAATTGAGAACATTTGCAAAAATGGAGTAGATGCGATGGGTGGCCAGGGTCAGCTGCGGATTGAATTAAAAGAAGGAAAGAATCAGGTGATTCACATCGATATATCAGATACCGGAAAAGGTATTTTAGCAAGTAATACCTCCAAAATCTTCTCCCCAGGCTTCTCGACAAAAAAACGGGGATGGGGTTTGGGATTAACCTTGGCTAAACGGATCATTGAAAATTACCATCAAGGTAAATTAGTGTTGAAATCAACGGAGATTAATAAAGGTTCGACCTTCCGTATAACCCTCCCAAAACCTGAATAGATGACAGGTCCTAATATCGTTTTCGGCTCTGCTTTGTGCATCATATTCATCGGATATGCGTTAAAAAGCGCCGGTTTCATCCAGGAACACGACGGAAAATCACTGTCAAAATTCTTAATGCACACCACCTTTCCAGCCCTGGTATTTTCGACGATGATTCGGGTGAATATAACCTGGGATTTAATCTACCTGCCGCTGATCGCCATGCTATTCGGGATGTTTTTATCCTTTTTAGCTTTTCATCTTTTCAAGCAGACGGAGCCCGAAAATCGAGGGGTGATGACCATCGGGAGTGCTGGATTTAATCTAGGCATCTTTGCTTATCCGCTGATTGAAGGAATTTTTGGGATTCAGGGTTTAACCTATGCCATCATGTTTGACCTCGGAAATTCAGTTGTCAATTTTTTCGTGAACTATGGCATGGGGAACTACTTCAGCAGAGGCCCTAAAAAAGATAATATCGCAGCTCATATTTTCAAACGCATTATTTCGCTTCCTCCCTTACAGGCCATGGTCTTAGGCGTCTTAGTTAATGTGTTACAGCTAAAATTTCCCGTTTTTGCTTTAGATATTATCTCAACCATTGCCGCTGGAAATAAGCCTATCGTCTTATTGTTAATGGGCATTTATTTTAGCATTCGCTTGTCGAAAAAGTCCTATTTCCGTGTTTTCCAGGTTCTGAGCCTGCGTTATGTCATGGGCTTTCTGATCGGTGGCATCTGTTTTTATGTGTTGCCGTTCGAATTAGGCTTTAGGAACTTGTTAATGCTTTGCCTAATCTTACCCGTAGGTATGACAGTGATTACGTATTCAGATGAGTTAAACTTAAACACGCCACTCGCCGCGTCATTGGTGAATATTTCACTCGTGATTAGCTTTGTCATCATGTGGGTCATGGTGAGTGTTTTCCACATGAGCGCGATTTAACCGAATTTTTTGGTAATTTTATGAAACATTGGCTTATTGAACTTGTTTAGTTCATAACCAATCCGCTAAAATTATGGTAGTCCCTTACAAGAATCAGTCCAAAGGAAAAAAAGAACAAGTCGCAGACATGTTCAATTCCATCTCCCACAAATATGATTTTCTGAATCATCTATTGAGTGGTGGGATTGATATTATTTGGCGTAAAAAAGCCATCAAATTATTACAAAACAAGGGAATCAAATCCATTCTTGATATCGCCACCGGTACAGGTGATTTCGCCATCGAAGCGCTTAAAATTAAGCCAGAAAAAATCGTAGGTATTGACATCTCAGAAGGCATGCTTTCTTTCGGAGTGGAAAAAATCAAGAAATTAGGCTACGATAAAATCATCACGTTGCAGAAAGGGGACTCAGAAAAAATCCCGTTTTCAGACAATAGTTTTGATGCTATTACCGTTAGTTTTGGGGTGAGAAATTATGAGACCTTAGACAAAGGCTTAAAAGAAATGAACCGCGTGTTAAAACCGGGAGGCCATTGCTTGATTTTAGAATTCTCGAATCCGAAGAGCTTCCCTATGAAGCAATTATATACGTTTTATTCGAAATTTTGCCTACCTGTTTTAGGAAAACTAATTTCCAAAGACCCAGCAGCTTATACCTACCTTCCTGAATCTGTTCAAGCTTTTCCAGATGGCAAAGATTTCTTGAAAATTTATGAGGAATGTGGATTTGTTGATACGAAATGGATTCCGATGACTGGTGGTATTTGCTCTATCTATCTAGGACATAAAAAAGCTAAAAACGCGTGAAAAAAGCACCTCTAATCGGTTTTATCCTTGCTTTTCTTTTGGGATTTACTGCCCTAGGACAAGGAAAGAAGTACATTCAATTGCACGATGAGTTTTATGATGAAAAACCGGTGCATTTCGGATTTATGTTTGGCTTAACGGGTAGCAATTATTATGCAAACGGATTCCCAAGTGTATTAGTGAACGATGTGACTGGGGAACCGCTTTCCTTAACCTCTCCTAAAACCTTCGGCTTCCAAATAGGCGGAATCGTTAATTATGCTTTAAGCAAGCACGTAGAAGTAAAATCAGGATTAAATATTGCCTTATACGATCGTCAAATTCAATTTGCGAACGAAGACCTGATCTCAAGAGAATCCACTTGGTTAGAAATTCCGATGTTATTGAAATTCCGTTCTGTCCGTCGCCAAAACCACCGCATGTATTTGCTATCCGGTTTAAAGCTAGGGTTGGAGGCGAATGTGAAGAAAAAGAATACGGCTGTGACAGCAAATACCTCTGAGCTCTCTTTAGAATATGGAATTGGATTCGAGCGTTTCTATCGTTTCTTCAAATTCTCCCCAGAGATTCGTATTTCACACGGACTAAATAATTTATTTGTCCCTCCTGGATCGACTTCTAGTTATTCAAAATTAAGCCAATTGAACTCGCACACAATTAGCTTAATTTTCAATTTCGAATAATTACTTCAGTCCTTTTCTCGCCTTTTTAGGATCTACTACCGTTTCGAACGAACTCACGGCTGAAACCCCAAACCATCCTGTGCCTTGCCACTTCGAGGTCGCATTTAGGTTCTTGATGTTGGTCGGAATATTAGCTGCAGGTCTAGAGAATAATCCCGCATTATTTAATTCCAATCGAGCCTGTGAATAGAAGTTAAATTCATCTTCTGAAATAGACCAAACCTCTACACGTATCTTATCATTCTCCAAGTATAATTGGGGGGAAATGGATCGGCGAATCGGAAGAATAAATAATAGCCCATCCGTCATGGCTCCTTTTTGAAAGCCCGCATCATATACTAAGGTTAAATTAGCAGGGTCATTTAATAATTGCCCATTTTTAAAGGTCTTCACGCGATAACAATCGCCTGGCCCACGTAAATCACGCGCGTAAAATTGAGCGTCATATCCATTCTTAGGGCTATCAGAAGCAGATTGACGGCCAGTGGCTTCGTCGTATTCATATAAAAGGGAATCAATAACTGGTACGCGGTTCATCTTCGCCTTTGCCGTGATTTGCTCATTCTGCCATTTTACGTTTAAGGTAAATGTAGTTCCGACATTTCCGATACTAGGCTGATTCACACTCGGTTCCCAGACATAAATACCGCTTTGAGCGACTTTCTCTGTAAAGGTAAATCGATTGCCTAGGGTGTCTGAAACGACTACTTGTGCACCCGTTATTTTAGGTGCGCTCGTTTGATCGAAGTAGTCTTGCGATTGTGAGAGAATTATTTTTTGAGCAGTTTTCTGATTCGTCAGCTGTGCTTCCACCACAAAGAAGTGATCCGAAGCAGGACTAGGTAAGTTCACCACTTCCTCGCATGAACTCAAAAACACCAATACTAAAAGGGCTAGGATTTGCTTCATCTTAAAAGGAGAAATTATAAGTAACTGCTGGAACAAAAGACCCGATGATGGATAATTGAACGGCCTCGGTTTGGACGGCATTATCTTCATTAGGACGCGTATAAATAGAGAATGGATTCTTACGGTTGTAGGCATTGTACACCGAGAACACCCATTCAGAGCTTCCCTTTCCGAAAAGCGCTTTTTTATTCTTCTTCGTGGCGGAAATATCTAAACGATGGTAATCAGGCACCCGCACATTTCCACGTGTTCCTGGAATCGTTTGCGGATAGGCAATCCCATCAAACACATATTTTTGAACAGGAATCGTGTAAGGAACGCCGGTAATATAGGCAAAATTGGCTCCAAACGACCATTTATCTGAAAGTGCGTATTGACCCACTAGATTTAGGGTATGAGTGCGATCGTAGCGATTCGCATACCATTCATTATTCGATAAGCCCTCAATTTTACGTTCTGTTCTCGCTAAGGTATAACTTGCCCAACCCGTTAATTTACCTACATTCTTCTTTAAATAGAATTCGATTCCATAGGCTCTACCCTTCCCAAATAGTAAGTCTTTCTCAAAATAGGGGTTTAAGAATAAGTTCGCCCGATCCGCATAATCAATTTGATTTTGCATATCCTTGTAATAGACTTCAATCGACGATTCATAATTATTTCCATCTGGGCCAAAATTCTTAAACACACCCATCGCCACCTGGTCCACAATTTGTGGCTTGATATTATTCGTAGAAGACGTCCAGACGTCCAACGGAGTGGATGCCGCCGTATTCGACATTAAGTGAATATATTGAACCAAGCGATTATAACTCCATTTCAGAGAGGTCGATTCGTTTGCCGTTACATTCATGGCAAAACGAGGCTCCCAGTTTCCGTAGGTAGCTACAGTTGCTTCAGGATCGATTTGATTAATCTTTAACGCATAGCCCGAGGGATTTTCTGTACTTAGCGCCACGGGAATTCGGTCATAATATTCTCCATTCGCACTCCTATAATCATAATTTGAATAACGAACGCCGTATTGAATGGCCACTCGATTACTCAATTTCCAATCATGGCCCACATAAGCAGAAGCTTCCAAGCCTTTTTTATCTGCTTGTCCAAATTCACGTTTTTCTCCATTCGAAGTAGCATTCGCTTTTCCTGGCGTAAAATCATAAGTCAGCAATTGACCTCCAAAAGTGATCGTATTGTCTGGTCTTACATAATAGGTAAAATCAGGCTTGATACTTAAATTAACGATATTGGAAGTCCATTTAAAGGCGTCATTTGGTCTCTTATTTTCAATATCTGAATCCAACATGTAATCGTAATTACTGTAGAAAGCGGTCGCATTCAAGAATAATTTATTTGAAAAAACGTGGTTCCAGCGAGTCGTTAGCGTCGTATTACCCCAATCAAAGCCAAAACCTGTTCCGAAGACATCCCGACCAAAATAGCCTGACATGAAGACAGTATTTTTCGAGTTAATAGTATAGTTGACTTTGGCCGTCAAATCATAAAAATTAAACGAGGCATTCGCATTATTACCTGTTAAAAACGGCTTCGCCAGAATATCAATATAGGAACGACGCGCCGCCACAATGAACGAAGCCTTATCCTTCACAATCGGAGCTTCGATGGATAAACGAGAAAAAATCACTCCAATACCTCCATTCACTTCTAATTTCTTTGCATTCCCCTCCTTCATCTTCACATCTAAAATCGAAGAGGCGCGCCCACCATACATCGATGGAATACCACCTTTGAACAATTTCACATCCTTTACCGCATCCGGATTGAAAACCGAGAAAAAGCCAAACAAGTGAGATGAATTATAGACCGGCGCATCATCTAATAGGACTAAGTTCTGATCCACACCGCCCCCTCGCACATTAAATCCAGAAGCACCCTCACCTACCGTAGAGACACCAGGCAATAATTGAATGGCTCTCACTAAATCAACCTCTCCTAAAAGGGCTGGAATCTTACGAATCGTCTTAATATCTACCTTATTAACAGACATCTCAATCCCCTTCACGTTTTCGTCATTCGCACGTGCCTTCACAATGACCTCTGCCAATTCCTGTGAAGCAGGCGATAATTCTAAATTCAAGGTTTGAGCTGTGGCTGAAATTTGAATCGAACGCTCTATTTTTTTGTATCCCGAGGAAGAAAACACCAAGGTGTATTGACCCAGAGGCAAGGTTAAGCTATAAAAACCGTAGGTATTCGTGACATTACCGGTTTTTAATTCCTTTACATAAACAGAGGCCCCGATTAAGCCCTCTCCACTCGAGGCATCTTTCATGTAACCACTTAAAGTGGATTTTTGAGCCCAAGAAAGGCTGGATAAGGTCAGAAATAAAACGTATAGTAAGTAGCGCATCTTGATTAAAACCCAAAGATACGCGAAAAGTTTTTGGGGTAGATTAAATAATTGATAAACGGCATTTGATATTATTTTCATACAATCAGTAATATAATTCCGATAATAAAAAAATATTAAAAATTACTGTACATTTGTAAAAAACGGATCACAATGGATTTACATGTATTTGGGCAAATCATACGAGAAAAACGAAATGCCCTTGGATTAAAACAGGAAGACCTAAGCCTCCAAAGTGGAGTTGCCATCAAAACCATTCACAGTATTGAACTAGGCAAAGGCAACCCAGCTATCAAAACGATTATTCGCATTTTCGATGCACTTTCACTTGACCTATTAATCGTCGCAGCAAAAACGGCAAAAAAATAAGACCATGGAACAAGAAATCAGCTTTGAACGCATTCCAACTCACATTTATTCCGATTCTGATTTAGCCTCTAAATCAGTTGCAAAAGAAATTGCCGATCTGATTCGACAAAACAACCAAGCCGGCAAACCCAGCATTTTAGGATTGGCTACCGGTTCTTCTCCTAAGAAAGTCTACCAGGAATTGATCCGAATTCACCGAGAAGAAGGCTTGAGTTTTAAAAACGTCATCACATTTAACCTGGACGAATACCATCCGATGGAACCGGATTCCATTCAAAGTTATGTTCGTTTCATGAAGGAACAACTCTTTGATCACATTGATATACCGGTAACAAATTACCATTTACCAGATGGAACACTGCCCTTAGAGAAGATTCCTGAGTTTTGCCGTGACTACGAAGCGAAGATTGAGAGACTAGGCGGATTCGATTATTACCTATTGGGTATCGGACGTAATGGCCACATTGGTTTTAATGAGCCGGGCTCAACGATCAATTCAAAGACGCGTCTGATGACCTTGGATATTGCGACGAAGATTGATGCCTCTCCGGATTTTGGCGGACTACAAAAAGTACCAAAAAAAGCGATTACGCTGGGTATTGATAGTATCATGAAGTCCAAAAAGATCGTGTTACTTGCCTGGGGAGAACACAAAGCGGCGAGTGTAGCTAAAGCCGTGGAAGGAACAGTCACTTCGGATATCCCGGCCTCTTACCTTCAATTGCACCCTAACGCTTCCTTCATCTTGGATGAAACGGCTGCCTCGATGCTCACTCGCATCAAGACTCCCTGGGTAGTTGATTCTGTCAAATGGGATCGCAATATGATTAAGAAGGCAGTTACGCATCTTTCTTTGACCCTACAAAAACCCGTTTTAAAGCTTACTTCCAAAGATTATAATGAGCATGGCCTTTCGGAATTACTTTCCCTGTATGGTCAGGCTTACGAAATAAACATCGAAGTCTTCAACTATCTACAACACACAATTACAGGCTGGCCAGGCGGAAAACCGAATGCGGATGATACACACCGCCCAGAACGTGCTTTTCCAGCCAAGAAGAAAGTATTGATCTTTAGCCCGCACCCGGATGACGACATCATCTCAATGGGCGGTACTTTCCAACGCCTGCATGACCAAGGCCATGAGGTACACGTTGCCTACCAAACCACGGGAAACATCGCCGTGGCAGATGACGAAGCCCTACGATTCGCCGAATTCGTAGTCGACTTTAACGAGAAATTCGAAAGCCCGAACGCGAAAGCAAATCGCATCTATAAAGAGGCGATCAAGTTTTTAAAGAACAAACCCGATTCTGAAGTTGATATTTCGGCGGTTAGAGAGATTAAGGGACTCATCAGAAAAGGAGAAGCGAAAAATACCTGCCGTTTCGTGGGGATCAAAAAGGAGAATGCCCACTTTCTGGAGATGCCTTTCTACGAGACAGGAACCATACGCAAGAAACCTATCGGTGAAGAAGACATCAAAATTGTGATGGATCTAATCGAGGAAATACAACCACATCAAATTTATGCTGCCGGAGACCTAGCCGATCCCCACGGAACGCACAAAGTATGCTTGGATGCGATTATGGAGGCTGTAACGCGCTTGAAGCACCGAGAATACATGAAAAGCTGCTGGGTTTGGCTCTACAAAGGAGCCTGGGCAGAGTGGGATATCGATCAAATCGAAATGGCGGTACCGATGTCCCCGGATCAAGTTTTCAAAAAGAGAATGGGAATCTTCAAACACCAATCACAAAAAGATGGTGTGGTGTTCCAAGGAGACGATTCGCGCGAGTTTTGGCAAAGAGCGGAAGAACGAAACCGAGCAACGGCTTCGATCTACAATGCTTTAGGCCTCGCAGAATACGAAGCCATGGAAGCCTTTGTTCGTTGGAAATTCTAATCTTTTAGGGCGGCAAACAAGATCTCCGCGGCATGCTTCGCATGCCGCTTCGTGCCGTCATGAATTTGATGACGACAACTGGTTCCCGACGCGACGATATCGACCTCTTCCGGCTGTGACCGCACGGTAGGGAACAAAACTAATTCCCCAATCTGCATGGAAAGATCGTAATGCTCTTTCTCATAACCGAAAGAACCCGCCATCCCACAGCAACCAGAAGGGATTAATTGCACCTCAAAATTTTCAGGCAACGAAAGCGCCTTCTTCGCTGCCACCAGCGAAGAAATCGCTTTTTGCTGGCAGTGACCATGTAATTTCATCAACTTCTTCTCCGAACTAAACGAAGCCGACGTAATACGTTTCGCATCTGCTTCTCTAGCGATAAACTCTTCGAGCAATAAGGTGTTTTTCGCTAAAGCTTGCGCTTTCTCTACCCACTCCTCTGAAACTAAATCAGGATATTCATCTCTAAACGTCAAAATAGCCGATGGCTCAATACCCACTAATGGCGTATTTTCAGAAATCAATGACGACCAAAGGCGAACGTTCTGCATCGCTAATACGCGTGCCTCATCTAACATCCCTTTGGACAAATACGCACGTCCCGAAATCGGGTGAGGAATCGTTTTCACTTCATAACCCAAGCGCTCTAACAACAATACCGCCGTTCTACCGATTTCCGCGTCGTTGAAGTTCGTGAATTCATCAACGAACAAGTAAAGCGATTTTGCTTGAACGGGGCTCGTACGCGACTTTAACCAAGACCACAATGTTTGCTTTGCCATCAAAGGCATTGTACGATCTGGGTGGAAACCTACAAGCGCATTCGAAATGCGTCGTATAGCCGGCGTACCCATCACAAAATTATATAAGAATGGTACGTTCGAAGCGATGTTCGAAAGTTTTGCGAAGTTCCCTACTAACCAGGAGCGCAAAGGAAGTCCCTTTTCTTTTTGGTATTGGTATAAGAACTCCATCTTTAATTTCGCCACATCCACGTTCGAAGGACACTCGGCCTTGCAACCCTTGCAGGCTAAGCAAAGATCCATCACTTCCTTAATTTCCTCGTGTGCGAAGCGATTAGGCTGCTCCGAACGCGTTAAAAATTCGCGCAAAATATTCGCACGTGCTCTAGTGGTCTCTTTTTCATTGCGCGTTGCCATGAAAGAAGGACACATCGTGCCTCCCGAAACAGGTGTCTTCCGGCAATCGCCAGAACCATTGCACTGCTCCGCATGTTGCAACACATCTTGATCTTTGAAACGGAAAACCGTTTTGAACTCAGGGGTTTGTTGTCCCGCCTCATAACGTAAGAAAGTATCCATCGGAGGCGTATCCACAATCTTATTCGGATTGAAAATACCCTTCGGATCCCACCAAGACTTCAATTCACGCATTAATTGGTAATTCTCTTCTCCTACCATCCACGGGATAAATTCCCCACGTAAACGGCCATCCCCATGTTCTCCGGAAAGAGAACCCTTGTATTTTTTTACTAAACGAGCGATCTCCTCCGCTATGTGACGGAATTGTCCGTGCCCCTCTTTCGTTTTTAAATTAATAATCGGGCGTAAATGCAACTCACCAGAACCAGCATGGGCATAGTGAACGCAATACAAATTATTCGCCTGCAAAATCTCGTTAAATTCAGCAATAAAGGCGGGTAAATCATTCACATCCACGGCCGTATCCTCAATTACTGCCACCGCTTTCTCATCACCTGGCAGGTTAGACAATAAGCCCAGTCCGGCTTTTCTCAAATCCCACACCTTCTTCACATCTCCACCCGTCACAAAAGGGAAGTGATAACCTAAGCCGGCAGCACGCATCGCCGCCTCACAAGCCTGAGCTTGAGAAGCTAGATCTTCCGCCGAATCAGAACGTAGTTCTACCACTAAAATGGCCCCAGGATCGCCTTTCACAAAGAAGCGATTCATTCGTTGCTCGGGATTCGCCTTCGTACACTCTAAAATATAATGATCCATCAACTCTGAAGCAGATGGATTGAATTGCAAGGCAATTAGATTCGCCCTTAAGGCCTCATCAATCGTATTAAAATGGCCACATACTAGACCTAAATGAGCCGGAGGTAATGGGTTAACATGCAACTTAATCCGTGTCGCAAAGCAAAGCGTACCTTCCGATCCCGCTAAAAGAGAACAGAAATTAAACGGTGCCTCTGTCGATTCAAATGCCTTCGTATGCAATAACATATCCACGGCATAACCGGTGTTTCGGCGATCGATACTAGGCTTCGGAAACTCTTCAGTGATATTTTTCTGGTGCTTCGGATCGGAAAGAGCCGCTAGTGTTTTCTCGTAAATACCGTGTAGACGGCTGCCCTGGGGTATCGATTTAACTGTTTCAAAGGGATCTTCTTCTTTAAAATGAACCAAAGTTCCGTCAGATAAATATCCTTCGATTTCTAACACGTGATCCCTTGTGGAACCATAGACCACCGAATTAGAACCGCAGGAATTATTTCCCACCATTCCTCCGATCATAGCGCGATTCGCTGTCGATGTTTCTGGACCAAAAAACAAACCATGTTTCTTCAGCTCCACATTCAACACATCCCGCACTACACCAGGCTCCACCCACACATAGGATTCGGCCTTATTCACCTCCAGAATTCGATTAAAAAACTTCGAAACATCAACTACCAGCGCCTTCCCTACTACCTGACCAGCTAAGGAAGTACCCGCCGTTCTTGGAATCAAAGGAATCGATTGCTGGTCCGCAAACCGAATAATCTTCTCTAAATCCTCCTTCGTCTCTGGTATCGCCACGCCTAAAGGCATCTCCCGGTACGCGGACGCATCGGTCGCATACAAGGTCTTCATTACGGTGTCCGTATGTAGAGATCCTTGAAGCGTTTGCCCAAGTGCGGATAGAAGCGAATCGGTGGTTTGCGTCGTCATGGTTTATTTCTTAAGCTGCAATTTACACAAAGCACTGATTAGTAGCAATTGAGCTACTATATAAGTGCTCATCACAACGAACGATATCCCCGGAAAGGAATAATAAAACTTTCCAAAAGCCAAAACACTATCCGAGACCACAAAGAAAAAGGCTCCCCAAAAGATTGTTTGGTGCTTTAAGCGTATCGCAAAATACAACATAGACCCGAGCGCAAAGGCATACAAGGTCACCGGAATCTTCATCGCTTCGGCCAAATAGGGATTTAAAAAGGCCAGAAAACTGAACACATAAATCAGAATCCCTACCAGTGGCTTTCGCGCGTGTGCTGGAATCCAAGAAACCTCGTTAGATTGCCTATAAAAGAGCCGAATATAGCACAATTGCATGATCAAAAAAGAGCCTAAACCCAACTGAAAATAAAGTGGGCTATCTGGAAGCATTAAAAAAACATCCCCCAGCAACGCAAAAACGGCCGTAAAGAATAAAGCTGGCCTTGGATTCTCCACTGCAATGTGCCCCATCAACAAGATCAGCAATAGCGGCTTGGTGACCAATCTTGCCTCCGCAAAATCAGGAAAAAACAAAGGGATGGCTAATTCGAGAAAAGCATCTGCATAGAATAGTTTTAAGAATACATTTTTCATCTTCAAGGATTTTAATGGCAAAAAAAAATCACTCAACGCAACAGGTCAAGTGATTTCTTTTTTTCAGCCTGGTGTAGATCAAGATCCGCAAGCCTCACAAGCCTCTGGATTATCCAAAGAGCAAGTCATATCTGCCTTATTTTGTTCTACACTGTTGTCAAAACTAGCTGCCGCTGCTTTCGCTGCTGCTTCTGAGTACACTAACTCCGTTTCGTTTACTAAGTTCGTTTGCTCGATAGCTGGCTCTGCTTGTTTCTCTACGGTGAACTTAATCGCATCCGTTGCTGCTTTTGTACGTAAATAATACATACCTGTTTTCAAGCCAAGCTTCCAAGCGTGGAAGTGCATCGAAGTTAATTTACCGAAGTTCACATCTTGGATGTGGATATTTAAGCTTTGTGACTGACAGATGTATGCACCACGATCAGCCGCCATTTCTAAGATGGTCTTTTGCTTAATCTCCCAAACCGTCTTGTACAACTCTTTCAAGTTTTGAGGAATTTCTGGGATGCTTTGAACTGATCCATTGGCGATGATCAACTTGTTCTTCATCGAATCGTTCCATAGGTTCAATTTGATCAAGTCTTTTAACAAGTGCTTGTTCACAATCGCAAATTCACCTGATAACACACGACGAGCGTAGATGTTCGATGTATAGGGTTCGAAACACTCGTTGTTTCCTAGGATTTGGCTAGTAGAAGCCGTAGGCATAGGAGCAACTAAAAGTGAGTTACGCACACCGTTTTCTACTACTTTCGTACGTAGATCTTCCCAATCCCAGTTTCCTGAAGATGGAGTCACATTCCACATATCGAATTGGAAAACACCTTTCGAAATTGGTGAACCTTCCCAAGTAGAGTAAGGACCTTCTACCTTCGCTAATTCCATCGATGTTTCCATCGCTGCGAAATAAATCGTTTCAAAGATGTCTTTGTTCAATTGTTTTGCCTCTTCTGATTCGAATGGCATACGTAACAAGATGAACACATCCGCTAAACCTTGAACCCCTAAACCGATTGGACGGTGACGTAAGTTCGAGTTTTCCGCTTCTTTAACTGGGTAGTAGTTTACATCGATGATCTTGTTCAAGTTGCGCGTCGCAATCTTAGTCACATCGTATAATTTCTTGTGATCGAAACGTAGAACACCGTTCTCGTCTGCGTTCACATATTTAGGCAAGGCTAGAGAAGCTAAGTTACAAACCGCTACTTCATCCTTCGCTGTATACTCTATAATCTCTGTACACAAGTTCGAAGACTTGATGGTACCTAAGTTCTTTTGGTTCGATTTATTGTTCGCATGGTCTTTAAACAACATGTATGGAGTTCCAGTCTCTGTTTGAGATTCTAGAATCTTGAACCATAATTCTTGTGCTTTTACTACCGTACGTGCTTTACCAGCTAATTCGTACTTCTCGTATAAAGCTTCAAACTCAGCTCCGTGCGTATCCGCTAAACCTGGACACTCATGTGGGCAGAATAAAGACCACTCTTCGTTGCTCTCTACACGCTTCATGAATAAATCTGGAATCCAAAGTGCATAGAACAAGTCACGTGCACGCATTTCTTCTTTACCATGGTTCTTCTTCAATTCTAAGAATTCGAACACATCTGCATGCCATGGCTCTAAGTAAATAGCAAAGCTACCTTTACGCTTTCCTCCGCCTTGATCCACATAACGAGCTGTATCGTTAAATACACGTAACATTGGGATAATACCATTCGAGGTACCATTCGTTCCCTTGATATAAGAGCCTGTTGCACGGATGTTGTGGATGCTTAATCCAATACCTCCAGCAGACTGTGAAATCTTCGCTGTTTGCTTCAATGTATCGTAGATTCCTTCGATCGAATCATCCTGCATAGTAAGCAAGAAACAAGACGATAATTGAGGCTTCGGAGTACCCGCATTAAATAGGGTCGGAGTCGCGTGAGTGAACCAACGCTCAGATAATAAATTATAAGTCTCAATAGCTGCTGCAATATCGGCTCCGTGGATACCTACTGCCACACGCATTAACATGTGTTGAGGGCGTTCCGCAATCTGACCATCTAGCTTTAATAGATACGATTTTTCTAGGGTCTTGAATCCGAAATAGTCATAACCAAAGTCACGATCATAGATGATCGCTTCGTCTAGCTCAACTGCATTATTTTTGATGATGTCATACACCTCTTTAGAAAGAAGCGCTGCATTCTGTCCTGTCTTAGGATCGATGTAGGTATACAAACGCTTCATCGTTGCTGAGAAGGACTTCAACGTGTTCTTATGCAAGTTAGAAACTGCGATACGAGCCGCTAGAACCGCATAATCAGGGTGTTTTGTCGTCAAAGAGGCAGCCGTTTCAGCCGCTAAATTATCTAGTTCAGTTGTCTTAACACCATCAAACAAACCAGTGATCACTTTTCTGGCAACCTCTAAAGGCTGAACAAAAAATGGATCCAAGCTGTAACTCAGCTTTTCAATTCTGGCGGTGATTTTGTCAAACTTTACTGATTCGCGACGACCGTCTCTTTTTACTACGTACATGTGTATCTATCTATTTTATTTAAAACTCGAAATCTATATAAATGTTTCATTCAATAAACAATCCAACCAACAAAAAAGAAGACAATAGATTCCCTGCGTTAAGAGAATTTTTTTCTTAGCTTTTGGACCCAAATTGCGCTAACAAATTGAGTGTGTGGCGGTTTTGTTTTTATGCTTTCCTAAACCAAAAATTGAAGCATCTTTGGCTGATTGTGCTCTTGGTAAAATTAGAAAAAATGCGGGCTTCATGCAAACAATTTTTTGGCCAAAAAAAATATAAAAAAAGGGCGTATTTGAAATACCACATGCAAACACCCGCCACTCAATTCATTAGCCGTATTGCTTCTTAGAAAAGTGCTAAAAAAATATTTTTTAAAATTTTTCTAACCTAAAATACCCATGGAATTCTCTAAAATTTTGTTAAAGAAAAGATTTGGAAAATAGAATACAATTTGTAATTTTGCATCCCTTATTGTGAGGTCCAAATATCCCCTTTGGAAAAATTATTTAAACAAGACGGCAGGGAATCGTCTATTATCCATTATCATGAAAAAAGATATCCACCCAGAATACAAAGAAGTTGTATTTCACGATTTATCAGCTGATTACAAGTTTTTAACTCGTTCATGTGTTGCTACTACAGAGACAACAGAATTCGAAGGAGCTACTTACCCAGTGTACAAACTTGAGGTTTCATCACAATCTCACCCATTCTACACAGGTAAGAACGTATTGTTAGATACAACAGGACGTGTGGACAAATTCAACAAGCGTTACGCGAAGTAATTTTCCCAACGCCCATACTAAAAAGCCTTCTTCCATTTTTGGGGGAAGGCTTTTTTTATCCTAGATTTGTCCAATGCAGCTCTCCGTTTATCTTTTCGAGGATCAGGCTAGTAAAGCCGCGCTTCAGCCCCTCACTCAGCACCGCCAAGTCGCTGAATTATGGGTGGGTACAAGTACCCTAGAAAGTAAATGGCCTACACTTGTTTCCAGTCCCGAAATGGCGGACATTCAGGTAATGAGTTCGGTGCTTCCTTTGCCTAGCACATTCGAAATTTTGAGTCAACTTCCGGCGGACTCGTCCTATGTATATCAGGGTCAGATTTTGGCCCAAAGAGGGAAAGGCGCTTCTACCCTAGAGAAACACCTTCCGTTCCTGAATCACCCCGAAGAATTACTGAATTTCCAATCCATGTTTTTGCGTGCGGAGATCAAAGGAAATAATCCTGCTCCCGGAAATAATACGTTTATCTGCTCGGAAGAAATCTACATCCACCCCTCTGCTTCCGTGAAAGGGAGTATTTTAGATGCGAGCCTTGGCCCTATCTATATAGGAGAAGGGGTAAACATACAAATAGGGACCTTGATTCAAGGGCCTGCAGCGCTCCTGAAGGACGCAACGACGAATATCGGGGCGAAGATTCGCCCGAATACCACCATAGGCCCAGGATGTAAAGTAGGCGGCGAAATCAACCATTGCATTTTCTTTCCCTTCAGTAATAAGGCGCACGATGGATATTTAGGCAATTCGATTGTGGGCTCCTTCTCGAATTTAGGCGCTTTAACGAATGGGTCTAACCTACGAAACGACATACAACCCGTTTCGCTTTATGATTATACGTTGAAAGCGCAACGAAACACGGGTCTGAAGTCGATAGGCCAAATCATCGGCGATTTCGTCACCACCGGAGTAAGCACTTCCTTTAATACGGGGACCGTCATAGGCAGCCATTGCAACGTTTCGAGCATTGGATTTCCGCCGCGTTACATCCCCTCTTTTAGTTTTGGGGAGTATCCATCCTTGCGGGCCTTTGATTTCGAGAAAGCCTATGCCGCGGCTTGCGCTTGGATTAACTTGAAAAACCAACAAATACCCGAAAATCTACGCCAAAGCATGGAAGAAATTTGGAAAGCGGACACATCTTTCCGAAATTAGTTCTTTCTTTCTAAAAAGCCATTTGCATGCGATTTCAAGACATTCCGGGTCTAGCTAAAACCAAGAAAACCTTGTCGCTGGCGGTGCAAAATCAACACATCGCTCATGCCCAATTATTCGTGGGACCTCCGGGAGGAGCTCAGCTCGCGATGGCGCATGCGTTTGTTACCTATTTGTTTTGTACGAATCGTTCCGAATCAGACGCCTGTGGTGTTTGCCCTAGTTGCCAGAAATTGCAACGTGGTGTTCACCCTGACTTAGTTTACGTCTATCCGACGGTTATTACGAAGAAAATCAAAGACGCAGAATCCGACGTATTCTTACCGGATTGGCGGAAATTCATACAGGAATCTTACTTCAGAACCTTGCCCGAATGGCTCGCCTATATGGGCGCAGAGGGCAATCGCCAAGGAAATATTCCCGTAGAGGAAACGCGTAAATTAGTCCAAAAAATCAGCCTAAAACCCTTTGAAGCTCCTTTCAAGGTGGTGATGCTTTGGAATCCAGAGACACTAAATGCCTCGGCGGGAAATGCCTTATTAAAGACCTTAGAGGAACCGCCAAGTTCTACCCTATTTATTTTGGTTTGTGCGGAGCCTGATAAGTTATTAACGACCATTATTTCCAGAACGCAGCGCGTGAGCGTGGGGGCAGTAGATGTCGAAGATTTAGCCGCTTATTTAGTCCAAAAGGCTGAAATTGATTCCGAAAAGGCACATCAAATTGCGGTGAATTGCGAGGGAAATATCTCCGAGGCTTTGGAAAAATCGAGCTCTGATAACCTAAGCACCACGACCTGGTTTGCGGAGTGGATGCGTGCCATTTACGCCCGAAATCTATCGAAATTAGTGCAGTTAGCCGATCAATTCGACGGTTTAGCGAAAGAGAATCAAAAAAGCATCTTAACCTATAGCTTGCATATTTTCAGACAATGTTTGTACCAGATTTCGGACGCAAGCGGTCTGATCAAATCGCTGGAAAAGGAAAAAGCCTTCGTGGATAATTTCTCGAAGACTTTGAGCACTGAAAAGATTGCGGCGATGACCGAAAAAATATCCGAGGTTCACTACCATTTAGAACGCAACGCGCGCGCTAAAATGGTGCACCTTGATCTTTCACTCCACTTATTACGCGTTTTCCACGCGAAAAACTCTTAATATGAAGACGGTTCGCATAGGCACACGAAATTCAGCATTAGCCTTGTGGCAGGCCCACCATGTGGGGGCTTTACTGGCTACTCAGGGTTTAGGCTACGAAATCGTTGCGATTACGACGAAGGGAGATCAGATTTTGGATCGTTCGCTGTCTAAAATCGGATCAAAAGGAGTCTTTACCGAAGAATTAGAAGCCATGCTTTGCGCAGGCGAAATCGATATTGCTCAGCATTCGGCGAAGGATCTTCCCTCCCATTTGCCTGCAGAACTGGAATTAATCGCTTTCACAGAGCGCGAAGCGGCCCAAGATGTCGTTTTAAGCCTTGATCCAACGAAGACCTTAGCTTCGAGCGAACCCTTGCTCATTGGAACGTCTTCTACGCGTAGACGCGCTTTCCTGCGTCATTTCTACCCACAACATACCGCGGTGGAGATGCGAGGTAATTTGCAGACCCGTTTGGAGAAATTAAAAAACGGAGAATGTGACGCCATGTTACTTGCTTTTGCCGGCGTGCACCGCATGGAAATGGAATCCTACATCACCCAGCACTTAAGTTTAAATCAATTTGTACCGGCTGTCGGTCAAGGATCGGTAGCCATCCAATGCGCCCTTACCTTAGACGCTGAGGTAAAAGAACTAATTCGCAAGGCTTGCAACCATCCGGCTACCGAAGCTACTTTATTAGCAGAACGCCACTTATTAGCCCATTTAGAAGGCGGATGTAGCGTTCCAGTATACGGACATGCGATACATCAGAACGGTCAATTGACTTTACAAGCCGGGGTACTTAGCTTAGACGGAATAGAAAATATCGTTCATTCGGCAACGGGATCCGATCCAGCGCATTTAGGAAAAGAAGTAGCCATGGAGCTCATTCACTTAGGGGCGCACCAATTATTACGTAAAATCAGACAGGAATTAGGTTCATGAAAAAACGCATATTAATCACAGGGTCCAACGGTTTATTAGGCCAAAAACTCGTCGAACTATTACGAGGTCAAGAAGGCGTCGATTTAATCGCCACGGCACGAGGTACGAATCGTTTGCCTGTAACCGAGGGTTATACTTATGCGTCCTTAGATATCACGGTTCCATCTGAAGTACATGCGATCTTTGATCAATTCAAACCGGAAGTGGTCATTCACACAGCGGCTATGACGAATGTGGATACCTGCGAAACAGATCGCGCTGGTTGTGATCTATTAAATGTAGATGCAGTTGCTTATTTAATCGAAGCCTGCGAGAAACACGGCACCTATTTATGTCATTTATCGACTGACTTCATTTTTGATGGAGCAGACGGCCCTTATACCGAAGAAGGAATTGCCAATCCCATCTCCTATTATGGCGAAAGCAAGTTAAAGGCGGAGCAGTTATTATTTGATTCAAAAGTTCGCTGGAGCATTGCACGCACGGTTTTAGTCTATGGCATCGTTCCAGACATGAGCCGTTCGAACATCGTGCTTTGGGTGAAGAAATCACTGGAGGATGGCAAAACCATCCAAGTCGTGACGGATCAATTCCGTACACCTACATTAGCCGAAGATTTAGCGATGGGCTGTTGGTTACTAGCTAAGGATGAAGTGGAAGGCATATTCAACATCTCTGGCTCTGATTTCTTGACACCTTACGAGATGGCAGTGATGACGGCGGATTATTATGGTTTAGATAAGTCGCTTTTACAAAAGGCGGATTCTTCTACCTTCCAACAAACAGCCAAAAGACCCGCTCGCACCGGATTTGTACTCGATAAAGCAAAAAAAGTCCTAGGTTATACACCTAGAACTTTTCAAGAGGGTATCGCCATTATGGCGCAGCAAGTAGCTGATTTAGTCTAAAGCTTCTGGATCTTCCATCATTTCATCAGCCATGGGATTTACTACGGGCAGATCGATAACAAGGGGCGTTTCTTTGGGCTTCGCGAAGTCTTTATTTTCGTCTAATAAGGTCTTCCAAAGCAAATCTTTCAACTCCTGGATTCCCTCTTGCATCACCGATGAAATCAATAATACGGGAATATCCTTCGGTAAACTTTCACGCATTTCCTCTTCCATTTCCGGAATCGAAAGGTCCATTTTAGAGACCACAATGACACGACGTTTTCCCAATAATTCAGGGTTATACTTCTCTAATTCGCCCGTTAAAATTCGGTATTCCTCTCCCCAGTTTTCTGCATCCGAAGGAATTAAAAAACAAAGGATAGAATTACGTTCAATGTGACGTAAGAATCTCAATCCCAAACCTTTACCTTCGGAAGCCCCTTCAATAATTCCAGGTATATCGGCTACCACAAATGACTTATCATCTCGGTATTCAACTACCCCTAACTGAGGAACTAAGGTCGTAAATGGATAATCCGCAATTTCTGGTTTTGCAGCAGAAAGAACAGATAAAAGTGTAGATTTTCCGGCGTTCGGAAATCCTACTAAACCTACATCCGCTAAGACTTTTAATTCCATCACCACCCACAAATCTTGACCCGCTTCACCAGGCTGCGCATGGCGAGGGGATTGATTGGTAGAGGATTTAAAGTTGTGATTACCTAAACCGCCACGACCACCTGGAAGGACTAAAATCTGTTGACCTTCTTCGGTTACTTCGGCGATAAACGCGTTCGTTTCCGCGTCTTTCACAATCGTTCCTAAGGGTACTTGAATGAATACATCCTCCCCTTCCGCACCCGAACGACGTCCACCTTCACCACCATTACCATTTTCAGCGATAATGTGCTTCTGGTATTTTAGGTGAATTAAAGTCCAAAGCTGGGGATTTCCCACGAGGTACACATGCCCTCCACGACCACCATCGCCGCCATCTGGACCGCCTTTAGGCACGTGTTTTTCCCTCCGAAAGTGGGATGAACCGCTTCCTCCTCGGCCGGAGCGCAGATTGATTTTAACGTAGTCAATGAAGTTAGATGTCATTCGATTGTTTTAATTATCCTTCGATAATGGCGATAATTTGAGAGAAAATATCCTCAATTTCACCGATACCGTTAATTCCTGAGAATTTATTTTGTGCGGCATAATAACCAGCTACTGGAGCCGTTTTTTCGCCGTATTCTTGTACGCGTTTGCGAATTAATTCTTCGTTTTGGTCATCTGGACGGCCTGAAGTTTTGCCACGCTCTAATAAGCGCTGCGTTAATTCTTCTTCGCTCACCTCTAAAGCAATCATGTGATTGATCGCTAATTGATGTCCTGCTAATAAGTTGTCCAAAGCCTGTGCCTGAGCCTCTGTGCGAGGAAAACCATCAAAAATAAAGCCCGCTGCCTCCTTGTTCTCGTTCAATTTATTCTCGATCATTCCGATCACAACCGCATCCGGAACTAGAATTCCCTGATCCATTAATTTCTTAGCCTCTAGACCTAAAGTCGTACCAGCTGAAATTTCTGCACGCAATAAATCGCCTGTAGACAAGTGAATTAAACCATATTTCGCAATTAATTTTGCGGACTGAGTGCCTTTGCCTGCCCCTGGAGGCCCAAATAAAACGAGATTAAGCATATAAATGTGGGTTGCTTTTTGAAAAATTCATTCGAACCACAAAGGTAATCAAATCAGAGGCAAAAGCGGGGATTTTCTACTATATTTGACACAAAAAAAAGAGATGCTTTCTACCCAATTCGAAGAAATAATTCAAAAGAGACGTTCAAACAGACGCTACGACCCCACGGTTAAAGTCGATGATGCCATCATTGAACGCAGCTTGCAACGTTCTATTTTATCCCCTAACAGCAGCAATATGCAATTATGGGAGTTCTATTGGATTAAAAGCGAAGAGGAAAAGAAAGCGTTCCACCAACTTTGCCTAGGGCAGTCCGCCGCAAAAGACACGGCTCACATAGTAGTTTTTGTGACAAGACAAGACCTTTGGAAGCAAAGAGCGGCTTGGAACTTAAAGCTAGTGCAAGATTCTATTGAAGGCGAGCCGACCAAGATGCAGAAAAGAGGCTTGGAATATTACGGCAAGCTCATCCCCTTATTATACCGCAACGATATCTTCGGCATTTCTACCTTCATCCGTTGGAACATTTGTTTCTGGATGGGATTACGCAAGCCGATGATGCGTTTTGGAGGCAAGGCAGATCAACGTGTGATGGTGCATAAATCGTGTGCCTTAGCGGCGCAAACTTTCATGCTATCCATCGCAGCAGAAGGATTTGAATCCTGCCCAATGGAGGGTTTTGATGCCCAGCGTGTAAAGAAACACTTGAATTTACCTGCGGGAGCTGAAATCAATATGGTTATCTCGGTCGGGAAAGGAACAGAAGAAGGCGTTTGGGGACCTCGATTCCGCGTTCCATACGAAGAAGTGGTACACGTTCGCTAGTTACAGTCGACGTCTACGATAATCTGAACGCCTTTGAAAGCAGGCTTGGTGCTTAGCGTGTCTAATTCCTCCCTGAGGAGTTTTTTAAACGCAGCAAGGGCCACGCCTTTTTCCAGTTTGATCAGGATTTCCATAGCGTATTGGTTTCTGATACGCTCAATTAAAGGTTTTTCAGGACCTAGTACACGACCATTGCCAAATTTAGCCTTCAGCAACACCCCTAAATCCTTCGCTGCCGTTTCTACATTGCGTGCTTCGTAATGGCGCATTACAATTTTAATGAGTCGCGTAAAGGGCGGATAATGGTAGCCTTCGCGCTCGATCATCTCGTCCGCATACAATTGCTCGTAATTTCCCTCTTGGATATAGCCAAATAAGCGGTGATTCGGTTGATTCGTCTGGATATATACTTGGCCCTGTATATCGCGTCTACCGGCACGACCCGCCACTTGGGTAATTAATTGGAAGCCTCGTTCATGGGCCCTGAAATCAGGGAAATTAATAATCTTATCCGCATCAAAGATGGCCACGAGTGATAAACCCTCAAAATCCAGGCCTTTCGCCACCATTTGAGTTCCCACTAAAATATCCACTTGCCCCTTCTGAATCTCCGTAATCAGCGTATTGAAAGCCGTCTTCGAACGCGTCGTATCGAGGTCCATTCTGGCCACACGGGCCTCCGGAAGGTGCAACTGTAATTCTTCCTCTAACTTCTCCGTGCCATAGCCCATCGTCTTCATTTGGGCAGAGCCGCAGGCTCCGCAGCGGTGAATCAATGACTCGTGGTGTCCGCAGTAATGGCAGCGTAATTCCTGTTCCCGTGCGTGATAAGTCAGCGAAACGTCACATTGGTGACAGGTCGCAATCCAATCACAATCTTGGCATTGAAGGTAAGGGGAATAACCACGGCGGTTTTGGAACAATAAACTCTGCTTACCCTGCTTTAAATTATCGGCTAATACTTCGATCAAGTCCACCGAAAATCCACCTTTCATCTGCTTCATGCGATTCGCATACTTCGTATCGATAAAATGCATCGCTGGCAATTGTGCAGCCCCAAAACGCTCTTTCAAGACCACCAAGCCATACTTATCTTGCTTAGCCTGGTAATAGGTCTCCATCGACGGCGTCGCAGAACCTAACAAAACCTTCGCTTTTTGCTGATGTGCTAGAACAATCGCCACATCCCTTGCGTGGTAACGGGGCGCAGGATCCACCTGCTTGAAGGAGGTCTCATGTTCCTCATCGATAATGATGAGACCTAAGTTTTTAAAGGGCAAAAACACGGACGAACGAACGCCCACCACGAAAGGGTATTTCCCCTCCACGATCGACTTCCATACTTCCACTCGTTCGTTATCCGAGAATTTGGAATGATAAATCCCTACTTGCTCCCCAAAAATTCGCTTCAAACGCACCACAATCTGTGTCGTCAAGGCGATTTCGGGTAATAAATACAGTACCTGATCTCCATTCGCTAAGGCTTCCTGAATCAGCTTGATATAAATCTCCGTCTTCCCTGATCCCGTTATCCCGTGTAAAAGGACAACGTCTTTCTCTTGAAACTGATTCAATATCGACTGGTAGGCCTTCTCCTGCGGGTCATTCAGTGTAAAGGTAGACGGTATAAAATTCTCATCCCCCTCATCGAATCGCGAAACAACGACGTCGAAAATCTCGAAAACCTGATTCTTCACCAAAGTTTGCAAGGAACTTTCCGACAAGCCTGCCTGAGAAAAACTGTTTTTAGCTAGACCTTTCTGATTCGTCTCTGGACTTCTTAATACGGGGATATACTGCAAATAATGCAGTAATATGGCTATTTGCTTTGGTTTTTCTTCTAAAGATTGAATCAGATCAGTCAGGGCTAACTTATCCTCAAAAGAGGATGCTAATCGGACCTTGCGTTGCAATTTGGGTGTATAGCGATCCTTTAATTCATCGAAGATGATCACCGCGTCTTTGCCCACTAAGGCTTTGATGAGATGGTAGGGACTTTTGACCTCAGCGAATTTGGCTAAATCATCATAACTCATCGCCCCTTTATCTCGAATCTCCACATAAATGGATAATTCTCGATCCGTCAAGGTTTCAGGGCTCGAAAATTCTGGATTCACCTGCACCTTCGATTGACTCGAAATCTTTAAACCGGCCGGCAATGCCACTTGAAAAACCTCCCCTGGATAACACATGTAATAATCTGCGACCCATTGAAACAAAGAAATTTGGGAAGCCGTCACCAAGGGCGAATCGTCTAATATTTCCAGTAAATATTTCGCTTGGTATTCTTTAGGAGGATGGTGATGGACCGTAACGATCACACCTGTGAGGACTTTCTTTGTCCCAAAAGGTACCACCACCCGCAATCCTGCCTGAACAAATTCCGCCCATTCCCGAGGCACCCGGTACGTAAAATACCGAGGGATGGGAAGCGGAAGTAAGGCATCCACAAAAACCGTTTTCTCCTCCCCTATTTCCATTGCAAGGTTTGAATCAGGTGAAGTGCATCTTGTTTGATATAGCGAATGACAGGCGCAAGCGAATCATTCTTCATGGCCGTATTCAAATAAACGGCTCCACGTAAAAAATGCGTGGTAGAATCGGTGGCAAAAAACTGAAATGGCGTAGCCACTTCACCTTCTAATTCAATAATGGTAGCCTTTCGACCATCTCTGGTCGTTAAAACCGCATCCTCGATGCGATTCGCCTTCATCTGATGTTTAGAAGCTAATATGTACGAATCTCGAATCATCTTATCTAAGCGTTTCCGATCTCCTCCCACTGATTTATACGTTAACTGGATAAATGCATCCCAACGTGGATAATAGATATACATCCAGTGTGGTTCCGACAAGGCAAAGCTGTCTTTTTTAACGATGGCTTGACGCGAAATTTCAAAACTAAAGGGATGTCCTTTTTCGAGTGATTGGTAGCTATGCTTGGGAATATCCATGGCTGGGTAGCCTTTGGGCCTTGGCATAGCTGATTTTTCCTCTTCTGTAGCTTTGCCACAAGAGATCAAGGTTAACAGAAAACCTAGGAGGAAAAGACGCATATTCGCTTATTTTAAACCGTAATACGCTAAGATAGGATTTTGTATGGATTCAAACACTTTTTCCCGTAAAACAGGCAAATCTTCCATCGTCAAACCCACCGTCTCAAAGGGTGGGTGAATCTCTACATGCAAAGTGCCCGGACGCATCATCAACGTATCATCATCCATAATCTGGTGGTTATTATGAAAACTCATAGGTACGACAGGCACCTGCTGCTGAATCGCCATAATAAATGCGCCATCTTTCAGAGGATTAGCCATGTAAGGGAAGTTTTTGGAAATAATACCTCCCTCTGGAAAAATAACAATACTTCTTCCTGATTGCAACGCCCGAATAGAGCGACTTAAGGAACTGGCCCGGCTATTCTTATCAGAACGATCCACCAGGATATTTAAACGCGCATAGAGATACCCAAATAAAGGTATCTTCTTCATCGCGTTCTTACCCACAAAAGAAAAATAATGACGTATAATCACGACCACTACCGCAATATCGACATAGGAGAAATGATTCGCGCAGAACACGTAAGTTTGCTTCGGATCTGGCTTAAAGTGATGAGTCACCTTGATCCGAATACCAGCAAAAATAAAAAAGAGTTGCCCCCAAAGCCCGACAAGCCGATGAGCAACTCTTTTCCAAGACCGTCTTTGTAAAAAAACAAAGATGAACGGGTATAAAGCTAAAAATATCAGAACAAAAACGAGTCCCGCCCAAAAAGTGTACACCCCCTTTAAAACAGATGAAAGCAAAGAACTTTTGTTTTTCATAAACTTAAAGAGTGTGCTAAACCAAAGGTTTATTCAACTACACCTAATTGAACTGTATTTGTTTTCATATCTTGATTCGCAGGTACTGATAAGGTCGTTACGAAAATATCTCCTGTAGCTAATAAATTATCTTGCTTCAATTTATCCACCATGGCTGCTACCGTTTTCTCAGCATTACCCGTTCCCGGATCGTAGAAGAAAACACGAGCTCCCCAAAGAAGACCCATCGTCGACATCAATTCTTTATTCGATGTAAAGACGAACAAATCAGCTTTAGGACGGTGAGCTGATAAACGGAACGCCGTATAACCTGAATTCGTAATACATAAAATCGCTTTCGCTTTAGAATCACGTGCTAGACGACATGCTCCTGCAATTAAACGATCTTGCAACCCTACGTTTTCAGAAGTAGAGGCACTTAACGAGTGGTTTTTAAAGTAAATCGCCGCTTCGTTGCCTTGTACGATTTCAATCTCATTTTGTTGTTGCTCCACTACTTCGTGAATATGAGCCATCGTCTCCACCGCTTTCACAGGATAAGCTCCTGAAGCAGACTCACCACTTAACATTGTTGCAGATGCCCCTTGTAGAACGGCATTCGCCACGTCAGAAGTCTCAGCACGCGTAGGAACTGGATTCGTGATCATGGACTCTAACATTTGTGTCGCTACAATCACTGGTTTACCAGCGGCAGTACACTTCTCGACCATCACTTTTTGAAGGTAAGGAACGACTGCTCCATCCATTTCAACACCTAAGTCACCACGAGCTACCATGATAGCATCTGTCGCTGCAATGATCTCATCTAAATTATCAATGGCTTCCGGCTTTTCAATCTTCGCAATCACGCGTGTATTCTTACCGTAAGCTTTAATTTTCTCTTTAATATCCCAGATATCACTTGCTTTACGAACGAAAGAAAGAGCTACCCAATCCACACCGTGGTCTAAACCAAAGTATAAATCGGCTTCATCCTTCGGTGTTAAACAAGGTAAAGACACCTTTGTACCTGGTAGATTAATCCCTTTTTTCGATTTTAATATACCTCCGTAAATAACCTCAGTCACTACTTCCTTCTTCACCTTGTCTACAGAAAGCACTTTCACTTCTAAATTACCATCATCCATCAAAATGCGCTCGCCTGGATTCACATCTAAATACATGGATGTATAGGTAGTACCTACTTTCTCAGAAGTACCTAACAAATTTTCATCCATGGCGAAGATCAATTGTTGACCTGCCACTAAAGGTACCCCGTTATTCTCCACTAATTGGGTACGAATTTTAGGACCTTGTAAATCTTGAAGTACGGTTAAATTTAAACCCATTTCCTCAGAGATAGAACGAATAGTTTTTAAACGCTCTAAATGATCTTCATGCGTTCCATGAGAAAAGTTTAGGCGAAATACATTTACACCTGCTTTAGCTAATTGGATTAATGCTTCTCTTGATTCTGATGTGGGACCTACTGTGGCTACAATTTTTGTCTTGCGTTGATACGACATAATATGGATTAGATTCTATTAACTCTGCAAGTTACATTTATTACACAAAAAAAACCACCAAAAGGTGGTTTAAATTGTATTAAAATAAGATTATGGAATTAATTCTCCCACATTTCTGCCTCTTTATCTTGCAGCTGTTGCTCTAATTTTTGTGACTTAAGTAAGGCTGCTTTTCCATCTCCAAATTGATCAAAGATATCTTTGTTAGCTGCATTTCCTTTCTTGATAATACGGGCATTGAAAAAACGTAAATCAAATGCATCAGCCATATTACGGTGCTGCATTTCGTTTGTTGAATTAAACCAAATGCAATTCGGATTGCTTTTGAAGAATTTATATACATCTTTAAAACGGAAGGACGCTACGATATCTTCCAAACCTGCATCGGAGGCAGACGCTGGAATTTTCAATGTAATCGCCTGAATATCAAAGTACAAACGAGAACGCTTGCGATCGATGATGGCATCTTCTTTAATCTCTAAAATCGATAATTGCTTCGGGATGTAATATTCCACGCCAGCGACGATTGGGCCTTTGTCGAAATCATCTACGGCTGGCTTCTCCGCATTTGTTGTCTCTGCTTTCTTTGTTCCCCAACCATCATCAGCTCCACCACCGGTAGCAGGAGCAGCGGCAGGCTTTGCATCACCGCCAAAACCAGCGGCAATCTCTTCCGCCGTCAATCCGCCGTTTTCTAATTTTCCCTTAATTTTTAAGCGATCGATAAATTGATCTACACTTAATTTCGTATTTAACGAATCATTCGTGTAAGGAATCAAAAGACCCGCCTTGACACCATCAATTAAAAACTTCGAGATTTGATTATTTTCTGCAAAGAAGGGCTGATTGATCTTCTCATTCAAATCCATTCTACGCCAAATTTGAGCTCGGTATTGAATATCCGCCTCGTCAATTGGGTGCGCTGAATTAGGATTCGGATTCGACGAAGTTTCTTGCGCAAAAACGCCCAAAGAAATCAAACAAAATCCCAAAATTAAACTATGCTTCAACTTCATATACTTATGATTAATTCAATGGAATTACTTTCACAAACGAAAAAGGGATCGTTTCTACACTTCCTTTGAAATTCTTACGCTGTACACCTTTTACTTCAATACGGTAACGGTCACCTGATTGAGCTTGACCTGCTAGAGAAGAGATCGAACCACCACCTGGTAGGGTAACGGAAGCCACACGCTTCGTGCCACGAGCTAGTGCCACCTCAATTTCGGAGACACGGTAATTCGCATCCTCTGGATTCGTTGCGGCGAAAGATTCATCTGCGATGGCTTTGGCATTCACAAAACGTAAACCTGCCGCATTCTCACCACTCTTATCGTTCAATTCAGTACCCGAACTACCTACAATTTTAATATCAGGTCTAGGTACACGACGTACTCTAAACGTTTCTTTACCTAATAAAGTACCTGCATTGTTCACATTTAACGTCACCGTAGACGAAGTAGGTACAATCGTCACCTTGCCTTTGTTCGTTCCTGCAATTGCCTCACCACCTTCAGCCGAAAAGCTTGGATTCCAAAGCGCCCCTAAGCCAGCACTCGCTACACTCAAACGATTCGCACATCCTAAATAAAGAGCAGGCAAAGTTCCTGTCTCAATGTTATACGTAGGCTTTAACACAAAGTATTCCTTCGTGATTGTTTCCGTTTTAGGACCCGCTGGGCTCATATAAGAAACGGAGGCCGTATAGGTTTTCTTCGCTAAACCGTTTGCATCATATCCACCTCCAGAGGTTTTGAATTTGATTTGACCCCGGCCATCTACTACTTGCAACGGAGAACCATTATAACTCATACGCGGAGTGAATCCACTTGAAGTAGCCGCAATAAACACCTCAGCCTGGTATTCCATACCTGCCACCACTGTGTTTGCATTCGCAGAAACTTGCGCAAATACTTTGTCAAACTTAATCTCCTTCGCTCCTACTTTACCCGCTAATTGATTTAAAACTTCGGCCTCATAGCGGCGAATTTCTGATTGCTTTTGCGATAAAGTCGCTAAGGCAGCTGCTACAGGTGTATGCTCAAAATTGAATTCAGCAAAATCCTTGTTCGCTTGGTTCGGATCTTTCTGAGCAGATGGAATATCTTTTGCCTCTAAAGCCAAAGATGCAAACTTTGTACCTGGATCAGCTGCGGCTGTTAATTCCTTCAAATATTTGTCAAACATCGGAATCAATTTATAAGCCTCGCCTTGTTTCGCGCCACCTACCATGATTTCATAAATCTTCTCCTCCTCTTTCGGATTCTTGATATTACCCGTTTCAGGATCGATACCGCCAGCTGCTTCTAGCACCTGACCTTTTACGTTCTCGATATGACCAACTAAAGCATCCGTGATACGTCTAACTTCATTCGCTTTCTTCAACACATCTGCATAGGCAGCCGGATTAGGAAGCTCTTTAATCCGCTCCTCAATTCCTTGCACCATACCTTTACTTTTGTTCAGGGATGATTGATTTGCCATTTCTAAACTGCTATTTAACAAGGCAAATTTCTGCAATAAGGCATCACTCACCTGCAAGGCTAGCAAGGCGGTTAATACCAAATACATCATCCCGATCATTTTCTGCCGGGGGGTCTCTTTTAAACTTGCCATAATTAGCCTTTCATAGCTGTTAACATACTACCATATACTTGGTTCAAGGACTGAATATTTGCGTTTAACTTCGCTAATTCTGCCTTGAATAATTCTGCATCCTTTTGCGTGGCTGCGATGTGCTCTACGCTCGCATTTACATTGCCATAGAAACCGTTAATCGCTTTCATGTGCTTGCTAGCCTCTTGGATTTCAGCTTCGTATACTGCGTTTAATTTCTCTAAAGATTCACCCGCTTTCGCATAGTTTTGCGTGTATTTTGCCGCCTCAAAAGACGACGCAGAGATCGTAGCTAATGATTGTGATGCCTCAGAAACGGATTTATTTAAGCCACCTAAAGATTCCGCTGAAGTCGTTAATGATTTAACGAAATCTTGCGTAGCACCTGTTGCCTTCGAAATTTCAGATAAACTGTTCGCTGTATCGGTTAATGATTTTAAACTCTTTGTTAAATGAGCAACTGCCTCAGCATCTAAACCTGGAACATCACCTGTGTGACGTGCCGCTGCCGGACGTGGTGCCTCACCTGCTAATTCTGGATATACTTTTTCCCAGTCATACTGCTTTTCTGGAACTGATTTTAGATAAAGTACGCCAAATAAAATAAAGATAGCAGCCTCTGTAAACATACCGACCATCAACATCTCATTTGCACCAGTCCAGTGTAAAATTTTAAAAAGTGCTCCCACGATTACGATAGCGGCACCAAAACTGGCAATAACATTAATCGACTTTTCCATTTTGCTTATTCTTAATAATAATAGATTTAGTTTTATTTATTTATCTGGATGAAGGACGCCCTAAGTAACGCATCACGCATCTAAACCCAACATAGGATCTTTTGTTTTTCTCAAATTCAAACGTACGCGTACCCGTTTCTAAATAGTATCCAATATCCTTCCAAGAACCTCCACGAACTACTTTACGGGGATTTGACGCATCGCGATTCACCGAGTTCAAGTCCCAAGTAACCGCTGAAGCATTCTCCTCAAAGGCGTCTTCACACCATTCTGCTACATTACCAGCCATATTGTAAAGGCCGTAATCATTCGGGCTATAGGCATTTGCTGGAGCCGTATATTCGTAACCATCGGCATCGTAATTACCCCGATGAGGTTTGAAATTCGCTAATAAACAGCCCTTTGCATTCGATAAATACGGGTTACCCCATGGATATTTCGCTGAAGCCCGACCACCACGAGCCGCCCACTCCCACTCTGATTCTGTAGGTAAAGTGAAGCGAGGCAAAGCCGCTAGGCCCTGCGTCTTGCGGTAGCTATTCATTAATTTAGAACGCCAATCGCAGAAATATTTAGCTGCTGACCAGTTCACACCTACCACTGGATACATATCAAAGGCAGGGCTAGAGTAGTAATTCTCTGTCATCGGATCTCCATACGTAAAATCGCGGGTCTGATACCCTGGCATCTTTAAATCTTCTGACCAACGCGTCGTATCAGGATAGTAATCCGACATAATTTTCGTCTCTCCTAAAACTGATAAAGAATCGCGTAAAAGTGATTCCACAAACTGACGGTATTCGTAATTCGTAATCTCTGTATCGTCCATAAAAAAGGCAGATACCGTTACTCGACGTGGAAAATTGATTGCTGAACGAGATGGATCTTCATCACCTTGACCCATCAAATAACTACCTGATGGCACTAAAACCATGCCAAATGGAGTGGGCTGGGACCATCCTTTGCGATTTACCGCAACGATTTCTCCATTAAATACACCTGGATCTTCGGTAGCTGGCTTGAAAAACAAACCTTTTAAACCCTTTGACTTTGTAGACTTTGTAGAACTTAAGGTCTTTCCGCCTGTATTGCTTTTAGAGCCACAACTTTGAATCGCCAGTGCGAGCACCACAAGGGAAAATAACCAGACTAGTTTCTTATTCAGATTATGAAAATTCATATACCTATTTAAATTTCTGTTTTTCTAAACGTTTTAGACAACTTAAAATTGCCTCTCATCAAAAATAAACTCCTCACAGAATTAACAAATTCCTCAAATTTAAAGGATTATTCTAACAATTATGACAGGTTTTAAAATAATTTTAAAGGCCTCGCTATAAAATCCTGAACCTAGGGGTTCGGATGGGAGCAGGCTTCTGCCGAATACTTCTTTCAGGAATCCGGAACCTCAAAAACACTTCATGGGACAAAGGCTTCTTATTCAGAGAATTAGAGGTAGTTATATCCATCGCATAACCGATATCTAATTTGTTTTGAAGTACAGAAACACCTAGCAATCCCATAGCAGCATCCCCGTTTCGATAGGCTCCTCCAGCATAAATTAGTTTATTATAATAAACGCGAGCACCCGCTTCTGGGACGATTTGGCCAGAATAATAACGCACTAATCCATAAGGCAATAGATCAAAATAGTCACTTAGGTAGATTTCACCACTTCCATGCAGAGCAAAAACTCTTTCTAAAGGCATGAACGCTGTCGCCCCTCTAAAATCAAAAACAGGAGCCGTCAAATGGTCCGCCGTCAATCCTACCTGCCAGTTTTCTCTCGAATACACTACCCCTAAGCCTAGATCAGGCTGTGTCTGACTGATGGGTGAACCTGAAATCAAGTTAGCGACCGGATCATTGGGATCTCTAACTCGGAAAGCCCTACCATCGTACGCTTTCGTTTGCAAGCCAGCTGAAAGTCCAAAAGACCACATGCCCTCGCCTCGATTCAAATGATAGGCTCCTTGAAGCTGAACTAATTGCTGAGATACCCCAGAAGGTGTTTTATCAGAATAAAATTGAAGACCAAATCCAACGGAAGGAGCTAAACTAAAAGACCCCGCTAACCAAGCAGTACCCAAGGTACCACCACCGTCCGTCGAGGTGCTATAACCAGACCATTGGTCTCTCACTTGTAACGCCACATAATTAGCTGATTTCCAACCCGAATAGGCTGGATTAACGATGTTCGAATTAGCCGAAAAAATACTGAATTGAGGGCTTTGCTGGGCGAATGAAGGTAGACAAGTCAATAGCAGAAAGCATCCCAAAATCTGGGAAAAGCAACGCCTAGGTAGTAGACTCAATTGAAATGTCATTCGTTGGATGAAAATTGCTAGGCTAAAATAATAAAAAAGCCTCAAGGTATGAGGCTTTTTTATTATTTATTTACTTGCTTGATGTAATGTTCAAGAGCACCTGTCATGGAAGGCGCATTCGGCATAGGTGCCTGAATGTCGACAATTAATCCCGCATCAACCACTGCTTGTGCCGTCGTAGGTCCGAAAGCGGCTAATCGAGTGTTATTTTGTTTAAAATCCGGGAAATTGTGGAACAAAGAAGTAATACCAGATGGGCTAAAGAAAGCAATCACATCATAAAATACCTCTTCTAGATCAGATAAATCAGCCGAAACTGTTTCGTACATCACCGCCTCTGTTAACTGAAAGTCATTTGTGCCCATGTAATCTGGAAGGTCTTTTTGGCGCTTATTAGAGCAAGGGAAAAGGAATTTTTCCGTCTTGTGCTTCTTAATAATTTCCAAAAGATCTAACGCCGTTTTCGTTCCTGTAAAGACTTTACGCTTACGGATAACGATATATTTTTGTAAGTAATTCGCTGTCTGTTCCGTGATACAGAAATACTTCATATCAGTGGGCACCTCGATTTTCGCTTCTTTGCACATGCGGAAGAAGTGATCTATCGCGTGACGAGAAGTAAAAATGATAGCCGTATGTTGAAGAATTTCAATTTTCTGCTTTCTGAAATCCTTGTATGCGATTCCTTGTACTTGAATAAAAGGTCTAAAGTCCACTTTTACGTTGTACTTTTTTTCTATTTCAAAGTAAGGTGATTTTGCATCTGCAGGGGCAGACTGAGTCACTAAAATACTCTTAACTTTCTTTAATCGACTCGTTTCTTCGGTAGCAGTTTTACTCATAATCGTACAATTTTGGCCAGAAAAACACCGGCCCTAAAATTCAGAGTGCAAATATACGACAATTTTTTAGAGAAAATTATCCTGCATTAGATGTAAGTAGGAAAAATTAATTCCCTGATACCAAACAAGATAATCTGTCCTTCGATGATAAGAAGGTAGATAAAAAGAAACAAACGAGGGAAGGAAAAGCTGCGTTGGAAACTTTGGAAAAAATACACGAACCGAAACAGGAAATACCCATCCACTAAGTAAAGTACCGATGAAAAATCTATGGATTTGCTGGGCCCCACATACACGGCGTAAAAACAAATCGAGGCAAATAGAAGGGTAAAAAACTGCAAATTCGTCTGCAAGGATTTAAAATAGTGCACATTCGCTAATCCCTTCAACTTAAATAAGTCGGTGAATAAATAGTACACAAAATACCGGGAGATAAAGAGCAAGAAGGAAAGGCCCAGTTTAGAGAAGATAAAGAAAAAACTAGGCCAAAGCGCCACAAAATTATCTCCATTGCTAAAAAACTCATCTTTTTGAATCGTTTTAAAGCCCACTAAATAGGCTAAACACGAAGTAAGCAAGCTGAGTGTAAAAAGGACCAATACATTAGGCAAGGCAAAAGGGCGGCGCATCCAAACCTCATCCTTCACCTCCCAACGAATCCAATCTGAATAGCGGTAAAATGAGGTAAATACCCGAGGGTAAGCAGCAAAAAGTAAGCCCAAACAGGTCATTAGAGAGAGCAGACTCAATAAAAAGAAATTAGAAAAGGGAGCTCCTGACCTAGTTTGTAAGGAAAAGAAATCCGCCTTTTCAGCCACCACGACCTTTTCATCGCGTTCAACCTTGAAATCAGCAGGTAAACCCTGCAAATCTTCCAGATAAACCGTTAAAACTAGTTTATCCTCTTTCGCTAGGCTATCCATTGGAATTCGGTAGACCTCTCCTTTTCGGAGAGTCTTGAATAGCGTTCCTTGCAGAAAAAGGTGGTAATTTTCTGAGGGATAGATGGCTAGGTAGGCTTTGGGGAAATCACCTGGGTGGATTTCTAAAGACTTCGAATGGTAGGCATAATGCTTTGAGGACACATAAGGCAAGAAACTTTTCCAGGCTTCCTGGTAAACAAGCCAATCCCGATCAAAGGAATACACCTTTTTCCAAGCTGCTTGACCCGTAAAAGCCAATAACAACAAAGCCCATAAAAAAAATCTGCTCACCGTTTTTCGCGAAGAAATCAGATGAGCAGATTTTAAGAAGAAAGGAATCATTCCTTGAAATTAATTCAACTTATTTAGCAGCTAATGCTTTGATCATTGTCTCGCCAATATCAGCTGGAGAGTAAACCACGTGGATTCCACACTCTTGCATGATTTTCATTTTAGCTTCTGCTGTGTCATCAGCACCACCGATGATTGCACCTGCGTGACCCATACGACGTCCTTTCGGAGCTGTTTGGCCAGCAATAAATCCTACGACTGGTTTACGGTTACCGTCAGCCTTAATCCAACGTGCCGCTTCCGCTTCCATACCGCCACCGATCTCACCGATCATCACGATACCTTCTGTTTCTGGGTCATTCATTAATAATTCAACCGCCTCTTTCGTTGTTGTTCCGATGATAGGATCACCACCGATACCGATGGCAGTTGTTTGGCCTAAACCTGCTTTCGTTAATTGATCTACTGCTTCGTATGTTAAGGTACCTGATTTAGAAACGATACCTACGCGACCTTTTTGGAAGATAAAGCCAGGCATGATACCTACTTTACACTCATCAGCCGTCATTACACCTGGACAGTTAGGTCCGATTAAACGGCAGTCATAGTTTGAAATATATTCTTTTGCTACGATCATATCTTTCGTAGGGATACCCTCCGTGATACAAATAATCACTTTAATTCCTGCATCTGCCGCTTCCATAATCGCATCCGCAGCAAACGCTGGTGGAACGAAAATGATCGATGTATCTGCTCCTGTAGAAGCCACCGCATCCGCTACCGTATTGAAAATAGGGCGATCTAAGTGCTTAGCACCACCTTTTCCGGGAGTAACTCCACCTACCACTTGCGTGCCGTAAGCGATCATTTGCTCCGCGTGAAAAGTTCCCTCAGTTCCTGTGAAACCTTGAACAATAATTTTTGAATTCTTATTTACTAAAACACTCATTTGCTAGGGGTTATAATAACGTAGGCGAAAATTTTTTCCAAAGGTACAAAATATTGATAAAAATTATCAAAATCCTGATTGATAGACGAAATAAAAATGCGAACAATTTTTTTTGCGTAAATTGCCTTCTCTATGTTGAAGCACCTACATATTCAAAACTACTCGTTAATCGAACAACTCGACCTGCATTTAACAGGTGGGTTAACTGTGATTACGGGGGAAACAGGTGCAGGTAAATCCATTTTATTAGGGGCAATCTCCTTATTATTAGGCCAAAGAGCCGACAGCAAAAGCCTCTTCGATGCTTCCAAAAAATGCATCATCGAAGGGCAATTTTCGCTTTCCGCTTACCCACATTTAGAAGCCATTTTTGCAGAGGAAGAAATCGATTTTGAAGAACCTTGTTTAATCCGACGCGAGATCAATCCACAAGGAAAATCCCGCAGCTTCGTGAATGACACGCCGGTTAACCTAGAATCCCTGAAGCGAATCGGTAACGAATTAGTAGACATCCACTCCCAGCAAGATACGTGGTGGATGTCGCATCCAGACTTTACGCTGGATATGATTGATGCCTACGCGCAAAATGAAGGTTTGAAAAAAACGTATGCGAGCGCCTTTACTGCCTGGCAATCTAGTGTCTCCGATTTACGCGACTTGGAATCTGCCTCTTCGAAAGGATCCCAAGAAATAGACTTCATTCAGTTTCAATTTGATGAACTTAGTAAGGCTCAGTTAAAGGAGGGTGAATATGAGGCCTTAGATACAGCCGTTCAAAAGCTCCAAAACGCCGAGCAAATTCAAGAAAAGCTTGCGATTTTAGCACAGGCACTGAGCTTGTCCGAGGTTTCTGCTTTGCAGCAAAGTCGCATCGCTTTACAGCAGGCGACTGCTTTAAGCAAATGGGGAGAGAATTTTGCCGATTGGAAAACGCGCATCGAATCCATTTGGATCGAACTGAAAGATCTAGGTGCTGAAGTGGAGGGTGAGGCAGAAGATTTCATTTACGACCCCTTAGAATTAGAACAAAAACAGAAGCGATTAGATTTATTGAATCGCTTGCTGCAGAAATACCAGGTGAATTCCGTTGCCGATTTAATCGAAATGCTGAGCACTTTAGACTTGCGTCTTTCTCAGTATTCTTCGATGGATACCGTTTTAGCAGACGCTCGTGCTCGCGTGGAAACGGATTTTGTTCAGGCAACAGATGCGGCCGACTCCCTTTCTTCATCCCGTTCATCGGTTTTAGAGGCAATTTCAACTGCCTTAGTTATCTCCTTGCAATCGCTAGGAATACCGAATGCGTCTTTGTCTTGGGATCATACGGCCAAAGAACTAGCCGCAAACGGCTCAGACAAAATTCAATTACTGTTCTCGGCAAATAAAGGCCTTGCTCCTAAACCCTTCAAGCAAATTGCTTCTGGTGGTGAGATGAGCCGTTTGATGTTATCCATCAAACATTTATTAGCCAAGAAAAGAGTGCTACCCACCCTCATTCTCGACGAAATCGATACCGGTGTTTCGGGCGAGATTGCCATTAAAATGGGCCAAATGCTCAGCCAAATGGGACAAGGTCACCAAATTATTGCCATCACCCACCTGCCTCAAATTGCTGCCGCGGGATCCAAGCACTGGTTTGTTTACAAAGATCACGCCGGATCGAAAACTGTTTCGAACCTTCGCGAGTTACAAGAAGAGGAACGCGTGGAAGAAATTGCTAAAATGATCGGTGGGCAAAAAGGTTACAAGGATCTGTTAGGAAATGTTCGGAATTTAATACAGTCACATAAATGAAAAAATTACTAGTCCTCCCATTTTTATTCCTGGGATGTTCTCAAGCCGAGGAAAAGCTGAGTGAAGAATTGCAAGCAAAGGTCTTAGGTTTACATGATGTGCTCATGCCTCAAACGGAGCAAATCGTTTCCCTAAAATCGAAACTCGACAGCCTTTCGACGGGGGCAGATTCTGTTCACGTGAAGAAACTGATCGGAGCCTTAGATAAAGCAGATCAATCCATGATGGATTGGATGCACCAGTTTTCCATCGACAGTTTGGATAAAATGGAGGTAGATGCCAAAGTCATTTATCTAAAAAACCAATACCAACAATTAACTGATCTTCAAAAATTGACAGATTCTACCCTACATGCGGCTCAAAATTATCGTCCTTAATTTTCTGGTAGCCTTACTGGCTTTTTCTTGTTCCCAAGAGAAGAAATTGCCTTTCTTAGGCCCTAAAGAGGTGAATGCTAAAGGAGATACGGTATACCACCGAATCCCTTCCTTCCGTTTTTTAAATCAAGACTCCGTTTTTGTTAGCGAAAAGGATGTCGAGGGAAAGGTCTATGTGGCCGATTTCTTTTTTACCACCTGCCCTACCATTTGCCCTAAAATGAAAACGCAGATGTTGCGCATCTATGAGCGTTACAAGGACCGCGATGAGGTAAGAATCATTTCCCATAGTATTGACCCAGATTTTGACACGCCTAATGTATTAAAAGACTACGCGACTCGACTTCAAGTAAAAGCGCCTAAATGGAATTTATTAACAGGAGATAAGGCCGCAATTTATCAACTAGGCCAAAAAAGCTATATGGTTTCCGCCCAGGAAGACCCAAATGAAGCGGGTGGATTTGTGCACAGCGGCGCCTTTATTTTGGTAGATAAAAACCGACATGTTCGCGGTATATATGATGGCACGGTGGAAGCTGAGGTGAATCATTTGCTGGAGGATATGGAAATACTTTTAAAGGAATGATAAATGGTGAATGGTGAATGATTTACCATTTACCATTTACCATTCACCACTTACCATTAATACGCCGTTTACCATAAAATACAGAACATGAAAAATCTAGCCCTATTAATATTCGCCTCCTTTTTCCTCTCTTGCACCAGCAAAGAGGAAATCCTACAACAACAATATTCTGTGGAAGGAATGGCCTTGTATCAAACACATTGTGAAAATTGCCACCAGGCAGATGGAGCAGGATTAAGGAATTTATATCCTTCTATTCAAAAGACCCAACTAAGTCCAGAGGCATTAGCTTGCCTGATGAAATATGGTAAAAAAGGGAATGGATATATGCCTGCGAATGCCAAATTACAAGCATTGGATGTAGCTGAATTAGTAACCTACATGCGAGAGAAGTGGGGAAATAAAAAGCAAGTTTTTCCGACGGATAGCGCTAAAATGGCTTTGCAGAATTGTCGTTAATTAGTGGGTAAGCCATCCACTTGTACGACCGAATTACGTACTTTTCGAAGGGAATAACTGGAGAAATCTTGGGCCGCATCTAGGCCTACCCCATTCACTAATTCGGTTCTTGTTCGTAATTGAACTGCTTTATCTGTAAATATTCGTTTTTCTACGGGAAGCCAATTGAATTCATCCGTTTTCATGATCTCCCCTTTTTCGATGTTGTGAATCACCACATGACCGATCAGTTTGTAGGTATTTTTTTGGCGATAAAAATGAGCTGAATCACCACGTACTTCGGAGCTTATTTTACCCGTCTTATCATAAAACCAAAGTTTCATTTCTTTCGGATAAATACGATCTTCAGAGGCCAACGTAAGTTGAGTTTCTGTCACCATGCGAACGACTTTGCGCGCAGAATCAGAATAAATCATGTCGATGCCGTGCAACTCTGATTTGGGGCCTGTGTAAACAGCCTTCGAATCGTCTGCTTTTTCTCGACAAGAAAAGAAAAGACTAATAATAGAGAGCAAAAAGAGAAGGCTCGAATTGCGCATGCGAGAAAATTAGTTGATTTTCTGCTTTTGGAACCACAAATCACTAAACGTCAAACCAAGAGTCAAGCGATGGTATTGTTCTTCCATCCCATTGTCCGTGATTAGTCCACGACGACCCACTTGATACGCAATATTCAACAAGGAAAGATTGCGCAACGGTAAGGCAACACCGAAGCTCAGGTTCTTATCGACCGCATAACTACCATTACCTAAAAAATCGTAAGGTGTCTTCTCATAGGAAGCACCTACACGGTAAGTCGTACGCTTAAAATAATTTGAAATCGACTCAATATCAGGCGTATACTCACCGCCTACCGCTACTTTATGAGATGCGGGTAGTGTGGCAGATCTACCTAAATTATTATTCACTTTAGACCAATCAGTATAGGTATAATCGACACCGACCATCCATTTAGCTAACTTTTCAAAACTTAATCCAAAACGCTTAGCCACAGGAATCTGCTGGGTAAATGCAGCTGATTTCTCTAAGGTATCCGCATTAATGACGGTAATACCTGATAAATCCATAGTTGCAAATCGCTTCACTTGATTCGCATTCAGAGTAGAATTCAAATCTAGCGTGGCACCCATATTTAAAAATAAGTCATTTTTCAAGTTAGCGCGGTATGCAAATCCTGCCTTGAATTGGAAATCAGAATAGGACGTTAAGTCTTCTAATTGCACCTTGTAATATTGGCCATCTGACATGTTTTGGGTAGCTACATTTCGGTTCACTTGTCCGAATAAATAATCCATTTGCAAGCCTAGATACAACTCTTTTGAAATACGAACGCCGTTCGAAATAGTCACCTTACTCACACCACCGCTTCCTTTATAGGAATAAATTAAGCTGTCAACTCCAAGTAAATTAAGGCGACGATACGATCTCGTTTCATACTCAACAGCAGAATGTGGGCGAATACCCACAGACATCGTCCAGCGATTCGAAATCGGTAAAGTTAAGTTCAACGATTGGTAATTACCTCCAAAAACCTTTTGTTGCTGACGGTAATCTTGTAATGTCTTGTATTCCGTATTAACTCCAACCTCTAAATTTGTATAGCGGTTTCTGGCCAAAAGGGCTGGATTAACCGTATTGGTATAGATACCATTCGAGTTCGAAACCCCGATTCCACCCATCATCATCTGAGTCACGTTATCCCCCGTTTGAATTTCACCCATACCTAAATAGGAATAGGGAGAATTCAGAATAGTTTGTGCCCAAACCATCGGAGATATCGACAATAAGAATACGAGGAATAGAGAACGAGACGTTTTCGAAAGAAGGGAAGGCTTATACAAAGAAATGAAATTCATAAATTTAAAATCGTCCCTTTTGGGAATACTAGTGTGTAAAGGTCGTAATTTTATTTCACATTCGACTAAGTTATTAGCTATATTTGAGGTCAAAATACTGGATAAAAATGATCAAAGAATTAAAAAATGGAATCTATTGGGACAATTCAGCTTGGGATTTACTCCTTTTCGGCGGAATTATTGTCATCGGGTTTATCTTAAGACGCTTTTTCTCCAATTCGTTTTCTAAAATTGTATTTCGATTTATTCCAGAAGAATCCATTTCCATTCAAGATTGTGTTCAACTGATTAGAAAACCATTTGAATTACTCATATTCTGGATTTTCTTATTTTTTGCTGTCCAAAACCTGCACGTTCCAACTGCCTGGCACATGGAGCCGATTGATCATTTTGGGCTACTGTACATCATCGAAAAATTATTCGAAACAGCGGTTATTTTCACCATCACCTGGGTCATTGTTCGATTAATGAAAGTGGTCATTCTCGTCGCACAGGAAAAATGGAATGGTGCTGATCAAAAATCCAAACAACAATTCATTCCCTTCTTGAACGACCTATCCATGGTCTTTATTATTACAGCGGCTGGATTTGTTTTTTTAGGACGCGTTTTTGAAGTTGATGTCGTAGCACTCATCACGGGTCTTGGAATTGGAGGTTTAGCTTTAGCCTTAGCCGCTCGCGAGACCTTAGAAAACCTTTTTGCCTCGTTCACCATTTTCCTAGACTTACCCTTCGTGGTAGGCGATAATATCCAAATAGGATCCATCAGCGGCGACATCGAAAAGATTGGATTTAGAAGCACTCGAATTCGAGGTGCAGACGGTAATTTAATTTTAGTTCCCAATCGCTTGCTCACTTCACAATCGCTAGAAAACATGAGTGAACGCGATTATAGACGCGCGAAATACACCATTCAGTGTGAATTGAATACGAAACCTGCTCAAATCGAAGCAGCTATTTCAGCTATTGAAAGCTTCATATTAGAAGAACCACTTTGCAAGAAAAAAGCACCGAAGGTTATTTTTGAAGGATTTGGGGCCTATTCTATCGACATATCAGTCACCTATTTCGTCCAAACAAAAGACTTCGCTAAATTCCAGGCTACTAAACAATCCATCAATTTAGGGATTTTGAAGGCGCTGGAGAAGGAGAAGATTGTGATGGCGAGGTCGTAGCTTTGCTACGACAGTAGTCAGTGGTCAGTGGTCAGTCGAGGAGAGTATAGAGTAGAGAATAAAGAATAAAGAATAAAGAATAAAGAATAAAGCACAAAGAATAAAGCACAAAGAATAAATTTGGTATCCCCTGCGGGGATGAATACAGGAGATGTTTCCTTCGGACTCCTTTCCTTCGGACTTATTCACATTTCATATGATAATTAAAAAAGGGAACCTCGGTTCCCTTTTTTAATGCCTACTTTATTCTTTGTGCTTTATTCTTTATTCTTTATACTTAAAATATCAACCAACGAGTTCACGAAGATCCTCATCATGAATCATCTTACGCTCATCCGCCATCAACAAGAAGCGAGTGTAAATCTTATCCAATTCTGGTTTCTCGAAATCAAAGCCTAATAAAGTTAAGCGGTGACGTAAAGCGGCACGACCCGAACGAGAGGTTAATAAGATTGCTGAAGAGGATACACCTACGTCCTCAGGGTTCATGATTTCATAGTTTTGGGCATGCTTTAAGAAACCATCTTGGTGAATACCAGAGGAGTGAGCGAATGCATTTGCACCTACGACAGCTTTATTAGGCTGTACATGCATCCCCATTAAGTTCGATACCAAGGTACTGGTCGGGTATAAATATTTGGGATTAATACCCGTCGTAAATCCTAAATCTTTGTGAACGTTTAGAATCATGGCTACTTCTTCCAAAGAGGTATTTCCAGCACGCTCTCCAATACCATTAATCGTTACCTCCACCTGACGAGCACCGGCCTGAATACCTGCAATCGTGTTCGCCGTCGCTAAACCTAAATCATTGTGGTTGTGCATGGAAATGGTCGCCTGGTGAATGTTGTCCACATTTTCGTACAAATATTTGATACGATCGTGCATCACGTGAGGCAATAAATATCCGGTAGTATCTGGAAGGTTAACAACAGTTGCACCTGCCTTAATTACTTCGCGGGTTAATTCAGCTAAGAAAGCTAAGTCTGCACGACCCGCATCTTCAGCAAAGAACTCGACGTCTTCCACAAAGGATTTGGCATATTTAACTGCCCAAACGCCACGCTCTATAATTTCCTCGCGAGTTGAATTAAATTTATGTTTGATGTGAACATCGGATGAACCGATTCCGGTATGAATACGAGGCTTGCGAGCTGTTTTTAAAGCAGCTACGGCTGCATCGATATCTTCTTTTTTAGCGCGAGTTAAAGCACAAACTGTGGGCTCTTTTACGGCATCACAAATGGCTTGAACAGAGGCGAAATCACCCGGAGAGGAGATCGGAAAACCCGCTTCAATAATGTCTACCCCTAACAACTCGAGTTGTTTCGCTACTTCTACTTTTTCCTCGCGGTTTAATTGACAGCCAGGAACTTGTTCTCCGTCGCGTAAGGTGGTATCAAAAATTTGAATGCGGTTACTCATCTTGTAGGTGTTTTATTTCGGTGTGAAATTACAAGAATTCCGTGTTGGAAACAAGGAGATAAGAGAGTATAGAGTAGAGAGTATAGATTATTAATCTTTGGAATAACAATATTAAAATAAATAAACTATATAAAATCTATAATTAAACTAATTGTAAGATTATTAATCCAAAATGCAAAACACTGGCAGAATATAAAATTTTGTATTTTTTTAAGAGGACGCCAGTAATTTAATCTCTGGAAAGCGTTTTGGATCGAAATTTCCGCCGGAGATAACACAAACCACTGTCTTACCCTTGATTTCGTCGGCCATCTGGGCGAGCCCAGCGACACTTAAAGCTCCTGCGGGCTCGACTATCATACTCTTGAGGGCGTAAAGGTCTAACATGGTTTGGCATAAATCCTTCTTCGAAACCGTTAACATGCGCGAAAGACCTTGCTGGCAAATAGAAAAGGTTTTCAAACCTACCTGCTTCACGGATGCACCGTCCACAAATCGATCAATTTCCGGAAGGACAAGCACCTCAGACGCCGCTAAACTCTGTTGCATAGAAGGCGCACCCGCTGGCTCCACCCCAATCAATGAGGTCGACGAGGGCAAAACCAAGGCCGCCCCAGCAGCCAAGCCTCCTCCTCCTATCGCCACAAAAAGAAAGTCAGGAACCTGAGCCGCTAAAATCTCCAGCGTAACCGTCGCTTGCCCCGCAATAATATCAAAATCATCAAAGGGAGGAATGTAAATGGCCCCATTGGTTTCGCAAAACTTTCGTGAAGCAGCAAAGGCCTCATCGTAGGTCTCCCCTACTAAATAGATGCGCACCTTTTCTTTACCGAAAAACCGAACAGCCTCCACCTTTTGTAAGGGAGTCGACTTTGGCATAAAAATATGAGCTTGAATATCGAGCAAAGCACAAGCAAGGGCAACACCCTGCGCATGGTTTCCAGCAGAAGCGGCCACTACCCCTTTCGATCTGAGCTCGAGAGGTATATTCGAAATTTTGTGGTAGGCACCCCTGATTTTATAGGAGCGAACGACCTGCAAATCTTCGCGCTTTAAATAGATTTTTGCCCCATAGCGCGCAGAAAGAGAGGCCGAGTATTCTAAAGGAGTCTCTGAAATCACCCCCTTTAGCTGCTCCGCTACCTGTTTTATTTCTGTGACGCTTGGAACGTGTTTTAGTTTGTTGAATTCCATGCGCCCCAAAATTAACAAAAAAAGGGTAGACACCTGAAGCATCTACCCTTTTTCAATCTATTAGCGAAAACTAGTTGTTTTCAGGACGTAAGCTACGTACCGCTGCACCAGCTCTCCACATTTCCATGTCAGCAATTTCTTTCAATTCAGCATCTAATTTCACACGGTAATCCGGTTGTGAATTCAATGTGATTGAACGTTCTGCTTCTGCTTGAGTTTTCACTGAGTTGTATAATTTCTCAAATACAGGCTTAGAAGCATCACGGAATGGCTTCCACCAATCCAATGCACCACGTTGCGCCGTAGTAGAGCAGTTTGCATACATCCAGTCCATACCATTTTCAGCTACCAATGGCATTAACGATTGTGTTAATTCTTCAACTGTTTCGTTGAATGCTTCTGATGGTGAGTGACCGTTCTCGCGTAATACTTCGTATTGTGCCGCGAAAATACCTTGAATAGCTCCCATTAAAGTTCCACGCTCACCCGTTAAGTCAGACGTTACTTCTTTGTAGAAATCTGTTTCAAATAAATAACCTGATCCTACACCGATCGCCATAGCGATACATTTCTCACGCGCTTTTCCTGTAGCATCTTGGTAAACTGCGAACGAAGAGTTCAAACCTTTACCTGCTACGAATAAACGACGTAATGAAGTACCTGAACCTTTAGGTGCAGCTAAGAATACGTCCACATCTGCTGGAGGAACGATACCTGTTTTTTCTTTGTAGGTGATACCGAATCCGTGAGAGAAATAAAGTGACTTTCCAGCCGTTAAATATTTCTTCACTGTAGGCCATAACTCGATTTGAGCGGCATCAGAAAGTAAGTAACAGATGATTGTTCCTTTTTCCAAAGCTTCTTCGATTTCAAATAAAGTTACACCTGGAACCCAACCGTCAGCGACAGCTTTGTCATAAGTTTTTCCTTTACGTTGACCTACGATTACATTCAGACCATTGTCTTTCATGTTTAACGCTTGTCCAGGACCTTGAACTCCATATCCGATCACAGCGATCGTTTGATCAGCTAATACTTGTCTAGCTTTCTCTAATGGAAACTCTTCTCTTGTTACGATGTCTTCAACAACTCCACCGAAATTAATCTTTGCCATTTTTTTGTTATTTAATTTATATTCTTTTTTCGATTATACGATTTCCCAATTGCCTTCTTCCGGCAAGAATTCTACTAAGCCTTTCTCCGTTTTACCTACGGCAACACGACCTGACTTAACGTACTCTAAAATTTCCCATTTCTTCAAATAGGTATAAAACTCTTGAATTTCTTCTTCTGAGCCATTCTTTTCTACGACTACATAATCTAGGCCAAAGTGCACAATCTTCGCATTCCAATCTAAATTAATCGTCTTCACATCCACTGGAACGCCGCCTAGAGGTGTCGCAATTTTAAATAGACCGATTTCGTTAAATACGATTTCGTCATCTAGGTATCCAAACACCGCGAGAACGTCTGTTACTTTACGGATTTGGCGAACTAATTTTTCTACGAATTCCCGATTTTCGTGTTTAATCACAATCGTGAAACGAGATACGCCTTTGCGCTCTGTCTCTGAAACCGTCAAACTTTCAATATTTACTCTTCTTCGAGTAAAAATGATCGTGATTCGATTCAGTAAACCGACCGTATTCATCGTAAAAACCGAGATGGTATAATTTGTCAACATAATTATTCTAGCCTCACACTTGTTACACAGCCACCCGCAGGTACCATGGGGAATACATTTTCCTCTTTTTCACAAATGATTTCTAACAGATAAGGCTTATCTGAATTCAATAAAGTATCTAATGAATCGCTCAAATTAGCTCGATCTGAAACGGTATGCCCAGCAATGCCGAAGCCCTTAGCGATCGTTATAAAGTCAGGATTCTGCAATTCAACGAATGAATAACGGTTATCAAAGAACAATTGCTGCCACTGGCGAACCATGCCTAAAAAGTTGTTATTCAAGATAATGATTTTGACTGGCAAACCGCTTTGGGCGATGGTACCTAGTTCTTGTAAAGTCATCTGGAAACCACCGTCACCGATAATGGCTACTACTTCGCGTTCTGGTACCGCCACTTTCGCGCCAAAAGCCGCAGGAAGGGCAAAGCCCATCGTTCCCGCGCCACCAGAGGTAACGATCGAATTACGCTTTTTGAAACGGTAATAGCGATTAGTAATCATTTGGTGTTGCCCTACGTCTGTTACGACTACGGCCTCCCCTTTTGTTTTATCAGATAAGAGATTTACTGCCTCACCCATCTTGATCTTATCCCCTTCGTGGAACAAGTCTTTCTTCGTGATTTTCTCGTATTCTTCGTCGTCGTATTTCTTAAATTCTGCTCTCCACTCTTTGTGATCAGCCTTGTTCACTAAGGGCAATAGAGCCTTTAATGCAGCCTTCGCATCACCCACCACCGGTGCGTCTGCTTTCACGTTTTTATCTATCTCACTTGGATCAATCTCGATGTGAACCACTTTCGCTTGTTTCGCATAGGTGCTTAAATCACCCGTAATTCGGTCATCGAAACGCATCCCGATCGCGATCAATACGTCACACGAGTTAGTCAATACGTTCGCACCATAATTTCCGTGCATGCCCGGCCAGCCTACATAGGAAGGATGATCTGCATCCATCGAAGACATCCCTAACAAGGTGGTTGCTACTGGAATACCCGTCTTGTCTACGAAATCGTTTAATTCTTTCTCCGCGCCAGAAATGATAATACCATGTCCAGCTAAGATATACGGGCGTTTTGCCCCGTTAATTAATTTCGCTGCGGCCTCCACGTGTTCTGCCTTCGGCTCCACGCGTGGTTTGTAAGAAATAATCGAGGTACAAGGCTTGTATTCAAAAGGCACAGTCATCAAATCTGTTTGAGCTGTACGTGTAATATCAATTAAAACAGGACCAGGACGACCAGTTTCTGCGATGTAGAAGGCTTTCGCCATGATCTCTGGGATCTCATTTGCATCTAAAACTTGGTAATTCCATTTCGTCACCGGCATAGAAATACCGATTAGATCACATTCTTGAAAGGCGTCAGTACCTAGAAGATTTCCTTTTACTTGGCCTACAATACACACCAAAGGAGTTGAATCAAGCATCGCATCTGCGATAGGCGTAATCAAGTTCGTCGCACCAGGACCCGATGTTACCATGCAAACACCTGCTTTATTCAGCATACGAGCATAACCTTGAGCCGCATGACCAGCTCCTTGTTCGTGGCGAACTAAGATGTGTTTTAGGCGATCTTGGTAATCGTATAGCGCATCATACGTGGGCATAATCGCACCACCAGGATAGCCAAAAATTGTATCCACCCCCTGCTCTACCAATGATTGCATGATAGCTTGGGCGCCTGACAAAAATTTCTTTTTATCGGCTTGATTAGCTGCTTCGGTTTGAGTTTGGGTTTGTCCCATGGTTAACGTGTATTCAAAAATTTTGTCTCAACGCAATAGAAAGCCCAATTTAAGCCTTCTGGATAGATAAAAAAATAATTTTCTTATAAATCCGTAACGCAACCCTGACTCGCAGAGGAAACGTTTTTAATATATTTACGTAGAACGCCTTGCTTAAACGGAGACTCAATTGGCTTCCAATTCTTCTTGCGTTCTGCTAATTCGTCGTCCGATACGTGCAATACTAAGGTATTATTCACCGCATCAATCGTGATTTTATCACCGTCTTTCACTAGACCAATCGGTCCGCCTTCTTGTGCTTCTGGAGTCACGTGACCCACTACGAATCCGTGTGTTCCTCCTGAGAAACGACCATCAGTGATCATCGCCACGGAGTTTCCTAAGCCAGCACCAATCACGGCCGAAGTTGGTTTTAACATTTCTGGCATACCAGGGCCTCCTTTAGGTCCTTCATTTCTGATCACGATAACGTGACCCGGTTTGATTTCGCCTTTAGAGATGTATTCGATTACCTCTTCCTCGCGCTCACATACTTTGGCAATACCCTCAAAACGTTCGCCTTCCTTACCCGTAATCTTAGCCACAGCACCACCAGGAGCTAAATTACCATAGATAATTTGCAAGTGACCCGTCGGTTTTAACGGCTGCGTGATAGGGAAAATGATTTTTTGTGTGTCAAAATTCAAGTCCGGAGCCTCCGCTAGGTTCTCCGCCATTGTTTTGCCAGTTACCGTTAAGCAATCGCCGTGCAACAAGCCCACACGTAGTAAATACTTCAAAATCGCCGGCATTCCACCGATCGCTAACACATCTTCCATGTAGTATTTACCACTTGGTTTCAAGTCAGCGATTAAAGGAGTACGATCCGAAATAGCTTGAATATCTTTTAACGTAAAGTCGATTCCAGCCGCGTGCGCAATCGCTAAATAGTGTAACACGGCATTTGTCGAACCACCCAAGGCCATCACCACGGTCATCGCATTTTCGAATGCTTTGCGCGTCATGATGTCACGAGTACAGATGTTTTTCTCTAATAAAACTTTCATCGCCGCGCCAATCGCTAAGCACTCCTCTTTCTTTCCTTCGTGTGTCGCTGGATAAGTCGATGAATTAGGTAGCACTAAGCCCATCGCTTCCATCGATGAAGCCATCGTATTCGCTGTGTACATACCGCCGCAAGCACCTGCTCCTGGGATCGAATTGCGAATAACGCCTTCATAATCCTCGTCAGAGATGGTTCCTGCATATTTTTTTCCCAAAGCTTCGAACGCCGAAACGATGTCTAATTTTTCTCCTTTGTATGATCCGCTGCGAATCGTTCCGCCGTACACTAACATACCTGGACGATTCAAACGAGCCATGGCCATCATAGCGCCTGGCATATTCTTATCACAACCTACAACCGCGATTACACCATCATACCATTGTGCCCCTACCACGTTTTCGATTGAATCCGCAATGATATCACGTGATGGTAATGAATAGCTCATCCCGTCATTTCCATTCGTCATTCCATCGGAAACCCCGATCGTATGGAAGATCAAACCGACCATTCCGTTCTCTTGGATCCCTTTTTTTACGTGGACAGAAAGTCCATTCAAGTGCATATTACAGGTATTACCTTCATAACCAGTACTTGCGATACCGATTTGAGCTTTGTTCATATCCTCGCTAGTTAAGCCGATACCGTAAAGCATCGCTTTCGCAGCAGGGTTAGATACTTCCTGAGTTAATGTCCGTGAATACTTATTTAATGACATAGGGTTTAAGAAATTTTTTCAAACAACAAATATACACAATTGGATTTGTAGGCAGGTTAATTATGCCAAAGAATCTTTGGCAATTATAGAAAAAGCAAAATTAATTATTTGTTTTCTCCTACCTGCTGTCTCCACATCGCAAAATACAATCCTTTGCTCGCCACTAAATCGTCGTGCGAGCCCTCCTCAACTATCTGTCCTTTCTCTAACACATAGATTCTTGTCGCATGCATCACGGTCGATAAACGGTGCGCGATCAAGATCGTAAGGTGCTCCGTATCAACGGATAAAGAACGAATCGTTTCGGAAATTTCTTCTTCGGTCAAGGAATCTAAAGCAGACGTCGCCTCATCGAAAACCAATAAGTTCGGATCGCGTAACAAAGCGCGCGCAATACTTAATCGTTGCTTCTCTCCACCCGACACTTTTACGCCACCTTCTCCGATCAAGGAATCAAGACCTTTGTCGGCTCTGGCTAGAAGGCTTTGGCAAGCGGCCTTTTCTAACACCTCCATGCACTGAGCATCCGTCGCATTCGGATTCACGAATAACAAGTTCTCGCGAATCGATCCGGAGAACAATTGCGTGTCTTGCGTCACGAAACCGATTTTTTTGCGCAATTGATCGAAATCGATCGCATCACTCGGCTCGCCATTATAATATACTTGACCCTTTTTAGGACGGTACAGACCCACTAATAATTTAACTAAGGTCGACTTTCCAGCACCCGAAGGTCCTACAAAAGCAATGGTCTCGCCTCCTTTAACGGAGAACGTGATTCCATTCAAAGCCTCGGTCGTTGCAGACTGGTGTTTGAAAGAAACCTGATCGAATTTCAATTCCTGAATCGATGAAATTGCTTTCGGATTCGTCGGCTTCTTCTCCGAAGGAATACTTAATACCTGCTCAAAATTCTGTAGGGAAACCTCCGCCTCGCGGTAGGTATTCACCACATTTCCAATCTCTTGCAATGGGTTGAATAAGAAGAAGGAGTAGATATTCAACGAATAGAACTGACCGATCGTAATCTTGCCTTCATAAATCAGGTAGATCAAAACGACCACCATTAACATACGCAATAAGTTTACGCAGGTTCCTTGAACGAAGGCCATGGAACGCACGTAGCGCACTTTCTTCAATTCTAATTTCAAGATTTTCTCTGTCGTCGCATTCAGGTGAGCGATTTCTTGTTCCGCTAATCCTAAAGATTTCACTAACTCGATATTGCGCAACGATTCCGTCGTAGAACCAGCAAGGCCTGTCGATTCTTTCACGATTTCAATTTGAATCGTTTTAATCTTCTTACTTAAAACGGACGAAACGTAGCCGATTAGGGGGCCGGTGATTAAGAACAACGGCATCACCATCCAATGCACCGAAAAGGCATAGACCGAGATGAAGATCAAGGCGATGATGGATTGGAATAAAATATTGATTCCTAAGGTGATTAGCTTTTCGACATCTGTGCGGACTTTTTGGAGTTTACCTAGGGTCTCGCCGGATCTTTGGTCCTCAAAGGTTTCGTAAGGCAGCTCTAAGGAGTGACGAATGCCATCTGAATAGAGGTTTGCCCCTACTTTTTGGGTTACCGTATTAATGAAATAATCCTGAAAATTTTTCGCCACCCGACTTACAAAAGCTACGCCCACGGACGCTAAGGCTAAAGGCCAAATCGCCGCAACGAATTGGTCCATCGTGTGGGTATCCGAGCGATAGACCGCCGCGACATCGTCAATGATCTTCCGGAAAATATAGGGATCCATTAACGAGAAGATCTGATTCGTGGCTGCCAGGGCTAATGCCCCCACCACGCGCCAGCGGTACACACTCAAATAATTCAGTAATAATTTCATGTTTGTTGTTTAAAATCGTGTCAACGCCATCTCCGAGATGGTTTTTCCAATCGCTAAAGAAGAGGTCGCTGCCGGACTAGGTGCATTTAATACATTGATCACTTTCGCGTCTTCTACGATTGAGAAATCGTCTAATAATCCGCCATCGCGATCGCAAGCCTGTGCTCTCACACCTGCTCCTCCCTCGACTAAATCGGTGATTTGAATATCCGGAATTAATACTTGCAAGGCTTTCGTAAATGCCTCTTTCGAGAAGCTGCGGTACATTTCGCCTAAACCAGTTTCCCAGTATTTCATCGCTACTTTTTGGAAGCCAGGCCAGGTTAAGGTGTCCCAAAGTTCCTTCGCATCAATCCCTAATTTCTTATATCCCTCTTTCTTGAATGCCAAAACCGCATTAGGTCCCGCCTCTACGCCACCTTTCATCATGCGGGTAAAGTGTACGCCTAGGAAAGGGAAATTCGGATCTGGTACCGGATAAATCAGGTTCTTGACTAGGTATTCTTTGTCTTTTCTTAATTTGAAATATTCGCCGCGAAATGGTACAATGCGCACATCCAATGGCTCTTTTTGAGTCATCTGCGCTACTTTATCGGAATATAGACCCGCACAGTTGATCACTAATTTTGCCTCGTATACTGACTTCGTTGTTTCAACGATCGAGAAGGTCAAGCCTTTCTTGATGTCGATTACTTTTTCGCCTAGGTGCATTTCGCAACCCTTAATTTGCGTTCCTACCGCTAATTTTGCGGCCACTGCTCGGTAATCTACGATTCCCGTTTGTGGAACAAACATCCCCTCTACCCCCGTCACATGTGGTTCGTATTCCTGCATTTCTGCAAGACTCAATTTTTTCAATCCATCTAGGCCATTTTGTTGACCTCTTTGGTATAAAGTCTCTAATTGTGCCTTTTGCTCGTGCGTAGAAGCAACGACGATTTTACCCGTTAATTCAAACGGAATATTCTCCTGGGTACAATAATCAATTAATTGGTGGTAGCCCTCGATGCAGTTTTTGGCCTTTAACGAACCCGGCTTATAATACAATCCAGAGTGGATAACGCCGGAATTATTACCTGTTTGGTGCATCGAAACCATGTTTTCTTTCTCAAACAAAGCGATGTGTAGATCAGGTCGCGCCTCTAACAAACGATGCGCTGTTGCGAGGCCCACGATGCCGCCGCCTACGATGATTACGTCTAATGCCATAAAATGAAATTTGAACAACAAATATACGTCGAATCGATGGTAAAAAGAATTATTCGTAGCTTTGAAGAATGAATCCACGGATCGAACGTCTGTATCAGATTGCCAAAGCCCCGACGCGCACCATTTTAGGTTTGATGTCGGGAACGTCATTGGACGGATTGGACTTAGCACTGGTTCGTTTCACGGGTTTTGGGCTGGACACGTCTTATGAGATTTTGCATTACGACACCCGCCCCTATCCAGCAGATTTTAAAGAGTCGATTCGTTCGGTTTTTGCCAAAGAGACCATTCATTTCCCCACCCTTTCTACGCTCAACGCCCAAATTGGACGTTTGCACGCTTCCCTAATTTTAGAAGTTTTAGCGACTTGGGGTGTGGATCCATCCGAAGTAGACGCGATTGCCTCCCACGGCCAAACCGTCATGCACCGCCCCGACAGAACCGGCAAACTCCCACACTCGACCTTTCAAATAGGCGACGGCGATCACATCGCCCAGCTAACTGGCATCATCACCCTCTCCGACTTCCGCCAAAAACACATCGCGGCAGGTGGCGAAGGTGCACCTTTAGCCATGTTTGGCGACTATTTCTTGTTTTCTAAGAAAGGCTATCATCGCATTTTATTAAATATAGGCGGCATCGGAAACTTCACTTATTTGCCTGCCTCGGGAGATCCTGCTGGTATCTTAGTGACAGACACCGGTCCCGGAAATACCTTAATTGACGCAGCCGTCCGCCGCTATTTCAATAAAGCATATGACGAAGATGGTGCCATCGCCCGCTCCGGAAAAATCGATACAGGCATTTTAGCCGAACTCATGAGCCTGAGCTTTTTCAAGGATTCATTCCCTAAAAGTACGGGGCCAGAATATTTTAATTTAGACATCGTCCGCGGCTCTATTAGCCCCGCTGATTTAATCGCAACCTTAACAGAATTCACCGCCCAAAGCATCGCCCTCGCCATGAAAACCTACATTCTATCTTCTGTGGAGGGTACCGTTTACGTAAGTGGTGGTGGTAGCAAAAATCCGGTGATCATGGCACGACTAGCCGAGCTTCTTCCCTTCCGCGTTTGTGAAAGTGATGAGTTAGGTATGCCCTCGGCTGCGAAAGAGGCTGTATTGTTTGCATTGCTGGCGAATGAGACCTTGGCGGATTCACCTGGAGCGGAGAGGTTGGGGGATTCGCCGTGGGTAAATTTTGGAAAAATTTCTTTATAAAAATCTCCGATTTTTATAAAATGGTGAATGGTAAGTGGTGAATGATGAATGAATTTAAATGGTGAATGGTAAGTGGTAAATGATGAATGAAATCCTCCGGACTCATTTCCTCAGGACTATCGACTAGTGACTAGCGACTGACCACTGACTACCGGCTACTGATTACCGAATACTGATTACTAAGCCGCGCATCGGCGACTCATTGACTAAGCCATGAAATGGCGACTTTTAAGCTGCGAAGCAGCGACTAACGAGCCACAGCGTGGCGAGATTTATGAAATACAAATTTACCGATTCCATCCTGTTCGAGGATGCTGATTTTATTGTGATTAACAAGCCCTCTGGCATTTCGACGCTGGATGAGCGGAAGGATGATTTGGCGCCGGCAATCTTGCGATTAGCGAAGGAATATTCGTCGGATGCGCAGGTGGGTCACCGTTTAGACAAGGAGACTTCCGGGGCTTTAGTGATTGCCAAAAACCCAGAGGCCTATCGCCACATTTCTATGCAATTCGAGCATCGTGAGACGGCGAAGCGCTACCATGCGGTCGTGGAGGGAATGCAGGATTGGGATGGCTTTTTAGTGAATTTACCCATCCTTCCATTGAAAGATGGAAAGGTCGTGATTGATCGTGCCAAAGGAAAACACGCCGAAACCTGGTTCCGCACATTGAAGGTATTCCGTGGCTATACTTTGGTCGAATGTATGCCTATAACTGGACGTATGCACCAAATCCGGATTCACCTCACCTGTCTAAAAGCACCGATCGTTTCGGATGTGATGTATGGCGGGCCCGAGATTTACCTGTCTGATTTAAAGCGTAATTTCCACCTGAAAAAGGACACCGAAGAGCTTCCTGTGATGCGCCGCGTTGCACTCCATGCCCATAGTTTGTCCTTCAATCTGATGAATGGCGACCCCATTACCGTCGAGGCACCGTATCCAAAAGATTTCCATGTGCTGGTCAAGACTTTGGAGAAGTATTCGTAATTTTACAGCCCTGGCTCCGTAGTTCAATGGATAGAATGTAGGTTTCCGGTACCTAAGATGAAGGTTCGATTCCTTCCGGGGCTACTCCATTAAAAAAGGACATTTCGAAAGAGGTGTCCTTTTTTTAATTTAAAAACGGCTGTGGATGCACCTCTTCGTGCCCCGTATGATCCTGATAAAATTGTGCAATTCGCAACAAAGTCCCTTCATCGTATAATTTTCCTACGAATGAAATTCCGGTTGGTAAACCACTTTTCGCATCCAATCCCGTAGGTACGCAAACGACCGGATGGCCTGTCAAATTCGTGATGGCCGATTGATTTCCGCCTCCGCGTGATGGGCAAATAATGGCATCGAATTGCGAAATGACCTTGTTCACTTCTTGCATTAACAGGTAGCGATGGCGTTGTGCATTAATGTATTCGACGGCTGGCACGAAACGAGCGGTTCTGAATTGATTAGGCCAGTCGTATTTGGTTTGGCGAGTCAGTTGATCATCGATGTTTTTACGTGTCATCTCATCGAATTGCGCGGCACATTCAGCACCGATGACAACGTCCATGATGTTTACTTTGTACACTTTCTCATCTGGAAATTCTACCGGAATTAATTCCACGCCTTGTTTGCGCAGATCCGCTAACACCTTCCATTCGCTGCGGGTGGTGTCTTTAATTTTGTCAAAATAATTCTTCGCATAGCCGATCTTCATTCCTTTAATAGGACGATTCGCTTGGTAATTAAAGGGCATATTTACAGCTGCCAAATCCTTGCCATCCGTTCCGTGCAGATAGTTAAATACGATGGCGGCGTCATTAGCCGAACGGCAAATCGGACCTACTTTGTCCAAGGAATAACTCAAAGCCATCGCCCCTGAGCGCGAAATGCTACCAAAGGTAGGACGCAAACCCGTCGCTCCACAAGTGGTGGAAGGAGAAACGATACTACCCCAGGTCTCCGTACCAATCGCGAATGGAACTAAACCAGCGACCGTAGCGGATGCAGAACCTGCCGAAGAACCGGACGATCCGTAATTCAAGTTCCAGGGGTTTTTCGTTCTGCCGCCATACCAATAATCGCCCATAGCTAGGGCACCTAGTGTGAATTTAGCCACCAAAACAGCCCCCGATTCCTTCAATTTCGAGTATACATACGCATCTTCGTCGATGGTCTGATCCTTGTATGGAGCCGCCCCCCAGGTCGTCTTCGTGCCTTTCACCGCAAATAAATCCTTCAATCCATAGGGAATTCCATGCAATAAACCCCGGTATTTCCCTGCCGCTATTTCCTGATCCGCTTGACGCGCTTGGGCTAGAGCCAGATCCTCTTGAAGACTGATAACACATTGCAAAGTCTCGCCGTGTTTTTTGATTCGCTCAATGAAAAATTGTGTCAATTCGACTGAAGTGATTTGCTTTGTATTTAGTAGATAAGCGAGTTGATCTATGGAGTAAAAAGCTAGCTCATTCCGGTTTTTCGGCAGCGTGGCTTTAACCGCAGGCCATACAACCGGACGCTGCGTTTGATCGAATTTCATGCCCGGAAGTTTTGGGTTTTGCCAAAGACTCAAAGGCACATTGTTGTTTAACGATAGCGCGTGCATCGCCTTGTAATTTGCTAGATTATCCACCACATCCGAATACAGGGTATCTAATTCCTGGGTCGTAAATTGTAGATCGAAAAGGGCAGCCGCACCGGAAAGATCCGATTTTGTTTGCGCGGAAACAGACATAGCGAACAGCAAAAGAAAGGCGATTTTTTTCATGTTTAGTGAATAAGAAGTTTTTTACGCTGAGTGTTAACTTGAATGAAATAAAGCCCTTTGGGTAGATTTTGAGTGGATATGGTCGTGGAATTTACTCCTTTTATCTGAGGTAAATTCTTCTGAAATACTTCCCTTCCCATGGCGTCCATGCATTTTAAACTGGTCTCACCGGCTTCAAAAGCTTCCCAGTCTACTTTCACCATTTCCCTTGCCGGGTTCGGATAAACCTGAAGAGCAATGGACTCCGACTCTACGCCTAATATGTTAAAATCAGGTACAGACCAGGGCACTAAACCAAGGTCAGTCGTATTCCAAGAAACATTGGTTAAGAGGTGAAATTCGCCAGGCAATAGATTCATTTTTGCCTCCGCATTTTTCACTTCAAAAGACTTTCCACTGAAATAATCATACCAAAGTCCAGTCGTCGGGAAACTAGCCGATACCGCCTGAGAAGTAATATCTGGATTCGCAATCAGCAAGACATATTCGGATCCTTTCGTGATTAAATTTCGCTTGACCGCCCCAATCGCTCCCACAGTAAAATCAGTGGTAGTAAAAATCGCTTTCGAAGATTTCAAAGCCCCTAATTGCTGGTAGACTTTTAATAATTTAGCCCGTTCTGAATCTTGCTGATAGGTCCATTTTAATGGTTTAGTACCTGTGCGACCATTTTCATTAATGGAAACATCGTAGCCTAATTCCCCAAACTGCCAGATCATTTTAGGCCCAGGTATCGTAAAGAAAGTGGCTGCTGCCATTTTCATCCTCTCCAATCTTTCCTGTGCGGTGAAGACTTTCTTACCTGCATTCGCCAGTTCTACCATCAAGCGCTCCTCATCATGGGACTCGATGTAATTCAGCACGCTTGGATTCGTGAATCCTCGCATTTTATACGAGGCTTGACTGAAATCTTGCGTATAGCCTTGCGCGATGCGCGTCATATCGAATTTCGAATTTCCCCACAACATCATCCCGTAATTACCTAATTCATTCTCCTCATTATTTGCCGCAAAATGCTCTAGAATCACATAAGCAGACGCGTCATACGAACGAATTTTATCATAGATCCTCTTCCAAATCTTCACGCGAGAAGCATCATATTGCCCCCACAGATCGACATTTGAACCGGACGGGGTTTGGGTAAAACCTTTGGACAAATCAAAACGATAACCGTCTATCTTGTATTCCTGAAGCCAAAACTTCGTCACCACATCCACTAGCCACTGCGTGTGCGCGCTCTCGTGATTAAAATCAAAGAAAACGCTGTACGGGTGCGTCGCGGAAGGATTAAAAAACGGACTTGTCGCTACAGGTTTCGAACCATCCCAATACATCTTCACGTAGGGATTTTCATAATCCGCTTGGTTTAAAACGATGTCCATAATGACCGCCATTCCATTTTCATGGCATTTGTCGATCAAATACTTCAAATCATTTTTCGTCCCATAGGCCTTATCCGGCGCCGTGTAAAATATGGGATTATAACCCCAGGAATCATTCCCAGAGAACTCCGCCACCGGCATTAGTTCAATCGCATTAATCCCTAATTTCTTCAAATACCCGAGCGAATCCGCCACCGTTTTGTAGCGTCGATCCGCTACAAAATCACGAATCAACAATTCATATACCTGCAAATTCGAAGAAGCAGGACGTGTAAAATTAGTCGTCTTCCATACGTAAGGAGTTGCCCCCGATTCGAACACGGACACGATTCCTTTGGCACCCGTCGGATAGGTTTTAAGCGAAGGATACGTCGTCGCAGAAATGTAGGTATCATTCGAAGGATCTAGAATTTTTTCTGTCAAAGGATCGGCCACCGCTAATTTCCCATCTACCCAAAACTGATAAGCCACCTCTTTCCCAGGCACCTGAGGGCCCAAATCCACCCAATAACGCAAACCATCTGCAGTCCTTTTCATCAGATAAGCCGGTAAAGCCGCCCAATTAGAAAACTCACCAATCGCATAAACGAAGGAAGTCGAAGGCGCATAAAAACACAAGATCACGCGATCACCCACGTAGTTTACTCCGTCCTTAATTCCAGCCGGTAAAGCCTCCGTAACCACCGCGGGTTTTGTCAGAATTCTCACCGAGTCTTTCAAGGTAATCGAACCCGACGTCCCTTCCAAAATCAAGGTATGTAGCTTGCCCTTTTCCGCACCTAAAGTGTAAGTATAATTAATAGAATCAGAAGAGCTCACGGTCGATAAAACCGTCCCCCCCGTTTTCAAACTAATCGAAGAAGTCGCGGAAAATTTAGCACGAACTGAAACCGAGGTTCCAGCGTCTGCTAAAGTAAAAGACTCCGTCGGAGCTAACCATTTCAAGGCATAGGAACCCGCATAGAGTTTCAAAATAAAATCCTCCGTCTGTGCCTTCCCATCTCCACTTTTTAGTAAAAGACCTAGCTTAACTATCGGATTTCCAGCCGGAACGTTAAAATAGGTTCTTGGTGTTAGTTTGATTGACCACTTATCGTTTCCTAAAGAGGTCATCTTTCCTTTTTCGAAAGGAGCGCTGAAATTAGTTTGACCCGCTGGCTGGTATTTGAAGGCGTCACCCGCATCCGCATCACCGGCGCCAGACCATAAGAATACATCGGATGTTTTGCCTAAAAGACCAGAAGCCCGCGAATCTTTCGCGAGCTTCAAATCAAAAATTAAGGTAATCTCTTTATCTCCGGTAGGAAAAATCTCCTCGGTGCTTACTTGAGCGAGGGCAGAAAAAGAGAAAAATAATAAAACTAAATACCTCATCGGATTTCAAAAATTTGTGCTGATTTAGCAGGCACGTTTAAGGTCTTTCCAAAAACCACATCAGTCGATTCCATCACATTATGTGCCTTCGCACCAGCCGGTAAAATCTCCTCATAGTGGCTCAAATCAATGTTGCGGGCGTCCGCATTTTTATTCAACACCACCATCACTTTTTGTGCAGAAGTATAGCGGAAATACACATACACGCCATTGCCTTCACCAGAATTCTCTGGACCAAAATGCAACAACTTACCTTTATGAATCGCCTCGGCACCTTTTCTCCAGCTCAAAATCTTCTTGAAGAAATCCTGCATCGCTTTTTCATCCGCCGTCATATTCGCCCCTGTGAAGGCATTTTTGCCATCGCCAGCCCAGCCACCTGGGAAATCGCCACGAATCTCGCCGTGCTCAGACGACTTTGGATTTGACATTAAAATTTCGGTTCCGTAAAACACTTGCGGAATTCCACGTGTCGTGAAAATATAAGTCATCGCCATCTTCAATAAGGCCTGATCGTGTTTCACTTGTGTGTAAATACGAGACATATCGTGATTATCCCCAAACACCACCAAATTATCCGGATTCGCATATACCAAATCATTCGAAATAGTACTGTATATTTTGTTCAAGCCTTTGCCCCATTCCTTATCGTTTTCGTTCATCGCCTCAGAAATCGCGTTCTGCAATGGGAAGTCCATTAATGCCGGCAAAGAAGATTTATAGCCATCGCGGTTCACTTTTCCGCGCTGCCAGTAAGAGGTAATAATCGGGTTAGATGACCATTCCTCGCCTACCATATTTAAATTAGGGTATTCATTCAAAACAGCATCTGACCACATCGTCGCAAATTCCTTCGTCGAATACGGGTAAGTATCAATACGTAAACCTCCTAAATGCGCATATTCAATCCACCAAATTGTGTTTTGGATGATGTATTGTTGCATGAAAGGATTCTTCTGATTTAAGTCTGGCATGGCTGGAACGAACCAACCTTCTGTCTGCAATTTCGCATCGTATTTAGACACGTGTGGATCCTGAACCGTTTCTCGGCGGTGTGTCGTTGACGTGAATTTCCCACCAAAATTTATCCAATCCTTGAATGGCATATCTTCCATCCACCAGTGACCACTTCCACAGTGATTCAAGATAATATCTTTGATCAAATACATCCCATTCGCCTGAGTCTTCATTCCCAGTTCCCGGTAGTCTTCATTCGTTCCAAAACGACGGTCGATCTTATAGTGATCCGTAATTCCGTATCCATGGTAGCTTTCAAGTGTTTGGTCATTCTCCACCTCCGGCATATTCCAAATAGCCGTAAAACCCATGTTTTTAATGTAGTCCAAATGATCTAAAATCCCTCGTAAATCACCCCCATGGCGATCATACAAGGCACCTCTGTTCAAGGACATATCACGCATTCCGGCAACTTTATCATTTGCTGGATTGCCATTCGCAAAGCGATCAGGTGTAATTAAATAGATCACATCCTTCGTCGAATACGAAGGACGATTTGCCGAACCTTTTGCTCTTGCCTCTAATGAATAATTGATAGTTTGAACCACCTTACCATTCTTCTTAATGATTAAAGGATAGGTTCCAGCTTGCGCGTTAGGTGCCACCACTAAATCGACGAATAAGTAATTAGGGCTATCACCGTTCGTTACTTTCTTCACGGTTAAACCAGCTTTTGTTGAGCTAACCGTACCGCCTTGTAGGTCTTTGGCTTTAATTAATAATTGTAAATTCGGGTTCTTCATTCCCACCCACCAATTCAGGGGCTCTACGCGAAGATCTTGAGAAATTAAGGAGAATGAGGCACAAAATAATAGGCCTAGAAAAAGGACTTTTTTCATAAAATGATTTTAATGTAAATGATTGAGGGGCTGTCAGACAGCTTTCACGAAAATAGTCAAAAATAGCGAATCAGCGGAGCCTTCCCGGAAGAATCCTATTATAACCACAAACCGGTAAGTAAAATATGCCCGATTAATTTGGTAATACACCTCAAATTGGAGATATTTGCTAGGAAAATGGGCACAATGGCCCCCAAAGACTGATTATTCAAATAATACAAATATAAATATTCTCTTTTATGTGTGGAATCGTAGCGTACATCGGAAAACAAGCAGCATACCCTGTCATTTTAAAGGGGCTGAAGCGTTTAGAATACCGTGGATATGACAGCTCAGGTATTGCATTATTCGGTGAAACGGTAAACACATTTAAGAAAAAAGGCCGCGTAGCTGAGCTAGAGGCTTGGGATGAGGAAATCATTTCTACGGCCACGGTTGGTATCGGACACACCCGTTGGGCTACACACGGTGAGCCATCAGATGCGAACGCGCACCCGCACACTTCGAATAGCGGACGTTTGACTTTGGTACACAACGGTATCATCGAAAACTACGGTTCTTTAAAGCAAGAATTAGTTCAAAAGGGCTACACGTTTAAGAGTGAAACGGATACAGAAGTTTTGGTCAACTTCATCGAAGATATCCAAATCAACAATAATTCTTCACTGGAAGAGGCTATGCGCATCGCATTAAAGCGTGTGGTAGGCGCCTACGTCATCATTGTGATGGAAGAAGGCTTCCCGAACCGCCTAATCGCAGCTCGCAAAGGATCTCCTTTAGTGATCGGTGTGGGCGAGGGCGAGCACTTTTTAGCGTCTGATGCTTCCCCGATAATCGAATATACGAAGAAAGTTATCTACGTTAATGACTACGAATTAGCGATTATTTCTCCAGATGAAATCATCTTAAAGAACCTAGGTAACGAACCCATTACACCGTATATCCAACAATTAGACATGGAATTAGCCCAAATCGAAAAGGGCGGTTTCGACCATTTCATGTTGAAAGAAATTTTTGACCAACCAGGTAGCTTAACGGATTGTTTACGTGGCCGTTTGGATATGGAAAACTTAACGCTAACGCTAGCGGGTGTAGAAGAACACATGTCTGTTTTCTCTCAAGCGAAACGCATCATTATCGTAGCTTGCGGAACTAGCTGGCATGCTGGTTTAGTGGCGGAATATATGATTGAGACACTTTGCCGCATTCCAGTTGAGGTAGAATACGCATCGGAATTCCGTTACAGAAATCCGGTGGTAGGCGAAGGCGATGTATTGATTGCTATTTCCCAAAGTGGCGAAACAGCGGACACCCTTGTTGCCATCGAAAAAGCGAAGGAAGCGGGAGCCTTTATTTTTGGGGTAGTTAACGCGGTAGGATCATCCATTGCCCGTTTATCTCATTCAGGTGCTTACACGCACGCTGGACCAGAAATTGGCGTAGCAAGTACCAAAGCATTTACCGCACAATTAACGGTGCTAGCCATGATGGCCATCAAAATTGGTCGCGAGAAAAAGACCGTTACAGAAACAGAATACAACCGCTACCTAGCTGAATTAGCCTTAATCCCAGAAAAAGTAAAAGCTGTTTTAGAAACACATGAGTCCATTAAAGAAGTAGCGAAGCACTACGCAGACGCTCGTGACTTCTTATTCTTAGGTCGTGGATATAACTTCCCAGTGGCCTTAGAAGGCGCATTGAAACTAAAAGAAATCTCTTATATCCACGCAGAGGGCTATCCAGCTGCCGAAATGAAGCACGGTCCTATCGCCCTAGTGGACGAAAACCTACCGGTTTTATTCATCGCAACGAAGGATGCTTACTACGAGAAAATCGTTTCGAACATTCAAGAGATCAAAGCCCGCAAAGGAATGGTGATCGCCGTTATTTCAGAAGGTGACACGCAAATCCGTGGCATGGCAGATCATGTGATGGTAGTTCCAGAGATAGACGAATTATTAGCACCGCTTATCTCGGTGATCCCGACACAAATTCTTTCGTATTACATCGGGGTATTGAGAGGATTGGATGTGGATAAGCCTCGTAACCTCGCTAAAAGTGTGACTGTTGAGTAAAATGGACATTTTAGATCTCCGCGATTTTGCCTTGAGGCTTCCGGATACGGAAGAATGCCAGCCTTTTGGGCCTAATCACCTGGTATTTAAGACGAAAGGAAAAATGTTTTTGCTTTTAGACTTAGTTTCTTCGCCGACGACAATTAATTACAAGGCCGTTCCGGAGGATATTATTGCCCAAAGAGAGGAATTCCCAGATGCTGTTTTTCCTGGATTTCACATGAACAAAAAGCATTGGAATACGATGCACATAAATCGCTATTTACCGCAAACTAAAGTCCTCGAATTCATTCGGACGTCCCACTCCCTGATTAAAAAATAAAACCTTTTTCTGTTTTTGGGTGTTTACGAAATATGCCTGAGAAAATTATTGAAGTCCGAAATCTATCGAAACGATTCGGATCCTTCCAAGCCGTTCACGATGTGAGCTTTAGCGTTTTTAAAGGGGATGTTTTTGGTTTTTTAGGTCCCAATGGGGCAGGAAAAAGCACCAGCATTCGCTGTTTGAATTCCTTGATTAAGCCGGATAGTGGAACGGTCGAACTTTTTGGAGAATCAATTGCGACCCATCGAGAGTCCATTTTAGGGCGTGTGGGTAGCATTATTGAGAAACCTGATTTCTACAAATACCTATCTGCCTACCGAAACTTAGAGATCTTTTCCCGCATTTCTGGAAAACCTTCTTCGAAACGAGAAATCTACAAGATGCTGGATTTTGTGGGTTTAGGTGGACGCGAGAAAGATAAATTTGCTGGTTTTTCCCACGGCATGAAACAGCGCCTGGGCATCGCGCAGACACTTTTACACAACCCAGACCTCATTATTTTAGATGAACCTACGACAGGTTTAGATCCTCAGGGAATTATCGACATCCGAAATTTGATTTTGCGTTTGCGAAACGAACAAAACAAAACGGTACTCTTGTCTTCTCATAATTTGGCAGAAATCGAACTCATCTGTAATCGCATGGTGATTATTAATAAGGGCCGATCGATTGTGGAAGGCAGTGTGAGTGATTTGATGAACGGCGAAAACCTGATATTGCGCTTAGAGGCGAGCCCACTACCCGCTGCAAAAAACACCTTATTAGCCTGGAAACCCACCCTTTTATGGGATAATGTAGGCGATAGTTCCATCCAATTTCCGATCGAAAAGTCCGAAATTCCGGCACTCACTAAATTATTAGTGGACAATAACATCGAGATTTTTTCACTAGAGGCGAAACGCACGCTAGAGGATTATTTCATTAAAATTGTGAACCAATGATCCTCCTTCATAGCTTATACAACGAAATTATTAAGATTGCGCTGAAACCGCGCTCCTACTTAGGTTTAGCTGCGATCACCGTCTTAGTAGGCGTGATTCAATTCGCGCTAAAGGCAGATGGAATGTCCATCATCTCCTTTGTGACCGCTTCTTTTGAACAGACTTTGACCTTTGAGGGGAACGTGTTGAATGGAAATTTAGTGGCTTTCATCATTTTGCAGATGTTATTAATCCAAATCCCGCTACTCGTTGCTTTAGTCACAGGAGATTTAGTGTCTGGTGAAGCGGCCATGGGCACCATTCGCATGTTAGCGACGAAACCTATTTCTCGCATTCAATTATTGCTCTCGAAATTCATTGCGGGTGGTATTTATACCCTGATTGTCATTTTATGGATGGGTATTATGTCTGTAGTGGTGGGAAAATTGCTTTTTGGGACGGGAGACATGATGGTCTTGAACTCGGATGGATTAGTGATTTTACAGGAGGCGGATGTGAATTGGCGGTATTTGGGCGGCTTTGCGGTGGCCTTTTTAGCCCTTTTTACGGTTAGTTCATTGTCGATTTGTTTGTCCTGTTTCACGGATAATTCGATCGGACCTATCGTTGCGACGATGTCGGTCATCCTCTTGTTTACAATCATTGGGACATTGGATGTACGCGTTTTTGACCCGATAAAACCTTATTTATTTACGACTCACATGGCCTCTTGGCGTTCCTTCTTCGAGGATCCCTTACCTATGGATGCGATCTGGCGGTCTATTGCCGTTTTAGTGGCCCATAATGTGGTGTTGATTTCCGTCTCGCTTTACACGTTTCACAGAAAAGATATTCAATCCTAATGCGTTATTTATTCCTACTCATTTCTTTTTCCCTGTTCGCTCAAGATGCGAATAAGACGGTGGCGCAGGTGTTAGCGCGCATGAACAAGGTGCGTGATTACCGCGTGGAAACGCAGATTAAATCGGATATTCCCTTGATTAAAATTATGCCTGCGAAGGCGACGATTTATTTTAAGCAGCCGGAAAAATTTCGCATGATTACGAAGGGTATTGCTATTTTGCCCAAAAAAGGATTCACGGACCTCACCGCTCTTCTACGTGATAAATCCGCATACAACGCGCTTTTCACGGGTTTTGAGGTAATCAACGGAGTGAAGTCCGAATCCATTACCTTATTACCTACGGATGATTCAGGAGAAATCGTCCTCGCAAAAATCTGGGTAGATCCGAGCGCTGACGTTATCTTAAAATCCCAAATTACGTCCAGAACGAATGGAACGGTTTTATCCACGTATGTGTATGGGGCTGAGAAAGCTTTTGGGCTACCCTCTGAAATGAATATCACGGTGGATGTGAAAAAATTCAAGATTCCAAAAGGGGTAGTCGTCGATATTAACCGCACGGCAGTCGCACCGGTGAATACACGAAAAACAGGCCAAATTCACCTCCTACTATCGAATTACGTGATCAATCAAGGAATTGAAGATAAATTCTTCAAAGAATAGTCTCTCCTTCTTGTACTATATTACCGATAGCTTTCGTTCTTTTTTCGTAATTTAGATTCCTAAATCGAAAATAAATGAAGCGCTTAATTTTGGGGTTACTACTGTTCGTGGGCTTTTCAGCCTCTTCCCAAAACTGGGCGTTGAACGGATTCAAAAAAGCGGATGCTGTCAATCCCATCTTAAAACCCTCTGTAGAGGCTCGCTTCTTAGATCCCGTTTCGGGTAAAATGGTAGGCTGGGAAAACAAAAACGTATTAAATCCAACAGCCTTAATTCGCAACGGAATCGTTCATTTACTTTACCGGGCACAAGATTCACTAGGGACTTCCCGCATTGGATTAGCCACGAGTACTGACGGTATCCATTTTACCAAACAGCCCAAACCCATCTTATTTCCCTCCAATGACTCCTTTCGCGGTTTCGAATGGCCAGGAGGCATCGAAGACCCTCGGATTGTAGAAACTTCAGACGGCGGCTATTTCCTAACCTATACATCGTATGACGGGAAAGTTGCTAGACTTTGTGGTGCTTTTTCGAAAGACTTACAAACATGGGAGAAAATAGGACCCTTATTTACCTCCGAAAAATACCTGAATACCTGGTCGAAATCAGGAGCACTCGTTTCAGTCCAGCAGGGCAGTCGCATAGTGGCTCATCAGATGAATGGATTATATTATATGTATTTTGGTGATACTGATTTGTTCCTTGCCACTTCCAAAGATTTACGTCATTGGGACATCTTAGAAAATGCGGAATCAGGTGTACGTTTATCTGTTTTAAAGCCGCGTGCGGGCTATTTCGATAGCCGATTAGTGGAACCTGGACCTTATGCTCTACTGCGCAAGGAAGGTATTTTACTCATTTATAATAGCTCAAATGCAGCTAATTATAACGATGTACGTTTCCCAAAATTCACCTATGCCGCTGGCCAAGTTTTATTTGATGCAGGTAAACCCTACAAGGTTTTAGCGCGAACTTCGAAGCCCTTTATTTGGCCAGATAAACCCTATGAAAAAATCGGGGAAGTGAATGAAGTATGTTTTGTGGAAGGCCTCGTGCCCTATAAAAATAAATGGTTCCTCTATTATGGAACCGCAGACTCTAAAATCGCTGTTTCCATCAAAGAATGAATCGATTAGGCCTACATAGCGTTCACCACATCGCGATCATCTGCTCGGATTATGCGCGTTCGAAAGCCTTCTACACGGAGGACTTAGGACTCGAAATCATCCGTGAAGTATATCGTGCGGAACGCGATTCCTATAAATTGGATTTAGCTTTGAATGAGCACTATGTGATCGAATTGTTTTCGTTCCCTAACCCGCCTGCCCGTCCTTCGAGGCCGGAATGCACGGGCTTAAGGCACTTAGCATTTCAAGTAGAAAACCTGGATTTTACGGTTCAGGAGTTAACCCAAAAAGGCATCACATCGGAGCCCATTCGCATCGATGAGTTCACTGGAAAGCGATTTACCTTTATCGCAGATCCGGATGATTTGCCGCTTGAATTTTATGAAATATGAATAGAATTGATAAAAAACCCCTTTCCAAACTCGGATTTGAATTCGTAACACCTGCTTTTTTAGAAGAAGGCCAAACGGAATTCGACCACCGAAATTCTACTATCGACTTAGCCGCTTACCGTGCTTTAGCACCTCGGGAAATTAGTATTCTGGAGGCGAATTTGAACGAGGCTGAGAACTGGAAAGATGTATGGGTGAAAGAGGGCTTTAATCCTTATTTAGTGAAGAATTGCCGCTTTTTCGGTGTAAATCGCATCGGCGTTTTAGAAAGCTGCTACCTTGAATTCAAGAACCTGCGCATGCCGGCAGGCTTATACAATAGTACCTTGATTTCGTGTGATTTTGGCGATAATGTGGCGATCGATCGCGTGAATTTATTGTCTCATTACCAAATCGGGAATGAAGTGATGATCCTTCAAGTGAACGAGTTAGCGACCACGGCGACGGCGAAATTCGGAAACGGTATTGTGAAAAAGGGAGAAGAAGAACGTATCCGTATTTGGATGGAATTAGGCAACGAAAACGGTGGCCGCAAGGTGATCCCATTCGTCGGGATGAAACCGGCTGATGCCTTTTTATGGACACAGGACCGCGATGACAGCCTATTGCAAGCGAAATACAAAGAGATGACCATCCAAGAATTCTCTTCTAAACGTGGATTCTATGGCCAAATCGGTGATCGCACCGTCATCAAAAATACCGGAATCATCAAAGACGTCAATATGGGTACCGACACCTATATCAAAGGCGCAAACAAATTAAAGAACTTAACGATCATTTCGAATGCCGAAGCCTCCACCCAAATTGGCGAAGGTTGCGAAATCGTGAATGGTATCATCCACGAAGGCTGCCGCATTTTCTACGGTGTGAAAGCGGTTCGTTTTATCTTAGCGGCGCACTCGCAACTGAAATATGGCGCGCGTTTGATCAACTCCTTCCTAGGCAGTAATTCGACTATTTCTTGCTGCGAAGTATTAAATGCCTTGATTTTCCCGGCCCACGAGCAACACCACAACAACTCGTTCTTGTGTGCTGCGATCGTAAAAGGCCAAAGCAACATGGCCGCCGGTGCCACCCTCGGTTCTAACCACAATTCGCGTGGAGCGGATGGGGAATTGCAAGCGGGACGTGGATTTTGGCCTGGCTTATCCGTAGCCTTAAAACACAATTCAAAGTTCGCTTCCTTTAACCTGATTTCGAAAGGCAATTATCCAGGCGAAATTCACAATCCACTACCCTTCTCGCTCATCGGGAACGACGATTCTGAAGGTGGATTATTAATCATCGCCGGCTACTGGTTCCAGTACAATATGTATGCTTTAGCTCGCAACGCATGGAAATTCGCGGCTAGGGACCAAAGAACGGACAAAGACATGTTGCTTGAATTCGATTTCTTGGCACCTGACACAGTATCCGAAATCTTGCAAGGAATTAAATTATTGGAAAAATGGGTATCTGAATCCCTAGGCGGAGGAGATGGCAAAGCCTGGTTGCAAGACCCAGCTAACGCTTCGAACCCTCTAGCGATCTACGCAACCGGCATCGAAAACACGAAACGCAGAACACGTATCGCGAAGGCACATAGAGCCTACCAAATATTCCATGACTTATTGAATTACCATGCCGCCAAAGAATGGTTAGCCACTTCCGAGCGTCATCCAACTAAATCGCCTGCAGAGCTTCTACAAGCTACTTTGAAGAACGCGACGGCGATCCAAGTTTGGGAAAACCTAGGCGGTCAACTCATTCCATCCGGTGTTATCCAAGACATGAAAAATGATGTCAAATCAGGAAAAATCACCCGCTGGAAACAAGTACATGAATTCTACGAAAAGCAGGCAGCCTTGTACCCAGAACAAAAATTCGAAAATGCCCTGAACGGCCTATTGCAAATCAACCCACAAGCTTTCGAAAACATTCCATCCTGGATTGATCGCGCCATCGCTACCTCTGATTTCCTGACAGCAGGTATCGAACGTTCCCGTTCGAAAGACTACGAAGATCCGTTCCGCTTAGCGATGTTTGGCAATGCCAAAGAACTCGACGCCGTAATCGGTGAGGTGAAGGATAATGAGTTTATTCAGGAGGCAAAGGTGAGAGCTGTTGTGTTTAGGGAGAAACTGGAAAGTTTAAAGAATAAAGCATAGAGCACAAAGAATAAAGAATAAAGATGGAATCCCCTCCGGGGATACTTTTATGAAACATTTCTGAATGCATAAAAAAGGGGACCTCGGTCCCATTTTTTATTCCACCTTTGTGCTTTGTGCTTTGTTCTTTGTGCTTTGAACTCTGAAAGAGTTAGAGAATAAAGATGGAATCTCCTCCGGAGATACGTTTATAAAACATTTCTGAAGACATAAAAAATGGGACCTCGGTCCCATTTTTTATTCCAAATTTATAATTTGTGCTTTATTCTTTATGCTTTAAAAATTGTTACGCAAATTATGGCTTGTTTGAATCCACCACCAATCTTTGCTCTCTATTCGCGATTTCCCACGCCATATAGAACACTAAACGGCCTACTTTTTGGATTTGGTCAAACTCGATCTTATCTACTTCATCACCTGGCATGTGGTAATCATCGTGCACTCCATTGAAGAAGAAAGCGACAGGGATACCGAATTTTGCGAAGTTGTAGTGGTCTGAACGGTAGTAGAAACGGTTCGGATCGTTCGGATCATTGAAACGGAAGTCTAATTCTAGACCGATGTGCTTCTTGTTTTGCTCAACTAACACCTCACGTAATTGAGACGATAATTTGTCAGAACCGATTTCGTAGATGTAATCCGGCTTGCCTTTGTGCTCGTCATCATAACGACCCGTCATGTCCGTATTTAAGTCTACAACCGTATTCTTTAAAGGGAATAAAGGGTGGTTTGCGTACCACTCAGATCCTAAAAGTCCTTTTTCTTCACCTGTTACGGTCATGAATAAGATACTACGACGAGGACGCTTTCCTTCAGCCGCTGCTTTACCAAAAGCCTCCGCTAATTCCATCACCGTTACAGTACCAGAACCATCGTCGTTCGCGCCGTTGTTGATTTGGCCGTCAGCAGATACACCGATGTGATCGTAGTGCGCCGTTAAAACGACTAATTCTTCTTTCTTGTCAGTACCTTCTAAGTAACCTACTACGTTATACGTGTCTACCGGCTTCTCCGTTCTTTCGATCGTTACTTCGATAGGAGCTGCTTTGAATTTCGATGCCACTGATTTTTTTGCAGAGGCTAAAGAAGCTTTGTAAGCTAATAATTCTGCTTCTGTCGTGCCTAATAATTCAGCTGCCGCTTCAGAAGAGATTAATAAAACAGGTGCTTCGTTGGCAGCAGATACCGCGTCAGCGAAGGCCATACGCTCATTACCAAAACGCTTCATCATCACTTGACGTTGACGAACTTGATTGCCAAAAGATTTCGTATCGCGATCCGCGATCAAGATTAAACCTTTCGCTCCAGCTGCTTGTGCGCGCTTCAATTTTTCTTTCCAGCCATCGCCTTTACCGAAAACCGATGGATCTTTTGAACCAGAAAGTACATAAAGACCAGCCGCGTCTTTCGCTTCTCCTTCGAAAGCTAATACGTATTTGCCTTTTGCATTTAACTTGTCAAAATCCGTGTAGCCACCTTGCTGAACTCCGAAACCAGCAAATACCACTGGAAACTTGGAATTAGCAGCGACTGGCGCTAAGGCATTCGCCATCATTTCGCCTAGGTATTCGTATTTCTTTCCTTTGGCAGCAATAAAAACATTCGTCCAAGCGCGGTTCACTAAGTCCACTTTTTGGAAATAAGACCCATTCACTGGGGCGATACCTGATTTCTTAAAGGAGTCTGCAATGTAGTTCGCTGCCACTTTCTGCTCTGGCGAACCCGTATTACGACCTTTCAAGCTATCGGAAGCGATAAAAGTCAAGTGTTTTTTCAGATCATCCGCTCTAATCGATAGCGCGTAAGGAACTGGATCTCCCTGAGCAAAAGCGCTCATCGGGATGAATTTAGCAGCTAAAAATAGCCCTAAAACATAGATGTTAGTTTTTTTCATTTGTTGAAACAAAATTTAAGAAAGCGAAGTTAAGAATCTAAAAATAAATCGCTAAAAAAAGATTAAATTTGTGGCGATTTTATCATTCAAATTCTCAGAATTCATGACCCCAAATTACAGCTATCAGGAAGACTTCTCTTTGCGTCATAACAATGTAGAGCCTACTGATGTATCCGCCATGTTGAAAACCATCGGTGTAGATAGTTTAGACACACTCATCCAACAAACAGTTCCCGCTAAAATTCGTTTAGAGCAGGGGCTTCGCTTACCTGAACCTAAATCTGAATTTGCTTTTTTACGCGATTTCAAGCAGATGATGGGTCAAAATCAGATCTTCAAATCACACATCGGCTTAGGTTACTCTGACACGATTGTGCCTACGGTCATTTTGAGAAATATTTTGGAAAATCCATCTTGGTACACGGCCTACACGCCGTACCAAGCGGAAATCGCTCAAGGTCGTTTGGAAATGTTATTAAACTACCAAACGATGATCATCGATTTAACCGGCATGGAATTAGCGAACGCTTCCCTTTTAGATGAAGGAACGGCGGCAGCGGAAGCCATGACGATGTTATATGGACAACGTCCAGCAGAACGCAATTCAGCCGAAGCCTATTTCGTTTCTGAATTATGCCTTCCACAAACGATCGACTTATTAAAGACGCGCGCAGAACCTATCGGCATTGAAATCGTCGTAGGCGACCACCGCAGCTTTGATGTAACGGATTCCCGTTTCTACGGAATGATGTTGCAATACCCAGCTTCTAACGGCGAGGTGTTCGATTACAGCGCTTTAATCGCAGCAGCGAAAGAAAACGGCTTACAAGTGGTTGTGGCAGCTGACCTTTTAGCTTTAACCTTATTAACGCCTCCAGGCGAAATGGGAGCAGATGCGGTTGTGGGTGTTTCTCAACGTTTTGGGGTACCAATGGGCTTCGGTGGACCACACGCCGGATTCTTCGCAACGAAAGAAAAATACAAGCGTAATATTCCAGGTCGTATCATCGGAGTTTCGGTGGATGCAGAAGGAAACCGCGCCTTACGTATGGCGCTTCAAACCCGTGAGCAACACATTCGCCGCGAAAAAGCGACGTCTAATATCTGTACAGCTCAGGTTTTGTTGTCGATTATGGCAGCCTCTTACGCGATCTACCACGGCCCTCAAGGCTTGAAGAAAATCGCTGAAAAAGTATACGGCTTAACTGAATTATTAGCGGTGAATCTGCGCAAACTAGGTTTCGTTTTAGAAAACACGAATCACTTCGATACGGTGACGATTCAGACGGGAGCGCAGACGGCGGAATTACGAGCTTTGGCAGAAAAAGCAGAGCGTAACCTACGTTACACTGCGACTACAACGAGTATCTCTTTAGATGAGACAACGCAGGAAGCAGATGTCATCGAAATCATCTCCTTCTTCGAAACCTTGAAAGGAGCGAAAACGTCAGAGAAAAATGTTACTTGGGCGATCCCAGCAGCCTTAACTCGTACGTCTACTTTCTTGACGCACAGCGTTTTCAATAAATACCATTCTGAGCACGGAATGTTACGTTATTTGAAATCATTGGAGTCGAAAGATTTATCGATGGTTCACTCGATGATCTCTTTAGGTTCATGTACAATGAAATTGAATGCGACGACAGAAATGATTCCGGTGACTTGGCCAGAATTAGGCAAAATGCACCCCTTCGCTCCTGCCTCTCAAACTAAAGGTTACCAACAATTAGTAGCTGATTTAAATGAGTGGTTGTGTGAGATTACAGGTTTTGCCAAAATGTCGATGCAGCCTAACTCCGGTGCACAAGGCGAATATGCTGGTTTGATGACAATCAGAGCATACCATGCTTCACGCGGTGATCACCACCGTAACATTGCGATCATTCCATCCTCTGCACATGGTACGAATCCGGCATCTGCGGTTATGGCTGGCATGAAAGTAATTGTTTCCCCATGCGATGCAAACGGAAATATTGACGTGGCTGATTTGAAAGCCAAAGCCATCGAACACAAAGACAATCTTTCTTGCTTGATGGTAACTTACCCAAGTACGCACGGGGTGTTTGAGGAAACGATTCAAGAGATTTGTGCGATCATCCACGAAAATGGAGGTCAAGTATATATGGACGGAGCGAACATGAATGCTCAGGTGGGATTAACGTCACCTGCACGCATTGGAGCGGACGTTTGTCACTTGAACTTGCACAAGACTTTCTGTATCCCTCACGGAGGTGGTGGCCCAGGCATGGGACCTATCGGCGTGGCGCCTCAGTTAGTTCCTTTCTTGCCAGGACACGTAAATGACGGAACGTCAGGTGCGGTATCTGCGGCACCGGTGGGATCTGCGAGTATTTTAGCCATCTCTTACGCGTACATCGCGATGATGGGTGGAAAAGGGTTGACGACTGCGACTGAAATCGCGATCTTAAACGCAAACTATATCAAGGCACGATTAGAGAAGGAATTCCCTATCCTATATACTGGATCCCAAGGACGTTGCGCACACGAGATGATCGTGGATTGCCGTCCATTTAAATTATCGGCAGGAGTGGAAGCGGAGGATATTGCCAAACGTCTCATGGACTATGGTTTCCACGCACCTACCCTTTCGTTCCCAGTAGCTGGAACCTTAATGATCGAGCCTACCGAGTCAGAGAACAAAGACGAATTAGATCGTTTCTGTGACGCGCTTTTAAGCATCCGTGCAGAGATTCGCGAGATCGAAGAAGGCAAAGCGGACAAAGCATCCAACGTATTGAAGCACGCTCCACACACACAATCGGCTGTTTTACTAGGCGATTGGGATCGTCCTTACTCACGCGAGAAAGCAGTATTCCCGCTAGCGTATGTGAAGGCGAATAAGTTTTGGCCTACCGTATCACGTATCGACTCCGCTTACGGGGATCGCAACTTAGTTTGCGCTTGCGAGCCGATGGAGAGTTATATGTAGTATTTGATTTTGGAGGGCGATCGTTCCGGCCGCCTTACCTATAGTTTAAAAAAGGCGACCGCTGCGCGGTCGCCTTTTTGTTTATAAGCTGATTGCATTTTTAAGCAAATAAAAATTAGTATGCTTGCATAACATAATTCCTTTTATTTATATTTACGCAACGAGATTTAAAAACGTAGATATGAATCGTGCCATTAAAAAAGTAGCCATATTAGGCTCAGGAATTATGGGCTCCAGAATCGCCTGTCATTTCGCAAACATTGGGGTTCAGGTCCTTTTATTGGACATCGCACCACAGACTTTGAGCCCAGAGGAAGAGGCCAAAGGACTTCGTTTAGAACACCCTTCGGTACGTAACCGAATCGTCAACGCAGCATTTCAACAAACTATAAAAGCAAAGCCTGCATCGCTTTATGCGGCGGGCTTTGCGAATAACATCAAGCTAGGCAACTTCGAAGACAACCTATCCGAGATCAGTTCTGCTGATTGGATCATGGAAGTAGTCGTAGAAAACCTAGCCATCAAACAATCCCTCTACGAGAAAGTAGAGAAATTCCGCACTCCGGGTACCTTGGTAACATCGAATACCTCAGGTATTCCAATTCATTTGATGTCAGAAGGTAGAAGCGCAGATTTTCAACAACATTTCTGCGGAACACACTTCTTCAATCCTCCCCGATATTTGCGTTTATTTGAAGTGATCCCAGGTCCGAAAACGGATCCGGCCATCCTCGAATTCTTGCTACAATACGGCGAAACGCAATTAGGCAAAACGGCTGTTCTTTGTAAGGACACACCTGCCTTCATCGCGAACCGCATTGGCGTTTATTCGATGATGCAGACGATGAAAGTCGTAGAAGAATTAGGCCTTACGGTAGAGCAAGTGGATAAATTAACTTCCAAAGTGGTAGGTCGTCCTAAATCTGGCACCTTCCGCCTTTCGGATGTGGTCGGTTTAGATACGACGGTTCACGTGGCGAATAATTTAAAAGCCGCGCTCGTAAACGACGAAAGTAAAGACATTTTCAACTTGCCGGTGATGTTGCAGCGTTTGATGGAAAACAAATGGCTGGGCGATAAAACGGGACAAGGATTTTATAAGAAGACCAAAGACGAAAAAGGCAAAACGGTCATCCTGAGCCTGGACTTGAATACCTTCGAATACCGCGCCGCGGAACGAGTGAATTTTGAAACATTGGATCGCTCGAAGGCGATTGATAATTTAGCGGATCGCTTCGCGCTTTTATTAGCAGGAAAAGATTTAGCGGGTGAATTCTACCGCAAAACTATCTTAGACGGTTTCCGTTATGCATCGAATCGCATTCCGGAGATTGCTGATGATCTAGTCAAAATCGACCAAGCGATCTGCGCGGGTTTTGGCTGGGAGATGGGTATTTTCGAAACTTGGGACGCCATCGGTGTGGTTCAGGGAATCGAATTAATGAAAGCGGAAGGCTTAGCGCCTGCTGCTTGGGTTACCGAGATGGTCGCTGCAGGAAATACCACTTTCTACAAAGTAGAAGGCGGCAAGCGATTATTCTACGACATTGCTACTAAGAAATACCAAGCCATTCCAGGTTCGGAGAAGCAAATCAATTTGCAGATCTTAAAGCCTACGAAGACGGTTTCGTCGAACGATGACATGCACATCGTGGATTTAGGCGATGGTATTTTAGGATTAGAATTCCACTCGAAGATGAACACGATGGGCCAAGGGGTGCTAGAAGGCATTCAAGAGGCAATCGCGACAGCGGAAAAAGATTTCCAAGGTTTGGTCATCGGAAACGAGTCGAACGAGGCATTCTCTGCCGGTGCAAACCTCGGTATGTTGTTCATGTTCGCGATGGAGCAAAAATTCGACGACATCAACACGATGATCGCGACCTTCCAAGAAACGATGATGCGCGTACGTTACTCGGGTATTCCAGTTGTGGTGGCACCTCATACCTTGGCTTTAGGTGGTGGTTGCGAAATCAACTTGCACGCAGATAAAATTGTCGCTCACGCGGAATTATATATGGGTTTAGTGGAAGTAGGTGTGGGTTTAATCCCTGCGGGAGGCGGTACAAAAGAGATGGCGTTGAGAATGGGAGATGCTCGTCGCGCTGGTGATGTGGAGTTGAACCGTTTGCAAGAGGCCTTCATGAATATTGCGACGGCGCGCGTGAGTACTTCGGCGCATGAAGCGAGAGAGATGAATTATTTAAGAGCTCAGGATCGCATTGTGTTGAATCGCAATCAAGTGATATCGGAAGCGAAAAGAGAGGCTTTGGCCTTAGCAGACGCAGGATATGTCCAAAAAGCGAGACGCAACGATGTCTGGGTGGAGGGAAAACAAGGTTTGGCCCTATTCAAAGCAGGTATTCAAGGCATGTTAATGGGACGTTACATCTCAGAACACGACGCCTTAATTGCGAATAAATTAGCCTACGCGATCTGTGGTGGCGATTTAGACGCTCCGCAAGTCGTGAGCGAAACCTACTTACTCGACCTAGAAAGAGAGGCCTTCCTTTCTTTATGCGGCGAGAAAAAGACCATGGACAGAATCCAAAGTTTATTAGGTGGCGGTAAACCACTCAGAAATTAAATTTTACGAAGATGAATGCATATATCATAGCAGGTTACCGCACAGCAGTTGCGAAAGCCAATAAAGGAGGATTCAGAACGACGCGTCCAGATGATTTAGCGGCGGAAGTCATTAAACATTTGATGAAGCAGGTGCCTAGTTTGGACCCGGCGCGCGTCGAAGATTTAATCGTAGGAAATGCTATTCCGGAAGCGGAGCAAGGCATGCAAATGGCGCGTTATATCTCGCTTTTGTCATTACCCAAAAGCGTTCCCGGTTTCATCATCAACCGTTACTGTGGTTCAGGTTTAGAGGCTATCGCTTTGGCTTCTGCTAAAATCGCCTCCGGCATGGCCGATTGCGTGATTGCGGGAGGAACAGAATCGATGTCGATGCTACCGATGATGGGCCATAAAACGGTCTTAAACTACGGCATTGCTAGCGAGCACCCAGACTATTATATCGGAATGGGTCTAACGGCAGAGGAAGTGAGCAAGAAGTATAGCGTGACGCGCGATGAGCAAGATGCGTTCTCTTTTGCTTCCCACCAGAAGGCTTTAGCGGCACAAAAAGCGGGTAAATTTACTTCGCAAATTGTTCCAGTAGAGGTTTCAGAGAATTATTTCGATGCCAAATCAGGCAAGAAACAAACCCGCAGCTGGACGGTGTCACAAGACGAAGGTCCACGTGCTGACACAACCATTGAAGCCTTAGGAAAATTAAGACCTGTCTTCGCGATGGGCGGAACCGTTACCGCGGGTAATGCGTCCCAAACGTCCGATGGAGCGGCATTCGTTTTAGTCGTTTCTGAGAAACTCGTGAAAGAATTACACTTAGAGCCAATCGCTCGCCTGGTTTCCTATGCTACGGCAGGGGTTGAACCGAGCTTGATGGGAATTGGACCAGTAGAGGCGATTCCGATTGCTTTGAGAAAGGCAGGCTTAAAGCTCAACGATATTCAACAAATTGAATTGAATGAGGCGTTTGCGGCGCAGTCTTTGGCGGTGATGAAAACCCTAGATATCGATCCAACTATCGTGAACGTGAACGGCGGAGCCATTGCTCTAGGACACCCACTGGGATGTTCTGGCGCGAAATTATCGATCCAATTATTCAATGAAATGCGTCTTCGCAACCAAAAATACGGCATGGTCACGGCCTGCGTAGGTGGTGGTCAAGGGGTAGCTGGAATTTACGAATTGCTATGACCCCAGAAGAGTATATTGAGTTAGAGTCTGATTTTGGCGCACATAATTACCATCCATTGCCAGTCGTTTTAGAACGCGGCGAGGGGGTGCATGTGTACGATGTGACGGGTAAAAAGTACCTGGATTTTCTTTCGGCCTACAGCGCCGTGAATCAAGGCCATTGCCATCCGCGTTTAGTCAAAGCCATCTCCGATCAGGCAGCTCGACTAACGTTAAGTTCCCGCGCTTTTCACACGAATCTATTAGGTTCGACGGAGAAAAAGTTAGCGGAGAAATTCGGCTACGAGAAAGTCTTATTGATGAATACGGGCGTAGAAGCGGGAGAATCAGCCATCAAGTTAGCTCGCAAATGGGCTTATGAGGTCAAAGGCGTTCCAGCAAATCAAGCCGAAATCATATTCGCGGAAGGAAATTTCTGGGGTAGAACTATCGCAGCCGTTTCCTCTTCGAATGACCCGTCATCCTACCATAATTTCGGTCCTTTTGTTCCCGGATTCACCCGAATTCCCTACAATGATCTGAAAGCATTAGAAGAAAAATTACAAAACCCCAATGTGGCAGCCTTCATGGTCGAACCCATTCAGGGAGAAGCTGGGGTGGTCATTCCATCGCCTGGCTATTTGAAAAAAGCGGCTGCTTTGTGTAAAAAACACCGCGTTTTATTCATCGCTGACGAGATCCAAACCGGTTTAGGTCGTACAGGCGCCTGGTTAGCTTGCCACCACGAATTAGTTCATCCGGATATTTTATTATTAGGCAAAGCGCTTTCAGGTGGATTCATGCCGGTTTCAGCGGTACTTTGCAACAATGAGATTATGCTCACCATCAAGCCGGGAGAACATGGATCCACGTATGGAGGAAATCCTTTGGCCTGTGCTGTCACTAACGTGGCCATCGATATCATCGAGGACGAGGATCTCGTGGAGAATGCAACGGTTCGCGGGCAACAATTACTGACTTTCTTAGAAGGTTTACGTGATAAAACAGCCTTGATTAAATCGGTGAGAGGTAAAGGCTTGTTGTGTGCGATCGAAATCGACACGCCAGAAGACAGTCCGGTGGCTTGGGAAATTTGCCTGGATCTGATGAAAAAGGGATTGTTGGCGAAACCAACCCACGGCAATAAAATTCGCTTAGCCCCACCTTTAACCATCACCGGTGCAGAAATGGATCAAGCTTGCAGTATTATCGACCAAGTTTTTCTGGGATATTAAGCGATTTCGAAGCAACGCATCGAAATACCTCCGTACACGAGTTCGTCGTACGTGAATCTTACTTCCTCATTTTTACGAGCCAAAGCCAAGGCATACAACATCGGAATGTAGTGATCCGGCGTAGGAACGGATTTTAATCCACCCGGTGCCCTCGTATAATCCACTAAACTGGACAGGTCCTTATCGAGGATTTTTTGTGTTGTAAACGCATCAAATTCCTGAGCCCAATCGTACGCGAAATGCTCCTGCCCCATCGATAGGTTCGGAATGCTGGCCTGCAGATTATGGACAATATTTCCACTACCGATAATTAAAACCCCTCTTTCGCGTAAGAATTGTAATTCCTGAGCCAAAGTCACGTGGTAGGCCAAAGGCTGAGAATAGTCAATCGACATCTCAAAGCAAGGAATATTGTGATTCGGAAACAGGTGGCATAGCACGGACCAAGCGCCGTGATCTAAACCCCATTCGGTGGTTTCTTGGATTTTTTGCGAGCCGGAAGCGAGAATTTTCGCGGTTTCCGGACTTCCCGGTGCGGGGTATTGAAATTCGTGTAGTGCTCGGGGGAATCCACCAAAATCATGGATGGTCTCCGGCATCGGCGATGCCTGAACCTGCGTGATTCCTCTCGTCAGCCAGTGAGCTGAAACGACTAAAATAGCTTTAGGTGGTGCAATTGATGCCCCCAAGGTATTCAGAGAAGCCGTGAAAGGATTGTCGGCCAAAGCGTTCATCGGGCTTCCGTGCCCGATGAACCACACTGGCTGTATGTATGACATATAATTTAGCGATTCATAGAAACTAAGAACTCTTCGTTGTTCCTGGTCCCTTTCATTTGCTGTTGCAAGAATTCCATCGCCTCTACTGAGTTCATGTCTGACATGTGCTTGCGCAAGATCCACACACGTTGTAGAACCGCTGGGTCCATCAATAGATCTTCACGGCGCGTTCCTGAAGCTGTCACATCGATGGATGGATAGATTCTGCGGTTCGCTAGCTTGCGATCTAATTGTAATTCCATATTACCCGTACCTTTGAATTCCTCAAAGATAACTTCGTCCATTTTCGATCCTGTTTCGATCAAGGCCGTTGCGATGATCGTTAATGAACCACCGTTTTCGACGTTACGAGCCGCTCCAAAGAAACGTTTCGGTTTGTGTAAGGCATTGGCATCCACACCCCCGGATAAAATCTTACCTGATGAAGGAACGACTGTATTATAAGCACGTGCTAGACGTGTAATTGAATCTAATAGGATAACGACATCGTGGCCGCATTCCACCATTCTTTTGGCCTTCTCTAAAACCAAGTTAGCCACCTTTACGTGACGCTCTGCTTGCTCATCAAAAGTAGATGAAATCACCTCAGCACGCACAGAACGCTGCATATCTGTTACCTCCTCTGGACGTTCATCGATCAACAAAATGATCAAATAAACCTCTGGGTGGTTGCGGGAAATCGCATTCGCGATGTCTTTTAAAAGAACCGTTTTACCCGTTTTAGGCTGGGCAACGATCATACCCCTTTGGCCCTTACCAATAGGCGCGAACAAATCTAAAATACGCGTCGAATAATTATCCGGCGTAGACGACAAGTTCAGCTTCTCCTCTGGGAACAAAGGCGTTAAATATTCAAAATTAATCCGGTCGCGAATCTCGTCCGTCGTCTTTCCATTCACGGATTCCACTTTCAATAAAGCGAAATACTTCTCCCCTTCTTTTGGTGGACGAATCTTCCCTAAGATCGTGTCTCCCGTCTTCAAACCAAACATTTTGATCTGAGATGGCGACACATAAATATCATCAGGAGACGCTAAATAGTTGTAATCAGACGAACGCATGAAACCGTAGCCGCCTTCTTGCATAATTTCTAAAACCCCTTCGTTCTCGATCAAACCATCCAATTCCTTGATAACTTGATTGTAATTCGAACGTGGTTTGTGGTGGTGAACTGGTGCAGGCGCCTCCTCTTTAGGCAATTTATCCACATCGACAGGTGCATCCGTAGGAGAAACCTCGTCTTTTGTGTTCTCCGTGCTAGTAATAAAGGACGTATCTACAATAAATTCTTCTGGAGCGGCTACCTCTTTGTACTCAATTGGAGCCTCGTCTGCTTGCGCTTTGGCCTCCATTGGTAACAAAGGTGCTTCTTCGTTGCTCTTCTTAATTCGTTGACGCTTAGGACGTTCGTTTAATGATGAATCTTCTTCTTGTGCTTTTTTTACTCTTTTGATAGGCTTATCTTCCATAAAGGGGAAACAATTAATTAAGATTGACAACAGACAAAAATGTCAGCATGTTTGTCAAATGAGAAAATTAGGGGACGTTTACTCGTTGAATTGTCAGAATCGACATGCAATACTACAAAATACTCCTGAATTGGCAAGGATTTCAGGCTGAAATTATGTCAATATTATCAATTACGCAATAAAACACATCTCCACAGTGATTATTTCGTATTTTTGCTTCAGAAAAATCCATGAAAAATAGTCAGCAACAGCTTATTGACCTATTAGAAACCCGCCGTAAAGAGGGTCTACTGAGGCAATTACAGGTGCTGGATGACCGCACGGATTTCTGCTCGAATGACTACCTAGGTTTAGCATCGGATCAAACCTTAGCAGCTACTATCGCTCGGGATTTCGAAGCATTGCCTTTCACCTCGCGTAAAAACGGTTCGACCGGCTCTAGACTTATCTCAGGGCAATCTAACTTAATCGAACAATTCGAGAACGAATGTGCTGCCTTTCACGGTGCTGAGGCCGCTTTACTTTTCAGTTCAGGCTACGACGCGAATGTGGGTCTGATATCCTCTCTCCCACAGGAAGGGGACGTGATTTTTTGCGATAAACTATTGCATGCGAGTCTGATTGATGGTTTACGTCTTTCCAAAGCCGAGAGACGCATCTTCAAGCACAATAACCTAGACGATCTAGTACATTTACTCGAACAATACCCGGCAGAAACTCGCAAGTGGATCGTCGTGGAATCGGTTTATTCGATGGACGGCGACATCGCCCCGCTAACAGCATTAGTCGACTTAAAAAATTCTTACGGTGCCGAACTCATCGTTGATGAGGCCCATTCAGGAGGAATTTACGGCCCAGCAGGACAAGGACTCGTGTTCGAATTAGGACTGATGGAAGAGGTTTTTGCGCGCGTCATCACCTTTGGTAAAGCCTGGGGAAATGCGGGAGCGGTGGTTCTTGGGTCTTTGGCCCTCAAAGAATACCTCGTCAACTTCGCAAGACCCTTCATCTACTCCACAGCACCTGCTCCAGCACATGTATCAGCCCTATTAAGCACCTTGCGCTATTTGCCATCCCAAAATGAAGCCCGCAAAAAGCTGCAAGAGAACATCGCTTTTTTCCGAGAAAACGCGAAATCCGAGGCCTGGGGAGATAGCAAAACGGCCATACAAACCTTCTTCGTCACTGGTAACGAAGCGGTTCGAGCGAAGGCAGCAAAAGCCCACGAATTCGCGATCAAACCCATCGTTTCACCCACAGTACCGAAAGGAAAAGAACGCATACGCATCACACTGAGCGCAAACCACACAAAAGAACAAATACAATCACTAATAAAAACACTTGAATGAAACAGTTTATCATCGCCGGCATAGGCACAGAAATTGGGAAAACCGTGGCATCTGCCATTTTAACAGCCGGTCTTAAAGCGGACTATTGGAAACCCGTACAATCGGGAGATATAGAAACTGGGGATGCCTATTGGATTCGCAAATGGGTCCCAACTGCCATCATTCATCCCTCAACTTATGCTTTAACACAACCTTTGTCTCCTCATTCAGCGGCTGAAATTGATGGAATTACGATTGAGTTAGAAAAGTTTAAAATACCAACCGACCAAACCTTAATCATCGAATTAGCAGGCGGAATCATGGTTCCTTTGAATGACCACGAAACTAATTTAGATCTCATCAAAAAACTGGATATTCCGGTCATTTTAGTCAGCAAGAATTACTTAGGCAGCATTAATCACACGATATTGAGCTATGAAATCCTGAAACAACAAGGGGTTGAGATGGCTGGAATCGTGTTCAATGGCCCCGAAAATCCATCCGGTGAGAAATTTATTTTAAACCATACGGGCTTGCCTTTGGTTTTACGAGTGAATACAGAAAATGAACTAAATGAAGCGGTCATTGCTTCGTATGCAGATAAAATCCATGTCTAATCAGAATTTAGCTTCTCGGGATGCGGCGGTAATTTGGCACCCCTTTACGCAACATCAAATCGAACCTATTTCGATTCCAATTGCGAGCGGAAAAGGAGCGCATTTATTTGATACAGACGGAAAAAAATACATCGATGCGATTTCCTCCTGGTGGGTAAATACGCATGGGCATGGGCATCCGTATTTAGCGGAAAAAATTTACGAACAGGCCCTCCAGCTCGAACAAGTCATCTTTGCTGGCTTTACCCATGAGCCGGCGGTACAATTATCGGAACGATTATTAGCGCATTTACCAGCAAATTTCGAACGCGTGTTCTTCTCCGATAATGGCTCCACAGCCGTAGAAGTGGCCATCAAAATGGCGCTTCAGTTTTACCATAACCAGGAAAATACGAAACGCAGAAAAATACTCGCTTTTCAAGATGCCTACCATGGAGATACCTTTGGGGCGATGAGTTTAGGGGCTCCTAGTTCCTTCAATGCGCCTTTTCAAGATATGCTTTTCGAGGTGGAATTCTTGCCAAGTCCACAGGACGCGAAAGCTTGTATCGCTGCCATGTCAGCGGCTGACGAAAGTTATGCTGCCTTCATCTTCGAGCCCTTAATTCAAGGAGCCGGTGGAATGAAGATGTACGAGGCATCGACTTTAGATACCTTGATTCAGATAGCGCGCGAAAAGGGTATTCTATGTATCGCTGATGAGATCATGACGGGTTTTGGACGGACAGGTAAGTGGTTCGCGATGGATTATTTAGCTCAGAAACCGGACATCGTTTGTTTCTCCAAAGGCCTAACCGGCGGCATGATGGCCATGGGTTTAACGCTTTGCAGCGAACAAATTTTCCAATCCTTCCTTTCGGATGACCGTCGTAAAATGATGTTCCATTCTCACTCGTTTACCGCAAATCCACTGGCTTGCGCAGCAGCTAATGCGAGTTTAGATTTAATGGAAAAGGAGGAAACGTGGGAGTCGATTGCTCGCGTGGAAACTAGACACCGCGAGTTTGCGGCGAAACTGGCTGACCATTCTGTCTTGAAAAATGTGCGTATTCACGGCACGATTTTAGCCATGGAAGTGGAGACGGGAGAAGCCGATGGATATTTACATTCAATTCGGGATGACATCTATCAATACTTCTTGAAGGAGGGTATTTTGATGCGACCTTTGGGAAATACGATCTATATCCTCGCCCCTTATTGTATCGAGGACGAGGATCTAGCGTATATTTATGGAAAAATTACGGCTTTTGCGCAGGGACTAATTTAGTCGACTGCCAAGAGACCATTTGCCAGCGCTTATCTGCGTAGACAAATACATCTGTGAAACGTAAACGTAAAGTAGTTTGACCACCATCCGCTGCTTGTTGCAAGATGTTCAAGATTCCGGTATTAATGCCTGTTTTACCATACACCCGGTGTTGTATTTCTTCTGGAGTAATAGCCAAATAACTCGATTTCCCAGACGCAATCGACGCGATGTAGGTTTCTTTATTATCCTGAGCTCCACTTGAATGGAAATAGACTAAATCCTTGTGAAGTACGGCCTGCAAACCTGGCAAATCTTTTGCAACCATCACCTTAAAACGGTTTAATTCCGCTTCTTTCAAGGATTCTTCGTTTTGAGCGAAGCCGGCAAAGGAGGCTAATAGACAGCCTAAAATCAATAATTTTTTCATAGTTTATTTTTCTTTAAAACGCTTTAGCACCGTTTATTTACTCAAAATTAAATCAGCCGCCTTCTCCGCAATCATCACCACAGCCGCATTCGTATTCCCCGAAATGACATCAGGCATAATAGAGGCATCTACCACGCGCAATCCTTGCAAACCATTCACGCGCAAAGTTTTTGGATCACAAACCGCCTCCGCATCTGTTCCCATCTTGCAAGTTCCCACCGGATGGTATACACATTCGGTGGCCTGCTCCATGTGCTGCTGAATGACATCCTCTGTCCATTCACCTGCCGGATAATTCAATTCAGACCCATTTCTAAGTCCATCAAAAGCAGACGACAAGACAATATCACGTGCAATTCGCATACCTCGTTTTAGCGTCTCTCGATCCTCCGCAGCTGACAAATAGCGGGGATCGATCACCGGTGCCTCATCAAAACGAGACGATCGAAGACTCACTGTCCCCCTGCTCTTAGGTTTTAATAAAGTAGGTAATATCGTAAATCCATCATGCAAAGGCATCTTTCCGTAATCGTACATATCGTAAGCCCAGGCAGATGAGAAGTGAAATTGTAAATCCGGCACCTCGGTTTGATTCACTGAATCGTAAAAAGCTGCTGCTTCCAATGGGCTCGAAGCTAAGGGGCCTTTCTTGTGCAAGGTATAATCTATGTAGTTTTTTACACCCAAAGCCACATTATAGGACTGTCCCTTCGTGCTGGCTTGCGAATTCATATTTACGAAGACATGATCAGATAAATTCTTGCCCACCCCTTTCAGGTCCAAACGCGAATCAATTCCATGCTCACGTAGTTCCGCGGCATCGCCAATTCCAGACAATTGTAGAATTTGTGGGCTTTGGAAAGCACCAGCAGAAAGAATCACCTCAGATGCTTCGAATTCAATGGCCTTTTTTGACCCTAGTTTATAGCCTTTTAAACCGGTGACTTTCTCGCCTTCCATGACTAAAGAAGCCACCTGAAAGGAGGTTTGAATATGTAAATTTTTGCGAGAAAGAGCCGGCTGAATGAAGGCCTTTGCGCCTGAAGCACGCTCACCATCCTGGATATTGAATTGGAATAAACCTGCACCCACTTGTTTGGCCCCATTAAAATCCGGATTCGCTGGGATTCCCACCGTTCCACAACCCTGAATGAAGGCATCGCCAAAAATCGTCAAATGCCGATTCTTCGCCACTCGATGTAGACCACTAGTCCCATGGTATTCGTTCTGAAAATCTTCGTTATCCTCCGACTTCTTGAAATAAGGCAACACGTCTTGATACGACCAACCTTCACATCCCCAAGCTGCCCATTGATCATAGTCTGCTTTGTTCCCGCGAATATAGGCCATGCAATTTATCGCAGAGCTACCTCCTACCGTTTTACCCCGAGGCTGATAAAGCCGACGCCCCCCTAAAAAGGGCTGAGGTTCCGTATAAAAATTCCAGTTCAGATAGGTATGATTTAACAAAGCATAGGCCGAAGGCATGGAAATGCGGGGATCTCTGAAATCTCCTCCCGCCTCAATTAACAGCACTTGATTCAAAGGATTCTCCGATAAACGATGCGCTAAAACGCAGCCCGCCGTACCGGCGCCCACAATGATGTAATCAAATTTCATAGTCAGGTAACAAATATCTCTTTGAATATCCCTATTTTTGGGCAATAAATAACAATTCGTGAGCGATTTTTATGCGTACCTCTTACTCGGTCTTGAGCACATTTTAAACTGGGCTGCTCTTGATCACTTGCTATTTATTTTAGCGTTAACCTGCGTTTACACGCTGATGGACTATAAAAAAGTGCTTTGGCAAGTAACTGCCTTTACGGTAGGGCACTCGATTACGTTAGCTTTAGCTACCCTTAAATTAGTGGAAGTTAATACAACTTGGGTAGAATTTTTAATCCCTTGCACCATTCTTTTTTCAGCCATTTTCAACTTAGTAAAAACCAAAAAACGGTACCGATACTGGTTAGTGGCGGTTTTTGGATTAATCCACGGTTTGGGATTTTCGAATTATTTGCAAAGTTTATTGGGTGCAGAAAGCTCGTTATTTACCCCACTTTTAGCCTTCAACATCGGATTAGAAATAGGCCAAATCGCCGTCGTTTCAATCATACTCGCCTCTTCCTTAGTCACCATGCATGTTTTCCATTGGAAGCAAAAACCCTACATCAAAGTAGTAACAGGCATCACCATCGGCTTAGTATTACCGATGATCATCGAACGCTGGCCACTGTAGTAGCCTGTTTTCATCGAACATAAAAAAAGCCCCGATTTTCATCGAGGCCTTTTCCTGAAATGCTATTTTGACTAAAAGTCTTCATCTAATGAGAAGGACATAGAATCTTTGTCAGACATCACACCTGATTTTTGGTATTCTGCCACACGCTTCTCGAAGAAGTTGGTCTTTCCTTGTAAAGAAATCATCTCCATGAAGTCGAATGGATTCGTCGCATTGTAGTGTTTCTGGCAACCTAAAGAAACCAATAAACGATCCGCTACGAAATCAATGTATTGACACATCATCTCCGCATTCATACCAATTAAGGAAACTGGTAAAGCCACCGTTACGAATTCTTTTTCAATTTCTACTGCATCTAAGATGATTTCATAGATACGCTCTTGAGATAATTTATTTTTAATGTGATCTGCGTACAATAAACAAGCAAAATCACAGTGTAAACCTTCGTCACGCGAGATTAATTCGTTCGAGAACGAAAGACCCGGCATTAAACCACGTTTCTTTAACCAGAAGATCGAGCAGAAAGAACCTGAGAAGAAAATACCCTCCACCGCAGCAAAAGAGATTAATCGCTCCACAAAATTATCTGACTCAATCCACTTCAATGCCCAATCCGCTTTCTTCTTTACACAATCGATTGTTTCGATGGCGCGTAAAAGATGGTCTTTTTCTTTCGGGTCATTGATGTAGGTATCAATTAAAAGCGAGTAAGTTTCTGAGTGGATGTTTTCCATCATGATTTGGAAACCATAGAAACATTTCGCCTCTGCGTATTGAACCTCTTTCAAGAAGTTATTCGCTAAATTTTCATTTACGATACCGTCCGAAGCAGCGAAGAAAGCAAGTACGTGAGAAACGAAATGACGTTCACCGTCATTCATCTTCTTCCAGTCAGCTACATCTTGAGATAAATCGATCTCTTCTGCTGTCCAGAAAGACGCTTCCGCCTTCTTATAAAATTGCCAAATATCATCGTGCTTAATCGGGAAAAGCACAAAACGGTTGGGATCCTCAACCAATAAAGGTTCTACTGCTATCGTTGACATAAAAAATTAAATTGAACTCGAAATTAAGAAATTCTACCTGATATACAAGACTCGAAAAGGGGTAAAATTGTTTTAAATTTTAAAAGAAAAATCCGCCTACTTGAACAACGATCGCTGAGCCATAGGGAGAGCGTCCGGACGTGTAATTTAGGTCGTACATGACCTGAAAATTGATCCCTATTTTAGAACCGATTCCAAGACCGACAAGGACGGGATTCGAATAATTAATTCCCGTATTATCTGACAGATTCGTATAGTTTTCGATTTGGCCTGTCAAGTAAGCCTGACCTATTAATTGACTTAGTGAGGGAACTTGCTGGCGAATGAAGATTTTTTGGCCTAATAAATTGCTCGAATAGGTCCCCAGCGAGCCATAATTCGCTGAATAATATTGATAGGTTAAACCCAAGCCTACGATCGAGTTATTCGTTAATGAATATCCCACCATAGGTGAAACCCCAATACTGGTCGGATTACCAAAACTTAAGCCACTAATACCTCCACCAAAATTCAATCGTTGACGGAAAGGCAATTCTCTTACATCTTTTTCAACATCTAAATCCCCTTCTGCGCCCTCCTCTTTAATCACCACGGGTTCTTGCGCAAAAACCTCAGAAACTCCTGCAAATGTGAGGAGCGAAAAGAATAAAAGTAGTTTTTTCATTTGGCTTAAATTGATTACCAAAATTAAAGGATATTTTTGTAAAATGAATACGCCTCAGTCCAAGCATAACATTGAAAATTGTGATCCAAAAACGCACATCATTATCAAAGGTGCGCGCGTACACAATTTAAAAGGCGTGGACGTCGCGATTCCTCGAAATCAACTCGTTGTTATTACGGGTTTATCCGGATCTGGTAAGTCATCCTTAGCGTTTGATACCTTATTCGCAGAGGGCCAAAGAATGTACGTCGAAAGCCTTAACAGCTACGCCCGTCAGTTCTTAGGCCGCATGGAAAAGCCAGCCGTTGATTACATCAAAGGTGTTTCTCCAGCCATCGCCATCGAACAAAAGGTCAATACGAAAAACCCGCGTTCCACGGTCGGTACCACCACAGAGATTTACGATTATCTGAAGCTGTTATTTGCCCGCATCGGCCGCACCTTTTCCCCTATTTCAGGACTAGAGGTTCGTAAAGATTCGGTCTCCCATATTGTCGATTTTATCGCGAATGCCGATGGCAAAAAAGTACTCATTCTAGCACCCCTGGTTCACCACGTGGAGCGCAGCCTGGAAAACGAGTGTCAATTACTTATTCAAAAGGGCTATTCTCGTTTAAAATTCCAAGAGGAAATTATTTCACTTGAGGACCTGGTAGAAGACAAAGCTCAGCTCGAAAAACTGGCTAAAAAGCCAGCCGAAATTGCGATTTTAATCGACCGATTGGTCTCTAAAAAAGAGGACGAAGAAACTCAATTCCGCGTAGGCGATTCCGTTCAAACAGCCTATTTCGAAGGAGAAGGCGTTTGTTGGATTGAAATAGAAGGCAGAAAGCGGGACATATTCTCGAATAAATTCGAATTGGATGGGATTGTTTTTGAGGAGCCTAGCCTGAATTTATTCTCCTTTAATAATCCCTATGGCGCTTGTCGAAATTGCGAGGGCTACGGTAAAGTATTAGGCTTAGATCCAGATTTAGTATTCCCAGACCATGATTTATCCGTTTATGAAGGCGCGATTGCTCCTTGGAGAAGTGAACGGATGAGCGAATGGCTGAGCCCCTTGTTACGCAATGGGATTCAATTTGACTTCCCGATTCACCGTCCTTACAAGGATCTGACAGCGGCTGAGAAAAAACTCTTGTGGACGGGGAATAAGTATTTTGCAGGACTTACTCAATTCTTCGATCACCTCGAAAAAGAAACCTATAAGATTCAATACCGAGTTCTTTTATCCCGCTACCGGGGCAAAACGAATTGCCCAGAATGCCAAGGATCGCGTTTGCGGATGGATGCGGGCTATGTGAAAATTGAGGGGACCTCACTTGTCGATTTGGTGCTTTGGCCTTTATCGAAAACAAAAGCCTTCTTTGAAAACCTTCAGTTAAACGAACACGATCAGCAGGTTTCGAAACGAATTCTGATTGAAATCAATAACCGTTTAGAATATATGGATCGGGTGGGTTTAGGGTATTTAACCTTGAATCGATTAAGCTCCACCCTTTCTGGCGGCGAATTCCAACGCATTAAATTAGCGACCTCACTAGGCAGTGCGTTAGTGGGTTCGATGTATATATTAGATGAGCCGAGCATCGGATTACACCCGCGTGATACGGAACGATTGATTTCTGTTTTAGAAATGTTGAAAAACATGGGAAACACGGTCATCGTCGTGGAGCACGAGGAAGAAGTGATGAGAGCGGCTGATCAAATTATTGATATTGGACCGGAGGCTGGACGCCATGGAGGGAACTTAATTTTCCAGGGCAACTTAACTGAGGCTTTAGCAGACAAAAAAACGGATAGCCATACTTTGCGCTTTTTATCCGGACAAGATCGCATCGAGGTACCTTATTTCCGTCGCAAGCCTTTAGCTCAGATTGAGATTACGGGTGCTACGGAAAACAACTTGAAAAATGTCGATGTAGCGATTCCTTTGGGAATTATGACGGTGGTGACAGGTGTCAGTGGATCTGGAAAATCAACCTTAATTCGGAAAATTCTATATCCGGCGATGCTGCGCTTATTGCAGCAAGGCACGGAAGAAACGGGCAAGTTCCGCGAAATAAAAGGAAGCACGAATAAAATTGCGAGCATCGAAATGGTCGATCAACAACCAATCGGTAAATCGTCTCGCTCGAATCCGGTTACGTATATCAAGGCATACGATGCCATCAGAGCCCTTTATTCTGAGCTGCCAGTGGCCAAAACGCGTGGCTACAAACCCGCCCACTTCTCTTTTAATGTGGAAGGCGGACGCTGCGAGGTATGCCAAGGCGAGGGAGAAATCACCATTGAAATGCAATTCATGGCGGACATTAAGTTGCCTTGCGAATCCTGTGGCGGTTCTCGCTTCAAACAGGAGATTCTTGATGTGAAGTTTCAAGACAAAAACATCTCCGAGATTTTGGATTTAACCGTCGAAGAGGCTGTGGAATTCTTCCGCGAAAAACATCCTCGGATAGCCGATAAAATTGACCCTCTGTTCCAAGTCGGTCTAGGATATATCAAATTAGGACAATCCTCGAATTCCCTTTCGGGTGGAGAAGCACAAAGGGTAAAACTGGCCAGCTTCCTAGGAAAAGGAAATCCGAACAAAGGCAAGACCTTGTTTATTTTTGACGAACCTACCACCGGATTGCATTTTCACGACATCAAAAAGCTCTTGAAAGCGATGAATGATTTAGTGGAACAAGGCGATTCTGTTGTGATTATTGAGCACAATATGGAGGTCATCAAATGTGCAGATCACATTATAGATTTAGGGCCTGAAGGCGGAGAGAATGGAGGATCTATTTGTTTCACTGGCACCCCAGAAGAGATGAAAGGCCTAAAAAATAACCCTACGGCACATTATTTAAGCCAAAAACTCTAATTTTGTTTATGTCTTCCTTCGCTAACATCAGCCAACTCACCGAAAGAATCCAGTCGATCACGGCCGGACTTCAGCTCGTGATTCCGGAATTGATTATTGCGGGAACGATTTTATTTAGCCTGGTAGTGGAGCTTTTCTTACACACTAAAACGGAGAAATTTACCACCTCCTGGCGCTATTTTACGGTTCAAATCCCCCTTTTACTCGCCGTATCACTTAGTTTTCAGCGATCAGAATTAGCCCTCACAGGTTCCTTTGCCTCAGGCTTATTCGACGTGAACGTAGGTTCGAATGCCCTCAATACCTTGATTTTAAGCATTGGATTTTTGCTCATTTTAATGAACCAAATCCACAAAAAGCCCCTCTCTTTTGAGGAATTAATCGGCTTTCTGTCGATTTTATTGGGTGCGCTTTTCGTTCCCCTGAGTGTGTCAGCCTTGAGTTTATTTTTATCCATTGAATTTATGTCGATGGGTACTTATGTACTGGTTAGCCTTCGGAAAGAGGCCGCTCGCGCGAGTTTGCCCTATGTTTTATTCGGCTTAGGATCGTCTGCGCTCTTTATCTATGGCATTTCGCTATTGTACGGTTTAACAGGAACCTTGGATTTAATGAGTGTCGATTTTTCCCGCGGAATTTCCGTGGCAGATCCTTATTTGCGCGGCCTAGCTTTAGGACTTTTTGCGGTGGGATTATTGTTCAAAATGTCGTGGGCGCCCTTCCATCCCTGGAATCCAGATGTGATGGAGAATTTACCTGCTTCATGGATGACCTGGATTTCGACCGCACCTAAACTCGCGATTGCTTTTGTTGGTATCCGCATCCTTCCTGTCTTGCCTGTTTCCTATGCGAATGAATTAGCCGTTTTAGGTATTCTGACGCTTTTGGTTGGAAATTTAGGGGCTTTAGGCCAAAACAAAACCAAACGCCTACTCGCCTATTCCAGCATTGCACATGGCGGCTTTATGGCGATGGCTTGGTTCTTTCAACCCCTGCAAGCGCTGGACGCTGTCCTTTTTTATGGTTTCTTGTACAGCATTGCTAGTTTACTTGTTTTCTATTTGATTGATGAATCAGGGGCAGAGGAAATCTCTTCATTCACTGGTCTAGGATCTGCAAAACCCTTGCCCTCTTTTTTCCTCATGTCCGGCTTGATTGCCCTAGTGGGATTACCCCCTGCAGGAACGTTTATCGCGAAGCTAACTTATTTCAGTTTGCTCTGGTCAAACTATGAAATTAACCCCGCCATCGGGATCCTGATTTTGCTTTTCGTGGCCATTTTTACAACGGCCGTTTCTTTGGTCTATTATTTGAAGATTCCTTTTCAATTGTATTTCAAAAAAGCGTCGGAAAAATCGTCGATTTGGGTGGAATTAAGTCGCTGGCAAATCTACTCATACGGTATTTTGACTGCGATTTTGGGGCTATCTATCTTATTCCCAGAGGCTGTGTTAAATCTTTGGAAATAAGCCGTTAAAAAATTAAAAAAAATCAGCTTATTGGTCATTTATTTTGGCTAATTTTGGACTTGATTTTCAAAATAGCCCCACGTTTCCATGTCTGATTCTATTAAGCACGAATGCGGTATTGCCCTCATCCGCCTACGAAAGCCTTTTCAGCACTACCTAGACAAATATAAAACACCTACTTACGGACTGAGCAAACTTTATCTGATGATGGAGAAGCAAGTCAACAGAGGACAAGATGGAGCCGGGGTGGCGAATATCAAAATCAACGTAAAACCAGGGCACCGTTACATTTCCAGATACCGTTCGGTAGAGCCACAAGCAGTGGCAGATATTTTTGGAAAAATCAATAAGAAATTCAGTAAAGCGCAGAAACTAGCCAAACAAGTCACGAAAGAAACAGGCATCGACGCCGTACATGATGCGGAATGGTGGCAAGAAAACGTGGCATTCACAGGGGAGGTTTTGTTAGGTCACTTGCGTTATGGAACCCACGGTCAAAACGAGATCGAAAACTGCCACCCAATGTTGCGTCAAAACAACTGGAGAAGCCGTAACCTCGTCATGGCTGGTAATTTCAACATGACGAATGTGGACGATTTGTTTAACAAATTAGTTTCACTGGGTCAGCACCCAAAAGAAAAAGTGGATACCGTCACCGTGATGGAAAAGATCGGTCACTTTTTAGATGAAGAAAATCAACGCCAGTTTGGCAAATACAAAGACCAATACGAAAATCCGGAATTATCTGATATCATTGCCCAAGAAATCGACCTAAAACGTGTTTTAGAGCGTTCTTGTAAAGATTTCGATGGTGGTTATGCGATGGTCGGAATGACCGGTTATGGAGCGTCTTTCGTGGCGCGTGACCCTGCTGGAATTCGCCCTGCTTTCTATTATGTAGATGAGGAAGTCGCTGTAGTCGCTTCCGAAAAGCAAGCGATCAAAACGTCCTTCAATTGCGCTTACGATCAAATCAAAGAAATCACTCCGGGCCATGCCCTGATTATCGATATCCAAGGGGAAGTGAAAGAAGTACCTTTCATCGATCGCTTAGAGCAGAAATCGTGTTCTTTCGAACGCATCTACTTCTCTCGTGGATCCGATCCAGATATCTACCACGAACGTAAAAAATTAGGTCAATTATTGATCCCTCAAATTTTAGCAGAGGTACATCACGACTTAAAAAATACCGTATTCTCCTATATTCCTAATACCGCTGAAACGGCCTTCCTGGGGATGATCGACGGTTTAGAAGATCATTTAGCGAAGGAACGCAAGAAAGCCATCATGGAAGGCATTCTTTTCGAAAAAGAATTAGAAGAACTATTAACCTTCCGTCCACGCGTCGAGAAACTGATCTCGAAAGATGTGAAAGTGCGTACGTTCATCACTTCGGATGATCAGCGCGATGATATGGTCGCTCACGTGTATGATACCACTTACGAGGTGATCAATAAGGAAGTGGATTCAGTCGTGATTATTGATGACTCCATCGTTCGCGGCACGACCTTAGAGAAAAGTATCCTGAAGTTATTGGATAAATTATCTCCAAAGAAAATCGTCATCGTTTCCTCCGCTCCACAAATTCGCTACCCAGATTGCTATGGTATCGATATGTCTAAAATGAAGGAATTCGTCGCTTTCCGTGCGGCCTTAGCCCTATTGAAAGAACGTGGTCTGGAACATATCTTGGATGAAGTCAACTTACGTTGCTTAAACGCCTTAGAAAATGGAACTGCCGCAGAAGAAAACTTTGTGAAAGCCATTTACGCGCCGTTTACAGACGAAGAAATCTCGGATAAAATCGCAGAAATCGTCCGTCCTAAAGGATTAAAAGCAGAACTTTCAATTGTTTACCAAACAGTAGCCAACTTAAATGTCGCTTGCCCAGATCATTTAGGCGATTGGTATTTCACTGGTAATTTCCCTACACCGGGAGGAAACCAAGTAGTGAATAAATCATTCGTGAACTTCATGAAAGGCATCGAAGTAAGAGCTTACTAGTAGACTACGACGACCGCACCGCGTTTTTCTTGAATCCCTTTCTCCGGATAATCAATCGCTTGGTAGCGAATGATGTAAGCGTAGGTTTCTTGAGGAACTTTGGCCCCATTATAAGTACCATCCCACGTAAATTCGGGCCCTTTCGAGCTATAAATCTGTTCACCCCAGCGGTTATAAATCTCTAGCGAGATCACCTGAGTTCTGGATTTAGGATAGTTCGCATTCGTCTCATTCCAATTATAGGATGCTTCAAAAACATCATTCAATCCATCTCCATTAGGTGTAAACACGGTAGGCGCGATCAGAATGGCATCACATTTATCGTCAATTTTTACACTATCTTTCAGCTCACAGCCATCATTATCGCGTAAGGTAAACGCGTACAAACCACTGCGATTAATCTGTAAATCCTTCGAATTCCAACCCGTAACGATTCCAGGGTTCGCCTGCCAACTAATTTGAAGATCAGCAGGTGAAGGTTTAATTTGAACTACATACGGCTGTATCGGCTTATCATTACAGATAATCCCATCTTGTTTTTGCACGGCAAGAGGATTCGTCGTAAAATTCACCTGTGTCTCTTTTTTAATGGAACATCCCGAAGCGTCTTCCTTAATCTCCAGCGAATATTTCCCAGAAGGCTTTGGCACTGTGATGAAACGCGTCGATTCTCCCGTGCTCCAGGTATAGGTAAAGGCGGCTACAGGCGGCACCGCACTAGGTCCGATTCGGCCATCTTCTTTACAGATAAAAGTATAGGAAGCAGGTAAAACGAAGGGGTCCAGTAATTCCACATGGTATTCAGACGCATCTAAGAGATAGTTCGTCAGACAAGCATTCGAGATGGCCACCGTCACCACGTAGTCCCCCGCTTGCTTGAAATCATAGGTCATTTCGGTACCCGTATACGAGTAGAGTAAGGTTCCAGCCGGATTTAAGGGTACTAAAACGCCATCCGCATTGCGATTAGGATCCAAAGTACTGCGGTAAATTTTCCAATCCAAACGATCATTTTTGATGGGGTCACACAAATCCTGACTCACTTTAAAATGATAGGTCGTTCCATCGCAACTTTGCTGAATACTCGGAGTGGAAGACGGTTTAGGCGTTAATACAATCGATAAAGGCAAGCCTAATCCACTCGTTGATCCAGCCGCTAAATTCAATCCATTTCGCACAAAAGAAGCGCGAACCGTCCGTGTCGAATCCTGTAATGAGATATCCGGATTGACAATTTTCCCTAAGCTACTACTTCCATCGAAGGCTACATAAATGATAGCCCCACTTGCTGGATCCCCCTGTAGCGCTCCTATTTTACCTGGACCGGACCACAACAAACTTTTAGATTTTTGCATCAACGTGGAATCTTTCGAAGCGATTGAATATTGCCAAATCTGAGAGTTTGGAATTCCCTGCATCGACACATAGATCATTTTCCCATCAGCGGAAAACTCCACACCATAGGGACTATTCGCTAAAGGAATTCGGTACCGGTAGGTCGATTTACCTGTCGCCACATCAAAATCATACATATCTACCTGATTGGATGGAGGTGCAGAATAGGCAATGGCTAACACTTTCCCATCCCGAGAGAAATGGGTAGACGCCGTATTGCCTGTCGCAGGACTCTGCGCATTTGCCTCTATCGGTGCCGAAATACCCGCTTTCGAGACCTTGAACGTGCGTAATAGGGTGGAATTGACATCCTGGGTTTGCAACCAATAATAATCACCTCCACCGACAGCAACGCCAAAACGCTCTGCAGATGGAGCTGGACTCAAGAATTGATTTTTGATTGTAACTCCCCCCAGTCCTCCATTCAATTTTCGGTCGTAAATACTGTAGTAAATTTGATTTTCACCCGCAGCATTACGTTGAAAAGTGAAGATATAATACTCCGCTTGACAACCTTTGCAAGTGGTTTTAGGGAGAATCGCGACCCCTTGGATAGTTGTGGAATCTCCATTTAATCCCGTTGCAACGAGTGAATTATCCTTCGCAAAAACACGGGAACCATTTGTATAGAAAATTAAATCGTTGTTCTCGTCTGTCATTTTAGCGACACCTGCTGGCGTTCGCATGGGCCCTCTTCCCACGCCAGGAGTGGAAGATCCACCGGTAAATCGCAAAGAAACATTTTGGCCAAAATCCCATCCATCCTCTCCCCCCGCCTTCGGCTTTTCCCCACAAATCTTCACCTCCATCTTCGCCTCAGCCGCACATCCAGAACCTAAATCCGTCACCACTACGGAATAACAACCCGATTCAGAAACCCGAATCGTATCCGTAGTTTGTCCCTTCGGAAACCAAGAAACGCCGACTGGAAAACCAGGCTTTGCGACCGTATTAAAAGCATTCAAGACCACTGGATCTCCTTTACAGATCATCAAGGTCGTATCATTCGCATCTTTTCCGAGTATAAAATCAGGCAAAGCGCCGATTTTTACGTCCTGAGGTCCATATACAGTAGTTATTCCCGCTTCGGTCACGCGCAAACTTACTTTTTTAGTACCTGGCGTACAATACTGATAAACGCCGGTACGCTGCGTTGAACTTGCTCCACCCTCCCCAAAATCCCACAAATAAGTCGCTGTAGCCGGATACACATCCCGAATCTCAAAAACCGTTCCCGCCGGCGCATCCGTACAATTATTGCATTGATTGATACAATTGTTTCTCACCTCGATCGTTCTGGGAACTTGAGCGATCGCCGACAGGGAAACAAAAAGAAATAACAAGATCCGGTACATGGTATTGGAATTACCCACAAAATAAGTCAATAAATTGGTTATTGCGTTGCATGAATGTAAATTGCTGAGCTATGTGGACTCGTTTATCCATTTTTTTCTGTTTCCTTTTTTCACTGAGCGCTCTCAAGCTCTCAGCGCAAGATCCACAATTATCCCAAAACCTAGCTAACCCCCTACTCAATTCCCCTGCCTTCGCTGGTTTACAAGATCAAAACAAAGTCTATTTAACCCACCGCAACCAATGGCCGAATCAATCCGCTAATTACCAATATTCGGCAGCGGCACTAGAGGTCAGTCTAGGGAAAATAAATAGCGGCTTAGGGCTTTTAATTTCATCAGACAAACAATTTTCGAGCCTTCAAACAACATCATTAGCCCTTCAATATGCCTACCATGCGAATTTGAACGAGACTGCCCTCTTATCGATGGGTTTGCAAGGTAGCCTTATATTTCGGAGCCTTGATTATAGTCGATTAACCTACGGTGATCAACTCGGTTCCTTTCTTGTTAACGGTACACTTGGATCGACACTTGATCCCACAGCTTCCCTATTTTCGAATAATGTCAATTATGGAGATTTAGGAGCTGGTCTCCTATTAAACCACTCTACTTATTGGCTAGGGGCTTCCGTTCACCATATCAATCGGCCTAACCAATCGCTACTAGAGAACTCAGATGATTTGATTGCCCCTAAATACGCCCTACAAGGGGGATTAAGCCTAGCGATTTCAGAAGGAAAAAGTATTAAACCTGTAATTTACCTTAAAAACCAAGGAAACTTCGCGCAGGTGGACCTCGGAACTTATGTGCAATTAGAACCCCTGGTGCTTGGTTTTTGGTTTAGAGGACTACCCCTTAACAAAACAACTGCTGACTCTTTTTCTAGCCGAGAATCATTGATCGGGTTGATCGGAATTCAGAATAATCGCTATTCTTTCGGCTATTCCTACGATTTCACGGTATCGGGACTCGGCGTAGGTTCCGGAGGTGCCCATGAACTGAGTTTCTCTTATGTTTTAAACTGGGATTTTGGCCAAAGAAAATCCTATCAACGCTACCGCCAGAGTTTTGCTTGTCCGAAATTTTAGTCGCTAGGCACTAGTCGCTAGTCGATAGTCCGAAGGGAATGAGTTTAGATTAGAGAGAATAGAGTAGAGAGTATAGATAAGAGAGTAAAGAATAAAGCACAAAGAATAGAGGTGGAATTCCCTGCGGGAATACATTCAGAAATGATTTTATTGCACTTATAAACGCAAAAAAGGGAGCAAATGCTCCCTTTTTTTAGATTCAGAATAGACTGAAATAAGTTTTCAAATCGTAGAAAATATGACGTAGGCCATTTTCTGATTTGAAAGATTATTTCAGAGTTCTTTTTACTTCTTTCATTTCGTAACACTCCAGCATATCCCCCACTTCGAGGTCGTTGAAGTTTTTCACCGAAAGACCACATTCGTAGCCAAACTTTACTTCTGCTACATCGTCTTTGAAACGCTTCAAGGCAGAGATCTCTCCATCGTGAATTACAACGAAATCACGAATGACACGAATCTTGTGAGCACGCTTCACCGTACCATCTAATACGTAGCAACCTGCTACTGTACCAATTTTGGTAATCTTAAACACGTCACGGATTTCAATATTCGATGTAATTACCTCCTCGAATGAAGGAGCTAATAGACCTTCCATCGCCGCCTTAATTTCATCGATTGCTTGGTAGATGATCGAATAATTACGGATTTCGATTTGTTCTGTATCGGCTAAACGACGAGCGTTTTGAGATGGACGAACTTGGAACGCGATGATAACTGCATCTGAAGTAGACGCTAATGCCACATCGGATTCAGAAACCTGACCCACCCCTTTGTGAATAATACGAACTTGAACTTCTTCCGTAGATAGCTTCATTAAGGAGTCAGAAAGTGCCTCCACAGAACCATCCACGTCACCTTTTACGATTACGTTCAATTCACGGAAAGTTCCGATTGCCTTACGACGACCGATCTCCTCTAAAGTGATGTGCTTACGAGTACGTAAGGTTTGCTCACGCAGGATTTGCTCACGTTTGTTTGCAATCTCACGTGCCTCACGCTCATTTTCTAAGCAAAGTAATTTATCCCCAGCTTGTGGCGCTCCGTTCAGACCTAAAACCTGAACTGGTGTAGATGGACCTGCTTTTTTGATTTTGTTACCGTGGTGGTCAAACATCGCTTTCACACGACCGTAATTATCACCCGCTAACATCATATCCCCTACGTTTAATGTACCCGCTTGAACTAACAAGGTAGTAACATAACCACGTCCTTTATCTAATTCGGCCTCGATAACTGAACCTACGGCTTTCTTGTTCGGATTAGCCGTTAATTCAAGCATTTCAGCTTCTAATAATACTTTTTCTAATAAATCGTCGATACCCTGACCTGACTTAGACGAGATTTCTTGGCACTGGTATTTACCACCCCAATCCTCTACTAACATGTTCATCGTCGCTAATTCCTCACGTACTTTGTCCGCATTCGCACCGTCTTTATCGATCTTAGAGAACGCAAATACGATAGGCACACCAGCCACCATCGAGTGGTTGATCGCTTCTTTTGTTTGAGGCATGACAGAGTCGTCCGCTGCGATAACGATAATAACGATATCGGTTACTTTCGCACCACGAGCACGCATGGCCGTAAAGGCTTCGTGACCTGGTGTATCTAAGAAAGTTACTTTCTTACCTGATTTCGTCTCTACTGAATAAGCACCGATGTGCTGGGTGATACCACCCGCTTCACCTGCGGCTACTTTAGCGCGACGAATATAATCTAGTAAAGAGGTCTTACCGTGATCGACGTGACCCATAATCGTAACGATAGGCGCACGTGGTAATAAATCCTCTGGAGAATCTTCTACTTCTACTTCGACTACATCGATTTCTTCTTCTGCAGATACAAAACTTACTTCAAAGCCAAATTCATCCGCGATCACCGTAATGGCTTCCGCATCCAAACGTTGGTTTATCGAAACGAACATACCTAAGCTCATACAAGCCGAGATTACTTCGTTCACTGAAACGTCCATTAAAGAAGCTAAATCAGATGCAGAAATAAATTCCGTCACCTTCAATACTTTTGCCTCCTCATCTTCCGCCATCATACGAGCTTCTTCTGCTTCCGCACGACCTTTACGCTTCTCCCGACGCTTATCCGCACCGAAACTTTGCTTATTGGTCGCACCTTGCAAACGAGCCATCGTAGCCTTGATTTGCTCTTGGATGTCTTTATCTGACAATTCTCCTTTAGGTGCTGGTTTAGCCCCTGGAGCTGGTTTCTTGTTGAAATCTTTTTTATCACCTGGACGACCACCTGTACCTGGAACGGATGGAGCTGGTTTTTTCTCTTCCTTGATGATACGCTTGCGCTTGTGCTTCGCGTTATTTCCGCGATCACCTGCAGCAGGCAATTCAATCTTACCTAATACGGTTAATCCTTTCAAGGTTTCACCCTTAGCTTCGATCAGTTGTATATCTTCCACAACCTCTTCAGCCGCTGGTGCAGGCTCAACCGGTTTAGGCGCTTCTACCACTGGAGCTGGTTTTTCAGCTACTGGTTCTGGCTTTGGTGCTGGTGCAGCAGGAGCTGGCTCTGGAGCCTTTTCTGCCTTAGGAGCAACTGGATTACCTTTTTTATCCAATTCGATTTTTCCCAAAATCTTCAATCCCACCTGCTTCTCCTCTGCTGGTGCCTCTACTACAGGAGCTGGTGCTTCTGGAGCTTTTGGCGCTTCTGCGACTGGAGCCGGCTTCTCCAACACTGGCTCAGGTGCTGGTGCTGGCGCTGCAGCCACCGGTTCTGGTGCTGGAGCTGGCTTAGGAGCCTCTACAGAGGATTCCAAAATATGGTTCGCACCATATTCCTTCGCTAACAAAGTCAACTGCTCAAAGTTCAGTTTGGCGTTGGGGTTATTGTCAATTTTGTGACCTTTCGCAGAGAGAAACTGAAGGATCGTAGACGTTCCCACGTTTATTTGCTTTGCTACAAGGCTCAACCGCATTGTTTTTTCTTCTGCCATAAAAAATTACAAAAAACTAAATTCTTTTTTCTTAAATAAATTACTCAAACTCAGAACGTAATACCGCTAAGATCTCATCGATCGTACCTTCTTCTAATTCCGTTCTACGCTCTAACTCTTCTTTAGATAATGCCAAAACTTGCTTCGCAGTATCTAAACCGATTTTGTGAAGCTCATCTAAAATCCAAGCTTCAATCTCGTTAGAGAATTCTGTCAATTCCACATCCTCATCATCTAGCTCATCCTTAGGTACATCACGGAATACATCGATTTCGTAACCTACTAATTTACCAGCTAACTTGATGTTTTGACCTCCACGACCGATCGCCATAGAAACCTGATCAGAATTTAAATAAACCGAGATACGGCGACGCTCTTTGTCAATAGCCATTGAATTCAACTTCGCTGGGCTTAATGTACGCGCTACCAATAACTCTAAATTATCTGTGAAGTTAATCACGTCGATATTTTCGTTTTGTAATTCACGAACGATACCGTGAATACGAGAACCTTTCATACCTACGCAAGCACCTACTGGATCGATACGGTCATCGAATGACTCTACCGCCACTTTAGCACGCTCACCTGGTTCACGAACAATCTTGCGGATCGTTATCGTACCATCGTAGATTTCTGGAATTTCTTGCTCGAATAAACGCTCTAAGAAGACCGGAGAAACACGAGATAAAATGATACGCGGTGTACCATTCGCCATTTCCACTTTGTGAATAATCGCTTTAATCGTCTCCCCTTTCTTGAAACGATCTTTCGAGATCATTTCCGTCTTAGGCAATACTAATTCGTTGTCTTCGCTATCTAAAAGGATTAATTCGCGACCTAAGATTTGGTATACCTCTGAAGTCACTAATTCGCCTACTAAGTCTTTGTATTTTTCATACAAACCTTCTTTTTCGATGTCCTTGATCTTTTGGATCAAGGTCTGGCGAGCGGTTTGAACTACACGACGACCAAAATCCTCCAGCTTTACAAGCTCAGCCACCTCTTCACCGATTTCGAAATCGGGCTCGATTAACTTCGCCTCACTCAAAGGTATTTTGTCGAAATCCCAAATATCTTCGGAATTATCGTCAACGATTTCGCGGCTACGCCACATCTCTAAGTCGCCGCTTTCGGCATTGATAATGACATTAAAATTCTCGTCGGCACCAAATTTCTTACGAATCATAGTACGAAAAACCTCTTCCAAAACCGCGATCATCGTCGGTTTGTCAATGTTTTTCTCCCGAGCAAAGTCTGAAAATGACGAAATTAATTCAACACTGTTCATTGCTATCTCTTCTTTGTTTATTGAAATGACACTTGTACTTTTATTTTATCTACCTCAGCTAAAGGAAACCAAGTGGACTCTTTAGCTACGATTTTTCTATGCTTCACGGTCTTCTCCGTTAGGATTTCAACCGCCTCTTCCGTGTAAGAAACTAAGGTCCCCTCCACGTTTTCAGCGTCCTTCTTTTTCATCCAAACCTTCACCTTACGGCCTAAGTTCTTTTGAAACTGCCAGCCTTGACTTAAAGGAAAGTCTAAACCCGGCGAAGACACTTCTAAATTATAGGCTTCTTCGATCAACATCCCCTCTTCGATGAAATGAGCTAATTTACGGCTCATTAAAGCGCATTGGTCGATTGTCACACCCTCAATGGTGTCAACTAAAATGGTCACTAAGGTTCTTTTCGTCCCTTGAGACACCGAAAAATCCACTAATAACAAAGGGCCTTCGCCGATGTATTCCAGTGTCCAATCTTTCAGTTTACTCGTTAAATCCATCTTAATTGCTATTCCTACAGGGCTATGAAAACAAAAAGAGGGATTAAAACCCCTCTTCTTTTCCTTAAATTCTGTACAAAGATACGTCAATTTTTGGTAAAAACAAGATTAAGAAGCTTTATAAGAAGACTCTGTCAGATGAGATTGCGATTTTTTTCGTTATTTGCAGTTCGAAATCACTGTAACCAAAGAATGAAATTTGCGTCTATCCTACTCCTTTTTTGTTTAAGCAGCTTGGCGCCGGATAGACAACCCGTCCCACCCGACTCCCCTATTCGCCTGTTTTTCATTCAAAGAAGTACGAATATCAATGTCGCTGTATACGATGCCAATTTGATTGGAGGCAGACTTAATCCCAAAGATCCGGTCAGAACCTATTGGTATAAATTCAACACCAAATCACCCATTGAAGAATTAACGGCCATCCAGCGGACGCTTGCCTATGGCCTCTATACGAGCCCTATTTCTGGCGCAAGCAATACCTATGAAGGTCATTTTTTAGCCTACCGCAAACGAAAATTTGTTGTAAAACAAGATGCAAATGGCATCCCTTATGCTTTGTTCCAAATCAATAACAAGTTGCAAATCCTCAAGCGCGTCTATGTAAAAGTAGACGAATCTAAGTTTCTCACCACGGTGGATTACATCGAGCTTTTTGGCAAGGATCCGGTGACGGGGAGGGATGTATATGAGAAGTTTAAGCCTTAGGCTTTGCATAGCAAAGCGAAAGAATAAAGAATAAAGAATAAAGCACAAAGCATAAAGAGTCCGAAGGAAATGAGTCCGAAGGAAAATCTTTATTCTTTGTGCTTTTTTCTTTATTCTTTAAAATGACCCTAAAAGGGAAATTTGAACGTTCCTCGGTTGCCCGCTATACCCCGTAATCTCCAGAATTTCTTGATTCAGCGCGTTTTTCAACATCCCAGAAAGCTTCCAATTTTTATTGATTTGGTAGTGAATCGATAAATCGGTCCATAAATAAGCGTCCATTGGATTTGCCTGAACGGAATAGCTGGACTCGTCGTAGAAGTAGTCCGTTCTTTGGCCTACATACTGATTATTCATCCCCACAGACCACTTAGCATGGAGCTTGTATTGCAAGCTCAAATTCCACGCATTCGATGGACGACGAATTAAAGACGAATAGGTCGAATCGCGATCGATCATCTCGCCCTTCAAGTGGGTATAATTGAAATCCGCTTGCAACTTCGCTGTTTGATATGATAGCTCGAATTCGATGCCCTGCGTTTTTTGGCGGGAGATATTTTGGTATTTGCCAAAAGGCTCGACATCCATCGACTGAAATACAATCCCCTGATTTACCTCGTTTTGGAAGCCTACGACACGAATTTTCCAGGATTTAAACTTCCTTTCCACTCCTAGTTCAAACGTTTTGCCCTGCTCTGGCTGCAAGTTCAGATTCCCATAAGGAGAGGCTAACTGATAAATCGATGGTGTCTTGAAACTCGTATAGTAATTTACGAACAGCTTCGCCGTCTGCGAAATAGCCCAGTAAGGATTTAAATTATAGGTAAAATAATTCCCAAAAGTCGATTGAGCATTCCACCTCGCCCCCAGCTCATAGCCGATTTTTCGACCATTTTGTTGAAAAGTAGCATAGGTTCCCACAATCTGCTGCGTCTTTTGCTTTTCGCTCAAATCAGGAGAAATATAAGGACCATAGTCGCTGATGGACAGGTCACTTTGCTCCGTTTTTTGGCGTCTAAATTCTGAACCTACTAATAGCGCCGAATTTTCTTTCACAGGAATCTTCACAAAAGCCTCGAATCCCTGACTCAAACCCGCATAGCTTGATAGTCCAAATTTCGACCACGCATTTGCCGGAATATCCGTAGAATCATTCCTGAACTCCCGATGAATCAAATCCTGAAAGGCGCGAACCGTCCAGTTTTTCACTTGATACTGCCCTCTAAACGAATGACTTGTCGCTTTTGAGGTATAATCGCGATCATCGACAAAGGGTCCATTATCTAGATTCCCTTGGTACAATTGCGATGAATAAGAAAAATCAAGATTTCCGTTTTTGCCAAAATCCCTACCCCACTTCACCCCCCAGCTTTGCTGCTTAAATCCATCGGCCTCCGGTTTTCCTTGCGCAATTTTAGCAGAAGAAAAACCGTCAGTGGTATAATTTTGGGCCTGAATTTGCAAGCTATTATTTCCTTTTCGAGTCGACCAGGATATCTGCTCTTGATGAGTTCCCAAACCTCCGCCTTGCAACACAACCTGCAACGACTTCGCATTTTTACGGGTCACTAAATTAATGACTGCCGCCATCGCATCAGATCCATACAGCGTCGACTGCCCTCCTTTTAAGATTTCAATACGTTCAATATTGCTCAGATTGATCAAATTCCAATCCATCACCGACGAAATATGGGATGGATCATTCAATGGAAATCCATCCATCAACAAAAGTACATGCCCTGTATTCGCCCCTCTTACATAGATCTCTTGATTGGTCCCCGGCGCGCTGCGCGCGCCTACCACTGCGACACCTACACTTTGCTGGAGTAATTCACCTAGACTTTTCCCCTGATTGGCCTGGATCATTTCGGCAGAAATCACCGAAACTACTTTTCCTGTGCGGTCTAACTTCTCAGGGTACTTCGGCGCGGAGATGGTGACATCCGCGAGCGTGGAATCTTTTTGAATGGTAAATGGTGAATGGTGAATGGTGGATGAACCCTCCGGACTCATTCCCTCTGGACTAGTGACTAGCGACTCCCGACTAGCGACTGCCGCGAAGCGGCCACTACTGACTACCGGATACTGACCACTGGTAAATGGTGAATGGTAAATGGTGGATGAACCCTCCGGACTCATTCCCTCTGGACTAGTGACTAGCGACTCCCGACTAGCGACTGCCGCGAAGCGGCCACTACTGACTACCGGATACTGACCACTGGTAAATGGTAAATGGTGAATAGTGGATGAACCCTCCGGACTCATTCCCTCTGGACTAGTGACTAGCGACTCCCGACTAGCGACTCCCACTGAAGCTAACGCGCCAGCGATAATTAATACATTTAACATGTTTTTTTGCCCTTTCAGGCCTGTGAAATAAAAAGGTAATCGAACGCTCGACCTCGGATCATCCTCCGTAACGCAAGGTCAAGAATAGGGAAAGGCAGGTCTCCTGACTCATTTCCTTTGCTTTTCGGCCTTCCCAGCGACGCCAGTGACCCTAGATTGAAAAGCTTTTTGAAAACTTACAGTTGCGGGGACAGCTTTGGACTTACACCAAATTCCCTATTAATCAACACCGTTTGAAGCGGCGCAGAACCTTTCGCTGACACAAAGGTAATTCAATTTCTATTTTATCAAGTTGTTGGGCCAAACAATCGAAATATATTCTCCTATTTTGTAAAAAGAAACAGACACGATGGAAACGAAAATACGCTGCCGCTGGTGTGGCACAGATGAATTATACCAAACTTACCACGACCTGGAATGGGGAAATCCAGAGCACCGAGATGACGCGCTTTTTGAACTCCTTATTTTAGAAGGCTTCCAGGCCGGCCTCTCTTGGATCACTATTTTGAAGCGACGCGAAGCCTTCAGAGAAGCCTTCGCGCATTTCGACTATCAGGTTCTTTCTACCTGGTCAGATGAACAGCTCGAAGCCCAAATGCAAAACGAAGGAATTATTCGAAATCGCCTAAAAATCAATGCGGTGCGAACGAATGCGCAGGCTTTTATTAAAATTCAGGAAAAATTTGGTAGCTTTAACCAATATATTTGGGAGTTTGTGGGCCACACGCCTATCCTAAACCACTTTGCCCATCACGGAGAATTACCCGCTAGCACAGAAATTTCTGTCTTACTGAGCAAATCTCTGAAGAAGAATGGCTTCCGATTCGTCGGACCCACCATTTGTTATGCCCTGATGCAAGCGGCTGGATTAGTTAACGATCATACAACCGAATGCTTTCGCCATCCTAATAATAACTAGATGAACAAAAGGATAGTCATTATCCCCACTTTCAATGAGATTGAAAATATCGAAGCAATCCTTTTAAAGGTGTTGAGCTTGGATCCCATTTTCGATGTCTTAATTGTGGATGATGGTTCTCCTGATGGCACTGCACAGGAAGTGAAACGCCTCCAACAAGCGAATGAAGGACGTATCCACTTATTGGAGAGAAAAGGCAAATTAGGATTAGGCACTGCCTACATTGAAGGATTTAAAATCGCCTTAGCGAAAGGGTACGATTTCATCTTTGAGATGGATGCGGATTTCTCCCATAATCCGGATGATTTAATTCGTCTTTTCAAAGCGTGTGCCACACCCGCTGAATTGAAGGCTGAAAACCTAGACGAAGCAGAAGCCGGAAACGGAGACATGTCCATTGGTTCTCGCTATATCAACGGGGTGAATGTGGTCAACTGGCCTATGAGCCGTGTTTTAATGTCCTATTTTGCCGGATTTTATGTTCGTTTTATCACGGGCATGAAAGTGCAGGATGCAACAGCAGGATTTGTTTGCTACCGCAGAAATACACTAGAAACTTTACCATTAGACCAAATCATGTTTATCGGATACGCCTTCCAAGTTGAGATGAAATTTACTACTTGGAAATATGGCTTTAAACTGGTGGAGGTGCCCATCATCTTTACAGACCGCACGAAGGGAACGAGCAAGATGTCAGCGAATATTTTCAAAGAGGCCATCTTCGGAGTGATTCAGATGAAAGTGAATAGTTTGTTCAAACGTTACCAAGCCTAAGATGAGCTATACAGTCTTAAAATCCCTTCATATCATTTTTGTGGTCAGTTGGTTTGCTGGACTTTTTTATCTTCCACGTTTATTGGTTTACCACGTAGAGGCGCAGGATAAGGCTGAACCGGAGAAAAGTATTTTGGCGAAGCAATTCGTGAAAATGCAAAAGCTGCTTTTCAATGCCATTATGATCCCTGCGATGTTTTTGACTTGGATCACTGGCTTATCGCTGATTTATGTGGCCTGGCTATCTAGTTTCTCAAGCCAAGGATGGTTGCATTTGAAATTAGCCTTTGTGGTAGCCATCACGATTTATCACTTCGTTTGTAGACATCTGATTCTTCAATTCAGAAAAGGAAATTTCCTACTTTCAGGTCCACAGCTACGACTATTCAATGAAATCGCTACGATTCTTTTAGTCGCTGTCGTATTTCTAGTGGTGGCTAAAAATACCCTGGATTGGATGTATGGATTAGGGGGATTTGTAATTTTTGCCATCGTCATCATGGCGGCGGTGACTATCGTGAAGAAAATCAGAACGAAAAACTAGGACATCGATCTGTCCATGTCGCGCTTCACATCTTTCTCTTTTATATCATCTCGTTTATCGAAGGTCTTCTTTCCTTTCGATAGGGCAATGTTCAATTTCGCGTAACCCTTATCAGAGATAAATAGGCGCGTAGGGATGATGGTCAAACCCACGTTCTTCAATTCCTTTTGTAATTTACCCAGCTCGCGTTTTGACAATAATAATTTACGATCTCGCAAAGGTTCGTGGTTGTAATGGGTTCCCTCCTCGTAAGCGGAGATGTGCATATTGCGCACAAAGAGTTCATCTTGAAAGAAAACACAATAGGCATCGGTGAGATTCGCTTTTCCCTGGCGAATTGATTTTATCTCCGTTCCCATTAAAACCAAGCCCGCCGTGAAGGTATCGATGAATGCATATTCAAAGGATGCCCTGCGGTTCTTAATTTCAACAGTCTTTTGGATTTTTTCTTTTGCCATTGGGAATAAAAAAAGCCACACAGCTGAAATACTGCGTGGCTAAATTCAGCTATTTGCTATTACTTATCTTCTTTTTTGTCGCCTTTTGTTGCAGCGTACTCTTTGTTCAATCCTTCAATGATTTTGTTTGTTACATCTACAGAAGCATCAGCGAATAAAATTCCGCCACCCACTTTAGAATAACCTAACACAAACTCATACTTGTTTGCTTTGTTTGTCTTTGCGATATAATCACGAATGTTATTGTATAACTCTTCGTTCTTCTTTGCTTGCTCTTGACCTAACTCCGCTTGCTTTTGTTGAGAATATTGTTGCAATTCAGCTCCTTTTTTCTTCAAAGTCATGTCTGCCGCTTGTAACTCTGCTTGAGTCATCGCTGAAGCACGTTGTTGAATTGCTTGTAATTCAGCTTGAAGAGATTGCTCTTTTTGGCCCAAATCAACTTGTAAACGATATCCTTTATTTTCAAACTCCTTTTGAGCGTCTTTGTAAAACTGGTAGTTCGTTAATAACGAATCAGAGTTCACGAAAACAATTCGTCTTCCATCTGCTGCTGTCGAAGCTCCTAAGCCTGCTGACGCGCTATCTGAATTTTGGTAAAATAAAAAGGCAATTGCGATGGTTAAAACGCCCAACCAAGCGTAAGGTAAATTTTTCACGTGTTTATTTTTATTAATTGGATTGACGGCAAATATACAAGGTCTGTATCGTTTGTCCTAAAAAATTATTATTTCTGTCTTAATCTAGCTCCAGCCCAGGTCCAAATGCCACTAAATAAGCCTCCTAGCACACCAGTCACGGCAAATAAAGCGAACACATTCCCCTTCAATGGAAATACTTGAGCCATACGGCCAGGTAGCGTACTTGGGTGTTGTAAATCAAGCCACAAGGCTGCCACGACCCATAAAATAAAGCCCGCCAAGAAGCCCGTTAAAAAACTCGACTTTACAGGCATATTCAATACAAAGGCGATCAACCCAAAGGCCACTCCCATCGCGTACCAGGGCAAATAAATACCCACTAGGGCACCTATCACGATCAATATCAAACTATAAATTAATTTGCTCATAGACTTATTTAGATAAAGTGATTTTCTTACGTAAACGATTCGATTTCTCCTCGGGAGATGTTAAATAAAGAAGAGGTTTAAGCTCTCCTTTGGCCCATGTATCAATCAAATCATCGTAATGACTACTACCCGGATTTCCGGACTGACCGCCTGGATAAACGCCATAGGCTCTCGGTTTACCCTCTTTCGAAAGCTCCACCACCAAACGCCAAGATGGACCCGTCTTCGTTGTGGTAGCATTTACAATCGTTCCACCACCCCCAATCGGGATATTTAAACGAGATAATGCGTCCATCCCTGGAATCAAGTGACGAACACCCGTTTGCTTGTGCTTGTACCAAGCCCACTCAGGCCCCTGAGGACCATGTTGCTTCACAAGCGTATCCACGTTCGCTTGCAAGGACTTCATCACGATATCGGACATCGACTCTTTAGCCGGCGTCTTGGTATCATCCCACCAGCGAGCTGCTGGCTCTGATTTAATCAACTGAATGGTGCGATCCATCGAAGGACGGCTCATCGGAACCTTATCATCGGCAGAGAACTCATCACTCCAAAGACAATCCTGAAGCGTCAACACCCAGTTTTCAAAAATCGTCGCTCCCACAGATTCTGGGCTATTCACTAAATTCCACGATTTCAAGGCCGCTAATGCTTTCGACTGAGCAGCAGTTGGCGATTTCACCTGAGCAAAAAGCAATGGCAATAATTCGCGAGCACGAATATTGAAATTATCGTTTTGGAGACCACGTAAGGAATCCATCGTAATTTTCTCCATCACGGCTAGGCGCTCATTGATACGACGTCCACGCTCAGATGGCGCATATTGCCAGCCCAAATAATAGGGATAGGACGGATCAACCGAGAATTGATTCGCTGAACTCACGAATCCGCGAACCGGATTCTTCACGTGCGGATTATGCGCTTGTGGAATAAATCCTTGCCAATCAGCCGCGGCATCCGTTCCATCTAATAAATACTTTCCTTGCCATTTCGACTTTAAAGGAAACTTACCATTCACCCACAAGGCGATATCCCCTTCATTACTAGCAAACACGAAGTTTTGAGCCGGAGCAGAATAGTAGGTTAACGCTTTCGCGTAATCGGCATAGTTTTTCGCGCGATTCAATTGGTAGAAAGTCGTTAATTCTTGAGATTTCTCATGCGCAATCCAACGAAGCGCGTGTCCTACCGGAATGTTCGAACGGAAGGGTTTTTCATGAGAAAGATAAACCACAGGACCATGGTGTGTGAAGAAAATAGTATCCACCATGTCTTTCTTACCCTTGATTTTAAAGGTTTCGATACGCATGGTCGTTTTCTTCCATTTTCCATCGTGCCAATACTCCTTTTTAGAAGCATCCTTAAACTTCACTTGGTACCAGTCTAACACGTCAGAACCTACGTTAGTTACTCCCCAAGCTACGTTTTTATTGAAACCAATGATCACATTTGGTGTTCCTGGCATCGTAGATCCATAAACATTGACACCGGGTGCAACTAATTGCATTTGGTACCAAATCGATGGAAGAGATAACGTTAAGTGCGGGTCATTCGCTAAAATAGGTAAACCCGAAACGGTTTTATTTCCAGCTACTGCCCAGTTATTCGACCCGATGTTCGGATCTTTTTCTGGCGTAGTCATCGAAGATCCTAAACCAGTAAAGTCTACTGGACCCGCTGGAATAGGTACTGGCTTGAAATCTACTGGCGAACCTACGGGAATGATCGGGCTTTCTTGGAAGGGATAATTAGGGAATAAATCCTCTGCTACCTCGCGACCATACTTGCGTAATATGTTGGTCATCTTCAAATCATCCGTACCAGACGCTAAAACAAAGGACATGTTTTTTAAGAACAAGGCGCTCTTAATTGGTGTCCAAGGCTCAGGACGGTAGTTCAATAATTTGTATTCTAAGGGTAATTGACGGTCTGACAAAGAAGCGATATAGGCATTCACCCCGTCTGAATAGGCTTCTAATGCGGTTTTAGCAGCAGGATCTTCCTTCATTCCTTCGAATGATTTCTCTGCACCATACACCGAACCCATGCGGCGTTGGAATTGATCGGATGCCATTCCTTTTTCGCCTACAATCTCGGAAATACGACCACCTGCAAAGTGTGTTTGGAATTCCATTTGCCATAGGCGGTCTTTGGCGGTCAAATAACCCTGTGCTAAATATAGATCGTGGTCATCCTGTGCGAAAACATGAGGCACCCCCATCTCGTCGTAAACGACTTGAACGGGCTGATGTAATCCAGCGATTTGCAAGGTTTCTTCCGTGGGCTCGCCTGATTCTGGGCTTTCAGCATTCATCCAGAAGCCGTGAAAAGGGCTAAATATTTTTCCAATGGGAGGAATTGTTCCCCAGCTTTGGTTCATCGCATAGGTTAAAAACAGGGCGATGGCCAAAGGAAAAGCAGATTTAATGATTTTCATTGATGAAATAGGGATAAATAAATGAAATATCCGAAGATTTTTTTCTATTTTAGAAAGACAATTTTACAAAATTGTTCCTTTAAGCCCAAATAAATTATCTTTAAAGCTATATGAAAAGACGCACCTTCCTTCAAACATCCACTCTATTGGGCGCAGGCCTAGGCGCGACCGCTAAGGCGGCGACATCAGAGCCTCTCATCATTGCCACTTGGAAAAATGAGAAAGCGAACATCGCAGGTTGGAATAAACTGATGGAAACAGGGAAAGCGCTCGATGGCGTAGAAGCTGGGGCAAGAATTCCGGAAGCAGATCCGAATGATACTTCGGTGGGTTACGGCGGTTACCCCGATCGCGATGGCCACGTGACTTTGGATGCTTGCATCATGGATCACCTGGGCAATGCCGGGTCTGTTACCTTTTTAGAAGGCATTATGCACCCTATTTCTGTGGCGAGAGCCGTGATGGAAAAAACGCCTCACGTGATGTTATCAGGTGCAGGGGCCTTGAAATTTGCGTTAGATCAAGGGTTTAAAGTAGAGAACTTACTCACAGAAAGTTCGAAAAAGGCGTGGGAGGAATGGAAAAAAGAATCCAAATACGAGCCTGTCATTAACATCGAACGACACGATACCATCGGTTTATTAGGGATCGGAAAAGCGGGTGAAATCGCAGGAGCCTGCACCACAAGTGGTTTAGCCTTTAAAATGCACGGACGTGTGGGAGACTCCCCTATCATAGGTGGAGCTGTTTTTTGCGACGATGAAGTAGGAGGCGCTTGTGCGACGGGATTAGGGGAATTCGTAATGAAGACCTTGGGATCCTTCCTGATTGTTGAATTAATGAGACAAGGCAAGTCGCCACAGCAAGCGTGTGAGGAAGCCGTGATGCGCATCGTGAAACGCTATAAATACAAGGAATTTCAGATTGGTTATTTGGCCATCAATAAAAAAGGAGAACATGGCGCCTATGCCATTCAAAAAGGATTTAATTACACCATTACTAAAAACGGGAAAACGCAAGTGCTTGAGAGTGCGTCCTACATGTAAAATTTATGGCAGTAGAAAAGAAAAAATATTTGTTCGAGATTGCCTGGGAAACCTGTAATCAGGTAGGCGGAATTTATACCGTTATCCGGACAAAAGTACCCTCCATGGTCGAAAAATGGGGCGATGATTATGCCTTATTAGGACCGTATTTTCCCCAAACAGCGGCCGCAGAATTCGAGCCCATCACCGTAACCGAGGAAACTCCTTTGGAGCGAGCGGTCTTGAAATTACGCCAAGCAGGTTTAGGTGTTCACTATGGCTATTGGTTGATCACCGGTAAACCTAAAATCGTTTTATTCGAGCTAGATTCCTTGATGCCAGAGGTGGATGCGATCAAAGGACGCATCTGGGATAACCACAAAATCTCCACTTTAGGAGTAGAGGATTTAGTGAATCAGACCATTGTTTTTGGCGAAATGATCCGCCTGCTTTTAACGGAAGTAGCAGAGGAGAACAAGAGTAAAACGCAACTAGTGGCCCACTTCCACGAGTGGATGGCCTCTACGGGTCTACCGGATCTAAAGAAAGACAAGGTCAAAATCTCAACAGTTTTCACCACACACGCGACGATGCTAGGCCGCTATTTAGCGGGCAATGTGCCTAATTTCTACGATGTGATCGAAAACTTCGATTGGTTCAAAGAGGCGAAACATTATGGGATCGAGGCACAAGCATGTTTCGAGCGTGCAGCTGCACAAAAAGCCGACGTATTAACAACAGTCAGTGACATAACAGCCAAAGAATGCCAGTATTTCCTAGGCCGAATCCCTGAATTGATTCTACCGAATGGTTTAAATATCCAGCGTTTCGCTGCCCTTCACGAGCACCAAAACCTGCACTCAAAATACAAGCAAAGCATCTCGAACTTCGTCATGGGGCACTTCTTCCAAAGCCAACCCTTTGACCTAGATCAAACCCTATATTTATTTACTTCGGGTCGCTTCGAATATTCGAACAAAGGATACGACATCACGTTAGATGCATTAGCCATTTTGAATCGCAAGATGAAGGAAGCGGGATCGAAGAAAACGGTCGTGATGTTCTTTGTCACGAAGCAACCTTACCATTCGATCGACCCGGAAGTCTTGCATTCCCGCGCAGTACTAGATGAAATTAGAGAAAACTGCCACGCCATTGAAAAAGAAGTAGGCGAGCGTTTATTCAACGCCTCCGCTTCTTCGAATGATTTACAATTACCGGATTTGAATGCCTTCGTGGATGAATATTGGCGGATGCGTTTGCGTAGAACGGTGCAGACTTGGAAGACGAATGCACGACCAAAAGTCGTGACTCACCTTTTAAAACAAGAGGATGATATCATCCGAAATTTACACCGCACGAATCTCTTAAATAATCCAGAGGACAAGGTCAAAGTGGTATACCACCCCGACTTTATTGTGTCGACGAACCCACTTTTTGGCTTGGATTATGGCCAATTCGTACGCGGCTGTCACTTAGGTGTTTTCCCTAGCTATTACGAACCTTGGGGTTATACGCCTTTAGAATGTATGGCACGCGGGGTACCTACGGTAACTTCAGACCTTTCTGGTTTTGGTGATTATATGATGCAAATTATGCGTGATTACGAACAATGGGGAGTAAGTGTAGTGAATCGCAAAACGCAAAGCTACCAGGAGTCAGCGGAACAATTAGCGAATCTCTTGTTCAAATTTGTGCAGCAATCACAGCGGGATCGCATCACGCAGCGTAACCGCGTAGAGAGTATCGCAGATACCTTCGATTGGTCGAACTTGCGATCGTATTACGATACGGCGCACGAACTTGCGATCATCAAAAAGAAAAGATAGTTAAAGATGCTTCAAGGCCTCGCGTTTACTCAGCGGGGCCAACGCATTATTTCCCACAAAATCCATCACCCATTCCGGGTCTGTTCGAGCGTATTGGCGAAGTGCCCAGCCGATGGCTTTTTGAATAAAAAACTCCTTTGATCCGCTTAAAACTTGAATGGTTTTCGCAAGTAAAACGGTATCCGTTTTATCCTTGTAACCAAGCGAAAAAACGAGACAAAAACGCTGCAGCCAAAAATTCCCTGAATCCATCCAGCGCTGAATCCACACATCGCGATCTTCGGGAAATTTCAAGAAATAGGGACCTAGAATTTGTGGGGCTAAGAAATCAACCACATCCCACCAAGAGTCCTCACCTACCCAAGATTCGAACAGAGCAGGCAAACGCTTGTCCCATGATTTTTTCGCCTGTTTCACGTATTCCATCGCGACATACTGAAACTCCCGTTCCGGCATGGCGAATAGCTGAGAAGATACCTCGAACCAATCTCCTGAGGATCCGTATTGCTTATACAGGTATTTAAATACCTCTTGACGCTCCGGCTTTTTCACACCCAGAAACGGGTATTTCTCTCGCATGTACTTGCGCATCCAAAACGCATTGTCTGCATCTGCTAGATCGCGTAAGGCTTCAGTAATCGCTGGTATAAATTGACTCATCGATTCGTGAAATAAATTTTACCCTTCATCCCTCCATCTTCAATCGCCCACTTCGAGGCGTCAAAAGGCTTGTATCGGATATCCACAAAATTAATCTCATAGAAATTCTTCCAGACCACCCCTTGCTGATCCATCTTCCGAATCCGATTCGCGGAATTAGAAACCACTTCGATTTCTATCTGATTTTGTTCTTGCAAGGTGCCTGAAGGAATCGCTAATTGGAATGGGAGCGACCAAATCATCCCGATCTCTTTTCCATTGATCCGAACTTTTGCCATATCTCGCAGGTCTGTTAGATGTAAGACTTTAGCAGCAGCTAGTTGATCCGAATTTAAGCTTAGATTAAAACGGTAGCGAGCGGAAGGAGAATCTGCTATAGAGGTATCCAAATGCGTGTAATAGGCAAAATCTGGTAAATCAAACGTGCGAGAACCGACGGAAACTTGGAGGTTCTGTGGGGCAACTTCCGTCGTGATTTTTGCTGCAGCTATCGGAGAAGCAGAAGGTATTTTAGCGACCGATTTAATAATCACACTTTGGCCGGGAGCTAAAGAAAGCCAGGCATCTGAACCTTTTTTGCCATAGCTTTTTGTGTCCGTCAAGGGATCCCATACCTCGTAATTTCCAGCGATTTTTTTCAAAGAAATCGACCCCTCCGAAAATTTCGATTGTAAATTCGTCACAAAATAAGCCGCGCCGGCAGGCGTCTTTTTACGAAGGAAGGAAAGGCCATTCGCAGACATCGACTCCGTCGAAACGCCCAGGCGAGTTAACTTATCAGCCGGATCTGAAAGCACGCGCATTAATAAGGCGTTGCGGGCGATTTCCCAACGTTCTTTGGCCTCCTTCGTAGCTCCATAGGTATTCAAATGAAGAGGTAAATGTTCTAAGAAATAGACCGGATAGCCTTGCTTCACCCATTTCGCGAGCAACTCCAGCGTCTCCACGGAAACATAGTGTGCGGCCGGAATTAACAAGACTTTGTAATTTCCACCGGACTTAGTCTTAAAGGTCTTCGTAGGCGTCAGCACAAGATCCGTCAACAAATCATCCGAAATATAGTCCACCGAGAAACCTTTGTTCTGCAATAATTCAGACCATTTCCCAAAAGACGTATTCTTCAACCACACCCGACTATTCGCATGCAATTCTAGGGTGTGCAATTTTCCTGAACCATTATTTTCGTGCCAAACATCTTCCATCGGAAAATACAAGAGCGCATCGCTATCCGTCGGATTCGCCTGCAACATCGTCTGTACATTTTCGATGTATTTATTTAAAGCGGGCATGGCCTCCCAAAAATGACTTTGGGGATTAAAGTTCGTACTCGCGTAAAACAACCAGCCCGGCCACGCGATTTCCGGAGGAGAATAAGTCGCCCCATGGAAGAAGACGTGATTCACACCACCCACAAAAACTTGATCTAAAACCGGTTTCACCTGTGCAATCGAAACCTTGAAGTGATTCCCTAACCAAGTCGCCGTTTCCGCTGAAACCAATTTCTTCCCAGTCAAATTCGCCGCCGAACTCGCTAATTTAAGTGCCCGAATATCCGGAATCCCAAAGGTGGTCGAATCATATTCCGGATCCACTCGGTAGCCTGGAATGTCAAATGGCTTCGATCCGAAAAACTCTGCCTCCGGAATGTCCGCCGCCGCATAAATGTCTAGCAAATTACCCGGAGAACCGTGTGCCTGATTTCGCGAAGTAAAGCCCATCGAATTAATCCAATGATCGAATGGGAGGACAAAATTGCGCTGTAATAGGGTCGATATCGTCCGGTGGTAATCCGCAAAAATTTGGTTTTCTTCCTCCGATTCCGCCTTCTTCTTAGAAAGCACATCGAAGTGCTTTCGCAAATCGTAGCCGTTCAACCGTTGAAATGCAGGGAATAATTCTGGGGTATAATTCCCGCCGTATACTTCGTAGGAATCGTTGTAAATCGCACGCAAAGGTGAATGCGCTTTCTTTAACAAGGGCGCGAAGGTATGGCTGTATTTCGCAAAGGCCTTCATATCGAAGTGATCCATCACGAGGCCTTCGCCGCCGGGAGCGGCGCGCTTAACTTTTTGGCCGGTTAGATCGGTGGAAAAAACGCCGTCTTTAAATTGGTATTTTTTAGCTGCCTCCATCTCGGTGATGGAGGGTCCGCCCAAAGGCCAGCCAGTCCCCATCGTCATATCGATGCCGAGACCTAATCGTTTGGCTTCTTTTAAGGTAAAAAAGAATTTAGCTTGCCAGCCGGGACTTAAATAGTTTTGGAATAAAGACTCTGAACCTTTTGCCCCGTAGATGGGGATGATGTGGAGACCGCCGAAACCGGCTTTTTTAAAATTCTCCAAATTATGTGTAATCCCCTTTTCTGTCACAGCACTTCCGGGCCACCACCAATAGGCCCAGGGTTTCGCCGTAGAAAAAACAGCAGGATCATCGGATGACCCTGCTGCTATAAATTTAGAGGCAAAAAACAGAAGGAGTAAAAAAAATCTTTTCATACCCCGAATTACGTATTTTTAAACAAAACGGCCTAACAAATTCTCTAAGTATTCTTGCTTACCAGAGATCTGAGCAGGTTCTCCCACTTCAACAGCGATTTTGTATAAATCTTCTAATTTCAATTTTCCAGCTGCGTAATCAGCTCCTTTGCCCGAGTTAAAGCTAGCATAACGCTCTGCTTTCAAACGATCCATTTCACCATGTTTCGCGATTTTTTCTGCGATCAATAAAGAACGAGCAATCGTATCCATACCACCGATGTGTGCATAGAATAAATCTTGCATATCTGTCGAATTACGGCGACGCTTCGCATCGAAGTTAATTCCACCTCCCGCTAATCCTCCTTGCTTTAAGATGATGGCCATCGCCTCCGCCCACTCGTAAATGTCCGTCGGGAATTGATCTGTATCCCAGCCATTTTGATTATCTCCGCGGTTAGCATCGATGGAAGCTAACATACCCGCATCCGAAGCTACTTGGCATTCGTGTGCAAAGGTGTGCCCAGCTAAAGTAGCGTGGTTTACTTCTAAGTTTAGACCGAATTCACCTAATAAATCGAACTCACGTAAGAAACCGATCACCGTAGCTGCATCGTAATCGTATTGGTGTTTTGTAGGCTCACAAGGCTTAGGCTCAATAAAGAACTTCCCTTTGAAACCATTGCGGCGCGCATATTCTACGCAAGTATGTAACATACGAGCGAAGTTTTCACGCTCTAATTTCATGTTCGTATTTAACAAGCTCATGTAGCCCTCACGACCTCCCCAGAACACATAGCCTTCGCCACCTAAAGTAATCGTCGCATCGATCGCTCCTTTTAATTGAGCACCTGCATGAGCTACTACTTCAAAGTTCGGGTTCGTCGAAGCACCGTTCATATAACGCTCGTTTGAGAACAAGTTCGCCGTTCCCCACAAAAGCTTCACACCACTTTCTGCTTGTTTTTTGGCAAAAATATCCGTGATAAATTTCACGCGATCGCCGAATTCTTTCGGATCATTGTGGCCATCGATTGCATCCACATCGTGGAAACAATAGTAAGGCGCACCCATCTTCGTAATGAATTCAAAAGCTGCATCCGCTTTATCAGCCGCACGTTGACGCGCATCTGAAGCAACGTCCCATGGGTAATGATGTGTACCAGGACCAAAAGGATCCGCGCCATCTCCGCAGAAAGAATGCCAATAGGCGATTGCAAAACGAAGGTGTTCCTTCATGCTCTTCCCCGCTACAATGCGATTCTCGTCATAATAACGGAAAGCTAAGGGATTATCTGATTCTGCACCTTCAAATTTGATTTGACCAATGCCTTTGAAATATTCTTTTTGACCAATGATTACACTCATGCTTTATAATGCTTAATGATTTTGACTAGTAAAGGCCCAAAACTACATAATCTACCTATTATATACAAATTAAATTTAGCACAGATTAGCACAGCTACAGAATTAAATAAAAATTCTTATTTTGCATAAAATAACCTTTTCAACATGCTTAAAAAACTACTCTCGCTAGTCGCGCTAACGACCCTATTGTTACCCGCGAAAGCCCAAACCTCTTTTAACGCAAACAACCGATTCGAGCAATTAGAATCGACTTTACCTACGCCTAATTCCTACCGGACCGCGAGTGGTTCACCGGGAAAGGATTATTGGCAACAACGCGCTGATTATGACATCAAAGTGGAACTAGATGACATTAATCGCAAGATCATTGGTTCAGAAACAATCACGTATTACAATAATTCCCCAGACGATTTGCCCTATTTATGGATTCAATTAGACCAAAATCTTTTTGAGAAAAATGCCCCTGGCAAAACCACCAAAACAGGAGAAATCAAGAATGGCATCAGCGCTGGTGCTTTCCAAGAATTAACGGACCCGAAAGATTACGGCTACAAAATCACGGCGGTGAAAGACGCAAAAGGCAATCCTTTACGTCACACGATTAATCAAACGATGATGCGTATTGACTTACCTACCCCGTTGAAATCGGGTGCATCGGTGAGTTTTGGCATTGATTGGAATTACTTAATTACGGAATATTATGGCCGATCTGGCTATGAGATTCTAGGCAAGGAGAACATCGCGAATTACTTCATCGCACACTGGTTCCCACGTTTAGCCGTGTACAATGACGTGTATGGCTGGCAACACAAGCAATTCATGGGTCAAGGGGAGTTTACCTTGAATTTTGGGAATTATAAAGTAGCTATTACGGCTCCGAATGACATCGTTGTAGGTGCAGGAGGCGAATTATTAAACCCAAATCAGGTGATGACTGCTACCCAATTAAAGCGTTGGGAGCAAGCAAAAACAGCCACGCGTCCAGTGGAAATCGTGACACAAGACGAAGCGATCAAGGCGGAAAAAAGTGTTCCAACTGGAAAGAAAACCTGGGTATTTAAAGCAGATAACGTACGTGACTTCGCATTCACAGCTTCCCGTAAGTTCATTTGGGATGCGATGCAGGTGGATGTAGAAGGTAAAAAAGTGTGGGCGATGTCCTATTATTCGAAAGAGGGAAATCCACTTTGGGGTAAGTATTCGACGATGGTGGTAGCACATACGCTTCGCTCTTATTCGAAGAGAACAGTGGCTTATCCGTATCCAGTAGCTATTTCTTGCCACGCGACAGCAGGTGGCGGAATGGAATATCCGATGATTTCCTTTAATGGGGGTCGTCCTGAGGCAGATGGAACGTATACGGAGAATGTGAAAAACGGAATGATCGGTGTGATTATCCACGAGGTGGGTCACAACTTCTTCCCGATGATCATTAACTCAGATGAGCGTCAATGGTCTTGGATGGATGAGGGTTTGAACACGTTCTGCCAGTATTTAGCAGAGCAAGAATGGGATCGCAATTTCCCAGCACGCCGTGGAGAGCCACAGACGATTGTTCCTTACATGCGTTTAGATTCGAAGAACCAGGTGCCTATTATGGCGAACTCGGAGAATATTATGGATTTTGGCAATAATGCGTATGCCAAACCTGCTACGGCCTTAAATATCCTGCGTGAAACCGTCATGGGACGCGAATTATTTGACTATGCGTTCAAAGAATACGCACGTCGTTGGGCTTTCAAACAACCGTATCCAGCTGATTTCTTCCGTACCTTAGAAGATGCCTCAGGTGTGGATTTAGATTGGTTCTGGAGAGGTTGGTTCTACGGAACGGAACCAGTAAATCAGTCCATCGAGACCGTAGAATGGTTCGGAATCGATACACAAGATCCAACAGTTAAGAAGGCAGGAGATAAGGCAGTAGCTGAAGCGAAAGCAAAAACGATGTCAGCCATTCGCAATAAAACCGACATCAAGCGTACGGTAGTAGAAGAGAATCCAGATTTGACGGATTTCTACAATACCTACGATCGTTTTGCTCCTACGGAAGCAGATAAAAAGAAATACCAAGACTATATGGCGTCTTTAAATGAGGACGAAAAGAAATTGGTTTCTGAAGGCAAAAACTTCTACGTGGTGAACTTCAAAAACAAAGGTGGCTTACCGATGCCAGTGATTGTTAAATTGAGCTATGAGGATGGCACGGATGAGGTATTGCGTTTCCCTGCGGAGGTTTGGCGCTTGAACGATGTGACGGCGAAGAAGATTATTCCAACTTCAAAGAAGGTCGTGAAGTGGACGCTAGATCCATTCTATGAGATCGCGGACATCGATACGGAAGACAATTCCTTCCCTCGCGAGCCTGCACAACCTACAAAGGTACAATTGTTCAAGATGCAAGGCAGAACCTACAGCGGAGGGCCTAACCCGATGCAAGAAGCCAAGAACGCAAAAGAGAAATCAGGAGCGGTGACTGGATCGAAAAACAACTAAAATTAAAAGCCCCTTTTGCGAGGGGCTTTTTTTATTCTTGATCGATTAGATTCAACTTCGAAAGATCTAACTCCGTCCTTTGGTTACGACTGAAATACATCGGGAGGAATTTAAAGCCGAACTTAAAGTCTTTAATCGCATAAGAAGCGCGTGCTACGACCACACTCGAATAGACTTCATCAAAGCCGCTCAGATAAGCTGATATTTCGGGTTGTAGGTTGACGATATCTTTTTGGGATAATCCAAAAAACGGACTGTGCTCATCAATCGGGTGCACCACTGTCCAGTTCAAAACCAAACTATCTACGTGGCTACGCTCTAAGTTTAAATTAAAAAATTGATAGCCCTTGTTTTTCGTCACGATGCGCGCATTCAATCTTACCTCCGCATTCGTTAAAAGGTGATCGTCTTTGTAACAAACCAGGCGAAACATCAAGGCATATCCCTCTTTATACTTCGCATACACCAAGCTCTCCGAAAAGCGAATAAAGGACCTCGGGCGTGAAAAACGACCATATAAAAGACCCGCCGCAATGGCAAACGAAAGGAAACCAATCAAGGATTCTACCGCCGCAATCCAGTTCGTTAACTCACCCACCGGGTTTACTCGACCATACCCTACGGTCGTAAATGTCTGGGTAGAAAAGAAGAATAATTCCTTGATTCTCCCCCAAAAACGCACCTTTTCCACCCCTTCTAAACCCGATGGCCCTGCTAACCAATAGAGCGCTGTAAAGAAGCAATTAATCAGAAAGTAAAAGATGAAAATGATGCTTAGGAAGCGCCAACGAGGCATCGTTAGCATGCTTTGGTATCCACTCGCCCGATCCCGAACGCTGATACCAATTCGTTTGATATTAAAACTCCCGTCCTTGTTGACCATTCGGCCACCCATATCCGAGGTTCTTTCCCCAAAACCCGTGTCTTGATTTACGTTTTCGATCATAGTCAATTAAACAAACCACAATTTAAGCGATGCAATCACTAATACCAAAGCCAAAATCCATTTCACCTTCGTATTCGAGGCAATCGCCGCACCCCACCTAGCTCCTAAAAATCCGCCCACCAGCGAAGCCCCTAACCAATAGATCATTTGGGATTGATCCAAAGGAATCCAGGTTTTCAATCCAGCTAATCCAGAAACGGAGTTCACGAAAATAAACAAGGCAGAAACGGCCGCAGCTTCTTTTAAAGAAGCCCAGCGGAAAAGCAATAAAAGCGGACTCAATATAATACCACCACCTATGCCGATCATTCCTGAAAGTACCCCAATCGCAGATCCAGTAAGTATACCTACTCCTAGGTTTAGTTTTTGCGATGAGTCTTCTTTTAATACGACTACCATTCGAATCACCGCTAAAAACAAACAAGCACCCAGAATCTGTTTGTAGGTTGAATCGTTCAGTGGTATTCGCGCGCCAATAAATGCAAGGGGGATAGACCCCAGGGCGAATGGCCAAAACAGATTCCATTTAAAATAGCCTTGGCGATAAAAAGCAATGAAAGACATCAATGAAACGCCTAAATTCAACAACAAGGCGGTTTGTTTCATCAAGGGGGGAGCGATGGCAAAAAGGGCCATCACCGCTAAATAACCACTAGCCCCTCCGTGTCCTACGGAAGCATACAAGAAGGCCATGATACCCAGCAAAACGATTAATTCCACGCTATTTTCGAAGAGCTAATTGGAAATAAATGAACATCTTTTCCCAGTCCGCCACGCGAATACGTTCTTCCTTAATTCTAGAAGCTGGTAAAGATTTAATTTTCTCAAAAAGTCGAATGTAATACTCATAGGCCAGTAAACAGCCTTTGCGAGCGACGTCAGGCAAGCGGTGAATCCCACGCAAACCCGCATCAAAATCGAGCTGAATATCCGCCTCGATTTCTTTTTTCTCTTCATCTGTGAAGGTCGTGAAATCGATTCCAGGGAAATAAACTCTACCTCGTTCATCGTAATCGGAACGGATATCCCGAAGGAAATTGATTTTTTGGAAAGCAGAACCCAGCGCACACGCATCTTCTTTTAAGGAATCGTATTGCTGCGCATCTCCATCACAGAAAACACGAAGACACATCAGGCCCACCACCTCTGCCGATCCATAAATATATTTTTTGTACTCTTCCGGATTGTAATCACGCTTCGTTAAATCCAACTCCATGGAATACAAAAACGCATCAATTAATTCGCGCTCCATCCCAAACTTGTTCACCGCCCACTGAAACGAATGAAGAATGGGATTTAAACTAATTTTCTCCTCGATCGCCCGGTAGGTATCCTCTCTAAAACGTTGCAATAAAGCGGCTTTATCGTGGCTATGAAAGGTATCGACAATCTCATCTGCTAATCGAACAAAGCCATAAACGGCATAAATAGGATCATGCACTTTTTCATCCAAGGTGCGAATTCCCAGAGAGAAAGAGGTCGAATAAGCTTTCGTTAGCAACTTACTCGAGGCCAGAGAAACCTCTAAATATAAATCCATATTATCCTTTTAATTCTTTATCGACTTCCGTCGCTACCACGATCCCCGAAATCAAGGAAGGAGGAACGCCCGGGCCTGGAACCGTTAATTGTCCTGTATAATACATATTATCCAAGTGCTTATTTTTCAAAGTAGGCTTCAAAATAGCGGTCTGCATCAGCGTATTCGCTAATCCATAGGCATTCCCCTTGTAAGCATGGTAATCTGATTTGAAATCACGGTGCGCATACGAGCGCTTGTATACAATGGAATCACGAATGGAAACGCCACAATGCGCCTCTAAACGATCCATCAATTGCTCAAAATACTTCTCTCTTCCTTCCTCGGTATCTTCTAAATCCGGAGCTACCGGAATTAATAAAAAGATATTTTCACAACCTTCAGGAGCCACCGATGGGTCCGTCACAGAAGGTGCTGAGGCATAAAATAAGGGATCTGAAGGCCAAGCCGGATCCGTGTAAATCTCGTGTGAATGCACCGTGAAATCACGGTCAAAAAACAAGTTATGGTGTTTTAAATTAGGCAAGCGCTTCGAAATACCTAGATAAAATAGGAGCGACGAAGGGGCCATCACGCGCTTGTCCCAATAAGCTTCGTCGTAATTACGCAAACCGTCCCCTAGTAATTCTTCCACGTGGTGATAATCTGCACCTGCCACCACGGCATCTGCTTCGATTAAGCCAGCAGCCGTTTGAACGCCATGTACTTTCCCGTTCTTAATTTCAAAGCCTAGGACCTCCGAATTATAGGCAATCTTCACCCCTTTTTCTTCGGCTAATGCCACCATCCCTTTTACAATGTTGTGCATACCACCCATTGGATACCAGGTACCTAATTTGATTTCAGCATAATTCATTAAGGAATACATCGCAGGTGTATTCTCCGATATCGCTCCTAAAAAGAGGATAGGAAATTCCATCAACTTCAATAAAGTGGGCGAAGTGAAGAATTTGCGAATGTGCTTGTAGAAGGAGGTAAAGACGTCAATTCGTACGGCGTCCACTAACAATTTCAAGCTTAAGAATTCGGTGATTTTACGAGAAGGTTTCCAAACAAATTCCTGAATTCCCACCTTGTATTTATAGGCTGCCTGCTCCATAAAGGAATCTAGCTGAGCCCCAGAACCCGCTTCATAGGATTCAAATAATTTTTTCAAATCAGCATAATTCGCCGGCAAATCAATGGTTTCTGTTTCTGAAAGAATAACAGAATAAGACGGATCTAAGCGAACTAAATCATAATAGTCTGACGGCTTTTTACCAAAGCGACCAAAATAGGTCTCGAAAATATCTGGCATCCAATACCAAGAAGGACCCATGTCGAAGGTAAAACCATCGGATTGAAACACCCGAGCTCTGCCGCCTGCGTGGTCGTTTTTTTCTAGAATTTGGACTTCGTATCCTTTTGTGGCTAGTTCTGTCGCGGCCGAAAGACCGGAAAAACCTGCTCCTATGACGATTACTTTTTTCATACTAAGCTCTAATTTAACAAATATACCAATCTTTCTGAAGGGTGAAGGGCTAAAAAGAAAAAGCCAGATAAAATCTGACTTTTTAACTCCTTCTGTTAACCAAAAAACTAATCAAAACCTATAACATACTTAAGCATACATGTGTAAATGATTTTTCAAATCACGTCTTGCCATAAAGATTCTATTTTTAACCGTTCCGATAGGCAAATCCAATTCTTCAGCGATTTCGTGGTATTTGAAACCCTCGAAATACATCATAAATGGAACGCGGTACATAGCATCGATTTTCGCTAAAGCGGATTGAATGTCTGCACTGATAAAGGAGTTCACTGCCTCATTTTCCTGCAGTGACTCCATTGAGTTGATGAAGTGTAAATTATCTGTTGTGTCGATGAACGTGTTACGGCGCACCATACGTTGGTATTGCGTGATGAAGGTGTTCTTCATGATCGTGAACAACCAAGCCTTCAGGTTAGTCCCATCCTGGTATTTCTCCCGATTGGTAAAAGCCTTTACTAAAGTGTCTTGCACTAAGTCATTCGCGTCGTCTCCGTCTTTCGTCAAACGCAAAGCGAATGGGCGTAAAAACTTCGAAAACGTGCCTATTTGGTAAGTAAACTCTAAAGCTGTCATATTCCTGAGTGATTTTGTTCAACAAATTTATAAAAAGATTAAACAAAACAAATATTTTGTTTAAAAAATTTTAAAAAAGTTTAAACAAAAATTTTGTAGCCTTAAGATGTCTATTCATCGACATATCGAATGCATTCATCTTTTAGGCTTTGCCCGATTCGCAAAAAAGCACTTTTTAGCCTATCTTTAAGCCCTATTATCCCTATGAGATACTTAATTATCCTTTTCGTATTCCTTTCATTCAGCAACTTTGCGCAGACCTCCTGTCATTGTTCGCTGAAGGGAATTGTGGCTTCAAAAGAGCGCAAAGAAAAGGTTCCAGGTGCTTATGTCTATATAAAAGGCACAAATAAAGCCACGGTCACAGATGCCAATGGCTTATTTCTGATCAAGGATTTATGTCCAGGAAAATATACCTTGGTTTGTCAAATGGCGAGTTTTGACCCCATTGAGACCACCATTAACCTCACCGATGAGCACGAAGAAGATTTTGAATTGAGTGCACATGATGAACATTTACAAGAAGTATTTGTTCAAGGAAGAAAGCAAGAAATTACCTCCCAACTCAAAACACAGTTGTCTCAGGAAGAGCGGTCTCAACGAGACGGCTTGTCTTTGGGCGAAATGCTGAAGGGATTAACGGGAGTTCAAAGCTTACAAACGGGTAGCTCCATTTCAAAACCCGTCATTCACGGATTACATTCCAGTCGCGTGATCATATTAAATCAGGGAGTTAGACAAGAGGGCCAAAACTGGGGCAGCGAACATGCTCCCGAAATCGACCCCTTTGTTTCTAAAAACATTCAAGTAATCAAGGGCCCAGGCGGCTTGCGCTATGGGGGCGATGCCATTGGAGGAATCGTCATGCTAGAGCCGGATGCGCTGCCTGATACATCCGCCCTTCATGGTTCAATTCAAAGTATTTATTTTACCAATGGTCGTCAAGGGGTGGTTTCTGGGCTTTTGGAGGGAGGTATTCCGAAGGCCAAAGGCTGGGGATGGCGCGTGCAAGGCACCTTGAAAGACGGAGGAAATGTACAAACGGCTGACTATTACCTCAGCAATACAGGCGTAAAGGAGGAAAATGTCTCCTTGGGTTTTGGGTATAAATCGAATCACTTGGGGGCGGATTTATTTTTAAGTCGCTTCCATAATGTGATTGGCATCTATGAAGGTTCTCACATTGGAAACATCGCTGATTTAGAGAATTCAATTGCAAGAAGCAGGCCATTAGCTGCTTTCACTCCTAAAGAGTTTAGTCGAAGAATTGAACGACCGAATCAAGATATTTGGCATGATTTAGGAAAAATCAAGGCTTACTACCACTTGGCCTCTATGGCTACCTTGCGTGCAACTGTGGCTGCCCAATCAGACGAGCGTTGGGAATTAGATGTGTTGAGAGCTGGGAAAAATATTAATACGCTTCGCTTTAATTTGGATACGCATAGTGGCGAATTTCTGTACGATGAAACGAATACAAATAAGCTGTGGAAAGGGCAATTCGGGTTTACTTTCTTAGACCAGGGAAACATTACTTCTGGCAATCGAGTGCAAAATCCAACGCTAACAACCAGTTTACTTCCGAACTATAGTCTTCAAAATATTGGTATTTTTGCGCTGGAAAGACGTGCGACAGAAAAATGGGAGTTCGAGGCGGGCTTTCGTTTTGATGTGAAAGAAATCGAGACGCACCGACCTAAGATCAACTTTTCGCCTATCATTCTCCGCAAGAACAATTCCTTCGATGGATGGTCTGGAAGCTTAGCCTATACCTACCATTGGAATCTGGTAGCTAAATCTCAAATTACGGTATCACGCGCTTTCAGAGCCCCGGGAGCGAACGAATTATTCTCCAATGGAGTGCATCACGGTGCTGGAGCCTATGAGATTGGCGACCCGAATCTAAAAGGGGAGTCAGCGGTTAACCTGAGTTTCAGCACAAATTTCAAACCAGAAAGATGGGATATCGAGCTAGGATTGTACTCAAATCAGATTCATAACTTCATTTATTTAAAACCTGAGGTGTTAAATGGTGCGGCTGTTTATGCCACAACGGTTCGCGGCGTATTCCCGATCTTTAGTTACCAACAGGTGAATGCCCGTTTTCAAGGGATTGATTTTCAAGCGGGATACCTGTTGACGCCGCGCTTGTCGATCCAACAGAAAACGAGCATCGTTCGCGCTTTTGATACAGAGAATGATCAATTCTTAGTGGGGATTCCAGCAGATCGTTTTGAATATATTGCGCGTTATGCCTTCAAAAAATACAACCAATATGTGAGCGCGGGCTTAACGCAAGTAGCGAAACAAAATCGTGTGGAACCAGGATCTGATTACGCGAACCCTCCAGCAGGCTATTTTCTAATGAATGTCAATTGGGGAATTAATCTGCACACATTCGAGTTGAACCTGCGAATTTCAAATGCCTTGAATGCGGCATACCGCGACTATCTGAATCGATTCCGCTATTATGCAGACGATCAAGGACGCAATATCAGCCTGAAACTAGGGTATCATTTCTAGCGACGAAGCCAGGATTCTGGGTTTTGGCGCACCGTATTTTTCCAAACCTGGAAGTTTATCTCTGCCGTTCCATCGTCATCCGAAGCGACCGATCCAATAAGCTGACCTGTTCTCACGCGCGTCCCCACACTCACTGACACGTTCGCCAGTTTACTGTATACCGTGAAGTAATCACCGTGTTGAATCGCGACTACCATGTTAATACCTGGAATATTCACCACGGATTGCACCACCCCATCATACACCGAATGAACCGGCGAACCTGGGGAAGTTTGAATATCAATTCCGTTATTATTGATCATCACCCCTTTCAATAACGGGTGTTTGTGAACTCCGAAATGATCCGAAATAAAACCAGACGGCACTGGGAATGGCATTCTACCCCGCAGCGCAGCAAAGGAACTAGCTAATTTCGCCTCATCCGCATTCATGTAATAGGTATTACTTTCGATCTTTTTCTCCTCCACTGGAGCTGGAGCTGGTTCGGCTTTTGGTGCTTTTTTCGTTTCAGCCACCACGGTTTTCTTCTCTTCTTTTGCCGAAGCCTCTTTCTTCTCTGACGATTTCTCTGACGGTTTCTCCGCGACAATCTTTGTAGTCTCTCCCTTCTTCAACACAGGCAACACGGGCTTTGCTACTTCTACCTTCTTTACCTGACGTGCCTGACGAAGCTTTCGCTCCCTTTCAATACTTTTTTGGATTTCCCGTTGTACGATTCCTGCGATCAAATTATCCAATTTACGAACCGCTAACTTCTTACGTTCTAACTCCGTTTTTAATTTCTTTTCTTGCTGCGTTAAAACCGTCACCACTTTATCCTCCTTCGTTTTCAGCACCTCTAATTTCTTCTTCTCCCCTTCCTTTTCCACTAATACTTTCTTCTCCTCCTGTTTCTTATAAACGACTTTTTGCTCCTGCGTCATTAAATCCTGACGTGTCTTGTAAATTAAATCAGCCTGCTTCTTCCGATTCGCTGAATAATGACGTAGATAATCAAAGCGACGAACGAACTCGCCTAAATCATTCGATAACAAAAGAAAACTCATCTTATTGTAGACCGTAGATGTCTTTTGGGCTTCATAAATCATCAAAGCATATTCCTTCTTCAAACGCTCTAATTTCGCTTTCAACACATCCCCCTCTTCGCGCAATTTTTCAGCCTCCTCCGCTAAGATTTGCTGGTTTTGCTCGAGTACCGAGATTTGCTTTTTCTGAACTCCGATTTGCTCCTTTAAGACATTCAATTTTCCAAGCGATGCATTTTTCTTTTTCGACGTACGCGAGATGATGGAATTTAGCTCCTTGATTTTGGATAAATTATCTTTCTTCTGTTGCTCTAATGCGGCTTTTTTGTCCGTCTGAGCAATGGAATTAAACGCGAATAAAAAACTGACTATAAAAACGAAATATCTCAAGGTGTTAATTCTTTAATAGTTTAGCGGGTACTTTAAATGGGAATTCCAAAGGGGTATCTAGCAATTCCACTTTGGAATATTTAATCGTGATCAAGGTTTGATTGACTTGATTCTGTTTGTTCTTAACGTCTAACGTAATCGAACTGGAGAAAGGGAAAAGTGCAGAATTCAGCGTGGCAAAATCCTCGTAATCCAAGGTCATTTTATTCGAAGAAGGTACATCGCTCACCGATAATTTCTTTAGTTTGCGATTAGGACCCACCCAATTATTGACTTCCACGTGCCCCTCTTGTTGTTTAACTAAGAAGTTTTCATTTTCGCGAACCACGCGGCGCGTGTTATTTTTCTTGTAAGGTTGATTGCCCACGATCATGTTTTGGAGCAAATCGTAGGACACTTTAAATCCTAGACTCGTACTTAAACTATCGTAGGTCAAATTCGTGTATTCGTTATTAATCTTGTGGTAGAACTGCACCCGATCCTTTGTGAATAAAACCGCAGCCCCGGAGATCATAGAAACCGAAATATTTGCCCAGATGACAGAGTCCTTCTTCATCCGGATATCGACGATGTAATTATCGGTATTGTTTTTTGTCTTCCAAACGACCTTCGACTTCGCCTTTAAATAGGTAAAACTCAAGTCATCTGAAGCGGATTGTTGATCTAGGTTTTCGGCTGGAGGAGCCACCACTACTGGTGTCGAATCCACCCGAATGGTATCGGTTTTGACCTCCTGAATCACGGCCACTGTCGCCTTAGGAGCGCAGGCGCCTAACAGAAACAAGAAAACAAGACCGTAAATACTCCGCATAGAAATGGGTATGAATATTCAAAAATAGCTCAATTTTCGGGAATTTGACGCATCTGAATCTTTTTATCTACAGATTGCCTGCCTGGTTCTAAACGAAGCGCCTCCTTCCAGGCCTCCACGGCTTTATCCACTAGTTTCAAGCGAAAAAGCACATCGCCATAATGTTCCCACAAAGTAGCCGACACATTTTCTCGGTCTTTCAGCGCGGCCTCCATCGCCACGCGAGCTTCTGGATATCTTTTCAGTTCGTATAAAACCCAAGCCCGCGTGTCTAAATAAGTGCCATTGCGCGGGTGATCCGCAACTAATCGAGCAGATAGCGAATCCGCTAGGGCTAATTTCTCTTTTCGAATCGAGAGGAAATAACTGTAATTATTGAGCACGTGATCGTCTTTGGGATTTGCTTTCAAGGCCTTATCGAAGGCGGCATCGGATGCGGCATTATTTCCCAATGCTTGGTAAGCGTCCCCTAAAATCGGATACACCCAGGCTGCCATGTGCGGGTAATTTTCAAGCGCCTCTTGGGCATGCGCCACTACTTGATCCTTTTGATTTAATTCCCAATCTAATTGAATAATGCGCACCCACAATTCCTCCTGCACGGAGCCTAAATCGGCTGCTTTTAAATAATAGGCTTTTTTCTCTGCAAGGTCTTTACTATCGTCTCCTTTCGACAAGAATACGAATTGCTTCACTCGGATCATATCCGGTTCTCCATCGAGGCGATGGTCATCGTAGGCTAAGAGCTTTTCGAAACAGTCTAACGCCTTTTTGAATTCTTTATTCGCTAAGAGCAAGTCCCCATAGAGCACCCCGTAATCGAAGGAATAAGGAGATAATAGGTGTGCCTTTTCGGCGTTAGTGCGGGCAGATGTGAGTTGTTTTTCGGCGAGGTAGCTTTTGGCCAAATAATAAAAAACCGCCGGCTCCTGGGTTTGCACCTTCGCCAGTTTCTCGAAAACCAAAATCGCCTCCGTAAAATCCTCCTTCATGTAAGCGCGCATCCCGTCGACCATCAAGTCTTCTGATTGCGCCTGCATTTGGAAAAACCCACCTAGAAGTATGATCAAATAAGCGAGTTTCCGAATCATGCGATTTAGGCTACGGTGACGTTCACGAATAAATTAGACTCATCAAAGGTAATTTCAGTAGAAGCCGAATCCACCCATTCTAAACTCAAGGCTTGCACCTCTTGCGAAATGTAGGACTTGAATTCATTCAAGCTAGCTGTCCACTCTTCGTCAGAACGCTGCACTTGGATGTTTATTTTATCGGTCACATCGAAACCAGAATCTTTACGCAGGTTTTGGATACGGTTCACGAACTCACGCGCATTTCCTTCGCGCACTAATTCTGACGTCAAGGTATTATCTAACGCAATCGTTAATCCACCTTCACTCGCCGTTAAATATCCTGGCATATCCTCTGTCAAGATTTCAATATCCGCAAGTGCAATCTCAAACCCTTGAATTTTCGCTGAACCAGCTGACTCGATTGCTGCTAAATCCTCCGAAGACATGCCCGTAATCGCCTCCGCAACCACTTTCATATCTTTCCCAAACTTAGGACCTAAGGCCTTGAAATTAGGCTTCACCTTCTTGTTCAATACACCAGATGCGTCGTTCAAGTAATTGACCTCCTTCACGTTGACTTCTGATTTGATCAGATCTTCCACGCGGCGGATTTGATCTCTTACTGACTCTTGCAATACCGGCACTAAGACCTGTGCTAAAGGCTGACGCACTTTCAAACGGTGTACTTTACGAATCGAGTGAACGAGTGAACAAATACCTTGCGCTAATTCCATCGAGGTTTCTAAAGCCGGGTTTTGAAGGCTCGGATTAACTTTCACAAAATGCGTCAAGTGAACCGATTCTTTGCCCGTCAAATTCTTGTATAACCACTCTCCGTAGAACGGCGCAATAGGCGACATTAACTGCGCAACCGTCTCTAAACAATGGTATAAAGTCTCATAAGCCGCTTGTTTATCTGCATTAATTGCCTGGTTAGCCGTTTCCGGATTCCAGAAGCGACGGCGTGACAAGCGAACATACCAGTTAGACAAATGATCACATACGAAATCTTGGATCGCACGACCTGCTTTGGTAGGCTCATACGTCTCGAATGACTCGTCCACCTCCACAATCAAATTCATTAATTTAGATAGAATCCAACGGTCTAATTCCGTCAAATCTTCCTCTTTAATGCCCTTGGACACGAATCCATCCAGGTTCGCATACATCGCGAAGAAATTATAGGTATTGGTCAGGGTGCCAAAGAATTTGTTTCGCACCTCCGTAATCCCAGCTAAATCAAATTTCAAGTTATCCCAAGGCTGCGCGTTGGTAATCATGTACCAGCGCGTAGGATCGGCTCCGTAACTCTTCAACGTTTCGAATGGATCAATAGCGTTGCCTAATCGCTTAGACATTTTGTTTCCATTCTTATCTAGTACTAATCCCGTCGAAACGACATTCTTGAATGCCACAGAATCCTCCACCATGCTCGAAATAGCGTGCAAAGTAAAGAACCAACCACGCGTTTGATCCACCCCTTCCGAGATGAAATCCGCCGGATAACTCTGCTTAAATATATCTTGATTTTCGAATGGATAATGCCATTGTGCAAACGGCATCGCACCCGAATCGAACCAAACGTCAATCAAATCCAATTCACGTGTCAACACATTTCTAGTCGCAGAAAGCAAGAATACCTCATCCACAAATGGACGGTGTAAGTCTGCTTCTCCAGCCGCTAATGCCTGTAAAAAGGCTGCATTACCTTTCTTCTGAACGTCAGACAGAGCCCCTGAAGCCTGCGCCTTTTCGATCTCCTCTTTCAATTGATCTAGTGAACCGATGCAGATTTCTTCCGAACCATCCTCTGTCCGCCAGATAGGCAATGGCGTACCCCAATAGCGCGAACGAGACAAGTTCCAATCCACTAAGTTCTCTAACCAGTTTCCGAAACGTCCTGTTCCCGTCGACTCTGGTTTCCACTGAATCGTCTTATTTAAGGCAATTAATTTATCTTTTACTGCCGTCGTCTTGATGAACCAAGAGTCTAATGGATAATATAAAACGGGCTTATCCGTTCTCCAGCAGTGTGGATACGGGTGATCAAATTTCTGTACGTTGAAGGCTTTGTTCTCCGTCTTCAATTGAATCGCAATGCGCTCATCCACAGACAGGTACTTATCGCGACCTTGCTTCACGCGCTCCGCTTCTTTCTCCTCGTCGGTTAAATAAGCTTCTTTTACGGGTTCCAAAGCGTAGTCCGTCACCTGAGCCACGAAACGGCCTTGGCGATTCACTAATGGCACTTCTTTGCCATTTTCGTCCGTGATTAAAAGGGCAGGGATGCCGTTTTGGGCAGCGACTCTAAAGTCATCCGCACCGAAAGTCGGCGCCGTATGCACCATACCCGTTCCGTCTTCAGTCGTCACGAAGTCGCCTAAGATCACGCGAAAAGCGGGAGCTGATGGCTGAACATAAGGCATTAATTGCTCGTATTCCACTCCTTCTAAATCGGAACCTTTGCAGGTCGCAACAATCTCATATGGAATGGCTTGTGGCTTTTTCTCAGCAGCTTCATAAGCAGCGAAATCGCCGTTTTCTGCAGCTGACTGGAAATAATTTTTGACTAAGTCTTTGGCTAACACCACATATACCGAAACATAGGTATAGGGATTAAAAGTCTTCACTAAGACGTAAGAAATGTTCTTTCCAGCCGTCAAAGCCGTATTCGAAGGCAAAGTCCAGGGGGTCGTCGTCCAAGCTAATAAATAGACGGGTGCATCGCCTGAGGCCTTAAATAAGAACTCTGATTTAGCATTCTTGATCGCCTTAAACTGCGCTGTTAAAGAGGTATCCTTCACATCGCGGTAGCAACCCGGCTGGTTTAATTCGTGGGACGATAAACCTGTTCCCGCTGCCGGAGAATAGGGCTGAATCGTATACCCTTTGTATAATAATCCTTGGTCGTATAGACGCTTCAATAAGTTCCAAACACTCTCAATATAATTCGCCTGGTAGGTCACATAGGGGTTTTCGAGATCCACCCAATAGCCCATTTTCTCCGTCAAATTATTCCACTGATCCGTGAATTTCATCACCGTCTCACGGCACTTTTTATTGTATTCTTCGACCGAAATCGTCTTGCCAATATCTTCTTTTGTAATGCCTAATTCCTTCTCCACCTGCAATTCCACCGGTAAACCGTGTGTATCCCAGCCCCCTTTACGCTTCACCTGCTTGCCTTTCAAAGTTTGGTAACGGCAGAAAATATCTTTAATCGCCCGTGCCATCACGTGGTGAATACCCGGAGTTCCGTTTGCAGAAGGAGGTCCTTCAAAAAACGTAAACGTAGGCTGTCCTTCTCTAGTCGAGATGGATTTTTCAAAGATGTTATTCGCGTTCCAGAAATCTAGAATTTCATCTGCCAAAACGGCGTAATCTAAATTTTTGTATTCCTTAAAGCTCACAGACGTGTGGGGTTAAATTGAAAAAATCGGCAAAATTGAGGCAAAAATACAAAATTATACCGAACATCTCACGTGAAGATTTGTATTCTGAAAGCAAATCCCTAGGTTTGAATATGAAGAAGGCGGAGATCCGAAAAATAGTCACAGCTGAACGATCGCAATTAAGCGAGCAAGCCTGCGCTGATCGCGAAGCAGCCATCCTTTCTTACTTACGCCCCCTACTCAGTGAGGGCTCGATTATCGCTAGTTTCAAAGCCATCCCGCATCGAAAAGAGATCAGTTTAGATTCGCTCGAAGGCTCCTTTGCTTTCCCCCGGGTGACTTCAGAAGTCGCAGGCACCATGGAAATGGTTTATTCAGACCAGTTCGCGAATTCGCGCTGGGGAATCCCTGAACCTATTGGGGGTCACGTCGTGGAGCCCACTGAGTTCGATGTGGTGCTCATCCCCTTGCTAGCCTTTGATGTAAAGGGTCACCGAGTAGGTTATGGCAAAGGATTTTATGATCGGTATTTAGCCGCTTGTAGACCGGATTGCCTGAAAATAGGCATTAGTTTTTTTGATTCCTTGGCGTCCATCGATGATGTGGAAGCGCACGATATTGCCCTGGATATGGCCATTTGCCCCACTCAGGTCTACGATTTTCGCTAATTTTCCTTTCGATTCCCCATTTTAAGCCCTAATTTTGCAGGCTATCATCCCAAATTTACTTTGAAAATCAGGAGTTTACTTTTCTTTCTGTTGATCGCTTCTAGCAGTGCTATGGCGCAGGAAAAGAGATTAATCCCGATTGAGGAGGTATCTGGGGTGTGGAGCAGAAAGTTTATGTACAACAGGCAGTTGATTGACCATCCTTTGGCCCTGCAAATCCCTTTAATGGAGGCCAAAGACCCAGAAATCAATGTTGAATTCTTGAAATTCAAACGCCAACGTAAACTTTCTAGCTGGTTAGCCGGTTTCTCTACTGTGTTCGCTTTTTCTACTTATTTGAGTAAAGGAAGCATATCAGAAGGCTTTTACTGGTCAGCGGTGGGTGGCGTAGCTTTGGCAAACGTCTACATCGGAACCATTAGCAATAGACACTTCAACAACGCATTAAAACGATATAACGAATTGAGTAAGGCCCAAATGGGCATTAGAGTAGGCTCGGAAGGGTCTGTAGGTATTGGAATCACTTATAAATTAAAATAGAATGAAAGTTGCAGTTGTAGGCGCCACTGGACTAGTAGGCGGAGAAATTTTGAAAGTATTAGCGGAAAGAAATTTTCCTGTTACGGAGTTAATCCCGGTAGCATCCGAGCGTTCGATCGGTAAAAAGGTGAATTTTAAAGGCCAAGACTTCACGGTAGTAGGTTATGAGACTGCAATCTCCATGAAACCTAACGTGGCTATTTTCTCTGCAGGTGGAAGCAGCTCTTTAGAAATGGCTCCTAAATTTGCCGCAGCCGGCATCACGGTAGTAGACAACTCGTCTGCCTGGCGTATGGATCCGACGAAAAAATTAGTCGTTCCAGAAATCAATGCAAGCACTTTAACAGCAGAAGATAAAATCATTGCAAACCCGAATTGCTCGACCATCCAAATGGTAGTCGTGTTAAATCCTTTGCACAAGAAATACAAAATCAAGCGTGTAGTCGTTTCCACTTACCAGTCTGTCACAGGAACGGGAAAGGCAGCGGTCGATCAATTATTCGATGAGCGCGCTGGAAAAACGGATTACGCGAAAGTGTATCCACACAAAATCGACTTAAACGTATTGCCTCACATCGATGTTTTCCAAGACAATGGCTACACGAAAGAGGAGATGAAAATGATTTTAGAGACCAATAAAATCATGATGGACGATTCGATCAAAGTAACTGCCACGACGGTTCGTATCCCTACGATTGGCGGTCACTCGGAGGCTGTGAACATCGAATTCGAAAATGACTTCGATTTAGCGGAGGTTCGTGCGATTTTAGAAAAAGAAGAAGGAATTATCGTTCAAGATGATCCTAAAAACGTACTATATCCGATGCCGATCACTGCACATGGAAAAGATGAGGTTTTCGTAGGTCGTATCCGCCGTGATGAGTCCCAAAAGAACACCTTGAATCTGTGGATCGTTGCTGACAACTTGCGTAAAGGGGCAGCTACGAATGCGGTTCAAATTGCTGAATACTTAGCAGCAAATCACTTGATCTAAGATGACTAGACTCAGCGTCAATATCAATAAAATTGCCACCTTGCGTAACTCGCGAGGTGGCAATAATCCAGACCTGATTCAGGTGGCTTTGGATTGTGAACGTTTTGGCGCACAAGGAATTACGGTTCATCCCCGTCCGGATGAGCGTCACATACGCTACGCGGATGTGTATGCATTAAAAGAGCACGTTACGACGGAGTTTAATATCGAAGGCAATCCGATGGAGGCCTCTTTCGTTGAATTAGTTTTAGCGGTGAAACCTGAGCAGGTAACTTTAGTTCCAGATGCGTTAGGCCAAATCACTTCCAACCACGGCTGGGATACCATTCAACACCAAGAATTATTGAAGCGCCTGATCGCTCCTTTCAAAGAGGCCGGCATTCGCACTTCCATCTTCGTAGACCCCGTCTTAGAAATGGTCGAAGCGGCTGCCACCACAGGAACGGACCGCATCGAATTATACACAGAACCTTACGCGACGGAATTCCCGACGAATCCAACACAGGCCGTAGCCTCTTACCGAAAAGCAGCTTTCAAAGCACATCAAATCGGATTAGGCATCAACGCCGGCCATGATTTAAGTCTAGAGAATTTAGCTTTTTTCGCAGCGAATGTGAATCCTTTGGACGAAGTTTCCATCGGCCACGCGCTCATTTGCGATGCGCTCTATTACGGCTTAGAGAATACGATTCAACTCTACCGCAGACAACTAAAATAAAAAAAGGGGCTTCGATATCTACCGAAGCCCCTTTTTTATGATTTTATAAATTACTCAACGTCACCTGTTAGTACAACTGCACCACCAGCAACCGATAATTTAATCGTCTTTACTTTACCAGCTGCACGACCAAAGGTAATCTCAGCTTCGTAGCCTTGCAATGTTGCAGCAAAGGTATCTGGAGTAGAAGCTGGTGTCAAAACCGCTCCTTCACCTGGATTAGCATCTGACGCGATTAATAATTTGCCATCTTTCGCTGTCACAATCATCTTCTTCACGTACTCATTGTCAGCCATCTTGAAGGTAGCTGCATACTCAGATGTTCCAGCTGCTGCTGCACCTTCCTTCACACCTTCCAAAGTTTGACCTTGAGCTTCAATTTTTAATTTAGTTACGGCACCACCTTCACGTGTGAAAACGATATCGCCACCCATTCCACCTAAGACAAACGCATCCGCTTTTGCACCTGGCGTTAATTCTGTATCCGGAAATCCTTCGGCAGACATGATTAATTTACCCTCTTTATCCGCTAATTTTAACACTTTCACGTAAGGGTTATCGCTCATCTTGTATTCGCCAGCATAATCAGAGGCTTTTTGAGCATTTGAAACGAAGGCCAAACAAGTCAGGGCCAATGCTGACACAATAGAACGTAGATTTTTCATTTTTCTTTAAAGTTTAGGGTACCAAAATTAAGGATAAAAACGAGCTTCCAAATTTTGTCACAATTTTTTATTCAAAAATTAATACAATTTTGTTTTTCCAAAGAAAACTTCAATATTGCGTCACAAACAATTCGCCCATTTAGACCCTATTGCATGAGATAAACCTCTACGTTAACCATTTTACTTTTTTATGAGCAAAATACCCGTTAACGATGCAGCGTTAATTTCCGCATACATCCAAGGTGATTCAAAGGCATTTGAGACGCTACTTCAACGCAGTAAATCAAAAGTTTATACGACTATTTACCTCATTGTAAAAGACCGCTACATTGCGGAGGATCTTTTGCAGGAGACCTACATTAAGGCACTCGATGTCATCAACCAAGGTAAATACAATGAGGAAGGCAAATTCCTTCCCTGGATTGTTCGCATAGCCCACAATATGGCCATCGATCACTTCCGGAAAGAGAAGCGTTATCCCAAAATTGTGTTAGATGATGGCTCGCCACTATGGAACAGTTTTCAATTTGCAGAAGAAAGTTCTGAGGACAAACAATTAAAAGAAGATTTGATCGTTAATATCAGGGACTTGATAAAAAAACTTCCAGATGAGCAGCGCGATGTGCTTGTGATGCGCCATTATGAAGAATTAAGCTTCCAAGAAATCGCTGATTTAACCCATGTTAGTATTAATACCGCACTAGGGCGCATGCGGTATGCGCTCATTAACCTGCGGAAAATGTTAGAGAAACAAAACCTTGCCTATGACAAAAAACTCTACCCCGAATGACCTGATTAAACACCTTTATGAGCCTGAAGCAGGGTTCCAGCAAACATTAAATGAAGATGAGAAGCAAGAGCTGACTCATTTAAAACAGGTCCAAAACTTGCTGAACACGGCTTATATGGAGCCCTCCGAAAGGAGTCTGGAGAAAATTCTCGAACACGCTCGTCAGAGTAAAAAGCCCCTAGCACACTAGGGGCTTTTTTATTCAAAAAATCTCGCTAATTTTAACAAAAATCAGACCCTATGGACGCCGTAAAAGTTGACCTATTCATCATGACACATGCGAAGAGTTTTGAAACGCATCAATTGTCATTTATCAGAGAACAGCTGTTAGCCTTGGATAATTCTGCCTGGGTCATGTTACAGCATGTTCCTATTAAAGATCCGGTTCTCAGCCTTATTGTTTCCATCGTGGGTGGTCACTTTGGAATAGATCGCTTTCTGATCGGTGATATTGGTTTAGGTTTTGCCAAACTGCTCACTTGTGGAGGATTAGGTATTTGGACCATCGCAGATTGGTTCTTCATCATGGATGCAACACGTGCTAGAAACTTAACTAGATTACACCCCTATTTAGTCTAATGAGCAGAAATCAGCTCTATTTTACCATTCTTATTGCCTGCGCTACTGGATTTATTTATTTGTGGACAGGTATAGGTTTTAGCTGTTTTTTCAAAAGCCTTACCGGAATTCCCTGTCCAGCCTGTGGAACGACTCGCTTCATTCAGGGCGATTTCATACAGGGCAATCCGTTTGGAATCTTCGTGGGTGCTGCATTTTTATTGCCTATAGGCGTAGTTATTGACTTTCTACGTGGAGGAGATCGCGTTTTTAGGGCGTATCTTTGGGCAGAAGATAAGTGCCGACAGCCCTTGAATGCGGCTTTGCTGATTGCGCTAGTGGTATTGAATTGGATTTGGACGATATATAAAGGTTTATAATGTTAAAGAAGGAGCGATTTAAGGCTTTTGTGGATCATTTTTCTAGTCACTTTCCGGAGGCGGAAACCGAACTGCATTACACGAATCCCTTTGAACTTTTAGTGGCCGTTGTTTTATCTGCACAGTGCACGGATAAGCGGATTAACCAGGTCACTCCTGCCCTATTCAAACGTTTTCCGGATGCAAAATCTCTAGCTGAATCGAGCGTCGAAGAGATTTTCTCCTACATTCGTTCCGTTTCTTATCCGAATAATAAAGCGAAACATCTTTTAGGTTTAGGCCAAAAAATCACCGACCAATTCGCCGGCGAAGTACCCGAAACGATAGAGGACCTTCAAAGTCTTCCCGGCGTGGGTCGTAAAACCGCGAACGTCATTGCGTCAGTCATTTATAATCAACCTGCCATGGCCGTGGATACCCATGTTTTTAGGGTTTCTCAGCGCTTAGGTTTGGTTCCTAAAACGGCGAACACCCCCTTGAAAGTCGAGATGGTGCTGATCAAACACTTGCCCGATGAAGTCATCGCCACTGCGCATCATTGGCTAATCCTACACGGACGTTATGTCTGCCTAGCGAGAACGCCGCAATGTGCAAAATGCGACATCACGCATTTCTGCGCCTTTTATCAGAAAAATAACAAGGCATGAGCAGTATAGAAATTCTAGCCATCATTGCCTCATTAGCCGGTGTTATCCTAAGCATGGGACGCAAAAGCCTAGCTTGGCTTTGTAATATCTTAGCATCTGGGCTCTATGGTTATATTTTCTGGCAAAGCGGCCTGTATTCCGATATGGAATTACAAGGTTTTTTCATCCTGATGGCTGCCTATGGTTGGTGGAATTGGTCGCAATCTGAAGCGGATTGGAAACCTGAAAAGTCTCCCTATTTGCCGCTTTTAAAGGGATTAATGATTGCGCTACTTTTCGGTGCAGGATCTGGTTACCTACATTTGCTCTATTTTCCTTCGGTAAGTTTCCCCTACCTAGATGCAACTCTAACAGGCTTAAGCATTTACGGCACCTGGCTAGCTACGAAACGCAAAATCGAGAACTGGATTGTCTGGATGATCGTCGATTTCGCTTATGTGGGCATGTATCTTTCCAAAGGATTGTGGGGGACTGCTGTTCTGTATGGCGTCTTTATTCTTTTGGCCGTCAAAGGCTACGTCGATTGGCATAAGCAACTGAAAGACAGGGCTTAAAAAATTGTCAGAGATTTTATCTTAAATCCTACCTTATTAAGCTTAGCCTTTTTATATTTGCGGATTGGTAAAGACTACAATTTAGATAGATTTATGGCAACCGAAGAAAAACAAAGATACTCTGCCGAAGAATTAAAAGAGTTTGAACAAATTATCCGTGCTAAATTAGATGATACGAATGCTGAGTTAAAGTATTTAAGAGAATCACTAAGTAAGAAAAACGACACAGGGACAGACGCGACATCCGGAAACTCGAAAGTGATGGAAGATGGAGCAGATACGGCGGAGAAAGAAAATCTTAATCAGCTAGCTGTTCGTCAACAAAAGTTCGCGAAGAACTTGGAAAATGCCTTAATGCGCATTAAAAACGGAACTTACGGCGTTTGTATTGATTCAGGGAAGTTGATTTCCAAAGAACGTTTACGTTTAGTACCGCACACGCAACACTCGATTGAAGCGAAGTTAAAGCAAAAATAGCATGGGTTTTTTCGAAAACAACCGCCTAATAGAATTGATAACCGATTACCTCAAAACTCAATTTGAGATCGTCAAGTTAGATATTCAAGAGAAATTGGAAGAAATCTTCATCCGGATTTTCAAGTTATTCCTCGTGGCGACTGGTTTTGGAATCACCCTATTTTTCCTTCTTTTAGGTGGATCTGAATGGATCAATGAAGCTTTAGAAAGCCATTTCATCGGCTACTTTATCGTGGCTGCCATCATCGGCGTAGCTAGTTTATTTCTTTTCTTATCCTTAAAACCCCGCGAAAATGAGTCAGAATAAAGAGAAGAGAGCGGAATTAGAAATCCAAGCTGCCGCTATTGAAGAACAATTAACAGAAACTGTTACCGAATACAAGAAGATAGGCAATCAAATGCTCATCGCAGGAGGAATCTTTGCAGGCGGCTATTTGTTGTACTCTATGTTCTCTGGATCTAAGAAAAAAGGATCCTTCGTGGGCGATGCCATTAAATCCTATGCCTTAGCCCTAGCACTATCTTATGCAAAGGACCTATTAGTTGATTACCTAGCCTCACTAGAGCAAGAAACTGAAACTGTAGAGGAAACCTCTTCGGAAAAAGCCTAGCCCTCCTTCGGACTATCGACTCCGGACTAAGTGACTAGCGACTAGCGACTGTCGACTAATTCTCCATCAAATAAGCCTTAATAAACTCATTTATCTCCCCATCCAACACCGCATCAGTGTTCGATGTCTGGTAATTTGTACGGTGATCTTTTACTCGTCGATCGTCTAAAACATAGGATCTGATTTGCGAGCCCCATTCGATTTTCTTCTTACCTGCCTCCACTTCGGCACGTGCAGCATTCCGTTTATCGATTTCGATTTGATATAATTTGGACTTCAAAAGGCGCAACGCTACTTCTTTGTTCATTAATTGCGAACGTTCTTGCTGGCAAGCGATGATGATTCCGGAAGGTTTGTGGGTTAAACGAACGGCAGTTTCGACTTTGTTCACGTTTTGGCCACCTGCCCCTCCCGAACGGAAAGTATCCCATTCTATGTCGGCTGGATTTACATCAATTTCGATGGTATCATCCGCCAAAGGACAGATATACACAGACGCAAAAGAGGTGTGACGTCTCGCATTCGAGTCAAAAGGGGAAATACGCACTAAGCGGTGTACCCCATTTTCTGATTTTAAATTTCCGTAGGCAAATTCACCGTCTACCTCGATGGTCACGGATTTGATTCCAGCCACATCCCCTGGATTTTCATCCACTAAACGCACCTTGAATCCATTCTTTTCTGCCCACATGTGGTACATACGCAATAACATGGATGCCCAATCTTGGGATTCTGTTCCACCCGCACCGGCATTGATCTCTAATACGGCGCTCATATTATCGCCTTCGTCAGACATCATCTTGCGAAACTCGAGTGCTTCCAGGTTAGCTTCTAGCTTTTCGCCTTCCGCATCCACTTCCGCTTCGGTCGCTTCGCCCATTTCGTAAAATTCCCAGATGGTTTCTAGATCACCTTGTGCGCTCGAAAGTTTGTCGAATCCATCCGTCCAAAATTTCAGCCCGCGCATCTCCCGCATCGTGCTCTCTGCCTTATCTGGATTATTCCAAAACTCTGGATCTAAGGTGACCGTCTCTAGTTCAGAGATTAAATATTTCTTGTGATCGTAGTCAAAGATACCTCCTTAAAGCCTCTATTCTGGCTTTCAGGTCATTGAACCTGTCTCTAGTCATGTGATTTTCTACTTAATAAAGTGCAAATATACCCGATTTTGTGCTAAATTGCGGCCTCATTCATTTAAATCAAGCAATAAAATGGCGCAACAATACGATTTGATCGTGGTAGGCTCAGGCCCAGGAGGTTATGTAGCAGCTATCCGAGCTTCTCAATTAGGTTTAAAATGTGCAGTGGTTGAAAAAGAATCTCTAGGTGGTATTTGCCTAAACTGGGGATGTATTCCTACCAAAGCCCTTTTGAAATCTGCCCAAGTTTTCGAATATATTAAACACGCATCTGATTACGGTATCACCGTAAAAGGAGCTGAAGCAGACTTCTCAGCAGTTATTGCACGTTCTCGTGGGGTGGCAGATAGCATGAGCAAAGGCGTTCAGTTTTTGATGAAGAAAAATAAGATCGACGTGATTATGGGTTTTGGAAAAATCCAACCTGGCAAGAAAGTCGAAGTAACTGACGCAGACGGAAAGAAAACCGTTTACGAAGGTAAAAATATCATGATTGCTACGGGTGCACGTGCACGTGCATTGCCTAATGTGCCTATCGACGGCGAAAAAGTAATCGAATACCGCAAGGCGATGAGCTTAGCAAAACGTCCAGATTCGATGATTATCATCGGTTCAGGAGCGATTGGCGTTGAATTCGCTTACGTATATGCAGCGATGGGAACGAAAGTGACGATCGTAGAATTCCTTCCAAACATTGTTCCTGTCGAGGATGAAGATGTATCAAAAGAATTAGCGAAGCAATACAAGAAAATGGGTATCGAGATTTTAACGTCTTCAAGCGTAGAATCTGTTGATACTAAAGGAAAAGGTTGCAAAGTAAGCATCAAGACTCCGACAGGAAATACGGAAATCCAATGCGATATCGTTCTTTCTGCGGCAGGTGTGATCTGCAACTTAGAGAACATCGGTTTAGAAGAAGTAGGTATTATCGTAGACAAAGGTCGTATCCCAGTGAATGCTTGGTACGAGACGAATATGCCAGGATATTATGCGATTGGCGATGTGACTCCGGGTCCTGCTTTGGCACACGTAGCTTCAGCAGAAGGTATCATTTGTGTCGAGAAAATCGCTGGTCATAAGACAGAGGCTTTAGATTATTCGAACATCCCAGGTTGTACGTATTGCACGCCAGAAATCGCGTCAGTGGGTATGACAGAGAAGAAAGCGAAAGAAGCTGGTTACGATATCAAAGTGGGTAAGTTCCCATTTGTTGCATCAGGTAAAGCTACGGCTGCCGGTGCTCGTGATGGTTTCGTGAAAGTTATTTATGATGCCAAATATGGTGAATTATTAGGCGCGCACATGATCGGTTACAACGTAACGGAATTGATCGCTGAAGCGGTAGTGGTTCGCAAGTTAGAAAGTACAGCTTACGAGATTATGAAAACTGTTCACCCTCACCCGACGATGTCAGAAGCTTTCAAAGGCGCGACAGAAGCGGCTTACGGAGAAGCGGTAGACTTATAATCTACAACGATAGGAAAAGAAAGAGGAGCTCAAAAGGCTCCTCTTTTTTATTGTACAAAAAAACCATCCGTTCCACCTTCGAGCCAATCCGCACCCGTGATGAGTGAGGCGGCATCCATAGAACGGCCTCCGCCTTTCCCACAAACGGTGACAATGGGAATCATGACATTTAATTCACTTAGTCGCTGAGGAATTTCCAATAATGGGATATGAAGGGCATTGGGTATATGTCTTTCTTGAAACTCCTCCCCACTGCGAACGTCAACGACGAGTACATGGGGCATTAATGCGCGTAATTCTGCCTGTGTTATCATAAGACAAATATCAGCTCAATCAACTGAGAACTACTTATCCAATGTTAAATTATCAGTGAACGAAAACTTGAACACTTTTATAAGCGATCTTGCTTTTCGGATCGTGCGCCTGGATGGCGATGGTACCAGGTTGGATTCTTTTCTTATCCGCCGGCTCTTCGTAGTCAACCACCGTTCTTCCATTTATCTTGGTCGTAACGTGATTCCCTTCCACCTTTACATACAATTCAAACCATTCCTCATCGTGCACTAATTTCTCAGCGGTATCCACAATGCCATAGAGACTGGCAGTTCTGCGCCAATCGGTATGAGAATTATTTACTTGAATTTCATAGCCTTGAGAAGGCCAGCCAGTGTCTTGAAATGCGGTGCAAATAAATAAACCTGAATTAGCGCCTTCTTGGGTTTTAATTAGGGCTTTCACTTCGAAATTAGTGAAGGAATGATTACCTACCGGACCCTCATAAAAGAGGTGCCCCCGAGGGCCTTCGATACGTAGCTCGCCGTCTTTTACTTGAAACGAATTCGGATTTTCACTGGCTTTCCAACCTGTTAAGTCGCGGCCGTTTAAGAGTTCGACCCATTGGGCGTGGGCGGAAAAGTTTAAAAGAAGAAGTAAAAGAAGTAGGTTTTTCATTTTAGCTGATAGGTTTAATTTATGGTGGTAAATATGAACTTAAAAGTTTAAAAATGAAATAGTGGTGGGGATTAATCTACTATAATCACCTCTTAACTATCCTACCATCAAATACCAGCGCCTCCACAGAAATGACCTTGATTTTAACACTATCAGGATGGGCGGGATTAATTAGGTAATTAAATTCAGGAGGCACGATACTGCTAGGTACTTTTAAAACTGCGGCTGAACTCAGCGCAACAAAATCGTCGCCAATAAACTGGGTTTCTAAAATGGGTGGTTTGGTGTCCCAGTTTGGAGGTAAATCATCCATTTTCAGTTCTACTATTTTAACTTCTTCTGGAATCTCTATTTCCACGTAATACCGATCTGTAGGTAGATCTTCAGATAGATCAATATGAACGGATACTTCTAACGTAGCGAGTGCTCGAGATGCAGAAGTATATACAATATACGTGTTCAGGCTATTCCATCGATAACCCTGCATTCTAGATGCTCCACCACCTGACAAAGTGGTGTCAAGGTATTTTTTTCGATCTATTCGGTATACTTTCATTAGGCAAAATTTCCAAATTCAATTCGATTCAAACAATTTCGAACTTCTTGAATGCCTGTATTTGAGTCCAATAAACTTTCTGGTGTATTATTTCCCAACGAATAATTGGGCTTTTTCATCCAACGAAGAAATTTATCCTCTTCCTGATTAAAAACTTCAATCCCAAAATCAACCAATTCTGTCAGAAGTAAAATAACTTCGCTATCTCTGCCGTTCAGCAGTGATTTTTCTCTTCTTTTTTTATTGTAAGTGGTTTGAGGTAGGCCAAACATATGCAAAACTGATTTTACCGGAACGTCAATTCTTTTACTTATTATTTCAATGGATGAATAAGGAACACCTCTTCTAATAATGTCCACTCTATCTAATGTAGATTGCCAAGCATATTCGATCCCCTCAGACTCGAATCGCCATTTAGGCATTGATGATACAACAACTCGTGCGCGTCTTATACTCTTTTGCGTATCAAAAATTGCAGGTTCATTTATTTCTTTTTTCACAGATATAGCATTTATGCTGTAAATGTACAACATAAATGCTACCATAGTTCTAAAGGGAAAATTAAATTATGTAATGGTTGTGCCAAAACAGAATCCCATCAATCCTTCGGCAAGCTAGCTTTGAATTAGCTGGAATAATAATACAAAGTTCAGATTATCAGTTACTTGATATTTTCAACAGGGAGTGACAGCTCCACTCCGTTTCGCTGTCAGCCCGCGGGGCATCTTGCACAAAGCCTGCCACTGTTCGCGCTGCGAACCGTGGCTTTTTTTAATGGGCGTACGTTCAATCTCGCTAGCGGAATTCACTTCCGCCCATTAAAAAAGCCTCCCAGCTCACGCTGGAAGGCTTTGTAGAGGGGAAGGGATTCGAACCCTCGGTAAGCTTGAGACCTACACACGCTTTCCAAGCGTGCTCCTTAAACCACTCGGACACCCCTCTGTAAGCGCCCGTGGGGTTGCAAAAATAGTAATTTATTTCGACGAATCGAAAAAGGAATCAATATCCTTCTTGAATTGAATCAAGGATGGTTTGTGGATGTAGTACATATGTCCAGATTCGTAATACTTAATGTCTACGCGGGAGCGTTGCTCCGGGCGTAGAAACATGTGCTCGATGTCGTAGACCGCCGTGAAGTAGGGAGTAGCGAAATCGTAGTAGCCACAGCCGAGGTAGACTTTGAGGTTCGGGTTTTTGGCCATCGCATCACGAAGGCTCTCTGCCACGTTCAAGTATTTGTTTTGGACGTTTTTGTAAGACCAAGGATACACTTCGCCGAAGACGTTGTAGCCTTTCTCGTCTGTGAACTTCAATTCTTTGGATAAATAATCGTTAATCGTCGCTGTGAATGGGCCATCGATGTTTGTGAAAGAAGGATCGAAATCGACGTATTCGCCAGCATCATCTAAGTTACGACCAGTGAAACGAGCGTCTAAACGTCCGATCGAAAGTCCGTCGCCGCGGCGAAGGGCTTTGTAGAAACGGTTTTCGTCTAGGCGAAGGTTAGCTTGAAGGCAGAGCTCTTTGGAAAGACCGGTGTAATAGGCCATTTTTTCAGCGATGGCAGATTTCTCAGCTTCTGACATCCAACCGCCTTTGATTAAGGCAGTCGCGTAAGGGCCGATAGCCCATTGCTCGGATTCTTTTAATACGTCTGCGATCGGTCTCGCCTGTAAAGCGGGTGCTAATTTCTTGTGGTACCAGGCTGCGGCGGTATACGATGGAATGTACAAGGCGCGAGGTAGGTCGTTTCCGATGTTGTAATCGTTTGTCCCAAAATTCAAGACAGCGGAGATCAAAATCACTCCATTAATGTAGATGCGGTGTTCGTCTTGCAAGAATTTGGATAATCCAGCGGCACGCGTCGTACCGTAGCTTTCGCCGGCTAAGAATTTTGGAGAAGCCCAGCGGTCGTAGCGGCTTAAGAAATTGCGCACGAAATCGCCTACCGAATTGATGTCTTCTACATAGCCATGGTATTTGCTAGCGGGTTCGCCCACAGCGCGAGAATAGCCGGTCGAAACAGGATCGATGAAGACTAAATCCGTTTTATCTAACCAGGAGAATTCGTTGGGTACATAAGAATAAGGTGCGGCGGTTGCGGTGCCGTCGTCTTTTAATACGACGCGCTTAGGGCCTACGCCGCCCATGTGCAACCACAAAGAGGCAGAACCTGGGCCACCGTTGAAGGTGAAAGTGACTGGGCGCTTGGCTCCGTCTTCGTCGTCTTTAGAGTAGTAGGTGAAGAAGATTTTGGCCAAAACCTTACCCGTATCAGCCTTCATATGCATATAACCGGTGGTCGCCGTGTAATTAATCACCTTTCCGGCGATCGTAATGGAGTGTTTCGTCTTTACCACCTGCACGCCTGCCGGGTCTTTCCCGATCTGTGCATTCAATGACAGCGCTAAAGTGCAAAAAAGAATAATCAATATTTTTTTCATCGTTTGAAGATTTTGAAAACGAATATAAAAATTCTTTGGCAATAAACCCGTTTTGCCTTACTTTTGCATCTACTCTATATATTATATAGACTTTATAAACATTTCAAGATTAAATTATGCAAAGTTTCCGCTCTGAGATAGAAAACCCCGTTGTCGAAAAAGACATCCTGGATTTAGCGAAAAAAATCGCTCAATTCAAGGCTGGCGAGATCCACGAGGAGAAATTCAGAAGTCTTCGCCTCGCGCGCGGTGTCTATGGACAACGCCAACAAGGGGTGCAGATGATCCGCATTAAATTGCCATATGGCAAGATTCAATTCCACCAATGGAAGCGGATTTCGGACATTTCAGATGAATATTCGACGGGTAATTTGCACTTAACAACGCGGCAAGACATCCAGATTCACTATGTGTCGCTGGACCGCACACCGGAACTTTGGGCTAAATTAGAAGAAGACGATATCACCTTGCGCGAAGCATGTGGAAACACAGTCCGTAACATCACGGCCTCCCCTACTTCCGGCATCGATCCGAAGGAATTATTCGACGTCAGCCCACACGCAGACGCAGCATTCCGCTACTTTTTGCGTAACCCGATCTGCCAAGAAATGGGTCGTAAAATCAAGATGTCATTCTCGAATACGGACGAAGATACGTCTTTAGCCTATTTACACGATGTGGGTTTCATCCCGAAAATCGTGAACGGCGAGCGCGGCTTCAAAGTAGTCGTGGGTGGTGGCTTAGGCGCACAACCGATGTTGGCTCACGTAGCATACGAATTCCTTGCAGAAAATAAAGTAATTCCATTCATCGAGGCTATTTTGCGTGTTTTCGATCGCCACGGCGAACGTAATTCCCGCCACAAAGCCCGCATGAAATTCTTGATCCAAAAAATCGGTTTTGAAGCCTTTATGGATTTAGTGAAAGCGGAATCGAAGGCATTGAAAAATCATTCTTTCGAAATTCCATCGGCAACTGCCTGGGAAGTGGAAGCGCCTACATTAAATGCTGATGTGGCAACACCATCTACCGAGGAATACGCTACCTGGTTTGCGACGAATACCTTTGAACAAAAGCAAAAAGGATTCCACGCAGTTTATGTGCGTATCCTAAATGGGAATATTTCAAGCACTACCTCTCGCTCTTTAATCGAGGCACTAAAAGGATATATCGGCGATGATATTCGCATCACGATTAACCAAGGTTTGATGTTGAAATATGTGCCTACGGCGAATTTGGCCTACGTATATTCCGTATTAGATGCACATGGTTTAGCGGCTCCGGGAGCAAATTCCATCGCAAACATCACGGCCTGCCCGGGAACAGATACCTGTAATTTAGCGATCTCAGATTCAACGAATATCACCTCGAAATTAGAGGCAGTCATCACCGAAGAATTCCCTTCTTTGATCCATGACAGCGCCATGAAAATCAAAATTTCAGGCTGTATGAATGCCTGTGGACAACACAGCATGGCATCCATTGGATTCCACGGCTCGTCCTTAAAAGCAGCCGACAAACGTGTTTTACCCGCATTGCAAGTTTTATTAGGCGGTGCCACTTTGGGAAATGGCGAAGGAAAAATTGCGGATAAAGTGATCAAAGTTCCCTCCAAAAGAGGCCCTCAAGTATTACGCACCTTATTAAACAATTTCGAAGAAAACGCTCAGGCGGACGAATACTTCCACAGCTATTACGATCGCCAAGGCGAGAAATATTTCTACGATTTATTGAAGCCTATCGCGGATTTAAGCACTTTAGTAGATGATGATTTCATTGATTGGGGTGCAACAGAAAACTTCGCTACCGAAATCGGTGTGGGAGAATGTGCGGGTGTGGTGATCGACTTGGTGGCTACCTTACTTTTTGAATCAGACGAAAAATACGAGTGGACGGCAGCGGCATTAGAGGACAAACGCTATGCGGATGCCATCTACCACGCCTACAGTGTGTTTATTTCTGCGGCGAAGGCCTTATTATTAGATAAATCGATTTCGGTTCCAACCCAACATTCGGTCATCACGAAATTCGATGAGAACTTCGTAGCGACAGGCGAGTTTGTGGTAGATGCAGCCTCATTCGCTGAATTAGTATTGCAGATTAACCAAAACGAGCCATCAGCCGAATTCGCTGCTTGCTATACTGCACAAGCTTACGCCTTTTTACAATCCGCTAAAGCCATCCGTTCTTAATCCTATGAAGCATTTAAGCCATTTCAAAAAATTAGAACCCCACCCGAAATTAACGGTGGTAGGTGCTGGCCCGGGTGATCCGGAATTGATTACGTTGAAGGCCATTAAGGCGATTGCGTCTGCTCAGGTCGTTTTATTCGATGCATTAGTGGACCAAAGTCTACTAGAACACTGCTCCCCCTCCGCCGAGCAAATCTATGTAGGTAAACGAGCAGGCTCTAGCCATTCACAAGACGCGATTAATACTTTAATCGTTGAAAAAGCTTATGCTTTAGGCCATGTAGTGCGATTAAAAGGGGGTGACCCATTTGTTTTTGGCCGCGGTCAAGAAGAAATTGAATATGCCCGCAGCTTCGGTTTATTAACGGATTATGTTCCGGGCATTTCATCTTCTTATGCGGCTCCCGGTGCGGCTGAAATTCCTTTAACGATTCGTGGAGTAAACGAGAGCTTTTGGGTGATGACGGGCACTAAATCAGACGGCTCTTTAACAGCAGATCTAGCCTTAGGTTTGCAATCCACTGCAACCTTGGTGATCCTAATGGGGATGAATAAAGTAGAAGAGATTGCACAATTATGTGCTCGTTTCGGCAAAGGCGATGTTTCTGCTGCGATTATCCAAAACGGAACGATGAAAAACCAGCGAATCGGCGTATCTTCGGCTTCTGAATTAGCCTCCATGGCTATTAAAGACGGTTTAAGCAATCCGGCCATCATCGTCATAGGCGAAGTGGTTCGCCATGCGAAGCCTGAATTATGGAAACAAATAACGAAAATTAGCAAAGAAAATGAGCAATAGAATTAACATCAACAGCGGTTCCCCTTTCGAAGATACCTTCGGTTACTGCCGTGCTGTAAAAACAGGAAATCTATTAGAAATTTCTGGAACGGTCGCTTTAGTCGATGGCGAAAAAATCACCGCTGACGATTTATATGCTCAAACGTATAATATCATCGAACGCATCGCAGTCGTTTTAGAGGAAGCTGGTTCTTCCTTAAATGACGTGGTTCGTACCCGTATTTTTACGACGGATATTTCCAAAAACCTTGACATCGCTCGCGCTCATGCGCATTTCTTTAAAGAGGTGAAACCAACAACTGGTATCTACGAAATCTCTGCCTTGATCGCTCCACAGTACAAAGTGGAAATTGAATTCACGGCTTGGGTGGGGTAAATTATCAGTTAACTGATAATCTGCTGGGATTATCAGTTAATTTGTAGCTAACTCAAATTTAAAAGCCTACCTCTACATCGTTATTAAACCACATAACGATGATAAACCACTATAAAAAAACCTTAATCCTTCTTTTAGGATGCCTAAGCCTGTTTTCTTGCACGAAAGAAACAGTGATAGACCCCGCAATTCCTTCAGCCATTTCAGAGCTTCGAGCCTGGACCCAAAAAACGGACCCACTTAAACTTGCTTCCTCTATTGCTTGGGAAGCAGCCATTCCGATTAAACTTTCTGACAGTGTCTCTGCCTATGCTGCTCCTGTCAGAAACACCTACCCCGCAGTCATTTCACCCGATTTCATGGAATTCATCACCTTTGAGCTAGCTGGAAAACGATACGGATTGTATAAATCCTATCGACGCTTAAATGAAACCGACATGGAAATCATCATTCAATCCATCGAGGGTGAAACATTGAAAGCAGGTTTCATAAGTAAAAAAAAAGCCCTAATCCCAAAAGGAAAATCGTTTTCCATGAGAGAGATGAACTTAGATATGGAAGTAGCCTTCATTTATGAGTATATCATGGGCATCCTACTTAACAATGTAAATGTCTATGGTACAGGTGGCGGCGGAGGATTCATCTGGGGCTATTCAAGACCCAACTCAATGAATTATTATGGGAATTACGAGGGAGGTGAAAGTGTAAATGAGAATGGCTCTGGCGGTGACCATACTAACTACATTGATTACAATTACAGTGAGATGCAATTAAAATTGACAAATCCCTGCTTTAAAGAAGTGTTAGCAGATCTTCAGAAAAATAACGCCTACAGTAAAATTTCAGCAATAATTCAAAAATTTGATTACTCAAAACGAGGCTTGAAATACTCCGTAATCATTAATGAAAATACGGTAGATGGAGATACAAATCTAAATGACAAAAATGCTTATGTCCGCGGTAATGTAATTACTTTGAATTCTAAAGATTTAAAAACTGCTTCAAAAGAATATATTGCTCGAGTGATCATCCATGAATATTTACATATCTATATTGGAGGAAAGGTTGCAAAAGATGACCATCAAGTAATTTTACACCAATATGTAAATGAAATAGCTACCTTACTACATTCTCTGTATGACACTAATGAGCGAGATGCTAAAATTTTAGCTTTATTAGGACTTCAAAAAGAAAAAGAATGCTACGAAGTCATCCTTGATAGCCTAAGAAGTAATAAATGGGAGGTTTACAATATCGATCAAAAATATAAAAACCAAAATTATGGCAAACACTGCAATTAAAGTACTGATTATTTTCATAATCACATCTTGTAGCATCAAGACTGTGGCTCAAGAAAATCCTAAAAACGAATTTTTATTCAATGGTTGTGATAAAGGTGAATTTTACGAATATTTTTCACATAATCTAAAAGTATGGGGCAATAGACCTACTTTTAATTTATTCGTTTTTAAATTATCTGGAAACGGAAAAATTACAGAAATGAGGCATTTTGGAGGAATGGAAAAAACCGATGCAGAACAAGTAATGAATTTTATAAAACAGTCAGAAAATTGTTGGAATTTACCTTCAGACCCGAAACTTTTTAAATGGATAGTACTCCCTTTTATATCAGGAAAAGGCAACGCGAATTCACATATCGGGCCAGACTTTAAAAGTACAACCATTCAAGCATTCTCTGCATTAAATAATTTAACTTCTTATGGAATTTATTCCGGAGAATTTTATGTTACCGATTTGGTTTGGTACATAGATCCACGAATAAAACTGGATTGATCTGGTTTTTGAAATGAACCTGAAATTATGAAAAATTAAATCTTACTAGCCTCCTTCTTCAGCAATTCCACATCAATCGGAACCACACCTAAGGATTCACAAACTAAGCCTCCGCCAAGGTTTGCAAGCTCTGCGATTTGCGAAGCAGTTCCTCCAGCTGCTAAAGCGCAGGCTGCAATGGAAATAACGGTATCGCCAGCACCAGAGACATCGGCGATTTGGCGAATGTGGGCTGGGATTTGAATTTGGTCTGTGGCAAAATCCATGTAAACACCGCGTTCTGACATCGTCACGAAAAGTCCTGTGAATGACTGGGCTACTTTGAAGTCTGCTACGGTTTTAGCGATATTTTCTGGATTCGTTGCCGACACATCCAAACCTAAACCATCCCGTAATTCATTTAAGTTAGGCTTGAACAAGGTAGCTCCTGTGTAGGAAAAGAAGTTCTTTTTCTTAGGATCAACGACGGTGGGAATATTTTGTGCGGATGCCAAAGCAATGATTTCCTGAATTATATCAGCACTCAAAACGCCCTTATCATAATCCTCAAAAAGGATCACATCGACTTCCGGTAACCACGCTTTTACTTGCGCTAATAAGGACGCAGACGAGGTAGCTGAAATAGGTGCTTCCGTTTCTGAATCTACTCGGATCAGTTGTTGCGATCCAGCAATGACACGCTCTTTTACTGTCGTAGGACGTCCTTTCTCGATAATAATGCCAGCTGTAGATAAACCTGCCTCTTGTAGAATACCTTGTAAAGTTTCGCCTGTGGAATCATCTCCAATGACCGAACAAACCAATGGTTTTGCACCTAAACTGGCGATATTCAAAACTACATTTCCTGCTCCACCTAGGCGAGATTCACGCTTCACAACGTTCACCACGGGAACGGGTGCTTCCGGCGAAATGCGGTTCACTTTTCCCCAAGTGTAGGCATCCACCATTAAATCACCTACCACGAGAACGCGTAGGTTTGAAAATTTCTCAATTAGGCTTGATAATTGGCTCATAGGTTTCCCTCTTATTTTATCCTCCAATAGTCGTCATCGATTCTGTAATGACACCTATCCTTTTATTTTCTGCTTCAAAACCGTCCAAAGGACGTTTATTGAATAATGTTAACAGTTGTTTCCTCACCTCCTCATCGCTCACTCCACTACGAAGATACGCCTTCAAATCAAAAACGCCATCATCGTAGAGGCAAGTCTTGACTTGGCCTTTGGCAGTAAGACGAATGCGATTGCAGGTGCCACAGAAGGTTCGGCTGAAGGCTGCGATCACTCCAACATTCCCTTTAAATCCGGGAACATCATAGGTGTGAGCCGTTTCTCCGTATAGAAATGGTCTTGGCTGTAAACCAGGAAAAGCCGATTTAATGCGATCTAAAATCCGAATATGGTCCCAAAACAAGGTTTCCTCTACCAGCCCCGACCCATTAAACGGCATCTCTTCGATGAAACGAACGGATACCGGATGCTCCCGAGCGAACTCGGTCAGAGTAATAATGTCCTCCTCGTTTTTGCCCTGCATAACAACGGCATTAATCTTCACCTGGAATCCGGCCTGAATTAAACGAAGGAGATTGTCGTATACTTTTTGGAAATCATCTCTTCGCGTAATTTGCTTAAAGCGATCCCGATCTAACGAATCTAGACTTAAATTGATGTGACGAACGCCGAGTTTCTGTAAAGATTCAATGTAATCTCCCACGAAAACACCGTTCGTCGTTAGGCAGATTTCAAGGTCCTTTAAGCCAGCTAAATCCGTCAAAAACTCAAGCAATCCATTCCGAACAAAAGGCTCTCCACCCGTGATACGTACCTTTTTGATACCCATCTCGTGCATGATACGCGTCAAGCGAAACATCTCCTCCCAGCTCAACAACTCCCGTTCCGGCATATAGTTAATCCCCTCTGCCGGCATACAATAGGTGCAGCGCAGATTGCAACGATCGGTCACTGCGAGTCGTAAATAACTCAATTCGCGGCCGTGATTATCAAAAAGCTGAGGATTATCCAATATATTTGCTCAATTATTCAAAGGTACAAAAAACGATGTCAACCTACCACATTCTTCTCTTTGGGATTTGCCGCGATTTATTAAAATCGTCTACGATTTCCATCGAAAAAGAGGGAAAGGTGACCGTAGAAGAGCTTTTGCAAACGGTGCGTTCAATGCACCCGGCTTTGGAAAAATTACCCTCCTTACGTTTGGCTGCCGAACACCGCTTTCCGGAACCGGATTTTATCCTGTCAGAAAGCATGGAAATTGCCCTAATTCCTCCCGTGAGTGGCGGATAATCCGTATATTTGCGATTAAATCTTTGCATTTATATGGGATTAAATCTCCTATTTCTTGGAGTGCTCTTGTTACCGTGGGTTTCTGCCCTTTTAGTAGCTTGTTTCCCTAAATCCCTTGTTTCGATCACTCTTTCCGGCTTGTTTAGTGCTGCCGCACTTTATTTCCTTTCAAGCGTGGGGGCTGATTTTAAAATCGCCTATACCTGGTTTCAGTTAGGAGGACAGGAAATCAATGCCAGTTTTTGGGCGAATAGTTCTGCGCAATTAGTGCTCGGTTTAGTGGCTATAGTCTCGTTTTGTGTCCAGCTGTTTTCGAAATCTTATCTAAAAGGAGATCCGTCTATCGGCCGCTATTATACCTATTTGCACCTGTTCGTGGGTGCGATGACGCTATTACTTTTAACGGATTCTGTCTTCCTTTTTTACGGAGCTTGGGAATTAGTGGGGGCGTGTTCGTATTTATTGATTAGTTTTTGGCATCAAAAACAAGCCGCAACGCAAGCCGCGAAAAAAGCTTTTTTGATCAACCGACTTGGTGATATTGCGCTGTTGTTCGGACTCATCGGTTTAGGTTTACATTTCAATACGTGGCAATTTTCTGCGATGCAGGGCATCGCACCTACCTTGATAGGGGTGGCGATTATTGCTGGGGGAATCGCTAAATCAGCCCAGTTTCCTTTAATGTCTTGGCTTCCTGATGCGATGGAAGGTCCTACGCCCGCCTCTGCTTTAATTCACGCAGCGACGATGGTGGCGGCTGGAGTTTTCGTGGGTGTGCGCGTTTTCGACATCACGAGTCCAGAGACCCACCTATTTATGGGAATCATTGGTGCGATTTCGTTCTTATCAGGAGCTGTTTTTGCTATTTTCCAAAAAGATATCAAGAAGACACTCGCCTATTCCACTATCTCCCAGCTGGGTTTAATGTGGATGGGAATGGGCTCAGACGCCTCCTTATTTCACTTATTAACACATGGCATTTTCAAAGCCGGCTTGTTTTTAGCCGCTGGCGCCGTGATTCATACCGTACATTCCCAAAGCCTAAACGACATGGGTGGCCTGCGAAAAAAAGCACCGGTGGCAGCCTTTGCTTACCTTATTTTCGGTGCCGGATTAATGGGATTACCTTTAACTGGTGGATTTTTTAGTAAGGAAAATCTAGCTGGATTCTTGTATACCTCTGGACGTGCCGAATTACTGGTTGTGTTAGCAATAGGAATGGTATTGACCAGTTTCTACATCAGCCGCCAGTTTTATCTCATTTTCATGGGACCACTGAAGGAAGGTTCTGCGGAGAAAAATTCTGCCCAAAACATCCCCATCAGACTATTAATTATCGCGAGTTTGTCCATTTGGATTTCTCGCCATCCGTTTGAAATGCCTGAAAATGCCCTCCTAACGATTTACCACATCCCTTCTTTTTGGCTATACATCACGGCTATGACTTGGGTTATCGGTATCGCTGGAGCGTATGTATCCAGAAACTGGATACCGGCGGAAAATTACCAGTTCCTACCTCGTTTTTGGCCTAACTTATTCCGCCTCATTCGCTGGAAAAGTAGATCTGCCCTCATTTTCGAAACCCAAATCCTTGATCGACTAGTCAATGGGATTGCCTCCTTACAAGTCATTCTCGCGCACCTACTTGCTTGGTGTGATCGACATCTAGTGGATGGAATTTTAGTAGGCGGAAGCTCAAGCCTCAGTCTGGCTACTGGAAAAATTTTAAGTCGCTGGCAATCAGCTAAAGTCCAAAGTTACTGGGCTATGATTATTGTGACATTTGCCCTATTTTTACTTTACGCTGTATTTACTAAATGACGAATTTACCCCTTTTATCACTCTTAATTGGATTGCCACTCGTAGGTGCCCTCATCCTTGGATTAGGTCAATTAAAGGAGCAGGCAAGAACGATTGCCATCGGTCTTTCGACTATTCAATTAGGACTTTTAGGCTACATTTATGCTGCTTTCGACACGCAATCGGGTTTATTTCAATTTAATGAATCGCACTTTTGGTTCTCGATTTCACTGGGTTCAATGGGGCAATTTATGTCCAAATACACCCTCGGAGTCGATGGATTAAGCATATCACTGATTCTTTTAACGGGTTTAATTACCTGGGTGGCCCTTTGGAACTCAACAGAAATAAAAGAAAAACTAAGTACCTATTATGCCTTAGTATTGCTCTTAAACGCCTCGATTATCGGCTGTTTTCTAGCAAAAGATCTATTCCTTTTCTACGTCTTCTTCGAATTCATGTTGCTTCCGATGTATTTTTTAATTGGAATTTGGGGTGGACCGCGACGAAATTACGCTTCTTTGAAGTTCTTCATTTATACCCTCGTAGGCTCCCTATTCATCCTTGTAGTGATGTTAGGCATGGGTTTAGCCTATGTAGATCCGTATGAAACAGCCTTATTAAACGGCTTGATTCGTCCGGAACAAGGATTTAATGTGGACGCATTGCACGCCGTTCAGGGCATGTTATTATCGCAGGAAATTGCCACCGCTTCGATGGTGCATAGTTTCGATATGCAGGCTTTATCGGATCTAAATAATGTCCAAATCACGAGCATCCTCCACCCTAGCTCCGGCTGGTTACTAGCTGGAATGAGCGCTCGAGAATGGGGCTTTTGGCTTTTATTCATCGGATTTGCCATCAAATTACCGATGGTTCCCTTGCACACCTGGCTACCGGATGCGCACGTGGAAGCACCTACACCCATCTCCGTTTTATTAGCCGGCGTTTTATTGAAAATCGGCGCCTATGGTTGGTTACGCATCACAATTCCGTTCTTCCAAGCAGAAGCAATCGCATCAGCTAATATCCTCGCTGGACTAGGAGCCTTATCCATCGTTTACGGTGCCTATAATGCGCTAGCGATGACAGATTTAAAGAAATTAGTCGCTTATTCATCCGTTTCCCACATGGGCTTCGTACTCCTAGGGATCGCCGCATTCACAGCAGAAGGCTGGCAAGGAGCTATCTTCCAAACCATCTCCCACGGGGTCTTATCCGCCTTATTGTTCCTGATGGTAGGCGTATTATATTCCCGCACTGGAAACCGTGAAATTGATTCTTATTCAGGCTTAGTGACCTTAATGCCTCGATTTACGGTCATCTCAGGGATTGCCATTTTTGCTTCCTTAGGTATGCCTGGATTCTCTGGATTTATCGGCGAATTCTTTAGTTTAATGGGTGCCTTCACGAGTCCATTTGTACATCCGGGGATTGCGATTTTCGGAGCTTTGGGACTATTATTAGGCGCTGGATATTTGTTATGGACTTTCCAAAAAATCTATTTGGGAAAACTCTTCTTAAAAAACACCGACTGGTCTTTGCCTGATTTGACTAATTTAGAACTAGTTAGTCTTTTTGGTCTTGGAATTATCAGTATATTGCTAGGCATTTATCCCGGTTTACTATTCGAACTCAGTGATAAATTCGTGACTACCCTGTTAAAATAAACCTATTAAATTATACACTATGGAAAACAAATTCAGCCGTAGAGACATCCTAAAGAGCTCTGCAGGATTCGCTGGCCTGGGCATGATGGGCCACCGTTTTGAAGAGGCCGACAAACAAGCAGGACTTGACCTAAAAGGAAAAGTACATCACTCGGCTTGTCGCTGGTGCTACCAAGATATTCCTTTTGAGGAATTAGTGATGAATGCCAAAAAAATCGGCTTACAATCGATCGAATTAACGGGTCCCGATGAGTGGGAAATTTTGAAGAAACACGATATGACTGCAGCCATCGGTTGGGGAAAATATCCAGATGGAATGAACATTCCGAACTTCTTTAACCGCACAAAAAACCACGATGCTTTAGTAGGCTTCTACGAAGATATTATTCCAAAAGCAGCGAAAGCGGGCGTTAAAAACATCATCACTTTCTCTGGAAACAGAGACGGAATGAGCGATGAAGATGGCCTAATTAATTGCAAAAAAGGGCTACAACGCATCATGAAAACGGCTGAACGTTACGATGTAACGATCTCCATGGAGTTGTTAAATTCCAAAGTCAACCACAAAGATTACCAGGCCGACACAACCGAATGGGGCGCTGCACTTTGTGAGATGGTAGGTTCCGATAAATTCAAATTGCTTTACGATATCTACCACATGCAAATCATGGAAGGGGACGTAATTGCCACCATCAAAAAATACCACCAATACATCTCTCACTACCACACAGGTGGTGTTCCTGGTCGTAACGAAATCGATGAGACGCAAGAATTGAACTATGCAGCCATTATCCGCGCGATTTACGATACCGGATACAAAGGCTTCATTGGTCAAGAGTTTATTCCGGCTCGCAAAGACAAAATGGCTTCTTTAGAACAAGCGGTAAAAATCTGCGACATCTAAGGATATCAATACCTTGATAAAAATGCAAACTGCTCCAGGTGAGTGGTTTGCATTTTTTATTTATCAGGTTCTTGTTAATTGATTTTTCGCGTTTGCAGGCCGGCATTTTTCTCCTCTATTTCGGGATATGAAAACGCTGGTATTGCTTTTTTTCTCTTTTGTCTCCCTCGCACAATGTGCGACCATTTTTACGCAACCCCTCGCCCAAATAACCTGCGAAGGCGATTCCATTCGACTATTTTGCACTAGTTCAGGCGGTAGCTATCAATGGGAAAAACGTAGGCCATCCGACTCTAAATTCACTTCTATCACGGGTGCACGTTCATCGCGCTTTGCCTTTCTATCAGGCGGAGCCACCCATCCTTCTGGAAGCTATTATCGATTGAAAATATCGGTAGGGAAATGTGTCAATTATTCGGATTCTGTCCTAATCATATTGCGAAAAGCACCCATTATTTCTGCTCTAACGGTTTGCGAGAATTCCAGTGTTCCGATTTCCTCTGCTTATTCTTGGACAATAAACGGATTACCTGTCGATTCGGCCCTAGCAACTCCCTCCTTGCAGGGCGCAAAACTGAAAGCCTTCTCCCGTTTTTTAACACTACCTTTCGGATCCTGTGTGCTAGCTTCAAATGAGGTAACATTGAGTGTCACCTCACTCCCTGCTGCACCCGTCCATGCCGTAAAACTAGTCAAAGCTTGCCTAGGTCTCCCTTTTTCCCTCAACGCCACAGGTTGCTCGCCCTCCTTGACATTTTGGTACAATGTATCGGGCCGAAAAGTAGGAGAAGGAAGTCGTCTCCAAGTGATTCGATCTGATAGCAGTATTTTTCGTGCGACCTGTGTTAAGTCCGGATGTGAAGGACCTCTGTCGTTAGGGGTAAAAACTACCCCCATTCCCATACCCGAAGCACCTGAAAATATGTCCCCTTCCTATTTCTGTTCAGGCGTCCCTATCTCCTTGCAAGCTAGCGGAGGAGTAAACAATATTTGGTATGAAACCGCCACAGCAAAATCAAATCTAAGCACCGCCTCTGCCTTAGCTATGAAAGCAATCACCGCTAATGGTGCTAATGATTCTCTACTTACTCGATTTGTAAGCGTAAAAATAAACGATTGCGAAAGCAGCCGAACACTGGTACCCATTCGCATAAAACCCCAACTACAGCTAGAGCCACTCGAGGCATTTAGCTTAACTGGAGATCGGACCATCCCTATACCTGAAACAAATGTCACACAAGCTAGCCTTCCTATTCGCGTTAGCTATTCCTCCTCCGCGAACAGCCCACTAGGACCTTTTACCTCTCCTGGACTATTGATCAGAACTGTCATCGATTCCCTCGGTTGTAGCGCGAAAGATACTGCCCTTGTTCATTATACCCGAAACGGCCCCATCATTCATCACCTCATTGCCCTAAAAACAACCAACTGTTCAACCCATACTTACCTCATCAAAATTCAAGGTTGCCCTCTTAAAACCTCAGCCATAGGCTCGACCAAACGATACGAATCTCCTTCGGCGGAATTCATTCTAACCGGAGGCCTATATCGATTTATCTGCAACGATGGAGAGACGGACACCATTAGCCTGAACTTGCCCCAATTAAGGCAACCAAGTTCCTCTCTGCGCAAATCCTTCACGGGTCCTATTTGTGCCGCTGACAGCGCATTTCTGACCCTAAGCATAGACTCTAGCGTTCGCTTTATAGGATGGGAATTAAATGGCCATCTCTTTTCTACTGATAAAACGGTGAAAGGGATATTACCTGCAGGTGAATATGGAGGTGTAATGGAAGACAATGGTTGCTTTTACCGAGCTGAAAAAATCCTCCTCGAGCGAAAATCCAATCCACCTACACCCACCCTTGAAAAAACAGGAGCTTATTTCGTACGCGTTCAATCGGAGGGAATTCCGGAATGGTTAATTGATCAAACCCGATCGACCGATTCTAGCTATTTTCAAAAACTAAACAAAGGAAGGGAGTTTTATGCCCGCGCTAAATGGCGGCACAAAAATCTATCTTGTTACTCTCCCTATTCGAATGTCTATTATGTGGACGCACCACCCACCTACGAATTCACCGTTTACCCCAATCCTACGAAGGGACTATTTTCAATTGAAATCGCCTATGAGACAGAAGATGCCTTACTGCAACTGGTTGACCTGAAAGGACAATTACTAGACTCAAGACAAATAAAAAATTCCAGCAGAAAGATGGATTTTGATATTTCCCCATTTTCTGCTGGAACCTATGTGATACGGCTAATTTCGGATGGAATCAGCCAAGAAAAAACTATTCGTAAATTCCCTTAGCCACTTTCTCTGAGATAGCCTTTGGGGCAATCCAAGCAAGGAAAGCACCTAACTTATTAATGAAGCCAGTGATCACTTCTTGTTTTTTAGCAAACATGCCATCGACGGCCATTTTAGCAACGATTGCCGGAGTCATCGTTACTTTTTCTGCTGCCTTACTCGCTTTAGCTGGTAAGTTTGCTCGGTCATTAAAGTTTGTAGTGGTTGCACCAGGGCTTACCGCCGTAACGGAAATGCCTTTAGCCTTCCATTCATGAAAAAGTCCACGGGAGAAGTTTAATACAAACACTTTGGAAGCCGCATAAACGCTCATCAAAGGAATCGCTTGGTAGGCTGTTGAACTAGCTATATTTAACACATAAGCTTGACCCTTACCTGAAAGCATGGGGTAAAAACGGTAACAGGTTTCGACTAACGCGTTCATGTTTACTTGCATCATTTTTTGGGTCTCTTCGAAAGAATAAGATTCAAACTCTCCCACTAAACCATAGCCTGCATTATTCACCAAAATTCGTAGATCAATCTGCTTTGCTAATACCCATTCGTAGAGTGTATTAACGGCAGAAGGATCAGCTAGATCTGCTACTAAATAATCTACATCCTTCGCGAATTTTTTTTGGATCTCCTCCTTCACTTGTTGAAGCTCATAAGAATTACGAGCTACGAGTAACAAGTTGTAGCCTCTTTCAGCTAATTGCAAGGCAATCTCTTTCCCAATCCCTTTACTTCCGCCGGTTATGATTGCGTATGACATATGCTTAATGTAAATGAAAAAAGCCGCTCGAGGAGCAGCTTTTTTCTATATGTATTTAAAACTTATTTTTTAGGCGCTGCTGGAGCTGTGGCAGTAGAACCTGGATTGAAGTACTCCATTAAAACCTTATCATCCGCTTTAATTTCTTGTGCTTTGGTGAAATAATCTCTCACTTTCGCATCATCCTTCGTAATAGTAATATGATATCCGCCTAAGTATTTGTAGGCTTCAAACAATTGATTCTTATCTTCTTTAAAGGTAGTTGACTTTTCTTCCTTCAACTTTGCAATGGTCTCTAGGAATTTCTCATAATGAGGAACTCCTAACCATTTCGTACCCGAGTAATCAATTAAGTTATTCGCACGTGCACGATTTAAATAAAATGGAGGCCATTTGTCATTCACTGAAATTGCTTTACCGAATAAAGTATCAGCCTTCATCGCAACTAATGGTCTATTTAATGTATCCGTATTAGGAATATAGGCAGCTACGAAATAATAATCCATCGCTGCTTTGAAGTAATCTCCAGAACCTACGGCTTGATTTTTCTTTTGCTTCCACTCAATACCTTTCAATGCCGCATTAGCTGCGTCGTTATAACGCTTTTGCTTGTAACGGATATCGTGGATGATGTTGTAAACGTTGTTATTTGTATCTAAAGGTGCAGCACGCTCTAAATAAGTTAAAGCCACTGAATCCTTACCTAAACCTTGGTATCCTTTACCGAAATACAAATCATCCATGTAGTAAGGCTTCACACCAGAACGAACCATACCCTCTAAGTTATCGATACCTTGTTGGTAGTTCTTCATCTCCACGTTTGAATATCCACGCATACGGAAGATATCATTATCCTTTACCCCTTTCTTATCTGCCTCATCTGTGTACTTCATCGCACCCTCATAATCTTGAGATAAGAATAATAATTTAGCTGTTTCCAAAGTCACCTCAGGAGTTGCCTCAGCCTTCTCCAAATACTTTCTGAAATAACGAGAGGCATTTTTGTATTGGCTACCTACGATCAAATACTCGCCATAACGCTTGTGAGCTGGTGCGTAGTTTGAATCTAAATCAATCGCCTCCTTGTAACGAGATTGCGTCTCTCTGTAGTTTTTACCACGTAAGAAAACCGTACCGATTTTTACCTTCGCCTTCACGTTCTTAGGATCTTGCATCAAAGCTTGCTCATAAGATGAAACAGCATTACCGCCATCATTCTTGATCAAGAAAGCATCACCACGAACAATCATTTGCTCTGCGTTTGGACCTTTCTTTGTCTTTTCTAACATTAAGTCGATCAAACGAATAGCTTCAGCTGGGTCGTTATTGTTTGCATTAAATTCCGCATCACGCCCTAATTTGTAGAACATTGAATAGGCTTCTGCAATTCGGTGAATCACATCACCATTTTTGTATTTTGTTTCTTGTAAAATACGGTCAAAATCAACTTTCGCTTCGTTTACTTTATTTTGACCTACTTTGATCGATGCAAGACCCACTTGATTTAAGTAGTTCTTAGGATCTGCAGCTAAGCCTTTTTTGAAGGCATCTTCAGCTGAAGTCCAATCTCTACGCGTTAAGAAATAGTATCCTAAATAGTAGTAATTTTCACCGGTAGGAGAAGCGCTAACTAAGCCTTCAAATACTTGCTTAGCTCTACTTGGTTGATCGCGATCGATTAAGTGTAATCCGTCTGCGATAGTTTGTCCCATTGCCATATTGGTGATCAATAAACTGACTGCCAATATCCACGATTTCATTTTCTTCATTTTGTTGTTTAATTAATAGCTTTCAATCTTTTTCCTAGGCCTCGAACATCGAAATGTCCAATTTTATACACTTAACATTAAATTCGTAAGAGGAACAAAAATAAAAACAATCTTCTATTTTCCCTAGCCTAAACCGAATAAAAATGCACTATTGGCTAATTTGATAGGTACGAATCGTGATAGGGCGGGTCAAAGGGATCAAGCCGGCCTTCAAAACGATTAACTGACCCAAATCACCAGATACATAATTTAAGAATCCTGTACCTAAACCCTGGTGGGCCTCTTTCAAAATATATTTGATTTCCCGACGAAGCGGGTACTTTTTTAAGGCTAAATTATAACCAAAAGGCTGGGTATAAGGCATTCCTTTACCTTCCGCCACAGACATGACATTCACCGAGCGAATGAATCCAAGCGAAGTCGGATTATCGCCATCACTAATCCAGTTAGACCCTACAATACCAATCGCACGTGGATCTTTTTTTATTTGATTAATAACTTCTATATTAGATCCAGCAGCAACTACGTGTAATTTATCAGAAGTAGAAATCTTTAATTTATCCACTAAAAATTTCAAATTACTCGAGTTCGCCTTATCAACTACGACAGTATACTTTGTGGATGTACCCACGATCAAATCGCGTAAATCGGCTAAGGTAAGAAGCGTATCTTTATTCGATTTGTTTGCTAGTAAAGCAATACCATCCGCGGCAATATTAAAACTTCGATAGGTGATTGATTCACGAGTGAAGATTTCTTTTTCTTTTTCTGTCAAATCACGAGTAACCACTACCCCTCTAATCTTGTCATTCAACATATCAGCAATCACCTCATTTTCAGGACTGAACTTGAAGTTGATTTTAGCATATTTATATTGCTCTTCAAAGGCAGTCTTCTCTGCCTTCATCAAAGGCTGAAACGATTCATCAACACCCAAGGTAATTTCACCTACGGTCGCAGAATCTTTCGCAGTTTCTTTTTTATCAGTTGAACATTGAAAAAAACATAGCCCTAAAAGAACTAAACTAATATTTCTGATATTCATCATCTTCTTCTTCATCTGTTGATTTAAAATAAGCATAGGATCTCCAAATTCTGAAAACGCCATAAGCCATAAAAAGTAATCCAAAAAGTACAATGGTAGGCACGCCAAAATTCGTACCTAAATCAAATTCAGAATAGAAAGCCACATACAAGCCTAACAGAAAATAGGCAAAGGCAACAATCAATCTAAACGTTACATTAATCCAAATAGCAACTGGTCTTTTCATCTTCATTTAAAAAAACAGACCTGCTAAAAATACATTCAGCAGGTCTGTCTATGTTTAATCGTTTCTATCTTATTCAGATAATACGAAAGTGATCGGTTGAGTAAAACGAGATCTAACCGCACGTCCAGATTGCTTACCTGGATTCCATCTTGGCATAGCCTTGATTACGCGAATAGCTTCCTCGTCACATCCGAAACCAACTCCCTTCAAAACTTGTACGTCTTGAACAGAACCGTCCGTATTTACAACGAAAGATACGAATACTCTACCGCCTACGTTCGCACGCTGAGCTGCAGATGGGTATTTTAACGTCTTTTGCAAGAAACGTCCCCATGCACCCGGACCTCCTGGGAATTCTGCTTGTTGCTCTACCGCCGTAAAGATTTCATCTTCAGCTGGCTTAGGTGGCTCAACAGGTTCAGAACCCTTCGCATCTGGATCTACTGGCGGCTCATACGTTTCCGTTTCACCCTTTACAGTTTCAGATGCCGTGTTACCCCTTACCTCTTCAGGTGGAGGCTCAGGTTTCGTTACTTCCTCATCATGCTTGATTTCTGGAGGTAAGAATTTCGTTGTTGTCACCTTAGGAATTTCCTTGGGTGGTGGCGGCGGTGGCGGAGGAGGCAACTCTACTTTTTTAGGTGGAGCTGGCTTATCCAATTTCATTACTTCAGCAGTCACCTCAGTCTTTTCTTCTGAAGCTGCAGTTAACTGTTTCCAGAAAGCCGCTAACAAAAGAGCACCGACAAAGAGTGCAGAGCCTAGTAATACGGACCGCTTCATTACTTTAGGATATGTCTTGCGCAGAACGAAGGCACCGAATTCACGGTTCTTGTCTTTGAAGATAATATCGTCCAAAGTAGCATCTTGGCTTATTACTTGTGACATAATATTCGTTTAATTTTAAATTAATTTATACCCTTATTTTCCTGATCGTTTAATCAGTGCCTCCGTATCCGGATCGATTTCTAATAAAGCATAACGCTTGTTATTAGTAATCGCACATTCATCAAGCATATCAATCATATTGCGATATTTCGCTTTTTTGGTTGGCTTGATCACGATAGTAAAATTATTACCCACTTTCGCTTTCAGATCCGCGATAACCTTGCGAATTCCTGTCTCCGAATAGTTAGTAACTTGCATTACTGTACCTGCTTCAGTTGGGATACCTTGGTAATAATACACCTTTGTCTCATCTGGACACACTGTAAGTGTTTCTGATAATTTTACAGGTGATGTTTCCTTTGTATCCGTTTTATCAGGCATGTTTAATTGCATGGTAACGGGCTTTGCTAACGTTGTAGTTAACATAAAGAAAGTAATCAAAAGGAAGCCTAAGTCCACCATGGGTGTCATGTCGATTTTGGTCGACATTTTCTTACTACGCTTCTTTCCGCCTTTCTTCCCGCCACCGGAGCTATCTATTTCTGCCATTTCTTTTCGTAATTAAAATGAAAACTTATTTCGGTTTATTTTCCGGTCCAGTTACTAATTGGAAGATATTGATGTTTTGAGCTTGCAAAGTACCGATGATATCAGCAAATACTTTGTAGTTAGACTCTTTATCTCCTTTGATAGCAACTTTCAACTCTGGATTAGACAATTTCGCATAACCCACCCAATACGAAAGCTCGTTATTAGCTGAATCAATTGGAATTCCCTTACTTAGCGCTTTCGCTTCTGAAGGTTTCATATTTAACACCTGACGCATTGCTCCTAGAGGATAGCCTACGATTTCTGAAGCCATAAAGTTCTTCTTCATCTCAGCTGTTACAGCGATACCATAGCGATTAGCCATACGCTCTAACATAAACTCACGAGCCATTTGATCATCAGTTGCCAAATAAACGCCACCTTCTGGTGAAACACTAACCATCAGCATACCATCTTTCGTATTCAAAGGTTTCTCTGAAATAGAAGATGGAGGAGTGATCGTAACTGCCTCTTCTGGACGGAACTTCGCGGTTAACATGAAGAACGTCAAAAGAAGGAAAGCCACGTCACACATCGCTGTCATGTCGAGTGAGACACTATGTCGTTTAGCTTTAACTTTTGGCATAACAATTATTTTTTTGAACGGTGAATAAAATTGAATGAAAGGGCTGAAGCCCCTAAATCAGTTCAAATATTAATTGTGATGCGTAGCGTAGTTTTGGTTAACACTTAAGCCGATTTCATCGATGCTGTAAGTTAACTCGTCAATTTTCGCTGTGAACACGTTGTATGCAATGATACAGATAGCTGAAGTACCGATACCTAATGCAGTGTTAATTAAGGCTTCAGAGATACCATTTGCTAAAGCTGATGAATCAGTTGATCCACCTGAGTTACCTAATGACGCGAAGGCCTTGATCATACCAACTACCGTTCCTAATAGACCAATCAAAGTAGATACCGATGCTAAAGTTGCGATGATAGTTAAGTTTTTCTCTAACATTGGCAATTCTAATGAAGTAGCTTCTTCCACTTCTTTGCTCAATGCAGCTAATTTTTGCTCTTTATCTAAAGATTTCTCTGAAGTTAAAGCTTTGTATTTTTTGATAGCAGCTAATGTAACATTACCTACTGAACCTTTTTGCTTATCACAAGCTTTCAAAGCACCTTCCACATCGTCTTTGTCTAAAGCTGCTTGTACTGAACGAACAAATGCGTTAACATCACCAGTACCTTTTGCTTTACCGATTGTGAATAAACGCTCAATTGAGAATGTTAATGCAGTTAAGAAACAAGTCATCAAAACTGGCACGATAACACCACCTTTGTAAACTACACCAAAGTAGTCACCTGGAAGTGGGTGTCCTTCATTTGTACCACCTTCAAAGTGAGAGCCATCACCCATCACAAAAGTGTAAATTGCAATTGCAATTGCAAAAAGGACAATTAGAATTAAACCTGCAGAAATACCGCCAGATTTTTTTTCGGTTGCAGCTGGCTTAGCAGCTGGCTTTGGTTGTTGTGTACTCATTAGTTTGGTAATTTGGGGTTAAAGAATTATTTTTTAATAAAACTTGTAGAAAATGCGGCGATCGTAGTTTTCATAGTTTAGACTCTCGCTTTCCTTTTCAGTAAAGGCAAAAGTAATAGAATTCTAATATAATTTTCATCCTTTAAATAATCCTTGTAGGCTTCTATTCAGGTTACGCCGAAAGCACTATTGTACTAATCTGATATTTTCTTCGATTTATTGAAAGAATTAGGGTACTATTTTGGGATTATCAAATTTTAAAAAAATCAAAAAAAAATTAAATTTTGTTGAGAATTTCCTGATTAAACCTAATTAATGGCTTAATTTTGGCAGTCAAAAACATTCAAATGATCGATTCCCCCTTCAATCCAAAAGGCCCCCGTGCTTCTACCCGAAGTAAGGATAATATGAGCTTGAAAGAGGCAATCGAATCCTTAATGCGGGTCTACAAGCTTCAGAATAAATACGACGAAACCTATATTATCGCGCATTGGGAGGAGATTATGGGGAAGCCGATTGCTGCGAGAACCACGAAAATCTTCATTAAGGACAAAAAGCTGTTTTTAGGCCTTGATTCTGCTCCTTTAAAGAAAGAGCTCTTGATGGCTAAACAGAAGATGATCGAGCTTTTGAATAAAACCGCTCAGCAGGACATTATTACTGAGGTTGTTTTTCTCTAAACAGCTCCCAAGCCAGCCAAATCCATACCCCGAACAGAGGCACAATCATTAGCGCAAGCGGATTGATGAATTCATTCCTTATATACGCAGGAAATAAATCGGTAGGTGAAAAGCTTGAAATTAAGAGTGTAAAGATCAACATGGCCCAGCGAGCTTTGGTTTTCTCCCCTAACACAAACCAGATTCCAACTGCTGGAAAAGCCATCACTAAGGTAGGCGATTCGGTACCCGTGCTTGAAAGCATTATATACAGTAGCACAAATGCCAAAATGCGCAATCTAAATTCGGGGTCCGACCACTTCTTGGTTTGGAAAAATAGATACACATTTAAGAGCATCGAGGGTACTAGAAACCACAAATTCGAAATCGTCGGATCGCCTGTCCAGCGGCGAATCATGCCCATAACACAGACATCCGTTCGAATGTTTTTGATGTTCTCGTTTAAATCGTTTTTATGCGCTAGGATGCCCATCCATTCTCGGTAGGTTTGGAGTCCATAATCGAATCCACCTAAAGCGAAAGGAATAAAGCCTATCACCAATAACCAGAAAAAAAAGTAGGAGGCGAAACGGAGGCGATCTTTGGCAAAAAAGAAAAAGGCTAGACCTACCACGCCATACAATTTAATATAGATCCCTAAAACGATCCACAGCGTCGCCCAGAAATAGTTCTTTTTCTCTACGCAGATATAAGACCAAAGAATTAAAGCAAGACACAAGGCATGAAACTGCGTATTCAACAATGCCGTAATTGAGGAATTCAACACAATCCACGTGATGGCAACTCGTTTGTTTTCAACAAGAGGCAGATGCCAAAGCGTCACAAATAGCACCCCTGAATTCAGCACATTCCACATGATCACGCTAGGGCCATCAGGTAATGCGGAAAATGGAGCCATCAAAATCGCAAAAATCGGTCCATATAAATAGAGATCGAAATACTCCTTCGGGTATTCTAAATACAAAGGCATCCGGTGTATGAAGTGACCGAAACTTGCTTTGAAAATCTGAAAATTATTGATGTGCGAATGAACGGCGCTCAAAGAGAATTGCTTCCAACCCGTCAATAGACCTGCGAGGGCCCAAATTATCAATAAGGTGGATTTCTTATTCATAAGCCTTTAGCATTTTTGCCATCGTGGTAAACTCGCCCTCCCCTTTCATCTGCTTTAAAAAAGTGCGTAATTTATCCTGCAAAGGACCATTATGCCCCCTTTTTACATGTGCCGGCAACGGGTATTTGCTCAAATCCGCAAATTCCCAAGGGTGGAAATAGATATTCAAGTATTCCTGTTTGCGCAAGGTGCGCTTCGCTAACATGGTATATATCCACAAAGGGAAATTCTTAAAGGATAACCAAAAAAGCGGAATTCGCAGCCAGGGACTTACAGAAGCCGGAACATTCCACAACCCTTTCTCAAAAAATGGCTTCGTCGGTTTATCACGGTGGTCATAGCGACCTGGAATCCAAGTGGGATTTAAGGAAGAATGATAGGTATATCCAGCTTTCAATATTTCACTTTCTTCCACATATTGCATGCGGGCCATCCGAAATCCTGTAATGGTTTTATCGCTTAAAGATTCTAATAATTGTTTCGAACTTATAAGGTCTTTCGAGGCGTCAAAATGCCCATGATAATAACCATGCGAAGCTAATTCGTGCATCGGATCTAGGGATTTGATCCATTCAGCATTGTTTTCAGCATACACTCCGGTGCAAAAAATAGTCACCGGAACCTTTGCCTCCTCCACGATTTGCATGAAGTCTCTCAAACCTTCCTGTGAAATCGCCAATTGCTCCTCTAAAGGAATGTCAAAACCGTATTCCAACGGAATATCGCATTCTTCCACATCGATGGTGATTAGAATCGGTTTCATTTATCTAGACGGAATAAGATTTTCGTGAAATTAAGCAGCTCAGTCAGAATGGTCTTCGCACGCATTGTGGAGAATACGATTCCTTCCCGGGCTTGCACATAAATCCACTGAATTCGAATGTCAGAGCGCTTCGAGGCTAAGACTAAAAACTCCATATCAAAAAGGAAGGCTGGAATTCGCGTTTTCAAGAAGATTTCTTTGCCTTTTTGATTGAATCCTTTTAAGCCAGATTGCGTGTCTTTCACCTTCAACTCAGGGAAAAATAAATAATTCATCACCTTCAGAGATAGTGAAAATATTTTACGGCCTAGCGGCAACTGATCATAATATTGTTCGTCGCGTACGCCCACGACCACATCGGCCGCATCGGTGGAAAGTAGGCGAAACATGTCTACGGCATTCGCTATCAAATAGGGATAATCGGCATCTGTATAAATGATGTATTTACCCGTTGTTTGGCGGACGGCATCACGTAATGCCCCCCCTTTTCCTTGGTTAATCTGCGAATCGATATAGGTAAAACCGGCTACTCCTGTTTTCAATAACTCGATATCCTCCTGGCGAATACCAGACCTACTCCCATCGTTAACTAAATACATGTGAATAGAAGTATCTGCCGGAATAGCTTCCTTAAATAAGGTATAATAATGCACCAATTCCTCCGCCCAACCCGGATGCGGGTTGTAAATCGGATGAACAAGATTTAAATCTGCAGGAGCGATGAGAATAGAATTTTTACAATATTACGAAATTTAGCCCTTGAGGATCCTAAAAAAAAACAGATATTTACGTCATGACTCAGATCATCCCCCCTTTTTTACAGCCTGGCGACGAAGTAGCTATTTTGTCTCCTGCCTCCTTTCCTCCTACGGATAATTGGAAGCAAGGTGTAGAAGTCTTAGAAAATTGGGGATTACGGGTTCGAAATGCACCAAATTACTTATCTCGACACCATGGTTTGGGCGGGACGGATGCAGAACGACTTTCTGATCTACAGCAAATGCTAGATGACCCATCTATTAAGGCCATTTTCCCCATTCGAGGCGGTTATGGAGTCAGTCGCCTGTTAGACTCCTTGGATTTTTCCGGCTTTTTTTCTTCGCCAAAATGGGTCGTAGGTTTTTCAGATATTACCGCACTTTTGTGTGAACTAGATTCGAGGGGATACGCTAGTGTGCATGGGCCTATGCCGCATAATTTCTGCCAAAAAGGGGGTGAATCTGCCCTCCAAAATTTGCATTCCCTTTTATTCGAAGGCAAGGTTTCAGTAAGCGCTCCTGTGCATGAGCTAAACCGCCCAGGTGAGGCCTCCGCAGAGATTATCGGCGGAAATCTATCTCTTTTATGTCATTTAGTAGGTAGCTCTACTTTCAAATCTACGGAAGGCAAGATCCTCTTTATCGAAGAAATAGGCGAACGTTTATACCACGTGGATCGGATGCTTTTGCAATTAAAAAGAGCAGGTTATTTCCAAAACCTAGCCGGCCTAATCCTAGGTGGATTTACCGATTGCAATGAAGCGAGTTTGACGATTGGTAAATCAGCTTATGAATTAGTCGCGGAACATACCTCAGGGACTTCATTTCCCATTGCGTTTGATTTCCCGGCGGGACATATCCCAAACAACCAACCTTTACTCTTCGGCGTAAAATCCAAGTTGTTGGTCAATTCTCAAGAAGTCCAATTAACTGTTATTTAATCACTCGGCTATTGTCTAACATTGTGTCTTAAACGACCACTATGTTAACGAAAACTTTTGGCAGTGCTCTCGTGGGCATTCATGCCTCCATTATCACCATTGAAACCCATGTGGGGCAAGGATCGAAGTGTTACCTCGTCGGTCTACCGGATTCGACCATCAAAGAATCCATTCAACGGGTAGAGTCTGCCATCAAGCAAATTGGCTATTTCTTTCCTCGAAGAAAAGTGGTCATCAACCTAGCGCCGGCGGATGTGCGCAAAGAAGGCTCAGGTTATGACCTCCCCATCGCCCTAGGCCTCCTTCAAGCATCCGAGCAAACGAAGATGACGCGTCTTTCAGACTTCCTAATCATGGGTGAACTCTCTCTCACCGGCGAAATCCGTCCCATCAAAGGAGCGCTTTCAATGGCGATAGAAGCTAAAAAACAAGGCATCCACTCCCTTATCCTCCCGCGTGAAAATGCCCTCGAAGCCGCCTTGATTGAAGGATTACAGATCTTCGGGATGGATAATTTGCGGGACACGATTCGTTTTTTGCATGGGCGCCCACAAGCGGCTATCAAACGAGATCATATTCTCCCAACCAGTCCTCCTTACGCGTCCGATTTTTCCCAAATAAAAGGACAGGAAAAAGCGAAGCGGGCTATTGAAATCGCAGTAGCTGGGTCTCATAACCTACTTTTGGTAGGCCCTCCAGGTGCAGGAAAAACCATGATGGCCCAACGCATTCCCTCCATCATGCCTCCCATGAGTTTGGAGGAAATTATCGAAACCACCCAAATACACTCCATCGTCGGAAAATTAAGCATTGATCAACCACTCGTGACGGAAAGACCATTTCGGGCGCTTCACCACAGCATTACTTCCTCCGCGCTCATCGGTGGCCGAACGAATCCACAGCCCGGCGAAATCTCTCTGGCACATCAAGGAGTATTGTTTTTAGATGAGCTGCCCGAATTTCAGCGGAATGTCTTAGAACTGCTCCGCCAACCATTGGAAGAACGGAAAGTACCCATTTCTCGCGCTCATGGCACAGTCGAATTTCCCGCAAACTTCCTCCTCATCTCTGCCATGAACCCCTGTCCCTGCGGCTATTTTCACCACCCAGAAAAACCATGTACCTGTAAACCTTACCAGGTAGACCGATACCTGCACCGAATTTCCGGACCACTATTAGATCGGATCGATATGCATTTAGAAGTTTTCCCTTTAGGCTATTCGGATATGTTTAAGTCCCAAGAAAGCGAATCGAGTCAAGTGATACGGGAGCGAATTTGTATTGCCAGAGACATCCAAAAAGCCCGTTTTAAAGAATTGTCCATTCGAACGAATGCCGAGATGAACTCCGTACAGGTGAAAGAGATTTGTGTTTTAGATACGACCTCAGCCTCACTGCTCCGGAACGCCATTGAAAAATTGCAATTATCCGCTAGAGCGCATGATCGCATCCTTAAAATGGCGAGAACCATAGCGGATATCAGCCAAACAAAAGAGATTCAACCCAAACACCTAGCCGAAGCGATTAACTACCGAAATTTAGACCGGGAAAATTGGTCCGGCTAATTGTGTTTTTCGGCTAAATAAGCTAAATTTAAACAGATATTTAAAAATTAAGAATGAGAAGATTGACCCTTGGCTTTTTGGCACTTTCAGCTACCTTTTTAACTAGCTCCTTTACTCCGGCATCCGGAGAAGAAGATTTCAAGGATGTATATAAGAAAATTAAGGCAGAGGTTGAATTGAATTCTAAAGCATACGCCACGCTAGGAGAAGCCTGCAAAACCATAGGTCATAGATTAACCGGTAGCGATAAGGGAAAAAAGGCGGAAGAGTACGCTTTCAAATTATTAAAAGAATACGGTTTTAAGGATACCAAGTTTCAAGGATTTCAAGTGGAAGCTTGGGCACGTGACACAGTCACTTTATCGATTGCCCCTCCTAAATCAGATGACTTCAGAGAAGTTCCCGTAGTTTCCCTAGCTATGACTCCTGTGGATGCGAACATACAAGGTACAATTGTGGATCTTGGAAATGGATTGGATTCGGATTATGTAGGTAAAGAAGTAAAAGGGAAAGTGGTTTTGGCTAACATCGGGCTTTTAGACGCTCCTGCGGGTACGAAAAACTTACACCGTTCTGAAAAAACAGCCTTGGCTATTCAACATGGTGCTATTGGTGTCATCTTCGTCAATACCGTAAAAGGACAAGTCTTATTAACAGGTACAGCCTCTGTGACGGGAAATTTAATTTCGATTCCAGCTGTTTGTATTTCTTTGGAGAATGGAACAGAGATCAGAAAGTGGATGAAAGATCAACCAGGATTGTTGAGTTTGATCGAGATGCACAACGTGAGTAAACCGATTAAAGCGCGCAATGTGGTCGCAACTTTAAAAGGAAGTAGTTCGAAATTAAGAAACGAAAAGATTATCATTGGTGGCCATTTAGATTCTTGGGATCTAGCTACAGGTGCGATTGATAATGGCATCGGGTCTTTCTCGGTACTAGACGTCGCTAGAACATTTAGCGCTTTAGGCCTGAGCAGTAAACGCACCATTGAATTTGTGGCCTTTATGGGTGAGGAGGAAGGTCTATTAGGTTCAAAAGCCTATGTAGAGCGGGCAAAGAAAGAAGGTGATCTTGACCAAATCGTGTACATGATCAACCTCGATATGACTAATAACGTAAATGGATTTAATGGAGGTGGACGGGACGAGATGCTTCCTCTTTTAAAATCGATCGGAGATCAAATCAAAGCGATTGACGGTAATTTTGAGAATTTAGTGGAGAACTCCCCTGGTTTACACTCAGATAACCAAACCTTCTTGATGGAAGGAATTCCGGCAGCGGATCCTTTGGGAAAATTAACCCGCAGCGTATTGGATTGCTACCATGCAAACTGTGATGATTTTAGCCTAGTTAATAAAAAAGAAATGGAGAACACGGTGAAATACACCACCATGCTTTTGTACGGACTAGCGAACGCAGAGCAAATTCCTGCGAAGAAATTAGACTTTTATTCGACGAAAGAATTCTTCATTAAACATAAGCTCCGCCATGAACTAGAATTAGGAAATGAATGGCGCTGGGGCAATGATTAATTAATACATAAATTCTATTATTTTTACGTTTTAGAAAATTTGAATTGACCCTATGAGTAGCCAAAACCCCTCCTTTTTTAACCATCAAATCGAAGTAGTGCCTGAAACATCTTTCAAATCCATCATTAAGGTGATCGGTATCGGAGGTGGAGGATCCAACGCGGTGAAGCACATGGACAACCTGAAGATCAAAGGGGCAGATTTAATTATCTGCAATACCGATTCTCAGGCTTTAGCTTCTAACACGGTACGCACGAAAATTAAACTAGGAGAACAAGGTTTAGGAGCCGGAACGGATCCTGAAGTGGGTAAACAAGCTGCACAAGAGAGTCAAGAAAAAATCAAAGCGGTTCTTTCGAATGAAACAAAGATGGTTTTCATCACCGCGGGTATGGGTGGAGGAACAGGTACGGGAGCTGCACCGGTGGTGGCAGAAATCGCTAGAGACCGTGATTTATTAACGGTGGCTGTCGTTTCGTTTCCGTATAACTGGGAAGGAAAAGAGAAAATTCAATACGCAAGAGACGGGATTGAAGAACTAAAAGCGTATTGCGATACGGTTTTGGTGATCATGAACGATAAAATATCTGAACACTACAAAGATTTAGCGGTAAAACATGCCTTTGCGAAAGCGGATGACGTGTTAGCGAAAGCGGTTAAATCAGTGGTAGACGTGATTGCAAAACCGGGCGATATCAATACGGACTTCATGGACGTGAAGAAGGTATTGACGAATGCAGGTCAAGCGATGATGAGTTCAGCGCTAGGTAAAGGAGAAGAAAGAGCGAAGGCGGCGATCGTGGAAGCCTTGAATTCTCCGCTACTAAATTCACAAGAAATTAAAGGAGCGAAACGTATCCTGGTAACGGTTTCTACGAGTAGCTCGAAAGATTTATTGATTTGGGAAAAAGATGCGATCATTGAATACCTAAATGAACGAATTGATGCGCAAGCTGATATGGTGAAGTTTGGTTTCTCTACGGATGAAGATTTAGGAGAAGACCTGTATTTGACTGTCATCGCAGCAGGATATGAGCAAGATTCTAGCGGAATGGATGGAAGTATGCGTAAAGTGGTTAGAAAAGCTGCTCCGGTATTCTTAAATCCAGGTGACAGCGTTGAATTAGATGGCGAATTAGAAACGGCTGCTCCTGTTTCAGCAGATTCAGAAGAAGCGAGATTTGCACAAATGATTGAAAAATTCAAGCAAGGATCTATGTCAGATGCTGAATTCAAAATCCCGACTTACAAGCGCACGGAAGTAGGTTTATACGATATTACGACCATGCCTGAGAAGGCTTGGCAAACAACGGATTTATTCGCTGAATAACTCCTGGATCTTAGAGATAGCCGCTCGGATGATTTCTTCACTCGAGTAGGCTACCTCGAATTCCGAGATCGCCGCTACCCCACCCATCGAAATTCCGGGACGTCTATAATCCATTTCAGAATTACGCGTTGTTCTCGCACTTAAGTGGATCGCATCCACACCTACCTGCACAAAATCTAAGCAATTCATTGGGTTGACTCCACTGCCGGCCATAATTTGGATGCGGCCTTTAGCGGCTGACACTAATTCTGCTATGTTTTCGATGCCATCTAGGGCCTTATCTTTACAGCCTGACGTTAGGATACGGTTAAAGCCGATGGCGATTAATTGTTCCATAACCTCCAAAGGTTCACGAGAGACATCGATGGCCCGATGGCAAGTCAATTCACGACCTGAGGCTATCTGTTTGAATTCCCGCATAAACTCCACATCTAAATCACCATCCGGTTTCAGTGCACCCACCACAATCCCATGCACGCCTTGAGCCACTAGGGCTCTAGCCTCTGCAAGCATCGTCTGTTTTTCCGTTTCATCATAGACAAAATCTCCGCCGCGCGGTCTGACCATGGGATGAATCTCCAGTGTAGTCGATTTCAAAGCTTGCTCCACGAGGCCTGCGCTGGGTGTTGTACCCCCTTCCCAAGGGGAAGCGCATAATTCAACCCGCTGTGCTCCGGCCCGATCTGCGGCGATACAGGAATATAAAGAATAGGCACAAACTTCGACAGAAACAGGACTAGATGGAGGCATAAAAGAGGGAAAAAATCAGGGTTTTGATAATTAATGAAAATTTAAAAAATAAATCTTTCATAAATACATTTTTATTTTACTTTTGCACTTAGGTAGGAGGAACAATTAGTAAATTCCTCCCTGTAATAAGCAAAATATTATTCGTTATAAATTATGTATTGGACACTAGAACTTGCCTCCTATTTAGAAGACGCGCCATGGCCAGCGTCGAAAGATGAACTAATTGACTTCGCCATCCGTACAGGATCTCCATTAGAAGTAGTAGAAAACCTACAAGAGCTAGAGGACGATGGTCAACCATTCGAAAGCATCGAAGAAATTTGGCCGGATTATCCGACAAAAGATGACTTCTTCTTTAACGAGGACGAATATTAAGATTAAGAGGCGAAAGCCTCTTTTTTTATGGCCTGTAGTTTTTTTGCTAAAGCCTCATCTCTAATAGCAATTCCCCAACGGCGTGCTAACACATCCTCCCAAGTCACCGCCATTTCATGCTCTTTTAAGTAAGTTAATTCGCCCACTAAGTAGGGTTGGTTTGGCAGTATTCGTTCCGCTCCATATCCATACACTTCCCCAGCAGCTGGACCATAGATTTCTTCCAGGTGGGTACGAATATCCGAATCAACGGTAGACGGTAAGGCCTCAGGAGAAGCTGGAACTAATATATGATCTTTCGTCAAACATGGCTTTGTAGACACATTCAATACCTCTTTTTCTAACACATCCAGCGTATCGGAGGCCATAACCCGGTAGGTGGTCCACTTGCCGCCCATGATGCTCACCAGTTTAGAACGACCATCTACCTCGACCTCATGATCTCTAACAAGGGATTTAGTATCAGTATTCATCGTTGAATCGAGCTGCGCTTGGAGAAGAGGTCTTTGGCCTACAAACGTCGCACTGATATCCTCTAATGTCGCTTTCTTCGAAGAATAGCGATTAAAGTAGGAAATGAGGTATTCTTTCTCCGCCTCCAAAATGACAGGAGATTCAGATAAAGTATCCGGATCATCCGTGGTTCCGACTAAGACATAGTCGCGCCAAGGTATCACAAAAATCACGCGACCATCATCCGTTTTAGGAATTAAAAGGGCCGTTTCTCCTTGCCAAAACTCCGCCGGCAACACCACGTGCGCTCCGCGACTGACCTTCATACGAGGCTTCATCCGAGGATTAGCCAAGGCCCTGATTTTATCGGTAAATGGCCCCGTCGCATTGACAACGGCCTTAACGGGAATAGTATAAATTTCCTTCGACAGCAAATCTGAGAAAACCACTTTCTTAATCTTCAAACTTTTAGTCCCTAATTCGAAGGAATCCAGACTCGCATAGTTTAAGATACAAGCGCCTAATCGTTCAGCCTCCTTTAAGATGGCTAAAGCATATCGGGCATCATTCAATTGCCCATCATAATACAATACACCACCTCGCAAATGATGAGATTCGATAGACGGGAATTCTGCTTGTATCTCTTTCTTACTCAAGCCACGACTTGATTTCAAATTCGTGCTCCCTGAAATTTTATCGTAAAGCCACATACCTATGCGGTAATAAAGGCGTTCCCAACGCGTATAGCAAGGTGTCAATAGACCTAAGGGATGAGCTAAATGAGGCGCATTTTTTAGGAGGATTTTGCGCTCGTGCAAGGCCTTATAGACCATTTTGAATTGATGCCAATCCAATTTTTTAACGGCTTGCTCTAGATAGCGAACGCCTCCGTGAACTAATTTGGTTGATTTTGAAGAGGTTTGGCAGGCAAAATCTCCTTTTTCAATCAGGACAACTTTATAGCCGCGCAAGGTTGCGTCCAGTGCCACTCCAGCCCCTGTCGCGCCACCACCAATGATACAAATATCAAAAGTCTCGTTGAGTTTACGGAGTTGGTCTGGTCGATTAAAGGACATACAGGTTTATTTACCCCTAAATTGAAAAATAAAATGCAAAAGATTCAATATATATGGATAAAAATGAAAGAGATTTTATAATTTTGCAGTCCTTTGGCACCTATAATAATCTGCCAAATGAATTAATGACCTTATGGCAAAGAAAGAAAAAGTAGAATCGATTGAGATTATCGAGAGCCCAGAAGCTCTTCAACAAGAAGTTTCTAAAGTAACTGAATTAGTAGATAAGAATAAATCTGGCATCGCTACGATTCTAGGCGTTGTGGTTCTAGCTGTCGCAGCTTATTTCGGCTACCAATGGTACTCCACTACGCAAGACGCAGAAGGCGAGAAGAAATTATTCAAAGCGGTTTATGCTTTTGAATCGGATTCTTTAGCGGCTGCAGCAAAAGATTTAGCGAAAGTTTCAGATGAGTTTGGCGGAAATACACAAAACTTAGCTGATCTATATTTAGGTATTACCTTGTTAAAGCAAGGCAAATTCGATCAATCTATTGAGAAATTGAAAAACTTCTCTAGCTCTGATTTATTAGTTCAAGCGCGTGCTTATTCGTTAATCGGAGATGCATACTCAGAAAAGAAATCCTATGCAGATGCGATCGATTACTACAAAAAAGCAGCTGATCACAAGCCGAATAAATTCTTCACTCCTACCTATTTGTTAAAGTTAGCGAATGCTTACGAGGCAAATAAACAAGTGAAGGAAGCAGTAGACACGTACTCGATCATTGTAGAGAAATACGGACAATCATCAGAGTCGATCCCAGCGAAGAAATACAAAGCGATCTTAGAAAGCTCTATCTCTGAATAATTTTTAGAACAGATTATAAGATGAGGGATAAGAGCTTGAGCTTTTATCCCTTGTTTTTTTAACCCCTATTATGGCTTCAGCACTTAAAAACCTGAGTGATTTTACCACCGAAAATTTGCCGGACGTTTCTGGCAAAATCTTTGCCATCGTTGTTTCTGAATGGAACACGGAGGTGACGCATGCCTTGTATTCTGGCGCGTATGATACCTTGTTAAAATACGGGGCAAAAGAAGAAAATATTATCAGCAATAAAGTTCCTGGTAGCTTCGAATTAAGCTTAGGAGCTCAAAAAATGGCCCAGCAAGCGAATATCGATGCTGTTATTTGCCTAGGCTGTGTGATTCAAGGGGAGACAAGACACTTTGACTTTATCTGCCAGGCGGTGGCGGACGGGATTACGAATGTGAGTTTGAAATATGACAAGCCGGTGATTTTTGGGGTATTGACTCCTAATTCACAGGAACAAGCGATGGATCGCGCAGGAGGAAAACATGGCAATAAGGGCGATGAGGCGGCCATAACAGCCATCAAGATGTTAGGAATATAATACGAGAATATATGCAAGTTTGGAAATTTGGAGGAACCTCCGTCGGAAAACCAGAGCGAATGAAGTCTATCCGTCAGCTAATTACGGAAGATGGTCAACCTAAAATTGTGGTACTTTCTGCCCTTTCAGGCAGCACAAACACGCTTCTTTCTATTTCAGAATCATTGAACTCTGGAAATCAGACCGAAGCGAAAGCAAAGGCGACTGAATTGCGCGCACATTATGATCAATTCTTAACTGAATTATATTCGACTCCTGCCGGTTTAGGTAAAGGACAAGCCATCGTTGAAAAAGAATTTAATTTCATCGATAGCCTGATTGCTACGGCTCCCTATACCGGGAAGCAAGAGAAAGAGATGGTCGCTTTAGGTGAATTGCTTTCTACGCAAATTTTCGAAGCATTCTTGCAAGAGGAAGGCGTTAGCTCTGCTTTATTGCCTGCTTTAGACTTCATGGTGATCGACGAAGATAACGAACCTGTTTTGAGCGTTATTGAACAAAAATTAGCTGCAGTTTTAGCTCCGGTTAAAGGAAAGCAAATTTATGTAACGCAAGGGTTTATCTGCCGTAATCCGGCGGGTGAAGTAGACAATTTGAAGCGTGGTGGATCCGACTATACGGCTTCCTTAATTGGTGGTGCGATTCAAGCGGAGGAAGTTCAGATCTGGACGGACATCGATGGCATGCACAATAACGATCCGCGTATCGTGAAGAACACCTTCCCTATTCGCGAGCTTTCGTTTGCTGAGGCGGCGGAGTTGGCTTATTTTGGGGCCAAAATCTTGCACCCAAGCACCATCACCCCGGCGAAATTAAAAGGGGTGCCGGTTCGTTTGAAAAATACGATGGAACCGAGTGCTTTCGGAACCTTGATCTCAGAGAAATCAACTGACGTGGAAATCAAAGCGATTGCCGCAAAAGACAATATCACCGCGATTTATATCCACTCAACACGTATGTTGAATGCCTATGGCTTCTTAAAGCGCGTGTTTGAGGTGTTTGAAAAATACAAAACACCGGTCGATATGATTACAACTTCAGAAGTTTCTGTAAGTGTAACCATCGACCAAACGACGCATTTAGATGCAATCATGAGCGAATTACGCGAGTTTGCAGAACTTGAAGATCCAGATATGAATCAAGTGATTATTTGTATCGTAGGTAATTTCTGGGCGGACAAAGAAGGTATCGCGATCAAGGTGTTGGATGCCATTAAAAACATCCCGATCCGCATGATTTCGTATGGCGCCTCTGAGCACAATATCTCCTTATTAGTGGATGCTTCACACAAAAATGATGCATTAAATGCTTTAAACGAAGGACTTTTCCTAAAATAGCGCTATGTTAACTCTACCCTTTATTCGTGCGAATCAAGAAACCACGATCGCCGGTTTACAAAAGAAACATTTCGCCAATGCGGCTGAAATCGTTGCGAAATTGATCGCTCAAGACGATCAACGTAAAGCACTTTTACAGCAAGCCGAGTCTGCCTTAGAGAAATCAAATGCAGCCGCAAAAGAAATCGGGGCCTTAATGCAATCCGGCCAAAAAGAATTAGCAGAAGGCAAGCGTGCAGAAACAGCTGCTTTAAAAGCTTCGATTAAAGAAATGGAAGAGGCTGCGAAAGCGGCAGAAAAGGAGTTAACGGATCTGTTAGTTACTTTACCAAACCTTCCGCATAGCTCCGTTCCACAAGGAAAAACGGCAGATGACAATGAAGTGGTGTTGACCTGGGGTTCTCTACCTGAGTTACCCGCAGATGCACAACCTCACTGGGACTTGATCAAGAAATACGATATCATCGATTTCGACTTAGGAAATAAGATTACAGGTGCTGGCTTCCCAGTTTACAAGGGGAAAGGCGCGCGTTTACAAAGGGCTTTGATTAATTTCTTTCTAGATGAGGCAATTAAAGCCGGGTATTATGAGATTCAACCTCCGATTTTGATCAATGAAGACTCGGGTTTTGGGACAGGACAATTGCCAGATAAAGAAGGCCAAATGTATGTCACGAAAGAGGAAGGCTTATTCTTAATTCCGACGGCGGAGGTGCCTATTACAAACTTATACCGAGATGTGATTGTGAACGAGAAAGAGTTGCCGATCAAAAATGTGGGCCACACGCCTTGCTTCCGTCGCGAGGCAGGTTCTTGGGGAGCTCACGTGCGAGGCTTGAACCGTTTGCACCAATTTGACAAGATTGAAATCGTTCAGATTCACAAACCTGAGAATTCGTATGCGGCTTTAGAGGAGATGTCCCTACACGTACAAGGATTATTGCAGAAATTAGGATTGCATTACCGTGTGCTTCGTCTGTGTGGCGGAGATATGGGTTTTGCTTCAGCGTTGACGTATGATATGGAAGCGTGGTCTGGAGCTCAAAACCGCTGGTTAGAGGTGAGTTCCGTTTCTAATTTCGAAACTTTCCAAGCGAACCGCTTGAAGCTAAGAACGAAGGTAGACGGAAAATCAATCCTTTGCCATACCTTGAATGGATCGGCATTAGCACTTCCACGCATCGTGGCATCTATTTTAGAGAATAACCAGGGACCAGATGGAATCAAGATTCCAGAGGTATTAGTCCCTTATACCGGCTTTACACACATTAACTAAAGCCCTTCTACACTCAATCGGAAGCCCTCGCCGTGCAGATTCAACAGCTGAACGCGAGGGTCTTCTTTTAGCATCTTGCGCAACTTCGTCATGTACACGTCCATACTGCGCGCATTGAAGTAGGTATCATCTCCCCAAATCAATTTCAAAGCATAAGATCTGCTGACCGGACGACCTAAGTTCTCACAAAGCAGTTTCATTAATTCGTTCTCTTTCGGGGTGAATTTTAATTCTGTATCACCAATGCTTAGACGCATTTTTCCCGGCACATAGGTGTAATTTCCAAGGACAATTTCTTCCGCTAAACTAGGCACCGATTTATCCGAATGGCTTCTGCGAAGAATGGCCTCCATACGCGCCACGAGCACTTCCATCGAGAAAGGCTTGGTCAAATAATCGTCTGCACCTACTTTGAAACCTTGGAGCGTGTCTTCCTCCATCGACTTCGCTGTAAGGAAAATGATGGGTACTTGCTGGTGATTTGCACGAATGTCTTTGGCAAGCGAAAAACCGTCCTTCTTCGGCATCATCACGTCTAATAAACACAAATCGAACGAGCCTTTAACGAATAAGTCCAAAGCTTCATCCCCATTTTGTGCCCAGGAAACGTGGTATCCCTTCTTCTTCAAGAACTCCGTTAACAATAAACCCAAATTAGGGTCATCCTCAGCGACTAAAATTTCAGGCGTTTTCGACATAAGGCAAATAGATTTCAAATGTGCTTCCTTCTCCTAATTTACTTTTCACGTGGACCTTGCCGCCATGGGCCTCCACGATTTTCTTTACATAACTTAATCCGAGACCGAAGCCTTTCACATTGTGTACATTCCCCGTAGGAACGCGGTAAAAGGCATCAAAGATGTTGCTCAGCGCTTCCTTCGGCATGCCCATTCCATGATCTTTCACTTGGATAGAAATTCCTTGATCTTGGCTACGTGCCAGAATTTCTACCTGCGGATTCGATGGGCTATATTTTACGGCGTTATCAATCAAATTATTCAAGACATTCGAAATGTGCACTTCATCTAATTCGACCGTGGATGGCAACTTATCCACATTTACCGATAACGAACCATTCCCCGACTCAATCAGTGGTCCATTAATTTCTGCCACCTGATGCACCAGCGCACTAATATCCACTTTTTTACGCTTCAGTGTGATCTCTTCTTTTTCCATTTGGGCGGTCTGCAGCACTCGCTCAACCTGCTGACCTAAGCGGGTATTTTCATCTTTAATTATCCCCAAATACCGCAAAATCGACTCATTTTTACCCGGCTTCAATTCCTCTTGTAATAGCTGCGTAGCTAAGGAGATCGAAGTGATAGGCGTTTTGAACTCGTGGGTCATATTGTTGATGAAGTCATTCTTCACCGTGGCTAATTTTTTCTGTCTTAAAATCGTCAGAACGGCGAAGTAAAAACAACCGATCATCACGAGTAATAATAAGCCAGAGCCAGCCAGACTTAGCCCCATCGTTTGCCAAATATAGTTAGCTCTTTCTGGGAAATAAATTCGCAAATGATCCTGCGTCGGATGCAAGTCATTGGGAAATAAAGCAGCTGTAAATGCGGATTTTTGCGATTTGATTTCAGGGGAGGAGGTATACACCCAGTTTCCTGGTGTAGTCTCAATACCAAATGAATAATCCAGCGTCACCTCTTTATCCGCTAATTCTTTTCGGATCAAGCTATCCAAATAACCAGGCTGAATCCGTTGCAAGATAGGCCGATCTTTAAATAAAAAGTCAGAGAATACTTCTTTGGCTAACTGTGTTTTCTGTAATACTTTTTCCAAATCCTGCCTTTCCGACTTCTCTTGTGCTAGTTGCGCTTGCGATTGTGCCTGACGATCACCCAAGTTTTGAACCAAGCGATTCGTTCGTAAACGCATTTTTCTCAAGGCCTTCTGTTGCTCTCTCTTGAGCATTCGATTCATTTCTACCTCTGCTCTAATCCGTTGTCTTGCTTCTTCAGGGTCTTCATCTACCGTATATTCTTCCGTCACCTCAGCTAATTGCCCATTAGGCAACATGAAGGATTTACGTACGAAAATCACATCTTGTCTCGGAGGAGTTAAAATGGGATGTTCTTCTTGGACAGTAGGCTCTGCATACACAGGCGCTTGTTTTTTCTTAGGCTTGGGTGCTTTTGCTACCGATTCGAACTTTTTTTGACGTTCTGCCAAAACAACAAGCTCCTGTTTCTCGAGTTTTCGAACCACTTGATCGAGACTGGTTCGAACGTCTTTGGCAAAATTCTCCTGTTTCGTTTCTAACATAAAACGCAACCAATACGCTTGAAACCCAATTAAACCTAACAGGGCAAAAGACATCAAGGCGATCAGTAAGCGTATTTTTCGTTTCGACATAGGAAAATAATTCGCTACAAATGTAAGAGATAATTAGCAGCCGCTCATCACATTAACACTCTTTAACATTTATGAATTAAGCGGTTTTCGTAAGTTTGCACCGGATCAAAAACCAAAATCTTATGAAATATTTATTCGTCACCGCTTTAGCTGTTTGCTTGTCAACTTCGGCTTTCGCGCAAGAAAAACAAGAAGCTACCGTAAAAATTCTAATCAATGAAAACGGCAAAGAACGCATTATCGAGAAGAAATTCACTGACTTAGCAAAGGCAGATGCCGAAGTACAGAAGTTAAACGACTCGCTACAAATCACAGTCACTAACTCAGGTGGAAAGAAAAAAATCATCCGCATGGATGTCAATAAAAGCCACTCGCGTATGTCTGACCAACCGGGTCACATTATTGAAGAGCGGATTGAAGGGGGTTCCGAAGGAGGCCCTGACAAACGAGTAATTATTCGCCGAGGTGGACCAGGAATGGCTTTAGCACCGGAAGCACAAAAAAATGTGATGATCTTCCGTGGAGAAGGTGGCCCAGAAGGCTTGAAAAAAGAATTCAATATTCAATTAGATGGACCAATGGGCGGACCTAGCATGGGTTTAAAAAAGTTAAAAAAATGGGCAGAAGAAAAAGGATCGAAAACTATCCACGGCCTTTCAGGTAAGCAAAATCAACCTTTCAACGGCAAGTTAAACGTTCGATTCAACGCTCCAGAAAAAGGAAATGTGACTATCGCCGTGACAGATGTGAACGGGAAAGAAATCGCAACTGAAATTGTGAAGGATTTCCAAGGTGATTACTTAGGTCAAATCGACTTGAAGAAAGCAGGTACAGGCGTGTATTTCTTACGCGTTACGCAAGGAAATGATGGAGCTGTAAGAAGAGTAGAAGTAAAATAATCCGCTTAAGGTTTGAGAATGAAAAAGCCTGGAAATAAATTCCAGGCTTTTTTTTAGTTCTGCTACTTTCCCATATTATATAGTACGAAGGCATAGGAATCAGCCGTCAATTCAATTAGTTTAGCCGTGTTAGAAGAACCGTGGCCGCTGTTTGTATCAATTCGGATGATCATTGGTTTCGCAGCTGTGTTCTTCTCTTGAAGTGTTGCTGCATATTTAAATGAGTGCGCAGGCACTACGCGATCATCATGATCAGACGTAAACACCATGGTGGCAGGATAATTCATCGCTTTGATATTATGCAAAGGCGAATAGGCATAGAGTGCCTTGAATTCTTCTGCATTATCGCTGCTACCATAATCAGCTACCCAGTTCCATCCTATCGTGAATTTTTGGAAACGCAACATATCCATCACACCTACCCCTGGAAGAGCTGCGGCGAATAAATCAGGTCTTTGGTTAATCGCAGCACCCACTAATAATCCGCCGTTAGAGCGACCAGATGCAGCTAAATACGCTGGAGAAGTATATTTCTCGCGAATCAAGTATTCCGCCCCGGCAAGGAAGTCGTCAAAAACGTTTTGCTTTTTCAACTTCATTCCTGCCTCGTGCCACTTCTCGCCGTATTCACTACCACCACGTAAATTAGTGACCACATAAATCCCACCTTTTTCTAACCAAGGAATTAAGCTGGCAGAGAAGGACGGAGTAGAGCTAATGTTAAATCCTCCATAGCCATAAATGATCGTTGGATTTTTGCCGTTCAGACTAAGGCCCTTTTTGCTCACGATAAACATCGGAACTTGGGTACCATCTTTGGACGGATAGAACTTTTGAACGACCGTGTAATCTGATGGATCGAAGGCCAATAATGGTTTTTGGAATACCGTAGACGTATTCGATGCTAAGTCATAGCGGTAAATCGTCGGCGGAAAATTGAAAGAGGAATACGTATAGAACGTAAATTTATCTTCTTTCTCACCACCAAAACCACCGGCATTTCCTAAACCTGGCAAGGCCACAGTTCCTAATGCTTTTCCTGTGTAATCATAGATAGACACGCGGGAAGTCACATCTTTTAAATAATTCAAGAACAAGCGTTTGCCCACGGTATTCACCCCTTGCAAAGGCTCAGATTTCTCGGCAACGATGGTTTTCCAGTTTTCCTTGGATGGATTAGAGGGATCTACCCGAACAATTTTCTTGTTCGGTGCACCTTCATTCGTTTCCAAAATCAAGATGTCGCCATCATTATCCACGATGCTGAAATCGTATTTTCCAGGCTCAGCAACTACAGGCTTGAATTTTGTTTCTTTTTTAGAAGCATCTAACACCCAAAGCGCATTCCCATCCAAACCTTTACCACGGTCTGAAATCGTCAAGAAGGCAAAACGCTCGTCATCCGAAGTGCTTACTGTGTGGAATCGTTGCGGATTTTTCGGATCCTCATAAACCAATTGATCTTGTGACTGAGGCGTTCCTACTGTGTGAAACCACACTTGGTGATTCTCGTTTTTCGTGCTCAATTCTTTCCCCTTACCCGGCTCTGGATAGCGTGAATAGTAGAAGCCGTTGCCTTTCCAAGCCACGCCGCTCACTTTTACCCAGCTCAGTTCATCCGCCAGGTTTTTGCCTGTTTCCATGTCGCGAACGTAATAGGTTTGCCAGTCGCTTCCGCTTAAGCTCAGACCTACACAGGCATATTTCCCTGTTTTGTTCAAAGAGAAAACAGTTAATCGCGTCGTTCCATCCTTTGATAGGGTGTTAGGGTCGATGACCTGCTCTGGTTTCCCATTGAGGCCTTTTTGACGGTATAAAACGGATTGATTTTGCAAGCCGCTGTTTTTGTAGAAATAATACCACTCGCCTTTGCGTGAAGGGGCAGAGATTTTTTCGTAGTTACTAAGCGCCTCGATGCGCTTTTTGAATTCTTCGCGAAGCGGGATTTGGTTTAAATAACCAAAACTAACTTCATTTTGTGCCTTCACCCAGGCTTTTGTTTCCTCGCTATTGTCGTCTTCTAACCAGCGATACGGATCCGCCACTTGAGTTCCGTGGTAATTATCGACGTGATTGATTTTCTTGGTAGCAGGGTAGTTCATTTGGGCCAATGCAGACGCAGATACGAGCATCATCGCTGCAATTAAGTGTTTAGATGTTGACATAGGTTTGATTTAGAATAGAGATCCTGTCTCGGCTCTAGGCGCTATCCCCACGTGGCGGTACGCTTTTTCTGTAGCCTCACGCCCCCGAGAGGTGCGCTTCAAGAATCCCTCTTGAATTAAAAAGGGTTCATATACTTCTTCAATAGTTTCAGCCTCCTCGCCACAAGCCGTAGCAATGGTCGTTAAGCCGACTGGGCCACCTTTAAATTTCTCAATGATGGTCATTAGAATACGGTTGTCCATTTCGTCTAGCCCGTTTTGGTCTACATCTAAGGCATTTAAGGCGATTTCAGCGATTTTAACATCGATGGAACCATTACCTTTCATTTGAGCAAAGTCGCGTGTACGACGCAATAAATTGTTCGCAATACGCGGTGTTCCACGGCTACGACGCGCAATTTCATAGGCCCCAGACTCGTCTATCGGCATATCTAAAATCGCCGCTGAGCGTTTCACGATTTTAGTCAATAAAGCAGCATCATAATATTCCAGACGCGCATTTATCCCAAAACGCGCCCGCAAAGGCGAAGTCAATAAACCGGCTCTCGTGGTCGCTCCGATCAGGGTAAAGGGATTCAAACCGATCTGAATACTGCGCGCATTAGGCCCAGAATCCAACATAATATCAATCTTATAATCCTCCATCGCGGAATACAAATATTCCTCTACGATGGGATTCAAACGGTGAATTTCGTCAATAAATAAAACGTCGTAAGGCTGCAAATTCGTCAACAAACCCGCTAAATCGGAGGGCTTGTCTAATACGGGACCCGAAGAAATCTTCAGGGTAGAACCTAATTCGTTCGCGATGATGTGAGATAAAGTCGTCTTGCCTAAACCTGGAGGCCCGTGTAATAAAACGTGATCCAAAGCCTCCTCACGGGCTTTTGCCGCCCCTACGAAGATTTGAAGGTTGTCTACAATTTTACCTTGACCCGAAAAGTCCAAAAAGCTCAAGGGCCGCAGGGCCTTGTCAAACTCTTTCTCTTGTGGGTTCAACGCTTCCGCATCCCCAGTTAAATAATCTTCACGCATCGTCGAAATAGTAAATTGAAATCAAAGATAATTTTTTTATTGAGAAGATTTTATAGTTTTGGAAAACCAAAATAACAACCTCCACCTATGTCATCCATTTTCATCGGCGAACTAGCCGGAACTGCTACCCTACTCTACCTTGGAAACGGCGTTGTTGCCAATATGTTATTAAAAGATACGAAAGGAAGTGGTACAGGATTATTAGCCATCGCAGCTGCCTGGGCCTTTGCAGTCACCATTGCCATTTATGTTTCCACCTATTTTGGAAGCTCCGGTGCTCATTTAAATCCCATTGTAACCATCGCCGGATGTGTAAAATCAGGGGATTGGAGCTTATTTCCTACGTTTATTGGAGCCCAATTAACGGGGGCGATGTTAGGCCAATTATTAGTTTGGCTACATTATAAGCCACATTACGATGTTACGACAGACAAAGGGGCGATATTAGCTACCTTCAGTACAGGTCCAGCGATTAAAAATACTCCCTTTAATTTTATTTCAGAAGCTTTTGCCTCCGCAATTGCGGTGGTCGCCTTAGGTACTTTTTCAACGATTGAAACGGGATTAGGGCCATTTTTGGTTGGTATTTTAGTCTGGGCGATTGGTCTAGGCCTAGGGGGAACTACAGGTTATGCGATTAATCCGGCACGTGATTTAGGACCACGCATTATGCACGCTATTTTACCTATTCCTAATAAAGGGGATTCCGGCTGGGAATATGCTTGGATTCCGGTAGTAGGACCCGCTGCTGGTGCCGTGTTAGGTGCCTATATTTTGACTCTCAACTAATTGACTATGTACGTAGGATCCATTGATCAGGGCACGACAAGTTCCCGTTTTATCATCTTTAATAAGGCTGGGGAGATTATTTCGGTAGGCCAAAAAGAGCACAAACAGATCTATCCCCAAGCGGGTTGGGTGGAGCATGACTCACACGAGATTTGGAAAAATACACAAGAGGTCATCGGTTTAGCCCTAGGCAAAGCGAACCTTTCCGCGAAAGATTTAGCAGCGGTGGGAATCACCAACCAGCGAGAAACTACCGTCGTTTGGAATAAAAAAACGGGCAAGGCTTATTATAATGCGATCGTTTGGCAAGATACGCGCGTGGGATCTGAACTAGCAGAATTAGCGAAAAATGGGGGAATGGACCGCTTCAGAGCCAAAACTGGACTACCATTAGCCACCTATTTCAGCGGTTTAAAGCTGCGCTGGTTATTAAATAATATCGACGGTTTACGTGCAGACGCAGAAAAAGGCGATGCCCTTTTCGGGACGATGGACACCTTCATTGCTTGGCATTTAACAGGTGGCGTTGATGGCGGAATCCACATCACGGATGTGACCAATGCCAGCCGCACCCAATTAATGGACTTGCAAACCTGCGCTTGGGATGACGAAATTCTGCAGGTATTAAGCATTCCAAAAGCCATGCTCCCAGAAATCAAATCCAGCTCACTCGTTTATGCGAAGGCGAAAGGGGTGCTTGGTGGCGTTCCTCTAGCAGGAATTTTAGGAGATCAACAAGCTGCTCTTGTGGGCCAAACCTGTTTCGACCCCGGTCAAGGCAAAAATACCTATGGAACTGGCTGTTTCTTATTGATGAATACGGGAACGAAAGCTATTCCGTCCCAATTTGGCCTACTAACAACCGTGGCCTATCAATTAGGCAACGAACCGGTACACTTCGCACTCGAAGGATCCGTAGCGATTACAGGTGCACTAGTTCAATGGTTACGTGATAATTTAGGCATTATCAAGCATAGCCCAGACATCGAAAAGCTGGCTAAACTAGTAGAAGACAATGGTGGATGTTATTTCGTCCCGGCCTTCTCCGGATTATATGCACCCTATTGGAAACAAGATGCCCGTGGAGCCTTAGTGGGTTTAACGCGCTATATCAATAAATCACACATCGCTCGAGCTGCCTTAGAGGCCACAGCTTTCCAGACTTGGGAAGTTTTAGAGGCCATGGAAAAAGACGCAGGTATCCCAATCGCCTCCCTTCGGGTAGATGGCGGGATGGTCGTGAATCAATTATTAATGCAATTTCAGTCCGACATTATCGGTGAAGAAGTAATCTGCCCTAAAATTATTGAGACTACGGCTTTAGGTGCTGCTTATGCGGCAGGACTAGCGGTAGGATATTGGGAAAATCTAGATGATTTACGGAAAAACTGGGGAATTGCGCACACGTGGAAACCTGCGATGGATTCCGAAAAGCGTGCGCATTACCGCAAGCAATGGAAGAAGGCGGTGACTAAAACCTTTGACTGGGAAGATTAGTATTTGCCCGAGTCATCCCATACGCAGGACATGCGGCTTGTCTCGAACACGAGGCGAGCACGCAGGCCAATGCTACGATTAAAATTCCTTTTTTCATCTTATACCGAAGCTAACTTCGCTTTAGCTGGTGATTCTTTTTTAGCCGCTACTGGTTCACCGGACTGTTGATATCCTAAAATATCTAACATCGGTGCACTCTTTTGCTCTTCTGAGAATAAACGCGTCGTGATGGTTCCGTCTTCTAAACGGTCCACAATAACATGCTTAGGTGCAGGGATTAAGCAGTGTTGAATTCCGCCATAACCACCTAGAGACTCTTGATACGCCCCTGTATGGAAGAAACCTACGTATTGACGCTCTGATTCCTCTTCAAAGATCGGCAAGTACAAGTCAGAACTATGGGCCTCTGTATTATAGAAATCCATCGAATCACATGTCAAACCTCCTAGGTTCACTTTTTGGTATGGCATGCCCCAGTTATTTACTGGAAGCATAATATACTTCTGGTTCATTCCCCAAGAGTCAGGCAGTTGCGTAATAAATGAGCCATCAATCATGTACCAAAGCTCTTTATCATTCTGTAGTTTTTGGTCAATAATCTCATACAAGACCGCTCCACTTTCACCTACGGTATAAGAACCGAATTCGGTGAAGATGTTAGGTACAGGCACATTATTCTTATTGCAAATCCACGAGATCGATTCAACGATTTCATCGACCATGGCTTGGTAATCGTAGTTAAATTGTAGAGAAGTTTGGATCGGTAATCCACCGCCTAAATCGATCGAATCCAATTCAGGACAGATCTTTTTCATTTCGCAATATTTGTACACGAAACGGCTTAATTCAGACCAATAATAGGCAGAATCCTTAATTCCCGTGTTAATGAAGAAGTGTAACATCTTCAAATTAAAACGCGGATTAGGCTTGATTTTCTCTGTGTAAAGGGTGTTTACATCGGAATAACGTAAACCTAAACGAGAGGTATAAAACGCGAAATCTGGCTCCTCATCTGTTGCGATGCGAATGGCTAAATTCACTTTTTCTGCCGTCACTGATTTCTCGTAGAAATCAATTTCTTTCAAGTTATCTAAAACCGGAATACAGTTAAAACCGTCGTTAATTAACTCAGAAATGTATTGGGTATACAAAGGCTGCTTGTAGCCATTGCAAAGAATATACGTCGATTTAGAGATTTTTCCTTGGTTGTACATATCGCGAATGATCGGGATATCGAACGCACTAGACGTCTCTAAGTGTACATTTTGTTTCAAAACTTCTTCCAAAATGAAAGAGAAGTGAGATGACTTCGTACAATAGCAATAGGTATAGTTTCCTTTGTAATTGTATTTCTTGATCGCATTACGAAACAAAAGTTTCGCATTCTCGATGTGTTCGGAGATTTTAGGCAAATAGGAAACCTTTAGAGGAGTGCCGTATTGCTTAATGATTTCCATTAAAGGCACATTGTTAAACAACAATTCATTGTTCTCATTGATATTGAACTCACGAGTTGGAAACTCAATGGTTTGGTCAATTAGATCGATGTAATTTTTCATCTCTATGTTTAAATGCACCCGAGTTCACCTCGAGTTTGTGGAAAAACGTGCAAAACTGCAATAAAAGTATGTACTTTGCAAGACAAATACACATTAAGTTATTATGTCCAAAATTCATTTTATCGCCATCGGTGGTGCCGCTATGCACAACTTAGCCCTTGCTCTTTTAGCACAAGGACACGAAATAACGGGCTCAGACGATGAAATCTACGAACCTTCTAAAAGCCTGTTAGAAAAGCATGGCCTGCTTCCAGCTGAATTCGGTTGGTTCCCAGAGAAGATTAACCAGGACATTGATACCATTGTTTTGGGGATGCACGCACGTGCGGACAACCCCGAATTGTTGAAAGCACAAGAATTAGGGTTAAAAATCGAATCCTACCCATCGTTCATTTACGAACAAAGCAAAAACAAGCAACGGATCGTTATCGCAGGAAGCCACGGTAAAACGAGCATCACATCGATGATCTTGCACGTTTTGAAGACGCTAGAGCGCAAATTCGATTACCTAGTAGGTGCTAGAATTGAAGGTTTCGACTTGATGGCCTCTATCACAGATGCGCCTATCATGATCATTGAAGGAGATGAATATTTAGCCTCCCCTATCGATCGCCGTGCTAAATTCCTTTTATATCAACCGCATATCGCCTTGATTTCGGGAATCGCTTGGGATCACATTAATGTATATCCTACATTTGAATCTTATACACAAGCCTTTGAGAACTTAGTGAAAGAAATGCCCAAAGCAGGTCACTTATTCTTCGACAAAACAGATAAAACCCTAGAAGCTATCGCAGAATCTTGCCCGGAACATTGCCATTCAGAAGGTTACAAGGCCCATGATTCGGTGATTCGCAACGGCCAAACTTTCTTAAAAGGAAATGATGGGAAGGAATATGGCTTGCAGGTTTTTGGAGAACATACCTTAAAGAACCTGCAAGGTGCCTTGCACATCTGCACTCAACTAGGAGTGAGCGAAACGGAATTCTATAAGGCAATTCAGTCCTTCAAAGGAGCTGCTAAACGCTTAGAATGGGTTGGTGAATCTGATACTCAATTATTCTACAAGGATTTTGCGCACGCGCCTTCGAAAGTAAAGGCAACCACGCAAGCCTTAAAAGCCCAATTTCCGCAGCGAAAATTAGTGGCAGCTTTGGAATTACATACGTTCAGTAGTTTGAATCCCGCATTTTTACCTGAATACAAGGGTACATTAGCGGATGCGGATATGGCGATTATTTATTTGAGCGAGCATGCGCGGGCTATTAAACGAATGGATAAGATTGAAGCGGAAACGGTTCAAACCTATTTCAATCACCCGAACTTAATTGTATTGAGAGAGCAAGCTGAATTAAAGGAATACCTGTTAAAACAAAATCAGGAAAACCAAAACCTATTGATGATGTCTTCTGGCACCTTCGATGGTCTCGATTTTCCTGGCTTAGCTACGGAACTCGGGTTACGAATTCAATAATTGATCTAATTCTTCTTTAAATCCATTCAATAAAATCTCCTTCATGGAGATTTTACGTTTCTGGGTATTGATTTTACTCAAGGTAACTTTGTCTTCCATCATGCGCGTAGCTTCTGCTTCCGCGATAGCAGTTTCTAATTCTCCACGCTCCTTCTTCGCCATGTAATCCATCTGGTTGATCATGATTTTCAACTGCTCGATGCGTGGCTTTTCATTCAAATTTGCATGGCGATACGAAATCACACGAAGCAAATAATTCATCTCGAAAATTTTATCGCAAATGGTACGGAACCGTTCTGCTAACGAGCGATCCATGTTTTTCACTTGAGCAGAAATCTCTTTCCACTTCACTAAGTTCGCTTTCGCTAAGTCAGCGGTGGCTACGATATTGACCTGGTCTTTTAGACGCAATTCTAAATCACCAGCCATCGAAGTTAATTCAAGCACACGTGGATCTACGCGTGGCTTGTAGTCGATTCCTTTGATACGATTATATTTCTCGAAGAACATGTCATTCGCCTTCTTGAAGTTCTTCCAAAGCATCGACTGCTTCTTAGGAGGCAGGCCTACCACGTTCTTCCACTCTTTCTGAATCTCCTTCACTTTTACCACCGAATCGTCGATGTCTTCCGCCTTACGCAGTTGGTGAACTTGATCAATATAGCCCTGTAAAATCAGGATTTTTTCGTCTATTTGACGGTTTTTCTCTTCAAAATAGCTACGGCGCTTTAAGAAAAAGGCATCTAACACCTCTTGAAATTCTGCCGTTAATTCGTCTTGAAATTGTTTGTCAACGGGACCCGTTTTCACCCACTTCATCTTGACCTCCATCAATTTGTCCGTCGCTTCTACCACATCTTCCTCTGCAGAGATTTCCTTCGCGTCTTGAATTAAGGCACGTTTGATTTCTAAGTTTTTAACTTGGTTAGCTTGGATTAACTCTTTCAAGTAAACCTCGTGCTTGTCTAATTCCGTTAATAAAGGTTCGAAATCACCTAAGCCATCGAACTCGATGAGGTAGGTTTTCATTTGTAAGACTTTGGTCAGAAAAGAACCTTTATTCTGTGCCGCTTCTATCTCAGCAGACAGACCTTTTACCTTGCTCAAAGCGAGGTCAAAACGTTTCACAAAATAGGCTAATGCTTCCTCTTCTGAATTACGCACGAATCCAATTTCGCGCTCTGGGTAACTTAAATAGGCGTTGATGAAAACTTTGCCGTCGCGGCAAAATCCAAACTTGTTTGATGTGGGCTGGCTCATATGTTTTAAAGAAAGAGCTTCAAGTATGTACTTTGGCTCAAATGTTAATCGTAATTCTTATTATGCCTCTAATTTATTTAAAAAATTGCGATATTTGTGGGTTGTACAAAATTAAATTTCATGAGTAACGAAACCATCATCTTTTCGATGGAGCGTGTGTCGAAAGTCATACCTCCTCAAAAGACCATCATAAAAAATATTTACCTGTCGTTTTTCTACGGCGCAAAAATCGGGGTACTCGGTCTTAACGGATCAGGAAAGTCCACTTTGTTGCGCATTATTGCTGGAATCGACAAATCCTATACGGGAGATGTCGTTTTTTCACCAGGTTACACGGTAGGATTATTAGAGCAAGAACCTCAATTAGATCCGAATAAAACGGTCATCGAAGTAGTAGAAGAAGCCGTTGTAGAAATCAAGAACCTGTTAAAAGAGTTTGACGAAATCAACGAAGCATTCGCTGATCCAGATGCTGATTTTGACAAATTATTAGCGCGCCAAGGCGAAGTACAAGAGAAATTAGACCACTTCAACGCCTGGGAATTAGATACGCGTTTAGAAAAAGCGATGGATGCACTTCGTTGTCCTCCATCTGATGCCCTAGTGAGCACACTTTCTGGGGGTGAAAAACGCCGTGTGGCCCTTTGCCGCTTGTTATTACAAGAACCGGATGTCTTGTTATTAGATGAGCCGACGAACCACTTGGATGCGGAATCGGTAGACTGGTTAGAGCAACATTTACGTCAATACAAAGGTACCGTGATCGCCGTAACCCACGATAGATACTTCCTAGATAACGTGGCAGGTTGGATTTTAGAATTAGACCGTGGCGAGGGTATTCCTTGGAAAGGAAATTATTCGTCTTGGTTAGAGCAAAAGCAAAATCGCTTAGCACAAGAAGAGAAGACCGAATCGCGTCGTCAGAAGACCTTGCAACGCGAATTAGAATGGGTTCGTATGGCGCCAAAAGCGCGTCAAGCGAAGTCTAAAGCCCGTATTGGTGCGTACGAAAAACTCCTTTCAGAAGAGAACAAACAGAAGGAAGACAAGTTGGAATTATTCATTCCTGCGGGTCCTCGTTTAGGTAATAAAGTGATCGAAGTGCAGGGGGTGTCGAAATCCTTTGGCGATAAATTATTGTACGAAAACCTTAGCTTCTCCCTACCTCCAGCTGGAATCGTCGGTATTATTGGGCCAAACGGTGCCGGTAAGACGACCCTTTTCAATCTGATTACAGGAAAGATTCAACCAGATGCGGGGACTTTCGAAGTAGGTGAAACGGTGAAACTGGCTTATGTCGATCAAGAGCACAATCAATTAAAAGCGGAGAAGTCTGTTTTCGAAACGGTTTCAGATGGCAATGATTGGGTGATGTTAGGTGGAAAGCAGGCGAATGCGCGTGCTTACGTAAGTAAATTCAACTTTAACGGAGCAGATCAAGAGAAAAAAATCAGCATGCTTTCGGGTGGAGAGCGTAACCGAGTTCACCTAGCGATGATGCTGAAGGAAGGTGCGAACGTATTATTACTCGATGAGCCTACGAATGATTTGGATGTGAATACACTTCGTGCCCTGGAAGAAGGTCTAGAGAGCTTTGCAGGTTGTGCGGTAGTCATCTCCCACGACCGTTGGTTCTTAGACCGCATCGCGACGCATATTTTAGCGTTTGAAGGCGATTCGCAGGTAGTTTGGTTTGAAGGTAATTATTCAGAATACGAAGAATCACGTAAGAAACGTTTAGGGGACACAACTCCGAAGCGTATTCGTTACAAGAAATTACAGTAATATGACATCAAGAGAGAAAATTCAGGCAGTCATTGACGAAATGGGCAAGGTGGTGATAGGCCAAGAGCGCCTCATTAACCGCCTATTAGTCGGTCTTTTTACCGGCGGACACGTCCTGTTAGAAGGGGTGCCTGGATTAGCTAAGACTTTGACCATTAATACCTTAGCTAAAATTCTCGACTTGCATTTTCACCGCATTCAGTTCACGCCGGATTTATTGCCTGCGGACTTAGTGGGAACGATGATTTATAATCCAAAAAAATCGGAATTTGAAGTAAAAAAAGGGCCTATTTTCGCTCAGATTATCCTTGCAGATGAGATTAACCGTGCCCCAGCTAAAGTGCAATCTGCTTTATTAGAGGCCATGGCGGAGAAGCAAGTGACGATCGGGGATACGACCTATCCATTAGATAAGCCTTTCTTGGTTTTAGCGACTCAAAACCCGGTAGAGCAAGAGGGGACTTTCCCGCTTCCAGAGGCACAGGTGGATCGTTTTATGCTGAAGGTTTTCTTGAATTACTTAGATAAAGATCAAGAGTTAGCCGTGATGCGCCAAAAGTCCAACATGGACTTCAATTACGAGCCTAAAACCGTATTGAACGCAGAAGATATCGCTAAAATTCGCAAAGAAATCAACGAAATTACGATTTCGGAGACTTTGGAGAAATACATCATTGAACTCGTGTTTGCGACGAGAAATCCGGCTGAATATGGTCTGACACAAGAGGCTGGCTATATCCAATTCGGAGCTTCGCCACGTGCCAGTATTCAGTTGAATTTAGCCGCGAAAGTGATGGCTTACTTAGAGGGGCGTGATTATGTGCTACCGGAAGACATCAAGGAAATGGCTCCGGATATCCTGAATCACCGCATTATTTTAAATTATGTGGCGGAAGCGGATAACATCACGACTTTGCAAATCATCCAATCGATTTTAAGTAGCGTCGCAATTAATCGCTAATTTTTTTGGGTAAAATTGGGGTATTTATTGCTTTTAGAGCAAAATAGATCCGTATGAAATACCTTGTTATCCTGTGCCTTTTCTTTTTTAGTTTCACTGCGACCGAGCCTATGCGCGTATACCTGATCGGGGATTCGACGATGGCAGACAAGGTTTCGGCAGACTTTCCAGAGACAGGTTGGGGGATGCCTTTTTCACAGTTGTTTAACGAAGCTGTGGAGGTTCAAAATCACGCATACAATGGCCGCAGCACGAAAAGCTTCCGCAGAGAAGGCCGTTGGGCGAAGGTATTTAATCAGATCAAAAAGGGGGATTATGTGTTGATTCAATTTGGCCATAATGATGCCAAAGTCTCAGATACGAGTCGTTATGCTCCTGCCCAAACCGACTTCCGCGAGAACCTCATTCGCTATGTTCGCGAGACACGCTCAAAGGGCGGAATTCCTATCTTATTAACGCCTACGCAACGTAGAAAATTTGATTCCACAGGCGTATTTGTGGATCAACATGCGGATTATCCAAGTGTCGTTCGCGAAGTAGCCGCTGCTGAAAAAGTATTATTAATCGACGTAGAAAAAGAAAGCAAAAAATACATCAGCGCCGAAGGGCCGGAGGGAGCTAAAAAAATGTTCCTACATTACCCTGCCGGCATTTTCAAGAAGTTCAGCAAAGGGGTAGCGGACGATACGCACTTCTCTCCTTTTGGGGCGAGAAAGATTGCATCGATCGTCGCTGAGGCCGTTTTAGCTTCGAATGAACACCTGCGCAGCTTCTTAAAGAAGTCTAGCTTCTATCAAAAATATGCCTTTGAGTTACCTAATGTAGCAGAGACGGCATTTAAAAAAGACACATTTAACATCGTTTCCTACGGAGCCGTTTCATCCGCAAGTGCCTTGAATACCTCGGCGATTCAACAGGCCATCGACATCGCAGCCAAGCAAGGTGGTGGCGTGGTACGTGTGCCTGCTGGTTTTTGGGTGACGGGTGCGATCACCTTACGCTCGAATATTAATTTTCATTTAGACGCTGGTGCGGTCTTGCAATTCAGTGCAGATGCGGCACAATATCCTTTAGTTCGAACAAACTGGGAGGGTGTCGATGCGATTCGGGCTCAATCCCCTATTACGGCTATCGGCGAGCGCAACATTGCGATTACGGGTGCTGGTATCATCGATGGAAATGGGGAAGCTTGGAGACCGGTGAAGAAAGGAAAATTAACACCGGGCGAGTGGGACAAATTGGTTCGTTCGGGTGGCGTGCTAGATGAGAAGAAAGATACCTGGTATCCGACTCTTCGCGCATTAAAAGGATCAACTATGGATCGACCAGGTGTCATAGCGGCAGGTTTTACAGAGGCCAAAGCCGAGGAAATCAAAGAATTCCTTCGCCCGAACATGATCTCGCTTCGCGAATGTGAGCAAATCTTATTAGAAGGCGTTACTTTCCAAAACTCCCCCGCATGGAACGTTCACCCTCTTCTTTGCAAACACCTAACGGTAGAAAACATCACGGTCAAAAACCCCTGGTTTGCACAAAACGGCGATGGTATCGACATCGAGTCTTGTGAATATGTGTCCGTTCGTAACTCCCGCTTCGATGTGGGTGATGACGGAATCTGTTTAAAATCAGGTAAAGATGCGGAAGGCCGTAAAAGAGGCCGCCCAAGTGCGCACATCACCATCGATAATTGTGTCGTATTCCATGGCCATGGCGGTGTCGTAGTCGGAAGTGAGATGTCGGGCGGTGTGCATGACTTATTCGTGTCGAACTGCCAGTTCTTAGGAACTGACGTAGGTTTACGCTTCAAAACAGCCCGCGGTCGCGGTGGTGTGGTAGAGAATGTCTACATTCAAGATATCAGCATGAAGAACATTTCCGGCGAGGCCATCTTGTTCGATATGTATTACCAAGGAAAAGATCCCGTGGCGACATTCGGAAATGGAGACGAAACACCTAAAATCGAAAGCAAACCTGTGGATGCTGGAACGCCACAATTCAAGCATATCTACGTAGACCGCGTGGTTGCGAAAGGAGCAGAAACTGGATTATTAGTCCGCGGACTTCCAGAAATGCCGATTCACCATATCAATTTATCTAACTTAGATATTGAGGCGAAGCAAACCTTCCGAGTTATTGAAGCAACAGATATTCACCTTTCGAATGCGAAATTCAAGCAGACGGGCGATAAGAAACCGGAATTGATTAATGTGAAACGCTGGAAACTGAATTAATATAGACTAACATCCACTTAGTTCAGTTTGGCGTTTTTTTATCTCTCAATAATAATACTCGGATCGATCACATATCGGCCAGATTGATCTCCATAAAGAGATAATCCGCCTTCTGTGGACTCGAATCGCAAGATTAATTTCCCCGTTTTAGCTGCTTGCTGCCAAGCAGACGAAGGAATCACCCCTTGGACTAAATAGCCATAGGTTCCAGCCTCATCTAATTTATTATTGCGCGCTTGGTAATGCCACGACAAAATCCCTTGGTGATCCGCTGGGTCGTCTGCCAGAACCGTTTCTTTCGCTAAAACTCCATTCGCACTCACTTTCAACTTAGCAGGTGTGGTGTAGCGATCGGTTTGTGGATAGGCATTAGGATTAACGCCCGGGTCAAACGTTCCTTTGCCTAACATATAGTCGCCATCCATTTTACCTGCATCATCACGATCCTTGCCTAAAATGGGTTTAGCGGAAGCTTCCACTAAAAAACGAACTTGCTTGATGTCTGACGTACCCGAAGTAGGGAAAGGAATTTCATATTCGAAATAACCTGCTCCCGCACCATTTAATTTATGGCCTAAAACGCCTTCCCACTGTTTTTTAGGCCAGCTTGCAGCACTATAGCGTTCTACTGGTACAGAAATCAATTGACCTTTCGCAGGCTGTGTGTTTCCTTCTTCCACAATGAGATATACGAAATTGCGATGCACGACTTTCCCAGCAGCGTCACTTAGTTCGAAGGCTAATGTGTTAATCGATTTGTCAGCTGGCAACACCACCTGCACCGAGTCAAGCGCCTTCACGTCCCAAGCTGAATAGTTTAACTTAGCAGATTTAGTCCAATGGTTTTGCTTCTCCCCTGCCGCATTGGTTCCGGATAATGTCATTTTCAAGGTCAAGGAACCCGACTTATCTATTAACGAGGAAAGGTGTAATGGAATCTTGATTTTTTGACCGGCTATCCCTGCAAAGGTGATTTCCTGACCTGTGGAAAGATAAAATGGACTGTGGAAATCGAGCAGCGACATGCCTGGAACAATGGCATTTAAGCCTGTTTCCTTTTCAGTCCGATCGAATTTATAATAGCCATTCCACTCATTAATGACATCGTGGTGCTCGGTGTAGAGCCAACCCGCCATCTTCGGATGATTCCGGAAAGAATTCATCGCCTTGTGGTAATCGAAAGTATAATCCACATCGCCCGTGCTTCCCTGGTAACCCCAGACGTTGCCAAACTCCGAATTAATCATCGGCTGGCTTCCTTGCTGATATCCGTTCTCAAAATTCCACGAACTTCCTGGATAGGTTTTTGCGGAATGTTCATCGAGCAATTTATCCCATTCATACCCTGCTTGGTAGGCATGCCAGGAGTTGATGTCGGTTTCGGTATGACCTCTACCGCAACAAACGGAATTGTCTTCGACGAGGCGAGTGGGGTCTAGTTTTTTGGCCAAATGATACACCGATGCCACCCATTTCTGTGTTTCCGGCGTATAGGTCGCCTTTTTATCTTTGTGGGTAAACAACCCCCAGGTTTCATTAAAAGTAATCCAGGAGAAAATCGCTGGGTGATTATAGTCGCGCTTGATCATCTCATGCAGCGTATATTCAGACTCCTTTTGCATATCCGCCTCCGGATCGCCCCAGGAATTAGGCAAGTCAGACATCACTAGAAGGCCCAATTTATCAGCCCAATACAATTTGCGCGGCACATCCACCTTGATGTGCGTACGAATTCCATTCAACCCAATGCGCTTAGAACGTACAATCTCATCCTTCATAAATTGATCGGACGGAAAAGTATAAAATCCCGTCGGATGGTAACTTTGATCTAGGGCCAGTTGTACATAAATAGGCTTATTATTCAATCCGATATACGGAATCTTCGAGCCCGGTAAATTCACCACGGAAATCTTCCGCATCCCAAAATACCCCTTCACCACATCATTCCCCGAGGTCATCGTCAACCCATATAAATAGGGATCTTCTAAAGACCAAAGATGCATCGCTTTTATAGCCATGTCTACACTACCCTCTTGCATCCCAGCCGGGATTTTCACCACGGCTGATTGGCCATTAGAAAGCTTCACTTGAACAGCTTGTTCCTTCGAAACAGGTGCCCCTAAATAGACCTTAATCTGTGCTTTTTTCGCATCGATATCCGGATTAACGGCATAATGATCGATAAAATTAGCGCCTCTCGCCTCTAGATAAACGGTCTGCCAAATCCCCCGCGCATTACCGTAACCTTGCTTTCCATAGAGCGTAAACATCCGACGTTTGTCATCTGCTCTTATGGCAAGGTGGTGCGTGGAGCCCGGTTTTACACCGGCTAATTCCGCATCAAAAGGCGTATATCCACCTTGGTGGTTTCCAATTTTAACCCCATCTAAATAGATCGACGTTTCCCAATCCGAGGCCCCAATATTCAGGAAAATACGCTTCCCAGTCCAATTGGCAGGGATTTTAATTTCCTTGTGGTACCAAGCGACATCCGCCTCGTCTTTTACTTCAGATAGCGCAGATCCCCAGGGAAAAGGAACTAGGATTTTCTTCGCAAAGCGGGATGGTACTGTTAAAGTAGAATCGAAGGTAAAGTCCCAATAACCATTCAAATTCATCCATTGCGTCCGCTCTAGGTCTGGACGAGGATGTTCAGGAAGGGGTTGTGGTTTCTGTGCAAACGCACAAAAAGATAGTCCTGCAAGCAGGAATAAGGCGATTTTTTTCATAGGTTTAGCTGTCAGCTGTAATAAGCTGCGGTCACAAATTTGGCAAAAAATCCGGGATATTTATCAAATAAGCGTAATTTTACGGCATGAGTGAATTAGCTGAGTTAAAGAAAAAGATCCCTACCCAGGTGGCGGTCTTAGGTGGAGGAAGCTGGGCTACGGCTTTAGTGAAAATCCTTTCGGAGAATAATGTGAAAATTAAGTGGTGGATCCGCCGGAAGTCGGACGTGGAATTCATCCGTAAATACAATCACAATCCCAGCTATTTGACGGATGTGGCCATCAATCCACGTAAAGTGAAGACCTACAGCAAGATGGTGGATGCCCTTGCGGGAGTTGAATACATCATCCTAGCGGTTCCTGCCGCTTTCATTCCTAGTACGTTAAATGATTTAAATAAGAAACATTTTGAGGGCAAAAAGGTGGTTTCAGCCATCAAGGGGATGATTCCAGACGAAAATCTGTTGGTAACGGATTGGATGGAGCGCGCCTTTAATTTGCCCTTAGGCCAAACCTGTGTCATCGCTGGCCCTTGCCATGCGGAAGAGGTTGCCTTAGAGAAACAGTCGTATTTAACGATTGCTTCGCCGGATTTGAGCCTAGCTCAATCCTTCTCGAACCTATTGAATAGCCGCTTTTTGCAAGCGCATGCCATCCAGGATTTGTATGGTGTGGAATATTGTGCCGTTATCAAGAACATTGTGGCGATGGCTTGCGGTATTACGCGGGGATTGGGTTTTGGGGATAACTTCCAAGCCGTGCTCGTGAGTAATGCGATGCAAGAGATCAAGATCTTCTTGGATGTCGTTTATCCAGAGAAAAACCGTGATTTAAATAGTTCTGGTTACTTAGGGGATTTACTCGTGACGGCTTATTCGCAGTTTTCTAGAAATAGAACCTTTGGAAATATGATCGGTCGCGGGTATTCCGTGAAGTCCGCTCAGATTGAGATGAATATGATCGCAGAGGGCTATTATGCCGTGCGAAGTATCTACAGCATCTCGCGTCAGCACAACATCAAGTTGCCTATTATCGAGGCGGTTTATAACATCGTATACGAAAAAGCGAATCCGATGTTAGAGATGAATAAGCTAAAGGGTTTCTTAAAGTAAGAATGAGCGAATTAATTCGGCTGTTTTTGCCAAAGATTCCGCCGACGGCTTCATCTTCTCCTGCGAGAAATTAATATCCAACATCCGATTCATGGGTACTAAATGCACGTGTGCATGCGGCACCTCTAAACCAATCACCGCCACTCCTACGCGCTTGCAGGGAATCGCCTTCTTAATAGCTGGCGCAATCGTCTGTGCAAACTTCATCAAATCACCTAGCAATTCCGGCTCTAGATCGAAGATGTAATCCACCTCCTGTTTTGGGATCACTAATACGTGACCCTCCACTAAGGGCATTACATCTAAGAAAGCTAGAAAGCGATCGTCTTCTTTGATAAGATGACAAGGGATTTCTTTGTTGACAATTTTGGTAAATATCGTGCTCATATTAGTCGATGCGTTTCAAATTACATTTCGTGATCGGCTTTATGATCATAGGCACTTTCTCTAATTTAACGGCATCAGAATCCAGGCCAAAGTATTTGTCCTCCGAATGCGTAAACTGCTTCACAAAGAAGTAGGCCTTCATCACCATACGATCTAATAAAGGAAGCTCATTATCATAAGACAAGAATTTCTCCAATACCACGAAACGGAAATCACCGATCACATTTTGCTCGTTCAAGGACTTGTAACGAGAGGTAATATCCACCTCGCCACGGGCCACCATTTCTTCTACCACCTTACGGAAGTACAAGTTAATGCGTTGCTCCACTTTAAAACCTAATTTAAAGTTCACCTTGATGATATCATCCGGCTCAATTACCGTCACCTTGTATTCCATTGCATACGGATCATCCAAGGTATCCACATGGACGAACCAATAGATATCGGCACGCTTAGGACGTCTTTGGAATATAGAATAGATAATCTTCGATTCGATGTCTGACACACGACCCGCATTGGACATAAAGACTAAGTGTGTCGCGTATTTCGGAATCGTCTCATCCTTACTCAACTCTTTTAAAGGCTCGATATAATCCGATAACTTCTCGTATTCAGTTAATTTCTTCTTAATTCGAGTGGCTCTAAACCATACCCACATGATCAAAATAATGACCCCAGCAATGAATAAGGAAACATAACCACCATGCCAGAATTTCTGCAAGTTCGCCACTAAGAAAGACCCTTCTAAAGAAACGTAAACAGCTAAGAACAAGAGAATCCACCACATATCCACCTTCTTAATGTGCAAGTAATACGCCATTAAAGAGGTCGTCATTAACATAGTCAACGTGATCGCTAAACCATAGGCCGCTTCCATATTCGCTGATTCTTTAAACCACAAAACAACTCCCACACAACCCATCCATAACATAATGTTGATGGAAGGAACATATAACTGTCCTTTTTGATCAGATGGATAAACCAAGCGAACACGTGGCCAAAAGTTCAAGCGAATCGCTTCTGATATCAGGGTAAAGGAACCCGAAATCAAGGCCTGCGATGCGATAACCGCCGCTGCCGTTGCAATCATAATCCCTGTGAATAAGAACTCACGTGGTAACAATTCAAAAATTGGTTTACGTACGCCTAATAATGCCCCTTCATGAGCTAATAACCAGGCTCCTTGTCCGAAATATTGTAAAATCAACGCAATCTTCACAAAAATCCAGCTCACCCGAATATTCTCTCTTCCACAGTGGCCTAAGTCAGAATAGAGCGCTTCCGCTCCAGTTGTACATAAAAATACCGCTCCAAGCGTCCAGAATCCAGCCGAACCCGCTTGGTGAGTTGTCAATAAATCCCAAGCATAATAGGGTGAAAGAGCTCTAAAAATAGACCAATCTTGGCCGATCCAAATCAGTCCCGTCAAGGCTAACATCGAGAACCAAACTAACATAATCGGTCCAAAAAGCTTTCCTACAACCTTCGTTCCAAAGATTTGGAAGACAAAAAGTACCGTCAAAATAACAATTACAATAGGAACCGTGTCCGTCACAAATGGCGTTCCATCCGCATGATGAAGCATCTTTAATCCTTCAATCGCAGAAGAAACTGAGATGGGCGGTGTAATAATTCCATCGGCTAAGAGAGTCGCACCACCGATAATGGCAGGAAAGGTAAGCCACTTTGCATGACGTCTTACTAACGCAAAAAGGGCAAAGATTCCGCCTTCACCCTTGTTATCTGCCCGTAAAATTAAAATTACATATTTTAAAGTCGTCTGTAACGTCAACGTCCAAAAAATACAAGATAATCCACCTAAAACGGTTAATGAATTAATCGGATTATCTCCGATGATTGATTGCATTACATATAATGGAGATGTTCCAATATCTCCATAAATGATCCCCATTGCCACTAACAAACCTGCGGCTGTGGCTTTACTTTTGTGTTTGTGTTCCATTATTAATCTCTAGGGAGTAAAAGTCTTATCAAGCGGCTTTGTTTTGATTACTAAATAAGTGCAAAAAATGCACAAAATTGTACTATTTCTATCTGTTTTCTTGAAATATTTCAAGAAACGGATGCAAATATAGATTTAATTTCCTGATAATGAACTTCCTGTGAAATTAATTTAAGACGTAGGTGTCAACCGATTCTCCTGGCTCGATTTTGAGCACTCGTGTTAATACTAAAAGCACTAATTTTCTGGAAGCCAGCCAGGTAGGAATTTTAGCCTCCATTGCTAATTCTGATAAGGTAATTTTACCCTTCTCCCGCACGTAATCCAATAGAAAACGTTCTACATCTCCGTAGGCAAAGCTAATCCCCTCCTCGTTCTCCCTTCTGAGAATTTGCTTCATTTCTTTGCTCGCTTGAATAGTGCGATCTTTCACGCGCACATAGCAGATGGGATGCGAATCCGTTTCGAGTTGGACAAAATGAGGTTTATCCACACTTTCATAAACTTGATAGACCAAAACTTCCCGCCCATTATCTAATCGAATTCGATACGCGCGGTAGGTGAAGGCAGGGAAACAATATTTCTCGATGGCTCTCTCTAATAAAAATTGCTCTTCTTCGGCGAATTTCACTCCTTCTATAACGCCCGCATCACTCACCCCTACAAAAAGATGGCCACCTTCGGTATTCGCAAAAGCCACTAATTCTTTGACGATCTTCTCCGGATATTTCACCTTCATCTTGAACTCCAGCCGAAGTCCCTCGCCGTGACGCACTAAATTCTTTAGATTGCGAACATCTAACAAGCTCTCTTCTTCGTCTCCAAAAGGTAAATCCAATAAAATTTCTGAACCGATTCGCATGACACTCGAAGATAGCTAATTATTTTTTTATTTATTAGTATAGTTATTCAATAGACAATATGTACCTTTGTGTAAATATCGTTTTATGGCACCTGCAAACCTCGAAAAAGAGCTCCTTTCTAGAAACCTCCCGGAACGCATTCAGTTCATTGCTTCGTATTTTGCGGGAGAAAAAATCGTCTTTTCTAGCTCCTTTGGGCAAGAAGATCAAGCGATAACGCAGGCCATAGCGAGTACAAAATCGAATATCGAAATCTTTACCCTCGATACCGGCCGTCAATTTCAAGAGTCTTATGAGTTGATGGATTTAACGATAAAAAAATACGGTATCTCCATTCAAACCTTTTTCCCTTCTACGCTTGCCGTCGAAAAACTGGTGGCTGAAAAAGGGTTTAACTCCTTCTATGTTTCTGTAGAGAACCGAAAAGAGTGTTGTTTTGTTCGAAAAATGGAGCCATTATCGCGCGCATTAAAGGGAGCCAAGGTTTGGATTACCGGATTACGCGCCGAACAATCAGAAAACAGAGCGGACATGCCCATCTTAGAATGGGATGATAGCCGTCAATTATTCAAGATTAATCCACTGATTGATTGGGATTTTAGCACTTTAGAAAAATACTTAACAGATCACAAGATTCCCCAAAACCCCTTGCACAAAAAAGGGTTCATTTCTATCGGATGCGCGCCGTGTACACGAGCAATTTCGGAAGGTGAACATCCGCGTGCAGGACGTTGGTGGTGGGAGAATTCACAAAAAGAATGTGGTTTACACGCCTAATATATGCAGACAATACAAGACAAAATTGGCCATTTTCCTCGCCAACTAGAGGATGAATCCATTTACATTCTTCGCGAAGTAGCGGCGCAATTTGAGCGCCCAGCCCTACTTTTCTCAGGAGGAAAGGATTCGATTACCTTAGTTCGTTTAGCCCAAAAGGCTTTCTTCCCAGGTAAAATCCCCTTCCCATTAGTGCACATCGACACGGGACATAATTTCCCAGAGACGATTGAATTTAGAGATTGGTTAGCGAAAGAAACGGGAGCGGAATTAATCGTGCGCTATGTGCAAGATTCCATCGACCAAGGAAAAGCGAAAGAAGAGTCTGGTAAATATGCCTCACGTAATGTATTGCAAACGGTTACCTTATTAGATACCATCGAGGAATTCAAATTCGATGCTTGTATCGGTGGGGCGAGACGCGATGAAGAGAAGGCGAGAGCGAAGGAGCGGATATTCTCGGTGCGTGATGATTTTGGGCAATGGGATGCAAAACGCCAAAGACCTGAATTATTTGATATGCTAAACGGCCGCATCGCGGTGGGTGAAAACGTTCGTGTTTTTCCGATTTCGAACTGGACGGAACTGGATGTTTGGAACTACATCAAAGAAGAAAAGATGGAGATCCCGAGCATCTATTATTCGCACAAACGCCAGGTGATTGAGCGGGATGGAATGCTTTGGGCAGATTCTGAATACCTGAATAAGGAGGCAGATGAGATTCCTTTCGAGGCAACAGTTCGTTTTAGAACAGTGGGCGATATGACTTGTACAGCGGCGGTTTCTTCGGATGCTACCGATATCGATGTGATTATTGAAGAGATTCTTTCTGCCGAAATATCCGAAAGAGGGGCGCGTATCGACGACAAACGTTCAGAGGCCGCCATGGAAAAGAGAAAGCAACAAGGTTATTTTTAATTCAATCAAAGACAAGAACACATGGATATTTTACGCATAGCTACCGCAGGTTCCGTTGATGATGGAAAAAGTACCTTAATCGGTCGCCTATTATACGAGACTAATTCGATTACCAAAGATAAAATAGAGGCCCTTGAAAGTGCTTCTAAACGCAAGGGACTAGACTTTTTAGACTTATCTCTTTTGACTGATGGCTTGATCGCCGAGCGCGAGCAAGGAATCACTATCGATGTGGCGCACATTTATTTCTCCACACCTACCCGCAAGTACATCATTGCGGATACCCCGGGTCACGTGGAATACACGCGTAACATGGTGACAGGTGCCTCGAACGCGAAGGTTTCCTTAATCCTAGTGGATGCCCGCCAAGGTGTGGTTGAACAAACGGCTCGACACTTGTCGATCGCCGCGATGTTGCGCATCCCGAAAGTGATCATCTGTGTAAACAAGATGGACCTAGTGCAATACCAAGAATCGACATTTAATGCCATCAAAGAAAGTCTTTCCGAATTAGTCGCTCAAACGACTTTCGAAGGACAGGAAATCAGCTTCTTGCCTATTTCTTCTTTGTACGGCCAAAACATCACCCAAAAGGCTAGCGAAATGCCTTGGTTTAGCGGCAATACACTCTTAGGCGAATTAGAAGCCTTCGAATATGCCTCTACCCTAGCACATGCACCAGCTCGTTTCCCGGTTCAATTTGTGGTGAGACCGATGACCGAAGCCTACCACGATTACCGTGGTTATGCGGGTAAAATCAGTTCAGGCACGTTTAAAGTGGGCGACAGCATTCGCGTCTTGCCTACGGGTCAAGAGAGTACGATTGCGACGATTGAGAAATTTGACAACAAACTATCGCAGGCAATCGCCGGAGATTCGGTAACGATCACTCTAACGACAGACATCGATATTTCGCGTGGAAATACGCTTGTATTAGCTTCGGAAGATCAGGCTCCACAATGGAAAGATTTTTCAGCCCAAGTTTGCTGGTTAGATCACACAGCATTAACTCCAGGTAAAACGTATTTATTGCAACACGGAATTAATATAACGAAGGCGAAAATTTCACAAATTACGGAACGTCTAGACGTGGCGACTCAAACAGCTACAGAAGGTGTCTCCGGTTTGCAACTTAATGAGATTGGTACCATTGCTTTGCGCACGGCACAACCGATTGCTGCCGATCAATATGCAGCAAATCCAGCCAATGGAGCCTTTATCCTGATCGATGAATTCTCAAATTCAACGGTAGGAGTCGGTTTCGTGAAATAAATTATTGGTATTTTTTAGGGGCGTAGAGGAAGCCAAAAGCCTCTGCGCCTTTTTTTGTATGCACCTCGTGGTGCACATAATGCGCTTTCATGATGCGCTTCATATAGGCAGAACCCGCCTTGTATTTAATCTTGATTCGACGGTGCACGATGATATCGTGGAAAATAAAATAGAAAAGGCCATAGGTCGCGATGCCTAATCCAATCCAAAAAAGTGGCCAATACTCCGGAATTTCAGCCCCCACGATGATGGTTAAGGTAGAAGAGATCCCGAAAACCACGGAGAATAAGTCATTCTTCTCCAGCTTATTCTTGTGATGTACGTGGTGGGATTCGTGCCAATTCCACATAATGCCGTGCATAATGTATTTATGGGTGAACCAAGCCACGCCTTCCATTCCTAAAAATGTCCCTAACCAAAGTAAAATTCCGACTACCATCATAACGCTATTTCAACCAAAATTACGGCGAATTGTTTTAAAAACCACCCTCACCTTTGGCCTAAATCAATTATCTTTGTAGGCTTATAGAACACATATGATAGATAAGAATTACGCCCCGCAGGAAATTGAACAAAAATGGTATGCTTACTGGTTAGAAAACAAGCTTTTTGCTTCGAAACCGAACCCAGAGAAAGAGGCTTACACCATCGTTATTCCTCCTCCTAACGTCACTGGGGTGCTACATATGGGCCATATGCTGAACAATACGATTCAAGATGTCTTGATTCGGAAGGCGCGTATGGAGGGCAAAGAGGCCTGCTGGGTACCGGGAACGGACCACGCTTCCATCGCGACAGAGGCGAAAGTAGTGGCGATGTTGAAGGAAAAAGGGATTGCGAAATCCGATATTACCCGCGAGGAATTCCTACAATATGCCTTCGAATGGAAGGATAAATACGGTGGAATTATCCTCGATCAATTAAAGAAATTAGGGGCTTCTTGTGATTGGGATCGTACGCGATTCACGATGGAACCATCTCTATATCAAGCAGTTATCGATACGTTTGTTCGTTTATACAACAAAGGTTTAATCTACCGCGGCGTGCGTATGGTGAACTGGGATCCGCAAGGGAAAACCGCTTTATCAGAAGAAGAAGTTATTTACAAGGATGTTCAGGCCAAATTATACCACATCCAATATCCCCTCGTAGATGGCAGCGGATCGGTAACGATTGCCACGACACGTCCAGAAACCATCATGGCGGATGCGGCGATTTGTGTGAATCCAGGGGACGAACGCTACGTTCACTTGCATGGCAAGAAAGTACGCATCCCCTTAATCGATCGCGAAATCAGCATTATTCCGGATGAATATGTGACCTTGGATTTTGGAACAGGTTGCTTAAAAGTGACGCCTGCACACGATTTAAATGACTACGAGTTAGGCTTAAAGCATAAGTTACCAGTAATCGACATCTTAAATGACGATGGAACGTTGAACGAGAAAGCAGTATTATTCGTGGGTGTTGATCGTTTCGAGGCTCGCAAGCGCATCGTGAAACAATTAACGGAAGAAGGGTATTTGACCAAAACAGACGAATACAAATCGACCGTAGGAACTTCAGAAAGAACGGGCGCGGTGATCGAGCCGAAATTGTCTTTGCAATGGTTCATGAAGATGGAGGAAATGGCGAAACCTGCGCTAGACAATGTAATGAATGATAACATCCAATTGCATCCAGCGAAATTCAAGAACACCTACCGTTCTTGGATGGAAAACGTACGTGATTGGTGTATTTCCCGTCAATTGTGGTGGGGCCAACAAATCCCAGCCTTCTATTTAGAGGACGGCACGGTGATCGTGGCGAAAGATAAAAAAGAGGCGCTTCGCATCGCTAGAGACAAATACCAGCTATATGCCTTAGTGGAGGATGATTTGACACAAGATCCAGACGTATTGGATACCTGGTTCTCGTCTTGGCTTTGGCCTATTTCGGTTTTTGATGGTATCGAAAACCCGGATAACGAAGAGATTAAGTACTATTACCCAACAAACGATCTCGTAACTGGACCGGATATTTTATTCTTCTGGGTGGCGCGCATGGTCATGGCGGGTTACGAGTGGAGAGAAGAATTGCCGTTCAAGAATGTGTATTTAACGGGTATCGTTCGCGATAAGCAAGGTCGTAAGATGTCCAAATCATTAGGCAACTCGCCTGATCCTTTGGAGTTAATCGAGCGTTTCGGTGCAGATGGCGTCCGTTCTGGATTATTATTCTCCGCACCAGCTGGAAACGACTTATTGTTCGATGACAAGTTGTGCGAACAAGGGCGTAACTTCTCGAACAAAATTTGGAATGCCTTCAGACTACTACGCGGTTTAGAAGTAGTTCCTGGAGCTTCCCTACCAGAACACGTGTTAGCGACGGCTTGGTTTACATCGAAATTAAACCAAACCATCCTCGATGTTCAAGATGACTTCAGCAAATTCCGGATTTCCGATGCCCTTTTAAGCATCTATAACTTAGTTTGGGATGACTTCTGCGGTAAATACTTGGAGATCATCAAGCCAGCGTACCAAAGCCCGATTCACGCCGACACGCTACGGGATGCATTGAGTTTATTCGATTCATTAATGCGTTTGATGCACCCGTACATGCCATTCATTACGGAGGAAATCTGGCAGGTGATCGATGAGCGTGCAGAAGGAGAATCCATTTGCAAAGCGGAATTCCCAATAGCAGGCCCTGTTGATACTGCGCTAGTAGCTCAATTCGATGTCGTATTCGAAGTGGTAACGAAGATTCGCGAGATTCGTAATTCGAAACAGCTATCGCCTAAGTTAGCTTTAGCACTTCACGTTAAAGCGGAGAATCAAGCGGCTTATGCCCCTGTAGTGGCCATCTTAGTGAAACTAGCGAACTTAGAGTCTATCACTTTTGTTTCTGATGCGGTGGCTGATGCCCAAACTTTCGTAGTAAAGGCGGATCAATTCTTCGTTCCCTTAGCTAATGACGAAGATCCAGCCGTTGTGAAGGCGGAATCAGAGAAAGAATTAGCGTACCTGTTAGGTTTCAAAAAATCTGTCGAAGCAAAATTAGCGAACGAGAAATTCGTGGCGAATGCGAAACCAGATTTAGTGGAGCGCGAAAGACAGAAATTAGCGGACGCGGAAACCAAGATTCAATCCTTACAAGAATTGCTAGCTCGTTTAGGATAATGAAAATTCTCTACGCTGTACTTTTCAGTTTGCTGCTTTGGTCCTGTTCTTCAGAAAAGGAGGCTTCGGCCGTTACCATCGAGTGGGATTTCCAGCGTGTAGAGCGAGAAATGGCATCCACGAAATCGGAGGCAGAAATGGCAACTTTGCTGTCGAAGCACCCCGAAATCAGCGTTGGCTATTTCGGTGCAACCCCTTCGAATGCCCCGTATTTAGCTCAGGATTTATTCCGTTTGTATGCGAATCCGGATTTACGCAAGTTCTATGATCAAAGTCAAGAGGCTGGTTTTTTCGGTGGTGATGCGCTAGAAAAAGAGTTAAAAGAGGCCTTCACTAAGATTCAGCAAGAGTTTCCAGGTGTCAAAACACCCAAAATCAGAACCGTATTCTCGGGATTTGGTGGGATCGGTGGCGGAGAATATACTGCCCAAAATTTAGTCGTTTCGGACTCCCTGATTATCGTGGGTTTAGACTACTTTATGGGCTCGAAAGGTCTTTACAAAGCCCCTAATGTCTACGAATACCAGCTGCGTAAGCTAGAACCTCAAGCGCTGGTGGCTCAAATCATCCTGCAGTATTCTGCCTATTTAATTAAACAAACAGATAATGATGTCAGTTTATTAAGCGATATGATTTGGTATGGAAAGGGCTACGTTTTCACGAAAACGATTTTGCCATCCGTGCCTGACAGCCTCCTTTTTGGCTATACTCAACAAGAAATTGCGGAGACGAATGCCTTCCAAAAAGAAGTTTGGGAACATTTTATTGATCGTAAATTGTTATTCAGTACCGATAAGGCTATCAAGTCAAAGTACCTGGACGAACGACCAAAAACGACCGAAATTGGCCCAGCATGTCCAGGCGGCATTGGCCGATGGGTAGGATGGCGAATTGTGGATTCCTATTGGAAACAAAAGCCTAAAACAACATTAGCAAAGATATTGACTGACCCGGAAGCGAATCGATTATTCCTCGATTCAAGCTACCGCGGAGAAGCAGATAAAAAATAAGATGGCAAAAAAACAGCACGGTGATATAGGCGGAGGAGTAGATCCAAAAGATGCCGTTAAAGTAAGCAAACAAGGCCTTTCTAAGGCCATCAAGATCTTCCGTTTTGTCGTTCCCTATAAGTGGACCTTCATTATCGGGATGGCATTTCTCTTACTTTCTAACCTGACAACCCTAAGCTTTCCTCTTTTAATCGGTGAAATGACGAAGGTCATCGAAGGCAAATCGGAGTATAAAATCAACGAAGTTACCCTGTTCTTTTTCGCGGTTTTAATCGTACAAGCCATTCTCTCTTTCTTCCGCATCTATACCTTTGCGCAAGTCTCTGAGAAAGCCATGCGAGATGTGCGTCAGACTTTATACGCTAAAATCATCACCCTTCCCATTTTCCATTTCGAGAAAAGACGCGTAGGTGAGTTAATGAGCCGTATCACATCAGATATCACGCAATTACAAGACGTATTATCAATCACCTTAGCCGAATTCTTCCGCCAGGTTTTCACACTCGTAGGTGGTGTGGCGTTAATTACCTACATCTCCTGGAAGCTGACTTTGTTCATGTTAGCCACCTTCCCTGTTCTGGTGATTTCAGCAATCGTGTTCGGTAAGTTCATACGGAAGATTTCCAAAAAAGCCCAAGACGAACTCGCTAACACCAATATCATCGTCGAAGAAACCTTGACTTCGATTCAAGCTGTCAAAGCCTTCACCAACGAAAAATACGAGGTAGATCGCTACACCACTTCCTTAAATAAGGTAGTAGGAGAAGCTTTGAAAGCTGCAACGCTACGTGGAGGTTTTGTAAGCTTTGTAATCTTTGCTTTATTCGGTGGAATTGTGGGAGTCGTTTGGTACGGTGCCGCTCTTGTGGCCCAAGGTGATTTAATCTTAGCAGATCTATTAACCTTCATTTTCTACACGGCCTTCATCGGAGGCTCCGTGGGAGGGTTAGGCGACATTTATGCCCAGTTACAGAAGACAATTGGTGCCTCAGACCGAATTCTAGAAATCTTAGGTGATCCGTCGGAGATTGATCTAACACGTGATTCCACCGCTTCTGCAGTAACTTTCGGTCGAATCAAAGTACAAGACCTCGAGTTCTCTTACCCTTCACGCCCATCGGTTCAAATCATTAAAGGGATCAACTTTACCATTGAACCAGGCCAAAAAGTAGCCATCGTAGGCACCTCAGGAACAGGTAAATCGACACTTGCCCAATTGTTGATGCGTTTTTACGAACCTTCGTCAGGCTCAATTTCCTTGGGAGATCGTGCCATCGCAGATATTGACATCACTGATTGGCGTAAAATGGTTGCCCTAGTACCACAAGAAGTTCTTTTATTCGGTGGAACCATCCGTGAAAATATTGCCTACGGTAAACCAGGCGCTACCCAAGAAGAAATAGAATCCGCTGCCGAATTAGCCTATGCCAAAGAATTCGTCGAATCCTTCCCAGAGAAATGGGATACCATGGTAGGCGAACGCGGTGTAAAATTATCAGGTGGCCAAAGACAACGTATCGCCATCGCCCGGGCCATTCTCAAAAACCCGAAGTTCTTATTATTAGACGAAGCCACGAGTGCACTCGATTCAGAATCAGAAAAGTGGGTGCAATCCGCTCTAGAAGAACTCATGAAAAACCGAACGAGTTTGATCATCGCACACCGATTATCTACCATTCGTTCAGCCGATTTGATCATCGTGATGGAAGAAGGCAAGATCGTAGAATCCGGTTCACACGAAGATTTAATGAAGAAGAAATCGGGTATTTACCAAAATATGGTCAAATTGCAAACCGAACATTTAGGCTAAATGAGTTCCACGTATTCCCTTTCAGACTTTGATCTACGATCAACCCCTTGCAGACTAGACGTTCTGTCTTCTTTTCAATCGGTAGATTTTGCCTTAAGTCAGGGAGATATTGAACAAAAGCTGAGTGAGCAATACGACCGTGTAACCATTTATCGTACACTCAAGACTTTCCTTTCATCAGGATTATTACACAAAGTTTTAGATGATAACGGAGGCGTGAAATACGCTCTGTGTAAAGAACTATGTCACCAAGGTGATCATAACCACCAACACGACCACGTGCATTTCAAATGCAATCAATGCGGCCAAACTACCTGCCTAGAAACCGTACACATCCCCACCATTGTTCTTCCCGCTGGGTTTATTAAGCAGGAGAGTAATTTGTTGATTCAGGGGGTGTGCACTTCGTGTAGAGTATAGTCGCTAGTCGCTAGTCGCTAGTCGAGAGTCCTATCTATACTCTATAATCTATTCTCTAATTTCAACTAAGACGCAGTCGACTAAGTCACGAAGTGACGACTAAGCCGCATAGCGGCGACTAGTGACTAGTGACTGTTATGCAAAAAAAAACCGCTCTCCTTGGAGGCGGTCTTTTTTAAATAACTTGGAGCTTACTTACTTTCCCGGGTTTGATCCCAGTATCATCAGCGGTGCGGGGCTTAACTTCTCTGTTCGAGATGGGAAGAGGTGAACACCCGTCCTATCGGCTCCATACTTTTTGCAAGGTTTTAGCCTTTAGCCATATTGTGAGATAAAATAAACAGCAGTGTGTAAATTAATAAAAGGTAAGCTTTCGGGTAATTAGTACTACTCGACTTTGACATTACTGTCTTTACATCTGTAGCCTATCGACCGTGTCGTCTACACGGACCCTTCATGGAATACTCATCTTCAGGTCAGTTTCGCACTTAGATGCTTTCAGCGCTTATCTGGTCCCGACGTGGCTACTCAGCTATGCCCTTGGCAGAACAACTGATATACCAGCGGTCAGTCCAACTCGGTCCTCTCGTACTAAAGTCAGAACCTGTCAATATTCCTACGCCCACAACAGATAGGGACCGAACTGTCTCACGACGTTCTGAACCCAGCTCGCGTGCCACTTTAATCGGCGAACAGCCGAACCCTTGGGACCTTCTCCAGCCCCAGGATGTGACGAGCCGACATCGAGGTGCCAAACCTCCCCGTCGATGTGAGCTCTTGGGGGAGATCAGCCTGTTATCCCCAGAGTACCTTTTATCCTTTGAGCGATGGCTGTTCCATACTAAACCACCGGATCACTATATCCTACTTTCGTACCTGATCGACTTGTCGGTCTCACAGTCAAGCTCCCTTTTGCTATTGCACTCTACGCACGGTTACCAAGCGTGCTGAGGGAACCTTTGAAAGCCTCCGTTACTCTTTTGGAGGCGACCACCCCAGTCAAACTACCCACCAAGCAATGTCTCCCCTTTGGGGATTAGAATTCCAGTACAAGAAGGGTGGTATTTCAACGTTGGCTCCCCGATGCCTAGCGACACCGGCTCACAGCCTCCCACCTATCCTACACATCCAGTACCAAAACTCAATGCTAAGCTATAGTAAAGGTTCATGGGGTCTTTCCGTCCCGTTGCGGGTAAACGGCATCTTCACCGTTACTACAATTTCACCGAGCTCACGGCTGAGACAGTGCCCAGATCGTTACACCATTCGTGCAGGTCGGAACTTACCCGACAAGGAATTTCGCTACCTTAGGACCGTTATAGTTACGGCCGCCGTTTACTGGGGCTTCAGTTCAATGCTTCGCCTTGCGGCTAACATCCCCCCTTAACCTTCCAGCACCGGGCAGGTGTCAGGCCTTATACGTCATCTTTCGATTTAGCAAAGCCATGTGTTTTTGTTAAACAGTCGCCTGGGCCATTTCTCTGCGGCCACGATTGCTCGTGGCTCCCTTTATCCCGAAGTTACAGGGTTAATTTGCCGAGTTCCTTAGCCGTGATTCACTCGAGCGCCTTAGAATATTCTTCTCGACCACCTGTGTCGGTTTACGGTACGGGTTACTTATCAGTTATACACGCCTAGACTTTTCTTGGAAGTTTACTCACTACACTCGTTTTGGCATTGCTGCCGCCTCTCAAAGACACTATTCCGTCAGTATCTGGTAACCTGTAATCTCCGTCATCTATTTGCCCAATAAGTAAGTACAGGAATATTAACCTGTTGTGCATTAGGTTGTCGCCTTCGCTAGACCCTTAGCCCCCGACTAACCCTCAGTTGATTAGCATAGCTGAGGAAACCTTAGTCTTTCGGCGTGAGGGTTTCTCGCCCTCATTATCGTTACTCATGCCTACATTTGCTTTTCTGAACGCTCCAGCAAAGCTCGTCGCTTCACCTTCTCCGCAGATCAGAATGCTCCCCTACCAGTATATAAATATAATCCAAAGCTTCGGTACTTTACTTGATGCCCGTTTATTATCGATGCCCGCCTCGCTCGACCAGTGAGCTGTTACGCACTCTTTAAATGAATAGCTGCTTCCAAGCTAACATCCTGGCTGTCACTGCAATCAGACTTCCTTAGTTCAACTTAGTAAAGATTTTGGGACCTTAGCTGTTGGTCTGGGTTCTTTCCCTCTCGGACTGGGACCTTAGCACCCCAGCCCTCACTCCCGGGTATATTTTAAGCCATTCAGAGTTCGTCAGGATTTGGTAGGATTTGACTCCCCCTAGTCCTATCGGTAGCTTTACCTGCTTAAAACTTAACCCCGAGGCTGTTCCTAAAAACATTTCGGGGAGTACGAGCTATTTCTCAGTTTGATTGGCCTTTCACCCCTACCCACAAGTCATCCAAATACTTTTCAACGTAAACTGGTTCGGTCCTCCACTCCGTGTTATCGGAGCTTCAACCTGCTCATGGGTAGATCACAAAGTTTCGCGTCTACTCCCACTGACTAAGCGCCCTATTCAGACTCGCTTTCGCTCCGGCTGCTCACGTCAACGTGATTAACCTCGCCAGTGAAAGTAACTCGTAGGCTCATTATGCAAAAGGCACGCCGTCACCCCACGAAAGGGCTCCGACCGCTTGTAAGCGTATGGTTTCAGGGTCTTTTCACCCCCTTACTCAGGGTACTTTTCACCTTTCCTTCACAGTACTCGTTCACTATCGGTCTCTTGGTAGTATTTAGCCTTACCGGATGGTGCCGGCAGATTCAAAGGGGATTTCTCCAGTCCCCCCCTACTCAGGATACCACTACAATTACATAAACTTACCAATACAGGGCTCTCACCTTCTATGGCCTGCCTTCCCAGACAGTTCTCGTTGATTTATATAATCGATATCGTGGTCCTACAACCCCAGTCTTGCCGCAACAACACTGGTTTGGGCTAATCCGCGTTCGCTCGCCACTACTTACGGAATCACTTTTGTTTTCTCTTCCTCTGCTTACTTAGATGTTTCAGTTCAGCAGGTTCGCCTCCTATCTTAAATAGG